>NZ_JBTWFK010000001.1:0-1252105 GCF_054788175.1 Bacillus sp. NEAU-Y102 | reverse complement strand
TGAAGTGAACCCCGAAAACGGGACACCAATCAAAACACCTAAACCACTTGTTCCCTAAATTCTTTAGGGGATAGGTGGTTTAATTTTTCTTGAATTCGCACACAATTGTAGTAATGAATGTATTCTAGCACAATCTTTCGCACAGTTGTGTTGGATACTTTTGTTATCTTTTGTGAATAGAAAGCTTCACTTTTTAAATGACCAAAGAAGCTTTCCATGACGGCATTATCATGGCAATTTCCTCTCCGGGACATGCTGGTGATCATGCCGTTTTCTTTGGCATACGCTTGAAATTCTTTTGCTGTATAAATACTTCCTTGATCCGAGTGAAGAAGGACATCTTTTACTTTTCGCCCTCTCATTGCTTGTTTCAATGTTTTCATCGCTAATGTCAGTGTTTGTGATTCGCTGATGACACAACTAATAATTTCACGATTAAAGGCATCCATGATCGTTGATAAATACAAGGTACGCTCTCCAAATAAGAGATACGTCACATCCGTAAACCACTTTTCATTTGGTTTGGATGCATCGAATTGGCGCTCCAATCGATGAGGGGCTACCATTGGTTCCGCACCATTGATATATTTCTTTTTCTTTCGACGCACTTTTGAAAGAATATGATTTTGTCTCATGATTCGTAATACTTTTTTATGATTGACACACAGTCCCATTTTTCGAAGAGTAGCGGTCACTCTTCGATATCCATACCGGAATTTATGCCTAAGACAGACGTCCTTTACTTTTTCTTCTATATCATCTTTCAGATCTTCCGTTCGTTGTAACCAACGATAAAATGTAGAACGGGGTAATTCTAATACGTTACACAAGTCTTTTACCGTTATTTTTGTTTGTACATTTCTCCATAAAGTAACTACAGTTTCTGGTTTCAGCCCCTTTCGATTTCCAGATACTTTCCCCATACAAGTAATTTTGTTTTTAGATGTTTATTTTCTAAACGTAGCTGTTCTAATTCACTGAGCTCTTTTGGTCCTTTTCCATAAGAATATTGTTTTCCTACAGGTTGTTGAAAACGGTACGTTTGATCGGTACGATACCACTTCATCCACGTCTTAATTTGGGAAACATTTTTAATTCCAAGCTTCTCCATAATTGTCCAATTGGAATATCCATCCTTTTTCATTTCAATCACTTTCCACTTTACTTCTTCTGGGTAATGAACTCTTGTCTTCAAACGAAAAACACCTCCAATGAATTTGCATACTTAGTATGCGAATTCAGGAGGTGTTTTTTTCATGTACCACTATTCGGGTTCACTTCAAAATCATTTTAGGCAGTTTTTTATTGTTATTTATGTGTTTTATTTGGCTTTTTTTTCTCTGGGTTTCCGTTCCCTTGTCGCTTTCTATTTTGTTCATCTTTTGCTTGTTTTTCATGTAGTGTATCTAAAAATTCATTCGAGTTACTCATGTTTATATCTCTCCTTTCATTTTGTCATGATTACTATAACCATTTAGGAGGATAATCATGAGTTAGAAATTAGGCACTTAATTTTCTTCGATAATGTAAGTAAAATATTCCATACATAACAAATAGCATGAGTAAAACTTGTATCTCTACATTTTCTTTTAAAAAAGCTGCGATAGGGTCTGGTAAGTACGGTGATTTATCGTTTGTGCTTAAACCTAACCATTTATTTAAGAGGCTAATGGTACAAAACATAAAAACACCGGACCAGCTTGCCGTAATTGCTTTTTGTTTAATTTTTGTTTCACGTTCATCATCTGCAATCCAAGGATTAGCAGTTTTATCACTACTAAAGAAGCCGTTTATATATCCCCATACAATCATTCCAATAAAGACAATTATCCATTTCATATATGTAATTCTCCTTTCAGTGTAAAAAGTGTTTTACATATTGGTTTTCATACAGCAGGAATAAAGAATGCAATAGGGAAGAAATATGTGTGAGGATTTTATAGTAAGAGGAGGCTGAATATGAAACTTGTTTTTGTTCGGCATGGTGAAGGTGAACATACAACGGATTTACCGGAAAGTTTGCAAGTGTTGGATCCACCATTGACGAGAGTAGGAAGGGCTCAAGCTAAATTACTTCAACGTGATGTATCATTACAAGAAACGGATATATTAATTGTTAGCCCTACACTTCGAACTTTGCAAACAGCGACAATATGGAGTGCGAAATGTAGTTGTCAAAAAATCGTTCATCCATATGTATCTCCGTGTATTTTTCCTTATCGAGAAGGCGCGAAAACATTACCATGCGATCGCATAGTAGATCAGGATATGATAAAAAAGTTATTTCCACATTTTTCGATAGAGAAAAGCTCAAATAATCAGTTATGGAAGGAAGGTATAAACACTATTTCAGAGAATAGTTTTCAGCAAATAGTAGATGAATTTCTTCTTTGGTCTTATGGACTGGGTGCTGAAAGAATTTGCATTGTATCTCATGATGGAACAATTACAGCATATAGACAATATTTACAGAAAGTCGTTTTAACTAGATCAGATTTTTTGAAAGAAACAGGTATATATGAAATGGCTTTATCCCATAAAAGTCTGATTGATAAGGGCTGATTATAGAATGGGGGTTGTATGTTGAATATTGCATTAGTAATTGGTTTTAATTCGGATTTAGAGGCGCAATCAATCCGAGCATCTCTTGAATATTTTGGTGCAAGGGTTGTGACATATTGGATTGGTAGACCGAAAGATTTTGTGGAAGTTCTTTCTGGAAAGAACTTATTTAACGATATTAATTATATTATTTTTTGCTTTCATGGTGAAGAAGGGAAGTTTTTCATGGAAGAGTTAGGCGAAGAAGTATATGAACAAGATGAACCAAGAGGGTATTTTGGTACAGAAGAAATTTATAAATATGCAAAATTGCATAATACACATATTGTAAATAGCGGGTGCACGTTAGGGGAGCAAAATCTAGCAAAATCTTTTTTACATAGTGGTGCGAAATCATATATTGGATCGATTGATTATGTAGATGGAAATGCAGCACTTATGTTTACTATACGCTTATTTTATGGGGTTATTAACCATGGGAAAACGTTAGAAGAAGCGAGTTTAATTGATGAGGAGACACATAAATTTCGATTCTATAATTAGTGTGAAACACGTTTATTCTATATTCGAATAAACGTGTTTCACATTTAACTCACATTTTTTTTACATTTTTTTCAATGAAAATGGTTATCACTTGTGGTATGATATGTTCAAGTTTTTACAGGTAATAAAAGTTACTATATAAACGTTAGTTTTTAATGTTTCATACGCATGTCACAGATTATTCATAATTAACGTTTGAAAAATAAGTAACTAATGTTATTATATTATCTGTAACTAACTTAATTACAACTTTAGGAGGAAGATATGGTTATTCAATTTTTAAGAGAAAACAAAGCAGTTTCTTTTGCATTAGCAGTAATTCGAGTATATCTTGGTTACACATGGTTAATGGCTGGAATCGGTAAACTACAAGGAAAAGGATTCGATGCAACAGGTTATTTGCAAGGGGCAATTGAAAAATCTAAAGGTGCACAACCGGCTGTTCAATCTTGGTGGGCATCATTCTTACAAGAATTTGCAATTCCAAATGTAGATTTGTTTAATACACTTGTAACATGGGGAGAAATTTTAGTCGGAATTGGTTTAATTGTAGGCTGTTTAACAAAAACAGCGGTCTTTTTTGGTCTTGTAATGAACTTTTCCTATATGTTTAGTGGGTCAATTGGTGTGAACCCTGAGATGGTTATCTTATCTATGTTTGTTCTTGTTTCCGGTATGAACGCTGGGAAATTTGGAATGGATGGCTTCGTTATCCCGAAAGTATTAGGATCAAAAACTCCAAAACGCCAAAAGCAAGCTGCTTAATATATGAAAACGGGTATCTCATTTTGAGATACCCGTTTATGTTATTTTTCAACTTTAATCGGATTGTTCTTAAAGAAATCTTTTACATACCCGACAAATTCTTGTGGTTCTTGGCGAAATGGTGCATGATAACCTTTTTCAATAATATGTAAAGTGCTATTTTTTAAGAATTGATGATACGTTTCTCCTTCTTTCCAGGAAACGCTACTATCATTTCTGCCCCATATAATTAAAGTTGGCTGTTTTATTTCATTTGCATTAATTTTAAGACGTCTAGGCCATAATTTCATTTTATTATAATGCTCTTCATCATTACGTTTGAATTTCACTTTGCTTTCATCATAATCTGTAATAGAAGAAACGGCATTTAAATCAGTCGACAATTGTGGTTTTGGTGAGCCTTGTTTATTAACGAATGTATGAGGGCCACCTGTAGCATCAGTTAAAATAAGGTGAGTAACTGCTTCAGGATATAAATATGTTAAATTTAGAGAAATTTCTCCCCCCATGGAATGCCCCAGTATTGCGAATGAATCATACCCTAGTTTTTTCATTAATTTATAATACAAATTTGCATGAGTTGGAAAAGAATAATAAAAATCCATTGGCTTAGATGAGCGCCCGAATCCTAAAGCATCTACAGAAATAATTGTATGATCTTTTGCTAAATCGGAGTAAATCTTTTGAAAACCATCTGATGACCCTCCAAAGCCATGAATCATAAGTAAAGGTGGTTTTTCATTACCAATCTTTTTAAAGTAAATGGTTTGACCATCTATTTCTACCATTTTTTCCTCGGTAGCTAGTTTCGCTGTAATTGTATTTTTAACTTGTTTTACTTGTTCTACTGGCTTTTCTGCTGCACTACATCCTACTAATAGTGTAAGAGTAAGACAACCTACCATAAAATAGCTAAATCGCTTCAATTAGGTGTCTCCTTTCTAACATAACGCTGTATCTATCATAGCAAATAGCATATTACGATTTCCAGGAAGTTGGCTACCATTTTTTATCATAAGAGGTGAAAGGAGCGTTTCTTGGAAATTTTCTGTTTGAAGAAATTGACGAAATGTAAATTGTGAGTGTGGAACATCAATTCGTACTATACCATTCCAACATTCACATATCTTTTTTAATAATTGAATAGAATCTTCTTCTTGCTTGGCGATAAGTGGATTGATACATAATATATTGCCCTTTCGTATGCATAATGAAAAAGCTTCTATACAGTTATTTCTTTCAATTTTAAAAGAGTGTACGGCCCTTGGTAATAGCAAAGAGTAAAGTAGAGAACGATTCATACCAGTTGCAATTTGATCGAGAGAAGTAAGAGATATAAGGTCTTCTTCTTGTACTTGTTGTAAGTGAGAAGGGGACGTCTTAATAGTTTGCTTTTCAAAACGATGAATCGTTGTTGCTGTTTGAAATCCGCATGATGTGTATAGAGGTTCGCCAGCTTTTGTCGCAATAAGTGCAATGGGTTGTTTTGGATGAATTTGTTCCAAGCAATGATTTAGCAACATGCGCCCGATTCCGCGTCCTTGAAAATTAGGGTGAACGATTAACATACCAATGGAAGTGAAGTTACTTGTAAAGGGAAATACTCCTCCAGTCGCAATGAGTTTGTTTTCATGAATGTAACCTACAAGTGTGCCGATAGAAAGATACATTTCGAATTGTTTTTTCATAAAAATTTCATCGTGTAACCATCCAACAGATTTGCAAAGATTAAGTAATTCAAAAATAAAAGATTCATTTAGCTTTACTATTTTCATAAAGGCTCACCGCATTTCTATTTATTTTCATAAACATAGAGTCAAAATGTAAAAAAAGAGATTTACGTTAAATGAAATCCAACTTGTTTATATTTAAATTGTAAAGGGCAGGATAGTTGATACGAAAAGACAAAGTTATACAAATTATAACTGATATTTACATAAGTTAACAAAAAATTTACATACAGCTAATTTTCTCTTAATAGTCTTCCATTAAATTTGATAGTGGGAAATGAATAACCTAATTAGGGGGACAAGACAGTGAAAAAGTTTGTGAAAAAAGCATGGCCATTTGCAGTTGTGGCATCATTAGCAGTTACTTCGGTAGCAACATGGAATTTTACTCGTTCTAGTGAGGTTAATGCAGATGAGAACGGAAGCAATGCAAAGATTAAAAATGTTATCGTATTAATTGGGGATGGTATGGGCCCTTCATATATGACGGCTCACCGGTATATGAAAGATAATCCAAAAACTTTTGAAATGGAATCTACAGAATTTGATAAGCATCTTGTAGGAACACAAAAAACATACCCAGAAGATGAACATGAAAATATTACAGACTCTGCATCAGCAGCAACAGCTATGTCAGCAGGGATTAAAACATATAATGCTGCAATTGCAGTTGATAATGATAAAGCGGAAGTGAAAACGGTTCTTGAGCAAGCGAAAGAAAAAGGGAAATCAACGGGACTTGTTGCAACTTCTGAAATTACACATGCAACACCAGCTGCTTTCGGTGCGCATGACATTAGCCGTAAAAATATGGACGCAATTGCAAATGATTATTTTGATGAGAAAATCAAAGGGAAGCATAAAGTAGATGTTATGCTTGGCGGTGGCGTAAAGAACTTTGTTAGAAAAGATCGTAATCTTACAGAAGAGTTTAAGAAATCTGGTTATAGCTATGTAACGGATCGAGATCAATTGTTAAATGATAAAAATGATCAAATTCTTGGTTTATTTGCACCAGGTGGATTAGATAAAATGATTGACCGTAATGATAAAACACCTTCATTAGAAGAAATGACTAATGCAGCAATTGAGCGTTTGAACAAAAATAAAAATGGTTTCTTCTTAATGGTGGAAGGAAGTCAAATCGACTGGGCTGGACATGATAATGATATCGTTGGTGCAATGAGTGAAATGGAAGACTTCGAAAAAGCTTTCAAAGCAGCGATTGAGTTTGCGAAAAAAGATAAAAATACGTTAGTTGTTGCAACGGCAGACCACGCTACAGGTGGATTATCTTTAGGTGCCAATGGCGAGTATAACTTTAAAGTAGATCCAATTAAAGCTGCAAAACGCACACCAGACTTTATGGCAAATGAGATTGCAAAAGGTGCAAATGTAGAAGAAACATTAAAAAAATATATTGATTTACAATTAACTCCAGAAGAAATTCAAGCTGTAAATGATATAGCTCCGTCAAAAGATGTAACAAAGATTGATAATGCAATTGAAGATATTTTCAATAAACGCTCGGTTACAGGCTGGACAACAGGCGGGCATACAGGGGAAGATGTAAACGTGTATGCATTTGGTCCAGGTAAATACTTATTCTCTGGCGTTCAAGAGAATACAAATATAGCGAAACGTGTCTTTGATATTGTTGGCGGCGGCGATCCGAATAAAGGAAGACGATAATTAAGAGCGAAAGTGAGGCGAACTGCCTCACTTTTCTTTTTAGGAGTTGGGAATATGAAAAAATTATTTAGGGAATTAAGATTCCTTCTAGTATTTGTAGTATTACTAGTTGGATGTCAACAAGAAGAGAATAACGTAGAACAAAAATCTATTATTAAAAAAACTGAGGAAAAGGTACAAATAACAAAAGAAGAAGAGAGATCTATTCAAGATGTTATGAATACATTTGTGCGAACGACGAATGAAAAAAATCTTGCAGAACATATGGAGTTATTTTCAAAGAAGATGCCTAGTGCTGAAGACTTAAAAACACAAAAAGAAGCCGCATTTCAAAAGGGAAATAAGAAAATTGAATTGGAACATATAGATATGAAAGCTAGTAAAGTAGGGTATGTTATTGTTGAAACGAAAGAAAAGGAAGTAGATGACAGTATCACTCTTCAAAAGAAAGTACAGTATGCTCTTGGAAAAGAAGATGATAAATGGAAGATTGAAGAGGTTCGAACAATAGAGAAAAAATAACGTGAAACTTTCATAAGTGTGGGGGTCGTACTTCCCAAACTGGTAGAAAAAAGGTTCTCATTGGCGAGAACCTTCTTTTATAGTGGTAGCATAATTTGATTTGAGCATGCCTCAATATCATCAATATCTTGACGAATTGTGGCCATTTTATTATCAAGATCTTCAGCTTTCATTGCTGCATCATGTAGTTCATCTTTTAAATACTCCGGTATTTTCCCTTCATATTTATAATAAAGTTTGTGTTCTAAACTTGCCCAAAAGTCCATTGCCAGTGTACGTAACTGAATTTCTGCAAATACATCTTTTGTACCAGAATTTAGTGATAAAGGATATTTAATAATCATGTGTAAACTTTTATATCCGTTTCGTTTTGGGTTAGCGATATAATCTTTTACTTCAATGACTTCCATATCTTCGCGTTTTTGAATGACTTCTTTCAAATGATAAATATCTTCTACGAAGCAACATGTAATACGAATACCAATAATATCTTGTAAATGTGTTTGAGCGTTTTCAACTGTTGGTAATAAGCTTTTGCGTTCTAGCTTTTTAATAATACTTTCAGGTTGTTTTAGTCTTGTTTTTATATGTTCAAACGGGTTGTAATCCTCTAGGAATTGAGCTTCCCGGTTCATAATTTCAAATTTAGTTTTTAACTCTTCTAAAGCAAATGTATATGGTAATACAAAAGCTTTCCAGTAGTTAACTGTTGATTGATTATATTCCATTTATATACACACCTTTTCCTATTTACAAGTGAGGTTGTTATTATACTAAATACCAAATCATATAAGCACAAGCAGCAAATGATGAGATCATAAAGCGATATTTAGTTTTCATACTTTCAACTCCTTTCGAGTAAGATTCTATATAAATAAACGTGATTGTTAATAAGTTCACTATGTACAATTTCTATAGTAATAGATTCGTGTGAATTTCGTATGAACTAATTGTTTCAGCTTTTTGTCTTTTTTGCTGTTAATCATAATTATTATTCGGATTTAAAGTGTTTTCATTTGATTTATCCATTTGTATAAATTAATGTATATTTAAATTTATAGTTATTAAGGAGGATATATGGTGAACTTTGAAGAATTAGCAATTGCTAGACGTTCTGCAATGAAATTTATACAAGGTATAGAAATCCCTGATGAGGATTTTAAAAAAATATTTGAGTTAACTAAGCTTTCTCCATCTTGCTATAATTTGCAGCACACACATTATGTTGTAATTCGTGATCAAGAGCGAAAAGAAAGATTAAAAGAATTAGCGCTCGGTCAATATAAAGTATCGAGTGCATCAGCGGTAGTGCTCGTTTGTGGTGATAAAAGAGCATACCAAAATGTTGAAAATATTTACTTCGGTATGAAAGTTTTAAAAATGATTGATGAATGCGAATATGAAGATACCATTAGGCAAACGAAAGGTTTATATGAAGGAAAAGGAGAGCGTTTCATGGAGGATGAAGCGATTAGAAATGCTTCGTTAAGTGCGATGACTTTTATGTACGCAGCTAAATATTATGGCTATGATACATGTCCAATGATTGGTTTCGATGAAAAAGCAGTACAAAGTGAATTAAATATGCCAGAGCATGTAATACCTGTTTTAATGATTACGATAGGGAAAAGTGATACGACTAAAGTTCGTCCAAGAGGATATCGAAAGCCAATTAGTGAGTTTGTTACATACGAATCGTTTTAATAAAATTTATTTAACTATAAAAACAAGGGGATTCTAAATAGAATCTTCTTGTTTTTGCAATTGACAAATAGAATGAAGTTTTATAATATATAAATCGTAATCATTACGTTTTAGTTTGCGATCTTTGAAAGAAAGGAGAATTACCTATGCGTGTAAATATTACATTAGCTTGTACGGAGTGCGGTGATCGTAATTATATTTCTAAAAAAAATAAACGAAACAATCCAGAACGTATCGAATTAAAAAAATATTGTCCACGATTAAAGCGAGTAACGTTACATCGTGAGACGAAGTAGAAGACTAGAGATATCTCTAGTCTTTTTTTGTTAATAAGTTTTGGTTTTCTTTGTTATAATTACCTTAAATTGTAACGAAGGAGAGGGTATGGTGAATCAAAAAGATAAAGAAAGAAAAGAGCACGTAGCTCATATTATTGAAATTCCAGATGAATATAGGCTTGTTGTAGATGATCAAGAAGGGGTTGATGACCCGTATCATCTATTATGGTGGGGACATAAAGATGATGAGGAGAAACAGATACAAATTACATTAAATAGACATACTGGTAATTTAATTGAATTTAGGATAGATGATGGAAATTCTTTTTCGAGTGATAAGGGAGCGATAGAGGAGAATAAAGCAAGAGAGGTTGCAAATACATTCTTAAAAAAATATACAAAAGAAGGATATGAATTCTATACATATGTAACGGTTAAGGACGACAGGCGCGGTTGGAAAGAAGTAAATTATATGCAAGAAGTGAATAGCTATCCATTGCCGAATACTGGGTGTGTTGTGCGAGTGCACCCTTCAGGTAATGTTGTGCATTTTCATTACAATGGACAAAAAGCCATAGAGAAAAAAACGTTATGGCCAAGTGAAATTGTTGGGGAGAATATCGTTTTAGAAAATTTGAAAGCTAGACAAGATATGAGACTTGTATTTGTAGATTTAACATACTCTTCATGTGAGTATGAAAACGGGGAAGAAGTAAAAGGGTACCATCTTGTATATGAACCAGAGCCTAGTCATGCGTTTATTGATGCAAGTACAGGTAAAGATTTATATGGGCCAGAACACTATAAATTACCTTCTACAGTACTTGTTGATAAACCGCTAAAGAGTAGTCAAAAAAAAGATGTGTTTGATTTATTTGATTGGGACAAGGGGAAGTTTGTCAAAATAGATGAAAAAGTAGATGAGGATGAAGTCCGGATAAAATTTGTATTAAAAGAAGAATTACAAAAAGAAATAGAAGAGAAGGATTCATATTCAATGGATGAGTTTTATAAAAAACATTTTCCAATGTTGAAACATAATGAATTCGTTGTAATTACTCTAGATAAAGAAACAAATCAATTGCTTTCTTTTTTTATGTGGAAGGATGAGAAAAAAAGGAAAACAATCTTATCAAGAGAGCAATGTTTAAGCAAGGCACTTCAATTTTTAGAGCATATTATCCCAGATGCGACAAAGTATGTTCAACTTTGGGATAATTATGAGGAGGAAGAGGGAATAGAGAGGTTTTCCTTTTCAATCTATGTAAATGACATTCACGTAGAGCGGAAATATATTATGATCAACATCAATGCAGAAAATGGAGCTGTGATGCACTACTCTGGAGAGTCTGGCAACTTTATAAAAGAATTACTTACATATGAAACAACACCAAAAGTAACAAAAGAAAAAGCGTTAGAAATATACAGAGAGGCTATCCGAGTTAAATTAGAATGGTTTTTAGATCATGATGCAGAGGAAACCCAGTACAAACTACTGTACAAACAAACGACAGATGAAAAACATAAAGAACCTTTTGATTGTAGTCGGGAAATTCGTTATATTGATGCTCAAACTGGGAGAAAGATTTGGAGTAAGTAAAATAAAAAGAGTTATTTTTCAAAGAATATAAAAATAACTCTTTTTATTTTTATAATTTGCCTGTTCGTTTTTCAAAAGTAAATGTGATAGGAAGATCGGAATGAGAACTATCGTTTTTAAATGTTACTTTCCATTCTTTAGTATGGGCTTTAATTTCAAAATTAAGAAGATTCATTGCTCTACGTTTATCTATTTCTAAAAACATATTATGAATTTCCGGTTCTTGCTGTAAATTAAGAGCCTTTAGTGTGACTGTAAATGTGAAAAAATTCTGCCCTTCATATACTATCCTTGCTATTTTTGTTTTTGGTGTATTTAACACTACATAAAAACGGTCTGATTGAGTTAATTGTACAGAGTCATCGGTAATTTCATTCTCGTTAGTTTGAAGTTCAACTAAGAAAGATGTACTACGGGAAGAATCTGTTTTGCTTGTAATATGTAATTCAGTAGGAATCATGGGTAATTCATAAAACTCATTTTTTATTATAGTATTGTAGTCTTCTGAAAATTTACGAACTTCTTTTGGAAAAGAGTCTTCTTCTTGTGTATTTAAAAAGGTTTTATGTTGCTTTGGAAATTTTTTATTAAACTTTAATGTTTCTTTAAAGTAATAATTGGATCCAGTCAAAAATAAACAACTACAAATTAATAAAAAAATTCGATACGGATTTTGAAAGTGAAAGAAAAATAGTATACATGTAATAATTCCAATTACATAGAGAATAAAGATAAGTAGTTCTAGTTTTGAGTGAAAGGAAAAACCATAGTTATGAAAAAATTTCATTCCAGTTATAATTTGAGCTCCAAAAAATAAAGAAATTCCAAATTGAAAAAATAATAAATCAGGCCCTCTTTTAATAACAAAAGTAATGAACGAAATGAAAAGTAAAAATCCCCCTAAATAAATTGTTACATTTAATAATCGATCTAATGTAATCATGAATAGTGTCCCCTTTAATAGCATATTCATATATAAATAACAATTTCTTTTAATTATAATATAACAATAAAATATTTTAAATGTTAGAAGTGTTGAGTTTTATAAATAAACTGTACAGACACAAACAACCTCACGCCTACATACACATAATAAAGACCACTATTTTGGCGGAGGTGAAAGGTTTGAGTCTATTCGCCGCAATTGGATATATGGTTCGAGAAGTGTTTGTCTTTGTTTCTTATGTAAAGAATAATGCGTTCCCGCAGCCGTTATCATCAGATGATGAGAGAAAGTACTTAGAGTTAATGGAGCAAGGTGATGCTCAAGCGAGAAATCTTTTGATTGAACATAATTTACGGCTTGTAGCTCATATCGTTAAAAAATTTGAGAACACAGGAGAAGATGCAGAAGATTTAATTTCAATTGGTACGATCGGGCTCATTAAAGCGATCGAGAGCTATTCTGCAGGAAAGGGAACAAAGCTTGCGACGTATGCAGCACGCTGTATTGAAAATGAAATTTTGATGCATTTACGTGTACTAAAGAAAACGAAAAAAGATGTTTCACTTCATGATCCGATTGGGCAAGATAAAGAGGGCAATGAAATATCGCTTATTGATATATTAAAATCAGAGTCTGAAGATGTAATTGATATGATTCAGCTTAGTATGGAGTTAGAAAAAATTAAAGAGTATATCGATATTTTAGACGAAAGAGAAAAAGAAGTGATTGTGAAACGTTTTGGACTTGGGCTAGATAAGGAGAAAACACAGCGGGAAATCGCTAAGGCGCTTGGTATTTCTAGAAGCTACGTATCAAGGATTGAAAAGCGTGCTTTAATGAAGATGTTCCACGAGTTTGTAAGGGCAGAGAAAGAGAAAAAAGCGAAAGAGTAAAGTGTATTAGAAGCAGCCATATTTTAAAAGGGGCTGCTTTTCTTATTGTAAATAAGAAAAGAAAACGCGTTATGCTAAGAAGAAATACATGTTCACTGTTGAAAATGACGGATTCTATCTGTAATATTAGAAGGTGCTAAATAATTTAAGAATAATACCATACTTAGTTTTCTGTATGTATAATAAGGCTGCTTTATATGATATGTGGGAATAAGAACCAATTTTACATATGATATAGAAAGAAAAGAAGGGAAAACTAAAGTTATAGACTGATTAGGGGGTTTCGCAATTTGCGACGTACATTATATCGACTTATGATAGAACTTACAAATGGTCGCTTTACTTCTTATATATTACGTAAATTTGCACAATCTCGTTTGAGCTCTATCATTATTCCATCGTATGCGAAAGTTTTTCAAATTAATCAAGATGAGATGGAAAAGGGCTTGAAGGAATATAGAACATTGCATGAATTATTTACGCGTAAGCTAAAAGAAGGAAAGCGTAGTATTGATACAGATGCATCGAGTATCGTTAGTCCTGTTGATGGTGTTTTTGCAGATCATGGTCCTATTGAGGATACAAAAACATTTGATATTAAAGGAAAGCGCTATTCAATTGTGGATATGCTAGGTAATGAAGAACGTGCAACGCGATATGCAGGCGGTACATATATGGTAATTTATTTGAGTCCAAGTCACTATCATCGCATTCATAGTCCGCTTTCTGGTTCTGTGACTGAAAGATTTGTACTCGGTAGAAAATCATATCCGGTAAATGCAGCTGGTATGGAATACGGGAAAGAACCGCTGTCAAAAAATTATCGTTCTGTTACAGAAATAAGCAGTGATGGTGAGCATATGGCTCTTGTAAAAGTAGGTGCCATGTTTGTTAATAGTATCGAGCTTTTGCATGAGAGAGATACTGTTCAAAAAGGTGAAGAAATGGCATACTTTACATTTGGTTCAACAGTTGTGTTATTGTTTGAAAAAGATATGATAGAAGTAGTGCAGGAATTAAAGAGTGGACAAGAGCTTCGTCTTGGTGAAAAAATAGCTACTCGATTAGCTCATAAATAAAGAAAAGCTTTTATAACCGTAAGTAAGAGTTATGGGCAAAGATACTTAATGATGAAATCCCCTAGATGGGAGTACTTGTTTATTCGAGAGCCATCGTAGGATGGCTCTTTTTACAGGGCATCCAATAATTTATCCTGTAACTGTTTGATTGGTACGGGCTAATTAAACTTTCACTTTATATGTAATCAAGAAGATTTGACAAGCTTGTCCTCTAATGAGCGTCTAATGATTTCTTGTTTTATAAGTAAAATGAAGTCGGGATTTAATTTTAGTTCTTTTGCTTTATAATAAGACTCAGTGAGTAACTCAGTGGATAACTGTTCCATATGTTTTGTTTTCAAGGTGAGTCACCTCCTAATAATATAAGGATTGATTCGTTGATGCATTTAATGTACCAAAAAAATATGACAGTCACAAACGGGTGGTTATCCACATACCTAGGTGGATAAAGTGTGTATAGTTTGTTAGTAAATTCCAAATTAACTGAAAGATTAATGTGGAAAATGTGTACAATTTTATCCACAGGTTATATATCGAAAAATGTTGTCGAAAAATTTTATGAAAAATCCTCAAAGAGGTGAAAGAAATTGAAACTATTTTTACCAAATGAATATGTGAAAAATGTATACCATGTTCAACCAGAAGATTTAAAAAAACGTGGGATTAAAGGTGTTATTACTGATTTAGATAACACTTTAATTGAATGGGATCGTCCAAATGCAACCCCGCAACTTGAAAAATGGTTCTTGAAAATGAAAGAGCACGGCATCCAAGTAACGGTTGTTTCAAATAATAATGAGCAACGTGTAAAAGATTTTGCTGACCCATTAGGCATTCCATTTATTCATAGTGCACGTAAACCATTTGTTCGAGCGTTTAAGCGTGCGATACAAGAGATGCGTTTACAGGCAGAGGAAGTTGTGGTAATTGGAGATCAGTTACTGACTGACGTGCTTGGTGGAAACCGAGTAGGGCTTCATACAATTTTAGTTGTACCGGTAGCACAAACGGACGGATTAGTGACGCGCTTTAATCGAAAAATTGAACGCAGAATTATGAAAAATATGAAGAAAAAAGGTTTAATTAACTGGGAGGAATAAAGTTTGACTGAAACAATTAAATGTATTGGTTGCGGTGTAGAAATTCAAACAGAAAATAAAAACGAAGTGGGGTATGCTCCTACCTCATCTTTAGAGAAAGAACAAGTTATTTGTCAACGTTGTTTTCGCTTGAAGCATTACAATGAAATTCAAGATGTATCGTTAACAGATGATGATTTCCTACGCATTTTAAATGGAATTGGAAAATCAGATGCATTAGTAGTCAAAATTGTAGATATTTTTGATTTTAATGGTAGCTGGTTACCTGGTTTACATCGTTTCGTAGGAAATAATAAAGTATTACTTGTTGGAAATAAAGCTGATTTAATTCCAAAGTCAGTAAAACATGATAAAGTAAAGCATTGGATGCGCTATAGTGCAAAGCAACTAGGATTAAAACCAGAAGATGTCTTTTTAATTAGTGCAGCGAAGGGACAAGGAATTGCTGAACTAGCAGATGCTATTGAGTATTATCGCGGCGGCAAAGATGTTTACGTTGTTGGATGTACGAATGTAGGGAAATCGACATTTATTAATCGTATGATTAAAGAATTTAGTGATGAGACTGAAAATGTAATTACAACATCTCATTTCCCAGGAACAACACTTGATTTAATTGATATTCCATTAGACGAAGAATCTTCTTTATATGATACGCCAGGTATTATTAACCACCACCAAATGGCTCATTATGTTGGAAAGCAAAGCTTAAAGCTTATTACACCAACAAAAGAAATTAAGCCGATGGTATTCCAATTAAACGAAGAACAAACGTTATTCTTTAGTGGATTGGCACGTTTTGATTATGTAAGTGGTGGTCGTCGTGCGTTTACTTGTCACTTCTCGAATCGCTTAACAATTCATCGTACAAAGCTTGAGAAAGCAGATGAATTATATAAAAATCATGCTGGGGATTTACTAAGCCCACCAACGCCAGAAGAATTAGCAAATATGCCTGAGCTAGTGAAATACGAATTTAATATTCGTGAACCTAAAACGGATGTTGTATTCTCTGGATTAGGATGGGTTACTGTGAACGAACCAGGAGCAAAAATTGTTGCACACGTACCAAAAGGAGTAAGTGTTTCACTACGTAAATCTTTAATTTAATATGGAGAGGGATTTATGAAACAATTATATGGTGTAATCGGAAATCCAATTGGACATTCATTATCACCCGTTATGCATAACAATGCATTTGAACACTTGAATATGAATGCCCATTATCATGCGTTTCTTGTTGAAGAGGAAGTGCTAGGGGAAGCAGTAAGAGGTTTAAAAGCATTAGGTATTTCAGGATTTAATGTAACAACTCCGCACAAGGTTGCTATTATGGAGTATTTGGATGAGATTGACCCATTGGCAAGGAAAATCGGTGCAGTAAATACAGTGGTTCATAAGAATGGAAGGTTAATTGGCTACAACACAGATGGGATTGGTTTTGTTCGAGCGTTGCAGTCAATTAGTCATGAACCACTTCAAGGGAAACGTATTTTGTTACTTGGTGCAGGTGGTGCTAGCCGAGCTATTTATTTTTCTCTTGCTGATGTAGGTGTAAAAGAGATTGATGTAGCCAATCGTACAGTAGATAAGGCGAAAGAACTTATTGCTGCACGTACGGCCGATGTTAATTCTGTTGCTTTGTCGTTAGAAAAAGCAACAGAAGAACAAGGGAATTATGATATTATCATTCAGACGACAACAATAGGTATGCATCCACACGTCGAACATACGCCATTACAAATTTGTTCGTTAAAAAAAGGAACGATTGTATCAGATATAATTTATAATCCATTTGAAACGAAAATTTTATGTGAGGCAAAAGAGCAAGGTGCAATCATTCAAAATGGTATTGATATGTTTGTGTATCAAGGAGCACTTGCATTTGAAATGTGGACAGGAAGTGTACCGAATATCGGGAGAATGAAACAATTAGTTATAGAAAAGCTTGGAGGCTAACATATATGTTAACAGGAAAACAAAAAAGATTTTTACGTGCACAAGCACATCATTTAACACCAATTTTTCAAGTAGGAAAAGGCGGAGTAAATGAAAATATGATTAAACAAATCGCAGATACTTTAGAAGCTCGTGAGTTATTTAAAGTAAGTGTATTACAAAACTGTGAATTTGATCGCCGTGAGGTTGCGGAAGAACTTGCAAAAGGTGCACGTGCTGAAATCGTTCAAGTAATTGGAAGCACAATCGTTTTATACAAAGAATCAAGAGAAAATAAACAAATTAAGCTTCCTCGATAAAAAGATTAGCATGCGCTATTTTTATCGCTGATGCGTAATGATGTAGAGAGCGAAACCAATTGAACTTTTATTAATAGCAACTCTCTTCATTCCTAACCAAGGAGAGTTGCTGTATGTAAAAGGAAGGGGCGTTTCTTTTGAGGAAAATTGGCATCATTGGCGGTACATTTGATCCGCCTCACTATGGACATTTGCTAATTGCAAATGAAGTATATCACGCTTTGGATTTGGAAGAAGTATGGTTCTTGCCAAACCAGATTCCGCCACATAAACAAGGACGTAATATTACAAGTATAGAAAGACGTTTACATATGTTAGAGCTCGCGACTGAGGCAGAAGAACACTTTTCTATTTGTTTAGAAGAGTTAAGCAGGAAGGGCCCATCTTATACGTATGACACTATGTTGCAATTGACGAAGAAGTATCCGGATGTGCAGTTTCACTTTATTATTGGTGGGGATATGGTTGAGTATTTACCGAAGTGGTATAACATTGAAGCTTTACTTAATCTTGTAACGTTTGTTGGAGTTGCGAGACCTGGGTACACATTGCATACGCCGTATCAGATTACTACAGTGGAAATTCCGGAATTTGCAGTTTCTTCATCCTTATTACGTGAGAGATATAAGGAGAAGAAAACGTGTAAATACTTACTTCCTGAAAAAGTACAGGTATATATCGAGAGGAATGGGTTGTATGAATCGTGAGAATGCACTTCATATTGTTAAACAACAAATGCATGAAAAACGTTATACACACACAATTGGTGTAATGGAGACAGCGATTGAGCTGGCTAAGTTATACGGTGTGGACGAGAAAAAAGCAGAGATGGCAGCTATATTCCATGATTATGCGAAATGTAGAGCGATTTCAGAGATGGAAGAGATTATTAAACGTGAAGATTTGCCGAAAGATTTACTTTGCTATAATAAAGAGTTGTGGCATGCGCCTGTTGGGGCATACTTAGTAGAAAAAGAGGTAGGCATTACGGATTCTGAAATTTTGCAAGCTATTACATATCATACAAGTGGTCATGAGAACATGACAATGTTAGATAAAGTGATTTATGTAGCTGATTACATTGAGCCAGGGCGAAAGTTTCCAGGTGTGGAAGAGGCTCGTAAACTCGCATATACGGATATAAATCAAGCTTTATTATTTGCGTTAAAGAAAACAATTCAATTTTTAATGGGAAAAAATCAGACGATTTATCCATTAACATTCCAAACATACAATGCAGTTATCAAGGAGGAAATGAGTAAATGAACGATAAAGATTTATTAGTATTAGCGGCAAAAGCAGCTGATGATAAAAGAGCAGAAGATATGGTTGTCCTAAATATGCAAGGTATTTCACCAATTGCAGATTATTTCATTATTTGTCACGGTAATTCAGATAAACAAGTGCAAGCAATTGCACGTGAAATTAAATCAAAAGCACATGAGTTCCAAATCGACGTACAACGTATGGAAGGTTTTGACGAAGCACGTTGGGTATTAGTTGATCTTGGAGATGTAGTTGCTCATGTATTCCATAAAGATGAGCGTAATCACTATAATTTAGAGCGTCTATGGGGCGATGTGCCACGTGAAGATATTACAGAAGAGCTAGGCCAATGAAATACGAACAATTTGCATTGTTGTACGACGAACTAATGAATGATGTCCCTTATGATAAATGGGTGGAATTCACAGAGGAAAGCCTGCAGCAAGCAGATATGAAAGAGGCAAAAATTCTTGATGTAGCATGCGGTACGGGTAATGTAACCCTTCCGCTTGTGCAAAAGGGTTACGATTTAATAGGTGTCGATCTTTCAGAAGAAATGTTAACAGTCGCTCAGCAAAAACTGGGAGCAGAGGGATACTTTATTCCTTTTTATCAACAAGACATGCGAGAGCTTGATGTTCCAGGTGAGTTTGATTGTGTAACCATCTTTTGTGATTCATTAAATTATGTATTGCAAGAAGATGGAGTGCAAGAAACATTTAGAAGAGTATTTCACCATTTACGCCAAGATGGCTTGTTTTTATTTGATGTACATTCTTTATATAAAATACATCATGTATTTCAAAATGAAACGTATACAGTGAATGGAGAAGAAATATCTCTTATTTGGAATTGCTTCCCTGGTGAAGAATCAAATAGTGTAGAGCATGATTTAACATTCTTTGTTCAAGATCCAGAAGAAGATGTGTACCATCGGTTTGACGAATGTCACGTGCAACGTGCATATCAAGTGGAAGAGTTAACGAAATGGCTTGAAGAAGCAGGTTTTACAGTGCTTCGTGTAACAGGTGATTTTGAGCGACTTGAAGTTACAGAACAAACAGAGCGTATTTTCTTCATGGCGAAGAAAAACGGATAAAGTGAAACTTTAATCAGCGGGGTGCGAAGCTCCCCGCTGATTATTAGTTGAACCAATCGGGCTTTTACGGGCAGCCCGACCCCCTCCTAACTTCTTTGCTTTCGCTGAGTTTTAAGGTGGGGATCTTACTGGCCGTTAATGCGGGATAAAACAAAAGCAACCGAGAAGGTTGCTTTTGTTTTATAAAGAAGATGTATTTTTAGTTCTAGCATAATCTGAAGATCGTATGCGTAAAGTGTGGGAATAGTAGTTGAAGTGAAAATGTATTGTAAAAAAGTAATTATTTATAAAAAGGATTTGGAATGTAAATGACGTATTTATTATGTGTGTTTATTGAATTGCTGATCAACGCATTCTAAATCTTCATCAAATTTTTCATGTGTTCGCTCGATTAACTTATGGAACATATCTCCAACGTGTTCTTCTAAAACCCGAATGCCTTCCCCAGTAACGCCGCCTTTCACGCAAACCTTTTCTTGTAAGGTAGGTAATGTGAAGATTTCTTTTTCAAGTAATTTCCCCATCCCCACGACCATTTCACTTACTAAAGTAGTAGCCTCTTCGTGTGTAATATTTGTTTTATCTACAGCAGCGTTAATGAAGCATTGTAGTAAATAACTAAAGAAAGCAGGACCGCAACTTGCTATATCAGATGAAACGCGCGTTATATCTTCTTCTATTACAAGAGGTGTAGAAATGTTTTTGAATAGACGAAGTAATTTTTGTTGCCATTCTTCAGAGCAATTATCTCCAAATGTAAATAGTGAGGCGCCAGAGAGGGCGCGGTTTGTGATACTTGGAATGATACGCGCGACGTGACAAGGTACGAGAGTCTCTAATTGTGATGGAGATATTGGACTCGTAATAGAAACTAAGCACGTTTCATCAGAAAAATGTTCAGCGTATTTTTTTAGGATAGGGTATATATCTATCGGCTTAACGCAAATAAAAATAAGTTGTGATTGTTCGATTACTTCCGGGATTGTTTTTGCTATATGAACAGAAGGGTATTTTTCTTTTATATGATATGCTTTGGCAGGCGTCCGATTAATGATTGTAAGGCACGAAGGTTTGACAGCACGGGTTTCTAAAAATGCATCGATTAGTATATTCCCCATGTTTCCTGTCCCTATAATTCCTATGTTCAAAGTTTCATCCCTCCTTCGTAACAGCTTTCTCCTAAACAATATGAATGATGTTATAAATTTATGATTAGAGGTGTAAAATGATGTGGGATTTTCCGAAAAAGTGGTTAGGTTTAGTAGCTATTATTGGAACTTTACTTTTTCTTGTTTTTTGGAAAACGAATCAGAGTGTAGAACGAACGCCTATTACAATGAATGTGCAAGAGAAGGAGATAGAAAAAAAGGGTAAACCGAAAATATCGGATACAAAGGAACAGAAAAGAACAATTATAATTGATGTGAAAGGAGCGGTTAATAAAGAAGGGGTATATGAAATGAAGGAAGGAGATCGCGTAAAGGATGCGGTTCAAAAGGCTGGTGGTTTTTTATCAGAAGTAGATATCAAAAAAGTGAATTTAGCACAAATTGTACAAGATCAAATGCTTCTTTATATACCGAGTAAAAATGAGTCAGAACAAGGGATGTTTACTTCTTCTAAGGAAGATGGCAAGATTCGAATAAATACAGCAGCGAAGGAGCAATTGGAAAAGATTACAGGAATTGGCTCTCGAAAGGCAGAAAGTATTTTGAAATATAGAGAAGAACATGGTCCGTTTCAGAAAATAGAAGATTTATTAGAGATTGATGGGATTGGTGCGAAGTCTCTTGAAAAGATAAAAGATCAAATTATTATTCCGTAAAAGATTGACGAAGTTTTTCTTCTTTCGCTACACTACAAGTAGACAAAAAAGTAGGTGAAAAATATGGAACGAATTTCATGGGATCAATATTTTATGACGCAAAGCCATCTACTATCGTTACGTAGTACATGTACAAGGCTTGCGGTAGGAGCGACAATCGTTCGCGATAAACGAATTATTGCTGGTGGATATAATGGTTCGATTAAAGGTGGCGTACATTGTATAGATGATGGTTGTTACGTAATCGATAATCATTGTGTTCGGACAATTCATGCCGAAATGAATGCTTTATTACAATGTGCCAAGTTTGGTGCGAAAACAGAGGAAGCAGAAATTTACGTTACGCATTTCCCTTGTTTACAATGTTGTAAGGCAATTATTCAAAGTGGTATTACAGCGGTTTATTATGCGCAGGATTATAAAAATCATCCATACGCCATAGAGTTATTTGAACAAGCGAATGTAACAGTGAAGCACGTTCCGCTAGAATATGATATTGCTGCATTAGAGGAGCAAAAACGTTATACGGAGTTAAAAGAATTATTTGCGTCTTTAGAAAAAGATAATTTATCAATGGAAGAATTACAGCATGTATTCACGAAAGCAAAAATGATGCTATAAGGAGTGAGTATAAGTTGCAGGAACAATGGGGGTATGTTGCAATCTCGTTTATAATAGGGATTGCAATTGCCTTTTCCTCGTCACTTTTATTGATAGTTTTTTGCCTCTTTTTAAATATTTTCTTCTGTTTATATCGCACTTCGCGTAAAACCTTCTTTTTTTGCATTGTAGCGTGCTTTAGTGGCGCTATATACACTTCTTATGTTCAAGGGTGGAATAAGTCTCTAGGAGAGTCCTATGGAGTTACAAGAGGTGTTATACAAAATACACCGCTTGTTAATGGCGATCGCCTATCTTTTCAATTTGAAGATCACAATAAAAATATAGTGCAATTAAGTTATAGAATAAAATCAGCTCTGGAAAAGGAAAAAATGCAACAATTATACGCAGGGATATCATGTGTATTCGAGGGTGAGAGGAAAGAACCACAAACAGCTCGGAATTTTCATGGTTTTAATTACCGTGATTATTTATACAAGCAACATATTCATTTCACATTTGAGGCTACATATATTTCTGAATGCTATAAAACATCACTGTCGCTTATGCAATGGATTCTCCTTTTGAGGCAACAAGCAATCTCGAAAGTTACAGAAATGTTTCCAGAGCAATCAGGTGCTTTTATGAATGCGTTACTATTTGGTGATAGACAACAAATGACGTTTGAAGTGGAAGAGCAATATCAACAGTTTGGTCTTATACATTTGTTAGCAATTTCAGGTTCGCACATTGTATTGTTAATGGGGATAGTATATTTTATTTTGCTAAGAAGTGGTGCGACGAGGGAGGTAGCAACAATTTGCCTTATCGTCTGTATTCCTTTGTATATGGTTTTAGCAGGGGCGTCACCATCTGTTATAAGGGCTTCTATAGCAGGAGTTTTGATGTTGATTGCTTTTATGTGCTCGATTCGTTTATCTAGTTTAGATGCTTTAAGTGTAACAGCTATATGTATGCTTATATATGACCCTTATCTTGTTTTTAATATTGGATTTCAGTTTTCTTTTGTAGGTAGCTTCGCTTTACTTTTGTCTGCTCCGTTCTTATTAGGGAGTAGCAACGGAGTAATCCGAAATTCTATTTATATTTCTATCATTTCACAGCTCGTTAGTACTCCGATCTTGTTATATCACTTTGGTTATTTTTCTCCATATAGCATTTTCCTCAATCTTTTATACGTTCCGTTTTTATCTATCATTGTATTACCATGTAGCATTATTATTTTACTGTGTATGCCAATTGTCCCGTTTCTCGCAAAAGGATTTGCGGATGTGTTATCAATAGGCTTGAGTATGTCTAATGTTCTTCTAAGTTATTGTGAAAGTTTACCATTTAAACAGCTTATTTTCGGGAAAACGTCCTTCAATCTTGTAGCTGTATATTGCACGAGTATTGTCAGTATATTGATAGTTTGGGAAAGGAGAGCGCCGAAAAAAATGGTTTGTATAGTTGTGAGTATATTTCTTTTTATTAGCACGTGTCATTATGTATATCCATATTTTAGAGGAAGCGGAAGTGTAACATTTATTGATGTTGGACAAGGTGATGCAATATTAATTCGCCTTCCGTATGATAAAGGGGTTTATCTTATTGATACAGGTGGAACGCTTCGTGTCAATAAGGAAGAGTGGCAACAAAAAAAGCATGAATTTTCTGTTGGAACTGATGTTTTAATACCCTATTTACAAAAAGAAGGTATTAAAACAATTGATAAATTAATCGTAACGCATGGAGATGCAGATCATATAGGTGCTGCGCAAGAATTATTATCATATATACCTGTAAAAGAAGTTGTATTTGGCCGGAAGGGAAAAGATGCAGTATTAGAAAAAGTAGTAAAGAAACAGGCATTAGAAAAGGAAATGAAAATAACTGAAGTGGGGGAAGGGGAAAGTTGGAGTGTAAATGAAGCTGAGTTTTTCGTTTTAGCTCCAAAAGGAAAAGAAAAAAGTGAAAATAATGCTTCAATTGTAATATGGGCAAAATTTGGAGGATTGACGTGGCTATTTACAGGCGATTTAGAAGAAGAAGGAGAGCAGTTTTTAGTATCTGCGTATCCAGATTTGCGAGTGGATGTTTTAAAAGTTGCTCATCATGGAAGTAATACGTCATCTATAGAGTCTTTTTTGAACGTTATACAGCCCCGTGTAGCGATTATATCTGTTGGTAAGCAGAATAGATATGGACACCCGCATAAAGAAGTAATAGAACGTTTGGAGAAGATGGGGAGTGCGATATGGCGCACGGACAAGCAAGGTGCTATTTCCTATGTTTTTAAAGGGGAAAATGGAACCTTTCAAAGTAAAATCACATATGATAAGACATATAATAGGTGAAAAAGAGAAGACTGCCATGAAGTGGCAGTCTTTAAGAACCGATAAATTTAATAACAGTTGCAATGATGAAAAGTGTTGCGAAAAAACCAAATGAGACGATAAATCCTACCCCTGAATCAATAGCGTCATTGCGTTTACTTTGAACGTTTTGTTCAAAATCATTCATTTAGAATCCCTCCCCAACATTCCACTTTAGTATAAAATATTGTCAGAAAAAAATCTACAATTTCAATGTGAAGAGAAAATGAGCTTTTTGCGAATTTTAGATTATGAAGTAACGTGAGTTTTTTGTTTCCAAGCATGTTAACAGTTGGCACTTATACTGGAATTTTTATTGTGAATAATAAAGGGAAGGTGATTACCGCACACCAATAAGAAACCCGGGGCTTATTGCGTGGCGTTTAATATAAATAAAGGGACGGGTTATAAAGCCTGTTCCTTTGTACTTGTAAAACAAAAGCTAGGGCATTAGTATAAATATATATTGCCAAGTTAGGGAGTAGGAAAAAGTATGAGTGATATACATAAAAAAATTAAAAAGAAACAGTTTGCTCCGTTATATTTACTATATGGGACGGAAGCTTTTTTTATAAATGAAACGATAAAGCTTATTACGACAGAAGCACTTGAAGAAGAAGATCGAGAGTTTAATGTTGTGACATACGATTTGGAAGAAGCGTATTTAGAAGATGTGGTTGAGGATGCGCGTACGCTTCCTTTCTTTGGAGAGCGGAAAGTACTGTTAATAAAATCACCGCTATTTTTGACTTCGCAAAAAGAAAAGTTAGAGCAAAATATAAAAATTTTAGAAGAATACATTGGTGAACCTTCTCCATTTTCTATTCTTGTTTTTGTTGCGCCTTACGAAAAACTTGATGAGCGAAAAAAAATTACAAAACTATTAAAGAAAACAGCAGATGTAGTAGAAGCGAATGCGATGCAAGTGCAGGATGTTCAGAAGTGGATTGTTGCTCGGGCAGATGAAGTGCATGTGCACATTGATAACGCGGCTGTTAGTTTGTTGCTAGAGCTTGTGGGAAGTAATGTAACGATGTTGGCGAAGGAAATGGACAAGTTAACGTTATACGTTGGTATGGGCGGAGAGATTACGACGAAACTTGTTGCAGAGCTTGTGCCAAAATCAGTTGAGCAAAATGTATTTGCTTTGACAGAAAAAGTGGTGAAAAAAGATATTGCAGGTGCAATGCAAATTTTGGATGGATTATTTACGCAGCAGGAAGAACCGATTAAATTGCTTGCGTTATTAGTGAGTCAATTCCGTTTGTTGTATCAAGTGAAAGAGTTACAGCAACGTGGTTATGGGCAAAATCAAATTGCATCTCATATTGGTGTACATCCGTATCGTGTAAAATTGGCGATGAATCAAACGAAATTTTTCTCTTTTGAAGAATTAAAAAAAGTGATTATAGAATTAGCGGAAGCTGATTATAGTATGAAGACGGGAAAGATGGATAAGAAACTTGTGCTCGAGTTTTTCTTAATGCGATTAAATCATATGTGATGACACAAAAAAAGTTCATGTACCTAGTGCATGAACTTTTTTTGTATATAAAAAAACGATCCAAATGGATCGTTTTTTAAACGCCTTACGCGTTTACTTGTTTCGCTAAGCGAGATTTTTGACGAGATGCAGCGTTTTGGTGGATAAGACCTTTACGAGCTGCTTTGTCAAGTTTTTTAGAAGCAGTTTTGAAAGCTTCTTTAGCATTTTCAAGATCGTTATTAGTAACTAAAGCTTCTACAGTTTTAACAGCAGAACGCATGTCAGACTTGATAGAAGCGTTATGTGCACGACGCTCTTCGCTAAGTTTAGCGCGTTTGATAGCAGATTTGATGTTTGCCATACTTTTCACCTCCCTGGTGCAATCGAATGACTCGATTCTTACATAGAACAAGTGATATTCTATCAAACGGTGAAGAGAATTGCAATAGTATATCCATGAAATTTCACGTAAAGGAAAGAATGACCTTATATAACTTTGGGAAATCTAACGATATTTACTATGAATTACGGAGGAGATACGATGAAAGAACCATTGGATTTAAGTAAATATAGCGTTAGAACTGACCTTGCTGTAGAAGCTCATCAAATGTTGCAAGAAAGCCAAGAAGAACAAAAAGGGATACAGGGGGTAATTGTAAAAGAGAGGGAAGAAGAAGGTACTATAATTACAAAAGTAACAATTGATGAAGCTGCCTCTGAAGCGATGGGTAAAAAACCTGGAAATTATTTAACGCTTGAAGTACAAGGTATACGTCAGCAAGATACAGAACTTCAACAAAAAGTGGAGCGTATTTTTGCAAAAGAATTTTCTTATTTCTTAGAAGAGGTTGGTGTTACAAAAGAAGCGAGCTGTTTAATTGTAGGCCTTGGGAATTGGAATGTAACACCGGATGCTCTTGGGCCAATAGTTGTAGAAAATGTATTAGTAACGAGACATTTGTTTCAATTGCAGCCTGAAAGTGTAGAAGAAGGATTCAGACCTGTTAGTGCAATTCGGCCGGGAGTAATGGGGATTACAGGCATCGAAACGAGCGATGTTATTTATGGGATTATTGAGAAGACAAATCCAGACTTTGTAATTGCGATTGACGCATTAGCTGCCCGTTCTATTGAACGAGTAAATAGCACGATACAAATTTCTGATACTGGAATCCATCCTGGATCAGGGGTTGGGAATAAACGTAAGGAACTAAGTAAAGAGACATTAGGTATCCCTGTTATCGCAATTGGTGTTCCGACTGTGGTCGATGCCGTTTCGATTACAAGTGATACGATTGATTTTATTTTGAAACATTTTGGTCGAGAGATGAAAGAAGGAAACAAACCTTCAAGATCTTTGTTACCAGCGGGATTTTCATTTGGAGAAAAGAAAAAATTAACAGAAGAAGATATGCCAGATGAAAAGAGCCGAAATATGTTTTTAGGTGCTGTTGGTACGTTAGAAGAAGAAGAAAAAAGAAGGTTGATTTATGAAGTGCTATCGCCTCTTGGTCATAACTTAATGGTGACCCCAAAAGAAGTAGATACTTTTATTGAGGATATGGCGAATGTAATAGCGAGTGGTTTAAATGCAGCGCTGCATCATCAAATTGATCAAGATAATACGGGAGCGTATACACATTGAGGGAGAAAGATGATAATAGTTTGAGTCGTTTTGCGCTTTTGTGTATATGTAGTGTAGCTTTATGTTTACTTATGATGATAGCAGGAGTGTCACTTGCTAATCATGGTTTGAAAAGTATGAAAGGTTATCGGCAATTGTCGTATGAACAAATAGCTCATATGACAGGGACAGAGAGTACAGGTGCTGAATCAGAAATTTTGGGTAGTTCGTTTTCAGCTTCAGAAAAACAACAACAATTAGAACGTTTAAGAAGTTTTAATGTTGTAGAAGGAATTGGGATGGCGTTAGCAAGTGTAGCTTATGAAATGACGAAGTTCGGAACGGATATAGTTGTTGGGAAAATAAAGGGGATTTTTAGCTAAGAGTAGCATGGGAGATGGTTGTTTTACTGATTTGTAAGACAACCGTTTTAAAATTTGAAAAGGGTTTGTCTCTTATGGTTTATTCGCATAAGATATAGATAGAATGATTTGTATCGTAAGCAGCACGAGTTTTCATTGAATCTTTGTTGCTCTATTGATATAATCAGTGCTAGTGTATATTGGCGAGACTATTAGGAGTTGAGAACATAGATGAACAAAGAAGAAAGAGCAAAAAGACAGTCCAAAATTCGTAATTTCTCTATTATTGCTCATATTGACCACGGAAAATCAACGTTAGCAGACCGTATTTTAGAGAAAACAAATGCGTTAACACAACGCGAAATGAAAGCTCAGTTGCTTGACTCTATGGATTTAGAGCGTGAGCGTGGTATTACAATCAAATTAAACGCAGTACAATTAAACTATAAAGCAAAAGATGGTGAAGAGTATATTCTTCATTTAATTGATACACCAGGACACGTCGACTTTACGTACGAAGTATCTCGTAGTTTAGCGGCTTGTGAAGGCGCGATTCTTGTAGTAGATGCAGCGCAAGGTATTGAAGCGCAAACGTTAGCGAACGTATACTTAGCGCTTGATAACAACTTGGAAATTTTACCAGTTATCAATAAAATCGACTTACCAAGTGCGGATCCAGAACGTGTACGTCAAGAGGTAGAAGATGTAATTGGTTTAGATGCATCAGAAGCGGTACTTGCTTCTGCAAAAGCTGGAATTGGTATTGAAGAAATTTTAGAACAAATTGTTGAAAAAGTACCAGCTCCGGCAGGTGATTCAGAAGAGCCGTTACAATGTATGATTTTCGACTCTTTATATGATCCGTACCGTGGTGTAATTGCTTATATCCGTGTTGTAAATGGAACGGTAAAAGTTGGCGATAAAGTACGTATGATGGCAACGGGTAAAGAATTTGAAGTAACAGAAGTAGGTGTATTTACACCGAAAACTACGCAACGTGACGAGTTAACAGTAGGTGATGTAGGTTTCTTAGCAGCATCTATTAAAAACGTAGGTGATACACGTGTTGGTGATACGATTACACATGCGAAACGTCCAGCTGCAGAGGCGTTACCAGGTTACCGTAAATTAAACCCGATGGTATTCTGTGGGCTGTATCCAATTGATTCTGCTCGTTATAACGATTTACGTGATGCGTTAGAAAAATTAGAGTTAAACGATTCTGCTCTTGAGTTTGAACCAGAAACATCTCAAGCGTTAGGATTTGGTTTCCGTTGTGGATTCTTAGGACTTCTTCACATGGAAATCATTCAAGAACGTATTGAACGTGAATTTAAGATTGACTTAATTACAACAGCGCCAAGCGTTATTTATAAAGTTTATTTAACAAACGGTGAAGATGTTATTGTTGATAATCCATCTAATATGCCAGACCCACAGTCTATCGATCGTGTAGAAGAGCCGTTTGTGAAGGCTTCAATTATGGTTCCGAATGACTATGTTGGAGCTGTAATGGAAATTTGCCAAGGTAAACGTGGAACGTTTATTGATATGCAATATTTAGATGAAACGCGTGTTACATTAACATATGAAATCCCGTTATCAGAAATCGTATATGACTTCTTCGATCAATTGAAATCAAATACGAAAGGGTATGCATCATTTGATTATGAGTTAATTGGTTATAAACCATCTAAACTTGTGAAAATGGATATTCTTTTAAATAATGAACAAGTGGATGCTTTATCATTTATCGTACACCGTGATTCAGCGTATGACCGTGGTAAAGTAATTGTAGAGAAATTAAAAGAATTAATTCCGAGACAACAGTTCGAAGTGCCAATTCAGGCGACTATCGGAAATAAAGTTGTAGCACGTTCTACAATTAAGGCGATGCGTAAAAACGTACTTGCAAAATGTTACGGCGGTGACATTTCTCGTAAGCGTAAACTTCTTGATAAGCAAAAAGAAGGTAAAAAACGTATGAAGTCTGTTGGTTCTGTAGAAGTGCCGCAAGAGGCATTCATGGCTGTACTGAAAATGGATGACAACTAATATTTGAAATAAAAAAGAAGTCGTTTGTACGGCTTCTTTTTTCTGTATAATTACTTTTTAGACATCTGAGCAGCTCTCATTTACAATAATGAGAGAGCTTTTTAGTTCATATAGAGTTAGGAGATTGTTAATGTCCGAAAATATTCGAAAAGATATTCAAGATAAAATACAAAATGGCAATTTTAATTGTGAAAAGGAATTGACGCTTTCTATTATTAGTGGAAAGTGGAAAGTTGTGATACTGTGGCATCTTGGTGTGGAAGGGCCTCATCGTTTTAGTGAATTACAACGGTTATTCCCAAGCATTTCTCATAAAGTTTTGTCGAACCAATTAAAAGAGTTAATGGAAGATGGGATTGTTGATCGAACAGTATATCCCGAAATTCCTCCTCGTGTTGAGTATTATATGACGGAACTAGGCATGTCACTTTTACCGATCGTTGAAATGATGTATGATTGGGGAAAAATGCGAATGGAACAAATTCGTAATACGTTAGAGAAGTAGAGAATCCTCCGGAGTGCGGAGGTTTTCTTTTTAGAAAGGTAGGAGTTATATTTGGTACAAGCTGCATATATTCATATCCCGTTTTGTCAGCACATTTGTCACTATTGTGATTTTAATAAAGTGTTTATTGAACGCCAACCGGTTGATCAATATTTAGATTATTTAGAGAAGGAAATAATAAATACGGTTCAAAGAGTTCCGTTTGATAGTATGAAAACGATTTTTGTGGGCGGTGGAACTCCGACAGCGTTAAATATGGAACAGACAAAAAAATTACTCGAGATTATTAATCGTCATTTGCGCCCGTTTGCTCCGAATTGTGAATTGACATTTGAAGCGAATCCAGGAGATCTACCGAAAGAGAAGTTGAATGTACTACTAGAAGGTGGAGTGAATCGAATTAGTTTTGGTGTGCAAACGTTCCGTGATGAACTGCTTGAGAAAATCGGGCGCAAGCATACGAGGGAAGATGCATTCCTAGCGATTCGAGAAGCTCAGGAAGTAGGCTTTAAAAATATTAATGTAGATATTATTTATGCTTTGCCAGGACAAACGATAGAAGATGTGAAGGAAACATTAGACATTGCTTTTACGCTTGGTGTACAACATTTCTCGGCATATTCATTAATTGTGGAACCTAAAACAGTGTTTTATAACTTAATGAATAAAGGGAAATTGCGTCTTCCGGGTGAAGACCATGAAGCGAAAATGTATGAAATGGTAATGGATGAAATGGAGAAACACGGTTATAACCAGTATGAAATTAGTAATTTCTCAAAAGGTGACAATAAAAGTAGACATAATCTCACATACTGGAATAATGAAGAGTATTATGGCTTTGGAGCTGGAGCTCATAGTTATGTGAATGGGGAACGTATTCAAAATGTAGGTCCGCTGAAGCAATATTTTAATAAAATTGATGAAACAGGATTTCCGTATTTAGATGTTCACGTGGTGACGGAGAAAGAAAAGATGGAAGAAGAGTTGTTCTTAGGACTTCGAAAAACAAAAGGTGTATCTAAAATAGCATTTCAAAAGAAATTTAATATGGAGATGGATCAAGTTTTCGCGAAGCAGTTACAAAACAACCAAGAACAAGGATTGCTTGAAGAGAGCGATGGATATGTTCGTTTAACGCGAAAAGGAAAATTATTAGGGAATGAAGTATTCCAATCATTTTTAATTGACTAATTAAATGTTCCATTAACGTGAAAAAGTTTCATTATTTCGTGACGTTTCCGTTGACAATTGAATGTCAATTTTGGTAAGTTATTAATAGATTTAGCACTCAAAGACAAAGAGTGCTAACAGAGGTGATGATGAGATGCTTACGGAACGTCAGCTCTTAATTTTACAAACAATTATTGATGACTTTATTGGATCAGCGCAGCCTGTTGGGTCTAGAACGTTGGCTAAAAAAGATGAAATTACATTTAGTTCAGCTACTATTCGAAATGAAATGGCGGACTTAGAAGAATTAGGTTTTATTGAAAAAACGCACAGTTCTTCTGGACGTGTTCCTTCTGAGAAAGGCTACCGATTTTATGTAGACCATCTTTTAGCGCCGCAAAACTTACCGAACGCTGAAATTGTACAAATTAAAGATTTATTTGCTGAAAGAATTTTTGAAGCGGAAAAAATTGCACAGCAATCTGCTCAAATTTTATCAGAACTTACGAATTATACGGCCATTGTTCTTGGACCGAAGTTAAGCACAAATAAACTTAAAAATGTACAAATTGTGCCGCTTGATCGTCAAACTGCAGTCGCTATTATTGTAACTGATACAGGGCATGTACAAAGTAAAACGATTACCGTTCCGGAATCTGTTGATTTATCAGATTTAGAAAAAATGGTTAATGTTTTAAATGAAAAGCTATCTGGCGTACCGATGGAAGAACTTCATAATAAAATCTTTAAGGAAATTGTTACAGTTTTACGTGGGTATGTTCATAATTATGATAGTGCAATAAGAATGTTAGATGGTACATTTCAAGTTCCGTTATCGGAAAAGATATACTTTGGAGGAAAAGCAAATATGCTTTCGCAGCCAGAGTTCCATGACATTCAAAAGGTTAGATCTTTGCTTACCATGATTGATAATGAAGCTGAATTTTATGACATTTTGCGTCATAAACAAGTCGGGATTCAAGTGAAAATTGGTAGGGAAAACACTTCGACGGCTATGGAGGATTGCAGTTTAATTTCTGCAACATATTCGATCGGCGAAGAGCAACTTGGAACAATTGCTATTTTAGGTCCGACAAGAATGCAATATTCTCGTGTAATTAGTTTGTTACAGTTATTTACGAGACAATTTACAGATGGACTTAAAAAGTAAATGAGAGTAATACATTCGCTCAAGTGATGAAATTTTCATTGCTGTGTGTAATATATAATGCTTAGGTAATCATGCTATGCATGATACCTAATACCTTTTAAGGAGGTGAATATTGTGGAAGAGCGTAACGAACAAGTGGTAGAAGAAGTAAAAGAAGCGCAAGTTGAAGAAGCTGTCACGCCAGAAAACAGTGAAGAAACTGTAGAAGAAAAAAGTGAGGCTGCTCTTTTACAAGAAAAAGTAGATGAGTTACAAGCGAAACTAACGGAAACGGAAGGTCGCACATTACGTCTACAAGCTGATTTTGAAAATTATAAGCGCCGCGTCCAAATGGATAAACAGGCTGCTGAAAAATATAGAGCACAAAGTCTAGTTTCAGACATTTTGCCAGCTCTTGATAATTTTGAAAGAGCAATGCAAGTGGAAGCGACTGATGAGCAAACGAAATCCTTGTTACAAGGCATGGAAATGGTGCATCGTCAATTGTTAGAAGCGCTGACTAAAGAAGGTGTGGAAGTGATTGAAGCTGTTGGTAAACAGTTTGATCCTAATGAACACCAAGCTATTATGCAAGTGGAAGATAGTGAATTTGAATCAAACGCGGTTGTGGAAGAATTCCAAAAAGGTTATAAATTAAAAGACCGTGTGATTCGCCCATCAATGGTAAAAGTAAATCAATAATTTACATAAAACTAGGAGGATTCGCCATGAGTAAAATTATCGGTATTGACTTAGGTACAACAAACTCTTGTGTAGCTGTTATGGAAGGTGGAGAACCAAAGGTTATTCCAAATCCAGAAGGAAACCGTACAACACCTTCTGTTGTAGCTTTCAAAAATGAAGAACGTCAAGTTGGGGAAGTTGCAAAGCGCCAAGCAATTACAAACCCAAATACAATCATGTCTGTTAAACGTCATATGGGTACAGACTACAAAGTAGAAGTTGAAGGTAAAGATTATACACCTCAAGAAATTTCTGCAATCATTTTACAAAACTTAAAAGCTTCTGCTGAAGCATACTTAGGTGAAACAGTAACGAAAGCTGTTATTACAGTACCTGCATACTTCAACGATGCAGAGCGTCAAGCAACGAAAGATGCTGGTCGTATCGCTGGTTTAGAAGTTGAGCGTATCATTAACGAGCCAACAGCAGCAGCACTTGCTTACGGTTTAGAAAAACAAGACGAAGAACAAAAAATCTTAGTATATGACTTAGGTGGCGGTACATTTGACGTATCTATCCTTGAGTTAGCAGACGGCACATTCGAAGTTATTTCAACTGCTGGTGACAACCGTCTTGGTGGCGATGACTTTGACCAAGTTATCATCGATCACTTAGTAGCTGAGTTCAAAAAAGAAAATAACATCGATTTAAGCCAAGATAAAATGGCGCTTCAACGCTTGAAAGATGCAGCTGAAAAAGCGAAAAAAGATCTTTCTGGTGTAACACAAACTCAAATTTCATTACCATTCATTAGTGCTGGAGCTGCTGGTCCATTACACCTAGAATTAACGTTAACAAGAGCGAAATTCGAAGAGCTTTCAGCAGGTCTTGTTGAAAGAACATTAGAGCCAACTCGTCGTGCATTAAAAGACGCTGGTTTTGCTCCAAGCGAATTAGATAAAGTTATTCTTGTTGGTGGATCTACTCGTATCCCAGCTGTACAAGAAGCTATTAAACGTGAAACTGGTAAAGAGCCATATAAAGGTGTAAACCCTGATGAAGTTGTAGCATTAGGTGCTGCAGTTCAAGGTGGCGTACTTACTGGTGATGTAGAAGGCGTTCTATTATTAGACGTAACTCCACTTTCTTTAGGTATTGAAACTATGGGTGGCGTGTTCACGAAATTAATCGAGCGTAACACTACAATTCCAACAAGTAAGTCACAAGTATTCTCGACAGCTGCTGATAATCAACCAGCAGTAGACATTCACGTATTACAAGGTGAGCGTCCAATGTCAGCTGACAACAAAACGTTAGGTCGTTTCCAATTAACTGACCTTCCACCAGCACCACGTGGTATTCCACAAATCGAAGTAACATTCGATATTGATGCGAACGGTATCGTTAACGTACGTGCGAAAGACTTAGGAACAAGCAAAGAGCAAGCTATTACAATCCAATCTTCTTCAGGTCTTTCTGATGAAGAAGTAGAACGTATGGTACAAGAAGCGGAAGCAAATGCTGACGCTGACCAAAAACGTAAGGAAGAAGTTGAACTTCGTAACGAAGCTGACCAACTTGTATTCCAAACAGACAAAGTTGTAAAAGATTTAGAAGGTAAAGTAGATGCAGCTGAAGTTGCAAAAGCAACAGAAGCGAAAGAAGCATTACAAGCTGCAATTGAGAAAAACGAGCTTGAAGAAATTCGTGCGAAAAAAGATGCTTTACAAGAAATCGTACAACAATTAACTGTTAAATTATACGAGCAAGCTCAAGCAGCTGCTGGTCAAGCAGAAGGTGCGCAAGGTGCACAAGACGCTGGCACGAAGAAAGACAATGTAGTTGACGCTGAGTTTGAAGAAGTAAAAGAAGACAAGTAATTCAACTGTAAACATAATAAGTAAGATGACAAAAAGTCAAAGTCAAGCGTGCCTTGACTTTGGCTTTTTTCACGAATGAGAAGTGATGTGTGAGGATCTTAAGTTTTTCGCTTTGCATACTGTAAGTGAGGAAACTTTGTTGCAAAGCACTTTCTTTCGGTGTTAAAATTACGTTTATGTGAAAGATTCGGGGGTTGTAAATTTATGAGTAAACGAGACTATTATGAGGTCCTTGGACTTAGCAAGGGCGCTTCAACAGATGAAATAAAAAAAGCGTATCGTCGTTTGGCTAAAAAATACCATCCAGACGTAAGCAAAGAAGAAAATGCAATTGAAAAGTTTAAAGAAGTACAAGAAGCATACGAAGTGTTAAGTGATGATCAAAAGCGTGCGCAGTACGATCAATTTGGTCATGCTGGTGCAAATCAAGGATTCGGTGGATTTGGCGGCGGAGGAGACTTCGGCGGTGGCTTCGGTTTTGAAGATATATTTAGTTCTTTCTTTGGCGGTGGCGGCGGCAGACGTCGTGATCCAAATGCTCCGCGCCAAGGTGCTGACTTACAATATCAAGTCACTTTAGATTTTGAAGAAGCTATTTTTGGTAAGGAATTAAATGTGGAAATTCCAGTAGAAGATCCATGTGATACTTGTAAAGGTAGTGGAGCAAAACCAGGAACTTCAAAAGAAACATGTAAACATTGTTCAGGCTCTGGTCAAGTGAGTGTAGAGCAAAACACACCGTTTGGTCGTATCGTAAACCGTCAAGCTTGTGGTCATTGTTCAGGAACTGGACAAATTATTAAAGAAAAATGTACGACATGTCACGGTTCAGGTAAAGTTCGTAAACGTAAAAAAATCAATGTTAAAATTCCAGCGGGTATCGATAATGGTCAACAAATTCGTGTGTCTGGAAAAGGTGAAGCCGGCGTAAATGGCGGACCAGCAGGAGACTTATATGTTGTCGTTCATGTAAGAAATCATGAATTCTTCGAGCGTGAAGGAGATCACATTATTTGCGAAATGCCATTAACATTTGCGCAAATGGCGCTTGGTGATGAAGTGGAAGTTCCTACTGTTCATGGTAAAGTGAAGCTGAAAATTCCAGCAGGAACACAAACTGGAACAGAATTCCGCTTAAAAGGAAAAGGTGCTCCGAACGTACGTGGATACGGCCAAGGAGATCAATATGTAGTCGTTCGTGTTGTTGTACCGACGAAATTGACTTCACAGCAAAAAGATTTATTACGTGAATTTGCAGGACAAGAAGAGCAGGATGATAGTTTATTCGGAAAGCTTAAACGTGCTTTCAAAGGGGAATAATGGAAATAAAAAATGGAGTTGGTAAATTGTGAAATGGTCAGAAATTAGTATTCATACAACAGAAGAAGCAGTAGAAGCTGTCTCTCATATTTTACATGAAGCTGGTGCTAGCGGAGTTGCGATTGAGGATCCAGCGGAGTTAACGAAAGAGCGCGAGCAACAATATGGTGAAATTTATGCATTGAATCCAGATGAATATCCGGCGGAAGGTGTATTAATAAAAGCATATTTCCCGCAAACGGATTCTTTACATGAAACGATTGCAGGTGTAAAATCATCTATTGATGTGCTTCCATCTTACGACATTGAAATTGGTACTGGAAATATTACCGTTAACGAAGTCAATGAAGAAGATTGGGCTACTGCTTGGAAAAAATATTACCATCCAGTACAAATTTCTGATACATTCACAATCGTACCGACGTGGGAAGAATATACACCATCTTCTCCTGATGAAAAAATCATTGAATTAGACCCAGGTATGGCGTTTGGTACAGGAACTCATCCAACAACAACGATGTGTATTCGTGCTTTAGAAAAAACAGTACAGCCAGGTGACGCTATCATTGATGTAGGAACAGGTTCTGGTGTGCTTAGTATTGCAGCGGCAAAATTAGGTGCGTCTTCTGTTCAAGCATATGATTTAGATCCGGTTGCAGTTGAAAGTGCAGAAATGAATGTGCGTTTAAATAAAACAGATGATATCGTGTCTGTTGGGCAAAATAGTCTTTTAGAAGGTATTGAAGGTCCTGTTGATTTAATCGTAGCTAACTTATTAGCAGAAATTATTCTTTTATTCCCTGAAGATGCAGCGAGAGTTGTGAAGTCAGGTGGATTATTTATTACATCGGGCATTATTGCTGCGAAGGAAAAAGTAATTTCTGAGGCGTTAGAACAAGCTGGATTTACAATTGAAGAAGTGTTACGAATGGAAGATTGGGTAGCAATTATTGCACGAAATGCGTAATATAGATTTTAGTCTATAATGAAAAGGGGAGTCTCTCACTATAAGGTGAGGGACTTGCCGTTTGTTATATGAAAAATGATAATGTTTCGTTCTTTTCGTAAGTGTTGACTTACGAAAGGAACGAAACTCTACTAAGGTGATTATATGCAACGTTATTTTGTAGAAGAAAAACATGTAAGTGAAGCAAAAATTCGCATTGTAGGTGATGATGTACATCACATTGCGAGAGTAATGCGTATGACAGCTGGCGATCAAATTTATTGCTGTGTAAACGGAAAAACAGCAGTATGTTCAATTGATGAAATTACCAGTGAATTTATTAATACGGCTATTGTAGAATGGGTAGAGGCGTCAAGTGAACTTCCTGTTTTCGTGACGATTGCAAGTGGACTGCCAAAAGGAGACAAGCTAGAGTTGATTTTTCAAAAAGGAACTGAGCTTGGGGCAGCTGCATTCTTACCATTTCAAGCATCTCGCTCTATCGTAAAATGGGATGCGAAAAAAGCTGATAAAAAAGTTGAGCGTTTAAGAAAAATTGTGAAAGAAGCTGCGGAACAATCACATAGAAGTGAAATTCCGGAAGTACATGCTCCGGCATCATTTAAGCAACTGCTTACAATGAGTGGTGAGTATGATGTTTGTCTTGTTGCTTACGAAGAGGAAGCAAAACAAGGCGAGAAATCTAATTTTGCGAAAGCTTTAACGACAATGAAACCAGGTCAAAAGCTATTGATTGTATTTGGCCCAGAAGGCGGTTTAGCTGAGGAAGAGATTACAGCGCTTCGTGAACATAAATTTGTACCATGTAGTTTAGGACCAAGAATTTTAAGAACAGAAACGGCGCCGTTATACGCGTTAAGTGCTGCTTCGTATCATTTTGAATTGATGGGGTGATGATCAATGTCAACTGTTGCGTTCCATACGTTAGGTTGTAAAGTAAACCACTATGAAACAGAAGCCATTTGGCAATTGTTTAAACAAGGTGGTTATGAAAGAACAGAATATGAAAAGAAAGCTGATGTTTATGTTATTAACACATGTACAGTAACGAATACTGGGGACAAAAAAAGCCGTCAAGTAATCAGACGTGCTGTGCGTCAAAATCCAGATGCAGTTATTTGCGTAACGGGATGTTATGCACAAACATCTCCAGCTGAAATTATGGCGATTCCAGGTGTAGATATTGTAGTTGGTACACAGGATCGTGAAAAGATGTTAGGTTACATCGAAGAATTCCGTAAAGAGCGTCAACCAATTAATGCTGTCCGCAATATTATGAAAACACGTGTGTACGAAGAACTTGATGTACCTTATTTCACGGATCGTACACGTGCGTCTTTAAAAATACAAGAGGGTTGCAATAACTTCTGTACATTCTGTATCATTCCTTGGGCGCGTGGTTTAATGCGTTCTCGTGATGGAAAAGAGGTTATTAAACAAGCACAACAATTAGTGGATGCAGGCTATAAAGAAATCGTATTAACGGGTATTCATACAGGTGGATACGGCGAAGATATAAAAGATTATAACTTAGCTGGATTACTTCGTGATATGGAAGCGGAAGTAGGCGGATTAAAACGTCTTCGTATTTCTTCTATTGAAGCGAGTCAAATTTCAGATGAAGTAATTGAAGTGTTAGATAAATCTGAAGTAGTTGTACGTCACTTGCATATTCCGTTGCAATCTGGTTCTAATACTGTATTAAAACGTATGCGTCGTAAATATACGATGGAATTCTTCCAAGAGCGTTTAGATCGTTTGAAAGAAGCGTTACCAGGCCTTGCGATTACATCTGACGTAATCGTTGGTTTCCCAGGTGAAACAGAAGAAGAATTCATGGAAACATACAATTTCATTAAAGAGAACCGCTTCTCTGAGTTACACGTGTTCCCTTATTCAAAACGTACAGGAACACCTGCAGCACGCATGGAAGATCAAGTTCCTGAAGATGTGAAGAACGATCGTGTTCATCGTTTAATTGAGCTATCTAATCAATTAGCGAAAGAATATGCATCAGCGTTTGAAGGTGAAGTGCTTGAAATCATTCCAGAAGAGCAATTTAAAGACGGCGACCGTGAAGGGTTATATGTAGGGTATACAGATAACTACTTGAAAATTGTATTTGAAGGATCAGAAGAATTAATTGGTAAGCTAGTGAAAGTGAAAATTACGAAAGCTGGCTATCCATATAACGAAGCGCAATTTGTTCGTGTTCTTGAAGATGATGTGAAAAAAGAATCAGCAAGCGCATAAAAAAGAGCGTGCAACCGGAAATGGTTTGCATGCTTTCTTTATTTGAAGCGGTTAAGTACTAGAAGGTGGGGAGGCGTTTCGTGCATCCCTTTATGAAAAAAGTTGAAATGATAAAAATATAGTTGTCTTCATGAAAGAAGGATACTAGATATTTGTATAACTTTTGAAAAGGAAATGCTTCTATTCTTCTTTTATTCTGCCAAATAGTTGACCTGAAGTGATAAAATGTATTATAATCGTAAAAGACATGCTGAAGAAGTGTTTCTTTTTGCATGCTGAAGTTAGTATGTAAGTGTGATGTTTCGGAGGGAGGGAAAGAGAATGTCAAAAACAGTCGTTCGTAAAAACGAGTCTTTGGAGGATGCACTTCGCCGTTTTAAAAGATCGGTTTCTAAAACTGGTACACTTGCTGAAGCAAGAAAGCGCGAGTTTTATGAAAAACCAAGTGTAAAACGTAAGAAGAAATCTGAAGCGGCAAGAAAGCGTAAATTCTAAGAGAGGGTGTAAGTTATGAGTCTTCTCGGTCGTTTAAACGATGATATGAAACAAGCGATGAAGAATAAACAAAAAGAAAAATTAACCGTTATTCGTATGGTTAAGGCTGCTTTACAAAATGAAGGTATTAAACTGCAACATACTCTTACTGAAGAAGAGGAAGTAACAGTTTTAGCTCGTGAAGTAAAACAGTATAAGGACTCCCTCCTTGAATTTAAAAAAGCTGGTCGTGAAGACCTTGTTAATAAACTGCAAAGTGAAATTCAGATTTTAAGCGCATATTTGCCAGAGCAATTAACTGAAGAAGAACTAGTTGATGTAATCAAACAAGTTATTTCTGAAGTTGGTGCGACTTCTAAAGCAGATATGGGTAAGGTGATGACTGCTGTTATGCCGAAAGTAAAAGGTAAAACAGACGGATCACTTGTGAATAAGTTGGTTATCCAGCTATTAGCATAAAAAATCGTCTCATTTCGTATGAGACGTTTTTTTATTGTTCTTATTAAGGGAAAAACGCTATATTGCTTAAAAAGCGTTTCTGTAAGTGATAGAAACGCCTCTGGTATGTAAAAAAGGGTAACGGCCTTAGTTATGATTAATCCCACCATAAAAAAAGCTTTTTCGTTTTCTTAATTTCTTCGACTAACTCCTCAATGCTTTCTGTTCCTTGTTCCACTATATCTGGACAAAATTCATACATTTCTTGCGCGAAAGATTGCATTTCGGCGTCTGTAGGTAACACGCTAAAAATGGTATCAACCCAGTCATAATCTGCACTGATTATGATAAAAGGATAGCGATCATTCCATTTTCTTAGTTTAAAAATAACATCTTTATTGCTAACTTCGTAATTAACGCCATTTGTTGGTTGGATTGCAAGGATATCAAATTGGCCATTTCCTTGTATACTTCCAATGCTACACTTACTCTTACTTCCTTGACTAAAATTTCTTTCACAAATAAAAGCTAAGTATGGGGGGCTGAAGCTCAGATTGAAGTTTTATAACTTGCTGTTCAGCATAATCTTCAAAGGTAACGACAGAGACTCCAGCTATTTTAGATTTTGAATCAGTTGCATAGAAGGGCTAGATGCTACTGTCAGTGACTTGTTTTATAACGTTCAAAATTTCTTGACTAAATCCAATTTCCTTTCGTATTTCCTTGCTTATTAATTCATTTTTTTGTTTTTTAGTGAATCCTAATATTTTTTGAAATTCATATAACAACTACCTATAAAGTATTCTTACTTACAACGTAAAATTTAGAGTGGAGCAATTTCTTTTTCGAATTTTATTTCATTTGTCTAATGAATGACAACTACTTATTCTATGGTCAGTATGTCACGCCCAGAACAAATTGTAACAGGGTTTTTCAAGTTTCTAACTTCTCACTAGGCTCAATTTCTTCATGCAACTTGTACTGATATCCCCTAGGGGCGCATATTCTTGTATTAATACTTCTATTATTAAGGATCACATCCTCTGATCCATCATTGTCCCGATAAATATGATTTCATATAGCGACTGTTTTATTAACATGATATGAACTCTTACAGAATATAGTTATGTTAGTGAAGTCGTTATAACACGATAGGCACTTGTGAAGAAATACATATATGGGATGAGAGGGGGGTCTTTCGAGATGAAGAAATTAGAACAAATGAAAAATTGGTTAACAAAACAAGTAGACCTACCAGTGGATGTATTAATGGATCTACCTCGGATTACTCTTGTTGGGCAAATACATATTTATATAGAAAATCATCGGGGACTATTAGTGTTTTCAGATAAAGAAGTGCGATTGCTTTTAAAACACGGTCAATTACTAATTAAAGGACAATCCTTTGTTATTAAAACGATTCTTCCAGAAGAGCTTTTGCTCGAAGGGATAATTGAGCAAGTAACATTTTTAGAAAATGAAAAAAAAGGTGATTGAAGTGAAACTTCCATTAGTGAAGTTTTTCTTCTTTATCCTGTAAAAGTTTCGTTGATAGAGATCGATTACAGTTTTACTTTGTTTCATTTTAGTACGAGCTATTTTAATGCTTCAAATCTACTTTTAGAAAGGTAGTGAAGGTGGTAAATGAAAAATAAATGGTTTATAAAGTGGCTTGGATATGTAAAAGTGCGAATTGAAGGTAGAGGAGCGGAACGGTTTGTTAATGAATGTGTACGGAGGAATTTATTAGTTTGGGATGTTAAGAAGATAGCTGATGAAACGTTAGTTTTTTGTATGTTGTTACGCGATGTGAAAAAAATAAAACCAATTTATAGAAAAAATGAATGTAAATTATATTTTATTGGACGTTATGGTTTTCCTTTTTGGAATAAGCGTTTAATTAAAAACAGTGGATTTTTAATTGGGTTTTTAATTTTCTTTTTTGGCGTGATTGCAATGTCCAATATGGTTTGGAAAATTGAAATTACAGGAGCAAAACCTGAAACAGAATATATATTGATGAAAGAATTGGATAAAATGGGTATTAAAAAAGGAAAACTACAGTTTCAAATGCCGAATGTAGAAGATGTACAACGCCATTTGACAGATAATATTAATGCCATTACTTGGGCGGGATTAGAAGTAAGAGGAACGACGTATCATTTTAAAATTGTTGAAAAAAACGAACCGAAAAAAGAAAAGGAACAAATGCCGCAAAATTTAGTAGCAAAAAAAGAAGCGATTATTACAAAAACGTTTGTAGAAGTTGGAAAGCCGGTTGTACTGAAAAATGATCATGTGGAAAAAGGGCAGATTCTCGTATCGGGAATATATGGTAATGAGGAAAGTCCAACGATTGTTTCAGCGAAAGGTATTGTGTATGGTGAAACGTGGTATACATCTAAGGTGGATGTCCCGTTAAAGACGCAATTCCAAGTGTATACTGGTAATGTATACAATGAACATTTTCTTAAATTTGGGGGTACGAAAATAAAAATATGGGGATTTCAACATGATAAGTATAAACGCTCTCGTACTGAAAGCGTGAAGCATGATGTGAAATTATTTGGTTTTACACTGCCGATTGCATATGAAAAAGATGTTGTGAGAGAAGAGGAAGAAGCGAACCGAGAATATACAGAAAAGCAAGCGCTGAAAGTAGCGAAAGAGATGGCCGAAAAAGAACTAAAGAAAAAATTGGATGAACATGCTATGATTGTAAGTGATAAGATTTTGAGTAAAGAGGTTGAGGCGGATCAACTAAAAGTCACATTGCATTATACTGTGATTGAAAATATTGCAGAGCCACAACCAATATCCGAATCCGATATTCAAGGAGACTGAGTAATGGCAGAACAATTAGTAGAAATGAACCAACAATTGGAAAATACTAACGAAGCAATCGCTCTTTTTGGAGTCAATGATGCGCATTTAAAAGTAATTGAACGAGAACTGAATGTATCGATCGTAACTAGAGGAGAAACTGTTCATGTATCTGGGGCAGTTGAAACGGTGACACTCGTAGAAAAAATCTTACAGCAATTACTTGTTGTAATTCGTAAAAGTATATCAATTTCAGAGAGAGATGTTGCGTATGCAATTCAGCTCGCACAACAAGGGAAAGTTGCTCAATTTGAAGAGTTATATGAAGAAGAAATTTTCAAGACTGCAAAAGGTAAATCCATTCGTGTAAAAACAATGGGGCAAAGACGATATATTCATGCAATGAAGAAGAATGATATTGTCTTTGGGATAGGGCCTGCAGGAACTGGAAAAACATACTTAGCCGTAGTAATGGCTGTGAGAGCTTTAAAACAAGGATATGTAAAGAAAATCATTCTAACAAGACCTGCTGTAGAAGCTGGAGAAAATTTAGGTTTTTTACCAGGGGATTTGAAAGAGAAGGTAGATCCATACTTACGCCCATTATATGATGCCTTACATGATATTCTTGGACAAGAATATACGCAGCGTATGATGGAACGAGGAGTAATTGAAATCGCGCCGCTTGCTTATATGAGGGGGCGTACGCTTGATGATTCATTTGTTATTTTAGATGAGGCTCAAAATACAACGGGTGCTCAAATAAAAATGTTTTTAACAAGATTAGGTTTTAGTTCTAAAATGGTTATTACAGGGGACCCTTCACAAGTAGACTTGCCAAAAGGGGTAAAATCAGGGCTATCTATAGCTGCTAATATTTTATCTGGTGTATCAGGTCTGTCATTTATTACATTAGAACAAACAGACGTTGTCAGACATCCATTGGTGCAACGTATTATTGAGGCATATGATAAAATGGAATGATCCTATTTGTCAGGATCATTTCTTTTTGTATGATAAGGTTGGCGAACGGCATATTTTTTACTATCATGAAAGATAAGGAAAATAAACTATAGGTACTGGTGTATAAAATGTTACCTCAAAGTATCGTTGGGTAGAAGAAATGAAAGCTATAAATAGTTTCACTTTATTTCTGGAGAGGAGAAGGTATTGAAATCATGTCAAGATCTCAAGAAATTTCTAAGTGGTTTCGTAATTTACAACATTCGAAAAAACTAAGTTGGATTTCTTACGTTGTATTAGGAGCAGTGCTGTTTTTTGCGCTTATGAATAATGTAAAACCAGAGCAATTAGATGTTAACATGTATTCTATTGCGAAAAAGACAATCCATTCTCCTATAAAAATTGAAGATAAAGTTACAACGGATAAAAAGAAAAAAGAAGCCTCTACAAAAGTTGAAGATCAATATACATATAAAAGTGAGTATAAACAAAATAAAGTTGATATTGTGAATGACGTCTTTGCTAAAGTGGATGAAGTGGTGCAAGAGATTAAAGCTGTTGGACCGGATGATCAAAAAAAGATGACTGATGCTGAGAAAGTGGACAAGTTAAAAAAGAAACTACCCGCTGACTTAACGAAAGAATTATCTGATTCAAACTTACTAAATTTGATTAATGCAGATTCGAGCCAATTAGTATTAGCGAAAGATGCTGCGGTCACAGCGATTAATAGTATCATGACTGAGCACATTAAAATGGACGAATTGAAAGATGCGAAAGAACGATATGTAAGTGAGATGAATAGTGTTAATGTTGATAATGGTTTAAAAGAGTCAATTAAGGCGCTAGGAAGATATGCAATTTCAGCGAATTATTTTTATGACCCGATCTTAACGAAAGAGAAGAGAAAAGCAGAGGAAGATTTAGTTCCACCTGTTTATATTCTTCAAGGACAAGTTCTCGTTAGAGAAGGTGAAACAATTTCAAGTGATGTGTATAATCAGTTGAAATTAGTTGGCTTGTTAGAAAAAGGGAACGGTTTTCAACCTTATGTTGGATTAGCGGTACTCATTGGTGTGTTACTATACTTTATGCATAAACAATTTGAATTATTTTTAAAGAGAAAAAGAGAAGATAGACCGTATGTTTTAGCGTATATCACAATTTTGTCTATCACAATCGTTTTAATGAAAATCATTAGTTTGTTTCAAAAACTTGAATATGCAGGGATTGCATATGTTGTCCCGGTTGCGATGGGAACAATACTTGTGAAATTAATGATTGGTGATCGATTTGTCTTTTTAACGAGTATGATTTTTTCTGTATGCGGAAGTATTATGTTTAATGAAGGAGTAACGAGTACATTAAATTATAGTGTAGGGATTTACGTATTGTTAAGTTCATTATCGGTTAGTATTTTCTTGAGAGAAAAAAATCGTCGTACAATGATTTTACAAGCTGGTATACTCGTTTCTGTATTAAATGTAGTCGTATTGGCGGCGCTCTTATTATTACGTAATGGGAATTTTTCGCCTCTTGAAATTGGTACGCAATTATTAATGGCTTCACTTTCAGGGATTATATCATCCGTTTTGGCTATGGGGATTTTACCATATTTAGAAAGTGGACTTGGAATCGTATCAAGTATGAAGCTTATGGAACTATCAAGTCCAAATCATCCGCTTTTACGCAGAATTTTGTTAGAAGCGCCAGGGACATATCATCATAGTGTAATGGTAGCGAATCTTTCTGAAGCTGCTTGCGAAGCAGTCGGGGCAAATGGTGTATTAGCGCGTGTAGGGGCATATTATCATGATGTAGGAAAAACAGTACAACCACAATTCTTTATTGAAAACCAAATGGGGATTGAAAACCCGCATGATAAATTAGATCCTGTAACGAGTAAAGATATTATAATTGCTCACGTAACGGATGGAGTAAGAATGCTCGAAGAATATCATATTCCACAAGAAATTATTGATATCGCTGGGCAACATCACGGTACAACGTTACTGAAATATTTTTATTATAAAGCGATTAAAGAAGATAAAGAAAAATATACAGAAGAGATGTTCCGTTATCCGGGTTCAAAAGCAACTTCGAAGGAAGCGGCAATTGTTGGTATTGCTGATAGTGTAGAAGCTGCGGTACGTTCTATGAATCACCCAACGCCAGAACAAATTAATAATTTAGTGCAAAGCATTATTAAAGATCGATTGCAAGACGGTCAATTTAGTGAATGTGATTTGACGTTTAAGGAACTACAAATCGTTGGGAAAACGTTATGTGAAACGTTAAATGGTATTTTCCATTCGCGTATTACATATCCGGAAATTCCGGAAGAAAAGGAGAAAGAATGAGTTTGTTAATTGATTTTATTGATGAAACAGAAGAAGTAAAAGAAGCGTATATGAGTTTAATTCGTGAAGTGTTAGAAAAGGCAGCTCAAATGGAAAATATCGAGGATGGCGCGGAGGTATCGGTGACATTTGTAGATAATGAGCGCATTAGAGAAATTAATCGTGATTACCGAGATAAAGATCAACCTACAGATGTAATATCCTTTGCCATGGAAGAGATGGGAGAAGGGGAAATGGAGATTGTTGGTGCAGAGATGCCGCGCATGTTAGGTGATCTTATTATCTCTATTCCAAGGGCGAAAGAGCAGGCTGAAGAGTACGGCCATTCTTTCGATCGTGAACTTGGATTTTTGGCGTTACATGGCTTTTTACATTTGCTTGGTTTTGATCACATGACAGAAGAAGAAGAAAAAGAAATGTTCGGAAGACAAAAAGAAATTTTAGAAGCTTTTGGATTAGGACGATGAAAAAAGGAAAACTTATAGATAGTTTTGGATATGCTATAGCTGGTATGTTCTTTTGTCTTCGTCATGAACGAAATATGAAAATTCATTATTTAGCCGCAGTCATTGTTATATGCTGCGGCTTTTATTTCCATATTACGAAAATAGAGTGGATGATATTACTTATTGTAATAGGGAGTGTAATGAGTTTAGAAATGGTAAATACGGCTGTAGAAAAAACAGTAGATTTAGCGACTGCTGATATTCATCCGTTTGCAAAAATTGCAAAGGATGTTGCAGCAGGAGCGGTTTTATTGTTTGCAATTATAGCTGTTATAATTGGTGCTATTATCTTTTTACCGTATATGGTATAGTTGCATTCCGAAGCTTTTATTAAGCTTTGGAAGTGCCGTAAGGGCCTTTAATGAGAGAGTGTATCTCTTCATAGCTGTGAACAGGAAGGATACGGGAATATGAATAGTAAACAATTAATTTTAGAAGCAATCGAAGCGCGTAAACAAGCGTACGTACCATATTCTAAATTTCAAGTAGGTGCAGCATTATTAACGAGCGATGGAAAAGTATATCGTGGATGTAATGTTGAGAATGCATCATATGGCTTATGTAATTGTGCTGAAAGAACAGCTTTATTTAAGGCGGTTTCTGAAGGAGATAAAGAATTTGTAGCCATTGCGGTTGTAGCAGATACAAAGCGTCCAGTACCTCCTTGTGGAGCATGTCGACAAGTTATGGTAGAATTATGTAAACAGGATACGAAAGTATACTTATCAAATTTACATGGTGACGTTCAAGAGACGACAGTCGGAGAATTGTTACCAGGAGCATTTTTAGCGGAGGATTTACATGAATAGAAAAGGTTATAAATCAGGTTTTGTCTCTATTATTGGCAGACCGAATGTTGGAAAATCTACATTTTTAAACCGTATTATCGGCCAGAAAATTGCTATTATGAGTGATAAGCCACAAACGACTCGTAATAAAATTCAAGGTGTATATACAGAAAATGATTCACAAGTTATTTTCATTGATACACCAGGAATACATAAACCTAAACATAAATTAGGCGACTTCATGGTAAAGATGGCTCAAACGACATTGAAAGAAGTTGATATTGTTCTGTTTATGGTCAATGCAGTTGAAGGATTTGGTCGTGGTGAGGAATTCATCATTGAGAAATTAAAAGAAACGAAACAACCAGTATTTTTAGTAATTAATAAAATTGACCAACTTCATCCAGAACAATTACTAGAGTTAATTGATCAATATCGTAAACTACATGAGTTTGCAGAGATTGTACCAATTTCTGCGTTAGACGGTAATAATGTGGATGCTTTAATTGGAACAATTAAAAAGTATTTACCAGAAGGACCACAATACTATCCAGATAATCAAGTAACGGATCATCCGGAGAGATTTATTATTGCGGAGCTTATTCGTGAGAAAGTACTACATTTAACACGTGAAGAAGTGCCGCATTCTGTGGCTGTTGTTATCGATGCGATTCAAAAGCGTGAGGGCGGCGCAGTTTATATAAATGCAACGATTGTTGTTGAACGTGCATCGCAAAAAGGAATCATCATCGGAAAACAAGGGAAAATGTTAAAAGAAGTTGGTAAGCGAGCTCGTTTTGATATTGAAGCGCTACTTGGTTCTAAAGTATTTTTAGAAGTATGGGTAAAAGTGCAAAAAGATTGGCGTAACAAGCTGTCACAGCTTCGAGACCTTGGTTTCCGTGAAGACGAGTATTAAAATATAGTAAAGCTGTAATCAGTGGATGGTTTGTTCATCCGCTGATTATTGGTTTTTATGAACTTTGATAAATTAGGAAAAATTTTTCTCACATGAAAATGGACAAAATGGGTCAATTTAATAACAACAAAGGAAATTGGTTTATAGGCTACGCTTATTGAGAAAGGTGGATTCTTATGCTAGATTTTACCTGGAAGTTTTTCTCCAAAACAGGAAGCATTGAAACGTACTTGCTTTTGAAAGAAATGGAAAAAGACGTAAACGATGAGATGGATCAACATGAAGAGGAGCTAGCACATCTAGACTCTCCAATTTCTTGACCCGTTTTGTTCAAACCTTGGATGGTGACGAACATGTTTCAAAAAGTTGAGGGCATCGTTATCCGTACGACAGATTACGGAGAAACGAACAAGATTGTTACAATATTCTCAAGAGAACTTGGTAAGATAAGTGCAATGGCAAGAGGGGCAAAAAAACCGAAAAGCCGGTTAGCATCTGTGTCGCAATTAATGACACATGGCCATTTTCTTATTCAAATGGGATCAGGGCTTGGAACATTGCAACAAGGCGAGATTATTTCAACTATGAAAGAAATTCGCGAGGATATATTTTTAACTGCTTATGCATCATTTATTGTTGAGTTAACTGATAAAGCAACAGAAGATAAAAAACATAATCCGTATTTATTTGAAATGTTATATCAAACGTTGCATTATATGTGTGAGGGTGTTGATTCAGAAGTATTATCATTAATTTATCAAACGAAAATGCTTCCGGTATTAGGGATGCGCCCGTACTTTGATACATGTGCGATTTGTCATCAAGAAACAGACTTTGTCGCCTTCTCCGTCAGGGAAGGCGGTTTTCTGTGCTCACGTCATGCAGAGCAAGACCCATATCGTATACCGGTAGGAGAAGCTGTTCATAAATTATTACGTCTTTTCTTCCATTTCGATTTACATAGGCTCGGAAATGTATCGGTAAAGGATAGCACAAAAAAACAAATGCGTTTAGTATTGAATACATATTATGATGAATATTGCGGAATTTATTTGAAATCAAGACGTTTCTTAGAACAACTTGATAAGTTTCAAATATAATTTTGGGCCGTATACGGTCCTTTTTACATACTTTCTTTTTCGAATAGCATATTTAGTATATAATATTTAAGAGATAGTATAACTTTTTTCGTTGTGCATTAAAGGTGGTGATTATCATAGAGCTGAATAAACGGCAAGAACATATCATTCAGATTGTAAAAGATCACGGTCCTATTACAGGGGAATCAATTGCAGCGCAATTGGGTCTAACACGTGCGACGCTAAGACCAGACTTAGCAATTTTAACGATGGCTGGTTATTTAGAAGCACGTCCACGTGTAGGTTATTTTTATACGGGTAAAACTGGGGGACAGCTATTATCTGAAGCTGTTAAGAAAATTAAAGTACAAGATTATCAATCTAGACCGGTTGTAATTGATAAAAATGTTTCCGTATACGATGCAATTTGTACGATGTTTTTAGAGGACGTTGGTACATTGTTCGTTGTAGATCAGATGACTCTATTAGTTGGGGTTGTGTCTCGTAAAGATTTATTAAGAGCGAGCTTAGGAAAGCAGGATTTAACCTCTCTTCCGGTTAATATTATCATGACAAGGATGCCAAACATTGCGATGTGTCGTAGAGAGGATTCTTTATATGATATTGCGATGGAATTAATAGAAAGACAGATTGATGCAATGCCAGTTGTAAAAGATACGAAACAAGGTTTAGAAGTGATTGGGCGAATTACAAAAACAAATATTACACGTGCGTTTGTAAATTTAGTAAATAACGAATAAGTGTAATTTGTTTAAAGTGAGGTAATGTAATGGATAATAAAATCGTATATGTCGTATCTGACTCTGTAGGGGAAACGGCTGATTTGGTTGTTCGAGCAGCAATGGGGCAATTCCCGTTTGCTCCTGATATTAGACGTGTACCGTATGTAGAAGATACAGGGACATTAAAAGAAGTGATTTCGATTGCTAAGAGTAATCAAGCACTTATATGTTTTACGTTAGTTAAGCCTGATATGCGCCAGTATTTAGTGACGGAGGCTGCAAGAGAAGGGGTAGAGGCATACGATATTATCGGCCCTCTTATTGATCAAATTGAAGAAATTACGGGGCAAGTGCCGAGGTATGAGCCAGGTGTTGTCCGTAGGTTAGATGAAGAATACTTTAAAAAAATTGAAGCGATTGAGTTTGCTGTGAAGTATGATGACGGCAGAGATGCAAGAGGTATTTTAAAAGCAGATATCGTGTTGATTGGTGTTTCGCGTACATCAAAAACACCACTTTCTCAATATTTAGCTCATAACAAACGCTTGAAAGTTGCGAATGTACCACTCGTACCAGAAGTTGACCCACCTGAAGAACTATATCAAGTGGCAAAAGAAAAATGTTTCGGTTTGAAAATTACGCCAGATAAGTTAAATCATATTCGAAAAGAACGATTAAAATCACTTGGATTAAGTGATGGAGCAACGTATGCAAATATTAATCGTATTCAAGAAGAAATTGATCACTTTGAGGAAGTAATTAGTAAAATAAATTGCCAAGTAATCGATGTATCCAATAAAGCGATTGAAGAAACAGCAAATATTATTGTGAATGCAGTGCAAAACCAAAAAATGTTTTAGCACATTTACCAAAGGTGAATGTGCTTTTTTCGCTCTGGTGAAATATGATATCTATGGATTTTGTAATAGATTGTAGTGTAATGGTTATACTTATACTCCTTTGTCTTTTAGTATATTCAAGGTGTGAGTTTGTCATCCTGAAATGTAAGATGAAAAAATAAAGGGATATGTAGCGTAGTTGAAGAAAATATATTATAATAAAAAATTGTGATAAAAACCTATATTTTACGTTTAGACTTTAATTTTTCAGAATAAACTAGGGATAGGATTTACGAAAAAGACATGTAATTACGTTAAATCGACAAAATCTATACAAGAAAATGCACATTATGGAAGGATTCACAGAAGGGATGTAGAATACAGAAATATGCAAAACATCAACAACATATTAGTTGGTATAGATGCATGTCCCGTGAAGAATGAAATTGTGCAAGTTGGAGCGGAATTTCATGTCGGAATTTTGCTTGTCGCATCATATGCTCATCCTTTAAGGAAATAGCAAGGCAATTGGATCTTTGTAGATACTGAACAAAATGGAGTTGATTGTTATATGGATCAACATGAAAAAGCTACAGATCTCAAGATCAAACAGTATATGTGACTTGCTACTCTTCTTGTAAAAAGGTGTATATGTATTGTTTCTAAGAGGTACATTTGTAACAGATGAGCAAATGTATACAATTTTATATAGCAGGTATGTATCTGCGATTTATGCAGATAAAGGACCTATAGGAAAGGTTCAAAACCGTTTATACAATGTAATCGGCAACACTTTCTAACAAGTTTAGAAAAATATTGTCGAATTATAAAGGAATTTTTTAATTTATATCGAATACAAAATACGACACGGAGATGGAGTTATGGGGAACAGAATTCCCGAAGAAGTTGTTGAACAGATTCGGACATCATCCGATATTGTAGAAGTAATTGGTGAATACGTTCAACTTAGAAAACAGGGGCGTAACTATTTCGGCCTTTGTCCATTTCATGGTGAGAATTCTCCTTCATTCTCTGTTTCATCTGATAAGCAAATTTTTCATTGCTTCGGATGTGGAGAAGGCGGAAATGTATTTTCATTTCTAATGAAAATGGAAGGACTGGCTTTTACCGAGGCTGTTCAAAAGCTAGGCGAAAGAAATGGAATTGCGGTTGCAGAGTACACATCAGGGCAAGGACAACAAGAAGACATATCTGATGACACTGTCATCATGCAACAAGCTCATGAATTATTGAAAAAGTATTATCATCATTTATTAGTAAATACGGAAGAGGGAAATGAAGCACTTTCATATTTATTAAACCGTGGTATTACGAAAGAGATGATTGAGAAGTTTGAAATTGGTTATGCATCACCTGCTTGGGATGCAGCGACGAAAATTTTACAAAAAAGAGGTTTATCGCTGTCTAGTATGGAACAAGCTGGCCTTCTAATAAGAAGTGAGAAGGATGGTAGTCATTACGATCGCTTCCGTGGAAGAGTTATGTTCCCGATCTATACGTTACAAGGTAAGGTGATAGCGTTTAGTGGAAGGGCGTTAGGAGATGACACTCCAAAATATTTAAATAGCCCGGAAACGCCGATTTTTCACAAAAGTAAATTGTTGTATAACTTCCACCAAGCAAGACCGTTTATTAGAAAGCGTGGGCAAGTGGTTCTTTTTGAAGGATATGCCGATGTACTAGCTGCGGTAAAAAGTGGCGTGGAAGAAGCCGTTGCGACAATGGGAACGGCTTTAACTGAAGAACAAGCAAAACTTCTGCGACGTAACGTTGAAACTGTTGTTCTTTGCTATGATGGTGATAAAGCAGGGCGAGAAGCGACGATGAAAGCAGGGCAATTATTGCTAAAAGTTGGTTGCCAAGTGAAAGTCACATCCTTGCCAGATAAGCTTGATCCTGATGAATATGTGCAACAATATGGGACTACCGCTTTTGAAAATCTTGTGAAATCAAGTGTGAGTTTTGTTGGTTTTAAAATAAATTATTTGCGTTTAGGGAAAAATTTGCAAGATGAGTCTGGCAAAGAAGAATATGTGAAAAGTGTTTTAAAAGAGTTATCGTTGTTACAAGATGCGATGCAGGCAGAGTCATATTTGAAGTCATTATCGCAAGAATTTTCGTATTCAATGGAAACACTTTTGAATCAATTGCACCAATATCGCAAAGAACAAAAGGTACAGCAAAAACAAATAAAGCAGGTTGCTAAACCGTCTCAAGTCGTTCAAACAAAACCGAAGTTAACAGGTTTTGAAAGAGCGGAAAGAGAAATTATTTACCATATGTTGCAAAGTGCAGAAGTAGCTGTTCGTATGGAATCCCATATAGAAGATTTTCATACAGAAGAACATAAAGGGATTTTATATGAACTATACGCATATTATGAAAAGGGAAATGAACCTTCAGTCGGAACATTTTTAAGTTGGCTCTCTGATGAAAAGTTGAAAAATATTATCACTGATATTTCGACGGATGAATTTATTAATCCAGAATACACAGAAGAAGTGTTGCAAGGCCATTTGGAGACGCTTAGACGGCATCAGGAAAAACTTGAAAAGATGGAGATCATCTTTAAAGTGAAACAAATGGAAAAAACAGATCCTGTAGAGGCTGCTAAATATTATGTAGCATATTTACAAAATCAAAAAGCGAGAAAATAGCTTTTTTGATAAAGTTTTAGTATAATGAATGTTTGTATCTCGCGTAAGGAGGGGAACAGATGGCTGACAAACCAGCTCGTTCTAAACAAATTGAAACTGAAATGACCCTTGAGCAAGTGAAAGAGCAACTCACTGAGCTCGGAAAAAAACGTGGCGTTCTTACATATGAAGAGATTGCAGAACGCATGAATGGATTTGAAATTGAATCCGATCAAATGGATGAATACTATGAATATTTAGGTGAACAAGGCATTGACTTAGTTGGTGATAATGACAACGAAGAAGGCCCTAATAATCGCCAAATTACAAAAACAGAAGAAGAGTTTGACCTCAATGATTTAAGTGTACCACCTGGGGTTAAAATCAACGATCCTGTTCGTATGTATTTAAAAGAAATTGGTCGTGTAGACCTACTATCTGCAGAAGAAGAAATTCGACTTGCAACGCGTATTGAAGAAGGCGATGAAGAAGCGAAACGTCGTCTTGCAGAAGCAAACTTACGTCTTGTAGTAAGTATTGCAAAGCGCTACGTAGGCCGTGGTATGCTTTTCTTAGACTTAATTCAAGAAGGTAATATGGGTCTAATTAAAGCTGTTGAAAAGTTCGATTATCGTAAAGGTTTCAAATTTAGTACGTATGCAACTTGGTGGATTCGCCAAGCTATTACACGTGCCATTGCAGACCAAGCGCGAACAATCCGTATTCCAGTTCATATGGTTGAAACGATTAATAAGTTAATTCGTGTACAACGTCAATTATTACAAGATTTAGGTCGCGAACCGTCTCCTGAAGAGATTGGTGAAGAAATGGATCTTGCTCCAGAAAAAGTACGTGAAATCTTAAAAATTGCACAGGAGCCAGTTTCTCTTGAAACACCAATTGGTGAAGAAGATGACTCCCATTTAGGTGACTTTATTGAAGACCAAGAAGCAACATCGCCTGCGGACCATGCAGCCTATGAATTGCTAAAAGAACAATTAGAAGATGTGTTAGATACACTAACAGATCGTGAAGAAAATGTTCTGCGTCTTCGTTTCGGTTTAGATGATGGACGAACTCGTACGCTTGAAGAAGTTGGGAAAGTATTCGGCGTAACGAGAGAGCGTATCCGTCAAATTGAAGCAAAAGCACTTCGCAAATTAAGACATCCAAGTCGTAGTAAGCGTCTTAAGGATTTCTTAGAATAGGTTATTTTTTAAGTTTACTTCACCTTTGTGAAGTAAACTTTTTTATTTTGTTAATTTTTGTTAAAATTTAGCTATCGGCAACGATTACAATTTCTTGTAATTTATTTTACAGAATTGTCTTTTGATTTGCAAATGCTCATTTTTCGATTTTTCGATTAATTTTGTTTATTCTATACAAAAATATATGTAGAAAAGCGAAAAATATGATGAGAAACGTTAATAATTATCGAAATAATAAGCTATATGACAATAAAAAACAATAAACTGAATTTATGGAATATTTTTAACAAGTAGTAGTTTACTCTTTTCTGATAGAGCGTTTTCAAGTACAATGGAAATGACTGAATCATCTAACTATTTAGGGGTATAGAGGGGGGAGAAGAGATATGAAACGTAATCCGCTGATTCCGTTCGCTCTTATTGCAGCATTAGGTATTATCGTTATGTTTGTATTTTCATTTCAGGGGCTAAATAAATCTAAAGAGTTAGCTGATGCAAAAAATGGCGGGAAGCCAGCACAAACAGCATCAAAACCAGAGGATATTGTGAAGCAAAGCTGTACGAGCTGCCACGGTGATCAGTTACAAGGGGCGGTAGGACCTAACTTACAAAAAATTGGTGGGAAACTTTCAAAGGATGAAATTAAAGAAATTCTTTCGAAAGGAAAGGGCAATATGCCTGCCAATATAGTTCCAGCTGATCAAGCCACTAAAGTAGCTGATTGGTTATCGAAGAAAAAATAAAGTCCCGTATGACAAGCCTTTTGCTTATGCAAAGGGCTTGTTTTTCTATATTTTCTAAAATACGATGAATGATAGAGAAATGAATTGTTGTTATGGGCTTGCAACAACTACTATAAATTCATTATCATGGAGACAGACTGACAAGAGAAGGAGTAATGGAAATACATGAATGAAGTAAAGCTTTCAAAACGATTAGAAGAAGTTGTGCGTGAAATACCAGTAGGATCTACAGTTGCTGATATTGGATCGGATCATGCGTATTTACCGTGTTATACAATTATAAATAATATTGCTACAAAAGCAGTTGCAGGAGAAGTTGTAGATGGACCATTTCGTTCTGCACAAGCAACTGTAGCTGAAAGTGGCTTACAAGATAAAGTAGATGTACGTAAAGGGAATGGATTAGCTGTTATCGCGCCAGGAGAAGTAGATGTTATTACGGTTGCAGGAATGGGCGGAGCGTTAATTCGTGATATTTTAGAAAGTGGTAAAGAAAAATTAGAAGGTGTAACACGTTTAATTTTACAGCCGAATATTGCAGCACATCATATTCGTGAATGGTTTGTTGAAAATGGTTGGGAGCTTATCCATGAAAAAATCGTAAAAGAAGATGGGAAAATTTACGAGATTTTAGTAGGAGAGCGAGGAAATGTCGAAGCACCTTACTCGGAAAATAAACAAGCGGGATTGTTTATGGGGCCATTTCTAATAAAAGAGAAAAATGAAGCTTTTGGTGAGAAATGGGAAGGGGAATTGAAAAACTTCCAAAATATTTTAAAACAGTTAGAACGTGCGGCTAATTCTGAAGAAACAAAAGCGAAACGTGCAGAAGTAGAAGCGAAAATGAAAATGATAGGGGAGATTTTATCATGAGCAAAATTCCAAACGGCCATGAAATTATTTCTTTATTTGAAAGTATGTATCCGAAGCATTTGGCGATGGAAGGAGATAAAATTGGTCTGCAGATTGGAGCGCTTAATAAATCTGTACAACACGTATTGATTGCGTTAGATGTAACGAAGGAAGTTGTGGAGGAAGCGATTCAATTAGGAGCGAATGTCATTATCGCGCATCATCCTTTAATTTTTAATCCGTTAAAAGCGATTCATACAGATAAAGCGTACGGAAGAATTATTGAAACGTGTATTAAAAATGATATTGCCATTTATGCAGCGCATACAAATGTGGATGTTGCCAAGGGCGGAGTAAATGATTTACTTGCTGAGGCGTTAGGGTTGCAAAATACAGAAGTTCTAGCACCAACATATGCGGAAGAAATGAAAAAAGTTGTTGTGTTTGTGCCAGTAACTCATGCAGAAGAAGTACGAAAAGCATTAGGAGACGCAGGTGCTGGTCATATCGGCAATTATAGCCACTGTACGTTTAGTAGCGAGGGTACAGGTACGTTTGTACCTCAAGAGGGGACAAATCCTTATGTAGGGGAAACTGGACAGTTAGAGCGCGTAGAAGAAGTGCGAATCGAAACGATTATTCCAGTTTCACTACAACGAAAAGTGATTAAAGCGATGGTAACGGCACATCCATATGAAGAAGTAGCGTATGATGTGTATCCACTTGATAACAAAGGCGAAACATTAGGGCTTGGGAAAATAGGATACTTAAAAGAAGAAATGACACTTGGACAGTTTGCAGAACATGTAAAGCAATCATTAGATGTAAAGGGTGCACGAGTTGTTGGGAAATTAGATGATAAAGTGCGCAAAGTAGCTGTACTTGGTGGTGATGGTAACAAATACATCAATCAAGCTAAATTTAAAGGAGCGGATGTATATGTAACAGGTGACATGTATTATCATGTTGCTCATGATGCGATGATGCTCGGTTTAAATATAGTTGACCCAGGACATAACGTTGAAAAAGTAATGAAGCAAGGTGTGCAAAAGCAATTACAAGAAAAAGTGGATGCAAAGAAACTCAATGTACACATTCATGCTTCGCAATTACATACAGATCCATTTACATTTGTATAAGAAAAATAAAAACCGTTGCTCATATAGGCAACGGTTTTTATTATTGTTCTTTTTTCACTTTTACACGAGGTAATATTTTTTGTAACGGTACTTTTCGAACTCTCTCCCATGTAGCGGGATTCATTGGGTCATATTGATCTAAGAAAGCGATAACTTCTTTTGTAATTGGAGTTGGAGTAGAAGCACCTGCTGTAACAGCTACGTTTTCTACACCTTGTAGCCACTCTAATTGGATTTCGCTTACATCAGCAACTCGATATGCTTTTGTACCTGCGATTTCTTGTGATACTTGTGCTAAGCGATTTGAATTATTACTTTTCGGATCACCAACAACAATTGTTAAGTCTGCAACATCAGCTTGTTTAGCGACAGCTTCTTGGCGAACTTGGGTTGCTAAACAAATTTCTTTATGGAATTCTGCTGTTGGGAATTTTTTTTGAATGTCCTCCATCAAATGTTGAACATCCCATTGACTCATTGTTGTTTGATTCGTTACTAAAATTTTATCTGTTGGGATTTCTAATGTTTTTAAATCATCGGCTCTTTCGATAAGGTGAACGATGTCAGGTGCAATACCGACTGCGCCTTCTGGCTCTGGATGATTTTTTTTACCGATATAAATGACATGATACCCTTCCGCTTTCTTAGCTTCGATAAGGTCATGCGTCTTGGTAACATCTGGACAAGTGGCATCGATTGTTGTTAAACCTTTTTCTTTTGCGCGTTGTTTAACTTCTGGAGAAACACCGTGTGCAGTGAAAATAACAGTACCAGAATCAATTTTATCTAAAATTTCTAAGCGACTTGGACCGTCTAATGTGATGATTCCATCTTCTTCAAAAGCGTCTGTAACATGTTTATTGTGAACAATCATACCTAAAATATAAATGGGTCTCGGCAATGATTTATCTAATGCGGCATTACGTGCAATTACCATTGCATCGACAACACCGTAGCAATAACCACGAGGGGAAATTTTAACAATTTTCATATGAGTAATCCTCTCCTTCTAAACAAGGGATACTTTTGTGCATAGTCTTTTACATTATAAAGGAGGAGTGGATAGAAAACAAAGGATTGTTACACATATAGTTTTGGTTTTGTTGCTGTTTGTTGAACTGGTTCTTTCGGTAACTCTTTTTCTATTACAGGTTCAATCACTATTTTCTTTCGTTTTCGTTTCTTTTTTTGAGGTGTAGGAGGCGGACTTTTTACCTCAACTGGCTCTGTTACATTTTCCGTTTGATTTTCTTCCGTACTTTTTCCAGAGGTGAGGATTTTAACAATGCTTGGTAGACTACGCATAATAGGACCGTACTGTTCGACGACAGGACCTACAGATTGAACGACTTGGGATACTTTTTCGATGTTATTTATCATATTAGTTGGATTCGAAATTAAATTCGAAAAAAAACTGCCGATGCCACTGCTTGCTGCAGTTGTAGTTGCTGCCCCGCCGCGCGTTTCATTTGATTCATACATTTGAGGCGGTATCATTTGCTCAGGATGTTGCTGCATGTATGGTTGATATTGTGGATGTTGCTGAGGATATTGTTGCTGGTATTGCTGCTGATATTGCTGTTGATATTGCTGCGGCGGTGGTTGCTGATGCATCATCGGTGGGCCTTCCATTTGTCGGTAAGGCGGAACCATTTGCATAAAAGGCTCGGTTGGATCGTGTTTTTTAAAAAGCTTAGCAAGAAAACCTTTCTTTTTTTGCGCCATTGGTGGTAGTTGTGGAATGGGATATGGTGTATAAGGTTGTTGTCCTTGATTCGGATACATTTGCCTTGTAGGGGATTTCGGAAACATGTGAGAAATCCTCCTTTCTTCAGTTAGGTATATACACATACAATATGCAATAAAAGGGAAGAAGGTTAGTTTTTGAAGTGAAAACCTAAACTAAAGATGGATTTTACTTGTAGATTTCGATATAATGTAGACTTGACTGATTTGTGCGCGCAGTAGAAATTTTAGAAAGAAGGTGTAACTTATGACACAAAAAACTTTTACACAGTATGATTTTAAACCATTTTTAATAGATGCAGTTCGTGAACTACGCTTTACAGAGCCGACAGGAATTCAGCAGAAAATTTTCCCGGTCGTGAAAAAAGGTGTAAGTGTAATTGGGCAATCCCAAACAGGTTCTGGGAAAACACATGCATACTTACTTCCTACATTAAACAGAATTAATGCAAGCCGTGAAGAAGTACAACTTGTTATTACAGCACCTACTCGTGAGTTAGCACAACAAATTTACGAAGAGATTGTGAAATTAACAAAATTCTGTGCGGAAGATCAAATGATTACAGCGCGTTGTTTAATTGGTGGAACTGATAAACAACGTTCAATTGAAAAATTGAAAAAACAACCTCATATCGTAGTTGGGACACCAGGGCGTATTAAAGACTTAGTTGAAGAACAAGCATTATTTGTTCATAAAGCAAATACGATTATTGTCGATGAAGCAGACTTAATGCTTGATATGGGATTTATTCATGATGTAGATAAAATTGCAGCACGTATGCCTAAAAACTTGCAAATGCTAGTTTTCTCTGCAACAATTCCTCAAAAACTAAAACCGTTTCTGAAGAAATATATGGAGAATCCAGAGCATATTCATATCAATCCAAAACAAGTTGCAGCTGGAAACATTGAACACTATTTAGTGCCTTCTAAACATCGTAATAAAATTGATTTAGTGAATAAAATGCTACTTCAATTTAAACCTTATTTAGCAGTTGTTTTCACGAATACGAAAAAGATGGCGGATCAAGTTGCTGATGGATTAATGGAACGCGGCTTAAAAGTTGGACGAATTCACGGGGATTTATCACCACGTGATCGTAAAAAAATGATGAAACAAATTCGTGACCTTGAATTCCAATATATTGTTGCGACTGATTTAGCAGCACGTGGTATTGATATTGAAGGGATTAGCCATGTTATTAACTATGAGCTACCATCAGATTTAGATTTCTTCGTTCACCGCGTTGGAAGAACAGCACGTGCGGGGCATTCTGGTATTGCAGTGACGATTTATGATCCAGCAAACGAAGAAGCGTTAGATAGCTTAGAAAAACAACGTCATATCGAGTTTAAACATGTAGATTTACGTGGAGATGAGTGGGCGGATTTAGGTGAGCGTCGTCGTCGTAAGAGCCGTAAAAAACCAAATGACGAACTTGATGTTATGGCAACGAAAGTTATTAAAAAACCGAAAAAAGTAAAACCAAACTATAAACGTAAACTTGCAACAGAACGTGACAAAGTGAAGAGAAAATATAGCAATAAAAAAAGATAAGGGGTTTCCCTTATCTTTTTTTAATCCCGCTAATTTAAATGAAGAGTATAGTCTGTTTAAATAGTCAAATAAATTTGTGTAGTGCGTCTTTTGTGAACAAACAATTCACTACATATTTCTACAAATTATGCTATCATTATATCTATTGTATATTGAAGAGGTGATTGTATGTTAAAGATTGGATCTCATGTTTCCATGAGTGGTAAGAAAATGTTATTAGCAGCAAGTGAAGAGGCTGTTTCATATGGTGCAACGACGTTTATGATTTATACAGGTGCACCGCAAAATACACGAAGAAAACCAATTGAAGAATTGAACATAGAAGCAGGAAGAAAACATATGGAGCTGAATGGAATTGAGGAGATTATCGTCCATGCACCGTATATTATTAATGTTGGGAATACGACAAAGCCAGAAACATTCCAATTAGGTGTAGACTTCCTTCGTATGGAAATTGAAAGAACATCGGCATTAGGTGTAGCGAAACAAATTGTTCTTCACCCAGGAGCGCACGTTGGTGCTGGAGCAGATGCTGGTATTCAACAAATTATTAAAGGGCTTAATGAAGTATTAACGCCAGAACAGACGGTTAACATTGCATTAGAGACGATGGCAGGAAAAGGAACAGAATGCGGTCGTAGCTTTGAAGAAATTGCAAAGATTATTGATGGTGTAAAATATAATGAAAAGCTATCTGTATGCTTTGATACGTGCCATACGCACGATGCAGGATATGATATTGTAAATGACTTTGACGGCGTGTTAAACGAATTTGATAAGATCGTTGGTATAGATCGTTTACAAGTACTTCATATTAACGATAGTAAAAATGTACGCGGAGCAGGAAAAGACCGTCATGAAAATATTGGATTTGGTCACATTGGGTATAAAGCATTGCATCACGTTGTACATCATCCACAGTTAATGCATGTACCAAAAATTCTTGAAACACCGTATGTAGGGGAAGATAAAAAAGATAAGAAACCACCATACAAATTGGAAATCGAAATGCTGAAAAACGGTAATTTTGATGAAGGGATTCTTGAAAAAATTAAAGCACAATAAGGAGGGGAAATCCCCTCCTTATTTTAGTAGTTGCTGAAATAATGTATTTACTTGTTGGGCAGTGGCAGGGGAAGTTACTCTTGCGATCTGTTTTAAGAGTTCTAGTCGCTCGTTGTTATCGTAAATATTAATATTTTTACCTTTCATAAGTAAAACGATTTGGTCAGCTTGTGCAGTCGTAATAGAAACTTCATATTCTTTGCTATATTTTAATAACTCTTTTGTAGAAATATGATTTAATTTTTTATTAACAATTTGTTTTATGAGGTTCATCTTGTTATCCTCCTTCACGCGTTCTTCTATCGAAATATATGAGCATATAGCTTGTACATATTCGTATGGAGTTTCTTTTTTCATGAGGAAAAGAAGCGTATGTTATAATATAAGGACAAAACTACAGAAAAAGAGTAAAGGGAGGACCTATGGAGCAAAAGCAACATCGAAAAGAAAGTGTTATTCATCTCATTTATCGTTTAGTTATGATTATTTTTGGAGCAGCATGCGCGGCGGTAGCGATTGAACTATTTTTAATGCCAAATAAAATTATTGATGGTGGAATTATTGGTATTTCTCTTATATTAGATTATCTTACTCCTAACATTTGGTGGTTAAGTTTTTCTACTTTAGTCGTTGTTCTCAATATCCCATTTATGTATTCGGGTTATAAGCAAATTGGAAAAACATTTATGTTATCTTCGACATTTGGTATTGTAGCGTTAGCTTTCATTGAGTCAACGTTACATGCGGTGCCACCATTTACAACAGAACCTATTTTAGCGACAGTGTTTGGTGGGCTTATTTTAGGTCTTGGTGTAGGACTTGTAATTCGTCATGGTGGGTCGTTAGATGGAACTGAAATTATGGGGATTTTATTAACGAAGAAATTACCGTTCTCTGTTGGTGAATTCGTAATGTTTGTGAACTTATTTATTTTTGCATGGGCAGCATTTGTGTTTGGTGTGGAACAAGCGATGTATTCTGTTATGACCTACTATATTGCATTTAAAACGATCGATACAGTAATTCAAGGGCTAGATGAAACGAAGGCGGTTTTAATTGTATCTGATCAATACGAGGAAGTATCAAACGCGATTTTGCATCGTCTTGGCCGTGGAACTACAAAGCTGGTAGCAAAAGGTGGTTACACGGATAAAGAAAAAGAAGTTATTTATGCAGTTGTAACGCGTCTAGAAGTGACGAAGTTAAAATCAATTGTGCATGAAATTGATGAAAATGCGTTTGTGACGATTATGAACACGCAAGAGACAAATGGTGGTAAGTTTAAATCGGCTATTCACTAAAAATTTATAGGAATATTTTTCGAAAGCAGAGAATTTTTCTCTGCTTTTTGTTATAATAGTAAGGTTTCTTGAAAAAATAGATATATTTTAGGCAGATTGGTTTACAACTATAATAAGCTGTACTATAATTCAAATAGATATAAATCGGAATCATTCTGAATTAAAATAGGTGAGATGCTATGAATAATATATTAGAGATTGAAGGTTTAACATTCCGATACGAAGATCGGAATGTGTTAGAAAATATTAATTTGCAAGTTCCGAAGGGAGCTTTTTTAGGTTTAGTGGGACCGAATGGTTCAGGTAAATCAACTTTACTTAAGTGTTTATTAGGCGTTTTAAAGCCAAAAGAAGGAAGCATTCGCGTGTTTGGCGTTGATAGTAAGAAGTTTAAGGAATGGAACAAAGTTGGTTATGTATCCCAAAAGGCAAATAGTTTCAATTCTGGTTTTCCAGCAACTGTTTCTGAAGTTGTGTCAATGGGACTTGTTTCGAAAAAAGGGCTTTTTCGCTTTTTCACAAAAGAAGATAAGAAAAAGGTAGAAAAAGCAATTGCTGATGTAGGGATGAGTGAGTTTCAAGGTCGTAACATTGGAGAGCTTTCTGGTGGACAGCAACAGCGTGTATTTATTGCTCGTGCGCTCGTTAGTGATCCTGAATTGCTTATTTTAGACGAGCCTACTGTTGGAATTGATGTAAAAAATGTGGAAAGTTTTTACGAAATATTAGAGGATTTAAACAAAAGATTGGGAATCACATTAATTCTTGTTACTCATGATATGGGAGCTGTTACCGAAAAAGTAACACATGTTGCATGCCTAAACCAACATCTACATTTCCATGGAAATGTAGAGAAGTTCCGAGAGTTAGAAGATGCAGAAATGTCGGTCTTATATGGACATCATGTTCATCGTTTAGAACACGAACATGAGCATCACGGGAGGATATAATGATACAAGATTTTTTACAATATGACTTTTTACGTAATTCTTTATACGCAGGTATTTTAATTGGACTTGTTGCACCGCTAATTGGTGTGTTTGTTGTTATTCGTCGTTTATCTCTTATTGCGGATGCATTAAGTCATGTGACGTTATCAGGTATTGCAGCAAGTTTATTACTTGAAAAAACCATTTTTACAGGTGGATTTTTAAACCCCTTATATATGGGGATGATTTTTTCAATTGGTGGAGCGCTACTAATCGAAAAGTTAAGAACTGTATATAAGCACTATCAAGAATTAGCAATTCCGATTATCCTTTCGGCAGGGATGGGAGTTGGAGTTATTTTCATTTCACTTGCAAATGGATTTAACACAGACTTATTTAGTTATTTATTTGGTAGTGTTAGTGCTGTAACAAGTACGGATTTAATTATTATTGGGATTGTAGCAATTGTTGTTGTTGCGACAATTATTTTATTATATAAAGAGCTGTTTCTACTATCATTTGATGAGGAATACGCAGTATCAACTGGTTTAAGAGCGAAATGGATTCACTTTATTTTCATTATATTAGTTGCTCTTGTCATTGCAGTATCAATGCGTGTAGTAGGGGTTCTTCTCGTATCATCATTAATGACGTTGCCAGTTGCAGCGAGTATTCGTATTGCTAAAGGATTTAAACAAACAATTTTCTTTTCCATTTTATTTGGTGAAATTGCAGTTATTGGTGGAATGTTTGCTTCGTATCAACTTGATCTAGCACCAGGTGGTACAATTGTTATGATAGCAGTTCTTATTTTAATCGGTGCGATTTTATGGAAGAAGAAAAAAACTGCATAAAGTAGGGATAGGTATGAATCTAACGGAAGCTTTACGCCTAATGAAAGAAAAAGGATACAAACATACTGGAAAAAGAGAAGAGATGCTCAGATTATTTGCAGCACATAATCGTTATTTAACTGCGAAAGACGTTTTAGAGCATATGAAAGACGACTATCCAGGGCTTAGTTTTGATACGATTTATCGTAACTTAACAGTTTTTGCTGAGATTGGTGTTTTAGAACAAACGGAATTAAATGGTGAAAAACATTTTCGTTTTACTTGTTCTATTATGGAACATCATCATCATTTTATTTGTTTGGATTGTGGGGGGACGAAAGAGATTACTTCCTGCCCAATGGATTTTATGAATAAAGATTTTACTGGTTATGAAGTAACGGGTCATAAGTTTGAAATATATGGTCGTTGTCCAAAATGTGCAAAGTAAAAGCTCGTCGGTTATATAACTGATGAGCTTTTTTACGTAGAAAAGAAGGTTGCTCACAAATATTGTGGCAACCTTCTTTTTATTGTTCTTGTGTCTCTTTTTCTTTTTCTCGTTCAGCAGCCATTTCAGCAGCAATTACGTCGATTTCTTTTTTCAGTTCTTCTACCATTGTTTCTTCTGGTACTTTACGAACGACTTGCCCTTTACGGAATAATAATCCCTCTCCACGTGCACCAGCAATACCGATATCAGCTTCACGAGCTTCACCAGGGCCATTTACAGCGCAACCAAGTACTGCAACTTTAATTGGTACTTGAAGTGTAGAGATGTATTCTTCCACTTCGTTAGCGATGCTAATTAAATCGATTTCAATACGACCACAAGTTGGACAAGAGATAAGTGTCGCTGCGTTAGACGCAAGACCGAATGATTTTAATAATTCACGAGCAACTTTTACTTCTTCAACTGGATCAGCACTTAATGAAATACGTAGTGTATTTCCGATGCCTTTACTTAAGATTGCTCCAAGACCAGCGGCACTTTTTACAGTTCCAGCAAACAATGTTCCAGATTCTGTAATACCTAAATGTAATGGGTAATCAAAAGCGCGAGCAGCTTTCTCGTATGCTTCGATTGCTAAGTTAACATCAGAGGCTTTCATAGATACGATAATATCGTGGAAATCTAAGTCCTCTAAAATTTTAATATGATGTAGCGCGCTCTCAACCATACCATCTGCAGTTGGGTACCCGTACTTTTCTAAAATGTGACGCTCTAATGAACCGGCGTTTACACCAATACGGATTGGAATACCGCGCTCTTTTGCTGCATTTACAACAGCTTCTACTTTATGGCGACGACCAATATTACCTGGATTGATACGTACTTTATCAATGCCACCTTCAATTGCTTTTAAAGCAAGGCGATAATCAAAATGAATATCAGCAACAAGTGGAATGTTGATTTGTTTTTTTATATCAGCAATAGCATCTGCTGCGCGTTCATCTGGAACGGCAACGCGGACGACTTGACAGCCGGCTTCTTCTAAACGCTTGATTTCAGCAACTGTTGCTTCAACATCATGTGTTTTTGTTGTTGTCATACTTTGTATAATTAATTCATTATTACCGCCGATTGTTAAATTACCGACTTTAACTGGACGTGTTTTTGTACGATGAGTCATTTCATTCACGAATAGATCGCTCTCCTTATAAAAGAAGTTTCTTATTTAGTCCCTCATATCAATGATAGTATACGTGATATAGGGCTATAGAAACCGAAGTGCTCGGTTTCACTTTTACTATTGTATCAGCGCCTTTATGTAATTGACAAGGATTAAGTGATAGCTTATTGATATAACGGGAATTTATAAGACTTTCCAATTTGGATTTTTGTAGCAGATGTACTTTTGTTTAATAGTTTAAAGTCGTCAATGACTTTTTCTATGGAAGGAATTTTTTTCTTGTTAATTTGTTCTGTAATAGAAAGAACTGTCTCACCAGTTTTTACTTCAATTGTTTTATAAGATGTATCCGTTTCTTTTTCTGTTTTATTCTCTTTATTTTGTTGGTTGTCTGCGTTCTCTTTTTTAATCGTTTGGGCAGCGGTTGTTTTTTTATATGAACTTAACATCGGTAAAGTACCGATTTTTATATCGTAATAAAATACATAACCGAGAACAAGCACGAATAGGAATATACCTAACCTCTTCATATTCTTCACTCCTTTGCTAGGAATATATGCTTGTCCAAAAAAAAAATGCCTATTTAGGCATTTTTTTATTTTTCTTTCGGTTGGGGTACCTCTTTAATCGTTAAGTATAGAACGATTAAAACAACAGCGATATAAATGAATGTTGCCCCAGGTACGACGATTTTGAATAAATCCATAATCATGAAGAAAATGGTTGGGATTGTGTAGCTGTATGCAGTTAGTGTCCAAACTTGTTTATAGGATAGTTTACGTTGACCGCTCATAGCAGAACCGATGAACGCAAGTAAAGTCACGCCTACAAAAGTGATGAATAATTGGAATAGGTACACTAAGAATCCGATAACGAATAATAAAATTGGATAAATATTATCGAATAAAGAAATAAATTCTTGTAAATCTTTTTTCTCAAGAGATGCACCTAACAAATCGTTATAAGAATACGTTTGTGTTTGACCATTTCCCATAGAGACTACTTTATCTTTTAAAACAAATAAACCTGTTTTATTTTGATATTTTTCTAGGTCTGTTGAATTTGGATCAAATACGAAAAGTGCATTTCCTTCTTCTTTTTCAATGGGTTGATCAATATCGGCTTTTAGTTCGCCATTTTCAATCTTAAAGTCAGGTAAATCTTTATCGATGACTTGATTTACCATGCCTACACCATCTTGGATAAAACTACCGTACAAAAAAGTTCTTGGAATAGTAGTAATTAAGCAAAGTAGCATAATATACAAAATGGTTTTACCGATTTTTTGAAAACGGAATAGCGCCATATCTTTAGGCGAGTATATGCTTTTTACGAATTGGGTAAATATGGACATAGATTCACTTCCTTTATGTATGTATAAAATCATTGTAACGTAGGAATCTAGAGAATCTCAAGATATATTATATTTACATATAGTGGAGATAACTAAATTTCTTTTTATTAACTTTCTTCTTTTAAATAAGAAAAATACAATTGACACTTTTCTTTTCTATATGGTAAATTTATCTTACCTTTCTTAAAGGGCATATCCGATAGGAATTCCTTTATTTGATATGTTGTTACATACATAATTGTGGACCCTTAGCTCAGCTGGTTAGAGCAGACGGCTCATAACCGTCCGGTCGTAGGTTCGAGTCCTACAGGGTCCATATCCATTTCGCATGTTTATTATGTTAGCAGGAAGCTTCCTTGTAGAAGGAAGCTTTTTTTACGGAATATATGAGCATTTTAATTGAAAAGAAGTGGGAATTTTGCTACTTTAATGATAGCAAGACAATGTGATTTATTTGTTTGCACCCTATGGCAATTAGGGTAGAATGAAGTTGTATGTCACTTAAGTGGCAATACATAAACTGGGAGGAATATAACAATGGCAAAACACGAATTACCAAATTTACCTTATGCGTATGATGCTTTAGAGCCTCACTTTGACAAAGAAACAATGAACATCCATCATACAAAACATCACAACACGTATATTACAAACTTAAACGCTGCTTTAGAAGGTCATGCAGAATTAGCTGACAAAAGCGTAGAAGAATTAGTTGCAAACTTAAACGAAGTACCAGAAGCGATCCGTACAGCAGTACGTAACAATGGTGGCGGACATGCTAACCATACATTCTTCTGGACAATCTTATCTCCAAACGGCGGAGGACAACCTGTAGGTGAACTTGCAACTGCAATTGAAGCGAAATTCGGTAGCTTCGATGCATTCAAAGAAGAATTCGCAAAAGCTGGCGCAACTCGCTTCGGTTCTGGTTGGGCTTGGTTAGTAGTAAACAATGGTGAGTTAGAAGTAACAAGCACTCCAAACCAAGATTCTCCTTTAACTGAAGGTAAAACTCCAGTTATCGGTTTAGATGTTTGGGAGCACGCTTACTACTTAAACTACCAAAACCGTCGTCCAGACTACATCGGCGCATTTTGGAACGTTGTAGATTGGAACGCTGCTGAAAAACGTTACCAACAAGCAAAATAATCGTAATAAATATAGAAAAAGCTAGGGGAGAGCCCCTAGCTTTTTTCTATGCTTTCCTTTTACATAATTGGGCTTGTCTTTGGAAGACTAGAACATGAAGTAAAGGAGAGTTGTGTATGAAGTGGAAACATATAATTGGTGACGTTGAAGTGAATCGGGATTTAGTGTTATTGCTCCTTATAGGAGGTTTATACACGCTCGCAATTTCTTTATCGAATACGTTTGTAAATATTTATTTATGGAAGCAAACACAAAATTATGTGAATCTTGGCTTGTATAATTTGGCCAGCGTTGTATTACAGCCTCTCACATTTCTTGTAGGGGGGAAATTAGCGAAACGTATCGATCGCTCGATTTTATTACGAATAGGAGTAGGAACGCTCGCAATTTTTTTTATCGTTGTTTTAGTGGCTGGAAAAAGTGCTTCTCAGTATATTTTATTAATGGGGGCTCTTTTAGGAGTAGGATACGGTTTTTACTGGTTGGCTTTTAACTTATTGACATTTGAAATTACAGAACCAGAAACAAGAGATTTCTTTAATGGATTTCTTGGACTTCTTACATCTTTCTCTGGGATGATTGGACCAATAGCAGCAGGATACACAATTTCACGCATGGAGAAATGGAGTGGTTATACTGTTATATTCTTTCTTTCATTAGTTTTATTTGCAATTGCTGTCGTCTTAAGTTTCTTTTTATCTAAAAGAGAATGTGAAGGGCGTTATGAAATTGTGCAAGTATTGAAAGAACGAAGAGTTGATAAAAATTGGGGAAAGATTACACGAGCTCATTTTTTCCAAGGATTGAGAGAAGGAACGTTTATTTTTGTCATTTCAGTATATGTGTATTTAGCAACTAATAGTGAGTTCGCATTAGGGAAATATAGTTTAGTGAACTCTGCTGTATCCTTTGTATGTTATTACTTGGTCGCTCGCATGTTAAAGAAAGAGTGGCGAAAAAAAGCAATTTTACTTGGGGGCATTATTTTATATGCTGTCGTCTTTTTAGTTATTTTCAATGTTACATACACGAAATTACTTATTTATGCGGCATGTATTGCGGTTGCATATCCTATTTTACTTGTTCCATACGGGTCAATGACATATGACGTAATTGGTAGAGCTAAAAATGCGAGAGAATGGCGTGTGGAATATGTCGTTGTCCGGGAGTTATGGTTAAATGCCGGAAGAATCTGTTCCATTTTAAGTTTTTTATGTGCTGTACTATTCTTTCCACCTGAAAAAAGTTTACCTTACTTATTATGTATTTTAGGTGCTGGACATTTTCTTATTTATTTTGCAGTTAAAAATGTCAAATATGATGGGGAAAATGCAGATAAAACAAGTGTTGTAACGCAAGGAACTACGCAGAATCAAACTGAACCAGAAGGTTAACTTCTCGTTTGTTTTATGCTAGAATAGAAAAAGATGTAAAACAGCAGTGAGGACACCTATATGAAGGTGTCCCTTTCACATTACATAGCTGTTGGTAGAGGGGGTTTGTATGAGCAAGAAGCAGAAGCAAAATAAGAAAAAGACCCACGTTCCTTTTCGGTTAAACGTGCTGTTTTTCTGCGTGTTTTTAATGTTCTCCGCGGTTATTGTAAGGCTCGGATATGTACAAATTGTTCGCGGTGAAGAATATAAGAATGAAGTGGAGAAGAAAGAAAACTCAACGATAAGTAATCCTGTACCGCGTGGGAAAATATTTGACCGTTATGGGCGACCTGTAGTAGATAATGCAGCCATTCGTACTATTACATTTACAAAAATGAAAGGATCAACGGCAGAGGATCGCTTAGAAACAGCGAAAAAGCTAGCAGATTTGATTGAAGTACCGACAGATAAATTAACAGATCGCGATAAAAAAGATTATTGGCTTGCTATGCATAAAGAGGAAGCTAAAGAAAAAATTACGAATAAAGATCGCCAAGAGTTTAAAGATAAAAAAATTGATGATAAAGAATTAGACGAGCGTCAGCGAAGTCGTGTAACAGAAGAAGAGATTAATCAATTATCCGCAAAAGATCTAGAAATATTAGCGATTAAAAGTAAGATGGACGGCGGATATGCAATGACACCTCAAGTTATTAAAAAGGATGCTACAGAAAAGGAATATTCGATTATTAGTGAAAACCTAGCAGCATTACCAGGTGTAGATACGAATGTTGATTGGGATCGAAAATATACGTACGATGATTTATTCCGAAGTGTACTTGGTGGGGTGTCGACATCTGATGAAGGCTTACCGAGAGAAAGACTAGATTACTATCTTGTTCGTGATTATAATCGAAATGACCGAGTAGGAAAAAGTTATCTTGAACAACAGTATGAAGATAGCCTGCACGGTACGAAAGCAGAAGTTAGAAATGTTACAGATAAAAACGGTAATATTTTAGAAACGATTAATGTATCAAAAGGACAAAGTGGTAATGACTTGAACTTAACAATTGATATGGAATTACAAAAGCGTGTGGAAGATATTCTTGCGAAGAATTTAATGAGATTTAAAGGAAGCGAACCTCTTTTAGATCGCGCATTCGTTGTAATGATGAATCCAAAAAATGGTGAAGTTTTATCTATGGCGGGGAAACAATTAGTTAACGAAGATGGTCAAACGAAAGTAAATGACTTTGCATTAGGTACCATGACAAGTTCTTATCCGATGGGGTCAACTGTAAAAGGTGCAACAGTACTTACTGGATATCAAACTGGTGCGATTCAACCAGGGTCGGTGCAATTGGATGAACCAATTAAATTAAAAGGTACACCTACGAAATCGTCTTGGAAAACGATGGGATACATTAATGACCTTACAGCTTTAAAAATGTCTTCTAACGTTTATATGTTTAAAACAGCGATGAATATCGCCGGTGTTCAATATGTGAGAGGTGGTACGTTAGATATACCTCAAAAAGCATTTGATACGATGCGTTATTATTTCGGACAGTTTGGACTGGGTGTAAAAACAGGAATTGATTTACCCAATGAATCTGCTGGTCAGATGGGTAGAAGTAGTCAACCAGGTTTCTTACTAGATTTATCAATTGGACAGTATGATACGTATACACCGCTTCAATTAGCGCAATATATTTCGACGATTGCCAATGGCGGATATCGTATGCAACCACAAGTTGTAAAAGAAATTCGTCAACCAGCAGTGAAACCAGATGAAGTTGGGAAAGTTGTTCAATCTATGGAACCGAAAGTATTAAATCGTGTTGATATGCCAGAATCGCAAATTAAACGTGTTCAAGAAGGATTTAGACAAGTGTATAATGATTCAGGTGGTACAGCTACAAAATACTTTACAGGTGCAAAATATAAAGCGGCAGGGAAGACAGGTACCGCGCAAACTGTGTATGGCGGAGATAAAGAGATTGGTAGAAAGGCAAACGGTGAACGTGTGGAAACATATAACCTAACATTAGTAGGTTATGCGCCACTTGAAGATCCAGAAGTAGCATTCTCTGTTGTCGTTCCGTGGGTACATGATGATAAGACTGGTATTAATGGATATATTGGTCGTGAAATTATGGACGCTTACTTTGATTTGAAAAACAAAGAAGTAAATGGTGAAACTCCAAAAGATGACAAAGACAATAAAAATAAAGATCAAGATGATGAATAAAAAAATTGTAAAAAAGCACACTATCTGAAAAGATAGTGTGCTTTTTTTTATGGTTTATGCATATCGTGTAATAAATGTGGACAAGTATACAACACTGAAAAACACGCGGCCGTATAAATGATACTTGTATATGATGAGATAGGGGATAACTGTTTTATAGGGAAATCATCAGAGAAAATGAATAGCTACTACTGATTAAAATTGTATCGTATGTTGATCTTTGTGGAACTTTACAAAACTTTTACAAACAATTAAAACCGAATTAATAGTTTAGCAGTATTCTTATATCTGTAATCCTGTTATTTCCGGTTACTTCTAGGAGGAAGAACACGTGAAATGGATGCGTACACCGATTAAAATTTTCGTACTATCAATATGGTTCCTCTGTTTTGAAATGTCTACTGCATTTGCTTTAAATGATACGGGAGAAGTGAGAGTTGATGGATCCTCAACGGTTTTTCCTATTATAGAAGCAGTAGCGGAGGAATATACAAAGGTGCATCCAGACGTGAAAATTTCCATCAGTATTTCTGGAACTGGGGGAGGATTTAATCGTTTCGGTAAAGGAGAAGTAGATATAAATAATGCTTCGAGAGTAATGAAACAAGTCGAGAAAAATGAAATGAAGAAAAATTCTATTCAATTCACACCTTTTGAGGTGGCTAAAGATGGTCTTACAATTGTTGTGAATTGGCACAATACATGGGTAGACGATATGTCAGTAGACGAGTTACGTCTACTGTGGAGTGAAGATGGAAGTGAGAAGCGATGGTCACAAATTCATTCAACATGGCCACGTGAACAAGTGAACTTTTATGCACCAGGCGTAGACTCTGGTACGTATGATTATTTTCAAAATGTCATCTTACAAAATCATCGCATTGTAAAAAAAGTCTCTTTGTCTGAAGACGATCAAGTTATTATGCAAGGGGTAATGAATGATAAACATGCCATTGCTTTTGTAGGATATGCTTATTATATGGCTAATCGAGATAAGGTGAAAGCAATAAAAGTAAATGGTGTATTTCCGACGAAAGAGACCATTCAATCAGGTAAATATAAGCCGTTATCTAGGCCGCTACTTACTTATGTGAATAATGCATCTATCCGAAATAAAATGAATGTAGCAAACTATGTTGAGTTTATGATTCAGCATGTTGGTAACCTCGCTGAAGAGGTCGGTTATGTAAAATTGCGAAAAGAAAAATACAATGAACAGCTGCGTATGTTAACAGAAATAAAAAGGTAATGTCAGGGTGGAAAGGGGTTTTCATCTTTGGCTCATAATGACAAAAATCAAATTACATTTTCTGTACAACATTTGATTGAAAGAAATAAAAAGCAAAGAAAAAAAACGCAGCGAATCAATCGAATAGTACCTTTATTACTAAAAATAATTGCTAGCGTTTCTATTGTGACGACACTTGGAATTGTTTTTACGCTCTCTAATGAAACAATCATGTTTTTTCAAAAAATATCACTATACTCCTTTTTGACGGAGAAAGAATGGTTACCATTTTTTGAAGATCCTAAATTTGGTATAGTACCACTTATATGTGGAACGTTCCTTGTAACAGCGCTTGCTATGTTTGTGGCAATTCCTATCGGTTTAGCGTGTGCTGTATTTTTAAGCGAATATGCTTCAAATAGTGCACGGAAAATATTAAAGCCGATGTTAGAGCTATTAGCAGGTATCCCGACAATTGTATACGGTTTTTTTGCATTAACAATTGTTACACCGCTTTTACAAAGGATTATACCAGATTTACAGTTTTTTAATGCGATTAGTCCAGGAATCGTTATCGGATTTATGATGATGCCTACAGTTGCATCTCTATCTGAAGACGCGATGAGATCTGTGGCGAAAGGGACGAAAGAAGCTTCATTAGCACTCGGAGCGACGCGGTTTGAAATGGTAAAACAAGTGGTGTTTCCGTCCGCTTTTACAGGGATTATGGCAGCAATTATATTAGCGGCTTCTCGTGCAATTGGTGAAACGATGATCGTTGTAATTGCAGCAGGATCCACACCAAATGTATCGCTTGATCCGACACATTCTATTCAAACGTTAACAGCCTATATTGTGCAAGTAAGTTTAGGTGATGCTCCGCATGGAACGGTTACGTATTACAGCATGTATGCTGTAGGTGCAACTTTATTTATGTTTACTTTTATTATGAACATCATTTCGCAGTCTATTATGCGCCGTTTTAGGAGGATGACATAATATGCGAATGTTGAATCATAATAAAATACAAAAAAACATGGCATCACGCTTTTTAAAAGATCGAATTTACAAATTGTTATTTTATATAGCAATTTTATTTTCAATCGTAATTTTGTCTGTGTTACTGTTTCAAATTGTTGAAAAAGGCATAAGTTATCTTTCAATAGATTTCTTTACAAATTTCGCTTCACGTAATCCGAAAGAAGCTGGTATTGCTGCAGCTTTGTCAGGGACAATATTATTTATGAGTATTGTTATACCTGTTTCTTTTATATTTGGAGTTGGAACAGCTCTTTATTTAGAGCAATATGCGAAGGAATCTCTATTTAAAAAAATAGTAGAGATTAATAATCAAACGTTAGCAGGAGTACCATCCGTTGTATTTGGATTGCTTGGTTTAACTATTTTTGTATATGCTCTTCATTTAGGAGAGAGTATAGTTGCAGCAGCACTGACGATGAGTTTACTCGTCTTACCAACAGTTGTTGTGGCGAGTCAAGAAGCAATCCGATCAGTACCAAGTGTATTATTAGAGGGTTCTTACGGATTAGGTGCTACGAAGTGGCAAACGATGTATCAAATTGTATTGCCATATGCTTTTCCAGGGATTATAACGGGCTGTACGTTAGCGATATCAAGAGCAATTGGAGAAGCAGCACCACTATTAGTGATCGGGGCACTTGCGTTTGCGAATTATGTTCCATTTAGTATGTTTGATAGATTTACAGTTTTACCAATCCAAATTTTTAATTGGATGAGTAGGCCACAAGAAGAATTTCAGTATGTAGCAGCAGCTGGGATGATTGTTTTGTTAGGTTTGTTGCTATTTATCAATATATTTGTTTTATGGTTACGAAATCGAAAATAAGTTGGAAGTGGATGAAAGGGGAATTCAAATGGTAGCAACAGTAGTAAATGTACAGGTGAAAAACGAAGAGAAAATCGAGACTGCGCCAAAGAAAGTAGTATTTGATACGAAAAACTTAAATTTATGGTACGGGGAAGACCATGCTTTAAAAGATATTAATTTAAGTATTCATGAGAATGAAGTTACAGCCATTATCGGTCCAAGTGGCTGTGGTAAATCAACGTACTTAAAAACGTTAAATCGCATGGTAGAGTTAGTACCGATCGTTCGAACTACAGGTGTAATTGAATATAGAGAACGCAATATATTTGATAAATCATATCCAGTTGAAGAATTAAGAACACATGTAGGAATGGTGTTCCAAAAGCCAAATCCATTTCCAAAATCTATTTATGAGAATGTAGCATACGGTCCAAAAATCCATGGTATTCGTGACAAAAAGACATTAGATGAAATTGTTGAAAAAAGTTTACGTGGAGCAGCGATTTGGGATGAATTAAAAGATCGTTTGCACGATAATGCATACGGTTTATCTGGTGGACAGCAACAGCGTCTATGCATCGCACGCTGCTTAGCTATTGAGCCAGACGTTATTTTAATGGATGAGCCAACATCGGCATTAGATCCAATTTCAACATTAAAAGTAGAAGAATTAATTCAAGAGTTAAAGAAAGACTTTAGTATTGTTATCGTAACGCATAATATGCAACAAGCAGCGCGTATTTCAGACAAAACTGCTTTCTTCTTAAGCGGGGAAGTTGTGGAGTATACAGATACAAACAAATTATTTACGACTCCTTCAGATAAGCGTACAGAAGATTATATTACAGGTCGCTTTGGCTGATATCGTCGCAAAGCTAAGAGAAAATGCCCTCTTAACAGAGGGCATTTCTTATTTTTATCTCACTTTAATAGGGAAGTAATACTTCCTTTATTTTAAGTTTTATTACAAGTGTAAGAGGCTATGTAGGAGATTTATCCCGCTATTTGCGGGCAGTAAGACCGGATTTCAAAATTCAACAAAAGCAAAGAAGTTAGATGGCGGGCCGCCTGTAAAAGCCCGATTGATGAGGGTTGATTAAAGTTTCACTTTATATATAATGGCACATAATATTGAGGGGGAAGAAAAAATGGTAAGAGAACAGTTTCAAGGTGATTTAAAAGTGTTACAGCAAAAGGTAATCGAGCTTGGAGAATTAGCAAATGCGGCTTTATTGATTGCTATGGAAGGTCTGCATACAAGGGATGTAGAGAAAGCGTTAGAGGTCATTGATGGTGATTACCGCATGGATAATTTAGAAGAGGAAATAAACGATCTTGCACTTATGCTTATTACGAAGCAGCAACCTGTAGCAAGTGACTTAAGAAGGATCTTTATTTCAATTAAAACAGCGACAGATTTAGAGCGTATTGCAGATCATGCTGTTAATATTGCAAAGGCTACAATTCGTCTTGGGGAAAAAGAAGTGGCTGTTAGTTTGCACAACCTGGATGAAATGTTTGCGATTGCAAATGAGATGTTGCATTTAGCGTTAGAAGCATATGAACAAGAAAATTTAACTTTTGCGAAACAAATCGCTGAAATGGATGATTCTGTTGATGAAATATATGGAAAATCAATTCGTGAGTTTATATCTTCAGTTCCGGAACAACCAGAAGCAATTACGCAAATTACACAATTATCATTTGTGGCGAGATATATTGAGCGTGTAGCAGATCATATTACAAATATTGCTGAAAATGTCTTTTATTTAGTAAAAGGAAAGCATTATTTATTGAATGAGTAGGAATTAAAGCAGGTGATGAGAAATCACCTGCTTTTTTTAGTCAAAACATGACAAAAAAAGCTCGTTGTTTCCTTTAGTTTATGATGATAAGATGTATCATAATGTAATGGGAAAATTAGTATATATGTTGTTCGTTAATAAGTATTATTTATCAATTAATAGTAAGCGCTTTCTTTGAGTTTGAACCGTACGTTTTTATAGGTGGGACATTTAATTATAGGGTCTTTTAAATGAGGATTCGTTTAACTAATCAAGTTTATGCTGCTAGTTCATGTGGGATAGAGAATATACATATGGTATATGGAGCTACTGAACATTATATAAGTGGAGGCTGAAGTATATGAAGGGGGTTATTTTAGCTGGAGGAAAAGGAAGACGCCTTAGACCATTAACATGTAATACTCCAAAGCCGATGTTACCGTTATTAGAAAAACCAGTTTTAGAATACAATATTGAGTTATTACGCCAGCATGGTATTCGTGAAATTGCAATTACTGTTCAATATATGAGTACGACCATTAAGCAATATTTTGGTGATGGTAGTAAATGGGGAGTTAACTTGTATTATTTTGAAGACTCTCCTCCGCTTGGTACAGCAGGGAGTATTAAACAAGCAGAACAATTTTTAGATGAAACATTTGTTGTGATAAGTGGGGATGCATTAACTGACTTTCAATTATCAGAAGGAATTAGGTTTCATGAACAAAAGAAAAGAATAGTAACAATGTTTGTGAAAGAAGTAGAAAATCCACTCTCATTTGGATTGGTTGTAATGAATAAAGACCAGGAGGTTACACGATATATAGAAAAGCCGGGCTGGAATGAGGTAGTCTCTAATGTTGTGAATACAGGCATATATATTATGGAGCCAGAAATCTTTTCTTACATACCGCCTAGGCAATTTTTTGATTTTAGTCATGATGTGTTTCCGTTATTGGCAAATAAAAATGTGTTATTCGCATATTTGTCAGAAGGTTATTGGTTAGATATCGGCACATTTAATCAATATCGACAAGCACAATTTGATTTGTTAACGAAAAAGTTACAAGTACCTATTCCTTATACGGAAGTATTACCGATGGTATGGATGGGAGAAGGGGTGACGATTGGCAAAGGGACGAAAATTCATGGCCCCTCTTTTATTGGAGAAGGAGCAAAGATTGGTACAGGAGCTGTAATTGAGCCATATTCTATTATTGGGAAAAATAGTATCGTTTCAAATTATTCTCATCTTCAAAAAAGTATTGTTTTTGCAAATGCCCACATTGGGAAGTATTGTGAACTATTAGAAACGACAATAGGAGAGCGTACAATAGTTGAAGATGACGTTACACTGTTTCAAAAAAGCGTTGTAGCGGATCACTGTCATATTGGGAGAAGCACGGTAATTAAGCAAAAAGGAAAACTATGGCCTTATAAGGCCATTGATAGTCATTCGATAGTAGGAGCAGCTGGTATTCAAGAGAGTGAAATGAGTGCAGGTTGGTTACAAAAAAGCCGCATTGTAGGAAGAGGGAATGTTGAAATTACTCCCCAGTTTATCGTGAAGATTGCGATGGCGTATGGATCTCTTTTTACAAAAGGAGAGAGTATATTAATTGGAAGTCAAGAAAATATAGAAACAACCTCTTATAAAAATTTATTTTTACATGCTATTCATGGTATAGGGATTCATACGATGGAATGTAAAGAAATGAACGAGTCACTTTTTCAATATAGTGTTCATCATTTGCAATGTGCAGGTGGTGTTTTCATTCAAGTGGAGAATGAGAATGAGATTGTTATAAAGTTATACAGTCAAGCTGGCATGCCGTTAACGTATAAGCAGCAAAAAGAGATAGAACAAGTATATATGTCCGAATTGTTTTATTACGTACATGAGAAAGAAATGGGGCGTAATGAGCTGGTTCATGTTTCTATGAATGAGTATATAGAAGTTATATTGGAGCATATTGATATCGAGAAAATACAGATGCAGAAGTTTCATCTTCTTATTAATAAGAGAAATGATACGTTGCAACATTTACTTATGCTCTTTCTGCAAAGACTTGGTTGTACAGTTACATGGATTTATGCAAGCGAACAAAAAGATCATGTGAAAGCTTTGATGAAATCAAGTAAAGCGAATATGGCTCTTATGTTTTCTGAGCAAGGAAATCATTTCGAGTTATACGATAAACATAGTAATATTTACCAGGGTACAGATTTGGAAGAGGTAGATATTCCGGATTTCTTACTCGAATCGACAGGAAATATTTACCCGATGTCTTTGAAGTTAGGAGAATGTTATCTTCTATTTTATACGCAGGATGAAAGAAAGTCGTTTCAAGTAAGGTGGAAGCGAGATATTTTATATCGAATTGGAAAATTATTCGAGCTAATAGCATTGCAAGGAAAAACGTTTCTCAGCATAGTAGAGCAATCACCGCCGCTCTATTTACTTTATGATGAAGTGGTATGTTCATGGAATGAAAAAGGGGAAATTATGAGGAAATTATTGGATGATATAGAAAGGAAGGGAGAAGGTATATTTGAAGGAGTACAGTTCAAATATACTGAAAAAGAGTGGTCTTATATCGTTTCTGACACAAAACAACCAAAATTTTTAGTGTATTCACATGCTAGAAACCCAGTAATAGCAAGGGAAAACATGAAAAATCTTATAGAAAAAATTAGACAATATCAAAAGGTGTAGAATTTTTATTTTAAAAGTGGTATTATAGTATAGTCTGATTTAAGTTATTAGTACTGGAGGGAAATAAGAATGCGTGTGAATATTACTCTAGCATGTACAGAATGCGGAGATCGTAACTATATCTCAAAGAAAAATAAACGTAACAACGCTGAGCGTATCGAGCTTAAAAAGTATTGCAAGCGTGACAAGAAGTCTACGTTACACCGTGAAACAAAGTAAGCAGTAGGAATATTTTCCTACTGTTTCTTTTTTTATTCGATTCCTATGTTAAAAGTGATACACTATCATCATAGAGAAAAGTGTCACTGTAGGGGGGAAATGTGTGAAAGAAGAGAAAGTGCGTTTGCGTAAACAAATAATAGAACACATGAATTCTTTATCAGAAGAACAGTATACAACTTTATCAGAACAGATTGCATTTTTGCTGTATGCGCAAAAAGAGTGGGTTGAAGCTAAAACAATTGGAATTACTCTTTCAATGGAAAATGAAGTGAATACATATCCTATTATTGAAAAAGCTTGGGAAGAAGGAAAGAAAGTTGTAGTTCCTAAGTGTAATAAAGGAACAAGAACGATGTCCTTCCGGCAAATTAATAATTTTGATCAATTAGAAACGGTGTATATGAATTTACGTGAACCGATTCCCGGGCTTACGGAAGAAGTGAATGTGGATGGAATTGATCTTCAAATTGTGCCGGGCGTAGCTTATACAGAACGAGGAGAGCGAATTGGGTACGGCGGTGGCTATTATGATCGTTATCTCGTGCATTATAAAGGGAAAACGCTATCATTAGCGTATGGTTTTCAAATGGTAAAACACATTCCGGTAGAGCCATTTGATAAAAATATAGAAAAAATTATTACAGAAAAAGGAACAATGCTTATAAATGAGCTTGTCTAGACAAATAAAAATTGACGAGACTTTTTCTTCTTGATTATAATAAAATATGTGAACGTTTTCTTATTATAATTTTTTATAGTAAGCAAGCATAGAGGGTGATGAAATGGTATCTATTTATGATATTCAGCAATTGCTAAAGAAATTTGGTACGATTATTTATACGGGAGATCGAATTGCAGATTTACAATTAATGCAAGATGAATTGCGTGAATTAAATCAATCACAGCTAATCGATCCACAAGACTATCAAACAGCTTTATTTTTATTGAAGCAAGAAATTCAAAAAGAGCTAAATAAGAATTAGATAAAGGTAGGTAAGCAACATGGAAGAGAAATGGTTAGTTGGTGTTGACCTTGGTGGTACAACGATTAAATTAGCATTTATTAATGTATACGGTGAAATTTTACATAAGTGGGAAATCCCTACGAATACAGGTGAGCAAGGAAAACATATTACACTTGATGTTGCGAAAGCAATTGATAAAAAGCTAGAAGAATTAGGCGAATTGAAGAGCAAGTTAATTGGTATTGGTATGGGAGCTCCTGGCCCTGTACATGTGGCATCTGGAATGATTTATGAAGCGGTTAATTTAGGGTGGAAAAACTATCCGCTAAAAGATTTATTAGAAGTAGAAACAGGATTACCTGTTGTTATTGATAATGATGCAAACTTAGCAGCGCTTGGTGAAATGTGGAAAGGTGCTGGTGAAGGTGCAAAAGATTTAATCTGCATGACACTTGGTACGGGCGTTGGTGGTGGTGTAATCGCCAATGGTGAGATTGTACACGGCGTGAGTGGTGCTGCTGGTGAGATTGGACATATTACAGTAGTTACAGAAAATGCTTTCCCATGTAATTGCGGGAAGTCTGGTTGCTTAGAAACAGTAGCATCTGCAACAGGTATTGTACGTGTTGCTATGCAAAAAATACAAGAGACTAATAAAGAAAGCATGTTGCGTTCTATGTTAGCTGAAGAAGGACGTATTACATCAAAAGATGTCTTTGAAGCACTTGGACAAGGTGATGAATTAGCAGGCGAAGTAGTAGAAAAAGTAGCTTCTTATTTAGGATTAGCTGTAGCGAACCTTTCTAGTACGTTGAACCCAGAGAAAATTGTTATTGGTGGAGGCGTGTCTAAAGCTGGAGATGCGCTATTAGAACCAATTCAACGCTATTTCGAGCAATACGCTTTCTCACGTGCTGTAAAGAGCACGAAGTTAGCTATTGCAACACTTGGTAATGATGCAGGTGTTATCGGAGGAGCTTGGCTTGTAAAAAAGCACAAATACGAAGCGAAGATGATATAAGATGTGAAATATGAAAAGAGGAAGGGGGAACCCTTCCTCTTTTTGTGTGAAATCTCGATGAAGAATAAAGTGTAAACGAATTAAGCTGCTGGTGGATACCCGTTATATAGAACAGTCATGATCGTAAACCATCCGAAAACGAGTACAGTTGCAATTGCAAAGCCGCTCGCGAAAAAGTTTTTTTCACGAAGTGTTCTAAGCGTAGCAAATACAGCTAACAGAGTGACAAGTGTAAAAATAATAACAAGGCCCATACAATATCCTCCTCTGTCTACCCATTTCTTATTATGAGTTTTTGGAATATTTACTCTTTTATATTGTACATGTTTTAAAAATGATTGTCGAGATAGCATCCTTTCTTTTCCTCAGAGAAAGAAATGTTGTATCATTAAAAGTAAGTTTAATAACTGGAGGAGATTTCATATGAAATGGATACAAATGCCGTTAGGCCCATTGCAAACCAATGCTTATATTTTAATGAACGATCAAAAAGAGTGCATTATCTTTGACCCTGGTCATGAAGGTGAAAAGCTCGTTACATATTTACAAGAAGAACAATTAAAACCATTGGCGGTTTTATTAACACATGCTCACTTTGATCATATCGGTGCTGTTGATGCGGTAAGAGACGCTTTTTATATTCCTGTATACGTACATAAAGAAGAAGCAGATTGGTTAGGAGATGCAACTGTAAACGGCTCTCAAATTTTTATGATGAACCGCAGTATTACAGCAAAACCAGCGGATCATATTATTGATGCAGAAGGTACATTAACAATTGGATCATTTAATTTTGAAATTTTTGAGACGCCGGGACATTCTCCAGGAAGTATTTCTTATTATAGTAAAGAGGCGAATGCTGTATTCTCAGGAGATGTATTGTTCCAAATGAGCATTGGAAGAACAGATTTGCCTGGTGGAAGTTTTGCTGAATTAATTGGAAGTATTGAAGAGAAATTATTTGTATTACCAGATGAAACAGCGGTGTTATGTGGACATGGTCCAGAAACAAGCATTGGCTTTGAAAAAGAAAATAATCCGTTTTTACAATAAGGAGTCATTATGGGAATGGAGCTCATTTTAAGAGAATGGATGGGGAAAGAAAAGGATTATTCAATTTCATATAGTACGTATATGAACCTTGTATTGTATACAGAAGGTCATGGATATTATATGAAAGAACGTGAAAAGATTGGAAGAAAAGGGGATTTTTTTACAAGTAGCAATGTATCCTCTGTTTTTGCAAAAACTTTTGCTAAACTTTTTATTCGTCTTGTTGAAAATGGTGAAGTTGCTTCGAATATTTGTGAGGTTGGTGGGGGAACTGGAAAGTTTGCCTATGATGTTTTACAAGAATGGAAGCAATTATCTCCAAAAACCTTTATTGATTTAAACTATTCAATGATTGAAGTGAGCCCTTTTCATAGGAAATTACAGCAGGAGCAACTTGGCTCATTTTCTAATGTATCGTACTATACCTCCTATAGTGAAATGGGAGATTCTTTCGAGGGAATTCTTTTTTCGAATGAGTTGTTTGATGCATTTCCTGTTGAAATAATTGAGAAAAGAAATGGTATGTTGTATGAAGTACGTATTACATATACAGAGGAAGGAAACCTTTCAGAAGTATGTAGGCCGTTAGATAAAAGAATTGGTCGATATTTATTGAAATATAATATTCATATTGCTGAAGGGCAACGTTTTGAAGTACCAATTGTGATGGAGGAGTATATAAAAGAAATTGCGAAATGGTTTCAAAAAGGTATATGTATTACAGTTGATTACGGATACACAAAAGAAGAATGGATGCATCCAGCACACCGTGAAGGAAGTTTGCGAGGGTATTATCAGCATAAGCTAATACGAAACCCACTAGCGTATCCAGGTGAAATGGATCTTACTACTCATATTCATTGGGACGAGCTAACTGAGATGTTTAGTCTGCAGGGAATGAGTGCAGTATGGCATAAGAAACAATCTGAGTTCTTGTTAGCTGCAGGAATATTAGAACAGCTTACGAGCCATCAAGATACGAATCCTTTTTCTGAAACGCAAAAAAAAAATCGAGCAGTTCGTTCTATGATTTTGAATGGAGGAGTAGGGAGTGCGTTTGATGTTGTTATACATACAAAAGATATGCAACATTTGCATTTGGAGCGGTATGTAACAATATAAAAAAACAAGACACAGTATATACTGTGTCTTGTTTTTTAATACGACTTATGTAGTATTATATATTTCCTCTCATGATATATATTTATATTAAAGATATGAGATGAAAAATATAGAATACGTTCTTTTTCTTCGATTATTAGTCCCTAACCTAATAATACGCGAACGAGTTGAATTATTGTTTCGTTCTCTACTTTGTAATAAATTTCCAATCCTTTTCTTTCACTAGAAACGATTTTAGCGCTTTTTAATTTTGCTAAATGCTGTGAAATTGTAGATTGTGGCATGTTTAAGCCAGTATACATTGTAGAAACGTTGCTTGGACCGCGCTCAATTAATCCTTTTACGATACATAAACGAACAGGATGAGCTAGTACTTTTAATAATTCTGCATTACTTTCATATAGTTCTAATTCTTTTTGAAAGGTTTCTAACATGTTCTTTTCCACCTCCGTGTGAGCTATTATACCATACTATACATACCAAAAATTTAAAGAAAAGAAAATAGTTGTTGCAGAAAAAAAGTCCTAAAGTAAAGAAATTGTAAGAAAAGAGACCCTGATGTAAATAAAATAGGTAAATTAGCACGTTTTTGTAAAATAAAATTTTTGGGTGAAAATTTCGATGCGTTTTAAAAATTGAAAGATATAGATATATTTGTAACACAATTTTATCATGATTTTCTTATTCTTTCAAATGAATATACAAAATTTTTAAAATAATATGACAAAGGAATTGTAATGATATATATAGAATATAAAACAGTTTAAAAGAAAAGAAGCTGAATGTAATTCGCTTCTTTATGATGATAACGAAATATTTGATTACAGCTGATAAATCTTAGGATAATCAAGTCATTAGTCATTTATTCTAAAATTCATCTTTTAGCAACGTTAAAAACCTGTGATTCCATATGTTCTCGTAAAAATCAATCGTCTCTTTTGCGGACATAAAAGGATTCTTCAACGTAGAGGTTGTTTTCTGTGCCATAAAGTTTTCGTATCCCAGTCCGTGGGCAAACTTAATCGTAGCATCCATACAGTACTCTGTTTGGGCACCACAAAATTCAATGCGCTTTACAGATAATTGATCTAAAATTTCTTTTAAGTTTGTTTTATAAAATGAATTTGCATGTGTTTTTCTTACAAAAAAATCTTGTTCTTGAACATCTAGATCGGTATGAATAGCCCAATTTTCTTTCTCGGGTACTAAATCATCATCACAATGTTGAACAAAAAGGATTGGTTTATTTAATTTTCTGTATGAAGAAATTCTTTGATTTACTTTTGTTAGTAAGTTCTGTAAATCAAATAAATGCTCTCCGCTATAACATACTCCATTTTGTAAATCGATAACGATTAAAATATCTGTACAAGTATCCATTATTTTTGCTCCTTTTTATTTCTTAATATATCAATTAATCCATTACTTGGAAATAGATAAAAATTTTATTTTTTAATGAACTATATAGACAGAAAAGCACTAAAACGAGTATGGTAGACAGCATAAAAAAAGATATGAAAACTTAATTTCATATCTTCTATTCATTCTATGCATTTACAGGTTCTTCTACATAAGAAAGGGCATTTTCAAAATCGGATATTAAATCGTCAACATTTTCAAGGCCAACTGATAACCGAAGTAATGAATTAGAGATCCCTCTTTCATCACGAGCTTCTTGCGACAGTGCTGCATGTGACATTTTTGCTGGGTAAGAAAGAATTGACTCTACCGCTCCTAAACTAACTGCAAAAACGGGTAATTTTACTTTTGACAAAAATTGGCGGAGTGCATCTTCTGACTGCAAAGTAAACGATAAGACCGCTCCAGCTGATGTTGCTTGAGATTGTTGAATATTAAATCCGAGATGCGTTTGTAATCCAGGATAATAGACATTTTGTACTTTAGTGTGCTCTTGTAAATAATGTGCAATTTTATTGGCATTTTTAGCTGAATGCTCGAGGCGTACATGCAATGTTTTTAGGCCACGAAGTACGAGAGAACAATCTTGAGGCCCTAAAATAGCACCGAATGCATTTTGTAAAAATCCAAGCTTTTGAGCGAGTTCTGCATCTTTTACTACTGCTAATCCGGCAGTAACATCACTATGACCAGCAATAAATTTTGTAGCACTATGAAGAACGACATCAGCTCCAAGTTCAAGTGGTTTCTGGAATAGTGGTGTCAAAAAAGTATTATCAACAAAAGTAAGAGCGCCAATAGATTTTGCAAGTTTAGAAACTTCGCGGATATCTGTCACTTTTAAAAGTGGGTTAGAAGGTGTTTCTACATAAAAGAGCTTTGTATTTGGTTTAATGTTTTGTTTTATTTCTTCTAAATTGGTCATATCAACAAATGTATGTGAAACACCGTAACGGGAGAGTACCTCAGTTATCACTCTGTAAGTGCCTCCGTATACATCTTCTGAAATGAGTACGTGATCACCTTGTGAAAGAAGGAGGAATGCAGTGGAAATCGCTGCAATGCCTGATGCAAAGGCGAATCCCTTTGTTCCACCTTCTAATAAAGCAATGATATCTTCAAGAGCTTCACGAGTTGGATTTCCTGACCTGCTATAGTCATATTTTCCGAACGTATCTACATCAAACTGGTGAAAAGTTGATGTGTTATAAATGGGAACGTTCACAGCGCCCGTTTGTGAGTCATGTTTATATTGGTTGTGTAGTAAGAGTGTATCTATAGAATAGCTCATATTTTTACACCTTCTTTTACGAGTTTAATGGCTTGCTTTAAGTCTTGAATTAAATCGTTACTATTTTCAATGCCAACGGAGAATCGAAGAAGACGATTGCATACACCGTTTGCTGTTCTAATATCTTCAGGAATATCAGCATGTGTTTGCGTTGCTGGATAAGTCATTAAACTTTCTACACCACCAAGACTTTCTGCAAATGTAATTAAGGATAAAGATTGTAAGAATGGATTAATCCAAGCTTCATCTTTAAGGCGGAATGAAATCATGCCGCCTCTTCCTGGATAAAATACATCTGTCACCCCGTTTTCATCATTTAAATATGCAACAACTGCTTTCGCATTTTCTTCATGTTGTCTCATGCGAAGCGCTAACGTTTTCATACCGCGAATTAATAACCATGAGTCAAATGGGCTTAAAACCGCGCCTGATGCATTATGATAATGAGCGATTTCCTCGCAAAGTTCCATTCCTTTTGCAACGACAAGTCCGCTTAGTACATCGTTATGTCCCCCTAAATATTTCGTTGCGCTATGGAGTACAATGTCAGCACCTTCTGTTAATGGTTGCTGTATATAAGGTGTGTAGAATGTGTTATCTACAATAAGAAGTAGTCCGTGCCTTTTCGCTACAGTTGCGACAGCAGCAATATCAGTAACTTGCATTAATGGATTAGTTGGAGTTTCTATGAAAATAGCCTTCGTTTCAGTTGTGATAGCTTGCTCAATTTGTTTAATAGATTGTGTATTTACGTATCTACATCGAACATTCCACTTTTTTTCGTGCTCAGAAAATAATCGATACGTTCCTCCGTATAAATCTTCAGATACAATAAGTTCGTCTCCAGAGCGGAATAGAGAAAGGACGAGGAGAACAGCCGCCATCCCTGAACTACAGGCATAACCTTGTTCGCCATATTCTAAGTCTGCGATCGCCTGTTCTAAAAGACCGCGAGTTGGATTGCCAGTTCGTGAATAGTCAAAGCCAGTAGATTTACCAATTCCTTCGTGACGATAAGCGGTTGAGAAATAAACCGGTGGATTAACCGTTCCTGTTGTAGTTTCACTGCGATTTCCGATTTGTGCTAGTTTCGTTTCGATTGTTGACATGTGAAAATTCCTCCTTTTTAAATTGAAACATTAAGTGAATATAAAATAAAAAAAGCCTTCTAAGAAGAAGGCTTTCGGTTTGAATAGAGTCTTCTTCTCATCTGTCAAATCTTTCACAATTTGCTGGAATTAGCACCTTATTAACAAACTGTTAATGGTTGCTGAGGCGTCATAGGGCCAGTCCCTCTACCTCTCTAGATAAGAATGTTCGTATGAAATTTTTATTATGTTTTTAACTTTACAACAAAAGATAATTGAATTGCAAGTTTATTTTAAATAATTTTTATTTTTCCGCAAGTATCATTGACTTTTACTTTTGTGCATGCTAAATTTATTAAAAAATTAACAAACATTGTTAAAAGGGGAACGCATTTCCTTTTAGCTACATAAATAAAATAATAAAGACAACTCTTATTGAGAGCGGTGGAGGGAAAGGCCCTGTGAAACCCGGCAACCTTCAAACGAAATGTTTGAAACGGTGCTAATACCTGCAAAACGAATGTTTTGCATAATAAGAGGAGGAACGATTATGTCCCCCTCTTCAAAGTGAAGAGGGGGTTTTTATATTGATAGAAATGAGGGAGATTCGTGAAATTACTAGATTTATTATCAAAAGGAATTGTAATAGGTGATGGTGCGGTTGGGACGTTATTGCATTCACATGGTTTGCAAAGTAGCTTTGAAGAATTGAATGTATCTGATCCAGACTTAATTATATCGATTCATAAACAATATGTAGCTGCTGGAGCAGATGTAATTCAAACGAATACGTATGGGGCAAATGAGACGAAATTACGTATGTATGGTTTAGAAAATCAAGTTACAGAAATTAATAGAGCGGCAGTAAAACTGGCGAAAGCATCTGTTACAGACAGAAATGCAATTTTAGGAACAATTGGTGGTATGAAACACATCGGAGCCGTTACAACGACTGATATGGAAAGGGAGTTTATGCTACTTGAACAGGCAGGGGCTTTACTAGAAGAGCAGGTTGATGGATTACTATTAGAAACTTTTTACGATGAATTTGAATTACTTCATGCCGTTAAAGTATTGCGTAAGCAAACGAATATTCCAATTGTTGCTCAATTAGCGTTACATGAAGCAGGTACGACTCAAAATGGAAATGATGTCAATGAAATATTAAAGCAACTTATAGATTGCGGTGCAAATGTTGTTGGATTGAATTGTCAACTAGGGCCGCTTCATATGACGGAAGCTTTCAAAATGATATCGATTCCGCAAAATGGCTATTTATCAGCATACCCAAATGCAGGTCTCCCGAATTATGTGGAGGGACGTTATGTATATGAGGGAAGCCCAGCTTATTTTGAAGCGATGACACCGAGATTTATTGAGCAAGGTATTCGATTATTGGGTGGTTGTTGTGGTACGACTCCAGAACATATTCAAAGTATGAAGCGCGCTGTTGCGAATATTACCCCTGTAATAGAAAAAGACACGATTCAAAGGCCGAAAGTCGTTCATACGCATGAGAAACGTTCGAAGGCTCACGTCACTCTAGCAGAGAAAGCGAAAAAACAAACGACAGTTGTAGTGGAATTAGATCCACCGAAAACGTTAGATACACAGCGTTTTTTTGAAGGAGCAAGAGCGTTAAAAAGAGCGGGAGCAGATGCTATTACTCTAGCAGATAATTCATTAGCATCGCCTCGCATCTCGAATATGGCAATGGGTGCGTTATTAACCAAGCATGATATCCCAGTATTGACACATTTAACGTGTAGAGATCATAACGTCATTGGACTACAATCTCATTTGTTAGGTTTATCGGCGTTAGGGATGGAAGAAGTGTTAGCTTTAACTGGTGATCCAGCGCGCGTTGGTGATTTTCCCGGTGCAACTTCTGTATATGATTTATCCTCTATTGAGCTCATTAAAATGATTAAAGAAATGAACGATGGACGTTCAATTTTAGGGAAATCAATTGGACCGGCGACAAGGTTTTCTGTAGGCGGCGCATTTAATCCTCACGTGAGGCACTTAAAAGCAGCGGTTAAGCGAATGGAACGAAAAATAGATGCTGGAGCGGAGTATTTTTTAACTCAGCCAATTTACGATATCGCGCTAATTGAAGAAGTGTATGAAGCGACAAAGCATTTGGAACAACCTATTTTTATTGGAATTATGCCGTTAGTAAGTAAGCGGAATGCAGATTTTCTTCATTTTGAGGTGCCGGGTATTACTCTTCCTGAAGAAATAAGAGAGAGAATGGATGGACACGAAACGAAAGAGGCAGCAATTGAGGAAGGGATTCGCATTTCGCAAGAATTAATCGACATAGCGATGAAATATTTTAATGGTATTTATCTTATTACACCATTTTTAAAGTATGAAATTACAGAACATCTTGTTAAATATGTAAGAGAAAAGCAAGAAGTGAAAGAAGGTATTAATTGATGAAGTGTATAGAAGAAAAATTACAGAATAGCATTTTAATATTAGATGGGGCAATGGGGACAATGATTCAGCAAGAGGATTTAACTGCTGAAGATTTCGGAGGAGAAGAGTACGAGGGCTGTAATGAATATTTAGTAGAAACAAGACCAGACGTTATTTTAAAAATTCATAAAGCTTATATTGAAGCTGGAGCGGATATTATTGAAACAAATACATTTGGGGCAACGAATATTGTACTAAGTGATTATGAGCTGTCTCATTTAGATGAAGAACTAAATGAAAAGGCAGCACTTTTGGCGAAGCAAGCTGTTAAAGAAAGCGGGAAGGAAGTATATGTTGCGGGAGCAATGGGACCAACAACGAAAGCAATTAGTGTTACAGGTGGTGTGACTTTTGAAGAATTGATTGAGGCTTATACAAGGCAGGCACGAGGATTGTTAAAAGGAGAAGTTGATGTATTACTCGTTGAGACGAGTCAAGATATGCGTAACGTGAAAGCAGCTTATATTGGAATTCAAGCTGCTTTTGAAGAAATGAAAAAAACGGTTCCTATTATGATTTCAGGAACGATTGAGCCAATGGGAACGACTCTGGCTGGGCAAACAATTGAAGCTTTTTATTTATCAGTAGAACATATGAAACCATTATCTGTTGGATTAAACTGTGCGACTGGTCCGGAGTTTATGAGGGACCATATTCGTTCACTATCTGATTTATCGGAGTGTTACATTTCTTGTTATCCAAATGCAGGTCTTCCTGATGAAGATGGACATTACCATGAATCTCCATCTTCTCTTGCTGAAAAGGTGAAGCGATTTGCTGAAGAAGGATGGGTTAATATTATCGGTGGTTGTTGTGGCACGACACCAGAACATATAAAAGCAATGAAATCCGCGCTAGCATCTCTTAAGCCTCGTGACCATCATGAGAGAGAAGGACATGGAATTAGTGGATTGGAGGCACTGCAATACGATGAGTCTATGAGACCGTTATTTGTAGGTGAAAGAACGAATGTTATTGGATCACGTAAATTTAAACGATTAGTAGCAGAAGGGAAATTTGAAGAGGCTGCTGAAGTGGCAAGGGCGCAAGTGAAGAAAAATGCTCATATTATTGATATTTGTATGGCAGATCCTGATCGTGATGAAATAGAAGATATGGAGAAATTTTTGACAGAAGTTACGAAAGTGTTAAAAGTACCGATTATGATTGATTCAACGGATGAAAATGTTATGGCAAGAGCACTTACTTATATTCAAGGAAAAGCTGTTATCAACTCTATTAATTTAGAAGATGGAGAAGAGCGTTTTGAAAAGGTAACACCGCTTCTTCGTAAGTATGGTGCTGCAATTGTAGTTGGTACAATCGATGAAGATGGTATGGCAGTAAGTGCTGAAAGAAAATTAGAAATTGCAAAAAGAAGTTACGAATTATTAACGACGAAATATGGAATACGTCCGTCAGATATTATTTTTGATGCACTTGTGTTTCCAGTAGGGACAGGTGATGAAGAATATATTGGTTCAGCGGCAGCGACTATAGAAGGAATTCGTCTTATTAAAGAAGCGTTACCAGAGTGTTTAACGATTTTAGGTGTAAGTAACATATCATTTGGTTTACCACCAGCTGGACGTGAAGTATTGAATTCCGTCTTTTTATATCATGCTACGAAGGCTGGATTAGATTACGCGATTGTTAATACGGAAAAATTAGAACGCTATGCGTCGATTCCAGAGGAAGAAAAACACCTTGCAGATGCATTACTGTTTGAAACGACTAAAGAGACGTTAGAAGAATTTACAAACTTTTACCGAGTCGCTAAAAAGAAAGATGTCGTTGTGCAAGAAACGTTAACGCTTGATGAAAGACTAGCAAATTATATTGTAGAAGGTACGAAACAAGGATTACACGAGGATTTAAGTCTTGCACTTGAAGAAGGAAGAAAACCTCTTGATATTATTAACGGTCCGCTTATGACAGGGATGGACGAGGTAGGACGACTATTTAATAATAATGAACTTATTGTTGCTGAAGTATTGCAAAGTGCCGAAAGTATGAAAGCTGCTGTAAGTTATTTAGAGCCATATATGGAATCTAGTGATAGTGCGAAAAAAGGGAAAGTATTATTAGCAACTGTAAAAGGTGACGTGCATGATATTGGGAAAAATCTCGTTGAAATTATTTTAGCGAATAACGGATATGAGATTATTAATTTAGGAATTAATGTACGTTCAGATCGAATTGTTCAAGAAGTACAAGAAAAGAATCCGGACATTATAGGACTTTCAGGTTTATTAGTAAAATCAGCGCAACAAATGGTAACGACTGCTGAAGATTTAAAAGCTGCAAATATTGATGTTCCCATTGTTGTAGGTGGTGCAGCATTAACGAGAAAGTTTACAGATAATCGGATTTCACCATCATATAAAGGGCTCGTTTGTTATGCGAGTGATGCGATGACGGGGCTCGATATTATTAATAAGCTTCAAAAAGAAGAAGAGCGTGAGAAGATGAAACAGGATAAGAAAGAACGGCATCTTCATATCGTAAAAAAAGAGGAGAAGAAAGTAGAAATTCCAGCAGTAATTGAGCCATTACCAAAGGCTGAGGTTATCGTGCCTGATTCAACAAAACGAATTGTATTACGCGATATTCCCGCCCTTCATCTCGCTCCATTTTTAAATAGACAAATGCTACTTGGGCATCACCTTGGATTAAAAGGAAATGTGAAGAAGCTTTTGAAAGAGGGAGATAAGAGAGCGCATGAATTAAATGATTTAATAGATGAATTATTGCAAGAAGGACAATCTTGGTTAAAGCCAAAAGCAGTGTATCAATTTTTCCCAGCGCAAAGCGATGGACAAAACATTGTAATATATGATCCAGAAGATCATACGCGTGTTATAGAGCGTTTCACGTTCCCTAGACAAGGAAAGGCCCCCTATCGTACTTTAGGCGATTATTTGCGCCCAATTGGAGATGAGATGGACTATGTTGCTTTCTTATCTGTTACGGTTGGGGAAGGAGTTCGGGACATTGCTGAAGAGTGGAAGGCGAAAGGTGATTACTTACGTAGTCATGCCATTCAATCGTTAGCGCTTGAATTAGCAGAAGGACTTGCTGAAAAAACACATATGCTCATTCGTGACCGCTGGGGCATTCCAGACTCACCTGAACTGACGATGGAAGAACGTTTCCGTACGAAATATAGAGGAATACGCGTGTCATTTGGTTATCCGGCGTGTCCAGAACTTGCAGATCAAGAAAAGCTATTTCGCTTAATTCATCCAGAGGAAATAGGTATTTCATTAACAGAAGGATTCATGATGGAGCCAGAAGCGTCCGTAACGGCTATGGTATTTTCTCACCCTGAGGCAAGATATTTTAGTGTATTATAGTCTAGAAGGGGGAGACGTATGAAGAAAATAGTCTTTACAGGTGGCGGTTCGGCAGGACATGTAACACCTAATTTAGCCATTATCCCACATTTACAGGAAGACAACTGGGATATCTCTTATATTGGTTCTCATCAAGGTATTGAGAAAACGATTATAGAAAAGGAAGGCATTCCCTACTATAGTATTTCGAGTGGAAAGCTACGTCGTTATTTTGATTTGAAAAATATAAAAGATCCTTTTCTTGTAATGAAGGGTGTTATGGATGCGTATGTAAGGATTCGAAAACTAAAACCAGATGTGATTTTTTCAAAAGGCGGTTTCGTATCTGTACCAGTCGTAATTGGAGGATGGCTAAATAGAGTACCAGTTTTATTACATGAATCTGATATGACGCCAGGACTAGCAAATAAAATTGCGCTTCGTTTTGCTTCGAAAATATTTGTTACATTTGAAGAAGCAGCGAAGCATTTACCGAAAGGAAAAGTAATATATACGGGATCTCCTGTACGTGAAGAAGTGCTGAAGGGAAATCCTGAAACAGGTTTAGCATTTTTAGGTTTTTCACGTAAAAAGCCAGTTATTACGATTATGGGAGGCAGCTTGGGCGCGAAGAAAATTAATGATACGGCTCGAGAAGCATTACCAGAACTTCTTAAAAAGTATCAAATTGTTCACCTTTGCGGAAAAGGTAACCTTGATGAAAGTTTACAAAATAAAGAAGGATATAGACAATTTGAATATGTACATGGAGAACTGCCGGATATATTAGCGGTAACAGATTTTGTTATTTCACGCGCGGGCTCCAACGCAATTTTTGAATTTTTAACATTACAAAAGCCGATGGTTTTAATTCCATTATCGAAATTTGCAAGCCGTGGAGATCAAATATTAAATGCAGAGTCCTTTGAAAGGCAAGGGTATGCCTCCGTATTATATGAAGAAGATGTAACTGTAAAATCTCTGATAAAGTATGTCGAAGAATTGAATCAAAATAATGAGAAGTATAAAACAGCACTAAAAAAATATAATGGAAAAGAAGCAATTCAAACAATCATTCAAAATATTTCAGAGGCATGATGAAACAATCATGCCTCTTTTAGTAGGGTGAAAGATTCCAAGAATTGATATTTTTATGTTACAATAAAGTGAAACTTTAATCAGTTGGGTGCATCCCACATCTAACTTCTTTACTTTTACTGAAATTTGAGGAGGGAGTCTTACTGCCCTCAAATAGCGGGATAATAACTGGGTTAATAGAGAAATTCCAATTAATGAGGCGTGAAAATACGAATGGATTAGGAGTGACTGTGTTGGAGCTAAGTCTCTATGAAAATACTGCACTTATTATATGCTTTGTGTTGTACGTTGGTAGTGTTATTGTTTATATTTCAAGGAAATTTTCGCAAGAAAGAGAGCTTGAAAAGTCAGAGATAACAGCTGAACTAGAAATGTTAGCTGATGAAAGTTATAAAAAACAAAAAATAAAAGAAGACCATGAAGCATCCCATCATTTAAACGCAAATAAGTTTTAAAGATGGGGATTTTTTTTGAAGTTGTTCTTTATTATAGCTATAACAAATAACGCTAAAAAGGAGTTTCCCCATACATAATGAAGGAGTGTATATAAATGAATTTTTATATCGCCTCAGGTTTCCAAAATAAACATCTTGTACGTTCCGTAGCAAATGAACTGAAACATGCAGGATGGCACCATACATATGATTGGGCCAAAAACGAAAGAGCAGCGAATCAAGAACAATTAAGAGAAATTGGTCAGGCAGAACAAAATGCTGTAAAAGAAGCGGATGTGTTTTTACTTATATTAGATGGCGGAAACGGGAGCCATACAGAGTTTGGAATGGCGATTGCGCTAGAGAAAACGATATATGTATATCATGCAGGAAATCCGCTCCAAACAACGTTCTATCACTTGCCAGAAATAAATATTTTTGAAGGAGATGTAGCTGAGTTTGCATCTTATGTTATGAATCATGTGAAATAATAGTAACTACCTAAAAGGTTATAAAAGTGATCTTTTGGGTACAGTGATGATAAGAAACGTATATAAAGGAGTACATAATATGAAATTAGAAAATGGATGGGAAACGAGCTTTTTAGAAGTCGTACAAAATAGTGAATTTAAGAAAGAGGCACTTCTTAGTCAATTGCTTTGTCAGGATAGTGAAGAAGTAGAAGAGCTTGTGGATGATTACGGCTACGAAGAGCTTGTTGAACGCGAACATGATGATGAGTTAGCTGAAATTTTAGGAGAAGAACTTTTTAGTGAGATGGAACGACAAGTATTCTTATCTTCAAACCCAGAAGAAAAACTTATTTCATTCGTCAATGGATTAGGTTTTCATGTATTAGATTGGATCGTTCTTCTTGAAACAGAATTTGGAATTGATAGTGCAAACTTTACATCAGATGCTGTGAAGGTGTTAGAAAAGCGTTTCAGCCAGTTTCCATACATAGAGGACAAGACAATTTTTGATATGACATTTGGAGAATCTATGGATGTATTAGAATCTGTTACAGGATTACAACTAAAGGAAAAGATGAACGTATAATGAAAAAAGAACGTGATTGGATCACGTTCTTTTTTTACATTATAATAATTTTGTCATCTAGTTTTGTTTGTCCGCTAAGAAGTGCGTTTAAATATTCCACTTTTCTTATACAGGCTTGTATATGTCTTTCAACCTCTTGTAACTCTGCTTGGTGATGTGTTTCAATCGGATGAATTTGTACGTTGAATTTTTCAAATTGACTACTATATGTTATTTCTGCATAGCCGCTCATAATATCGGTTTCGTTATGAAATAAAAATTGCTTCGTTTTGTCACAGAATGATACATCCTGAAAGCCATATACTTTTAATGCTTCAATTACTTTTTTTATCATTTTTGTATTCATTTTTTTAACCCTCTTTACGAAGTTCTACTTATACATTATACCATAAAAAATTACATAGAAAGCGCTTCCAAGTGTATTTTATTATAAACTTTACGTTTCAATCACAAAAATGAAACAAAGAAAAAATAATTGTAAAGAAGGAAGGACTCTTTTATTGTTTCGTCATATATATAGAGAAATAGTGCAATGAAAGGAAATTTTCCGAGTTGGAGATCGTATTTCCAATTTGAGCGCAGTAAAAGAGGTGAAAATCTTGAACTTTGATATTGTAGGACAAAAAGCATATATAAAAGATGGACCGCATCGGAACCGAATTGGAATTGTAAAGAAAAACGAGACAAAATTAGCATCGCATTTTGCTATTGTAATTGGAGAACAAATCATTGATGTAGAGCTAAAGGATATCGTGTTAGTTGGAGTAGACGTAGGACAATTTCATACATGGTGCGAACAAAATGGTTATTTGTGAAAAGGACGGGCTGTGAGATAATGAAATATATTTGAGGAAAGAGAATATATTATTGTATTCTCTTTTTCTATGTTTAAGGAGGCGAAAATGAAATATAAAGAACAGGAGTTTAAGTTGGAGTTAAAAGAGAACATTCAATATATGGAGAAGGAAATAGAGCGAATGTCACTTAAATTGTATAAAGAGTATTCGCATTTATACATAGAAAAAAACATGGAATTAGATATGGGATTTGCAAGAGAAAAAGAGAATCCCTTTGAGGTGGGTTATTATTCATTAGTTGCTATAGCTATATTAGATGAAGAAAAAGAGATGATTGAGTTTTACAATATTCCAATTTGGAAATGCGAAAGAATCTTTTTAGGAATGCCAATTCAATCAAACATTTTGGGTAGTAAGAAAGTAGGGGAACTCGCTGATGAATCTTGTTATGAGATTGAGGAAGAGTTAAAAGAGCAATTAAAAGAATACTTGGAGTGATAATTCTCAAGATAAGATCTATAAAGAGGGAACGGAATAAAAAAGACGCTAACAATTGTATGTTAGCGTCTTTCTTTCATTATGAAGCAATTTCACCAGTTTTTGTATCGTCTTGATTGTACGTATCTTGATCTAATTCACCAAGCCATTTACTTGAAATAAGACCTGCTGTCATAGAACCACTTACGTTAAGAGCTGTACGGCCCATATCGATTAATGGCTCAACTGAGATAACTAGAGCAACAATACCGATTGGTAAGTTCATTGTAGATAGTACGATTAAAGCTGCGAATGTTGCACCGCCACCAACTCCGGCAACACCGAATGAGCTAATAGCGACGACAGCGATTAAAGTTAAAATAAATTGTGGTTGTAATGGATCAATTCCTACAGTTGGAGCGACCATCATTGCAAGCATTGCTGGATAAATACCTGCGCAACCGTTTTGTCCGATAGATACTCCAAATGAAGCTGCGAAGTTTGCAATTCCTTCGGAGATACCAAGCTTTTCTTTTTGAGCTTCAATATTTAATGGCATCGCACCAGCACTAGAGCGAGATGTGAATGCAAATGTTAATACAGGGAATACTTTTTTCAAATATTGAATTGGATTTAAACCAGACAGTGCGATTAATAATAAGTGAATGATAAACATTACGATAAGTGCTACATAAGAGGCTAACACGAAGTTACCAAGTTTTAAAATAGCATTTATATCGCTACCAGCAACTGTTTTTGCCATAAGAGCTAATACGCCGTATGGAGTAAGGCGTAAAATTAATGTTACCATACGCATTACGATTGCATATACAGCATCAAGCATTTTCTTAAATAGCTCTGCTTGTTCTGGATATTTTCGTTTTACACCTATAAAGGCAATGCCGATAAAGGCTGCAAATATTACGACAGAAATTGTTGATGTTGGACGAGCGCCTGTTAAATCAAGAAACGGATTTGTAGGCAATAGCTCTAATAATTTATCTGGAATTGTTGTCTTTTCAATAGAAGTAAATCTTTCTTCAACTAGTTTCAGACGAGCAGATTCTGCATCACCTTGTTGCAAGCCTGTTGCAGATACATCAAATCCTGCACTTGCAGCGATACCGACAGCTGCAGCGATTCCTGTAGTAAGAATTAAAATTCCGATAATAAGACCACTAATTTTACCAAGGTTTTTCGTTAACTGTAATTTTGTAAAGGCTGAAATAATAGATACTAAAATAAGTGGCATAACGATCATTTGAAGTAATTTCACATAACCGTTACCAATTAAGCCAAACCAAGTATTTGATTCAATAATTACTTTAGAAGTTGGCTCATAAATGAATTGTAATATAAGACCGAATAAAATTCCGACTCCTAAAGCGGTAAATACACGTTTATTAAAAGATACATGCTTACGTTGCATATAATATAATACGCCAACTAAGATGAGCATGACTGCAACGTTAATTCCGACAAGCAGTGTATTCATGTTGATTCCCCCTAATTCCAATCTGTTATATAGAATATAAGGTAATAAAACCTATAAGTCAACTAGGAAATTCCGGGATTAAAAAAAAGATGGCAAAATGCCATCTTTTAATGTCCAGCCCCAGGGACAAGTAAAAATGTCGTGTAGTATGTAAATCCTATGAAGAAAACAGTTAAATATGCCCCGAATACGTATATATACATACGCTCTGTTAATTTTAAATAGCTTAAAAGTACGAAGAAACCTGTTTGTCCTAAAAATAGTAGTGCAGCCTGTTGCATATCTCCTACGTAAAACATAACCGAGAAAATTCCAGTCCAAAAGCCGAGAACGCGAAACATGCGATCCATGCTATTTCCCTCCTTTTCTAGAAAAAGTAAAACCTCTTTTCATTATAGTTTATTTTTCTTACTATTGTAAATATTCATTCATATAAAAAGAAGCCAATTATTATTGGCTTCTTTTTATATGAGAAATTAAATTGTTAGTTTATAATTACAAGATTTACATCCATCTAATAGACTATCATTTCGAGTTAATTCCATGTTAGGGAATAGGATTTCAAAAATTCCTTTCATCATATCTCCGTGCATGTTACAAATTTCAGTTGGATGATGAACAGCCACTTCTTTAAATGGACAATTGTGTACATCATAGAAAATTTTTGTTCCATCTGCACTTAATTCAAATGCAGGTGATAAGCCGGCTGTTGAGAAAGCTTCTTTTGCAATTTGAACTTTTTGTTCTACTGTTAAAGCACCTTCACTCACATTTAAACGTTGCATATGTTGTTGCATTAATTCGGCCCCGAATTGTTTTCCTGTTTCGTATAGCGCTTTCTCACCAGCAGCGCCAAGGCTAAGTAAAGAATTAAATGCTATTCTTGCTAACAATTGATAATCACGGAATGGAAATTGCAATTGAATAACATCTTCAGATAAGACATATAATCTGCTTGGTCTTCCACCTTTTCCAGTTTTCTTTGTTTCCGATTTAAGCATATGAACATCTTCTAATTTAGATAAATGTAAACGTGCTACGTTTGGATGAATATCGAATTCATCTGCAATTTCTTGTACAGTTACGTAACTATGTTTTTGCGAAATATATTTATAAATGTAATAACGAGTTGGGTCAGCTAAAACACCTGTAATTTTTAAAGCTTGTTCCATGAGGATCTCCACCTTTATCACTTTATCCAAGATAATAACATTATAATACAGATAAACATGAGTATAGGTAATTTCAGACAATAATTCGGAAATTGTTCATAATTTCACAAACATATTTTTCCTTTTTCCTCTATTGAAAATACAAAAATCCAAATTTTTATTGTGCATGTTTTCATGCTATATACATAGTGAGGAGGGAAAAGTGATGAATGGGATTGAAATTTTTGCGAATACAATTTTAAAAGAAGCGTGTAGGGTACAAGCGTCAGATTTACATATTGTGCCCCGGCAGAAGGATGTAGCGGTGCAACTACGTATAGGAAAAGATTTAATGACGAGACAATGTATTGAAAAGGAGTTTGGAGAAAAACTTGTCTCACATTTTAAATTTTTAGCATCTATGGATATAGGAGAGAAACGGAAGCCACAGAATGGTTCGTTGTATTTGCAAATTGATGGACAAGAAGTGTATTTACGCCTTTCAACACTTCCAACAGTATATCAAGAAAGTCTCGTTATTCGCCTTCATTTACAAGCATCTGTTCAGCCCTTATCACATCTTTCGTTATTTCCAAGTACGGCAGCAAAACTACTCTCGTTTTTACGCTATTCACAGGGGCTACTCGTGTTTACTGGACCGACTGGTTCTGGGAAGACAACGACAATGTATGCATTATTAGAGGTAATTAGAAAAAAGAAAACACGTCGTATCATTACACTTGAAGATCCGGTTGAAAAAAGAAGTGACGATGTATTACAAATTCAAATAAATGAAAAAGCGGGTCTTACATATGAAACAGGATTAAAGGCTATTTTACGTCATGATCCAGATATTATTTTAGTCGGTGAAATCCGTGATGAAGAAACAGCAAAAATAGCTATAAGAGCAAGTTTGACAGGACATTTAGTAATGACAACGCTGCATACGAATGATGCGAAAGGAGCAATCATTCGTTTCATGGATTATGGTATAACGAGGCAAGAGATTGAACAGTCTTTATTGGCTGTAGCTGCACAGCGACTTGTCGAATTGAAATGTCCGTTTTGCAGAGGGAAGTGCTCAACTTTATGTAAATCAATGAGGCAAGTAAGGCAAGCAAGCATTTATGAGCTGCTATATGGGTATGAGTTAAAACAAGCGCTTAAAGAAGCGAATGGAGAATGTGTTACTTACAAACATGAGACTTTAGAATCGTCAATACGAAAAGGATATGCTTTAGGGTTTTTAGAAGATGATGTTTATGTTTAAGAAAACTTGGAGTTTAAGTAATCAAGTAGTATTGTTGAAACGTTTAGGAGAATTATTAGAAAAAGGCTACTCTCTTTTACAAGCATTAGAATTTTTACAGTTTCAATTACCTGTAGAAAAGAAAGTACAATTGCAAAGCATGGTTGAGGGATTAAAAGATGGGAAAAGTCTACACGATTCTTTTCATCAGTTAAGGTTTCATCAGGACATGTTAAGTTATTTATTTTATGCCGAGCAACATGGTGATATTTCTTTCGCTTTGCAACAAGGAAGTGCACTTCTTTATAAGAAAGATAAGTATAGGAGAGACATGATGAAAATAATGCAGTATCCTATGTTTTTGGTGTTTTTTCTACTAATCATGCTTTTTATTTTCAACCTCATCTTATTACCGCAGGTTGAAATGGTTTATAGTTCGTTCGGTTCTAATACACCACTACTTACAGAACAAATTTTAAGTGCAATAAAAATGCTACCTTACATTATTTTAACCGCTATTGTAACTGTTATTATTGGATGTAGTTTATATATGTTGTATTTTAGGAAACTTCCACATATTAGACAGGTAAAAATCATGCATCGTATTCCCTTCATCAAAACATTTCTTATTTTAAAGCATTCACATTATTTTGCTACTCAGTTGAGTGGTTTATTAAATGGTGGACTATCAGTATGCGAAGCTTTAACAATAATGATGGAGCAAAGATATCATCCGTTCTTTCAATATGAAGCGAGCCGAATTGAAAGACAATTAATTGGAGGAGAACAGTTACAATATATCATTGCTAAAAGTGGGTATTACGAGAAAGAACTTTCTTATGTTATTACGCATGGACAAGCAAACGGTAATTTAGCGATTGAATTAGGTGACTATAGCGATCTTATTATGGAAAAGATGGAACGGAAAATTAAACATATGGTAGTTATCATTCAGCCTATTTTATTTACATGTATTGGAGGAATCGTTGTCCTTATGTATTTAGCGATGATTATGCCGATGTTTCAAATGATGAATTCTATTTAGGAGGCATTTGTATGCAGAATGAGGAAGGATTTACTCTGTTAGAGATGCTATTAGTAATGGTTGTCATAACTATATTATTACTATTAATTATTCCGAATGTAGTTACACAGCGCTCATCGATCCAAGGAAAAGGGTGTGCAGCTTACGTGAAATCTATAGAAGCGCAAATACAAGTATATCAATTACAACATAATAAAATTCCATCGTTAAAAGAACTGATAGATGAAAAGTATATTACAATTGATAAGTGTCCGAATGGCGAATCTATTCATATTTCAGATGATGGCACAGTATCAATTAGGACATTGTGAAACAACAGGGGTTTACTTTTTTAGAGATGTTACTCGTTTTATTTGCTATTTCTGTATTGAGTATAGTTACGTATTTTAGTGTTCATTCCTTATACGAGCGACAAAAAGTTGAACAATTTTTGAGACAGTTTTCAAATGATGTTTTGTATATGCAGCAATTAGCGATAAACCGTCAAAAGCACTATACATTACGTTGGTATAAAGATAGAAATTTGTATGCTATAAAAGAGTTAGGTACAAAGTATTATATCGTCAAGCGGGAGTATGAAGAAGATATACAAATTGATTTGCATACGTTTCCAAACCCGATGACATATAATCCAAGTGGAAATATTAATAGAGGTGGTACGATTATAATTTCGTATCGAAATTATAAATATGAAATTGTATTTCAGCTTGGAAGAGGGAGATTTACGTATCGTGAAATGTCAAAAAGGGTCCATAATGGCTGAAATGATTGTGTCGTTAAGTGTTTTAATGATGGCTGTATCGTTACTACTACCGCAAACAGTATTAGTTATGCAAGAAAGAAAAAATATACAAATTCGTTATAAGGCATCTGGGTTATTAAAAAAAGAAGCAGCTATATATATGTATGGAAATGAAGAAAAGCGAATAATAGAAAAGAATATGAATGGAATTGTGTATTACACATATTGGGGAGGCAATGAAGTTTGTACCATGTGGAGAGATGTGAAAGAAAGAATGGTGGAACAATGCTTTTATGTAGGAGAAAAAGTAAATTAGAATTTGGTTTTTCATTAATAGAAATGATTGTATGTCTGTTTCTATTATCAATATTTTTTTGCTCTTTCCCCGCCTACATTTCATTGAAATGGAAAATAAACAGTCAAAAGGATTAAATGATTGGGAGTGGGATGTGTTTTTAGGTCAAACGCAATTGGAGTTTCGTGAAGTATCATCTGGAGAACAGCTAGCATTTGAAAATGGAGAAAGTATTTTAAGATTCCGATCGCGTAATGGGAGTGAAGTATCATATGAAAAAGAGAATAGTCGTCTTATAAGAAAGGTAAATAGGCGTGGGAGAGAAGTTGTTTTACAAAATATTGGAACGGTTTCTTACAAACTAACACCTCATGTACTCATTATAAATGTGAAAGATACTAGTGGGAAAATATATGAAGGGGTAGTTATGCGATATAGTGAAATGGAAATGAATGTATGAGAGGGCAAAATGGGTTTACAATGCCTGGAACGATCATCTTTCTTATTTTATTAACTTCTTTTTTTATATACGAAACCAATATGCTGCTTACAGATAAAAATTTTTATATGGAAATAGAACAAAAGTTTTTACTGGATGAACTACTTAACCGATCTATTACAGATATAAAAAAAGACTTACAGCAAAAAGAAAAAGAAGGTGCATTTTTCTTTCAGTATGAAAAGGGAGAAGCGAGTGGGAATTATGTTTTTGAAAATGATTCAATTTTCGTTGCGTTGCAGTGCAAACTCAAACAGGAAGCTTTCTATACGGTGAGCTTTCGGTATAGAAAAAAGGATGGAAAAATAGTCGATTGGATAGAAGGATAATATGTGAAATATATGGAGATAAACCAGGGGTTTCTATTATAAATTGAATTGACTTTTTAGAAGAAATGGATAAATATAATGATTAAAAGTTTAAATTTTCTCAAAAAAGAGAAAGGTAGAAAGAATATGATATATTCATGCTATCCAATCATTATTTTTAGGGAGAATAGGGAAATGACAAATAACAATCAAATAGGTGAAAATAAGGAACAAACTATTTTTGATCATAAAGGAAATACGATTATGACAGAAGATAGAGAAATACACATTATTTCAAAATTCGAAGAACCTCTTATTGTCGTATTAGCAAATGTACTAAGTGATGAAGAGTGTGATGAATTGATTGAAATGTCTAAAAATAAAATGAAGCGTTCTAAAGTTGGTTCATCACGTGATGTAAATGATATTCGAACAAGTAGCGGTGCATTTTTGGAAGACAATGAACTTACTTCAAAGATTGAAAAACGAATTTCATCTATCATGAATGTTCCTGCGTCGCATGGAGAAGGGTTGCACATTTTAAATTATGAAGTGGATCAACAATATAAAGCACACTATGATTATTTTGCGGAACATAGTAGATCAGCTGTTAACAATCGTATTAGTACGCTTGTAATGTATTTAAATGATGTAGAAGAAGGCGGGGAAACGTACTTCCCGAAATTAAATCTTTCTGTACATCCTAGAAAGGGAATGGCAGTATACTTTGAGTATTTTTATCAAGATCAATCACTAAATGAGCTTACGTTACATGGAGGGGCACCTGTAACGAAAGGCGAGAAATGGATTGCAACGCAGTGGGTGAGAAGAGGTACTTATAAGTAAAAGCGAGTGTTACGTTTTGTTCTTCATAGTATAAGAACAAAACGTTTTTTTATTAAACAAAGTAGCATCTTTCGTTATAATAACAATTAATAAATGACGATTGAGAGGACAGAAAATGAAATCTATATACATAACCGGCTATATGGGAGCAGGGAAAACAACAATTGGAAAAGCATTAAGTCAAGAACTTCAAATGGATGTTGTAGATACTGATCAAAAAATCGAAGAGAAGCAAAAGAAGGCAATTCGTGATATTTTTGCCGAAGAAGGCGAAATGACTTTTCGGGAATATGAAAGCGAAATGTTACGTTCGCTACCAGTCCATAATGTCATTATTACAACTGGTGGGGGAATTATTGAACGAGCGGAAAATCGCAAGTGGATGAAAGAGAACGGAACTGTCGTGTATTTATATTGTGATCCAAATGTAATTGCAGAAAGGCTTCGTGAAGATACGACACGTCCACTATTTCAAAAGAAAGATATAGATGCATTCGTAAAGAAATTTGAATCACGCCGAGCTTATTATGAAGAGGCTCATATTCATATCGATACGACAAATAAGTCTGTAAAGCAAATTATGAATGAATTAAAGGAAAAGATTAATGTATAAAAAAGTGGACATACTAATCAAGTAGAGGTGATGATAATATGTCTACTAATGATTATGTTCGCTTTGTGACGCAGCAGTTTGTGTCGTATATGGATGCTCCAAAAGAAGATCGAAAACAAAAGAAAGAACAACGCCGTGCTGAAAAAGAGCCATTTATGAATAAGTGGTTTGGTGTTATGCCGCTGAGTGCTGCTTTGTTTTATCGAAATGTAAAAAGTAAAAGAAAAAAATCAAGTTAAATTTTAGTCATATGTCTAGCAAAACAAAGATCCCCTAGTGTCGTAATACACTAGGGGATCTTTGTTTACTGCACGGATTCTTGTTCTTCCGTAACGGCATGTATTTTATTGTTCACCCATACGAACCCTATTCCGATACAAATAGAAATGCCCCAGCCGACAGCGGTCATAATCGCTCTCATTTCACCGTAGCCATCTACACCAAAAACAGAGATGAAATAAATTTTTAAAAAGCTTTTTAATATAAATTGTAGCCCGAAAAATAACGTTAAATATTGCAGTGCTGGATATATACGACTATCACGATAAAGCTCACGACTTTTATCGCGGTCATGGCCTTGCAGCGCTGCAATATCTGCTGCGAAATATAACATAAGTGGTTTTTTTATAAAAATTGTACATATGACGATAATACCGAGTACGATGTGATAATACGCATCGTTCCATAACATTCGTTCAGCTGACCCAGATAATAGATCTACCGTTGTATTAGAAATGAGTGTAATTAAAATAAAGAATCCTGTCACGTTAAACTGTTTTTCTTTTTTAAAGGTATACAGTGTATAAATAATCCCCGGAACAGAGGAAAGTAACATCGCGTAATAAGGATCGATATAAGGTTTTGCAAATTTCCAAATGAGGAATGGGATTACGAGATAAAAGACAAGATCTAATATAGCTTTTTTATTTTGATTCATACAAAGCCTCCTTAAGTCATACATATATTTTATAATATAATTTCTGAAAATTGTATAAGGTTTAATGGGAAAAGAAAAAATATATCAATTTTTGAGGGATTAGTAGATTGAAAAAAATTGCCCCTAGCGTAGTAAGTTTTTTTAGTATATAATAAAGGAAACGCTTTCATTTTTAGTCTGTTCACAAAATGGACGGAAAATCACATATTTACTATCGATATGTTGCTTTATAATGAAACTAATTAAATATACATGCATACAATATTGTGAAATAAATAACATAAATAATCTATATAAATGTAAACGTTATCAAAAGAGAGAGGTGGAGACAATGAGTAAATTTTTCTTCAATCATAATCCAGCAACAGTAGAGGATGGAAGGCTTGTTAAATATGCTGAAATTATTTATGGAGAAGGTGGCCGTTCTGTATTAGAAAATTTAATGGTGAAGGCATCTATCAGATTGCGTGATCGTTATCCGAATAAATCTGACGAGCAGATCTCGAACCTAGTAAATAAAGGCATCCATGATATGTTTCAAAAATATGTGAGCGAGTAAGAGTAGCCAATGGCTGCTCTTATTTTTTTGTATAAGGATTGAAACTCTAGCTGAAAATAAACATGTATTTTGAAAAACGCAAAAAGGAGTGGGAAAGATGAGCAATGGAATTGGACGTTCGAAAGAAAATCTTCCAACTGATGCAAATCATGTGAGCGCAAAGGATCGTGCACAGCAGAAACGTATGGCACAGAAAAAACAGCAAGAGCGTAGTGGCGATAGCGAGTAGGGTAGAAAATAGCTCAAAAGAGGCTCCTTCTAAAGCAGAAGGAGCTTCTTCAAGATAGAAAATGATTCGCGGTAACATAAAAAAGGCCACCGTTAATAATTTGCACTGTAATACGTGGTTCATACTGTTCTTGCAGAGCTTGTTTTTCAATTTCATAGCTCTCAGGAAGTTCGTCACTTTCTTCATAAAAACGGTTTAAAAGGTCTAGATCATGATTCCAACGCACTCTTGCTTCTTTTGCCCACGTATGGTCATCTTCTGCAATTATATTTTTTAAAGCGTCTTCTATGCGTTGTAAACCACTTTGAGGTTTAATGATGGGCGAGAGCGTAAAACAAAAATCAGGTATTTTTGGTGTAAGTTTAATGTTTGTTAATGTTTCATGAAAGTTTGCCATCATTGTTCCAGAAATGAGATGAATGCCAATCGAGTGAAGGATGTCTTTTTTTCGATCACATTGATAGGAAACTTTTATATTAATACCGAGCCAAGGGTGGAGCGGTGTATGTGTTGCCCCATTATGTCTTACATCCTCATATAAACGTATGTAAGAGCCTAATTCTTTTGTCGTTTGGAAAATTTGATGTAGACGTGGTGAACCGTAGTGAATAAGCTCACCATCATTTTCTTCATTTTCTTCATTTTCTGGATTTGTAATAAGAGTAAGGCGCATCGGATTCGGTACGCCTCCTGTTTTCTCAAGATAGTGCCAATAAAAAGGGCGATTCATTAATAATTTATCCATCTCAATTGTTAACTGTACATCTAATAAATGAGGAGAACGTTCTAAAATTTCACAGTTATTCGCCTCAAAGAAATTGTATAAGTAATTATGAATTTCATGTTGCTGCATAGCCTTGCACCTCAGCTTCATTTCGTTTCGCAAAGTCGATAATAGATGTTAAGTTTTCCATCTTAATTCTAATTTCACCTTCGCTTTTTGATTGCGCGAAAATTTCTTGAATGTGCGCGTCGATGTTTTTCATATTAATTCTCGTTAAAATTTCATCGAGTTCACCGATAACACGCTCGAATAAGTTGATTTTTTCATATAACAGTTTCAAAATATGTTCTTCAACAGTATGCTTTGTAGCTAAGTTATAAATATGAACATCATTCTTTTGACCGAGACGGTGAATACGTCCGATTCTTTGCTCAAGACGCATTGGATTCCATGGCAAATCATAATTGATCATATGGCTACAAAACTGTAAGTTAATGCCTTCTCCGCCAGCTTCCGTTGCAATTAACACTTGGGCACGATTTTGGAAAAGTTCCTTCATCCAATCTTTCTTCCCGCGTTTAAATCCGCCGCGGAATGGGACAGAAGAAATACCGTGTTGTTGTAAAAACCATTGTAAGTACATCTGTGATGCTCGGTATTCCGTGAAAATGACGACTTTATCGTCAATTTCTTTTATAAGCTCTAGAGCTTTAGTTGCTTTCGAGTTGAAAGGAATATGATTAATTTTGTCCATTAGCACATCGATATGTGGATCTTTTATATAATGTTCATTTTCTTTCTGTCTTTTTTCTACATGCTTTTTCAATGAATAGTAAACAGCCTCACGACTACTACACGCTTCCCGTTTTAAAGTTAACGATGAGAAAGCAGATGTGAAGGCGTCTTGTCCTCGCCAATTTTCGATATCATTATATAGAGCTTGTTCTTGTTCATTAAACTCAACAAAAATTGTACGTACATGTCTCTTCGGCCAATCGATACCGGTATTATGTCGTCTATTTCGCACCATTACTTTGTTAATGAGAGCTTTTAAGTCTTCATCTGATTCGGCTGAGCGATTTTTGGAAGCGTAATATTCTTCAAAGTTGGATTGATTGCCTAAATGTCCTGGCTTTAATAAAGAAACAAGGTTAAAAATTTCATCAATCTTATTTTGAACAGGAGTAGCGGTTAGTAATAAACAAAACTTCTTTTTTAATCGTTGTGCAAATTCATAGTTTTTTGTTTTATTATTTTTCAGTTTATGTGCTTCATCGATAATAATAAGGTCATATTCTAAGTTCAACACGATATCGCGATGTGGTGAACGTTTCGCAGTATCAATTGATGATACGATTACGTCAGCTTGTTCCCACGAGTAGCTTTTCTTTTGTGCTACAGCGGGAATGAAAAACTTTGTATTCAGCTCGTATGCCCATTGTGATACGAGAGAGGCTGGGACAAGTATAAGTACCTTTTTCACAAGCCCGCGGACCATGTATTCTTTCAAAATAAGTCCAGCTTCGATTGTTTTTCCAAGACCTACTTCATCTGCTAGAATCGCTTTACCATTCATTTGTTCAATCACATTTTGAGCGACTTCTAATTGATGCGGAAGCGGCGTGAAATGGGATAAATGTTTCGGTGCTTGTAGTCCATCAAAAGTAGGAACAAGTAACGATTTTTCTGTTTCATAAGCTAAGTGATATAAATCCCAGTTTGTCCAAGGACCATCTTCATCAATTCTATTTAAAAAATTGTTTTGCCACGTCCGATCTACGGAAATATCGACATTCATTACGACTCTCCCACCTTTTATAAACTAAAGTAATTATTTTTTAATGTATGATGATTTGCCTCAAAAGAAGGCATAATTATCGTTATTAAAGGCTATATGATAGACAATAATAAAGTATTAAATCTCAAAAGCTGTATTTATTGTTTTTTAACATAAAAAATTCTAAATTATTTTTTATGCTAGAATATTGATGAAATATAGCGAATGATGTTAGGATAATGGTGTGAAATGTGTGGAATCTTTCGTATTTTATCCAAGAAAGTGATTTTTTATTTACGCTTTCATAAAAAAATATAATGAGATTCCGTATATCCTATCTTTTCAGAATGAAAATGTTTAGAAAAAGGAAGCAACTTTTATTGATTTGTCAAAGCATAAGGGGGAGAGAGCATGATTACATTACAACGTACACCGTTATTTGATGTATACGCGAAGTATGGTGGGAAAACAATCGACTTCGGTGGTTGGGAATTACCAGTTCAATTTTCAAGCATTAAAGAAGAACACGAAGCTGTACGTACAGCTGCAGGTTTGTTCGACGTGTCTCATATGGGAGAAGTTGAAGTAAAAGGTGTAGATAGTTTAGCATTTTTACAACGTGTTGTTACAAATGACGTATCTACCTTAAAGGTAGGGGGCGCACAATATACAGCTATGTGCTACGAAAATGGTGGTACAGTAGATGATTTATTAATCTACAAACGTGGTGAAGAAGACTATTTATTAGTAATCAATGCATCAAATATAGAGAAAGATTACGAATGGTTAGCAAGTCATGTAATTGGCGATGCGACAGTAGTCAATGTTTCTAGTGAAGTTGCACAGCTTGCAATTCAAGGACCAAAAGCAGAGGGCATTTTACAAAAAGTTGTGTCAGAAGATTTGAAAGAAATTAAGTTCTTTAAATTTAAAAACAATATTCTTGTAGATGGAATTCCAGCACTTGTATCTCGTACAGGTTACACAGGTGAAGATGGATTCGAAATTTACTGTAAGAGTGAAGATGCTGCAAAACTTTGGGAGAAACTTCTTGAAGTTGGAGCAGAAGAGGGCTTAAAAGCATGTGGTTTAGGTGCTCGTGATACACTGCGATTCGAAGCAACATTACCACTTTATGGACAAGAATTATCAAAAGATATTACACCGATTGAGGCTGGAATTGGCTTTGCGGTAAAAACAAATAAAGAAGCAGACTTCTTTGGAAAAGCAACGTTAAAAGAGCAAAAAGAAAACGGTGCGCCTCGTAAATTAGTCGGCATCGAAGTAATCGAACGTGGAATTCCTCGTACGCATTACCCTGTATTTATTGGTGAAGAAAAAATTGGGGAAGTAACGAGTGGTACACAATCTCCAACGTTAAAGAAAAGCATTGGTTTAGCACTAATTGATGTAAAATACGCAGCAGTTGATACAGAAGTAGAAATTGAAATTCGTAATAAACGCGTCAAAGCAGTAGTTGTTCCAACACCATTTTACAAACGTTCAAAGTAACGGGGAGAGGGGTAGATTTCATGTTGCATCGTTATCTTCCAATGACAGAAGAAGACAAAAAAGAAATGTTACAAACGATCGGCGTTCAAACGATCGATGAATTATTCTCTGATATTCCAGAGAGTGTTCGTTTTAAAGGGGATTTAAAAATTAAAGAAGCAAAATCAGAGCCAGAGCTTTTAAAAGAGCTATCTCAAATGGCTAGTAAAAATGCTAACTTAAAAGAATACGCTTCTTTCTTAGGAGCAGGCGTATACGATCATTATGCTCCAGTAATTGTAGATCATGTTATTTCTCGCTCAGAATTTTATACAGCTTACACACCATACCAACCGGAAATTTCACAAGGGGAATTACAAGCAATCTTTGAATTCCAAACAATGATTTGTGAATTAACAGGAATGGATGTAGCAAACTCTTCTATGTATGACGGGGGTACAGCTTTAGCTGAAGCGGCAATGTTAGCAGCTGGCCATACTCGCAAAAAGAAAATTCTTGTATCTAGCGCGGTTCATCCAGAATCAAGAGCAGTACTTGAAACGTATGCAAAAGGTCAAAATCTTGAAGTTGTTGAAATTAATCATAAAGATGGTGTAACAGATTTAGACGTATTACAAAGTGAAGTAGATGATACAGTTGCTTGTGTAATCGTTCAATATCCAAACTTCTTTGGACAAGTTGAAAAATTAGCTGATATTGAAAAAATCGTTCATCAACAAAAATCATTATTTATCGTTTCTTCAAATCCATTATCATTAGGCGCATTAACACCACCAGGGAAATTTGGTGCTGATATTGTAATCGGTGATGCACAACCATTTGGTATCCCAACGCAGTTTGGTGGACCGCATTGTGGTTACTTTGCAACAACGAAAGCATTTATGCGTAAAATTCCAGGACGTCTTGTTGGACAAACTGTAGATTCAGATGGTAAACGTGGATTTGTATTAACGTTACAAGCACGTGAACAGCATATTCGCCGTGATAAAGCGACATCTAACATTTGTTCAAACCAAGCGTTAAATGCATTAGCAGCTTCTGTTGCAATGACGGCACTTGGCAAACAAGGTGTGAAAGAAATGGCACGTCAAAACATTTCTAAAGCACAATATGCAAAACGTCAATTTGAAGCGAAAGGCTTTACTGTAACATTTGCTGGACCATTCTTCAATGAGTTTGTTGTAGATTGCAAACGTCCAGTGAAAGAAGTAAACGATGCATTATTACAAAAGAATATTATCGGCGGTTACGATCTAGGCCGTGATTATAAAGAGCATGAAAACCATATGCTTGTAGCGGTAACTGAGCTTCGTACGAAAGAGGAAATTGACACACTTGTAAACGAAATGGGGGCTATCCAATGAAGAACCAAGACCAAGCACTTATCTTTGAAGTGACTAAAGAAGGACGCGTAGGATATAGCTTACCCAAATTAGATGTAGAAGAAGTGAAACTAGAAGATGTGTTTGAGAGCGATTATATTCGAGTAGAAGATGCAGAGCTACCAGAAGTATCTGAACTTGATATTATGCGCCACTATACAGCACTTTCAAACCGTAACCACGGTGTTGATTCTGGATTCTATCCACTTGGATCTTGTACGATGAAATATAATCCGAAAATTAATGAGAGTGTAGCTCGTTTCGCAGGATTTGCAAATATTCATCCACTGCAAGATGAAAAGACAGTACAAGGTGCAATGGAATTAATGTACGACTTACAAGAGCATTTAATCGAAATTACAGGTATGGATACTGTTACTTTACAACCAGCAGCTGGTGCACACGGAGAATGGACAGGTTTAATGTTAATTCGTGCATACCATGAAGCAAATGGTGATTTTAACCGTACGAAAGTAATTGTGCCTGACTCTGCTCACGGAACGAATCCAGCATCTGCAACTGTAGCTGGTTTTGAAACAATTACAGTAAAATCAAATGAAAATGGCCTTGTTGATTTAGAAGACTTAAAACGTGTTGTCAATGAAGAAACAGCAGCACTTATGTTAACAAATCCTAATACATTAGGTCTATTTGAAGAAAATATTTTAGAAATGGCAGAAATTGTCCATAATGCAGGCGGTAAATTATACTATGATGGTGCAAACTTAAATGCGGTATTAAGCCAAGCGCGCCCAGGAGATATGGGATTTGACGTTGTGCATTTAAACCTTCATAAAACATTTACAGGTCCTCACGGCGGTGGTGGCCCAGGTTCTGGTCCAGTAGGTGTGAAAGCTGATTTAATTCCGTACTTACCAAAACCGATTTTAGAAAAAACGGAAAATGGTTATCACTTCAACTACGACCGTCCAGAAGCAATTGGTCGTGTGAAGCCATTCTATGGTAACTTCGGAATTAACGTTCGTGCATACACGTATATTCGCTCTATGGGTCCAGATGGCTTGCGTGCAGTAACTGAGTATGCTGTATTAAATGCGAACTATATGATGAGAAGATTAGCGCCATTCTACGATCTTCCATTCGATAGACATTGTAAGCATGAATTTGTATTATCAGGTCGTCGTCAAAAGAAACTTGGCGTACGTACATTAGATATTGCAAAACGTCTGCTTGATTTCGGTTACCATCCACCAACAATTTACTTCCCATTAAATGTGGAAGAATGTATTATGATTGAGCCGACAGAAACAGAATCAAAAGAAACATTAGATGGTTTCATTGATAAGATGATTCAAATCGCTAAAGAAGTAGAAGAAAATCCAGAAGTTGTACAAGAAGCACCGCATACGACAGTCATTAAACGTTTAGACGAAACGATGGCTGCACGTAAACCAGTTTTACGTTATGCAAAGCCAGCTCCTGTACAAGTTTGATTAGAATAACAAAAAAAGAACTCGCTGCGGCGGGTTCTTTTTTTGTATGGAGAATTTGTGCAGAAATAGTGAAGAAAATGTTAAAAAATTATATTTTTTGTTTCCTAATGGTGTAAAGGTGTAGTTTTATAGGTAGTTTTGTTGAAAAAGTCGGTTTGATAAAAGTATTTATTTTTGTTAGAATTTTATTGAAATTAAGAAGATGTGATGAGGCAAAAATTACTCATTTTTATGTATATGTGAAAAAACGAGCAAGACGGGGGTGAAAGTGTGGGATATCGATGTTATAGAATGGTATACCATTTAGAAAATGGAGAAACAATTAAAGATGTAAAAGAATTTTGCTATCGAGACCAAGGGAAAGTGTTAGAAAGAGTAGCAAATCGTGTAATGGATAATAGAGAAGTGACGGCAATTGATAAACAAGGAACAATCATTTCAATAGCATGTGAGGACATTGTAAAGGTGGAACTTGATTACATAACAGAAAGTTAACCTTGAGTCATATCGAATTATTCGATAAAATAAACTGTTGAATGGTGAAGTGAGAAGAGAGGAGTTTATCATGGGTAGTACAAGACACTTTTATATGTTTATCTTAGCGTTTGTTCTTGTTGTGGCATTAACGATTTACTTAATCGTTGACAGCAGCTGGTACAACACAGTTCATCCGGCATTTCTTCTGTTTATGTATATAGGAATTGCAGTAGTAAGTTTCGGAATGAGAGACGAGATGTTAGATCGCTTTGAAAAGTGATACATATACGAAAGACCAACAGGGAAATGTTGGTCTTTTTTTCTTGCCAAAAATAGGATGGTGTGTATATACTGTGTATATAAGATATATACAGTATATACACACACTGGAGGAAAACATGAATATTATTATTTCGAATTCTTCCCAAGACCCTATTTATGTGCAAATAAGAAAACAATTAAGCCAGCTTATTTTAAATGGTGGTTTAAAGGGTGGAGACCAATTACCGTCTATTCGTAGCTTAGCGAAGGAATTGCAAATTAGTGTAATTACAACGAAGCGTGCGTACGAGGAGCTTGAAAAAGAAGGATATATAGAAACTGTTGCTGGGAAGGGGACTTATGTTTCATGTAAAAATAATGAACTACTAAAAGAACAGCGGCTACGTCTATTGGAAAGTAAGGCTGAAGAAATCGTAAAAGAAAGTAAAGTGTTGCAGCTTTCACTTGAAGAACTGCAGCAGATGATTGCGTGTTTATATAAGGGGGAATAAGAGATGTTAGAGCTAAAAAATGTTTGTAAAAGTTATGAAGATTTCGCAGTGAAAAATATAAGTTTTACATTACCACGAGGATATATTATGGGGTTTGTCGGACCGAATGGTGCTGGGAAAAGTACAACGATCAAAATGATTATGAATTTAATTAGAAAAGATAGCGGCAATATAAAAATTTTTGGCAAAGACAATAAGAAAGCCGAAAAGGACATAAAACAAAATATTGGTTTTGTATATGATGAAAACTATTACTACGAAGATTTAACGTGTGAACAAATGAAACGTATTATTGCACCGTTATATAAAAAGTGGGACGAAAATCAATACCAATCGTATATGCACAGATTGCAAGTTCCAAAGTATAAAAAAATTAAAGAGCTATCTAAAGGGATGAAAATGAAGTTTGCGATTGCAATCGCACTTTCACATCATGCCGAATTCATTATTATGGATGAACCGACAGCAGGATTAGATCCAGTTGTTCGGAGCGAATTACTTGATATGTTGCAAGAAATTGTAATGGAAGATGAAGTATCTGTATTATTCTCAACCCACATTACAACGGATTTAGAACGTATTGCAGATTATATTACGTTTATCAATGACGGAGAAATTATATTTACTGGTGAGAAAGATGAATTGATGGAGAACTACGTAAGCGTAAAGGGAAGTAATGATTTATTGGATCGAGAAGGAAAAGAGCTATTTGTTGGATTACGAAAAAACAAATTTGGTTTTGAAGGTTTAGCGAAGGATAAACAAGCAATTATCGATTGGTTTGGAAATGAGGTTGTAATAGAAAAGCCTACATTAGACGATATCATCGTTTACACTGCGAAAGGGAGAGGTGCTTATGCGTCAGCTCATCTATAAAGATTTGTTCTTTTTTCGGGTTACGTGGTTAGTCTATTTTATTATGCCCCTTGTTTTCTTTGGATTAGAGCCAGATGGTGAATTGTTATTTCCGATGAGTTGCTTACTCATAACGATATCATCTTCTATGATACTAATAGCGATGGATGAAAAAAATAAAAGTGATGTTATTATAAATAGTTTACCTGTTGGACGAAAGGATATCATTATTGCTAGATATATTTCGGGTGTAATATTCATTGTAGGTGGCATGATTTCTACTATGCTAGTTGTTTTTCTTATAAGAGGTATCGCTGTCATTGGTGATATTGGAGCTTATCATCCTAATTTGTATATTGAAATTCCTTGGTATGTAGTAGTCAGAGGTGCTGTATATTCTTTAGTTTATATTACAGCATTATTCCCGAGTTATTATGGAACAAAATCAAAAATAGTACGTGGAATATTTACAGGTGGAGCCGCTGGAATAGGTGTTATTGTTGGAATGTTTATTGGTGACGGAGAAAGCGCTACGGCATCATTCATTGATTGGATTGTGAATCCATTACATCTTGGTGTATTTATAGTTGGATTCATTACATTATTTAGTATTTATATCGCTTCTATGTTTCTTACAATTAAAATTTATGAAACGCGTGATTTATAGAGAGGAGAATTTATATGCAGCAATTGATTTTGAAGGAGTTTTTCTTGCAGAAGAAGATGTTTCCTTTATATTTTTTAATACCTATTTTCTCTGTTTTTAGGAATCTAGTCCAACCAATGGGGATTGCAATAGGGTTATTTATAACATGTAGTACGATTATATCTATTTCTTTTTATTATGAAGAGAAAAGTAAAACAGAAAAAATATTAGTGAGTTTGCCTATAACGAGAACAGAGATAGTTATAGCTAAATATATTGCAAGTTCATTATTTATTATGGCTGGTTTGAGTACAACTTTTATAGTCATAATATTAGGAAATATTCTATTGAACAGAGATATAGTTATGCCTGGATATGCAGTATTTTCAGCAATAGTAGCAACTTTGATTTATTGTGCAGTAACGATACCGACTAATTACATTGGGGGATATAAAGTTATTACTGTCTTGAATTTGATTATGCTTTTTCCTTTAATGGGTATGATTGGTCTTATGTGCAATATTTTTGGTGATAAAACAATTATGTTAAAAGTACTTCACTCTCAAGAGGCTACACAAGCAATGGGTGTTCTTGGTATCGGAGTATTAGTGAGTATATTCGTATCAATGTTCCTCTCAATGAAAATGTTTCAGGAGGCAGAGTTATAGAAGGGACATTTTTATATTAGGAGGTGTAATACATGATCAAGCAACTAATTTTAAAAGATTTCATCATTCAATGGAAATTTTTAATTTGGTACATACTGTATCCTGTTTTCTTTTATATGGCCTTAACAGATACGGAAAATCTGTTCATCATTATGTCAGTAATTATTACAATTGGGGCAACAGTAAAAACATTTGAAGCAGATAGTAAAAATGAGAGTGAAGTTATAGTAAATAGTTTACCAATATTGAGAAAACAAATTGTGTATGCGAAATATATAGTAGCAATTATTATTCTTTTTATAAGTGTAACGGTCGGTTGTTTCACGATGGGAATGAAGAGCGGGGTTAACTTATTTGAATTTATTGAAACGACAATAGTTGCTAGTATTAGCTTTATTTTAGTGTATTTAAGCTTTGTATTACCAATATCCTTTTGGCTAGGGTATAAGAAAACTATTTTTATTACGATAGTAATATTCATGGCACCGATAGTTGTTTTAGAAGTTTTGTTTCAAATCAACTTGGAACAAATTCAATTATATAATACCTTGTTATTCTTTGGTTCAATATGCATGTTCATAGCATCTATCTTCGTTTCAGTAAAAATATATGAAAAAAGAGAATTTTAAAAGGTGCCTTAAAAAAGGCACCTTCTTCAATAACGACAATACGAGAGCAGTAGTTTATAAAAAGAAACGCTATTTGGCACATCTTTTGGAGTATGTAATATAAAGCTGAAAACGATGATGAGAATAAGAAATAGGAAAAATAAAAATAGGATTTGTTTATGTATAGAATTTGGCATATTATTCACTCCTTTTTTAGGTAGTCTGTCCAAAAGAAAGGAGTGTATGAAAAATTTTAGGAGGGGAGAATGATGAACAAAAGAAAATGGTTATATAGAATAGGGGTACTTTTCGTTTCAATCGGTCTCATATTAGCAAATTTTTATTCAGACATACCATCACCGTTTCCTAATTTGCATAAAGGGATTGGTATAAGTATTGTCATAGTTGGTCTGTTTTGTCTTATTGCATCTAACTTTTATAGAAAATCTGAATGAATACAAAAAAGGACAGTTACTCTTTTTTAGAAGTACTGTCCTTTTTAAATAACTTATTCCATAGCTTGGCGATACTCCATATAATGACGATTGCAATGGAGGCGATAATGGACCAAACAATCGATATAATTTCAAGTGTCATGTTAGGAAGGAATGTGAGAATGGATAATACTTTATGAAACAATGATTCTATTATATGAAAACTTATTTGTAATAGAATGACAATCCCGAGTGTAATCCATGCTAACAGTTGATTCCCTTTTTCTTTCCACATGACATTCACCTCACGTTAGCTTAATAGTTTTAAGCCAACAGCGCCGCATAAAATGCAGCTTAAGAAAGCAAGACGACGCCAATCCGCTGATTCTCGGAAAATGAGAATGCCTAGAAGTGCACTTCCAGCAGTTCCGATTCCAGTCCAAATCGCGTAAGCAGTTCCCATCGGTAACGTGTTCATCGCAAGAGATAAGAAGAAGAAGCTTACGCCGAAGTTAGCGATTAAAATAACTTTTGGTGCCCAGCCTTTCTTTTCAGTGGCTACTTTCATAAAGAGTACACCAATAATTTCACAAATACCAGCTAGAATTAAAAATACCCAAGCCATTTTATGCAGCCTCCTTCGTTTCTTTTTCTTCTGTTACTCGTTTTAGACCAATTACTCCGAAGAAGATTAAACCGATTAATAAAACTTTTACAATAGAGAAAGGTTCTCCGAAGATGAAAATCTCTGTAAGAACGATTCCGCCAGCTCCGATTCCTGTGAAGACTGCATATACAGTGCCGACAGGTAAATCTTTATAAGCTCTAAATAATAAGACGAAACTAATTGTAATTAATAGAGCAACACCAGCCCACTCAAGTGGTGCCTCCGCTTTTTTTAGTCCAATCACCCAAAAGATTTCAATAATACCAGCGATGATTACATAAATCCATGCCATATGTCATTTCTCCTTCCTACCAGTCGTTAGGTAAAGTGCTTAAAAACGACGCATTGCAAAGGAGCAATCCGTCAGTTTGAAAGTCCACGCCAAAATACTTTCCAAGAAGCGTCTAAACGTGTCTCAAAACGATTTAAACCTGCGTATAATAGTTCAACCATAAGACCATCGAGTAAGCATAGAAAAGCCTCTAAGGCGTCTTTTACTTCAATGTTATGCAGCTCATCTTGTTCGCTTGCTCTTTTAAATACAGGGAATAAAAGTTTTCCGACGTTTTCAATGTGTACATTTGCTTTATCAATAATTTGTTCGCGAAATGCATCAGGCGGAAAATAAGAAGTTCGTAACCAAAACATTGATTCTTCACTTTCACCAAATCGTTTTGCATAGCCTTTTAATAATTTTAAAAGCAATTCTTCAGTGGACGAATTGGAAAAGCTTTCGATATCGCCTGTGAAGCTCTGCAAATCTTTTTGAAGAGCAGATTCTAAGCATATGAAATATAGCTCTTCTTTTCCTTTAAAGTGTGCGTAAATCGATGGTTTTTTAATCCCAACTTCTTGAGCAATATTTGCCAATGAAGTTCCTTCATAGCCGTAGCGTGCAAAATGAGAAAGTGCTACAGCTTTAATGCGGTTTGCTGTCATTTTCATCCCCTACCTACCGTTCGTTAGGTTAATTATATGAGATGAAAAATATAATGTCAATAGGTGAAGAGCTGAAAAAGAGCATTATAGGTAACGCTCTTTTTAGACAGTCTCTCGCTTAATTAAATGGAATGAAAGCTCTTTTGCACTGCCGACAATTTGCTCGCTTTGAATCTGCTTATGGAATAAAGAAAAAGCATGTGAGCCCATTGCGAGACCGGGATGTTCAATTGTGGAAATTTCTAATGCCTTTGAAATTTCATGATTATCAAATCCAAGGATAGCAAGGTCTTCAGGTACTCGGATGCCATGTTTTCGAGCCTCTGTTAATAAACCAGCTGCAACTTGATCGTTCGCTGTGAAAATAGCAGTTGGACGATTTTTCATATTTAAAATACGATGGAGTATTTGTGCTCCGTCCTGCATTGTATAGCATTGGTGGAAAATCCATTCAGGATGCAACGTCTTCCCTTCGTTACAAAGTGTATCGGCGAACGCCTTTTCACGCTCCATGGAATTTACACTTGTTTTTCTCGCTAAACAAATTCCGATCTTTTCATGGCCTTTACTTAGTAAATAGGTAGTACCGAGACGAAAGCCTTCATAATGATCTACGTAGATGGATGAAATGAGGGGATGGTTCATTTTTTCACATGAAATAATAGGGGCAAATTTTGCGAAAGGTTCGATTTGTTCCCAAGAGCTCGTCCGGGAGCAAATAATCATCCCATCAAATTGTTTCATTTTCATCATTTCAAGAACACGAATTTCTTCAAGGCTATCGTAATTTGTTTGGCATAAATTAATGTGATACCCAGCTAATAATGCTTCGTTACCAATTCCTTCAATAATGGTACTGAAGTAGGGGAGGTTAATGAAAGGGAGCATAACGCCAATTGTATATGTTTTCCCTCTTATTAAATGGACAGCATTTATATTTTTTGCGTAGTTTAATTCTTCAACAGCATCTAGAACACGCTTACGCTTTTCTTCTTTTACGTAAGGGTGATTATTCAGGACACGAGAAACAGTTGATATCGATACACCAGCAGTTTTAGCAATTTGTTTTATATTGGCCATATGTATCACCTCTTTCTCTTATTATAAAGGGAAAATAATAAGAAAGAAAAAATCTTGACCTGAAAAGCTTTTCACAAACTATGGTATTAATAAGACTTCTTTTTATTCGCGTAACCTTTTCACTTGGGCGTAAGAATGATAGGGGTCTTTTTTGTTTGCAAAAAGTGTTGTCAAAATGTGTGAGAATAACGTGGAAAGTTTTCAAAGGTGTAGTTTGGTGACAAAGCGAATATGAAGAGCATATAAAGTGAAACTTTAATCAGTGGGCGCCATCCCCCACTGATTATTAGCCGGCACTAATCGGGCCGTTAGTGCGGGATCAACGCTTCGTTCGTTAAGAGAGCGGTATGAAAGGGCGGAAACAAATTGAAAAAAAGAATCATTTGTTTCGTGTTTTCTAGTTTTGTACTTAGTTCGTGTTCGTTTCAGCAAACGATGCAAGAAGAAAAACACTTTGTGGGAACAACAGGAGGAGCTATGGATCGTGTTACGGATCCTATTCCGCTAAAGGAAATTCCAAAATATTTTCCGGTGAAGTTTAAAGTTCCAACGTTTTTACCGTACGACATTATAAGTGATGTAAAGGGTGAAGTAAGAACGCTTGGGAAAAAGAAGGCTGTCTTAACGATTAAATATAAACAGCAGGAGCAAGGTAGAAATGAGTATATTGAGTTAAATGTCGCGAACTTTCCTTATAGTTTTCCGGATTTCGTGGAAGAGAAGCGATTTCAAGAACAAATGAAACTAAATAATGGAACGTCTGCTTATTTTAAAAATAAAGATGATTATGAACGTGGTGACGAATTTGCTACGCTTCTATGGAAAGAGAAAGGAATTGAATATCAGCTATTGTATCGGAATGTAGAAGAGAGCGATAAAGACACGATTAAGCAAAATTTATTATACATTGCGAATAAGATGAAATGAAAAAACTAGCTGATTTATTCAGCTAGTTTTTTGTATGTTATTATTTCTTTTTAATTTTGCCTGTCCAAGATTTAAATCCACCTTGTAATTGGTAGAAATCTTTGTAGCCTTGTTTTTTTAAGTATTGCGCTGCACGACCTGTACGGAATCCGCTTTGGCAATATAAGTAAACAGGTTGATCTTGACGAAGTTCTTTATGGCGAAGGCGAATTTGTGATAACGGAATGTTACGTGCACCTAAAATGTGCCCTGCGTTATATTCATCTGTTTCACGAATATCGATAAGCTGTGCTTTACGGTAGCCAGCGCGAAATTCTTCTTCTGTAAGAGTTTTAATTAATTTTTTCTGATAGAAGTACATCCATACAGTGTAGCCGATGAATGCTACGATTACGGCTAATAAAATAATCCAAGTTGTTGACACGATTCTATCGCTCCCTTTTTTCTTATCCTACTTTCAATATTATAATGCCCATATGTATTTATGCAACAGATTCATTTGCATATAAGAAGAAATTTCATATTCTTTCACAAATTTTGTCGAATTTGGTAGACTAGAGAATGTGAAAAATACTTGGTTATATGAGGTGCAGGATGGGAAAAGAAAAATGGTGTTATATTAACTCTGGTCAATGTTCACCGGCATTTAATATGGCGTTAGATGAATGTTTATTAAATTGGCAAAGTGAAAAGAAAATGCCACCAACAATTCGTTTTTATGAATGGGAAGTACCAACATTAACAGTTGGATATTTTCAACGTGTTGAAAAAGATATTAATATGGATGTAGTTAACGAAAAGAAATATGGATTCGTTCGTCGTCAAACAGGCGGCAGGGGTGTACTACATGACAAAGAGTTAACGTATAGTGTTATTGTGTCTGAAGATCATCCGAATATGCCGAAAACAGTTACAGAAGCGTATCGTGTTATTTCGCAAGGCTTATTAGATGGTTTTAAGGCATTAGGGCTAGAAGCATATTATGCAGTTCCAAAAACAGAAGCAGATCGTGAAAATTTAAAAAATCCACGTTCAGGCGTATGTTTTGATGCACCATCTTGGTATGAAATTGTAGTGGAAGGAAGAAAAATTGCTGGTAGTGCTCAAACACGTCAAAAAGGTGTTATTTTACAGCATGGATCGATTCCATTAGAAATTGATTTAGATGAACTATATGATCTATTTTTATTCCCAAATGAACGTGTGAAGGAACGTATGAAAAGTATGTTTTCTTCTAAAGCGGTAGCAATTAATGAATTAACAGACCGTACATTTACGATAGAACAGTTAATTAAAGCGTTTGAAATTGGGTTTGAAAAAGGATTGGATGTAGAACTTGTTCCATATGAATTAACAGAAGAACAGTTACATGAAGTTCAAACGTTAGCGAAAGAGAAGTATGAAAGTAATGAGTGGAATTATAAAAAATAAGAGATGGCAATTGCCACCTCTTATTTTTTTATAGTAAATTAAGTACTTTTTCTACTTTGATTCCTTTATCTTGTAAAGAACGAAGGCGACTTACAACGTCCATAATTTCTTTGTCAAATGTAACGCTAATACCTTGGCTTTGTAGTTCTTCTTTTAAGCTTTCAATAGAATCATCTATGTCGATGCCAAGCTCGTAATCTTGACAAACTTCAATTGTCTTTTTCACGAGTTTAACATAATTTTCTTGTAGTTTTGAATTTGTTTCAGTCAAAGCAGGCTGCTTCGGTTTTGTAGGAGCAACCGGTGCTGTTTCTTGCTTTGTAACTGGAGTAGGGACTACTTTTTTCACAGGTGCTGGAGTAGTTAGTTCTACAGCCGCTTCTACACTTACTGGCTTCGGTGTCGGTACCGGAGTAGGCTTAGGTGCCATAGCAGGTGTTTCCACACGCGTAACAGGCTTAGGAGCGGGTGTAATTGCTTTTGGAGCTTCTACAACTACTTCTTTTTTCGGCGCTGCTTCTACCTGTGTTTCTTCTTGCTCGGCAGCGTCTTTATTTTCTTTACTCCACATAACGCGTTCAATTTCTAGAGAAACATTGTTTTTGTTCATCGCTGTTAATGTAACTTTACCAACTTCAGCGTTTCCAGTGAAATCAACAATTTTATAAATAACACTCTTGTTCCAATCCACGTTTCCGCTCAAAAATAATTCTTCGTTACATTTCGGCGTTAAGCCCTCGATTTTAATTTCTGCGTTTACACCGTTTTCACTATATACCATAATTAGCGAAGCATTTACATCTTCGTCTGCTAACATTAGTTCACGTACCATTTTGCCGGTGCGTACTTGCGTTTTCTTCTTAACTGACATCTAATTTCTCCTCTCAAAAATTCAGTAATAATAAAAAAATCGTATAACGAAAAATAATTGCTCACGAAGATTTATGATACCGATAATAAAAGCATCACGTCAACAATTAACTTTAATTATTTTGCATTTTTCTTATTTTCTTTATGAAATTTTTCAATTTGTAAAATTAGACAGAAGAAAAACAGCCTTTTGAAGGGCTGTTAAAAATTTGATTTTTTGTATAGTAATTTATATAAAATAAAAAATAAGATAGCAATTAAGGCACTTTGCCAAAAGTTTAGATGGTAAATGAGATAAGGTTGCTTTTGGAAATAAATATTTAAGAATACAGCGGAACAAAATGGAGTAGCAAATGCGAATCCAAATAGAATTCTTCTTTTCCAATTCATTTTCTGATCAAAGGAGTAACGCTTTAATAAATATAAAATAAATAGTATACCTAGTATAATTATTGAAACAGACAAAGTAGTTCCAAGGATGCTAAAAGGCGGACTTGATAATGTATTGTTTTTTTCAAAGAGAAACATAAAAAATGAAATAATTGCATTTATGCCAAACTGTATAGCAAGAAGTAAGCTAATAGAAAATCCAATTAAAGAAGTTTTTTCTAACTTTGTTTGAGTTGGTAAAGCTGATATAAGTTCATCGCAATAAGATTGTAAATTATCTCCAAAGATGTCATAAGCGTTTTTATTTTCTGCTTGTGCTTCGATGAGGTGATCTAATATTTCTAGTAACAGTTCCTCCATTTGTTGCTCGGGTACGTTTGATATTCGAAGATATACTAACATATCACCATAAGCAGCCTCGTTTTCGGAAGTTAGAAGCTCACGTTTTTTATTATTCAATTCAATCATGTCTTGTGCATTCATCCCTATCACTCCCCCTGTAATAAGTTATTTACCGTAGTAGAAACCATTCCCCAGCTTTGTTTAAATTCTTCAAGTTGTTCTAACCCTTTATCGGTTACGTGATAATATTTTCGCTTTGGACCGAGTGAGGAAGCTTTTAATGTTCCTTCAATCAATTTTTCTTTTTGCATACGTAACAATAACGGATATATGCTTCCTTCGCTTACGAATGTAAAGCCGTGCTTATTTAATTTTGTACTCAGTTCATATCCGTACACTTCTTCTTGTGAAATAATGTATAGGATGCAACCTTCGAGCACTCCTTTTAACATTTGGCTGTGCATGATTTCACCACCTTTTATTTAGGTAACTTGCTGTGCAAGGTAGCTGTTATCCAAATTATAACATTAAGTAACTTGCAAAGCAAGTTACTGAAGTGGAAAACTTTAATGAGTGTTAATTTTTCAATGCTTCCCATACTAACGAGAGGAGGGAAGCATATGAAACCATTTATGCCAAAACTCGTTTACTTTGAACCAAAGGCACTTGAATATCCACTTGGAAAAGAGCTTTATGAGAAGTTTACGAAGATGGGATTAGAAATTCGTGAAACGACATCACATAATCAAATTAGAAATTTGCCAGGAGAAAATGATTTGCAAAAGTATCGTAATGCAAAGGCTACACTTGTCGTTGGAGTGAGGAAGACGCTAAAGTTTGATACGTCAAAACCGTCAGCTGAATATGCAATTCCGCTCGCAACAGGGTGTATGGGACATTGTCATTATTGCTATTTGCAAACGACACTTGGGAGTAAGCCTTACGTTCGTGTGTATGTCAATCTTGATGAAATATTTGAGAAGGCAAAGCAATATATGGATGAAAGGGCACCTGAAATAACAAGATTTGAAGCAGCGTGTACATCAGACATTGTTGGAATTGATCATTTAACACATGCATTAAAGCGGGCGATTGAATTCATTGGAGAAAGTGAATATGGGCGCTTACGTTTCGTCACGAAATATTCGCACGTTGATCATTTATTAGATGCAAAGCATAATGGGAAAACTCGTTTTCGATTTAGTATAAATTCACGATATGTAATTAAAAATTTTGAACCAGGGACATCGCCGTTTGAGGAGCGAATAGAGGCTGCACGTAAAGTAGCAGGTGCGGGTTATCCACTTGGATTTATAGTTGCGCCGCTTTATATGCATGAAGGGTGGGAAGAAGGATACCGTGAACTATTTGAGCGACTGTACAATGCACTAAAAGATTTGTCGATACCAAATTTAACATTTGAATTAATTCAACATCGCTTTACAAAACCGGCAAAAAAGGTCATTCAAGAGCGTTATCCGAAGACGAAACTTGAAATGGATGAAGAGAAGCGTAAATATAAATGGGGACGATACGGCATCGGAAAATATGTATATAAAAAAGATGAAGCAGCAGTATTGGAAGAAACGATAAGAGGTTATATAAATGAGTTTTTTCCTAATGCAGAAATACAATACTTTACTTAAGGGGAGTCTGTATGCAAATACAGATTCTTTTTTGTTTTATATATTTAGGCTCGTTTCCACCTTGTCACGTTATTCTTTCTGGTGTATCATTTTATTGATTGCTTCGTACGGAATAAGCAAAATGAACTTGGATGGAGGAAACCGATGCCTACCCCTAGTATGGAAGATTATATTGAACAAATTTATTTGTTGATTGATGAAAAGGGTTATGCCCGCGTATCTGATATTGCTGAAGCGCTTAGTGTACATCCATCCTCTGTAACAAAAATGGTGCAAAAATTAGACAAAGATGAATATCTAATTTATGAAAAATATAGAGGGCTCGTATTAACAACAAAAGGTAAAAAAATCGGAGAACGTCTCGTATATCGTCATGACTTGCTAGAGCAATTTATGCGTATTATCGGTGTGGATGAAGGTAAAATTTACAATGATGTAGAAGGAATTGAGCATCATTTAAGTTGGGAAGCGATTGATCGCATTGGTGATTTAGTGGAATACTTTGAACAAGATGCAGTCCGAGTGGAAACACTTCGCGGTGTTCAAAGAGCAAATGAAGAGAAAAGTAATTAAGGGGAACGTATGGCGTTTCCTTTTTTATTTCAATTCGAAAAGGATGGGAGAATTATGAAAGCAATTATTTTTGATTTTGATGGATTAATTGTGGACACAGAAACGATATGGTTTCACTCTTTCAGAGATGCTGTTCGTGAATACGGCGAAGAACTACCTTTAGAGGAATTTGCGAAATGCATCGGAACAACAGATGAGGTACTTTATGCATATTTAAATGATCAATTAAAAGAGAAGTTTAACAAAAGTGCATTAAAAGAAAAAGTGGCAACTTTACATAAAGAGAAAATGAAAATAACAGAAGCTCGTGATGGGGTAAAAGAATATTTAGAAGAAGCGAAAGAAATGGGATTAAAAATCGCACTAGCTTCTAGTTCGTCTAGAGAATGGGTTATTCATTTTTTAGAAGAGCTACAGATTCGAGATTATTTTGAAGTTATTAAAACGAGAGAAGATGTTGAGAAGGTAAAACCAGATCCAGCTCTTTATCGAATTGCAATAGAAGAATTAGGAATTAAGCCGTCTGAAGCTGTTGTGTTTGAAGATTCATTAAATGGATTGAGAGCAGCAATTGCAGCGGGATTAACGTGCGTTGTGGTACCTAATGATGTGACACGGAATTTACCATTTGAAAATCATCATCTTCGAATTGAAAGTATGAGAGAGAAAAGTTTAAAAGAAGTGCTTCAAAGTATAAAAAAAGACCGTATTTCCTAAAAGGAAGCACGGTCTTTCTTTTTGCTTTTTTTGCCTTCAATGACAGTTAAATGAGACTGTTTTCTTTTTCGTTTCAAAGTGGAAGAATTCCCTTTTTTACTTTTGTCATTAGAAGTATTTGACTTAAAGAAAGAATTGCCTAGGGGTGCTACATTTTGTTTCCCATGTTTGCGGTTCGATTGTTTTGCCGCACGCTTATATGAGCTTTGCGATTTTGCAGAACCACTGGAATTTGTAAACATCTTGTATAGCAAGTAAAAGATACCGACAACAAGTAACATGTACCCGATATTTCTTAATACACCCATGGGATTTGTAATAACAGATGAAACAAGGCCGAATATTGCCAATCCGATAATAAGCACAAATATAGCGAAAGTAAACGAACGACCGTTCATAAGGGACACCTCCTAAAAACGTATATTAAAATTAGTATATTAACGATGAGGAAAGGAGTTGAACACCATTTTTAAATAATTATTGTTTGTTCTCTAAACGTAATAATTCTTCAAACGATGCAATTGCTACTTCCACTTGATCATCTGTTGGTTCTTTCGTTGTTAATAGTTGTAGCCATAATCCAGGATATCCAAGTACGCGTAATACGGGAATATCTCGTAATCGATTTGTAAATTGCAATACTTCAAAAGAAATACCAAGTACAACTGGAATTAATAAAATTCTGTTTATAACTCGTGCCCAAAGAGGATCTGTAGGGACTAGGAAATAAACGAACATTCCAATAATGACTGTAAATATAATAAAGCTACTGCCGCATCTATAATGGAGACGAGTTTGCTTTTGAACGTTTTCTACAGTCAGAGGAAGGTTATTCTCATAAGCATTGATTACCTTATGCTCTGCACCGTGATACTGAAATACCCGCTTAATAAGTGGGGTTAAAGAAATAAAGTATATATAGCTCAATAATAGCATGAGCTTAATGACACTTTCGACAATGATTTGCCCAGTATGAGATGGGAAAATCGGTCTTGTTAATTCAGCTAATAGTGCAGGAACTGCTGTGAAAATGACTTTACCGAATATGAAAGATAAAACGCCAACAGCTGCAACTCCTAATACCATCGTTAATTTTGATTGTTCTTCTTTTTTATTAGCAATTTGTTCATCATCTTCTGGGTAGACGTCAAATCGTTCAGAAGCGAAGTTTAAATGCTTTGCTCCATTCGCACTTGCATCCACAATAGCGGCAATCCCTCGTAAAAATGGAATTTTTTTTAGGATAGATAATACTTTATTACGAACGCGTGGTAATCGATAAAATTCAATCGATTTATCTTTACGACGAACCGCTGTAACAGTATATTCTCTACCGCCAAACATAACTCCTTCTATGACCGCTTGCCCGCCATATATTTGTTTTGACTCTTCTGCCATGTTAACACCAACCTGTATTTGTTTCTCTCTTATGTAGAAAAAGAGGCAATTGTCATACTGGGTTCTGTCGTTTTGAAATAAGACAATCACCGAGTTTCCTTTATTTTATCGGCAAATACAAGTAGATGACAAGGGAAAATATTATGAGAGTCGGACATTTCTTATTCTTTTTATAGACAAATTTCGCAGGATTTAAACATGCTTCAAAATAGTTTCGGGCATACTATTGAGCGGAGGTGTCGATGTGAGTCAAGAACAATTAGGAACAAGGAATTTTGTGCAGATCGGTTTGTTTGGTGGAATCTTTTGGGGCGGGATATGGTATTTCCTTCATATATTTTCATTCACGGAGGCGGGACCGAATTATTTCCTTTTACCATTTGCGTTTGGAAGTTGGAAAGAGGGGGTATGGGGCAATGTGTCCGGAATAGTGTGTATGGGACTTCTTTCAATTTTGATTGCCTTTTTATATAAAGCATTTTTTGCAAAGTTTGAAGGGATTATTGCGGGAATTATTTATGGGCTATTTTGGTGGGCATTACTGTTTTTGGGGATGGGTTTAATGGCTCCTGTTATTAAAAGTGCGCTCCATTTGCCAAAAGAGACAATTGTAACGACAATATGTATTTTTATATTATATGGTGTGTTTATAGCATATTCTGTTTCTTATGCAGTAAATAGCAATAAAGTAGAACAAGAAGGGCAAGAGAAGACGAACTATTCAAATAAGTAACTCCTATGTTAAAATATTGTATAGATATTAATATTAAGGAGTTTTAAGAATATGAAAAAGTTACTCCTCGTAAACGGTCCTAACCTAAATCGCCTCGGTGTTCGTGAGGTAAATGTATATGGAAAGGGCACGCTAGCGACACTTGAAGCAGATATGAAGCAAGAAGCAGAAACAATGGGAGTGGAGTTAGAATGTTTCCAATCGAATCATGAAGGTGCCATTATCGACATTATTCATGAAGCGGAAGATATATATGAAGGGATCATTTTAAATCCGGGAGCATTTACGCATTATAGCTATGCGATTCGTGATGCCATTGCGAGCATTTCGATTCCTGTTATTGAAGTACATATTTCTAACATTCATCAGCGTGAATCATTCCGTCATGAATCTGTGACGGCAGCTGTTTGTGCAGGTCAAATTGTAGGATTTGGTTTTTATGGCTATAAGTTAGCGTTATTTGCATTAATGGAGAAATTGAGGGAGGCATAGAGTAATGGAGAAAATTGAAGGATTACGAAGTGCATTTGATGAGGCTGGCATTGACGGTATTTTGTTAACAAATGAACATAGTCGTAGATATATGGCTAACTTCACAGGAACAGCAGGCGTTGTTCTTATTTCAAAAGATCGTGCTCAATTTATTACAGATTTCCGTTACGTCGAGCAGGCAAGTAAACAAGCGGTTGGATATGAGGTTGTACAGCACGCAGGATTGATCATTGATGAAGTGGCAAAGCAAGTGAAAGAGCTTGGAATTCAAAAACTTGGTTTTGAGCAAGATACTCTTACATATAGTTCTTATTCAGTGCATAAGGAAGCGATTGATGCTGAATTTATCCCGACTTCTGGACTTGTAGAAAAGTTACGCTTGATAAAGACTGATTCAGAGATTAAGATATTAAAGGAAGCTGCACAGATTGCAGATGCTGCCTTTGAGCATATTCTATCATTCATTCGCCCGGGAGTATCTGAAATTGAAGTGTCAAATGAACTTGAATTTTTCATGAGAAAACAAGGAGCAACATCTTCTTCGTTTGATATTATCGTTGCTTCAGGTCTTCGTTCGGCATTACCGCACGGCGTGGCATCTGAAAAAGTGATAGAAACAGGAGATTTCGTTACATTAGACTTCGGCGCTTATTACAAAGGATATTGCTCTGATATTACTCGTACGATTGCAGTCGGTGAACCATCTGATAAATTAAAAGAAATTTATAATATCGTTTTAGAAGCACAACTACGTGGTGTGAACGGTATTAAAGCTGGTTTAACAGGTCGCGAGGCTGATGCGCTAACGCGTGACTACATAACGGAAAAAGGATATGGTGAATACTTTGGACACACTACTGGTCATGGAATAGGTCTTGAACTCCATGAAGCACCAGGTTTAGCGTTCCGTTCTGATACAGTACTTGAACCAGGTATGGCTGTAACAGTAGAGCCAGGTATTTATATTCCAGGTATTGGCGGCGTACGTATTGAAGATGATATCATTGTGACAAGTGAAGGTAATGAAGTAATTACGAAATCACCAAAAGAACTTATTATTTTGTAATACACAGGAGGATTTTTTTACATGATTTCAGTAAACGATTTTCGTACAGGTTTAACAATTTCAGTGGACAATGCCCTTTGGCAAGTACTTGATTTCCAACACGTAAAGCCAGGTAAAGGTGCTGCATTCGTTCGTTCTAAACTACGTAACATTCGCACAGGTTCTGTTCAAGAGAAAACATTCCGTGCAGGTGAGAAAGTAGAAAAAGCACACATCGAAAACCGTCGTATGCAATACTTATACGCAAGCGGTGAGGCTCACGTATTTATGGATAACGGAACTTATGAGCAAATCGAACTTGGTGAAAAACAAATCGAGCGCGAACTTAAATTCCTAAAAGAAAACATGGAAGTAGCAATTATGACTTACCAAGGCGAAGTACTTGGTGTTGAACTTCCAAACACAGTTGAATTACAAGTTACAGAAACAGAGCCTGGTATTAAAGGTGATACTGCTTCTAACGTAACAAAACCAGCTACATTAGAAACTGGTCTTGTTGTACAAGTACCAATCTTCATTAACGAAGGCGAAATGCTTATCATCAACACTGGTGAAGGTAAATACGTTTCTCGTGCATAGTAAAAAAGCACTCGTGATAATTCACGAGTGCTTTTTTTATAGGAAATAGGGTAGATAGTAAATAACTGTTATTATAAAACTGACTAAAACAAGTGAGAGAGTACCCATAATAGATGGAGTCAAAACAATTTGAAATGGTTTTATTTCGCCAGTCTCAACGCCAGTTAATGTTTTACTTATTGCGTGATCTGTAATGTTATTTCTATGGTTACTCATAATAATTAACCACATAATTGCAAATATTGCTAAACTACCAAGGAAAAAGGTCTCTATAAATGACCAACCGACCAATAATGAAAAAAGATAAATAAGAGCTAATTCTACTACAACGGTTAAACTAACTTTCAATACCTTCATATTTTGCCTCCTCATTCTGTAATTTCAACCAGTTTAAAAAATTTTCACGTGACACGACATGCAGAGAGCAAGGTGACTTTACTTCTTTCTCTAGTGCAGCGTGTTCGTCTGGAAACTTGTTTTCCACATGCAATGAAATATAAGGTAGTTTTTCTTGTGCTTTTAAAGAGCGGATATCATTCGTTTTAGCACCAGCAAATACGTAGGAAAGTTGTAAGTCTAAAAAGGCGATTTTAAAGATTTCTTTTTTAGCAGCCTCGTTATAGCCTTTTCCCCAGTACGGATAGCCGAGCCAACTACCAATGTGAGATTGCTTTTTCTCATTATTAATATGTTTAAGTGTGGTGAGGCCAATTATTTCATTTTCTTCATTCACAATCATTCTCGATAAGGATTTCTTTTGACGCTCTTCTTCTATTGCGAAAAGAAGAAATGTTTTCGTGTCTTCGATGTTTTCTACCGTTATCCCCAATGCATTTTTTATATGTGGATCACTTGATAGCTCGAAAATCACATTTGTATAGCATAAATCTAGTGGTAATAAAGTGACGTGCTGCATGGTTTAAACCCCTTTTAAACTAAATATACCATAATATACCATGTAATAATATGAATATTCAGATTATAATTCAGACTTTAGAGAAAAATTATGTTTTTACTTCTGAAATAGACAACCTCTGCATATGGTTGTACAAATATATTCTTTTTTAGAATACGAAGTTAGTAACTGTTACGGGAGAAGGTGGAAGAATGAAACAGTGGCTAGCGGCAATGGAAACATCCGTGCTTGTTATGGGGGCACTTCGATTATTTTCAGGTAGTGCGGAGATATTTGCTGCTTTGCTTATGCTTTATGTGAATGATGCGAAGAAAGCGTTGTTTATAAATGGTATGTTGGCGTTTGTTGGACCTACCGTATTAATTTTAACAATGACAATTGGGATAGCGAGTGTAGCAAGTGAAATTTCTTTCTTGAAGCTCTTTTTTCTAGCGCTTGGAATTTGCTGTATTTTTATCGCATTACTGAAATAGTAAGTCGAGTATAGTGGGGAGAAGCCGATGAAAGAGGTATTAGAAGTTTTACCAAAAACGATGAAGTACTTAATTGAAGAATGTGAGCAATACGATGCTTTAGAGGAAATTCGTGTTCGAATTGGAAGACCGCTAGAGTGTATTGCACACGGAAAGGTGTTTTTTTATGACTATATCACTACTGCAGAGGATGCTATTTACTTATTGAATAAGTTAAGTCAATTCTCAATTTATACGATGGAAGAGGAATTAAAACGTGGGTATGTGACGCTTCGCGGGGGGCATAGAATCGGGTTAGCGGGAAAAGTCATTACAGAAAAAAGCGCAGTGAAAATGATTCGTGATGTCTCTTCCTTTAATATTCGTATTGCTCGTCAAAAAATAGGGATTGCTGAACCGCTTTTGCCATATTTGTATGAAAAAAGATGGTTAAACACGATGGTAATTGGCCCTCCGCAAACGGGAAAAACGACACTTTTAAGAGATGTAGCACGTTGCATGAGTCAAGGGGTAAGTGCTTCGGAAATTCCTTCCTGTAAAGTGGGGATCGTTGATGAACGGTCAGAAATTGCCGGCTGTGTGAAAGGGATCCCGCAATATGATTTTGGTACCCGAGTCGATGTGTTAGACGCATGTCCAAAGGCAGAAGGAATGATGATGATGATTCGTTCTATGAGTCCTGATATTTTGATCGTAGATGAAATTGGTCGTAAAGAAGATAGTGAAGCAATTATGGAGGCAGTGCATGCAGGTGTTCAGCTTTTTATAAGCGCACACGGATTTTCCTATGAGGATGTTGTGAGACGTCCATCGCTCAAGGCAGTGCTAGAGCTTCGTATATTTGATAGGTTTGTGGAGTTGTCAAAAGCGAGGGGTCCAGGAACGGTTATGCAGGTGAAAGATAAATATGGAAAACCAGTGTTATCAAATAGAAAGGCTGAGGGCGTATGGTGAAAATATTTGGTGCAGTGTTAATCGTTGCGGTCAGCACCTTTTTCGGGTTTTCATACGCTAAAAGATACAGTGAAAGGCCGAGGCAACTTAGATTATTAAAATCAGCACTTCAATCATTAGAGGCAGAAATTATGTATGGACACACACCTTTATCTGAGGCTGCCGAGCGATTAGTTAAACAAATGCCGAAGCCATTAAATTGGATGTTTCAAAGTTTCGCTAAAAAACTAGAAAGTGGAGAACAAACAGTAAGGGAAGCTTGGATAGATAGTTTGAAAGAGAATTGGAAGTTGACGGCGTTTCAACAAACCGAGTTTGAAATACTGCAGCAATTTGGTGAAACGCTCGGGCAACATGATCGTGAATCACAACAAAAACATATTCGCTTATGTATTACACATTTGGAGAGAGAAGAAGAGGAAGCAAAAGCTTTACAACTGCAATACGAGAAAATGATCAAGAGCTTAGGGGTACTAGCAGGGCTACTTATTGTAATTTTACTGCTATAGGGGGGAGAAAGGCGATGTCCATTGATGTTGGATTAATATTTCAAATCGCCGGAATCGGCATTGTTTTAGCTTTCATTCATACTGTACTAAAAGAATTGAAGCGTGAGGATATTGCAAATTGGGTTATCCTTGTCGGTTTTGTCGTCATTTTATTTCATGTCGCATTTTTAATTAATACGCTATTTGACAAGATTAAAAGTGTCTTTCTCTTCCAGTAAAGGAGGCGGTTCGAATCGAAATTATACAAATTGTCGGATTAGGCCTCGTTGCTACGTTTTTAGCTGCTGTTTTGAACCAGCATAAATCTAGCATTACATCTTTATTTATTGTGTTCGTAGGTAGCGTGATGTTTCTTATTTTAATTGATCAAATTCATGCTATTTTACAAATGATTGAGAGAGTAGCGAGTGAAGCGAAAGTTAGTAACGTCTATGTGGAAACGTTACTAAAGATTATTGGAATTGCTTATATTGCTGAGTTTGGAGCCCAAATTACAAAAGATGCTGGTCAAGGTGCCATCGCTTCGAAAATTGAACTTGCTGGGAAAATCCTCATTCTCGTTATGGCAATTCCTATTTTGACGGTTGTAATTGAAACTATTCTCGGATTTTTACCGACGGGATAAGGGGGAGTGAATGTTGAGGAGGTTTGGAGCTAAGCTGCTATTTGCTTGCTTCCTTTTCTTTTCTTTACCGGTTGTTGTACAAGCTTCTCCTGTAGAAACAAACGTCGTTGATCAACAATTGGATAAGCTCGGAATTGAAGATGTGAAGCAATTTTGGGACGGGCTTGTTATAAAATATGGAGGCTATTTGCCAGAGAGTCAAAAAGGGAGTTTTATGGAGTTTGTAAAGGGAGAAAAAGAATTCTCTCTAAAAGAGTGGATGATAGGGTTATTAAAATATTTATTTCATGAGCTTGCAGCTAATGGAAAACTGCTTGGCACACTTATTATGCTCACAATCTTTAGTGCATTGTTGCAATCACTGCAATCCGCTTTTTCAAAAAGTAGCGTAAGTAAAATTGCTGATGCTGTTGTATATATGGTACTTATTATTTTTGCTTTAAATAGTTTTTATGTCGTTATGACATATGCAAGAGAAACGATACAAACAATGGTAGATTTTATATTAGCATTATTGCCAATTTTGCTGGCGCTTATAGCAACTGGCGGGGGGGTTGTATCTGTATCGTTTTTTCATCCGGTTATCATTTTCTTAATGAATACGAGTGGGCTTCTTATGAATTATATCGTTCTACCACTTTTATTACTGGCAACGATATTAAGTATTGTAAGTACAATGAGTGATCAATATAAAGTGACGAAATTGTCCAAGCTTCTGCAAAATGTTAGCGTTGGGATTATCGGTATTTTTTTAACGATTTTTTTAGGAGTATTATCTGTACAAGGAACAGCAACAGCTGTTGCTGATGGAATAGCTGTGAAAACTGCTAAATTTGTAACAGGAAACTTCATTCCAGTAGTTGGAAGGATGTTTACAGAAGCGGCAGATACTGTTATTAGCGCATCAGGATTATTGAAAAACACAGTCGGAATTATTGGGCTCGTCATTTTATGCTTAATTGTTGCCTTTCCAGCGATTCAAATTTTCTGTATCGCATTTATTTATAAATTCGCAGCAGCAGTATTGCAACCGGTTGGCAGCGGAGCAATTATTCAATGCTTAGACATTATTGGACGAAGCATCATTTACGTATTTGCTTGCTTAGCTATCGTATCATTTATGTTCTTTTTAAGTATTACAATTATTATTGCTGCGGGGAATATTACACTTATGATGCGGTAGGAGGTGAAGAGTATGCAATTTGTTACAGAGTGGATTAGAAATATTATCGTTTTTTTGCTCTTAGCGACAATGCTTCATCTTATTCTTCCAAATTCGAATTTGCAAAAATACGTTAAATTTGTTGTAAGTCTTTTGTTAGTTGTATTAATTTTAACGCCTCTTTTTAAATTATTGCAGACAGATGTAAATGAAGTAATTGCAAATTTTAATGAAGAAAAGTACGTAGCAGAAGGATCTGTAAAAAATTCAATAGATTCGAAGAAAAAAGAAATACAAGCTCTAACACGTGCATATAGTTTAGAAGAGATGGCTACCAAAATGAAAAAAGAAGTAGGAAAAGAGTTTGAGAAAAAGTATGGTATGACTGTCTCTGAAATACAAATAGTCGCAGCAGAAAATACAGAAGAAGTAAAGTCGGCGAAAGATATTCAATCTGTTGTTGTGACGTTGAAAGAAAAAGAACGCAGTAAAAATGATGCAATCGAAACAGTAAAGCCAATTGAAATTAATACGAAAGAGCCTCCAAAAAAAGTGGGAGAAACGAATGTGGAAATGAAAGATTTCTTTTCAAGCAGGTGGCAACTAGAGGGTAAACAAATCCAAGTTCAAATGGAAGGGAGGACAGGTAGAGTAAATGGACAATAAAGATAAAAATTCGAAGTTCTCATTTTTTCGAAACTTATTGAATGGGGATCAAAAAGAAAGCAACGAGAAGGGTAAAAAGGTAACACCTAAGTTTTTACTTGTCCTACTCATACTTGGAATTTTGCTTATGTTTTCTAGTAGTCTATTTTCAAGTAAAAAAGAAGAAGTACCTGTATTTAAAGAACAAAAAACTCAAAACCAAGAAAAAGACGTACCAACTTTCGGACAAAAAAATAATGATAGTATGTCAAATGTAGAAAAATATGAAAAAGCGTATGAACAAGAATTAAAAGCTGCTTTAGAAGAAATAGCAGGAGTAAAAGACGTAACGATTAAAGTGAATTTAGATTCATCTGAAGAAAAAATTTTAGAAAAAAATACAGTGAAACGCTCACAAACAACAGGTGAAACAGATAAAACAGGCGGTAAGAGAGAAGTAGAGGACGAGTCTCTTGATGAAAAGACTGTCATTATACGTGAAGGGGATAAAGAAACTCCTGTTGTTTTACGAACAGAGAAGCCGAAAGTACGTGGTGTTCTTGTCGTAGCAAAGGGAGTGGATAATATACAAGTTAAAGCAATGGTAAAAGAAGCTGTGATAAGGCTGCTAGATGTACCAGCCCATCGCGTTTCAGTTTCACCGAAAAATTGATAGGGAGGAAATAAAGTGTTAAAAAAACAAACAGTTTGGCTATTAACGATGTTAAGTTTAGTTGTTGTACTATCTGTGTATTACGTGACAACTCCTGACAAAATGAATACAGCATCGCCGGCAACAGGTGAAAAGATTGGACAAGAAAAACAAGGTACTGATAAAGCAGTAACAAACGAAGCACCTAAAGAAACCCCGAAAAAAGAAAATACAAGCAAGGAAACAACAAATAAAGAAACAGACAAAAAAGAAAATACTAAAAAAGAAACAAGTAAAAAAGAGGGTAATGTATCAGTTCAATCAAGTGATGAGAATTTCACAGCCTTACGTATGCAAATGGAAGATCAACGTAGTGAAGCGAAAGCAAAATTACAAGAAGTGATGAATTCTTCGAAATCTTCAGCAACAGAAAAGAGTAAAGCGAAAGATAACTTTGATGCAATCACTACAATGGAAACGAAGCAAGAATTACTTGAGACAGTAATTAAATCTCAAGGAGGATATCCAGATGCTCTTGTAAGAGCTGATGGTACAGATATTAGAGTAACGGTTAAAGCGGCAAAACATTCACAGAAAGAAGCAAATAAAATTATTCAACTTGTAAGAAGTGAAGGCGGATCAAAAGATGTAGGTGTGAAATTTGATCCACCAGCGAAATAAGTGAAACTTTAATCCGTAGGGGGTTTCCCTGCGGATTATTACCTTTTACTAAGCAAAGGGTATGCAAATAGTGGAATAGAGTATGTAAGTACGTGTGAATAGAAAAAAGCTATCATTTTCGATAGCTTTTTTCTATTTTGTCTTTGGAGTTATTTTTACTATGTTCAACTCGGAATGGAGAAACACGTTGTGAGTAAAAGATTAATGGTTCATGGTACTGATGATTACTTTTTCCGGATTTGACGTGGATGCAAAGAACACATGCCCAAACGATTACGGCAGGTAAAAAGAGGATGAGCCATATCATATTTCCACACCTCAGCACAATATATTTTCTACACTTTGAACATACTATTCTTATATGAAGGAATGATGAACGGCGTGTAAACAAAAATTAATATTTGGTAAAAATATGTTATTGACTATAGATGTGGTGAAGAGTGGAGAGGGAATGGCGTGTTTGCTATGTAACGTTTTGCAAAAGTAGTGAATGTTTTTTTTGAAGTGGTCTTGCCAATTTCGTGTGAAACTTGGTATTATTACTAGGTAATAATTTTTTATTGGAATAATATTTTTTACAGGAGTTTCGATTTATTATAAAGAAATATAAATTGGAATGTTTAAAAAATTTATCGTAAGATGGAAATAGTAAATATTTCTATTAGTTAATGAAATATATTTTCTAATAGAATACATCGTATTTTTACAGTCAATCTAGTTTTGTGACGAGAATCTGTAAAAACGGGACAAACAAGAGTATGGGAGTGGATTTTACATGTTTAAAATTCAAGAAGTTCGTGAATTAATTAAATTAATTGATAGCTCTAATATTGATGAATTTGAATACAAAAAAGACGGTACAACAATCAAAATGAAAAAGCGTGGTAATGAAGTTGTTGCTGTGCAAGCACCTGCAGCAAAACAAGCTATGCAACCAGTAGCGCCTGTTGAAGTTGAAACGACAGTAGCAGCAGCGCAAGCAGAAGCACCGAAGCAAGAAGAGAAGAAAACTGTTCAAGATGAAAACCTACATAAGATTACCTCACCAATGGTAGGTACATTCTATTCTTCATCTTCACCTGATACACCTCCATATGTAAGTATTGGGGATAGAGTATCGAAAGATTCTATCGTATGTATTGTCGAGGCTATGAAGTTATTTAACGAAATTGATGCTGATGTAGAGGGCGAAATTGTTGAAATTCTTGTTAATAACGGACAGCTTGTTGAGTATGGACAACCGCTATTTCTTGTAAAAGCGTAATAAGGGAGTCTTTGTGATGATAAAAAAAGTATTAATAGCCAATCGTGGGGAAATTGCTGTACGAATTATTCGTGCTTGTAAAGAAATGGACATTGAAACAGTTGCAATTTATTCAGAAGCAGATAAAGAGTCACTTCACGTACAGATTGCAGATGAGGCGTATTGTGTAGGACCAACGATTTCGAAAGAAAGCTATTTAAATTTGACGAATATTATTAGCGTTGCGAAGTTAACAGGCTGCGATGCTATTCATCCGGGATACGGATTTTTAGCAGAGAATGCAGATTTCGCAGAGTTATGCCGTGAATGTAACTTGATTTTTATCGGTCCAAGTCCAGAAGCTATTTCAAAGATGGGCACAAAAGACGTTGCTCGTGATACAATGAAAGAAGCAGGGGTTCCGATTGTACCAGGTTCACAAGGGATTATTAAAAATACCGAAGAAGCGATCGAGCTTGCTAATCAAATTGGATATCCAGTCATTATTAAAGCGACTGCAGGTGGCGGCGGAAAAGGTATTCGTGTTGCACGCCATGAAGAAGAGCTTATAAAAGGAATTCAAATTACACAGCAAGAAGCTAGTACCGCTTTTGGGAACCCTGGTGTATACTTAGAAAAGTACGTTGAAGATTTCCGCCATGTTGAGATTCAAATAATGGCAGATACACACGGAAATGCCATTCATTTAGGAGAGCGTGATTGTACAATTCAGCGCCGTTTGCAAAAACTATTAGAAGAAAGTCCATCACCTGCACTTGATGAAGATATTCGCAAGCAGATGGGTGAAGCGGCAGTTAAAGCGGCGGTAGCGGTTGATTATACAGGTGCTGGTACGGTTGAGTTTATTTATGAATATAAAACGAAAACCTTTTATTTCATGGAGATGAATACGAGAATTCAGGTTGAGCATCCAGTTACTGAAATGGTAACGGGAATGGACTTAATTAAAGAACAAATTCTTATTGCTTCAGGAGAAAAGTTATCGTTACAGCAAGAAGAAGTACAATTTAATGGTTGGGCAATTGAATGTCGAATTAATGCGGAAAACCCTGCCAAAAAATTCATGCCATCTCCAGGTAAAGTAGAAATGTACTTACCACCAGGAGGATTTGGTATTCGCGTCGATTCAGCTGTATATCCGGGATATTCAATCCCACCTTTCTATGATTCGATGGTTGCTAAATTAATTGTTCACGGAAAAACACGTGAAGAGGCAATTGCAAAAATGAAGCGCGCACTTAGTGAATTTGTCATTGAAGGCGTACATACAACAATCCCGTTCCATTTGCAATTGCTAGATCATCCTGATTTTGTAAAAGGTGAGTTTAATACGAAATTTTTGGAAGAGCATGAACTTGTGACGCAGTGATACATTAAAGGAGGTTTTTTTCATGGCTGAACATATGTTAGATATGGGTCAAGATACAACTCTTGGTAAAGTAGAAATTGCACCAGAAGTAATTGAAGTAATTGCAGGTATTGCAGCTGCTGAAGTAGAAGGTGTAGCGGCAATGCGCGGTAATTTTGCTACAGATGTTGTTGAGAAGTTAGGTAAGAAAAATCATGGTAAAGGTGTAAAGGTTGAATTAGCAAACGAAGATATTATCGTTGACCTTTATGTTGTAATGTATTTTGGTGTAGCAATTCCAGTTGTTGCTCAAAAGATTCAAGACAATATTCGCCAAGCGCTCTTTACAATGACAGGACTTGAGCCAAAAGAAGTGAATGTTCACATCGTTGGCGTAACATTCGAAACACAAAAAACAGAAATCGAACCAGTGTAAGAATGAAAAGGTGCCTAGTAACATAGGCATCTTTTTTATCGTTTCATTTCTTCACAAATTACAATCCTCTAATTATTATACTATTTCAAAAAATAAGAAATAAAAAAGAAAATGTGTCGTTTTTCCAAAAAACGTACATTGTGATAAGATATGGAACTTGAAGTTAATCTTTTTATTATTTTTCAGCCTTGTAACCCGTGTGTGAAACGATAAATTGTGTTATTATCATTGTATTATAAGGTTGGAAAATCAATGAAAACTGTAAGAGTAAGTGAATTGACGGCTTATAAATTATAATAATATAACAAAGTATAAGGAAAGACTTGAAGCATAAAGGAGAGTTACAATGAAACGTAGGACGGCTAGAGAAAGAGCAATGCAAGCATTATACCAAATGGATATTACAGGTGAATTAGAACCGAAAGTAGCAGTGGAAAACACGCTAGATGAAGGCGAAGAAACAAATGAGTTTCTAGAGTCACTTGTAGTAGGTTTTGTAGAAAATAAAGAAGCAATCGATGAAGCGATTCGTCAAAACTTAAAAAAGTGGAAGCTTGAGCGTATTAGTATTGTTGATCGCAGTATTTTACGTGTAGCTGTGTATGAAATGAAATACATGGAAGAAATTCCACACAACGTAACAATTAACGAAGCAATTGAAATTGCTAAAACATTTGGGGATGAGGAATCTCGTCGTTTTATTAACGGCGTTTTATCTAATATAAAAGATACACTGTAAATTCTTTAAGGGGGAATCTTAAAATGGTAGCAGTAATCATCAAAGGAAATGAAGTTGCGGAGAAAAAACGAGCACAATTAACAGAAGAAGTTGTGAAGTTGAAAGAGCAAGGGATTGTACCAGGATTAGCAGTTATTTTAGTTGGAGAAGATCCAGCATCTCGTTCTTATGTAAAAGGAAAAGAAAAAGGCTGTGAACAAGTAGGGATTTACTCAGAGCTAATTGAACTTCCTGAAACAATTACTGAGGAACGCTTGCTTGCTGAAATCGATCGCTTAAATGGCGATGACCGTATTAATGGCATATTAGTGCAATTACCTTTACCGAAACATATTGAAGAAAAAGCTATCATTGAAAGAATTTCACCAGAAAAGGATGTAGATGGATTTCACCCAATTAGCGTGGGACGTATGATGACGGGACAAGATACATTCCTTCCATGTACACCGCACGGTATTGTAGAATTAGTAAAAGAAACGAATCTTGATATTTCTGGAAAACATGTAGTAGTAATTGGAAGAAGTAATATTGTCGGTAAACCAGTGGGACAATTGTTCTTAAATGAAAATGCAACTGTCACATATTGTCATTCTAAGACGCAAAATATGAAAGAGTTATCGAAGTTAGCGGATATTTTAATCGTAGCTGTTGGACGACCTAAAATGATAACAGCGGATTATATTAAAGAAGGAGCGGTTGTAATTGACGTTGGTGTAAACCGTTTAGAAACAGGGAAACTTTGTGGTGATGTTGATTTTGACAACGTGTTAAATGTTGCGGGTTACATTACACCTGTGCCAAAGGGTGTTGGTCCAATGACAATCACAATGCTTCTTCATAATACTGTTGAATCTGCCAAACGTGCAGGTGTCGTTTGTAAATAATTTGAGTCGGCTATGAGGAGAGAGAAATGGAGAAGCAATATTTAACCGTTACAGCGTTAACACGCTATATAAAAACAAAAATAGAATATGATCCGCATTTGCAGTCTGTTTGGTTAAAAGGTGAAATTTCCAACTTTAAAAATCATAGCCGTGGCCACATGTATTTTACATTGAAAGATGAAAATGCAAGAATCGCAGCGGTTATGTTTGCGGGTCATAATCGTAATATTAAATTCAAACCTGAAAATGGGATGAAGGTACTCGTGAAAGGGAAAATCTCTGTTTACGAGGCGAGTGGTTCTTATCAAATTTATATTCAAGACATGCAGCCTGACGGAGTCGGAAATTTACATTTAGCGTACGAACAGTTAAAAGTTCGTTTAGAAGAAGAAGGACTTTTTTCTCAAGTTTATAAAAAAGCAATTCCTCCTTACGCTAAAACAATAGGTGTGATTACGTCGCCAACAGGAGCAGCGATTCGTGATATTATAACAACGATTAAACGTCGTTATCCAATTGGGAATGTTATTGTATTTCCGGTACTTGTACAAGGGGAGTCAGCGGCTCCCTCGATTGTACAAGCGATTCGTACAGCGAATGAAATGGGAGAGATAGATGTACTAATCGTTGGCCGTGGTGGAGGTTCTATTGAGGAATTATGGGCTTTCAATGAGGAAATGGTTGCAAGAGCAATCTTTAAGAGTGAAATTCCTATTATTTCGGCAGTAGGCCATGAAACGGATTTTACAATCGCAGATTTTGTTGCAGATTTACGCGCGCCAACACCGACTGCAGCAGCTGAGCTGGCAGCACCTAACATTATAGAGTTACAAGAAAAGGTATTACAAAGAACTCTGAGATTGCAAAGAGCGATGAGAGAGTTAGTACATAAAAAAGAAGAAAAACTACAAGTGTTGCAAAAATCGTATGCGTTCCGTTATCCAAGACAAGTATATGAGCAAAAGGAAGAGCAATTAGATAGAGCGCTAGAACAGCTTGTTTTAGCGAACGAGCGCTATATTGATAAAAAGGTGAATCAGTTAAAGCAACTTTCATTTTATTTAGAGAAGCACCACCCATCTCAAAAAATTATGCAAACAAAGGTAGCTGTTGAAACGTTGCAAAAGCAATTACAACGTGAAATGCAAACGTTACTTCAAACGAAAGAATTTGCCTTTGTAAGAGCTGCTCAAAAACTTGAAGCGTTAAGTCCGCTTAAAGTAATGATGAGAGGGTACGGGCTTGTATATGATGAAGAGAAGCAAGTGTTAAAAAGTGTGAAAGATGTAAGCCTTGGAGATGCTGTTTCAGTTCAATTACAAGATGGAATACTAGATTGTAGCGTATCAGGCATAGAGGAGCGTGAATTGAATAATGGAAAATAAATTAAGCTTTGAAGAGGCAATTTCGCAACTTGAGCATCTTGTTTCTAAGCTAGAACAAGGTGACGTACCGTTAGAAGAAGCGATTTCTTATTTTAAAGAGGGCATGGAATTATCTAAGCTTTGTGATGAGAAGTTGAAGAATGTACAAGAACAAATGGCAGTTATTCTTGGGGAAGATGGAGAGCTTGAACCGTTTACTGCTGTAGGAGATGAAGCATAGTGACGATTGCTTTTGATACTTTTTTGAAAGAAAGTAAAACTTTCGTAGAAGAGAAACTTGTAAGCTATGCAAATGAATTACAATGTCCAAATGTACTTCGTGAAGCGATGGCATATTCTTTGGAAGCGGGTGGAAAACGTCTCCGCCCGTTACTTTTGTTTGCAACATTACAAGCGTTTGGGAAAGAAAGAAATCTTGGAGTAGGTGCAGCTTGTGCTCTTGAAATGATTCATACATATTCTTTAGTTCATGATGATTTACCTTGTATGGATGATGATGATTTAAGAAGAGGAAAACCCACAAATCACAAAGTATTTGGTGAAGCGATGGCAGTTTTAGCAGGAGATGGCTTATTGACGTATGCTTTTCAAGTAATTATGGCATATGAGCAAAAAGAAATTTCTGCCGAAAAAAAAGTAAGACTTGTACTTGAACTTGCAAAAGCAGCAGGACCAGAAGGAATGGTTGGCGGACAAGTGGCAGATATGGAAGCTGAAGGGAAACGCCTTACGATTGATGAATTGGAGTACATCCATAAACATAAGACGGGAAAACTGCTTGAATTTGCTGTGCTTGCGGGTGCGATACTTTCTGATGCGACAGAAGAGCAAGAAGAAAAGTTGCTTACGTTTGCCAAATATATCGGTCTAGCTTTCCAAATTCGAGATGATATTTTAGATGTCGAAGGAACCGAAGAAGAGATTGGGAAACCGATTGGTAGTGATCTTTCTAACGAAAAGAGTACATATACGACGTTGTTTACTGTAGATAGAGCAAAGGATATTTTAGAAGAAACAATTGCAGAAGCAAAAGGTGCGATTAGCTCCTTGCAATTACAAGATGAATATTTACTATCTATTTGCGATTTAATTGCAAAACGTAATAACTAATATAACAGCGTTTTCATTTGTTGAGTCATTTATCATTTTATGATATAACTGTAGGAAAAGGTTTTTCTTTTCTTGTTATTGGCAAAAATATATGTAGATTACATTGCCGTTATCACTTCGTGTTAGCGGCTATTTTTTTCATCGCCTAAAGAAATATGGTTTATAATAGGATTAGGGCGCAATAGACTGGTTAATAGCGGGACAAGACGAAAAATAGAAAAGAGAATTTCTTGTTTTGTGTAAATGTTTTTTATAATATTTGACATGTTGACAGATTATGAAATGAAAGTGAGTGATCCATGTGGATCTAACGCAAATTCAAAACCCTAGTTTTTTGAAAGATATGTCTATCAGTGAACTAGAGGGATTGAGTGAGGATATTCGTAAGTTTTTAATTGAAGAGCTCTCTCAAACAGGTGGACATATTGCGCCTAATTTAGGTGTAGTAGAACTCACAATTGCTCTGCATAAATTATTTGATAGCCCGCAAGATAAATTTTTATGGGATGTAGGACATCAATCCTATGTACATAAAATTTTAACTGGACGCGCGAAAGAGTTTGGTACATTAAGGCAATATCAAGGCCTATGTGGTTTTCCGAAACGTTGTGAGAGTGAGCACGACGTATGGGAAACTGGTCATAGCTCGACATCGTTATCGGCTGCAATGGGAATGGCTCTGGCACGTGATTTAAAGAAAACGAAAGAATATGTTATACCAATTATTGGAGATGGTGCTTTAACAGGCGGAATGGCTTTAGAGGCATTGAACCATATTGGACATGAAAAGACAGATATGATTGTTATTTTGAATGATAATGAAATGTCAATTGCACCAAACGTTGGTGCGCTCCATAATGTACTTGGTCGTTTACGTACCGCAGGAAAATATCACTGGGTAAAAGATGAATTAGAGTATATATTAAAGAAAATCCCAGCAGTTGGCGGGAAAGTGGCTGCGACAGCAGAGAAAATAAAAGATAGTCTTAAATATTTACTAGTATCTGGTGTCTTTTTCGAAGAGTTAGGCTTTACATATTTAGGTCCAGTCGATGGGCATGATTATGAAAAGTTATTCGAAACGTTGCAATATGCAAAGAAAACAAAAGGCCCAGTGCTTGTTCACGTTATTACGAAAAAAGGAAAAGGTTATAAACCGGCCGAGAGTGACGTTATTGGAACTTGGCATGGAACAGGACCTTATAAAATTGAATCAGGTGACTTCGTTAAGCCGAAAGAAGTTGCACCAGCATGGAGTGCTGTTGTTAGTGAAACAGTACTTAAGCTAGCGAGAGCGGATGAGCGTATCGTAGCAATTACACCTGCAATGCCTGTTGGATCAAAACTTGAGAAATTCCAAAAAGAATTCCCAAATCGTATGATTGATGTAGGTATTGCAGAACAGCATGCTACAACGATGGCAGCAGGTATGGCAACGCAAGGAATGAAGCCATTCTTAGCAATTTATTCGACATTTCTACAAAGAGCATATGACCAAGTTGTTCATGATATATGCCGCCAAAATTTAAATGTTTTCATTGGAATAGATCGCTCAGGATTAGTAGGAGCAGATGGTGAAACGCATCAAGGCGTATTTGATATCTCATTCTTACGTCACTTGCCAAATATGGTGCTTATGATGCCGAAAGATGAAAATGAAGGGCAACATTTAGTTTATACGGCGATGCAATATGAAGATGGACCAATCGCATTGCGTTATGCGCGCGGTAATGGACTTGGCGTTCATATGGATGAAGAATTAAAGGCGATTCCGATCGGTACGTGGGAGACGTTAAAAGAGGGTACACAAGCAGCTATTTTAACGTTTGGTACGACAATACCAATGGCGATGGAAGCCGCTGAGCGTCTTGAAAAAGCTGGAGTTTCAGTGAAAGTAGTGAATGCTCGCTTTATTAAACCAATGGATGAAGCATATTTACATGATCTTCTAGGAAAGAATATACCGATTTTAACGATTGAAGAAGCTTGTTTAATTGGTGGTTTTGGAACAGGAGTAGTTGAATTTGCATCTGAAAATGGTTACCATAGTGCATTAGTTGAACGAATGGGTATTCCAGACCGCTTCATAGAGCACGGAAGTGTAACAAAATTATTAGAAGAAATTGGTTTAACGACAGATGCTGTCGTAGACCGTATTCATACAATGATTCCATCAAAACAAAAAAGGGCGTAACAAATGAGCGTAAAAAAAGAAAGAGTAGATGTACTATTAGTAGAGCGAGGACTTATAGAAACGCGTGAGAAAGCAAAGCGCGCCATTATGGCGGGACTCGTATATGCAAATGAAATGAGACTTGATAAGCCAGGAGAGAAAATCTCGCAAGATACTGAGATTACGGTGAAGGGACAAGTTATGCCGTATGTAAGTCGTGGTGGTTATAAACTTGAAAAGGCATTAGAGACATTTCATCTTGATTTACAAGATAAAGTTATGATAGATATTGGTTCATCAACTGGTGGCTTTACAGATTGTGCGCTTCAAAATGGAGCGAAATTATCTTATGCATTAGATGTAGGATACAATCAACTAGCGTGGAAATTACGTCAAGATGAGCGTGTTGTTGTAATGGAACGAACAAATTTCCGTTACGTGACACCAGCAGACTTAGAACGTGGTTTACCTCAATTTGCAAGTATTGATGTTTCATTTATATCATTAAAGCTTATACTGCCAGTTTTAAAAACAATGCTTATGCCTAACGGAGATGTAGCGGCGTTAATTAAACCACAGTTTGAAGCTGGAAGAGAGCAAGTTGGGAAAAAAGGTATCGTTCGTGATAGAAAAGTACATGAAGCTGTTGTAGAAATGATTGTCGAGTTTGCTTTAAAAGAAGGCTATGATGTGGAAGGTTTAACATTTTCACCAATTACGGGTGGAGACGGTAATATTGAATTTTTAATTCATCTGAAATGGCATGGTGAACGTGAGAATGGCGAAAATCATTCTCCGATTTCTATAGAGCAAGTTGTTACAGAAGCGCATGACGTTCTAAAACAAAAAGGGAAAGGGGAATAACATATGTTGTTCCTCTTTTTGCTGTAATTGTATAATGATTGTAAAAACAATTGTGTACAAGAAACGAATTATAAGTTAACATAAATAAGTGAAGTATACCAATGTTTAAACTATGGTAAGAGATAGTGTGAGGTGCAAATGTATGAATAAAGGTCAGCGCCATATTAAAATCAGGGAAATTATTGCAAACAAAGAAATTGAAACACAAGATGAATTAGTTGATATTTTACGTAATGAGGGATTTAATGTAACGCAAGCAACAGTATCGCGCGATATTAAAGAACTGCACTTAGTGAAGGTGCCATTACATGATGGGCGCTATAAATATAGCTTGCCAGCAGATCAACGATTTAACCCGTTACAAAAATTAAAACGAAATCTAGTGGATTCATTTGTAAAATTAGACACGGCAGGACATATGCTTGTGCTAAAAACATTGCCTGGTAACGCTCATTCACTTGGAGCACTTATTGATCATTTAGAGTGGGATGAGATCATCGGAACCATCTGTGGTGATGATACTTGCTTAATTATTTGCCGTACACCTGACGATACAGGTGTTGTCTCTGATCGTTTCTTAAATATGTTGTAACAAAAAATCTTGTTTGCTTTCCATCGTAAAGTGGAAAGTGAACAAGATATTTTTATTGGTTAAAAATATGAATTTTCAATTGTAATATAATATTTTGTTTGCATAAAGTTAGAAAATAGATGGATTGACCCGTAAAACAAATGTTTGGTACAATGAAGCGGGTTAGAAGAGTATATACATACAAATATATAACATGATTATTTGAATGAAGAACTGAGAAAATCCTTTAGTAAGGGATTATTTTATAACGAGGTGAATGGGGCATTGTTATCGGAATTATCGATTAGAAACTTTGCTATTATTGAAGCATTAAATATTTCTTTTCAAAAAGGTTTAACGGTTTTAAGCGGTGAAACAGGGGCCGGAAAATCGATTATTATTGATGCGATTAGTTTACTTGTAGGTGGCCGTGGATCAGCAGAATTTGTTCGATATGGAACAGAAAAGGCTGAGATTGAAGGGCTATTTTATGTTGAAGATGAGAAGCATCCATGTATTGAAAAGGCAGAAGAGTTAGATATAGAAATAGAAGATGGCATGATTATTTTAAAGCGTGATATTGCTGCGAACGGAAAGAGTGTATGTCGTGTAAATGGGAAGCTTGTTACACTTAGCATATTAAAAGAAATTGGGAAATCACTTGTTGATATTCATGGACAGCACGAAACACAAGATTTAATGAATGAAGAACGACATCTGTTTATGCTTGATCACTTTGATGGGGATCGAATCGTTAAACAATTAGACATATATCAAAATGTATACGCTGACTATGAAAAATTAAAAAAACAATTGAAATCGTTAAGTGAAAATGAACAACAAATGGCACATCGCTTAGATTTAATTCAATTTCAGCATGAAGAAATTCGCAAGGCAGATTTAAAGATGGATGAAGAAAATGAATTAACTGAGGAACGATTGCAAATTTCTAATTTTGAAAAGATTTATAAAGCGTTAGGTGATGCATATCGTTCGTTAAGTGCCGACGGACAAGGGTTAGATAATGTAAGAAGTGCAATGGGACAAATGGAAAGTATTACACATTTAGATGAAATGTATCAAGAGAATTATGATTCAATTGCAAATAGCTATTACTTATTAGAAGAGGTTGCCTATCAACTGAGAGAAAAGCTCGATATGATGGAATATGATCCAAATCGTTTAGATGAAATCGAAACACGTTTGAATGAAATTCGTATGCTAAAGAGAAAATATGGAAATACTGTAGAAGAGATTTTAGCGTATGCAGATAAAATTGAACAGGAAATTTTTACAATTGAAAATAAAGACGTTCATATTGAAACGACGAAGAAACAGTTGAAGGAATTAGAGAGTGTTATTCTGAAAGAAGCAACGTTGTTAAGTAATATGCGTCATGAGCTTGCAGAACATCTTACAAATGCAATTCATCAGGAATTAAAAGAATTATATATGGAAAAAACGAAATTTGAAGTGCGAATTATGAAGAGAGCAGGAAATGCAGAAGAACCCCTTGTGGAAGGTGCACCGGTAAGACTTACGGTGGATGGTTACGATCATGTGGAATTTTATATTTCAACGAACCCAGGAGAGCCGCTAAAACCACTTTCAAAGGTTGCTTCTGGCGGAGAGTTATCTCGTATTATTTTAGCTTTAAAAAGCATTTTTTCTAAGCATCAAGGGGTTGCATCTGTTATTTTTGATGAAGTGGATACGGGTGTAAGTGGCCGAGTCGCACAGGCTATTGCGGAAAAAATTTATCGAGTATCAGTAAACTCGCAAGTACTTTGTATTACGCACTTACCTCAAGTAGCTTCAATGGCGGATTCACATTTATTTATTCGAAAACAAGTAGCGAATGATCGGACAATTACATCAGTTACTGTTTTAACTATGGAGGATAAAGTAACAGAAATAGCTCGAATGATTTCTGGTGTAGAAATCACAGATTTAACGACAGAGCATGCGAAAGAATTACTTACGCAAGCGCATCATTTTAAACAGACAGCAGAGGCTATCCAGTAATGGATAGCTTTTTTTCTCAAATGACGATTTCTTAATTCTTCCGGTTATAAATAATGCACTGCAAGGAGAGATTAAAAAGTGAAGCCAAGAGGCTGAATGTGGGGTAGGAGCGAGGAGAGTGAACAAGTTGAAATTAGAAAAATTTCGAAAAATAATAGGTCTTTGTCTCCTTGTTTCTTTAGTTTTTATTGGATGTTTTAAACCGCTTCGAACGTTTATTTCATCACCGAAACAACTTGTTGTTTTTGAAGGACAACAATCAGAAATATCATCATTACCAGTTTTCAAAGCTTCATCCACAAATCGTCATGTATTTACAGTGAGTTCGAGTGAACAAAAACAAGGACTTATGGTAAATTCTCATCAAAATGGTGAAGCTGATATGGTATTTCAGCTTGCTGGTTTTCCAGTGAAAAAAGTAAATGTGAAAGTGTTAAAAGATTTTAAAGTAATTCCAGGTGGACAATCAATTGGTGTGAAATTAAATACAAAAGGTGTACTTGTTGTAGGCCATCATTTAATTCAAACTGAAAAGGGTAAAATATCTCCTGGTGAAACAGCAGGTGTACAAATTGGAGATATGATTACTGAAATTAATGGTAAAACAATTGAAAGAATGAGTGATGTAGCACCGTTTATTCATAATAGTGGAGAAACAGGTGAACCGCTTAATCTTGTATTGTTAAGAGATGGAAAATATATTCGTACGAAGCTAACTCCACAAAAAGACAACGGTGAATCGTCTTATCGAATTGGCTTGTATATCCGTGATTCGGCAGCTGGAATTGGAACGATGACATTTGTTCATCCAGATTCTATGAAATACGGGGCACTTGGTCATGTTATTTCTGATAATGATACGAAAAAGCCGATTGAAGTCGAAGATGGACAAATTATGCGCTCGACAGTCACATCAATTGAAAGAGGTAGTCATGGGAATCCAGGGGAGAAATTAGCAAGATTCTCACCAGATCGTGAAGTGATTGGCAATATTACAATTAATAGTCCATATGGTATTTTTGGCAAATTAAATACGAATATGAAAAACGGTATAATGGATAAAGCGATGCCTATCGCATTATCTCATCAAGTAAAAGAAGGACCGGCAAAAATATTAACAGTTATTGATCAAGATAAAGTAGAAGCGTTTGATATTGAAGTTGTTAGTACAGTGCAACAAAAATTCCCAGCTACAAAGGGTATGGTAATAAAAGTAACAGATAAACGTCTATTAGCGAAAACGGGCGGTATCGTACAAGGGATGAGCGGAAGTCCAATTGTACAAAATGGAAAAGTAATTGGTGCTGTTACGCATGTGTTTGTAAATGATCCAACATCAGGATATGGTGTTCATATTGAATGGATGTTACATCAAGCTGGAATTAATATTTATGATCAAGAGAAAAAAGCGAGCTAATATATATATTAGCTCGCTTTTTCTGTTGAAAAATTCGTTGAAATTTTGTAAAAGCTCCGCAAGAGGTGTTTTTTGTTGTAAAATAAAAGAAAAGGGTTGAACGTTTCGTTGTATTTCTATGATGGAATGTGTTGCGAAAGGGAATAAATGAACGATAAACATATTTTTTTGTGATTTTATCGGAAAGTAAGAAACTTTAAAAGGGAATTTTCACACAATTGTCGAACAATTCATGTAGCCTAGAAGGATACACATGTCGGAGAATCGATTCGGTAAGGGAGGAAAAGCTGTGGAGAAAATTAAAGTATGTCTTGTGGATGATAATAAAGAACTAGTATCAATGTTAGAGAGCTATGTAGCTGCTCAAGATGATATGGAAGTAATCGGTACTGCTTATAATGGTCAAGAGTGTTTAAACTTATTAGCAGATAAGCAACCTGATGTACTCGTTTTAGACATTATTATGCCACACTTAGATGGTTTAGCTGTATTGGAAAAAATGCGACATATTGAAAGGTTAAAACAGCCTAGCGTAATTATGTTGACAGCATTCGGGCAAGAAGATGTGACGAAAAAAGCAGTTGACTTAGGTGCCTCATATTTCATATTAAAACCATTTGATATGGAGAATTTAACGAGTCATATTCGTCAAGTGAGTGGTAAAGCAAACGCTATGATTAAACGTCCACTACCATCATTCCGATCAGCAACAACAGTAGATGGAAAACCGAAAAACTTAGATGCGAGTATTACGAGTATCATTCATGAAATTGGTGTACCCGCTCATATTAAAGGATATATGTATTTACGAGAAGCAATCTCCATGGTATACAACGATATCGAATTATTAGGATCGATTACGAAAGTATTGTATCCAGATATCGCAAAGAAATATAATACAACAGCAAGCCGTGTGGAGCGCGCAATTCGTCACGCGATTGAAGTAGCGTGGAGCCGTGGGAATATTGATTCTATTTCGTCCTTATTTGGTTATACAGTATCCATGTCAAAAGCAAAACCTACGAATTCTGAGTTTATCGCAATGGTTGCGGATAAGCTGAGACTTGAACATAAAGCTAGCTGAGAGTAGAAGTAGAAAAGGGTTTTCGTTTTAGTAAAACCGATGCATGCTGGAACTCTATACTCGACAGTAATTTTAAAACTAATAAACTTTTTAATGAAAGACCAATGAATGTTATAATTCGTTGGTTTTTTTATTTTGTTTAGAAAAAGAGATTATTTGATATCATGGAAAATAAAACCTATTTTTAGTAATATTACATGTAAGTGAGTTTTTTTATAAGACAATTAAATAGATATAGATAGGGGGAAGGGGAATGAAAAATAAAATTTCAACTTGGCTAGGAATAGTAGCAGCTATGGGAGTTCTTGCTATTGCAGTTACATTTGGGATGTTAGAACTTGCCGATAATCCAGTAGATAAAGAAGTGAGCGCTCAAATAGATAAAAAAGAAGACCAAACAATAGTAGGTAGAGAGGTAGATGGGGGCTTTGTTGATGTGTATGTTACTGAAAATTCTACTGAAAGAGAAGTCATTACAGCGATGCATCGCATGACTCATCAAAAAGTGGTGGTAGAACGAAAATCGGGCTCTATCCCAATGATTCAAAATAATGCTAAAAAATTAAAAGAAATCATAAATAAGAGTAGCTTTGCGAAGAAAAATGAGCTATTAGCAATTGCTAATAGATGGGCACAAAAAGATTTTAGTAAAATTATAGAAGATCACAATTATTTCTCGGATGTTCAAGAAGATAACGTTTGTAAAGCAACTAGAGCGATGGATGCGGTAGAAGAGCAACATTATATTTTAACTACATTCGGGGAGGAAAAAGCGAAAGAACTATACGAATCAGGGGATGCTCCGCACGTTCAATAAAAAATAATATAAAGGGCTTCTAGTTTTTTATGATCGTGTTTAAGGACGCAATGGGGGCTTATAAATAAATAGTCTGCTTTCTTTATGATTTGTAACAAAAATAATAAAGGAACGGCTAAATCGCATCGTAGCACATCTGTTAAAGGATTTTAGCAGGGAAGTCATCCGTGATATAATAGAAAATAATAAAAAGCCCTGCAAAACAGGACTGTATTATTCTTCGTCTTTATTTTGTTTTTCTAATTCAACTAGCTTTTGAATTAAAATGTGTTGCGGCATATGCATGAGTTGTTCAAGTGGAACACCTAGTGCTTTTGATAAGCGGACTGCAGTATCTGGAGAAATTTGCAATGGTCTCATAGAAGTACCTCCTTTTTCGTATAGTATAGCATAAGATTGGGGGAGTGAGGATGACTCTTATATTTGCGCATCGTGGTGCGGCTGGAACGTACCCAGAAAATACAATGCTTTCATTTGAAGCGGCTGAGTCTTTTAGAGCGGATGGAATTGAACTTGATGTTCAATTAACGAAAGATGGAAAAGTTGTCGTCATTCATGATGAAACGGTGGACCGGACTACAAATGGAAAAGGTGCGGTTCGGAATTATGTATATGAGGACTTATGTAAGTTAGATGCAAGTTATAAATTTGGTGATAAAGTAGGTTTTTGTAAAATACCACTTTTAGAAGAGGTATTAGAGTGGCTTGAACAAACGAGTTTGCTACTTAATATTGAACTTAAAAATAATAAAATTCCATATAGAGGTTTAGAGGAAGAAGTTATAACGCTTGTACGGAAATTTAGTTTAGAGGATCGCGTTGTATTTTCTTCGTTTAATCACTACAGTATGAAACGGTGCCATATGATGGCTCCTGATATTCAAACTGCAATTTTATATCGCGAAGGTTTGCATAGTCCGTGGGCATACGCGAAAAAAATGGGGGCTACAGCAGTACATCCGAATTATCGTTACCTTCAAGATGCTATTGCTGAACTAACGATGGAAAGTGGTGTAGAGGTTCGCCCTTATACAATTAATGAAGAAACGCTTATGCGTAAATATTTTGATATGAATATATCGGCGATTATTACTGATTACCCTGAAACGGCAAGAACGTTATTGCCGATAAAAAAATGAGACCGCGTGTAACGGTCTCATTTTTTTATTTATAAATAGTGGGGCATTCCTATCTTCTGAAGCGAGCTTGTACTTTATTTCGTTTACGATCTCGGTGTACGACGAAGCCACCAAAAATATAAAACCCGAGCCCGAAGCAGAGAGCACCGATTAAAAATTGTAACCACAGTATAGAGATTGGTGGAAATAGAATCCCGAATACAGTATCTCTCATTAACTTTATACCAAACACAGCTAATGAAATAGGGATGAGTGCTAATGATAGAGCAAGGTAACGCTGCATATAAACGCTCCTTTTCAGATTATTTTGTTTATTTTAATGATGTTATATGAAAAGGGGGTTTGTCAAGAGGGGGTTGAACGAGTAAGATAAGGGTGTGAAAAAATTTGCAGAGTTACTTCGAGAGGAAGTGTAATATATGAAACAAAAAGTATTAATTGTTGGTGCAGGTGAAGGCGGGAGCGCACTGCTGAATCTGTTATATAGTTCGAATATATTTCAAATTATAGGGATTATTGATATAAATCCGTTGGCAAAAGGATTACAAATTGCTAAGGAATATGGAATTGCAACTGGAGAAAGTGTAACTCCATTTCTTTCTATGCATATCGATGTAATATTTGATATGACAGGTGAAGATGATGTACATAAAGTTTTATTGGAAAAAAAGAAAAAAGACACTCTTCTTATACCAGGTGATATTGCAAAAATTGTTACAGGATTAGCGCATGAGAAGGAAGGGTTAATTGGGCGGTTAGAGGAACAAACGCAACAAGGAGAATTAATTTTAAATTCTACACATGACGGCATGATCGTAATTGATCAAGAGGGACAAGTTCGTCTTTTTAATAAAAGTGCAGAGCGTATTATCGGATATAAAAAAGAAGAGGCGATAGGAAAATATATTTTAGAAGTTATTCCGACTAGTAAATTACTTCGCATTATACGTACGAAACAAATAGAAGTAAATTATGAACTAACATTAGAGAATGGAAAGAAAATTATTACAACGCGTATACCGATATTAAAAGAGGGCGGAGAGGTACAAGGGGCATTTGCAATTTTTAAAGATATAACAGAAGTTGTAGATTTAGCGGAAGAAGTTACAGACTTAAAAGAAATTCAAACACTATTAGAGGCGATTATTAACTCATCTGAAGAAGCGATTTCGGTTGTGGATGAAAAAGGAAGAGGTTTAGTCATTAACCCGGCATATACGAAATTAACGGGTTTAACAGAAGAAGATATTATTGGGAAGCCTGCTACAACTGATATTGTAGAAGGCGAAAGTATGCATATGAAAGTACTTCGAACGCGTCGTGCGGTGCGCGGAATACATATGAAGATTGGGCAAAAAAAGCGCGATGTAATTGTAAACGTAGCGCCAGTTATTGTGGATGGAATATTGAAAGGAAGCGTCGGCGTTATCCGTGACGTGTCGGAAATTCAAAAGTTAACAAATGAATTGAATAGAGCGAGGCAAATCATTCGCACATTAGAAGCGAAATATTCTTTTGATGATATTGTCGGAAATTCAGATGAAACAACGGCAGCTATCGAACAGGCGAAGCTAGGAGCGAATACACCGGCAACGGTACTGTTACGCGGTGAATCTGGGACTGGTAAAGAATTGTTTGCCCATGCAATCCATAATGGAAGTAATCGAAAATACAATAAGTTCGTCCGTGTAAACTGTGCGGCCATTTCGGAGACGTTGTTAGAAAGTGAATTATTTGGTTATGAGGAAGGGGCGTTTTCTGGAGCGAAAAGAGGCGGGAAACGTGGGTTCTTTGAGGAAGCGAATAACGGTAGTATTTTTTTAGATGAAATAGGGGAGTTATCTGCAAATACACAAGCGAAACTCCTTCGTGTATTGCAGGAAAAAGAAATTGTAAAAGTTGGTGGAACGAAAGCGATACCTATTAATGTTCGAGTAATTGCAGCGACACATGTGAATTTAGAAAAGGCTATTTTAGAAGGGAAGTTTAGGGAGGATTTATATTATCGATTAAATAAAATTCCAATTCAAATTCCATCTCTTCGTCAACGTAAAGGAGATATACCGAAAATTGCGGACAGGTTGATTCAAAAAATTAATCAAGATTATGGTCGTAATGTAGAAGGGCTCACTGATTCAGCTATTTTATATTTACAATCATACGAATGGCCAGGGAATGTGAGAGAACTTGAAAATATTTTAGGACGAGCGATTATTTTTATGAATTATAACGAGATATACATTGATGTACAACATTTACCACCATTACATAACGAAGAGCAGGTGGAGTCAAAGCAATCTCATTTATTACCTGAATTAGAAGAAAAGCCACTTGAACATTTAGTGACAGAGTTTGAAGGGAATATTATTCATGAATATTTGGAGAGATTTGATGGGAATAAAACACAAACTGCAAAAGCGTTAGGAATTTCCGTCCGAAATTTATATTATAAGCTAGAAAAGTATGACCATGCAAAAAATAGCATGCAATAAATTGCGTACCGTGCAATTTATTGCATGGTATACAAAAAGTGACAAAATAAGACAGAATATTTTGTTATTTTCCAAAGTATTGATTTTACTGCATTTTGAATGCGTTTTCATTATTGGTAAGACCACTTTTAAAAGTTGGCATGGTATTTGCTTAATAAATAGACGAGGGACGACGGAAAGGGTTGATTACAAAATATGAAGTTAGAATACTTAATTGATCAAGCAGCGGGACAGCCTAAAAAAACTGTAGCTGTAGCAGTAGCTGAAGATCATGAAGTAATTGAAGCTGTAGCGAAAGCAATTAAATTACAGCTAGCTCAATTTCGTCTATATGGAAATCAAGAAAAAATAATGGGGATGCTACAAGAACATGGTTTACAAACTTCAGAACATGTTGAAGTGATTGCAGCAATGTCTAATGCAGAGGCTGCAGAACTTTCTGTTAAAGCTGTGAGAAATGGTGAAGCAGACGTGCTTATGAAGGGTAACATCCCAACAGCGAATATTTTGAAGGCTGTGTTAAACAAAGAGTGGGGCCTACGTAAAGGTAGCGTACTTTCACATGTAGCAGCATTTGAAGTTCCAAATTACGATCGTCTTATTTTCGTTACAGATGCAGCGATGAACATCGCACCTGACGTAACACAAAAAGCTGCTATTATACAAAATACTGTAGAAGTTACCCGGGCAATAGGAATCGACTTGCCAAAAGTGGCACCCATCGCAGCAGTAGAAGTTGTGAATCCAGCGATGCAGGCGACAATTGATGCAGCGATGTTAACACAAATGAATCGCCGCGGACAAATTAAAGATTGTATCGTTGATGGACCACTTGCTTTAGATAATGCAGTATCACAAATTGCAGCAGAGCATAAAGGCATAGTAAGTGATGTAGCAGGTAAGGCAGACATTTTACTCGTCCCAACAATTGAAGCTGGAAATGTGCTATATAAATCACTCGTATACTTTGCGGATGCAAAAGTAGGAGCAATGATTGCTGGCGCAAAAGCACCGATTGTTTTAACATCTCGTGCTGATTCAGCAGAAACAAAAGTATATTCATTAGCATTGGCGGTTGCGACTGCTTCAAAATAAACCAAAAAGGGTAAAACATTAGGGGGAAACGACAATGACATTAGAAATATTCGAATACTTAGAAAAATATGATTATGAGCAAGTAGTATTTTGTCAAGATAAAGAATCTGGTTTAAAAGCAATTATTGCAATCCATGATACAACACTTGGACCGGCTCTTGGTGGAACAAGAATGTGGACATATGATTCTGAAGAAGCAGCGATTGAAGATGCATTGCGTCTTGCAAAAGGGATGACATACAAAAACGCAGCAGCTGGTTTAAACTTAGGTGGTGCAAAAACAGTAATTATCGGTGATCCTCGTAAAGATAAGAGCGAAGCAATGTTCCGTGCACTAGGACGTTATATCCAAGGACTAAACGGACGTTATATTACAGCTGAAGATGTTGGTACAACAGTAGATGATATGGATATTATCCATGAAGAAACTGACTTTGTAACAGGTATCTCACCATCATTCGGTTCTTCTGGTAACCCATCTCCAGTAACTGCATACGGTGTTTACCGTGGTATGAAAGCAGCTGCAAAAGAAGCTTTCGGTACTGACAATTTAGAAGGAAAAGTAATTGCTGTTCAAGGCGTTGGTAACGTAGCATATCACCTATGTAAACATTTACACGCTGAAGGGGCAAAATTAATCGTTACAGATATTAATAAAGAAGCTGTACAACGTGCTGTAGAAGAATTCGGTGCATCAGCAGTTGAACCAAATGAAATTTACGGTGTTGAATGCGATATTTACGCACCATGTGCATTAGGCGCAACAGTTAATGATGAAACTATTCCACAACTTAAAGCAAAAGTAATCGCAGGTTCTGCAAATAACCAATTAAAAGAAGATCGTCACGGTGACATCATTCATGAAATGGGTATTGTATACGCACCAGATTATGTAATTAATGCAGGTGGCGTAATTAACGTAGCGGACGAATTATATGGATACAATAGAGAACGTGCACTAAAACGTGTTGAGTCTATTTATGACACGATTGCAAAAGTAATCGAAATTTCAAAACGCGATGGCATAGCAACTTATGTAGCGGCAGATCGTCTAGCTGAAGAGCGTATTGCAAGCTTGAAAAATTCTCGTAGCACTTACTTACGCAACGGTCACGATATTATTAGCCGTCGCTAATCATTCATATATAACTTTTACAAAAGGTGTGGTTACCTCTTATGAGGTTCCCACTTCCTTTTGAATTTATTAGTGGAGGTAGCAACATTGTCTGTAAATCGAATTCTTGTTATTAACCCAGGTAGTACATCCACAAAAATTGGTGTTTTTGATAATGAAAGACCCGTTCTAGAAGAAACGATTCGTCATGACGTAGAACAGATTGGAAAATATAAGCGAATTATCGACCAATATGAGTTTCGAAAAGAAACGATTTTAGAAGTTCTACATTCTCATGGTATTAACATTTCAAAATTAAACGCTGTTTGTGGACGTGGTGGATTACTTCGTCCAATCGAAGGCGGTACGTATACAGTAAACGATGCGATGTTAGAAGATTTAAAAAATGGCTTTAGCGGTCATCACGCTTCAAACCTTGGAGGCATTTTGGCATATGAAATTGCTTCTGGATTAAATATCCCTGCATTCATTGTGGATCCCGTCGTTGTAGATGAGATGGAGCCGGTTGCTCGTATAAGTGGCATTGCTGGTATGGAACGCAAAAGTATCTTCCATGCATTAAATCAAAAAGCAGTTGCTCGTAAAGTAGCTGAACAGTTAAATCACAAATACGAGGATTTAAATTTATTAGTTACACATATGGGCGGTGGTATTACAGTTGGTGCTCATAAAAAAGGAAGAGTAGTCGATGTGAATAACGGTTTAAACGGAGAAGGACCATTTAGTCCAGAGCGCGCTGGTACAGTACCAGTAGGGCAACTAGTAGAAATGTGTTTCTCTGGTGAGTATTACCGTGATGAAATGATTAAAAAACTTGTCGGACAAGGTGGACTTGTAAGTTTAATCGGTACAAATGATGCGATTAAAGTAGAGAAAATGGTTGAAAAAGGTGATCCTGAAGCAACTCTTATTTATAAGGCAATGGCATATCAAGTTGCAAAAGAGATTGGCGGAGCTAGCGCTGTACTTCACGGGAAAATCGATGCAATCGTATTAACTGGTGGACTGGCATACAGTAAAATTCTTGTCGATGAAATAAAAGAGCGAGTGGACTGGATTGCAGATGTTATCGTACATCCAGGAGAAGATGAGTTAGAAGCGTTAGCAGAAGGAGCACTTCGTGTATTACGTGAAGAAGAAGCTCCAAAAGAATACGTTGTACGTGAAAAAGAAACGGTAGCTAGGGGTTGAGATAATGGCAAAAGAATATGATTTAGTCATCGTTGGCGGCGGTACTGGTGGATATGTTGCTGCAATTCGTGCATCACAACTAGGGTTAAAAACTGCACTAGTCGAAAAAGAAAATCTTGGTGGTACTTGTTTACACAAAGGATGTATTCCTAGTAAAGCTCTTTTACGTAGTGCAGAAGTATATGCAACTGCTAAAAAAAGCGAAGAGTTCGGAGTTATTGCAAGCAATGTAGAACTAAACTTTGCGAAAGTACAAGAGCGTAAAGAGAAGATTGTAACGCAGCTTCATAAAGGCGTTCAACATTTAATGAAACAAGGTAAAATTGATGTGTTTGAAGGTATTGGCCGTATTCTTGGCCCGTCTATTTTCTCTCCTATGCCAGGGACAATTTCAGTTGAACTTGCAAGTGGAGAAGAGAATGAAATGTTAATTCCAAAAAATGTACTTGTTGCAACAGGTTCTCGTCCAAATTCATTACCAGGTTTAGAATTAGACGGAGAATACGTAATGTCTTCAGATCATGCTCTAAAAATGGAAACGCTTCCTAGTTCGATTATTATTGTTGGTGGCGGTGTAATCGGTATTGAGTGGGCATCTATGCTTGCTGACTTCGGTGTAGAAGTTACAGTATTAGAGTATGCGAAAACGATATTACCACTAGAAGATCAGGACGTTTCAAAAGAAATGCAACGTCTATTCAAGAAAAAAGGTATTAAAGTGGTAACTGGTGCAAAAGTATTACCAGAAACATTGGTAAAAGATAATGGAGTAACAATCCAAGCTGAACATAACGGTGAGAATAAAGAATTTAAAGCTGAAAAAATGCTTGTATCTGTAGGAAGACAAGCGAATACGCAAAATATTGGCTTAGAGAACACAGATATCGTTGTGGAAAAAGGATACATTCAAACAAATGAGTTTTATCAAACGAAAGAATCACATATTTACGCAATTGGAGATGTAATCGGTGGTTTGCAACTGGCTCACGTTGCTTCTCATGAAGGGATTGCTGCAGTAGAACATATTGCAGGGAAAGAAGTTACACCAATTGATTACTCTATGGTATCAAAATGCGTATATAGCAGTCCAGAAGTTGCTTCTGTCGGTTTAACAGAACAAGAAGCGAAAGAAAAAGGCTATAAGTTAAAAGTAGGTAAGTTCTCATTCCGCGCAATCGGAAAAGCACTTGTATACGGAGAATCAGATGGTTTCGTAAAACTTGTAGTTGATGAAGAGACAAATGACATTCTTGGTGTTCATATGATTGGACCACATGTAACAGATATGATTTCTGAAGCTGGTCTTGCAAGAGTACTTGATGCAACACCTTGGGAAGTAGCACATACAATTCATCCGCATCCATCATTATCTGAGGCGATTGGTGAAGCAGCACTTGCTGTAGATGGAAGAGCGTTACACGCATAAAAATGTGGATTTAGGAGGTTATGAAAAATGGCAGAAGTAAAAGAAAAGCGCCATGAAGAGCTTGGCTTAAGTGATGAGCAAGTATTAGAAATGTTCCGTACGATGTTACTTGCACGTAAAATCGACGAACGTATGTGGTTATTAAACCGTGCTGGAAAAATTCCATTCGTAATTTCTTGTCAAGGACAAGAGGCTGCACAAGTTGGAGCGGCGTTCGCTCTTGATAGAGAGAAAGATTATGCATTACCATACTACCGTGATATGGGTGTTGTACTAGCATTTGGTATGACAGCTAAAGAGCTTATGTTGTCTGCTTTCGCGAAAGCTGGAGATCCAAACTCTGGTGGTCGTCAAATGCCTGGTCACTTCGGTCAAAAGAAAAATCGTATTGTTACAGGTTCATCTCCAGTAACAACGCAAGTACCACATGCAGTTGGTATTGCACTAGCTGGAAAAATGGAGAAGAAAGATTTAGTAACGTTCGTTACATTTGGAGAAGGTTCTTCAAACCAAGGTGATTTCCATGAAGGGGCAAACTTTGCTGGTGTACACAAACTACCTGTTATTTTTATGTGTGAAAATAACAAATATGCAATCTCTATTCCGGTTGAAAAACAATTAGCATGTAAAAACGTATCAGATCGTGCAATTGGTTACGGTATGCCTGGATATACAATAGACGGAAACGATCCGCTTGCAGTATATAAAGCTGTAAAAGAAGCAGCAGATCGCGGTCGTCGTGGTGAAGGCCCAACTTTAATTGAAACAGTATCATATCGTTTAACAGCACATTCTAGTGACGATGATGATCGTGTTTATCGTGATAAAGAAGAAGTAGAAGAAGCAAAGAAAAAAGATTCAATTATAACATTCGCGGCTTATTTAAAAGAAGCTGGTGTGTTAACTGAGGAATCGGAAAAACAAATGTTAGACGAAATTATGCATATCGTAAATGAAGCAACAGAATATGCAGAAAATGCTCCGTATGCAGCACCTGAAGATGCATTGAAGCACGTATACGCAGAATAGGGGGGAACGTTTCATGGCTGTAATGTCTTATATTGATGCTATTACATTAGCAATGCGCGAAGAAATGGAACGCGATGAAAAAGTATTCGTTTTAGGAGAAGATGTTGGTAAAAAAGGTGGCGTATTTAAAGCGACACACGGTTTGTATGATCAATTTGGTGAAGAGCGTGCGCTTGATGCACCGCTTGCAGAATCTGCAATTGCTGGGGTAGCAATTGGTGCAGCAATGTATGGTATGCGTCCAATCGCTGAAATGCAGTTTGCTGATTTCATCATGCCAGCAGTAAACCAAATTGTTTCTGAGGCAGCAAAAATTCGTTATCGTTCTAATAATGATTGGACTTGTCCAGTTACAATCCGTGCACCATTTGGCGGGGGTGTTCACGGTGCATTGTATCATTCACAATCTGTAGAAGCGATGTTTGCAAACCAACCAGGTTTAAAAATCGTTATCCCTTCTACACCATATGATGCAAAAGGCTTATTAAAAGCAGCCATTCGTGATGAAGATCCAGTATTATTCTTCGAACATAAACGTGCATATCGTTTAATTAAAGGTGAAGTGCCGGAGGATGACTACGTATTACCAATCGGAAAAGCAGATGTAAAACGTGAAGGTGATGATATTACAGTTATCACGTACGGATTATGTGTTCATTTTGCTCTTCAAGCAGCTGAAAAGTTAGCACAAGATGGCATCTCTGCACACATTCTTGATTTACGTACTGTATATCCATTAGATAAAGAAGCAATCATTGAAGCAGCTTCTAAAACAGGTAAAGTTCTTCTTGTAACAGAAGACAATAAAGAAGGAAGCATTATGAGTGAAGTGGCAGCAATTATTGCTGAAAACTGTCTATTTGATTTAGATGCGCCAATCGCACGTCTTGCAGGTCCAGACGTTCCAGCAATGCCATATGCACCAACAATGGAAAAATTCTTTATGGTAAATCCAGATAAAGTTGAAAAAGCAATGCGTGAACTTGCGGAATTTTAATCGGGGGGACTATACATGGCTGTAGAAAATATTACAATGCCTCAGCTCGGGGAGAGCGTTACAGAGGGCACAATTAGTAAATGGCTCGTTAATGTTGGCGATCACGTAAACAAGTATGATCCGCTTGCAGAAGTAATGACTGATAAAGTAAATGCTGAAGTACCATCTTCTTTCACTGGTATTGTGAAAGAGTTAATCGCTGGTGAAGGTGATACGTTAGCTGTAGGTGAAGTAGTTTGTGTGATTCAAGTAGAAGGCGCAGACGAAGTAGCAGCAACAGCTGTTGAGGAAAAAACGAAAGAAGAACCAAAGGCAGCAGCAATTACGCCTGAAAAAGCACCGAAAGTAAAACAACCAACTGATGGAAAACCACGTTTTTCACCAGCTGTGTTAAAACTTGCGGGTGAGCATAACGTTGATTTAGATCTAGTAGAGGGTACGGGAGCAAACGGCCGTATCACTCGTAAAGATATTTTAAAGCTAGTGGAATCTGGAAATATTCCACAAGCAGGTGCGAAGAAAGAGGAAGCTGTAGCGGCAGTAGTAGAAGCTCGCCCAGAAGCACCAAAAGCAGCACCGGTAGCGCAAAAAGTAGAAGCTGCGAAACCAGTTTCTGTACCTACAATGCCTGGAGATATCGAAATTCCAGTAACAGGTGTGCGTAAAGCAATCGCAGCAAACATGTTACGCAGTAAACACGAAGCACCACACGCTTGGATGATGATTGAAGTAGATGTGACAAACCTTGTGTCATACCGTAACTCAATTAAAGGTGACTTTAAGAAGCGTGAAGGCTTTAACTTAACGTTCTTTGCTTTCTTCGTAAAAGCAGTGGCACAAGCGTTAAAAGAGTATCCTCAAATTAATTCAATGTGGGCTGGCGATAAAATTGTTCAGAAGAAAGATATTAACCTTTCTATCGCTGTTGCAACAGAGGAAGAATTATTTGTACCAGTAATTAAGCAAGCGGACGAGAAAACAATTAAAGGTATCGCTCGTGAAATTACAGAACTTGCAGGAAAAGTACGCACGAAATCGCTAAAAGCAGACGAAATGCAAGGTGGAACATTTACAATTAATAACACAGGATCATTCGGTTCTGTTCAATCTATGGGTATTATTAATTACCCACAAGCGGCTATTTTACAAGTTGAATCAATTGTAAAACGCCCAGTAATTATGGATAATGGTATGTTCGGTGCTCGTGACATGGTTAACTTATGTTTATCACTTGATCACCGCGTACTTGATGGTTTAATCTGTGGTAAGTTCTTAGGACGTGTTAAAGAAATTTTAGAAAACATGTCAGAAAACAATACATCTGTATATTAATAAAAAGCTCGCTTATGCGAGCTTTTTATCGTCTTATTTCTTCATCTACATCCTACTATATGTATAAATACCTTTCCCAGTAATCTTACAATAAACGATTATGTATTAGGAATTTACGAAAATACATTGCTGATATATGGTATATGGATATAAAATAAGAAAAGAATAATTTTTTTGGCAAATCTTACTGATGAAACTGTAGTATAATATATTGTATTGTATGAAAAAGAGAGTTATTCTATATAAGTGTTTTATAGATAATGTGTAATCAGTCGTCAAAACATGAAGAATGTTGACTCCTGGTTTTTTATTTTGCTGTAACAATGTTTCAGGAGGATGTCATGAAAAGAAGTACCGAGTTTCTAAAAAGTTTAGATGTAAAATTAATTTTAATTTTGTGTGCACTATGTGTGACGAGTATAGCTGCTATATATAGCAGTCAGCAAACGGGACAGTATGGAGCTGCAAACTTTGCTATGAAGCAGGGGATTAACTACATAATTGGGGTTGTATTGTTACTTCTTATTGCTAGCATTGACTTAGATCAGTTGCAAAAATTGTCTTGGCCGCTTTATATTGCTGGGTTTGCTTCACTTATTCTTTTGAAAGTATTACCACCATCAGGTTTTACACCTGAAAAATTAGGTGCAAAAAGATGGTTTGTTTTCCCAGTATTTGGACAAATTCAGCCGTCTGAGTTTTTCAAAATTGCATTGCTTCTTGTAGTAGCGAGTATAGCAGTGAAACATAATGCACAGTATATGGCAAGGACATTCCAAACAGATTTAAAGCTAGTAGGTAAAATTATGCTAGTGTCACTTCCGCCTATGGCGGTTGTATATAGTCAACCGGATACAGGTATGGTGTTCTTATATGCTGCTGCAATTGCATGTATTTTATTTATGTCAGGTATACAAAAGAAATTGATAGCATTATGTACAGTTATTCCGTTGACCATATTATCTGCTTTAATATTTATTTTCTTTAAGTATCAAGATTTTTTCTATAATAATTTAGTTACTTTACTAAAACCTCACCAACAGTCGCGTATTGTAGGTTGGTTAAATCCATTTGAAAATGCAGATCAAGGTTACCAAACGCAACAATCGATTTTAGCTGTAGGTAGTGGAGGAATGGAAGGTAAAGGGTTTGGGGGAGGAAGCGTCTATATCCCAGAGAAGCATACTGACTTTATTTTCGCTACAATTGCCGAAGAAGGTGGGTTTATCGTAGCAGCGTTAGTTGTCTTCTTGTTCCTATTACTACTATATCGAACAATTATTATTGGTTATTCCGCTGATAATTTATTTGGTACATTATTATGCGCTGGATCGATTGGTATATTAACAGTTCAAATATTCCAAAACATCGGTATGATCGTTGGATTAATGCCTGTAAAAGGTATTGCATTACCTTTCTTATCGTATGGGGGAAGTTCCTTATTCTCGAATATGATTATGATGGGGCTCATACTATCGGTACGGAAAACTTATAAAAAATATATGTTTTCAGTTAAGTAAAAAAAGCTGGTTCGTTTTTAAACGAATCAGCTTTTTTACATATATGCTCATAAACGTTGCAAACTAAAACAGGATAGCAGTTTGAGACGGGTAAGGAGTGCAAATTGATGCATATGCATATTTTTGAAGGAGCACGGCATCTTTCTAATAGTGAATGGGTTATTCGGGCTATTATAGCATACATATTTTTAATATTAGTTGCGAAAGCGATGGGGCAAAGGTCTATCGCACAACTTCGTTTTTTAGATGTTGTATTAGTGTTATTGCTTGGTGGGAATATTTCTAATGCATTGTCTGATGAAAAAGTAGGGTTACTGGGCTCGATGATTACAACGTTCATACTCGTTGTACTTCATATTATAAGCTCAGTTTTAATGCTGAAATGGGATAGATGGAGACGCTTTTTAGAGCCAGCACCTATCATTCTTATACACAATGGTTCCATTGATTTTAGCAATTTGAAAAAGGCGAGAATTACGGCGGAATATTTATTTTCGGAACTTCGCATGCGAAATGTGAGCGATATTCAAACGGTTAAATTAGCATTATGGGAAGCGAGTGGCGTTGTTTCTATATTTCAGTATCCAGAATATGAAGCAGCTTCTCGGCGGGATCTAAAAGTGGCGGGGAGAAGGTCTCCAGTTTCTTTCATTTTAGTGAAAAATGGAAGGATTCAACAGGACGTTCTCGCTTTAATAGGAAAAACAGAAGAGTAGGCAAAAGAGTTTTTAGAGAAGAGTGCGGAAATTGAATCCATTATGTTAGCTACAGTAGATGAATCACATAAAATAAATATTTTGTTAAAAAAATGAAAAATATACGCATTTTGTCGTTTTGTACATATGATACAATAGTGTGGACAACGAAAAAGGAGGCGATACGGTGGGATATGTAGAAGAATTACGAAAAATAGTTGGTCATCGCCCTTTAATTTTAGTTGGTGCTGTTGTACTCGTTATAAATGAAAATGGTTATGTTTTATTGCAGCAGCGGACAGAGCCGTACGGAAAATGGGGGCTACCTGGCGGGCTAATGGAGCTTAGTGAATCACCAGAAGAAACAGCTTATCGTGAAGTATATGAAGAGACAGGAATAAAAGTGAAGAACTTGCGACTAATCAATGTATTTTCTGGAGCGAACTACTTTACAAAATTAGCAAACGGTGATGAATTTCAATCTGTAACAACCGCCTATTATACGGATGAATACGAAGGGGATTTTGTTATGAATAAAGAAGAAGCAGTTCAGCTTAAATTCTTTTCAGTAACAGAACTACCTGACTATATTGTGGGATCGCATAAAAAAATGATTGCTGAATATATGAAGATTATGGAAAAAAAGATATAATAAAAGTGAAAGAAATACAAAAACACAGCTCTGGTTGGTAGTCCAGACGCATGATTTCATGTCAGTAACCTTCCCCTCCGGGATGTCCCGTATTTCTAATTTTTTAAAGGAGGGGCTGTCAATGGAGTTGACAGTATATCATGATGGCCAATTTTTTGTTGGAATTATTACATGCAAAGAACAAGGGAAATTGTATGGAGCGAGGTATATTTTTGGAGCGGAACCGTCAGATGAAGAAGTGCTTATGTTTGTGAATGGTTCACTTTTAGAGCATTTTCAGCATTTTGCAAAATGTGGTGTAGAAGTTAAAGAAAAACAGCGTCCTAAAAATATAAAGCGTATCATACGACAAGCAGCAAAAGAAACAAATGTTAAACGTTTTACTAAGGCGCAAGAGGCGATTAGTTTATCTTATGAATTGCATAAACAAGAAAAGAAAGTGCAGTCTAAGGAGAAGCGAGAAGCTGAAAAAGAAAGAAGACGTTTAATTAAAGTACAAAAAGCAAAGCAAAAACATCGTGGTCATTAAAGAAAAGGTGTTAGAGCAAGTGCTCTAACACCTTTTCTATACTTAAATACAAGTAAACTTACTTGTATTTCATAAACATTAACTGGTAAGATACAAATAGGTAGTTTTAGAGGAGGGAAAAGAGTGATTAATTTTAACTTTTTTATGAATGATGTTGTCCGCCAAGCGCGTGAAGAGATTGTCTCTGCTGGATATACAGAATTGACGACGCCGGAAGCGGTAGAAGAAGCGTTTAAAAGAAATGGAACAACACTTGTAATGGTAAACTCTGTATGTGGTTGTGCAGGTGGTATCGCTCGTCCTGCTGCTGCGCATTCCGTACATTATGATAAACGTCCTAACCACCTTGTAACGGTGTTTGCAGGTCAAGATAAAGAAGCGACAGCAAGAGCGCGTGAATATTTCGAAGGGTACCCACCTTCTTCTCCATCATTTGCTTTATTAAAAGATGGAAAAATTGTAACGATGGTAGAGCGTCATGAAATTGAAGGTCATGAACCGATGCAAGTTATTGCAAAACTACAATCGTATTTCGAAGAGAATTGTGAAGAACTATAAAAAATAATAAAAAAGGCGGCACGTCCACAATCAAGTGGATGTGCCGCCTTTTTTATTTATTATTTTAATTTCTGAGATATGCATAGTTATGTTATTTTATGCATTATTTTATACACGACAAAAAGCGTTTATATTGTTATTTTATTTATTTTTATTTTATATATTGCATAAAAATAAAAGTGCTGATACAATACAAACATCGAATAAATATTCTATTAAACTTTTAAATATACATTATTAGGGGGAAGAAAGATGAAGAAGTTATTATCAATATCGTTTGCACTTATTTTAATTGTAAGTATATTCAGCGCTTGTAGTAATGGGGAATCGAAAGAAACAAAAGGAAATAAGAAAGTACTCGTAATGGGGACTTCAGCAGATTATAAACCATATGAATACGTGGAAGCTTCAAAAAGTGATGAAATTATTGGTTTTGATGTTGATGTTGCTAAATATATCGGAAAAGAACTTGGGTATGAAGTGAAAGTGAAAGATATGGATTTTGGTGGTTTATTAGCATCTCTTAGTTCAGGAAAAGTTGATTTCGTAATGGCAGGTATGACGCCAACTGCAGAGCGTAAAAATAATGTTGATTTTACAGATATTTATTTTGTTGCGAAAAATATGGTCGTTTCTAAAAAGGATTCTAATATTAAATCTGTAGAGGATTTAAAAGGGAAAAAAGTAGGAGTACAAACAGGATCTATTCAAGAAGAGAAAGCAGCAGAATTTAAAAAACAAGTAGATTTCCAAGTTGAGGGACGTGACCGTATACCAGAAATCGTACAAGAAATTAAAGCTGGTCGTTTTGACGCTGCAATTATAGAAGACACAGTTGCTAAAAATTATTTAGAGAAAATGAAAGATTTAAAAGGAATTGAAATTAAAGAAGCGCCAGAAGAAGTTGGAGCAGCAATTGCCCTTCCGAAAAATAGTGATAAAACAGCTGAATTTAATAAAGTAATTAAAAAAATGCAAGAAAATGGAGAAATGGATAAATTAGTGAAGAAATGGTTTGGCAGCGAAAAATAAGCTGCCTTTCACTTTTCTTTGAGGGGAATGAAAAGGATGAACTTAGATTTTTCGGCGATTACGCCTTCGATACCATATATACTAAAAGGTTTAGAAGTTACTTTGAAAATTGTAGCAGTATCAGCTTTAGCAGGATTTATTTTAGGAACATTATTAGCACTTTGTAAAATTGCTAGAATACGAGCGTTAAATATAGCAGCAGATTTTTATACATCAATTTTTCGTGGTACACCACTTGTATTGCAATTAATGATTATTTATTTCGGCGTCCCGCAAATAATTGGTTATGAAATACCAGCATTCTTAGCAGCTGTACTTGCATTTAGCTTGAATTCAGGTGCATACATGTCAGAAGTGATTCGTGCTGGTATTCAAGCAGTTGATAAAGGACAAACAGAAGCAGCGATGGCTTTAGGGATACCGTACGGAAAAATGATGAGAAATATTATTTTCCCTCAAGCATTAAAAAATATATTACCAGCTCTTGTGAACGAATTTGCGACACTTACGAAAGAATCGGCTGTAGTAACAGTAATAGGCGCGACTGATTTAATGCGTCGTGCTTACATCGTAGGCGGTGAGACATTTAAATATCTTGAACCATTACTTTTTGTTGGACTGATTTATTATATGTTAGTCATTATTCTTACATTAGTCGGGAAGGCAGTTGAAGGGAGAATGAAGAAAAGTGATTAAAATTGAAAACCTTCATAAATCATTTGGTAAAAACGAAGTATTAAAAGGAATTACAACAACGATTGAAAAAGGGGAAGTAGTTGCAATTATAGGACCTTCTGGATCAGGAAAATCAACATTTTTACGTTGTATGAATATGTTAGAAGCACCAACGGATGGTCACATTTGGATTGGAACGGAAGAAGTAACGAATCCGAAAACGAATGTTATGCATGTTCGTGAAAATGTCGGTATGGTATTTCAGCATTTTCACTTATTTCCTCATATGACTGTATTAGAAAATATTACGTATGCTCCTATCAATGTAAAAGGGGTAACGAAGCAAGAAGCTGAAAAGAAAGCGGAGAAACTTTTAGAAAAGGTTGGATTAGTAGATAAAAAAGATACGTATCCGAATCGTCTTTCGGGAGGACAAAAGCAACGTGTAGCAATTGCAAGAGCGTTAGCGATGGAACCGGAAGTTATGTTATTTGATGAACCGACATCGGCGCTAGATCCAGAGATGGTGAAAGAAGTGTTAGAAGTTATGAAATCGTTAGTTACGACAGGAATGACGATGGCTATCGTTACACATGAAATGGGCTTTGCAAAAGAAGTGGCAGATCGTGTTCTTTTCTTGGACGGAGGAAAGCTTGTAGAAGATAGTGTGCCAGAAGAATTTTTTGCAGCGCCGAAAAGTGAACGTGCGCAACAATTTTTACAAAAAATATTGTAATATGAAAAGGTTATGTGAATAATAAGTAGAAAAGGATGACATTGTGTCATCCTTTTTTTATACTAACTGTAAATACGTTTATACATATAGGAGTAATGATATGTTTAAAATTGGATATCGTACAGTAAAAACAGCAATTGGGACAGGCGCGGCAGTTTTTATTGCTCAGTTATTAGGATTAGAATTTTATAGTTCAGCGGGTATTTTAGTTATATTGTGTGTACAAAATACGAAACGTAAATCACTGCAAGTATCAATACATCGTTTTTTAGCTTGTATATTATCAATGGTGTTCGCGTTTTGTATTTTTGAAACAATTGGATATACACCACTAGCAATTAGTGTATTATTACTTACATTTATTCCGACTGCAGTTATGCTCAAAATTCAAGAGGGTATTGTCACGAGCTCAGTTATTGTTATGCACCTGTATTCATTGAAGCAAATTACATGGCTTATAGTTGGAAATGAAATTGCTATATTAACGATAGGGATTAGCGTGGCTCTATTAGTGAATATGTATATGCCGAGTAGTGAAAATAAGCTAAAAGAGTATCAAGATAAAATAGAGAGTAATTTTAAAACGATTTTGTTTGAAATGGTTGTGTATTTACGAAATCGAGAAAGTAGTTGGAGTGGAGCAGAACTCATTGAAACCGAGAATATGTTAAATGAGGCAAGAGATTTATCGTTTAAAAAACTTGAGAATGCATTTATGCGAGAAGATGATTATTACTATCGTTATTTTAATATGCGTATGCAACAATTCGAAATTTTAGAGCGAATGATACCACTAGCAGCTTCTTTATCGTGGACATATGAACAAGCTGACATGATTGCAGATGTTGTTGAAAACATTGGTAATGCTATTAGCCCTGAGAGTACTGGCGTTATTTCCTTAAGGCAGCTTCAAGAAATGAGGGGATTATTTAGAGACATGCCATTGCCAGCTACACGCGAAGAATTTGAGATACGTGCGAAACTTGTTCAACTTGTGTATGAAATGGAACAATATTTACTCATTAAAAGTCGCTTTAAGGGAAAGGATAATATAAAAGAACTTATATAGAAGGTAGGAATTATCTATGCCGTATCTTCTCACTATCATATTATGTCTTTCTTTATCGCCGTTTTGGCCTCTTGGGGATAATCCGCGTGCCGGAGATCCTTTTATTATTGTAAATAAAGCAACGAATAAATTAGCTTACATTGACGATGGAAAGATTCAAAAAGTTTTTCCAGTAGCGACAGGGAAAACGAATGAATTAACTCCAGAAGGAACTTTTGATGTTGTAATGAAAGCGAAGGACCCGTATTACATTGCGAAGAATATTCCGGGTGGATCGCCAAAAAATCCACTTGGGTCAAGGTGGATTGGGTTTAATGCAAGAGGAACTGATGGAAGTAAATATGGAATACATGGAACAAATCAACCGAGTTCAATTGGAAAGTATATTTCACAAGGGTGTATAAGAATGAAGAAAAACGATGTGGAATATTTATTTGATCGTATTCCAATTGGAACGAAAGTATGGATTGTGAAATCGAAAAAATCATTTCAGCAATTGGCAAAAGAAAAAGGAGCCGTTGCATATGAAAAAGCCAACGAAAAGGTTGGCTTTTTCTATTATAATAAGTTGTCTTGACATGTGTACATAACCGTGCGTTAATGAGAGTATAGAAAGATAAAATTAGATAAAGGGGTTGCTCATATGTATTTGAATCCAAAACTTTCGTATATGCAGTTTTTTATGGGATTTCTATTTATTATTACATTCATATTGGCAACTTTTAATATATGTTCTTATCTTGTAGCGATTATATGTATGGCATTACTTAATCTAACTTTTGTTATTGGGGCATTTCAGCAGAAACAATATACAAGTTTTGTAATAGCACTTGTAATGTCATTTTCCTTTAGTATTGTAGCGATTGTGTTTTATATAAAATAAACCATCTCGATGTCGAGATGGTTTATTTTTTCATGTGTAAAAGTAAAAAAAGGACGAACACATCGCCCTTTTTACCAAAACATACTCGCGCCAGCAAGTAATGTTGTTACAAGCATAGAAATTAGCATCACATAAACCATAATTTTTTGAGCTTTTTTATGCATCGTTATACCTCCTTGCAAATCAGTACAATTTCATTGTAACGAGAAATGAAATTATGGACAAGGGGAGATTGAGGACAAAATTCGGGAGGGGATTGCAAAATATAACAGGAAATTTGAGTGTGTATAGAGAATATAGTTAAAGGATATATTGTTAATTTTTAGTTGGGCAAGCTGAAGAATGGAGATACGATGATGAAAATATACGAAACAGATCGTTTATACTTAAGGGAAATTGATGAGTCGTATGCTGAAACAGTTCTTCAATATTACGACAGAAATCGTGAATTTTTAAAAGCTTGGGAAGAGTATAGACCGGATGATTTTTTTACGCTAGATTATCAAAAGAAAAAGTTGCAAAAGGATAGAAAAGAGTTCGAAGACGGGAAAATCATCAGACTATGGATTTTTAAAAAGGGTGATGATACAAAAATAATTGGGTGTATTTCATTTAATTTAATCGTTCGTGGCATTTATCAATCTTGTGTACTCGGTTATAAATTAGATAAAGCAGAGTTAAACAAAGGGTATACGACAGAAGCACTTAGAAAAGCAATTCAAGTTGCTTTTGAGGAATTTCAGTTACATCGTATAGAAGCTCCGATTATGCCTCGTAATTTAGCATCTATACAAGTGGTGACGAAGATAGGTTTTCAATATGAAGGCGTGTCTAGGAAGATGTTAATGGTAAATGGCGTGTGGGAGGATCATATGCGCTGGGTATTGTTAAATGAGTAATAGAAAGCAGATGGTTATCTAGACATGTAAACCATCTGTTTTTTGTCTTGTATTTCGAAACTTTTGCGAAATTCTGTTATAATTAGTAGTGTTACATACATAATGGTAGTGCAGGAGGCGCAGTCTTATGATTAATCAAGAACGTTTAGTAAATGAATTTATGGAATTAGTACAAGTAGATTCTGAAACGAAATTTGAAGCAGAAATCTGCAAAGTATTAACGAAGAAATTTACAGATTTAGGTGTAGAAGTATTTGAAGATGACACAATGGCTGTAACTGGTCATGGTGCAGGCAACTTAATTTGTACTTTACCAGCAACAAAAGATGGTGTTGATACAATTTACTTTACTTCTCATATGGATACAGTAGTTCCTGGTAATGGAATTAAGCCTTCTATTAAAGATGGATATATCGTATCAGATGGTACAACAATTTTAGGTGCGGATGATAAAGCTGGATTAGCATCAATGTTCGAAGCAATCCGTGTTTTAAAAGAGAAAAATATCCCTCACGGTAAAATTGAATTTATTATTACAGTCGGAGAAGAATCAGGTCTTGTTGGTGCAAAAGCTTTAGATCGTGAGCGTATTACAGCGAAATATGGCTACGCATTAGATAGCGATGGAAAAGTTGGTGAAATCGTTGTTGCAGCTCCAACACAAGCGAAAGTGAACGCAATTATTCGCGGGAAAACAGCTCACGCTGGTGTAGCGCCGGAGAAAGGTGTATCTGCAATTACTATCGCAGCGAAAGCAATTGCGAAGATGCCACTTGGTCGCATTGACTCTGAAACGACTGCAAATATTGGACGTTTTGAAGGTGGTACACAAACGAATATCGTTTGCGATCATGTACAAATCTTTGCAGAAGCTCGTTCGTTAATCAATGAGAAAATGGAAGCACAAGTTGCGAAAATGAAAGAAGCATTTGAAACAACTGCAAAAGAAATGGGCGGTCATGCAGACGTTGAAGTAAACGTTATGTACCCAGGATTTAAATTTGCTGATGGCGATCACGTTGTAGAAGTTGCAAAACGTGCAGCTGAAAAAATTGGTCGTACACCTTCTCTTCACCAAAGTGGTGGCGGAAGTGATGCAAACGTAATTGCAGGACACGGTATTCCAACAGTTAACTTGGCAGTTGGTTATGAAGAAATTCATACAACAAACGAGAAGATTCCTGTTGAAGAGTTAGCAAAAACAGCAGAATTAGTTGTTGCAATTATTGAAGAAGTAGCGAAGTAATGGAATAGAAAAAGCGTGTAAATCAATTGTGATTTACACGCTTTTTATTTTGACTCGATTGCTTTGACAAGACGTATAAGCCAATATAAGAAAAACTATGGAAGTATATACGTTGTTGCTATATGTACTAGACGAGGGAATAATCCTAACGTATTCATATTGAAAATCGGAAGTAGTAAATAATTAATTGCAATGATTAATATAACTACAAGGAATGTATAGTTGAGTTTGGCCCGCTATTTGCCGGGCAGTAAGCCCCCCACCTCAAAATTCAGCGAAAGCAAAGAAGTTAGGTGGGGATCGGGCTGCTTGTAAAAGTCCAATTGGTGAGGGCTAATAATCAGTGGGGGATGAATAACCCCCCCACTGATTAAAGTTTCACTTTATTAGTTGATTTCATCATAATCAGCCCCTTTCACATATATATCCTCTTTATATCGATTATAAAAAAGAACAAGTAATTATTATAACTATTGTGCAAAATTTGATATAATAAAAGAACGAACGTTCTGATCAGGGGGTGAGTACTATGCGAGAAATGTATCCGAAAAATGGTCGTGTTATTTTACATGTAGATATGAATTGCTTTTTCGCATCTGTTGAAATTGCTCATGATCCATCATTACAAGGAAAGCCATTAGCGGTTGCTGGAAATGAAAAAGAGAGAAAAGGAATTATAATAACATGTAGTTATGAGGCGAGAGAATACGGAATACGTACGACGATGCCCCTTTGGGAAGCGAAAAGATTATGCCCGCAATTAGTTGTAAGGCGTCCTAATTTCACATTATATCGCGAAGCTTCATTTCAAATGTTTCAAGTCCTTTCCCGTTTTACAGAAAAGATACAACCAGTCTCAATAGATGAAGGATATTTAGATATTACAGATTGCTATGCACTTGGTTCGCCTCTTGAAATAGCAAAGATGATGCAACAAGCACTATTAACAGAGTTACAGCTTCCGTGTAGTATCGGAATCGCTCCAAATCTTTTCCTAGCAAAAACAGCTTCTGATATGAAAAAACCTCTCGGTATTACCGTGCTTCGAAAACGTGATATTCCAGAAATGATTTGGCCACTTCCAGTTGAAGCAATGCATGGGATTGGAGAAAAAACAGCTGAAAAATTAAATGAAATTCATATACATACAATTGAACAGTTAGCGAAGGGAGACGAGCATATCATTCGCGCTAAAATTGGCAAGCACGGTATTGATTTACAAAAGCGTGCAAAAGGTACGGATGATAGGGAAGTGGATCCGAGTCAAATGGGCCAACATAAAAGTGTCGGTAACTCGATGACTTTTTCAAAGGATATGGATGAAGAGAAAGAATTACTTGATATGTTAGAACGGTTATCAAAATCAGTGAGTAAAAGATTACAAAAGCGAACCCTTGTCAGCTATAATATTCAAATTATGATTAAATACCATGATAGGCGAACAGTAACACGGAGTAAGCAATTGAAAAATGCGATTTGGGAAGAACGTGATATTTTTCAAGCAGCATCCCGTTTATGGAAGCAACATTGGGATGGTGATTCCGTTCGTTTACTAGGTGTTACAGCTACTGAAATAGAGTGGAAGACAGAATCGGTGAAACAATTAGATTTGTTTTCATTTGAAGAGGATGCGAAAAAAGAACCACTACTTGCTGTCATTGATCAAATTAATGATAAGTATGGAACACCGATTTTACAACGAGGTAGTCAACTACTACGTAAGCAAGAGAAGTCGTTTCAACAAAAGTTAGAAAATAAGTTTATGTAGAAGGTGTCATGAAGTAGTAAAATCATGACACCTTTCATTTTTAACTTGCTTCTAAATCTAATGAAGTTTTCCAACCAGCTGCAGTAACGCCAGATTCTAATAGCATTCTACTTACTATTTTTTCAATTAAGATAGCCGCATTTGTCTTGCAATGTAATGTAGCCTGTATACACACCTTTCGATTAGAATCTACGTCTTCGCTATACAACTCTTTTAAACCGAGCCCTTCTGTACTTACCATATGCATAAGTAAAAAACGAATATGTGCTTCATTTTCTTCTGAACAAGTAAGGGAAAGTAAGTAGTTTGTTTGTTCTGGTGATTCTTTTTTTGATTTTTTATTCATAAAAAGAGCAATTGGGCGAAGGAGTATATTTGCTAGTAACACGCCGGCTGTACCTAATATAGCTGCAACGAGGAAACCGGCGCCTGTAAGAGTACCGACAGCAGCTGCACACCATAAAGTAGCTGCCGTATTTAGCCCTCTAATACTAAAACCATCGCGGATAATAACGCCACCCCCTAAAAAGCCAATGCCACTAACGACTTGAGCAGCAATGCGGGATGGGCTAGCATCATGATCAAGCATGACGGATAATAAAACAAATATACAGGCACCAAGTGATACGAGAGCATTTGTCCGTAACCCAGCCATTCTGTGTCTCCATTGTCTTTCCATTCCAATGCAAGCTCCTACAATAATTGCTATAACTAATCTGAATACAATGTCGTACCATACCATCATGGTCACCTCCATATATAAATATGTGTTATGTCTTTTAGAATGAGCGGGGAATATCCACTCATTCTTATTTTTACAACCAGCTACGAAACTTTTTAATATAAAGCTTTTTTAGGAATTGTGTTAAAAAAGCGTAGCCTAATAGTATTCCTACTAACCAAGGAAAGTAGTTAAGTGGCAATGCTTGTAAACCAACGGCTGCACCAAGTGGTGAGAATGGAATATAAATCCCGATTGCCATAATAAGAGCGGTTAATAAAACGACTGGTGTTGATGCAGTGCTTTGAATAAATGGAATCTTTTGTGTTCTTATCATGTGAACAATTAAAGTTTGTGTTAACAATCCAACGACAAACCAACCGGACTGGAATAATGATTGCTCGCTCGGTGTATTTGCACCAAATACATTCCACATGACTACGTATGTGATAATATCAAATACGGAACTAATTGGGCCGATACAAATAATGAAGTTTCGTAAGTTTGCAGTATCCCATTTTCGTGGTTTTTCTAGAAACTCTTTATCCATTTTGTCCCATGGAATAGAAAGTTGTGAAATATCATAAAGTAAGTTTTGAATTAAAAGATGAATGGCAAGCATCGGTAAAAAAGGAATGAAAGCACTTGCTACTAACACGCTAAACACATTACCGAAGTTAGAGCTAGCTGTCATCTTAATATATTTTAAAATATTTCCGAATGTAGTACGTCCTTCTAAAATACCTGCTTCTAATATAGTTAAACTTTTTTCGAGTAGAATAATATCGGAAGCTTCTTTCGCAATATCAGTAGCAGTATTAACAGATATTCCGACATCAGCTTCACGTAATGCTACAGCATCGTTAATGCCGTCTCCCATGTAACCTACAGTGTGTCCATTTCCTTGTAATGCGTGTATAATACGAGATTTTTGCATTGGATTAAGCTTCGCAAATACAGTCGTTTCTTCAGCAAGTTTTGCTAATGCTTTATCTGGTAAAGAATCAATCTCGTAACCGAGGATTGGTTCGCCGATATCTAATCCAACTTCTTTACAAACCTTCCTTGTAACAATTTCGTTATCGCCAGTTAAAATTTTCACTTGTACACCATGTTTTTGTAATGCTTGAATTGCAGCTGCTGCAGATGGTTTCGGTGGATCTAAAAAGCCGATATATCCACTGAGAATCATATCTGTTTCGTCTTTTACTGCGTACTCTTTATTATTTATTCTTCTATCTTTTTTATAAGCCACAGCAATAACCCGCATACCTTCACTATTTAATGTCTCACTTAGTTTTTTGACATTTGAACGTATTTCCTCGGTGAGTGGAACGACTTTTTCATCCACTTCGGTGTAATTACAAATTGATAAAATTTCTTCTACGGCACCTTTACAAACCATTGTATGTTCACCTGAAATATCTTTTACGATGACTGACATACGCCGGCGGGCGAAATCGAATGGAATTTCATCTAGCTTTTGAAAAGCTGATGGATTAAATTTATTGTTTTCCTCTGTATGCTTAATAACAGCTTTATCTATTAAATTTTTCAATCCAGTTTGATAGAAACTATTTAAATAGGCAAATTGTAAGACGCGATTGCATTCATTTCCCTTGGGATCTAAGTGACGAACAAGGACAACTTTATCTTCTGTTAAAGTTCCGGTTTTATCTGTACAAAGAATGTTCATAGCACCTAAGTTTTGAATAGAATTTAGCTGTTTTACAATTACTTTTTGTTTAGACATGTTAACGGCACCTTTAGCTAAATTAGCAGTTACAATCATTGGTAACATTTCAGGTGTAAGACCAACAGCGACGGCAATAGCGAAGAAGAAAGCTTCTTGCCAATCTCCTTTTGTGAATCCATTAATGAGAAGGACAATAGGCGCCATAATAAGCATGAATGTAATTAAGAGCCAGCTTACTTTGTTTACACCTTTATCAAAGCTTGTTTCTACACGCTTTCCAATTACCTTATTTGCTAAAGAGCCGAAATACGTATCGGTACTTGTTGAGATGACAACAGCTTTTGCGCTACCACTTACAATATTTGTTCCCATGAAGCAAAGGTTTTCCATATCGAGTGGATTGTAATTTTTTTTCATGTTTTTCGGTAAGATATGCTTATTTTCTGTATGGTAGCAGTGTTCGTATTTTTCTACAGGAAGTGCTTCCCCTGTCAAAGAAGATTGATTAACAAATAAATCTTTAGCGGATACAACACGCACATCAGCTGGAACGATATCACCAGCTGAAAGGGAAATAATATCGCCAGGTACAAGTTCCTCAATTGGAATTTCTGTTGTGTAATTTCGGTTTAAATTCTTTACATTTTTTGTTTCATGTACAAATCCATTTATTCTAAATACGCTCGCAGTTGTTCGAACCATAGCTTTTAACTTATCGGCAGCTTTTTGAGAACGAAATTCTTGGGAAAACCGAATCGTTGCACTAAGTAGGACCATTACAGATACGACAATCGTTCCTTGCATATCATCTGTGAAAAAGGAGAGTGCTCCAAGAGCTAATAAAACGAAAATAAATGGATTTTTAAATGCCAATAGAAATTGAATGTACCACGGCGCCATTTTATTATGAGCTATTTCGTTCGGACCATATAAAGAAAGTCTACGAGCCACTTCTTGTTTAGATAATCCATCTTGTGTTGTTTCTAGAAGTTTTAACGCAGAGATTACATCTTGTGTTGCAACCTCCACTAATAATTCGTTATTTGTTTTCATGCTATCTTGCTCATAAGCATGCTTTGTTTCTTGTCTTTGTAAATTAAACATCGGTAGTTCCTCCTCTGTCATGAAGGAGGAAACAATCTGTTACCTAACTATTTGAAATGGTGAGGAACAGTTTCTTTCCTACCTACATGATGAAATATGAATGTAAAACGTATGGGTATCTGGGCCGAATCATCAATTGCCAACTGTTCCTCACCTCCGTACAATTTAGTAGTTTCTGAATATGCTATGTTTGTTTCATAGTAAGGTGCATATAGACGTAAAAAGACCTTTACTCAAAACGAGTAAAGGTCTGAATTCGCAGTTAAAAGAGTCCACAACAAAGACTGTTAGTAGACATAAATAAAAACAGTTTTTGTGTATGACAAAATACATGCACCTCTCCCTCGTTGAGTTTTAGCACTGTATAGCATAGGTACTGAAACCAGCTACGTTAAAAAAGGCCTTCATTCCGACCTTTCCTGTTGACCCATTGGCGTCTCTCGACATTTTTGGGCAGCAGCGTTTCTCTATACAGGAGCCTCACCTAACAGAGACCATATTCAATTACATGTTGAATGTTAGCACTGTAAAATCGTAGTGTCAATATCTTTTTTATCTATGTTTTTAAAATATTAAACGGATTTATAATAGATATGTGGGATGAAATGCATGATATTGATTATGAATAATATGGAAAATAAATATTTTTATAAAAGGGGAATTTGTAATGGTACCACAAAATTTTATTATAAATATTGAGAATCAAAAATGGTTGTTTAATGAGCAGGAAGATTTATGTTCACACGGAGAAATATATTTAAATGTGGATGGAACGATTATTACGCGGACAGGTATGGATGAGGAATGGGGAATAAGTGAATCAGCTTTAGCTTTGTTACGAACTTTAGATAAAGAATATATTTGTGATATTGAAAATGAAGAGGGGGTTATTTTGCACGGATGTGGCACTATGCTAATGTTAGGATGCCCAATTTCAATTCATTGGACTATAAACCATATAGGTAAAAATGTGATTTTAAAGGACTTTGTCAAAGTTATTTCTACTGATCAAAAGGCTATATACTATGAAGGGCTTCATATAGAATTGAATGAAAATGAATATAGAAAACAAATTGTTTCTTTTGCACTACAAGCAAAAGAATTATTTAATAAATCAAGTGAAAAGATAATTTTAAATGAGCTTGAGCGAAGTATGTATACCGACTTTTGGACGGAATATGATCATTTGTTAAATAAGTATAAATAAAAAAGCACTGTAACCAGTGCTTTTTTATTATAGATTACGAGATTGTAGGGTTTTCAAAAATAACAATCTCTGAACTGTTTGTAGTTGAAACGCGTTGGGCGTAATATGTTAAAGCTGAAGAAATATATGCTGGTAACGTATCATTTGTATGTGATGTTGTATATTCATGGATTAATTCCTTTAAAGTTGTCCATTCTAATTGTGCTGGGTGATCAGACACGAAAGAACTTACCCAGCGATCAAATGAAGATGAAAAATCAGTTTGTAAACGAAATACTTCTTTCATAATAAAACGCTCCCTTAAAATGTAGTATAATTATTTTACCACAAAAAAACGAACGATTGGTAAATTTTTTAAGTATAATGTTCGTGTTATATAGTTGTCTAGATGATTGGTTATGTAAATTCGATTTGCCATTTGAAATAACATTCCGTAAGATGAGAGATAGAGTATATTTAGAGCTGGAGGAAAGAAAGTGGAATTTGTATTTTTAGGAACTGGTGCAGGTGTTCCTTCAAAAGGAAGGAACGTTTCAGCAATTGCTTTACAATTGTTAGAAGAACGAGGACAGACTTGGTTATTTGATTGTGGCGAGGCCACGCAACATCAAATATTACATACATCGGTACGTCCGCGCCGCATTGAAAAAATATTTATTACGCATTTACATGGCGATCATATTTTTGGATTGCCTGGTTTATTAGGTAGCCGTTCATTTCAAGGAGGAACTACGCCTTTAACGGTGTATGGACCGAAAGGAATTAAACAATTTATTGAAGTGGCATTATCGGTAAGTACGACACATGTGAAATATCCACTTGAAGTTGTGGAGATAACAGAAGAAGGTACCGTATTTGAAGATAATGAATTTTATGTAGAAACGAAAAGATTGTCACACGGTATAGAATGTTTTGGATATCGTATTGTAGAGAAAGATATACAAGGTGCTCTTTTAGTTGATCAATTGCTTGAGATGGGTGTGAAACCAGGTCCAATCTTTAAACGTTTAAAAGATGGAGAAGTAGTTGAATTAGAGGATGGCACGATATTAAATGGAAATGAGTTTATCGGCCCACCTCAAAAAGGAAGAATTATTACTATCTTAGGTGATACGCGATATTGCGAAGCGAGTAGGGAGCTTGCGCAAGATGCAGATGTACTTGTCCATGAAGCGACTTTCGCAGCAGAAGATGAGCAACAAGCGCATGATTATTTTCATTCCACATCTAAGCAAGCTGCGAGCATTGCACTTCAGGCAAATGCGAAGCGATTAATCTTAACTCACATTAGTTCTCGCTATCAAGGAGATACATATAAGGAATTATTGAAAGAGGCAAGAGAGTTGTTTTCTAATACAGAAATAGCGACAGATTTGAAATCATTCCCAGTAGAAAAATGATAATTTTGTAAAAAATGGTAACAACAGGTTGCCATTTTTTTATGTCTAAAAAAATTTAAAAATAAAACTGTTATTATTTTATGCTTATACTTGGATGATACAGAAAATTAGAATGGTTTGAATATATACGATAAAAATACGAAATAATGATTATTTAGAAAAACTGTTATATAAGTCAGATGACATACAAGTGATACAAATAGCAGGAATGGACTTTTATTCAGAACTTTTAAAATTCAACAAAAGTAAGCGTTTTATAAAAAACAAGCTATAATGAGGGCAGATTATAATTTATGATAAGTCACATGCTTTTTAGTTATTATCGTAACAAGTGAAGTTGACTAAACCATGAGAGAGTAACATGAGAATTATAATAGGAAAGATATCACTTGTTTATGCTATGCTTGCAATGGCTTCTGTGTTAAACTTTGGATTGCTACCAGACTTTATTGTGGATTATCTTATATCATTTTTTTAATGAAAATAATACTAAGATTCTTATGTATTATGATAACTGGTATTATTTCAGGTTATATTGGATTACTTTTATTCAAAAATTATCCAATTCATACAGCAGAACAAATTCGTGGTACAACTGGAAAAGCGACAGATGTAGCAGCTTAATAGAATAGTAGAATAAATTTTTTTCATAGAGGTTTAGGGGGAGTTATGATGAAGTATCGCTCAGTATTTGATATTATCGGTCCAGTTATGATTGGACCATCAAGTTCACATACAGCAGGCGCGGCAAGAATGGGGCAAGTTGCTCGCCAGCTGTTTCGTCATGAACCAGAAAGAGTAAGCATTTCGTTATATGGATCATTTGCAAAGACGTATCGAGGGCATGGTACGGATGTAGCACTAATCGGTGGAATATTGGGATTTGAAACAGATGACTTACGTATTCCAGAGGCGCTAGAAATAGCAAAAGAGCGCGGAATTGAAGTGGAATTCATTGAAGAAGATGCCAATGCACCTCACCCAAATACAGCAAGAATTCGTTTGTATAAAGGTGAAGAAGAAATTGAAGTTGTTGCTTGCTCAATTGGTGGCGGTAAAATTGAAGTTGTAGAATTAAACGGATTCGATCTTCAATTATCAGGCACAAGTCCAGCACTACTTATTGTAAATAACGATCGCTTTGGTGCTATTGCAGCGGTGGCTTCAATCCTTGCTACACACGAGATTAACATTAGTACAATGAGTGTTTCTCGTAAAGAAAAAGGGAGAAGAGCGCTTATGGTTATTGAAACAGATGAATTATTAGCAGATGAAGTGATTGAAGAAATAAAAGCGCAACAAAATATTTGTCAAGTAACTATTATGGATTAATTGCAGGGGGGACACACCATGTTTCGGAACGCAGCGGAACTAGTGGCGCAAGCTAAAGAACAAAATGTAAAAATCGCAGAAATTATGATTCAATGTGAAATGGAAACAAGACGTATTTCACGTGAAGAAGTAATTGCTGGTATGGAAAAGAACTTAGTCGTGATGGAACAAGCAGTAGAACGTGGTATTCGCGGCGTGAAATCACCAACTGGTTTAACTGGTGGAGATGCTGTAAAAGTTCAAGCGTATATGAAGAGTGGAAAAGGCTTATCTGGAGATACGATTTTGGATGCAGTAAGCAAAGCTGTTGCAACAAATGAAGTAAACGCAGCGATGGGAATTATTTGTGCAACACCAACAGCAGGGTCTGCTGGAACAGTGCCAGGTGTACTATTTGCACTAAGAGAAAAATTGCAGCCTACACGTGAAGAAATGATTGAGTTCTTATTTACAGCAGGAGCTTTCGGTATGGTTGTTGCGAATAATGCTTGTATTTCTGGTGCGGCAGGAGGATGCCAAGCTGAAGTTGGTTCAGCAAGTGGAATGGCGGCTGCAGCTGCAGTTGAGATGGCTGGTGGAACACAAGATCAAGCAGCTACAGCGATGGCAATTTCATTAAAGAACATGCTTGGTTTAGTGTGCGATCCTGTTGCAGGACTTGTAGAAGTGCCTTGTGTAAAACGTAATGCAGCAGGAGCTGCGAATGCGATGATTTCAGCAGATTTAGCATTAGCTGGTGTAACGAGTACAATTCCATGTGATGAAGTAATTGAGGCAATGTTTAGAATTGGACAAACGATGCCAGTAGCACTTCGTGAAACAGCAGAAGGTGGACTTGCAGCAACGCCGACTGGTCGTCGCCTGCAAGAAGAGATTTTTGGGAAGAACAATAACTAAGTGTAAAAATAGAAAAAGGAGCTCAAGTTTATTTGAGCTCCTTTTTCTATTTTTCTTTTGTTAGTTGTTCTAATGTTTTTCCAAGATTATGTGATCGTTCCGTTGCCTGTGTAATACAAGAAATAAGTGCTTGTTGAAATTCATGTTCTTGTAATACTTCAATACCTGCTTCGGTAGTTCCACCAGGAGAAGTAATTTCCTTTCGCAAAATAGAAGGGTGCTTGTCACTTGCTTTTAGCATTTCAGCAGCACCAATCATCGTTTGAAGAATAAGTGATTTTGCAACATCTTCTTTTAAACCAATTTTTTTTGCAGCTTCTTCCATAGCTTCCACTACGTAATAAATATAAGCAGGTCCACTTCCGGATAATGCAGTGACAGCATGCATATCATCTTCCTCTACAACAGAGACGAGACCGATCGTTTCAAATAAAGATGTTGCAGTGCGAATATGTTCCGCTGTTGCATGTTTTGAAGGGGAGATAGCGGTAGCTGATTTTAGAATGGCTGCGGATGTATTTGGCATTGCACGAATAATTGGAACGTCTTTTTGAAGTAGTTTTCTAATTGAGTGAGTAGAAACACCTGCTAGTAATGAAATAATAAGCACGTTATTATTTATGTATTCTTTAAAAGGGGTAAGCGCCTCTGCAACATCCTTTGGTTTCATTGCTAGAAAAAGAATATTTGCATCAGTAAGTAATTCTTTTTTATTATGAGTACCTTTGACACCGTATTTTTTATGTAGCTCTTGTAATCTCGTCTCGTTAGAACGATTACTTACAGTAATTTGTTCACCTTTAACAACATTTGCATGTAACAAGCCACCAATAATAGCTTCAGCAATAGAGCCTGCACCGAGAAAGGAAATGTTTTGAATAGACATGATGTTCCTCCTTTAATTTTGGTTAGAAATTCTTATAAATGTACATACATTCGTTTTCTTATAGGAAACACCTCTTTTTATCTGAAAATAATGACAAATATATATAGAAGTTGTAAACTGAAGAAGTATTCATTTTTGAACCGGAAAGAGACAGGGGGGCTAAGCATGACGGCGATTCACCGAATGGAGATTCCTGTACCATTTGCAGTGGAAACTGTGAATGTGTTTTTAGTTGAGGGGGAGACATTAACATTAATTGATACAGGGACGAATACAGAAGAGGCAAGGAATGCGTTAGAAAGTCAATTAGGTGCATTAGGATATACGATAGAAGATATTGAAACAGTAGTCATTACGCATCATCATGCAGATCATTGTGGACTTTTAAATATATTTTCTGAGAAGACGAATATTATTGGACATCCTTGGAATGAGCCTTGGATCACACAAAATCCAGAATTTTTAAAGCGGTATCATGAATTTTTTAGAGAGACGGCCTTACAGTTTGGTGTGCCAGCAGCATTTTTGAAAGACGAGTCGTTATTGACGACGAGGACACTTAAATATTCTTGTAATAGATCGTTAACGCATACTGTGAGAGAAGGAGATCGTATTAATTCTTTGCCTGGATTTACAGTGCTTGAAACATCAGGCCATGCTTCTACTCATATTTCTTTATATAGAGAATCTGATGGAATATTAATTGGTGGAGATGCTCTCATTAGTCATATTTCTTCGAATCCAATACTAGAACCACCATATGAAGGGCAAACAGAGCGGGCACGCCCATTACTACAATATAATCAAACATTACAGCGTTTAAGCGAAATGAATATTTCACGCATTTTATCAGGGCATGGGGAAGATGTTCTAAATGTGAAACAACTTATTGAAACGAGATTACAAAAGCAAGAAACACGTGCTTTTAAAGTGCTTGAGTTATTAAAGGAAAAACCAATGACAGCATTTGAAGTATGTGTAAAACTATTTCCGGTATTATATAAAGAACAATTACCACTTACTATTTCAGAAACGGTTGGACAATTGGACTATTTAGCATATAATCAACAAGTGATGATTGATGAGTCATCGCAACAATTGATTTATTATGCAAAGTAGGTGACAGCAATGACAGGACGTTTACAAAATAAAGTAATCGTCATTACAGGTGCTTCTAGTGGGATTGGTGAGCAAGTTGCAATGCAAGTTGCAGCACAGGGAGCGACTCCAGTATTAATGGCTCGAACAGAAGAGAAACTACAAGCGTTAGTAGACAAAATTAAAGAAACTTATAATACGCCTTGCTATTATTATGTATTAGATGTAAGTGAAGAGATGGAAGTACAGTCTGTTTTTTCAAAGGTATTACAAGAAGTGGGACGTATTGATATATTAGTAAACAATGCGGGATTTGGTATTTTTAAAACGTTTGAAGATGCATCAATGGGTGAAGTAAAAGATATGTTCCAAGTAAATGTATTTGGATTAGTAGCATGTACGAAAGCGGTACTACCTTATATGGTAAACAAGAATGAAGGACATATTATTAATATTGCTTCACTTGCTGGAAAAATTGCAACTCCGAAATCGAGTGCTTATGCAGCAACGAAACATGCCGTATTAGGATTTACGAATAGTTTACGCATGGAATTAGCGAATACAGATATTTATGTTACAGCAATTAATCCAGGTCCGATAGATACAAACTTTTTTGAAATAGCGGATCAATCTGGTACATATGTAAAGAATATGGGACGTTACATGTTAAAACCAACATACGTAGCAGAACAAATCGTAAAGTCGATGCACACGAAAAAACGTGAAGTAAACTTACCGAAGTGGATGGGAATTGGCCCGAAACTTTATGCTTTATTCCCAGGTTTATTTGAACGTGTAGCAGGTAAATCATTAAGTAAAAAATAGGAGATTTCCATATGGAAATCTCCTATTTTTTATTGTTTTCCAGTTACATAATCATAAACAATATCCTCAATTTCCTCGTATAAATCAATTTCAATATTTGAATGAGTCACCGTTTGAATATGTTTCACTAGCATTTCCTGATCTTCTTTTGATATTGGACTGCATTGATATTGTTGAAAACTTTTTATAATCATTTTCTCAATTAATTTTTCGTTCATATTTTTCCCCGCCTGTATGTACGTATGTATTGTTTTATTGTACTTGAAGTGAAATAAAAAAACTACTATGCACTATTTTTGTATAAAAATTCGGTTGAGTATATTATTTTTCTAATAAAATTAAGTTTTTTTAGATTTAAAAATTTATAAATATTTAATTGACTCTATAAATATACAATATTATAATCATACTTAATTTAAAGAATCGATATGAGGAGGAACTTATGAAAGTCGCAATTATTGGAGCCACTGGATATGGGGGCATTGAGTTAATTCGTTTATTAGAACAACATCCATATTTTTCGATAGCATCTCTCCATTCTTTTTCACAAGTTGGTGAGTGTATAACAAATGTATATCCGCATCTTCGAAATGTCCTTTTTCATACGTTACAAGAAATTGATGTGGAGACGATAGGAAAAGAAGCAGAAATCGTATTTCTAGCAATCCCAGCAGGAGTATCGGCGGAGTTAACTCCCAAGTTATTAGCAGAAGGTTTAAAAGTAATTGACCTATCTGGAGACTTTCGTATGATAGATCCTTCGTCATATGAACTGTGGTATAAAAGGCCAGCAGCGAAAGAAGAAATTCTTAGAAAAGCAGTGTATGGGTTAAGTGAATGGAAAAGGACTGGGATTCAAAAGGCAAATTTAATTGCAAACCCAGGATGTTTTGCTACAGCCACATTGCTAGCGATAGCGCCGTTAGTACGTAGCGGCATGATTGAAGAAGATTCGATTATTATTGATGCGAAATCAGGGGTATCAGGAGCAGGTAAAACACCAACAACAATGACTCACTTTCCTGAGCTATATGATAACTTGCACATTTATAAAGTGAATGAGCATCAGCACGTTCCAGAGATTGAGCAAATGCTTACAGAATGGAATAGTGAATCACAGCCAATTACATTTAGCACACATTTAATACCGATATCACGAGGAATCATGATTACACTTTATGCAAAAGTAAAACAAAAGATGGAAATAAAGCAACTTCAAAAATTGTATGAAGAAACGTATGAACAATCGCCTTTCATCCGAATTTGTACGCAAGGGAAATTTCCAAGTCCAAAAGAAGTGAGAGGCTCAAATTATTGTGATATTGGCATAGCTTACGATGAAAGAGCTGAAAGAGTTACGGTCGTTTCTGTTATAGACAATATGATGAAAGGCGCGGCTGGGCAAGCGATTCAAAATGCAAACATAATAGCGGGACTAGAAGAGACAACAGGTTTACAACATATGCCGCTTTATCTATAAGGGGGACATGATGATTAAAGTAGCGTCTATTACAAAATTAGAAAATGGTTCAATTGTAACGCCGAAAGGCTTTTCGGCAATTGGTACTGCAAATGGTTTAAAAAAGGAGAAAAAGGATTTAGGTGCCATCGTTTGTGATGTACCAGCATCATGTGCCGCTGTTTATACAACGAATCAAATACAAGCAGCTCCTTTGCAAGTAACGAAGGATAGTATAACGGCAGAAGGGAAGTTACAAGCAATTATCGTTAATAGTGGAAATGCAAATGCATGTACTGGAATGAAAGGATTACAAGACGCATACGAGATGCGCGCATTAGGGGCGGAACATTTTGGGATGAAAGAAAATTACGTTGCAGTAGCTTCAACAGGTGTAATTGGTGTTCCGCTGCCGATGGATATAATCCGAAAGGGAGTTGCAACTCTTATACCGACGAAGGAAGAAAGTGAAGCATATTGTTTTTCTGAAGCAATTTTAACGACGGATCTTATAACGAAAGAAACTTGCTATGAAATGATTATTGATGGGAAGAAAGTGGCGATTGCGGGTGTTGCAAAAGGTTCAGGGATGATTCATCCGAATATGGCAACGATGCTTAGTTTTATTACGACAGATGCTCATATAGAGCATGACGTATTGCAAACAGCGTTATCACAAATAACGAATCATACATTTAATCAAATTACGGTAGATGGAGATACTTCTACGAATGATATGGTCATCGTTATGGCAAGTGGATTATCAGAAACAAGGCCGATAAATATGGAACATACAGATTGGGAAACTTTCGTATGTGCTTTACAGAAGGTATGTGAAGATTTAGCGAAAAAAATTGCGCAAGATGGTGAAGGCGCTACGAAGTTAATAGAAGTAAATGTGCTAGGAGCTCAAACGAATGAAGAGGCAAAAAAAATTGCAAAGCAAATAGTCGGTTCGAGTCTTGTGAAAACAGCAATACATGGTGAAGACCCAAACTGGGGGCGAATTATTAGCAGTATTGGACAAAGTGAAGTAGTTATTAATCCGAACACAATTGACATTACTCTTCAATCTATATCGGTATTAAAAAATAGTGAGCCTCAAATATTTTCTGAAGAAGAAATGAAAGAGAGATTACAAGAAGATGAAATAGTGATTAATGTGTACTTACACTTAGGTGAAGAGACAGGATCAGCTTGGGGCTGTGACTTAAGCTATGAATATGTGAAAATAAATGCTTGTTATCGTACATAAGGAGAGAGAAGATGAGCGATTATATTGTAGTGAAATGCGGCGGTAGTATGTTGAATCAATTAAATGATGTGTTTTTTGATTGTATAAAGAAATTACAGCAGAAGTATAAAGTAGTAATTGTCCATGGTGGTGGGCCAGAAATTGATGCCAAATTAAAAGATTGTAACATCAACGTAGAAAAAAGAGATGGATTACGCGTAACACCAAAAGAAGTTATGGATGTTGTTCAAATGGTGCTATGCGGAAGTACGAATAAAAAACTCGTAATGAATTTACAAAAGCATAATTTACTTGCTGTAGGTTGTTCAGGGTGTGACGGCAATTTAATTCAAGTTCAACCTGTCAGCGAGGAGATAGGATATGTGGGAGAAGTAAGTTATGTAGAAACAGCCTTATTAAAAGGATTAATAAATATGGGGTATATTCCTGTTATTGCTCCAATCGGGGTAAATGGTAATGAAATTTATAACATAAATGCGGATAATGCTGCAGCTGGGATTGCGACCGCGTTAGGAGCAAAAGAGCTCATTTTTATTACGGATGTAGATGGAATATTACATGAAGGGAATTTGGTAAAGGAAACGGATGAATCTGAAATTGTTACTTTTATAGAAACAGGTGTTATTACCGGTGGGATGATTCCGAAAGTACAGGCGGCACTAGCATCATTAAAGAGGGGAGTGCAAAAGATAAGTATTGTGAATGGTACAAAAGATTTTACTGAGGTTACAGGAGAGTGTATTGGAACGACGGTAACGAAAGGTGTGAGTATTGCATGACAAGTTATCTTTTTCAAACGTATGGCAGAAGAACTATTGAGTTTGTAAAGGGAACTGGAACGAAAGTTATTGATAATAACGGTAAGCAATATTTAGATTTCACATCAGGAATTGGCGTATGTAATTTAGGACATTGTCACCCTACTGTTCTCAAAGGTGTACAAGAGCAACTTAATGATATATGGCATATATCTAACCTGTTTACAAACAGCTTACAAGAAGAAGTTGCGTCATTATTAACAGAAAATAGAGCATTAGATTATGTGTTTTTCTGTAATAGTGGGGCAGAGGCAAATGAAGCGGCTTTAAAGTTAGCACGTAAGCATACTGGAAAATCTCTCGTCGTAACATGCCAGCAGTCTTTTCACGGTAGAACATTTGGAACGATGAGTGCAACGGGCCAAGATAAGGTAAAAGAAGGATTTGGTCCATTACTTCCATCTTTTTTACATATCCCTTTTAACGATATTAAAGCATTAGAGGAAGTAATGAATGAAGAAGTTGCGGCGGTAATGGTAGAAGTTGTTCAAGGAGAGGGAGGAGTAATACCTGCTGATCTATCTTTTTTGAAAGAGATTGAAACATTATGTAATAAGTTTGGTTCCTTATTTATTATAGACGAAGTTCAAACGGGAATAGGAAGAACTGGAACACTATTCGCTTATGAACAAGTGGGAATAGAGCCTGATATCGTTACCGTTGCAAAGGCACTTGGGAATGGGATTCCTGTCGGAGCGATGATTGGCGGGAAAGAGCTCGGAACGTCGTTTACTGCAGGATCACACGGTTCAACTTTTGGCGGGAATTACATCGCGATGGCTGCAGCGAAAGAAGTATTGCAAGTGAGTAAAAAACCATCGTTTTTAAAAGAAGTACAAGAAAAAGGCGAGTACGTATTAGAGAAGTTGCAAGAGGAATTACAGCATGTCGAATGTATTCAAAATATACGTGGTAAGGGGCTTATGATTGGGATTGAGTGTAAGCATGAAGTTGCAAGTTTTATAGAACAACTAGAAAACGAAGGACTTCTCGTATTACAAGCAGGCCCTAATGTTATAAGACTATTACCGCCACTCATTGTCACGAATGAAGAGTTAGAACAGGCAGTATATATAATAAAAAAAGTAGTTTGTACAAAAAACGTATCAATCATATAAGGGGGAAGTTTCATGTCAACTGTACAAGTACCGAAATTAAATACGAAAGATCTTTTAACACTAGAAGAATTAACGAAAGAAGAAATTATTTCTTTAATTGAGTTCGCTATATATTTAAAAAAGAATAAGCAAGAGCCTTTATTACAAGGCAAAATATTAGGGCTTATTTTTGATAAGCATTCAACTCGTACTCGTGTATCTTTTGAAGCGGGAATGGTACAACTCGGGGGACATGGTATGTTTTTAAGTGGGAAAGAGATGCAAATGGGAAGAGGAGAAACCGTTTCAGATACTGCGAAAGTATTATCGCAGTATATTGACGGGATCATGATACGTACATTCTCACACGCGGATGTAGAAGAGCTTGCAAAAGAATCTAGTATTCCTGTTATTAACGGTTTAACGGATGATCATCATCCTTGTCAAGCATTGGCAGACCTAATGACAATATATGAAGAAACAAATACATTTAAAGGAATAAAATTGGCTTACGTAGGTGACGGAAATAATGTATGTCATTCATTGTTGCTAGCGAGTGCAAAAGTCGGAATGCATATGACTGTTGCAACGCCTGTAGGATATGAACCGAATGAAGAGATTGTAAAAAAAGCGTTAGCGATTGCCAAGGAAACAGGAGCTGAAATTGAAGTTTTGCATGATCCTGAATTAGCGGTGAATGAAGCAGATTTCATTTATACTGACGTTTGGATGAGCATGGGGCAAGAGGGCGAAGAAGAGAAATATTCTTTATTTCAACCTTACCAAATCAATAACGAACTTGTTAAGCATGCGAAACAAACATATCGTTTCTTACACTGTTTACCTGCCCATCGTGAAGAAGAAGTAACAGGAGAAATTATAGATGGACCACAGTCTATCGTCTTCGAGCAAGCTGGTAATCGATTGCATGCTCAAAAAGCGTTATTGGTGAGTTTATTTAAAAATGTAGAAGAGCCTTCCTAAAAGGGAGGTTTTTTTATATTAAAATGTCGGATGTATATTTGGTTAACCATTTCGATATCATTTATAATAAAAGAGAAAACTAAATTTGTTTTTCAGAGTGTGTAAGGACATACTACATATAAAAATATAGTTAAAGAGATGATGAGGGTGAAAACAACTAAGAAAACATATTCGTTTTTTCAGCGGATGTGGAGAATATTAAAGTTTCAATATTATAAGTTGCTTCGATCGCCAGAAGGCGCAAAGAAAGTATCGTTAGGGTTTGCTATAGGATTCGGCTTAGAAATGTTAGTCATTTATACGGCATCGCTCGTATATGTAATATTTTATCCAATCGTCAGGTTAGCAAAGGGATCTTTTCCTGCGGCAGTTATTGGCAATATTATTGGGAAAATATCGTTTCTCCCAGTATTTTTATTTCCGCTTGCGTATACGCTAGGAAAAATGATTTATCCATTTCATGTACAGAAAATTCATCATGAACCATTTACGATATCGGACTTGTTTTCAAGTCACATTTTTACGATATTAAAGAGCTTATTACAAAGTGAAGTGTATGTATTAATTGGAATGACGATTTTAGGAGTTGTGTTTGGTCTCATTTCGTATTTCGTTGTGCATTATTTATACGAAAAGAACCGTAAGTTACGCTTGAAGAAAAGGAAGAAACGAGTGAGAGAACCACTTGTACAATTATAAACAATGTCACATTCATTTTCTCCTTTGAATATGTTTAAGAAAAAGGAGGAGAGGATAATGTATTATTATTACGTACCTCAAGTATATCCATATGTAAATTATTATCCGGTTTATGATACGAGTAGACAATACGAATTATATCGGCAACAACAATTACAGCAATTATCACAAATACCACAAATACCACAAATACCACAACAACAGCCTACACAGGAAAAAAAACCATATTTAACAACATGGCCATATTCCAATGTATACTATGGTAACTATTACGAATCATAAAGCTGCTTCTATTTAGAAGCAGCTTTATACGTTTGTTTTCAAAATTAAATTTTGAATGGTTTGAAGAGAATGAATGAGCTTTTCGCGCTCTTCCTCAGATAATGTTTGGAAATTTTCTTTTAGTTTGTCTAAAATGAATTGCTGATACTGATTTACTAATAATTTCCCTTCAGCTGTTAGGGAAATTAAAATGACCCGTCGATCTTTTTCGCTATAATGACGCTCTATTAGTTCTTCTTGAATAAGTTTGTTTAATAGAGGTGTCATGTTAGGCCGTGAAATCGCTAGCCGCTTGCCGATTTCGGAAACTGCTAATGTGCCGTTTTCATGCAAAAGCAGTAATACTTGTGTATGTGATGGCGGCATATGTCTTTGAGAAGAAAATTCTCCAGGAAGCATAAATTTGCGATAAAAAAGAGGCACTAGCGAAAGAAGATGATCAACAATACGTTCCCACTCGCGTGATTCCATATAAAGGCCCCCTTCCACTATCATTGTAACAAAAAAGACATGTTATAAAAATAGAATTGTTTCATGGTCGCTTTAATATTTGTAGGATAACACTTGCTTTGTAAATGTATTGGCAATAATCGCATAGCCGTTATCATTTGGGTGTACTTGGTCAAATAATAACTCTTTTTTATCATTCGATATTAATTTACGAATTGGTAAAACGATAGATGGTTGATTTGCTTTGGAAATGGAATAAACAGATTCATTCCAGCCATCTAAAAACATATCTGCATAACTTGCGATGGAGTCATCGAGTTGTAACGGGTTATAGAGTTCTGAGAGAATGAGTAAAGCATCCGGATTTTGATCTCGAACTGTCTTTACAATACTTTTTATATCCGCTTCAAAATGGGCTTTTTCTTTATTTAACATTTTTATACCATCTATAACACCAACATCACGATTTAAACGAAATAAATTATTTCCTCCAATATTAATTGTAATTATATTTGCTGCTCTAATTTTTTCCTTTACATCTTCTGATTGAACTTTTTTAGCGAGACGATCTGTTGTAAGACCGTTTACCCCAAGGTTTTCTACTGTAATTGGTTTATGAATTTGTGCTTCTATTTGCTTAGAAGCTAATTCAGCAAATCCACCTTGTGTCGATCCATATCCTTTAGCGAGTGAATCACCTAATACAAGATGATAAAAAGATTCGTTTGTTTGCTTATCAATCCAATTTGGGGCAGATGTTTTTTCTGTTTTTTCTTCAGATTCATTTTGTTTTGTCTCGTCGTTCTTTTCAAAATAAGAATAAGAAATGATCAGAAGGAGGAGACAAACAATTGTTAAGATGACTTTTTTCATAAATTCATCCTCCTTGTAATTGGTAATTGTATCATATTCAGCAGTATTAGCAATGTAAGGGCATATTATATGTTTATGAAAAGTTTATAATAACTTTACAGAAAATTTGTTGAAGTTTGTCAAAAAATATTGACGATAGGAAAGAACTTTATATATGATAATGTCAGATAAGGTGAAACTTTAATTAGTGGGAGCTTTATTTCCGATTAATTAATGGTCTTCATCAATCGGGCGTTTAAGGGGACTACTCGTTAGCGCAGGGTGAAATGAAAATTGTGTCTCTAATAGAAGAAAAAAGGTATGTGGTTAGAGACAGATAGGGATTCATTTCATTATTTTTGGTAATTGTATAAGGGGGATTTTTTGTGAAAAAGTCAAAAAAAATGCTAGCTGGAGCAACTCTTGCGATTGGTGTTATAGCACCGCAAGTAATGCCAGCAACAGCTCATGCGGATGAGCAAACTGGAGGGAGTACAGTTAACTTACGAATTCTAGAAACATCAGATATTCACGTTAACTTAATGAATTACGATTATTATCAAACGAAAACAGATAATAAAGTAGGTCTCGTGCAAACTGCAACACTTGTAAATAAAGCACGTGAAGAAGCGAAAAACTCTGTCCTATTTGATGATGGGGATGCATTACAAGGGACACCGCTTGGGGATTACGTAGCAAATAAAATAAAGGATCCGAAGAATCGTGTGGATCCTAGTTATACACATCCATTATATCGTGTAATGAATTTAATGAAGTATGACGTCATCTCTCTTGGGAATCATGAATTTAACTACGGTTTAGATTATTTAAACAAAGTGATTGAAAAAACGGATTTCCCGGTTATTAACTCGAATGTCTATAAAGACGACCATGATGGTAATGATGAGAATGACGAGCATTACTTTGATAGACCATATCATATTTTAGAGAAAGAAGTAGTGGATGAAGCAGGCCAAAAACAAATAGTGAAAATTGGTGTAATGGGATTTGTTCCACCACAAATTATGAATTGGGATAAAGCGAATTTAGAAGGAGAAGTAAAGGTAAAAGATATTGTGCAAACAGCGAAAAAATTAGTTCCGGAAATGAAGGCGCAAGGTGCGGATATTATAGTTGCACTAGCGCATTCAGGTGTTGATAAGAGTGGATACAACGAAGGAATGGAAAATTCATCGTTTTATTTAGCAACACAAGTTCCTGGCGTAGATGCAGTATTAATGGGACATTCACATACTGAAGTGAAGGATGTATTTAATGGTGTTCCAGTTGTAATGCCTGGTGTTTTTGGTAGTAACTTAGGTATTATTGATATGCAATTGAAAAAGGTAAACGGAAAATGGGAAGTACAAAAAGATCAATCTAAGCCACAACTTCGCCCGATTGCTAATAGTAAAGGTACCCCATTAGTAGAATCTGATCAAAAATTAGTTAATGAAATTAAAGATGAGCATCAAGCGACAATCGACTATGTAAATACACCTGTAGGTAAAACGAAAGCACCAATTAATAGTTATTTTTCATTAGTACAAGATGATCCTTCCGTACAAATTGTGACAAATGCGCAAAAATGGTATGTAGAACAAGAACTTAAAAAACCAGAGTACGAAGAGATTAAAGATATTCCGGTTTTATCTGCAGGCGCACCATTTAAAGCAGGTGGCCGAAACGGTGCTACATATTATACTGATATTCCAGCTGGAACGTTAGCAATTAAAAACGTTGCAGATTTATACGTGTACCCAAATACGTTATATGCTGTAAAAGTAAATGGGGCACAAGTGAAAGAATGGCTTGAAATGTCTGCAGGTCAGTTTAATCAAATTGATCCAAAGAAAACAGAAGAACAGCCGTTAGTAAATATAGGCTATCCTACATATAACTTTGATATTTTAGATGGCTTAAAATACGAAATTGATGTAACACAACCAGCGAAATACGATAAAGATGGAAAAGTTGTAAATGCAAATACGAATCGTATTGTAAATATGACATATGAAGGTAAGCCAGTAGCTGATGATCAAAAGTTCATCGTCGCTACAAATAACTATCGTGGAAGTAGTCAAACGTTCCCAGGTGTAAGTGAAGGGGAAGTTGTATACCAATCACAAGATGAAACACGTCAAATCATTGTGAAGTATATGCAAAAAATAAAAAATATTGATCCAGCAGCTGATCAAAATTGGACCTTTAAACCGATTGTTGCAGATAAATTAAATACAACATTTGATTCTTCACCAAATGCACAAAAGTATATAAAGAAAGATGGGAACATATCATATGTTGGACCATCTGAAAATGAATTTGCTAAATATGCAATTGATATAACGAAGAAGAATGATGATAAAGAAACTGGTGGAGAAAACCCAACAATACCACCAAAAGGTGATGGAGAAAACCCAACAACACCAACAGAAGAAGGTAATAATGGTAATGAACCAAAGCAAGATGGAAATAATACCGGATCTGGACAAACTACAACAGATGATCAAAATACAAAAGAAACAACAACAACTGTAAGTGAAAATAAAGAAGCTGAAAAAGATGAACGTGATTTACCGAAAACAGGTGCAAGTATTGCTTCTACAATTGGAGCTGGTCTTGCGTTTGTTGGAGCGGGATTACTTATGTTATTTAGAAGAAAGAAAGCGAATAGATAGTCGAGAAATATAAAAAGGATTACCGATTTGGTAATCCTTTTTGTTATATTATGAAACTGGTACTGCTTTTTCTTTTTTCCATGAAAGACCGAATCCAGTAAAGCCGACGATAATGGTTACGACTGGACACGCTAAACAGAAGATTGCGTATGGCAGGTAATCGAATGTTGGAACGCTAAGAACGTTTGTTAAGAATACGCCACTGACACCCCATGGTACGAGTGGATTAATTACTGTACCAGCATCTTCTAATACTCGTGATAAATTACGACGCTTTAAACCGACTTCATCGTATTTATTAGCGAATGCTTGTCCTGTTAAAACGATGGATAAGTACTGCTCACCAAGTAAGAAGTTTACACCAATTGCAGTTGAAGCAGTAGAAATAATTAAGCGTGTACTAGTTTTTACGAAGCTAGAGATAATGTTCATCAGCTGGGCTATAATACCCATTCCTTGTAATAATCCTCCCATACAAAGAGCTAGGAAAATAAGAGCGATTGACATCATCATACTTTGCAGGCCACCGCGAGATAATAAGCTATCAATATCTTTAATACCAGTTTTAGAAACGTATCCGTCTTGCATAATTTTCATTAAATCCGCTAAAGAAGTGCTAGGTTTAAAAATAAAGAGAATAATAATCCCTACCACAATTCCTGCAAGTAATGTTGGAACTGCGGGTACCTTTTTAAATGCGAATAGGAACAGTAATAAAATGGGAATCAGCGTAACGATAGAAATCGTTGCATTTTTTTCTAGTGTGTTAATAAATGCTGAGAAATCAACGTTTCCACCAGATCCGCTTCCTAAAATGAAAAATGCGATAAAAGCAATAATGAAAGCTGGTACTGTTGTCCAAAGCATGTTACGAATATGTTCAAATAAATCTACACCCGTTACAGCAGGCGCTAAGTTTGTTGTATCAGATAAAGGAGACATTTTATCTCCAAAGAATGCACCAGAAATAATTGCACCAGCAATAAGAGCTGGATCGTATCCAAGGGCAGTACCCATTCCCATAAAGGCAAGTCCTACAGTTGCAGCAGTTGTAAATGCACTACCGATACTCGTTCCAACAATTGCACAAACAACAAAAACAGTTGGAACGAAAATTTTTGGAGATACAAGTTGGAAGCCGTATACCATTAAAGTCGGAATAGTTCCAGCTGCGATCCAAACGCTAATTAATACGCCTACAAGTAAGAAAATAAATATAGATGGAATACCAGCTGAAATACTACTAATCATCCCTTTCTCCATAGTAGACCAAGAGATTTTCTTCAGGAATCCAAATGCTAATAAAAGAACGATACCAAATAAAATTGGGATGTGTGGTGAAACTTCTAATTGAATAACACTAAAACCAATACAGAAAAAGATAAAAATTGTTAAAAGAACAGACTCAATTTTTGAAACCATTGTTTTCCCCTCCTAAGTAATGTGAAATAGCTCTTTTTTATATAAAATTCGCCAATATTGTATATTTCCTTCTAAATTTTAGAATTTTGTGACAAATTACCGGTAATTGTTAGTTCTTCTATATGATGCGGAAATGATTGGATAAAAAAACGTCCCTGCATATAATTATGCAGGGACGAAGAAATCGCGGTACCACCCTAGCTTGTGAAATGAATGTATCACAAAATAAAGGGTCATATGATATGCGCTTATAAAATAAAAAACGCCCCTGCAATATATGCAGGGACGAAAAATTCGCGGTACCACCCTAAATTGTGAAACAGTGTCGTTTCACCACTCTTTAGACATAACGGTCTATAACCGTCTTTCACTACTCCTCACGTTTCGTAAAAGAAGCTCCAGGGGGTAATTCATAATTCGCTCTGTACTGGTTCGCACCGACCACCAGCTCTCTGAAATCAGAAATCGAAATACTACTAAATCCTATCAACGCCGATTCATATGATGTTAGTTAAATTTTTATCACATTTTCATCTTAAATGTCAATAAAAATATTAAATGTTTTTTTAGGGAAATAAAGGAGAATTGTTTTAAAGCTCTAATTTTGTACGTTATAATGAATTTGAAAGGGGAGGAAAGAGTGAAGAAAAAAATAATTCTTTTTACCACCTTACTAGTCGTTGGCGGAAGTGCTGGAATTTACACAGCTTTTGCGGCTGAATCAGAGCAGTTGAAACAAAAACAAATACAACAGTCAGAAGTGAAGAAAGTAAAAGAAATAGAAGAGAAGAAATCAATGGAAAAAGCAGCAGAGAAACTAGGAGTTTCTACTGAGGGGAAAACAAAAGAAGAGGTTACGAAAGAAGTAAATACCGCTAGGTTTGAGAAGCGTCATGATTTATTAATTGAGCACGCTAAGCAACTTGGAATTGATACAGAGGGAAAAAAAGATGAAGAAATTATTTTAGAAATTGGAAAGATACAGCATGGAAAGTAGAACAACTTATCGTATGATAAGTTGTTCTTTTTTAAGAACTATTTGATTTTAAAATAATTGACAGTCATTCGGATTTAATGTTAACTATATTTATAAACGAGTTAACATTAGGAGTGACAGTTGTGACAATAAATAGTAGAACGATTGAAAAATCATCTTATACATATGAAGAATTAGCAGAGAAAAATAAAGCTTACGTATGGCACCCATTTACACAAATGAAAGATTATTTAGAAGAAGATCCTGTCATTATTGAACGTGGAGAGGGAAGAAAGCTATACGATGTAAATGGTAATGAATATTGGGATGGTGTTTCATCTATATGGTTAAATGTTCACGGACATCAAGTACCGGAATTAGATGAAGCAATTCGTGAGCAATTAAATAAAATTGCTCATTCTACTATGTTAGGACTTGCTAACGTTCCATCTATTTTATTAGCAGAAAAAATTATTGAGGTTGTACCAGATGGATTGAAGAAGGTATTCTATTCTGATTCAGGTTCTACCGCTGTTGAAATTGCAATTAAGATGGCTTTCCAATATTGGCAGCATAAAGGGAAACCAAAGAAACAAAGATTCGTTACATTAAAAGAAGCATATCACGGTGATACAATTGGAGCTGTTTCAGTAGGGGCAATAGACTTGTTTCACCAAGTGTATAGTTCGCTCTTATTTGATGCGATTAAAATGCCGTATCCATATACATATCGTTCTCCTTACGGAAATAATAAGGAGGAAATTGTAAAAAGCCATTTAGCAGAAATGGAAGAATTGTTGAAAGAAAAGCATGAAGAAGTAGCTGCCATCATTGTAGAGCCATTAATGCAAGGTGCTGGTGGAATGATTACAATGCCAAAAGGATATTTAAAAGGACTGCGCGATTTATGTACAAAGTACAATGTATTATTTATTACAGATGAGGTAGCGACTGGATTTGGGCGTACAGGGAAAATGTTTGCGTGTGAACATGAAAATGTGACGCCAGACATTTTAACTGCTGGTAAAGGTTTAACAGGTGGATATTTACCAATTGCAGTTACCGTAACGACAGATGAAATATATAATGCCTTCTTAGGAGAATATGAAGAACAAAAAACATTTTTCCATGGACATAGCTATACAGGCAATCCGTTAGGGTGTGCCGTAGCAATCGCGAATCTAGAACTATATGAAAAAACAAATTTAATAGAAGAAGTGGCACGTAAAACGGATTATGTGGCAGCGCAATTAGAAAAGCTCTTTGCGTATAAACATGTAGGTGATATTCGTCAGTGCGGATTAATGGTTGGTATCGAGCTTGTGAAGAATAAGGAAACGAAAGAAGCTTTTGACTGGACAGAAAGAGTCGGTGTTCAAGTATGTAAACGCTCAAGAGAGCTAGGTATGATTTTACGACCGCTAGGTAACACGATTGTATTTATGCCGCCACTTGCTTCTACTTTTGAAGAGATTGATGATATGTTACGCATCTTATATAAGGCAATCTCGGATGTTACGGAGGGAGAATAATGAGTGGTTTTTTCATAACAGCAACTGATACTGAAGTTGGAAAAACAGTAGTTGCAGGTGCTATAGCAGGTGTATTTAGAGAATTAGGATATAACGTAGGGGTATATAAACCGTTGCAAAGTGGGCATGTTGCATCAAACCCTGAGGGAGATGCGGCAAGGTTAAAAGTATTATCAGGTGTACCGACACAAGAAAATGAAATTTGCCCTTATTCTATTGAAGAACCACTTGCTCCGAGACTTGCCATGAAAAGAGCTGGAAGAGTAGTAAAGTTAAAAGAAATTACTGATTACTATAATGAACTATTAAAAGAGTTTAATAGCTTATTTGTAGAAGGAGCAGGTGGGCTTGCTGTCCCATATACAGAAGATGCTTTAGTAATTGATTTTGCAAAAGAATTACAGTTGCCTCTTATTGTAGTAGCTCGTCCTACATTAGGAACAGTAAATCATACAGTGTTAACGATTGCTTACGCAAAGGCGCATGGCTTAACCGTAGCGGGTGTCATTTTATCAGGTTGCAAAGAATGTGAAATGGAAAGAGTGCAAGAAAATAAAGAGATGATTGAAGAGTTGAGCGGGGTACCAGTTTTAGGATTATTACCATTCTTTGAAGGTGAGTTTACGAAAGAAGAAGTATTGGAATCTGCAAAAGAATATATTATGATTTCAAAATTAGAGGAGTTTATCCAAAATGAATCAAACGTGGCGGGCGCACCTTCAATCTAAATTACAACAATTACATAAGCAAGGGCAGTATCGAAATTTATATGTAACAGAGCAGGCAGAAGAGACTTGGCTTATTCGAGATAAAAAAAGGATGTTAAATTTAGCGTCAAATAATTATTTAGGGTTAGCTGGAGATGAAAGGTTAAAAGAAGCTGCTATTGCCTGTACAAAAAGATATGGAACTGGAGCGACTGCCTCTCGTCTCGTTGTAGGAAATCATCCATTATATGAAGAGGTTGAGAGAAGCATATGTGACTGGAAAGGTACTGAAAGAGCTTTAATTGTAAATAGTGGGTATACGGCAAATATAGGTGCCATATCTTCTTTAGCCTCTCGGCACGATATTGTTTTTAGTGATAAGTTAAATCACGCAAGTATTGTTGATGGAATCATATTAAGCGGGGCAGAGCATAAAAGGTATCGTCATAATGATTTGGATCATTTAGAGAAGCTTTTGAAAATGGCTTCGCCTGAAAAGAGGAAATTAATCGTAACAGATACCGTTTTTAGTATGGATGGTGATACTGCGTATTTGAGAGATTTAGTACAACTGAAAGAGAAATACGGAGCAATCATTATAGTCGATGAAGCACATGCGAGTGGAATATATGGAATCGGCGGAGCTGGATTATCTCACATAGAAAAAAATCTTTCTCAAAAAATTGATATACATATGGGGACGTTTAGCAAGGCTTTAGGGTGTTATGGTGCGTATTTGACAGGTGATGAAATTTATATAGAGTATTTACAAAATATGATGAGAAGCTTTATTTTTACTACAGCTTTACCACCAAGTACGTTAGGAGCGGTGCAAAAAGCAATTGAAATTGTAAAAGAAGATAACGAAAGAAGAGAGAACCTTATAGCAAATGGAGAATACTTCAGAACTAAATTAAGGGATGCTGGTTTTGATATTGGGAATAGTTCAACTCATATTGTACCGATTGTAGTCGGTTCAAATGAACATGCTTTACGGTTTAGTAAAAGGTTGCAAGAGGCAGGGATTGCGGCTATTGCAATTCGTCCGCCAACTGTGCCGGTTCATAGTTCTCGAATTCGCTTTGCAGTTACATCGCAACATACAATAGCTGATTTAAAATGGGCTATTGATCGAATTATTCACATTGCGAAAGAAGAGGAGATTTTCGTATGAACGAGCTAAAGATTATTTTTATTCCCGGATGGGGAATGGAAGAGAATATTTGGGATTTAGTAATTCCGTATTTTAAAGGATATCCTGTTCAATGCATAGATTGGCGTAATGTGAAAGAACGAAGTGAATTTGCGGAACGAATTATAGATGTAGCGCATAATGACAACGTAATTTTAGTTGGATGGTCACTAGGAGCGTTAGCAGCAGTTGAAGCTTATAAAAAGATTAAGGCAAAAGGCATCGTATTAATTGGTGGTACTGCTAAATTTACAAGTACGAGCGATTACAGTAACGGATGGAATGCTTTGCATGTAGAACGGCTGAAAAGAAATTTGGCGAGAAGGAAAGAAGATACGCTCAAGCGGTTTTATGAAAATATGTTTACGAAAGATGAGCTAAAAGAGAATAAAAACTTTGAAGACATTGTAGACCGTTTTAAAGGTGATTCTATTCAGTCTTTACAACTAGGTTTAGATTATTTAATAGAAACAGATATGAGAGAAGAACTAAAAGAAATTAAAGTACCTATACTACTTATTCACGGAGAACAGGATGTAATATGCCCATTGTCTGCGACACGTAGTATGACGGAGAATAGCAGCAGCGAGCTGAAAGTAGTAAGTGAAGCAGGGCATGCATTATGTGTAACGAATTTTGAATATTGTGCAAATGAGATAATTCAATTTGTAGAGGGGATACGACATGATCAACAAAACGTTACTACAAAAACGGTTTAATGGGGCAGCCGTATCTTACGATCGATATGCAAATGTACAAAAAAAGATGGCACATTCATTACTTTCAATCTTAAAGGAACGATATAGTGAAACGGCATCAATACGTATTTTAGAACTGGGATGCGGGACGGGGTATGTAACAGAACAATTATCAAAGTTATTTCCGAAAGCACATATTACAGCAGTTGATTTTGCTGAAAGTATGATTGCGATTGCGCAAACTAGACAAAATGTAAAAAATGTAACGTTTCACTGTGAAGATATTGAGCGATTACGATTAGAAGAATCATATGATGTCATTATTTCAAATGCTACATTTCAATGGTTAAATAATTTACAACAAGTGTTAAGAAATTTATTTCAACATTTGTCTATAGATGGCATATTACTCTTTTCAACGTTTGGACATGAAACATTTCAAGAATTGCATGCTTCGTTCCAACGTGCGAAAGAAGAAAGAAATATAAAAAATGAAACATCGATTGGTCAACGTTTTTATTCAAAAGATCAGTTGCTTCATATATGTAAGATAGAAACAGGGGATGTGCATGTTTCTGAAACATGTTACATAGAGAGTTTTACAGAAGTTAAGGAGTTTCTGCATTCTATTCGAAAAGTAGGAGCAACTAATAGCAATGAAGGATCATATTGTCAAAGTCCCTCACTCTTTCGTGCGATGCTGCGCATATACGAAAGAGACTTCACGGGAAATGAAGGGATAATGGCAACGTATCATGCTTTATTTATGCATATAACAAAAGAGGGGAAGAGATGAAATGAAACAAGTACAAACAAAAAGGGATTGGAAAAAACTTGCATACGACGTAGTGGAAGAAAAGATGATTACGAAAGAAGATGCAATAGCGATATTAGAAGCTGATGATACAGAAGTTTTAGAAATTATGAATGCAGCTTACATTATTCGCCATCATCACTTTGGTAAGAAAGTAAAATTGAATATGATTATTAATACGAAATCTGGATTATGTCCTGAAGATTGTGGATATTGCTCACAGTCTATTATTTCAGAAGCACCAATTGATAAATATGCATGGTTAACGCAGGAGAAAATTGTAGAAGGGGCACATGAAGCAATACGCCGTAAAGCAGGTACATATTGTATTGTAGCGTCTGGTCGTCGTCCGACGGATAAAGAGGTAAATCACGTAATTGGAGCAGTTAAGGAAATTCGTGAAACGACAGACTTGAAGATTTGTTGTTGTTTAGGTTTCTTAAATGAAGATCAAGCAGGACGTTTAGCGGAAGCAGGCGTGCATCGTTATAACCACAACTTAAATACACATGCAAATAATTACGATAGTATTTGTTCAACGCATACGTATGATGATCGTGTTGATACAGTTCAAAAAGCGAAACAAGCTGGTATTTCACCATGCTCTGGAGCGATTTTTGGCATGGGAGAAACAATTGAAGAGCGTGCTGAAATTGCATTTGAATTACAACGTATAGATGCAGATTCTATCCCTTGTAATTTCCTTGTTGCTGTAAAGGGGACACCTCTTGAAGGGCAAAAAGAGTTAACGCCAGTAGAATGTTTAAAAGTACTGGCAATGATGCGTTTTGTAAACCCAACAAAAGAAATTCGTATTTCAGGAGGACGTGAAATCAATTTACGTTCTGTACAGCCAATCGGTTTATTTGCAGCAAATTCTATTTTTGTCGGGGACTACTTAACGACAGCTGGACAAGAGCCGACTGCGGACTGGGGTATGATTGCAGATTTAGGATTTGAGATTGAAGAATGTGCATTATAAGATAGATGAAAAAGCAAACTTGTAAAAGGGTTTGCTTTTTTTGTAAATAAAATGTAATAAATAGTTGTGAACGCTTGGTATTATTGGTTTTTGAGCGAAAAAAAGAATTTTTGTGGACGAATTTTCCAAGCCCTAGTTGTACATAGTAAATATGTAATTTATATTGGGTTGGAGGATTTTACATGTACAAATACATATTAGCGATTATGACTTGTTTAATTTTAATAAAAGCAATAAGTTCTGATCCAGTTAAGGCTGCTGAAAATCCTGAACAAAAAGAGATGCAACAAAGAATCGAACAACACTTTCGAACGAAAGCTGAACATTTTGGATTGAAAACGGAAGGAAAAGATTTAAAGGAAGTTAGAAAAGAAATTACTATTATAGAAGAAGCGAAAAAAAGAGAGAATGTATGGAGAACAGCACAAGCTCTTCATATAAAAACAGAAGGAAAAACGATGAATGAATTAATAAAAGATGTACAAAAAAAGGTGAAAAAATAAAAAGAGGCCGCAGCCTCTTTTTTTATGCCCATTGTTTTGATAAGTGAGCCATTTCAATTGCAGCAACAGCTGATTCATATCCTTTATTACCAGCTTTCGTACCTGCGCGTTCAATCGCTTGTTCAATTGTTTCTGTCGTTAATACGCCGAAAATAACTGGGATGTCCATTTGTAGTGATAAAGACGCAACACCTTTTGCTACTTCATTACAAACGTAATCGTAGTGAGTTGTAGCACCTCGGATTACAGTACCTAATGTAATAACAGCATCATACTTTCCGCTACTAGCCATCTTTTTAGCGATTAAAGGAATTTCAAATGCACCAGGAACCCAAGCAACATCAATATCATTTTCTTCTACACCGTGACGCTTTAATCCGTCTAAAGCGCCGCCAAGTAACTTACTTGTAATAAATTCATTAAAACGTCCAACAACAACTCCAACTTTTAATCCTGTACCAACCAAATGACCTTCGAATACCATAATAAATCTCTCCTTTAATTATAAGTTTAGTAAGTGTCCTAATTTGTTTACTTTCGTTTGTAAATACGATTTATTCTCTTCTTTTGCTGGCATTTGCAACGGTACACGCTCGACTACTTCTAAATCGTAACCTTGTAAGCCAGCAATTTTTCTTGGGTTATTCGTTAATAATCGTAAACTTTGTAAACCTAAATCTTTTAATATTTGTGCACCGATACCGTAATCACGAAGATCAGCAGGGAAGCCGAGTTTTTCATTTGCTTCTACAGTATCGAATCCTTCTTCTTGTAATTTATAAGCACGAAGCTTATTAAGAAGCCCAATGCCTCTTCCTTCTTGTCTCATATAAAGAAGAACACCTTTTCCTTCACGCTCAATTTGAGCAAGTGCTGCATGGAGTTGTGGTCCGCAATCGCAGCGATGTGAACCGAATACATCTCCTGTTAAGCATTCAGAATGAACACGCACAAGTACCGGTTCACCTATTGAAATATCACCTTTTACAAGTGCGATATGTTCTTTCGTATCTAATGAGTTAGAATAGCCAATTGCGTGGAAAGTACCGAAATCTGTAGGTAATGTAATTTCCACCTCTCTCGTCACAAGTGTTTCATGATGGCGGCGGTAAGCAATTAAATCTTCTATTGTAATCATTTTTATATCAAATTGTTTTGCGCATTCTATTAAATCAGGTACACGTGCCATCGTGCCGTCCTCATTTATAATCTCGCAAATAACTCCAGCTGGTTCGGCACCGCATAGCTTTGCTAAATCAACAGCGGCTTCTGTATGACCTGCACGACGCAGGACACCGCCTTCTTTCGCAATTAATGGAAAGATATGTCCAGGTCGATTGAAATCAGTGCCTTTTGATGCGGGATTTAACAATTCTTGTATCGTAGTTGCACGTTCGTGAGCGCTAATCCCTGTTGTTGTAGAAACATGGTCAATGCTCACTGTAAACGCAGTATGATGTGAATCTGTATTATGAGATACCATTGGTTCTAATTGTAGACGTTCTGCGTATCCTTCCGTAATCGGTACACAAACGAGACCACGACCATGTGTAATCATAAAATTAATTGTTTCCGGTGTAATGTACTCTGCTAAAGCAATAAAGTCGCCTTCATTTTCTCGGTTTTCATCATCACATACGATAACGACTTTACCTTGTTTTAAATCTTCTAGAGCTTCTTCAATACGATGAAACATTGTGCTTCCCCCTTATAGAAATCCGTTTTCTTGTAAAAAACTTTCGGTCATTGAACCTACTCGTTTTGCAGGTTTAGTAATAAAGCGTTCGATATATTTACCAATCATGTCACACTCAATATTTACGATATCTCCGGCATTTTTTTCTCCAATGACAGATTCGCTTACTGTGTGCGGGATGAGTGAAATCGTTATGGAAGCTTCGTCTATATCAAATATCGTTAAACTCGTTCCATCAACAGCAATGGACCCTTTATGCAAACAATAGTGTAGCAATTCATCAGAAATTGCTATTTTATAATAGACGGCATTGTAATGTTGTTTTTTAGTTAAAATCGTTCCGATGCCATCAATATGTCCTGAAACGAAATGTCCACCGAATCTTCCATTTGCAGACATTGCCCGCTCTAAATTTACTTTAGAGTGGGGTTTAAGCATGCGAAGCGATGTCGACTGCATCGTTTCAGGCATTGCATCAACTGTAAATGAAGTAGTTGTAAAGTTTGTTACAGTTAAGCAAATACCGTTAACTGCGATACTATCACCTAAGTGAACATCTGATAAAATTTTCTTTGCATGAATCGTTAATTTCATCGCTTCTCCGCTTTGTTGCATGTTTGCTATCGTTCCTAATTCTTCTACAATTCCTGTAAACATTCCGTCACCTCGTTTCGGGCATTCGCAACGATTTTTATATCATCACCAATTTGTTTCATCTCTTGAATTTTCAAGGAAAGCGCATCTTGTAATTTTGAAAAACCATTTCCTCCAAATAAAGTAGGAGCATCTTTTCCACCAATTAATTTCGGGCTTATATAGGTTACAATTTCATTGAAATTGTTTGTTTTTAAGAAACTTGCATGAATTGATTGGCCACCTTCAACGAATAGAGAAAGAATTTGTTTCTCTCCAAGAAAGGAAAGAAGGTCCTCGATTTCTATATGCTTCGTTTCCATTTGGAATATAGCTATATTTTTAGAATTATAAGAAGATATCTTCTCTTTCTTTACATCCTTACCGACAATAATCCATGTCGGTGCTAAACCATCTGTTATAACATGAGAAGATGGTGGCGTTCGTAAATGGGTATCTAAAACAACGCGAATAGGATGTTTCCCACCATTTGGAATTCTTGTTGTTAAATGAGGATTATCAGCTATAACTGTATTCACTCCAACAAGAATTGCATCATGTGTATGGCGATATTGGTGAACATCAGCACGTGCTTCTTCACCTGTAATCCACTTACTTTCACCAGTTACAGTTGCTGTTTTTCCATCTAAGCTCATCGCTGTTTTGATTGTTACAAAAGGGCGTTTCGTTTTCATGTAGTGAAAAAAGTAGCGATTTAATAAAACTGCTTCTGCTTCAAGAACACCGGTAGTTACTTCAATTCTAGCTTCCTCTAATCTTCTTTTTCCGTTACCAGAAACGAGCGGATTACAATCGGGAGTAGCAATTACCACACGCTTAACTCCTTTTTCGATGAGCAATTCACAACAAGGTGGTGTTTTTCCAAAGTGGCTACACGGTTCCAGTGTTACATAAACGGTAGCGTCTTTGGCGTTCTGACCAGCCATTTGAAGGGCATGAACTTCTGCGTGTTCTTCACCAGCTCGTAAATGAGCCCCCATACCAACGATGTTTCCATCTTTTACAACAACAGCACCAACCATAGGATTTGGACTTGTTTGTCCTGATGTTCCTTCTGCTAACTGCAGGGCAATCCTCATATATTCTTGATCTGTCATTTTCTTCACCTCTCCTAAAAAAATCAAAAAACCCCAAGGATTTAATATCCTTGGGGTTTGGGAGACGTGATTTCTAGAAATATAGTTTGAATACGAAAGCATAGGAAAGAAACCTAACGATAATTGATATTTCTGCATAAGGAAAAAACCTAGCAAAATATCGAATTTTTAAACGCTAGTTGTCTCTTTTTATTTCAGTATAAAAAATAAGTATAGAAAATTAAACATATATAAAGAATCAAAATGAATCTTTAAAAATATGCATACTGAAATAAAAGTGTATTCACTATATAAAAAACTAGAAACATATCCTTCTCCCATCCAGACTATACTGTCGGCCCTAGAGTTTCACTAGATCCACCGTTTTCGAGTTGAAAACGGGTCACGGACTTAGAAGTTTTCACTTCATCACCGCCGGTTGGGAATTTCACCCGACCCCGAAGGATGCTGTTTGCTCAAATTATAGCACAAAAAAAATAAAAGGCTAGTAAAAAATATTCGAATGTGAAGAATTGTGTGAAAATATATGTGGGCTGGAATGGAAATAAAAGTATTAGAAATGTTGTAAGGAGAAGGGATATAACGGAGTTGCTAAAAAGAAAAAACATGCACAAAAAAATGTGCATGTCACATGTAAAATTATTCTGCCTCTGGTGCTCTAACAACAGACTCGAATTTACCTTTATGCGAAGCGTCGCAATAAGGCATATTTTTTGATAAACCACAACGGCATAAAGAAAATGCCGGTTTTGCTGGGAATACATTCCCTTGTGAGTCGACTAATTCCACGTCCCCTGTAACGCGAAAAGAGCCATTATCATTTACTTTAATTTGTACTTTTGCCAACGTTATCCCTCCTTCCCAAACGCTTAATTTCATCATATAATCAAGGGAAGTGCTTGACAATATAAAAAGAGCACTTTGTTTGAGAAAGAAGAGAGTGTTATAATAGTTTTCATAACTGACTAGAGTAAGGTGACGAGAGATGGATAAACAATTACATACATTACGAAACATTGCAAATGAGCGCACGTGGGCATCATTTTTGAATGATAATCATCCATATAGTTTGTTACATTGGTCCATTGCAGGTGTAGGGCAAGAGGCAAAGGATGTTTGGTTACTTCAAGATGAAGTAACATTTCAAACGACAGAATTCCCAACGTTAGATGATGCAATGCAATGGATTTCTGAAAATATGGAACAAGTTACAGACGTTTTAGCGCAATAAAAAAACAGGCTTATGCAAGCCTGTTTTTTGTTTCTTTCACATATGTGTTTAAAAATTGATCGATGGCTGCTTCGTACTCTTCTTTATTTTCGTTATAAGAGCAAGCGTGTGCACCACGTTCTGCAATATAAAGTTGTTTATTGTTTTCTTTTGCTTCATATAGTGATTTCGTCATATCAGCTAAAATATAATCATCATCTTTACTATGAATAAAGAGGACGGGATTGTTAATATTTTTTATACAATCAATTGGTGAAACTTCGCGAATCGTATAACCGTCACGCACTTTTAAAAAAGCATTTGCTAAAGGTAATAAAGGCCATTTTGGTAAATGGAATTCAACCTTTAAACGGTGCTGTAATTGTCCGTGAAAATCAGAGAAAGGACAATCTGCAATATAGAAATCAGCACCATCTTCTACAAGTCCTGCGTATTGAAGAAGTGTTGCAGCTCCCATAGATTCACCATGAATACCGAGTGTTATATTTGTTCCAAAGCGACTTTTTAGCCAGTCAACTACAGATTTTAAATCATGTTTTTCATAGTATCCATAGCTTGTTGTTTTTCCGCCAGTTTTACCATGACGACGATGATCATAAATAACGACATTATACCCTCTGTTTAAAAATAACCTTGCATATTTTACAGAGTTCATTTTATTTACAGTTACGCCGTGACAAAAAATCATAAACTTATTGGAATGACCAGCAGGAATGTAATATCCGTGAAGATCATATCCGAATTGTGAAGGAATATGAATTTCTTCTTTATGAAGAGCATCAAAATCTTCTATACGAAAATGTTTTTTCGTTTCTCTTTCGAGTACTTCTTCCTCTGTTTTTTTCTTTAAATACATCACTTTATTTGTAAAGAAAATCCCAAGGGCTGTTATCGCACCTAGTACAGTAAACAATGCTGCAAAAAAACGTTTCATACTTTACCTCATCCTCCAAATACCGTTACATGTGATACACTTATATTGTATCACAATGATATAAAAGGGGAGAAATAGGAAATGGTGCATATACAAAAAATTACGCCAACGATGAAAGAAACAATTCGAATGTTTATGTGTGAGAACTGGGGAAGTTCATTGATGGTTTCACGTGGTAAGGGGCATCAATTAGAAGAGTTGCCAGGATTTGTTGCGTTTTCTAATGACAGAATAATCGGAATTATAACGTATGAAGTGACTGGAAATATGTGTGAAATTATATCGTTAGATAGTATTGAAGAAAGAAAAGGAATAGGGAAGAAGCTTGTGGATTGTGTATTGCAAGTTGCAGAAGAAGAACGGTGCAGGCAGGTTTGTCTTATTACAACAAATGATAATATGAATGCGTTACGATTTTACCAAAAACGTAATTTTGTAATGACTAATTTATATGTGAATGCGGTAGAGGAGGCAAGAAAAATAAAGAAAGAAATTCCACGTATTGGATATGATAATATCCCAATTTTACATGAAATTCAGTTGGAGTATCGTTTAGTGAAATGATGTAACAATTTTCAGAAATATGAGTTATTAATCTTGACGGATAGTGTAATTTAGGTTACCGTAAAATTGTAATCTATTACCATATTAAGGGGTGACGATGTGGCAACTATACGTGATGTTGCAAAATTGGCAGGTGTTTCAGTCGCAACCGTTTCACGAGTTATTAATGAAAAAGGATATGTTCATGAGGACACAGTAAAACAAGTAAAGGAAGCAATTGAAGAATTACGTTATAGGCCAAACAGTGCAGCGAAGCCACTATTTAAAGAGAATTCAACGATAATTGCATTACTTGTAGATAATCTATATGACCCATCAAACATCACTTTGCTACATTGTATTGAGGAAATAGCATATAAAGAAGGATATCAAATCATTGTTTGTAATATAGAGAATAAAGATAGATACATATATATGTTGAAGGAGAATAACGTTGCAGGTGTTATTTTAACAAAATCCGTTTTTAAAAGTATAGGAGAAATTCCATTTCCGTTTGTTGTGATTGATGAGCAACAATCACATGGAAATTATTATGAAAGTGGACAGAGGGCTGTTTCTTTATTAAAAGAGAAAGGGTGTCACTTTCTTGCATATTTCGGTGAGGGAGAAGAAAGTGAAGAAATGGAAGATCATATAGCAGGTTTTTTAGATACTGTTTGGGATGAAGGAATCTCTTATCGAGAAGAATGTGTACAAGGGTATACAAATAAACAATTTATTACATTATTGCGAAACAATCCGTATATAGATGGAATTGTAACTTCAAGTGATCAGATTGCTATTGAGTTAATTCGGTCAGCAAGATTTGTAAATATACATGTACCAGATAAATTAAAAATTGTTGGACCGAATGGGAGCATAGAGTGTGAATGGATAGGTTCATCACTACCGGCAATTGAAAGCTATGTCAAAGATAACGGAAAAGTAGCTTTTCAACAATTAAAAGGAAAAATAAAAAAGTAAAAGGTGCGTTTTATACGCACCTTTTTATAATGTAATTGCGGCAATAAAGCCAAATATAAGTAACGGTATATTGTAATGTAGAAAAGTGGGTACACATGTATCCCATATATGATGGTGCTGACCATCAGCATTTAAACCGGATGTTGGTCCGAGGGTACTATCTGATGCTGGAGATCCTGCGTCACCTAGCGCTCCGGCTGTACCAATAATTGCAATTGTAGCCATCGGACTAAATCCAAGCTGAATGCACAGAGGTACAAAAATTGTTGTTAAGATAGGGATGGTTGAAAAGGATGAACCAATTCCCATCGTAACGAGAAGTCCAATAACAAGCATAAGAAATGCAGCGAGTGGTTTGTTATTTCCGATTATATGTGCACTCGTTTGCACCAGAGATTCAACATGTCCTGTTTTTCGAAGAACAGCGCCGAATCCAGCGGCAGCAATCATAACAAAGCCAATAAAGGACATCATACGCATTCCGCTTGTTAATATCGCATCTGCTTCTTTAAGTGGTAGACTACCACTTACTGATAAGACGATAATACCTGCTAAAGCACCGAAAATCATTGATTCTGTTGTTAATTGAACAGTTAATGTAGCAATGATAGATAATAACCCGAAAGTAATGCTACGTTTTGTATAGGGAACGATCTCATTTTCGGTAGTATGAATTTGTTCTGTTTCATACGTACGAGGTTTTCGGTACGTAATGAATACCGCTACACATAATCCAATAATCATACCGAGTGCTGGAATAGTCATTGCTTTTGGAATAAGTGTGACATCAAATGTAAGACCGCTTTGCGCAGCGTTGGTTTGCAATACGTCATGATAAATTTTTCCGAACCCTGCAGGGATCCACATATAAGGAGTAATTAATCCAAATGTAATAATACACGTGACAAGTCTTCGATCCACTTTCAGCTCATTTAATACTTTTAAAAGTGCTGGAATTAAGATGGGGATGAAAGCAATGTGAACAGGAATCACATTTTGTGAGAAACAAGCCATCGTTAAAATAATGAATAAAATAAGTATTTTAGAATAAACTTGTTTTTTCGTGTCTTGTTCATTGCCAATCCATTTTAATGCAGTTTGAATCATAGCATCTGGAAGTCCTGTTTTGGAAAGGGAAATAGCGAAACCACCAAGCATTGCATAACTTAAAGCGATTGGAGCACTGTTTCCAAGACCAGTTGTAAAAGTGTTAATCGTTTCTGAAATACCGAGTCCGCCGATAATTCCGCCTGTTAAAGCTCCAACAATGATGGCGACAATGACCTGGACACGTAACAAACTAAGCAATAGCATAATTGCTACTGCGACGAGTACAGCGTTCATAATAAATGTAATCTCCCTAAATTTTTATTCTGTTAAGACAAGTAAATATGAAACATTTTGCTATGTTTATACATACTTGCGACATATTATTATAAAATGTTTTCTATGAAATGTAAAAGAGCCTTTTGTTACTAATGCTGAAAAGCTAGCTCTTGTTTAATTGATTGCAAAGAATTGGCGAATAATTCTGGTTCTTCTAGATCAGGAGAATGTGCTGAATTTGGGAACCAAATCATTTTTTTTATAGGCGCTTCAATAATATCGCAATATTCCTGAACGAGTGCATAAGGAGTTTGATAATCATAGCGACCAGAACAAAAATAAACTGGAATAGATAAACTTGAGATAGAAGAAAAGAAATCGATTGTCAGCATTTCTTCCCATAAAACGCCAGATTTTAAATTTCCTGCGAGAAACTTGAACCAATCTAATAGCGTATATTCAGGAGAAAAGAAACCTTTTCGTATGAAAGAAAAGGAAGATCCGTTTTGGATTGCTCCTCCGAATGTGCCAAGCCACTTTCTTTGAATAATAAGACGTCTCATATCTAAAAATGGTGGTTTTCCTAATTTTAAAAGGGAAGCTAATGCTTTTTTATGATCATGTTTTTTTGCAGAACTAATTAAATGTTGATATAGCAATTCTTCATTTTGTTTCATATGTACAATTTGCCCAATACTGATGTAAGCCTCGATATACTTTGGATATTGATGTGCTATGTTAAGCCCAATAATACTTCCCCAAGAATGACCAGCGAGAAATAGTTTTTGTTTGTTGAACCTTTTAAGTGCATATTGAATCACTTCTTTTGCATCGGAAACGAATTGTTCGATTGTAAAATTTGCTCCGAAATCTTTCATTGAAAAAGATTTACCTGCCCCGCGCTGATCCCAATTAATAACAATAAAGTGCTTCTCTAATTCTTTTTGAAAATGACGAATAAATCCGATTTGTGCCATGCCGGGTCCACCATGGCAGCATAATAAAATAGGCTGCTCTACGTTTTGCCCACGCATAAGGAGAGTTTGTTTTCGATTATTAATCATAACGCTTTCTATCGTAGCGATACTATTAGGAATGAGTTGTTTGTTTTCAGTATAGAACTGAGGGGTATAGCTACGCAAAAGCATATTGAAAACCTCCTTTTGTGAAATCGTATGAATCGCACAGGCTATTCATTTTGCATATACTGTTAGAAAATCATTGTAACATACCATACTAGTGTCATTTCAACACGGGAGGAGGGAAATTGTGACGATTGGAGAAATTATAGATGGTTTAAATAGGCGTGAATCCATCGCTATTATAGCAAAACGTCTTGAAATAAGCCCGTATACATTATCGAAGAAATTAAGATTGATTGGATACGAATATGATGGAGAGCAGAAGAAACGTATTTTTGTAGGAGATGGAGAAGAACCACGTCACTTACAATTCCAAGAAGCGACCGCCCTTCAATATGAGAAAACAGATTATCAATTATTAATTTATGAGCAATTACAAAGTATTTATGAATTATTAAGAAGAAGAGAAGAAGTAATTGCACCAATTATGAGTAAAAGTACAGAGAAAAAGAGACGCACCTTTTCTATTAATACAGAAATATTAGCAAGATTGGACCTTATATCAGAATCGAAAGGAATTCAAAAATCTAAAATTGTAGAAGAGGCGTTGCAACAATTTTTACAGCAATATGAATTTAACAAAACATCACATTTTGATAACTAAAGAAAAGGATACTATGTTCATTGGAAGAACGAGTATCCTTTTTATGATGCATATTACGTATAAATACAGGATTAGTGCAAATCTTTTATGGCGTGAAAAATGAAATTTCTTATTAGAGAAACACTTAATTTACTTTTTGGATTCTTCCATCAATAACTGGCTGAATTGGTTCTTTTAATTGTTTTACGTAATCGACTAACGCTTCAAAGTCGTTTGGACCAGTTTCTGCATTTTCACCATTTTTAAATGATATGAATCCGTCACCGCCAGAAGCTAAGAAAGCATTTGCAACTACGCTATACGTTTTAGATGGAGATAATTCTTCTCCGTTTGTTAAACGTATATTTGTAACTTTTTCACCGTTTGGTTTATTTGCATCCCACGCATATTGAATACCTGAAATTTGAAGCATTCTTGTTGTTCCTTTTTGCCATTGCTGATTTAAAATATCGCGAATGTCTTGACCTGTTAAATCTACTTTAATCAATTGATTTCCAAAAGGTTGAATGCCGTATAACTCACCCCACGTAATATCACCAGCATCTAAGTCATTACGAATGCCACCAGGATTCATGAGGGCGATTTGAGTTTGCATCGTTTGACGCTGAGCATCGGCAACTAAATTTCCAAGAGTGGACTCACCAGCATCATTTTGTTTACGGTCGATAGATGCTGTAGATTTTCCGACCACTTCATTTACAAGTGGTGCGATTTTTTCTTTATATTGATCTAGTTTTTTCTTTACTTGTTTATCAGGTTCTACACCTTCATGATACGTTGTAACAACTTCAGCTTTTTTCTTTATAATATCCTTTGTTTTACGATCAATTGTTACATCCACGTCTGAGAAAGCCGTGCCGTAAGAATTTGCTTGGACAATTAGCTTATTATTTACTGTACCATTTACATACGTATGACTATGTCCACCGAAAATAACATCAACTTCTGGGTCTGTTTCATTTGCAATTCGAGTAAGGTCGCCATTTGTTACCCCAGACTCATCGGTTGTTCCACCGACATGAGCAAGAACGACGATAGATTTAACGCCGAGGCGTTTTAATTGTTGTGTTGATTTATTAATTGCTTCTACTTCATCAGTAATTTGTACATTTTTAAGCATCGTAGGCATAACGACATTTGGTGTATCAGTTGTAACAACACCAATGAATCCTACAGGAACACCATCTACCATTTTTACAGTAAATGGTGGTAAAAATAAGCGGCCAGTTGATTTGTTATAGAAGTTAGCAGCTACATAGGGGAAGTTAGCCCCTTTGAAATTCCCTGTTTTTTCATGATATCCACCGTAAATGAGGCGTTTCATTTCATCAATGCCTTCATCAAATTCATGGTTTCCGATTGTACCAACATCAAATTTTAAATCATTTAAAAATTCAATCGTCGGTTCATCCTGTAATAATGCTGAAACTGGTGGACTAGCTCCGACGATATCACCAGCATGTACGAGAAGTGTATTAGGGTTTTGTTTTTTACGTTCTTTTAAATAAGTAGCTAAGTAATCAGCGCCACCAGCTTCTTTATTATTAATTTTTTTAACAGTATCTAGTTGTCCATGGAAATCATTAATACCAAGCATTTGTACGTCTATGTAGCGGTTTTGTTCAGCTGGATTCTGAGATGGGGGAGCGGCAAATACGCTTGAAAAAGTAATAGTGCTTAAAACAGCAACGGCAGGAATAATTTTTTTCCACATAGTTCATTTCTCCTTTTTTATAATCTGACATCATACGACATAATTTTAATAGATTCATAGGATTATAGCTACATAAAAATTTAGTCTTTTCGAAAAATTAACATATTTACAAAAAGTGGATAATAGAGTAAAGACCCTTTTTTATTGTCGATTGCATCGTGTATCTACTATAATGGAGAAAAAAGTAAAAGGTGAGTAGCATGAAGAAAAAGAAACAAAGACAAATGCAAAGACAATCGCAAGTGAATCCACCAAAGAAAGAAACACTTACATTAGGCGATCAATTAAATGATTCACTCATGCAACAATTAAAGAGTAAGAAGAAAGAGTTGCAAGTGAGAGAAGAGGAAAAAGAGGCAGCTGAACTGGAAAGAAAGCGCAAAGAACAAAAAGAACGTGAAAAGAATAAATCATTTGAAGAACTGCTAAGTGAAAGTAACCTTACTTGGAAAGACTTTAAATAATAAAAAAATGATCAGTGAAATTCACTGATCATTTTTTGACGAGCTTGTAAGAAAAGGGGAGTTATTATGAGGAAAATTGTAGTTGTTCCGCATGAAAATCATTGGAGTGAAAAATTTCAAATGGAGGCTGAAAGATTAAAAACAGCGATGCCAGAAACGGTGAAAATTCATCATATTGGAAGTACGTCAGTGCCAGGACTGGCAGCTAAACCTATTATTGATATGATCATGGAAGTAGAAAGTATTGAAAGGGTAGATAGGTGGAATGAACGATTTATAGAGCTTGGTTACATCGTAAAAGGGGAAAATGGTATTTCAGGACGCCGATTTTTTATCCATGGAACGGAAGAAAAACGTTTGTATCATTTACACGTGTTTGAAAAAGGAAATCCAGAGATAGTAAGGCATTTAGCATTTCGTGATTATATGATGGCTCATTGTGAAGAAGCAGAGGCATATGCAACCTTAAAGAAAGAATTGGCCGAAAAGTATACATATGATGGCACGTTATATACGGAAGGGAAAAATGAGTTTGTGCGCAATGTGGATGAAAAAGCGAAAGAATGGAGAGAAAATAACGTGAATAAATGAGTTCACGTTATTTTTTAGCTATATAAAAGTGTTATGTAAACTGTACGTATGTTTTGACTTTTGGGATGAATCTTGTTGAAATAAAGTTGTGGCTTATAAAAAAATGTAACAATGAAAGGGAGACGACTGTGTATATTCCAACAACTACACTTCATAATGGCGTGAAAATGCCGATGATTGGTCTAGGCGTTTATAAAGCAAAAGAAGGCGACGAAGTAAAACAAGCAGTAAAAACAGCGTTAGAAGTTGGATACCGTTCGATTGATACAGCAACTGTGTATGAAAATGAAAGCGGTGTCGGAGAAGCGATTCGTGAATCAGGAATTCCAAGAGAAGACCTATTTATTACAACAAAAGTTTGGAATGACGATCAAGGATACGAGGAGACACTCGAGGCGTTTGAAAAAAGCTTAAAGAAATTACAAATGGACTATGTAGATTTATATTTAATACATTGGCCAGTAAGAGGGAAGTATGTGGATACGTACCGAGCGTTAGAAAAATTATATGAAGAAGGTAAAGTGCGTGCGATTGGTGTTTCTAATTTTCATAAACATCATTTAGAATTGTTATTACCAAATTGCAAAGTGAAGCCGATGGTGAACCAAGTAGAACTTCATCCGATGTTAACGCAATTTGAATTGCGTAATCATTGTCAAGGTGAGCAAATCCAAATGGAAGCGTGGAGTCCGTTAATGAGGGGCGGAGAAGTATTTCAGCATCCAATCATTCAGGCTATTGCTAACAAATATGAAAAAACACCTGCGCAAGTTATATTAAGATGGGATATTCAAAGCGGGATTGTTACAATTCCTAAATCTGTTACACCATCTCGTATTAAAGAAAACTTTACTATTTTTGATTTCTCACTAACTGAAGAAGAGATAAATCAAATTAACACGTTGAATCGCGATTTACATGTAGGCACAAATCCTGATAAATATGATACGTTATAAAAAAGACTGTCTCCTAATAAAGGAGACAGTCTTCTGTTTATCGGTAATTCGATATTTTTAACGATGCAAAGCATATGTGTCATATTTAACAATTTTTTGAAGTTGTACATATTCTTCTTTAGTTAAAGGTAACTGTTGGCTAGCTCGTATATTTTCCTGCAATTGTTGAAGAGAGCTTGCGCCAGGTATAACAGCTGCAACAGTCTTATTATGTAAGCAATATTGAATAGCTGTTCCTGTTAAAGAGCTTTCTCCAATCGTTTCTTTTACACTCGCTAGAGTTGTATGTAATTCATCGTAAGAATAAGAGAGGTAATCCTTTTCCTTTACTCTTTCTATTTTTCTTGCATTGTTATCAGTTAAAATTCCTTTTGCAAGTGGTCCGCGAGCAATGATGCTAATTTGGTATTCATTCAGAAGCGGGAACCATTCTTCTGGACGACGATTTAAAAGGCTATATTCCATTAGTACACTAACGATGTTTGAGCGTTTTGCATATTCACGGATTACATTTGGACGTATAGAAGAAATACCGTAATGGCGGATAATACCTTCTTTTTTCAATTCTTCAAAAGCTTCAATTGTTTCATCTATTGGATCTTCAATCGTTCCGCCATGAAGTTGGTAAAGGTCAATATAATCAGTTTGAAGTCTACGTAAACTTTCTTTTACTTCAGCCTTTATGTAAGCTTTAGAAGGGTCCCAAGACCAGCCGTTTTTTTCTTCTGTCCAACGATTTCCAACCTTCGTTGTAAGAACAATTTTGTCTCGTTTCCCTTTCAAGGCTTTTCCAACAAATTCTTCATTTAATCCGTAATCATATAAATCTGCTGTATCAAAAAAATTAATTCCTAAATCGATTGCTTCATCGACAATACGCATAGCCTCTGTTTCAGATGTACCGAGAGACATACAGCCAAGGCCCATTTCTGTAACAAATAAATCTGAGTTTCCTAATTGACGTTTTTTCATAGGTCAACCTCCTTACCTTTATTGTACGAGAGGGAAAAGAGGTTGACAAACGTTTCCTTTTCGCTTTGCATTAACTGCCCGTAAAAGCATAATTAATGTGAGCTTAACGGATTAATGTTTCATTTTATTTGCTGTAATCCACTCTTGTACAGTTGTATACTCTTTGCTATATTGTTTTAGCTTATGGCGAATTTGCCATGCTTTTCCGACTAACGTGATGCGATTTGGTAAAATATAAACTTTCATTTCTATCACGCTCCTTTCAATGTGGTAAAATGTATGAAGAAAGAATAGGAAATAGAACAGGGAGATGAAGTAGTATGAGTAATCTTACAGAGAGAACAGTAAAAACTGAGCCGATTTTTGATGGTAGAGTTATAAAAGTTCGTGTTGATGATGTAGTATTACCAAATGGAGAAATGAGTAAACGTGAAATTGTAAATCACCCTGGTGCAGTTGCGATTATTGCTATTACAGATGAGGGGAAAATTGTGCTTGTTGAGCAGTATCGTAAAGCGCTTGAAAAGGCGATTATAGAAATTCCAGCCGGCAAGTTAGAGCCTGGTGAAAAACCAGAGGTAACAGCAGTTCGTGAATTAGAAGAGGAAACAGGATATGTATGTGAAAATATGGAGCTTATTACTTCTTTCTATACATCTCCAGGATTCGCAGATGAAATTTTATATGTATATAAAGCGACAGGTTTGACAAAAAAAGAAAATAAAGCTGAGTTAGATGAAGATGAGTTTGTGGAATTAATGGAAGTATCGTTAGAAGAAGCGATTACTCTTATGAAAAATCTTCGTATTCATGATGCGAAGACGATGTTTGCAGTACAATATTTACAACTACAAAAATAAACACTCGCCAAAGGCGAGTGTTTTTTAATTGATTTTTGCATATACACGTGCATCACGTAAGCTACCGTCTGGTGCTAGGAAATCATTTTCCATTGTACCTTCTAGAATGAATTCTAAACGTTCTGCTAAGCTACATGCATTTATATTTGTTGCATCAGTACGAATTTCAATTCTTCTAGCGCCTAGTTTATCAAAGGCGAATTGGATAGCGCCTTTAACAGCTTCAGTCATATAGCCTTGTTTTGTATAATCGCTATGCAACCAGAAGTGAAGTGAAAACTTTGGAATATCCCAGTTTTCAGGTTTTAGTGTAATTGCTCCGATGAATGTACCAGATACTTTATCGTATAAGTGAAAATCAAGTGTTTCACGAAGTAAAAACTGTCCGTGAGCTTCGCGAACAATTTCTTCAGCACTCTCTTCTGTTTCAGCGTTAATTGGTACCCACGGTACTAAGTCTTCTAGAGAAGCTTGGATTGCTTCATATACTTCTGCACCATCACCTGGAAATGGTTTACGAACTTGTAAGCGTTCAGTTTGAAATAATGTTGGAAAATCTAATAATAATGGTTTCAAGAGAAATCCCTCCTATTCTCTACTTTTTAGTTTAGCAAAGTAGAGCGGAATTTCAATGTTAATTCGTCATACTTTTTTCTTTCTTTCATACATTTTTAATAAGAGTGTGAACGGAGGGAAGAAAAATGTGGCGAAAAAATTGGCAAGACCGTGTAATGTCTCACATACAGGAAAACTCTTCATTATATATATTTAACGCTGTTTTATTATTGATGGGAGTAATATTTGGAGCCATTCTTGTGAATAGCTTACAAATCAATCAAAAACAAGATTTATCATTTTATTTACAACGTTTTTTTGGACAAGTCTCTAAAGGAGAATTTGCCATTGCGGGCGAAATGTTTCGAGAAAGTTACTTTTCGCAATTAAAATACATCGGATTTATTTGGATTTTAGGGATTTCAATTATTGGATTACCACTTATTTTTATTTTATTATTTGTAAAAGGAGTTGTTGTTGGATTTACAGTTGGTTTTTTAGTAAGTCAGCATGGATGGAATGGACTATTATTAGCATTTGTATCTGTTTTGCCACAAAATTTAATTATCATTCCAGTCTTTCTCATTATGACAACCATTGCTGCAAGTTTTTCTTTACGGATGATTAGGCATCAATTTATTAGAAAAATAACCGAGCCACTATTACCATTATTAATCCGGTATACATGTTTCTTTCTTGTAATTGGAGCGGTATTAGCAATGGCTTGTAGTGTGGAGGCTTACGCATCACCAGTTTTAATGAAAGAAGTTGTTGAGGCTATTAATAAAAAATAAATATTTTTTGAGAATAATTATCAATTTGTTTTTATTGTTTTTCTTTTGACAGAAGCCCTTCTTCTGATATAATGGTGTAAGAGTGGCGAGGAGGGAGTAGTACCGAATGGAAGAAAGAATTGAACGAATTAAGAAGCAATTACATGCAGCGAGCTATAAATTAACACCGCAACGTGAAGCAACAGTTCGTGTGCTGCTAGAAAATGAAGAAGATCATTTAAGCGCAGAAGATGTTTACCTCCTTGTAAAAGAAAAGTCGCCAGAGATCGGATTAGCAACCGTCTATCGAACTTTAGAACTATTATCTGAGTTAAAAGTTGTCGATAAGATTAACTTCGGAGACGGTGTTTCACGCTATGACTTACGCCAAGAAGGTGCGCAGCGTTTTCACCATCATTTGATTTGTACACAATGTGGTGCTGTACAAGAAATACAAGAAGATTTACTTGGTGAAGTGGAAAGGAAAGTAGAACGAGACTGGAGCTTTAAGGTGAAAGATCATCGTTTAACATTCCATGGGATTTGTAAAAATTGTCAAGAAAATGAAACGGATGAAAAATAACCTTTTCCTATTTATCTAGGAAGAGGTTTTTTATTTGAATAAGGTATAAATTGGTGAAAGCTTGGCATATGTTGTAATAACTTATATTTTGGAGGAATTTACAATGCGCCGAGCTTTAAAATTAACTTTTGATGGAATAAAAGTATTTTTATTATTTACAAGTTGTACGATTTTGTTTTATTTCGCTATACTATGGATAAATGAAGAATATGAAAGCTATCATCGTTATGAAAAACCTAAAGAAGAGACTGTAGAAAAAGTATCAGGGAATGAAGAACCGGCAAAGGATGCTTTCGTAAATAGAATGATGTTTTTCTATGAAAATGGGGAGTAGTGTAGAGTGGAAGATCAATTAAAAGATTTTATTCATTATATGGTTGTCGAAAAAGGATTAGCAAAGAATACAGTAGTATCTTATGAACGGGATTTAAAAAGCTACGTAAAGTATTTGCAAAATGTGGAACAGACGAAAACTTTTCATGAAGTGACCCGTTTACACATTGTTAACTTTTTGCAGTATTTAAAAGAAAACGGAAAATCTTCGAAAACATTGGCGCGTCATATTGCATCAATTCGTTCGTTCCAGCAATTTTTACTTCGTGAACGAGCGGTAGAACACGATCCATCCGTACATATTGAAACGCCGCAAGGGGAACGGAAATTACCAAAAGTATTATCAGTTGATGAAGTAGAGGCGTTACTTCAAACACCAAAAATGACAAGTGCTTTTGGGATACGTGATAAGGCGATGCTAGAGTTACTGTATGCGACAGGACTTCGTGTTTCAGAATTGATTGCACTCAATTTAGAAGATGTACATTTAACGATGGGATTTGTTCGTTGCATAGGGAAAGGGAATAAAGAAAGAATTATTCCACTAGGAAGTTTAGCAACGGAAGCGATTCAAAAGTATATTGAAAAAGGAAGAAGAGAATTAATGGGGAAAAAAGTAGTAGATGCACTCTTTTTAAACCATCATGGTAATCGATTATCAAGACAAGGATTTTGGAAAATATTAAAACGATTAGCGAAAGAAGCAAATATTGAAAAAGAGCTTACACCTCATACGTTGCGTCACTCGTTTGCTACGCACTTATTAGAAAATGGAGCAGATTTACGTGCTGTACAAGAAATGCTTGGTCATGCAGATATTTCAACGACGCAAATCTATACGCACGTTTCAAAAACTAGATTAAAAGATGTATATAAACAGTTTCATCCAAGAGCATAGTTACTATGCTCTTTTTTCATAGATTCAGAAGGGAAGACCGTTTCACAGAAACTTCACAAACATTTCGTATATTGTTTTCAGCAGAAGACTGGAATATTACAATGTATTTCCTCTATACTAAATAAAGTATAAAGGAGGAAATGATGATGAAAAAACTGATTATAACTTTATTTATCGCGATGCTAGCGTTGGCTGGCTGTAATACAAACAAAGAAGAACCGAAAAAAGAACAGAAACTTGAAGCTGTAAAAGTAGCAGTCCAAACAAATCCGAAAGAAATTAAACCAGGTGAAAAAACAGAAGTACAAGCACTTGTTACACAAGGGAAAGAAAAAGTAACGGATGCCGATGATGTAAAGTTTGAAATTTGGAAAGATGGCGACGAAAAGCACGAGATGTTAGATGGTAAGCATAAAGGAAAAGGTGTTTATGCAGTAGAGAAAACATTCGAAACGGATGGAGTATACCATATTATCGCTCACACAAATGCACGTGAAATGCACGTTATGCCGGAAGTGAAAGTTGCTGTAGGAAATGCGAAAGTAGAAGATGCGAAAAAAGAAAATAGTGATCACAGTGCAGGACATGGAGATCATAAAAGTGACACAATGATCCATCTTATGGCTGGAGACATAAAGGCAAATGCTGAATCTACAATGAAAGTTCATTTAAAGCAAAAAGAAGAAGCATTAACTGGTGCTGAAGTACAACTAGAGATTTGGAAAGATGGTGTTGAAAAACACGAATTTATTCCAGCGAAAGAAGGGAATAAAGGAGAGTATGAAACGAAACATACTTTCAAAGAGAACGGTGCTTACAAAGTGAAAGTGCATGTAAGAAAAGGCGAATTGCATGAACATAAAGAAGAAACAATAGAAGTAAAATAAAAAGTAGCTCTTTAGAGCTACTTTTTATTTTTAATATGAAGAAATAAATCATAAAAAAATTAGCACTTCGTTGCAGAATGGATTACAATAGAAGTGTGAAGAAAATGAGAAATTCTACGAAAATGTATTAAAAAGAAAGCGTAAACATGTTATGATATCAGTATCAGATGTCTGACATCTGACTTAGAAAAAACTAGAAATGTTTTTGAGTCGTTTCAAGTAAAATGAAATAGGTTAGAGAATGGTTTAAAGAAGTACTGTTTGACAATGAGAATTCTTATGGATAACAGTTTCACTTTATAGCGTTTTGAACATACTACAAGAAGTAGAACTGAACTTATAGGAGGTCGCAGTTATGAATAAATATAAACGTATATTCCTAGTCGTAATGGACTCTGTGGGAATCGGTGAAGCACCAGATGCTGAGCAATTTGGTGATTTAGGATCTGACACAATTGGTCACATTGCTGAACATATGAATGGTTTACAAATGCCTAACATGGTGAAATTGGGTCTTGGTAACATTCGTGAAATGAAAGGTATCTCTAAAGTAGAGAAACCACTTGGATATTACACAAAAATGCAAGAGAAATCTACTGGTAAAGATACAATGACAGGTCACTGGGAAATCATGGGCCTTTACATTGATACACCATTCCAAGTGTTCCCGGAAGGATTCCCGAAAGAATTACTTGATGAATTAGAAGAAAAAACAGGCCGTAAAATTATCGGTAATAAGCCAGCTTCTGGAACTGAAATTCTTGATGAACTTGGCCAAGAGCAAATGGAAACCGGCTCTTTAATCGTTTATACTTCTGCTGATAGCGTATTGCAAATTGCAGCACACGAAGAAGTAGTGCCACTTGATGAGTTATATAAAATCTGTAAAATTGCACGTGAATTAACATTAGATGAGAAATACATGGTAGGTCGTGTTATTGCTCGTCCATTCGTTGGTGAACCTGGAAACTTTACACGTACACCAAACCGTCATGATTATGCATTAAAACCATTCGGCCGTACAGTAATGAATGAATTAAAAGATAGTGACTACGATGTAATTGCTATCGGTAAAATCTCTGACATCTATGATGGTGAAGGGGTAACGGAATCACTTCGTACGAAGTCTAACATGGATGGAATGGATAAGCTTGTAGATACATTAAATATGGACTTTACAGGTCTTAGCTTCTTAAACTTAGTTGACTTTGATGCATTATTCGGCCACCGCCGTGATCCACAAGGATACGGAGAGGCTCTGCAAGAATATGATGCACGTCTTCCAGAAGTATTCGCAAAACTACAAGAAGATGATCTATTATTAATTACAGCAGACCACGGTAATGATCCAATTCACCCTGGTACTGACCATACACGTGAATATGTACCATTATTAGCATATAGCCCAAGTATGAAAGAAGGCGGACAAGAGTTACCACTTCGTCAAACATTTGCTGATATTGGTGCAACAGTAGCAGAAAACTTCGGTGTGAAAATGCCAGAATACGGAACAAGCTTCTTAAACGAGCTAAAGAAATAGGGGGATAAACAAATGAATCGTGAACTTATTACAAAATCAGCTTCATACTTAAAAGAGAAATTTCAAGAGACACCACAAGTAGGACTAATCCTTGGATCAGGACTTGGTGTATTAGCAGACGAAATTGAGAACGCAGTAACAGTACCTTACAGTGAAATCCCTGAGTTCCCAGTATCAACTGTAGAAGGCCATGCAGGTCAACTAGTATTTGGTACACTTCAAGGTGTAACAGTAGTAGCAATGCAAGGACGTTTCCACTTCTATGAAGGATACGACATGCAAAAAGTAACATTCCCAGTTCGTGTTATGAAAGAACTAGGTGTAGAAACGGTTGTTGTAACAAACGCAGCTGGTGGTGTAAATACATCATTCGAGCCAGGCGATCTTATGTTAATTTCAGACCACATTAACTTCATGGGTACGAATCCATTAATCGGGCCAAATGATTCTGAAATGGGCGTACGTTTCCCTGATATGTCTACATCGTATACAGTAGAACTTCGTGAAATGGCGAAACAAGTTGCAGCAGACTTAAATATTAAAGTACAAGAAGGTGTATACGTTGGAATGACAGGTCCTGTATATGAAACACCTGCTGAAATTCGTATGCTTCGTACACTTGGCGGAGATGCAGTTGGTATGTCAACAGTACCTGAAGTAATTGTAGCACGTCATGCTGGAATGAAAGTATTAGGTATTTCTTGTATTTCAAATATGGCAGCTGGTATTTTAGATCAGCCACTTCATCACGATGAAGTAATTGAAACGACAGAACGTGTTAAAGCTAACTTCTTAGCATTAGTAAAAGCAATCGTAAAACAAATGAAGGGGTGACTTCACAATGAGAATGGTGGACCTAATTGCAAAAAAACGTGACGGACATGCATTAACGACAGAAGAAATTAACTTTATTGTTGAAGGATATACAAATGGTGATATTCCTGATTATCAAGTAAGTTCACTTGCAATGGCAATTTTCTTCCAAGATATGAACGACCAAGAGCGTGCTGATTTAACGATGGCAATGGTAAATAGCGGCGATACAATTGACTTATCAGCTATTGAAGGTGTAAAAGTAGATAAGCATTCGACAGGTGGTGTTGGTGATACAACGACACTTGTATTAGGTCCATTAGTAGCTGCTTTAGACGTACCAGTAGCGAAAATGTCTGGACGCGGTTTAGGACATACTGGTGGTACAATTGATAAATTAGAAGCAGTTCCAGGATTCCATGTGGAAATTGAAAACGATGAATTCATGCGACTTGTAAATGAAAACAAAATCGCTGTTATCGGCCAAAGTGGTAACTTAACACCTGCTGATAAAAAGTTATATGCACTTCGTGATGTAACAGCAACAGTAAACTCAATTCCGCTTATTGCAAGTTCGATTATGAGTAAAAAAATTGCTGCTGGTGCAGATGCAATTGTTCTTGATGTAAAAACTGGAGCAGGTGCATTTATGAAAACGGATGAAGATGCAAAACGTTTAGCAGAAGCAATGGTACGCATCGGTAATAACGTTGGTCGTAATACGATGGCAGTTATTTCTGATATGAGTCAACCACTCGGTGAAGCTATCGGTAACGCACTAGAAGTACAAGAAGCAATTGATACATTACAAGGTAAAGGGCCAAAAGATTTAGAAGAGCTATGTTTAACACTTGGAAGCCAAATGGTGTACCTTGCTGGACAAGCTTCATCTTTAGAAGATGCACGTGAAAAGCTAATTGAAGTAATGAACAACGGAAAAGCGCTAGAATCATTTAAAACGTTCTTATCAGCGCAAGGCGGCGACGCATCTGTTGTTGATGACCCTTCTAAATTGCCACAAGCACAATTTAAAATTGAAGTGGAAGCGAAAGAAGACGGATATGTATCAGAAATCGTTGCAGACGAAATCGGAACAGCAGCAATGCTTTTAGGAGCAGGACGTGCAACGAAAGAGTCAGAAATTGATTTAGCAGTTGGTCTAATGCTGCGCAAAAAAGTAGGCGATAGCGTGAAGCAAGGTGAATCCCTTGTTACAATTTACGCGAACCGCGAAAATGTTGAAGATGTAAAAGCGAAAATTTATGAGAACATGAAGATCTCTAAAGAACACGTAGATGCACCAACTTTAGTACACGGTATCGTAACGAAGTAATAAAAAAAAGCTGAGGAGATTTCTCCTTGGCTTTTTTTACTATTTTTTGTTTATAATAATAATGGGTGAAATTATGATTAGAATTTGTGCAGTAACAAAAACAGATGAAGTATTATATGATGTTTCTCTAGAAGAAACAAAGAAAGACCATATTGTATGGTATTGGCTAGATTTATATAAGCCAACGAAAGAAGAGTATACATATATTCTGCAAGACCATTTTAAGTTCCATCCCCTTGCAATTGAAGACTGTCTAGAATATGTACAAAGGCCAAAAGTTGATTTTTATGATGGATATAACTTTTTAGTTCTTCACGCGTTTGGAGAAGATGGGCTAGAACCACATGAAATTGATTTGTTTGTTAGTGATCGCTATATTGTTTCTTTCCATTTTTCTCATAATAATGCAATTGAAAGAGTATGGAAAACACTTGGTGAGAAGAGGCGGATTAAGAAAGGACCTTTACATGTAGCACATACAATCACTGATCAAATTGTAGATGATTATTTCGCACCTGTATATTACATTGAAGATCATTTAAATGCGATTGATGATAATTTAACAGGTGAGACAGCAGGAGCCGTGCTAGAAGAAGTATTTGATATTAGGGCAGATTTATCTAAGTTAAGACGTACAATTATTCCAATGCGTGATTTATTGTATCGTATTTTGAATTCCACTCGTTTTTACGGTATAAGTGATCATGAGATTTATTTTAAAGATATACATGATCATTTACTTAAACTTACGGAAATGATTGAGGCAAGTCGAGAGTTAACGGCGGATATTCGGGATAGTTATTTTTCATTAAACTCACATCATATGAATAACATTATGAAAACATTAACTGTATTCTCGACTATTTTCATGCCATTAACATTTATTGCGGGAGTATATGGAATGAACTTTACGCATATGCCAGAGCTTGGTGGACAATATAGTTATTTTATTTGTCTTCTTCTAATGGCATTAATTGGCGGCGGAATGATGGCATGGTTTTATAAAAAAGGATGGTTTAAGTAAAAAACACCGAGGATTTCCTCGGTGTTTTTTCTTAACCAATAGCATGTAATACAAACATAGCTAAGAATAAGCATGTAATGATATACATAGATGGTGCGACTTCTTTACGCTTTCCAAGAGCAACTTTTAAGATAGGGTAAGCAATAAATCCGAACGCAATGCCATCAGCGATACTATATGTGAGCGGGATCATAACGATAATTAAGAATGCTGGAAATCCTTCTGAAAAGTCGTTCAGAGGAATTTGTTGAATGCTTGTAATCATCAGACCGCCAATAATAATTAAGATTGGTGCAATGGCACTATCAGGAATTAATTTGACAAATGGAAGAGCAAACAGTGATGCAAAGAATAGCAACCCAGTAACGATAGACGTCAGACCTGTCTTACCACCTGCAGTAATACCTGCGGCACTTTCTACTGTTGAAACGGTAGGGCTTGTGCCAAATAGACCACATGTCATTGCTGAAATTGCATTGGCTTGGTAAGCACGTGGGAATTTACGATCATCTTCTAATAAACCGTGCAGAAGTCCCATGTTCTCAAAAATAAGCACCATGCTTAAAGAGAATGTTGCAATCCAAAATGGTAAGGAAGAAAGTTTCCCAAATGACATAGCTCCAAACACATCACCGTAATTAGCGAATGAGAATGAACTATTTCCCATTTGACTCGTATCCACAAGACCAAATAACCATGAGATACCAGTTCCTATTGCAATCGTCCATAAAAAGTTTCCACGTACGTTACGAATAAATAATACAAGTGCAATGATAAGAGTAAGTAATGTCGCAAGAACGACAGGATTACTTAATTTCCCCATTGCCACAGCAGTATTTGGGTTCGAAACGACTAAACCACCTTTTTGCAATCCGATAAACGCTAAAAATAATCCAATGCCGACAGTAATCGCTTCCTTTAATGACTTTGGAATTGATACTGATAGCACGCGAGCGATTGGTGTAAAAGCGGCAATTGCAAAAATAATACCAGAGATAAAGACAGCAGCTAATGCTTCTTGCCAAGTTAGTCCAAGCGTATGCACAGCTGTGTACGTGAAGAATGCATTTACACCCATACCAGGGACAAGAATAGCAGGTGCATTTGCCCAAAATGCCATGAGTAGACATCCGACAAATGAACTAAAAACAGTTGCTAAAATTCCAGCTTCAAGAGGAATGCCAGCATCTGATAAGATGGACGCATTTACAATCATAATATATACGATTGTGAAAAATGACGTAACTCCAGCTAAAACTTCTTGTTTTGGTGATGTTTCGTGTAAACCTAATTTAAATGTTCTTTCAAGTATTCCTTTCATGTTAAACCTTCTTTTTCATATCCCTCTCCCACCCGTGATATCTCTTTTGTAAGAGCTCACCGTCCTTTATTATATCAGAACATCATGTTTTTACAACAAGTAAAATGATAACGTTTACTTGTAAAGAGAATTCGTTATAAATACGTAAAAATAGCCCGTATGGATGAAATGATTTCTAATTCACCAGATTGAATGGGCGGGGCTGCTTGTGCATGTAAAGTAGCATAAGACGTAACCTCCCGTGGTAATTGGGCAGATTCTTCAACGAATGAGAGGGGAACAGGATTAATATTTAGATTATATGTACTCGCAATAGCACGAGCTTTTTCTACTGCCTGGTGCAGAGCTTGAATGAGAGCCTTCTCATAATATTTATTTGGATGAGATACTCGGAAACGTAAACCTTTTGCTACATTTGCGCCATTTGATACGGCTATATCATATACTTCCCCAGCTTTTTGTACATTTAAAACGGTAATTTCATACAAATGCTCCACACGGTATCCTTGGAGCAATGCTTTATCATTTACATATTCGTATTGAGGAGTGATCGTATAAGAAATCGTTTCTATATCTTTATCGGCAATACCAAGCTGTTTAAGTGCATCCAGTAATTGTTTTGATTGTACTGCATTTTCTTCCTGCGCTTGTTTTACATTTTTACTATCAGTTCGAATGCCAAGCGTTAATATAACAACGTTTGGTTTTGCTTTGACAACGCCTTCGCCTTGTACAGTAATAGTAGCTTCTTTACCAGTATTAGCTGTGCGTACGTTGTGTAAATAAGGATTTATTCCACCCTGCATTTTCCATCACCATCCTTTTTATATGTATATGTGTGAACAAAAAAGAAATTTATATGAAAAAAGTTACATAAATGAGAATGTTGAGGAAAGAAATCATATACAATATAGGTATTTATAGATTATAATATGTGTAAATATGATAAAAAAGGGACGAGGCTATTGAACGAAAAAAGAGAAACGCTGATTTTAGATTTATCTGCATCATTTCGAAAAATGATACGTTTATTACAAAATGATATTAATACACGTTTTGCAGAACATATGCCATATAATGAATTTTCTGTATTACGTGCGTTATTTTTAAACAGTCCACAGATGGCTTCGCAAATTGCGAGTGAAGTAAACGTAACCTCCAGTCATATTACAGCTGTTACAGATCGACTTGTACGAAAAGGATTAGTAGAAAGAAAACGTTCTAATTCAGATCGTCGTATCGTGTACTTAGAAATTACAGAGCACGGAAGAGAAGTAACTGAAAAACTTGAAGCTGTGCGTAAAGAATATTATAAAGAGAGATTTAAAGGTTGGAGCGACCAAGAAATAGAAATGGTCTTAGAACTATTTGGCCGCGTATTATAATAAATGAGGATAGGAAGCGAAAGCATTCCTATCCTTTTTCTTTTGAATAAAAATATTTTGAAACTCCGATACTTTAATTAAAAGATCGGAGGAAAGATTATGAAATATATTGCTGCACTTACCATTTTATTTGGTGGTTTTTTCTATTTTCAAACATTCACGTACGCAGATACGCCTATCCAAGTGGTGCGAAAAGAAGTGAAGTACATTGAAACTGATAATACAGTTTTATATTCGAAATTATGGGTTCGTTCTATGCAAAACGCAGTATTATTTCACCATAGCGATAATATTCGTAATCGGGACACATTACGTAATGTAACAAGTTCATCGTTTGTTAAAGCGAAGCAACTATCTTTTCAGAAAGCAGCACTTTATATACCGAGACTATCGCAATACGTATCAAAAATAGGGAAAGAAAACATTCAAGTGTACTACATTGCGATTCACTATAATGTGAAAAAAGAAAATGCATATCAATTAGATGGTATGAACTATTTTCTACAAGTATTTGTAAAAGAGCGTGGGGAATGGAAAATTGCCGAAAGTGTAGTTGCACCGACAGAGCAAATTGTGCAAAATGGTGATGGATTTGGGATGAAAGAAGAGATGGTGTATGGGGATAGGAGAGAGAATGTGAAATAACCTCCTCTTTAAGAGGAGGTTATTTCACACGCCAAGAAAATTTAAATTTTAATAAGCGAGATAATAGTAGGTAGACTATCGTACTGGTTCCTATAAAACCAATATAATAATTTAAGATAGAATGACTTCCTCCCGTTGCCATTCCTCCAAACATTCCAATAAAGATTACACAACATATCATACATAGTGTTTTGAGTTTCGGATATAATAGAAAATTCCCATTTTGTTCATTAGGTGATCTTGTATATAAGTACATTCCTAAAGGTAATAGAATAAGTACATTTGCGATTGGGCCGATAAGTTTTGTTGCTGAGGGAATATACGTAAAATTAGGTTCATCATGACGTACGCCTTGTTCATCAGTATAAGCACGTTGAGGATCGTAATTAAAATTAATATTGAATCCGCGAACTGGCGCTAAAATACTCACTTTTTCTATTACTGAACCGTAACGATCTACATTCTCCTCCGTATAGACGGGATGATTAGAAATAAGTCCAACCGTATGAATAGAAATAGCTCCGGCAATTAGAGTCGGCAAAATAAAAGGGAATCCAAGTATAGCAACACTGAAGAATCCTTGTGAAATCATATTACCAGCAATTGTTCCTATGCATAATGCAAGTGTATATATAGCAATTAAGATGATAACCATGTATAAGAAATAGGTATGAAATGGTGAAAATATTTGATACTTATTATGAAAAGTTGCCTTTTTCATAATAGCAAAAAGTCCCCAATTCAATATAACGATAGCTAAAATATTACACACACCAAAAAGCCATTTCGTCATGAAGAGATGTTTCCGTTTAAATGGCATAGACCATAGAATGTCACTTGATTGATTTTGACGCTCCCATCCAATAAGGATGCAGGCTAATGCAATAAGGAGTCCTCCTTGAACCATGATAGCATCGGGAAGTGAAAGTTGATAATAGTATCGGTATATATATTTCCATTCATTATGTTCATGAAAATATTTTAATTGCTCGGCAGATGCTAAGTAGTATTTATAGGATAGTACATAAAAACTTACTAACCAAAATAGCCAAACAATATATTTACTTTGCTTGTAGGTATGCATCCATAATACTTTTTGAAACATAGGATCTCTCCTTTAAAAAACTTTATAGTTTGTAAGACGTGATAATATAAAATAAGTGACGATTCCAAATAAAAAGAACCCAACATAGTAACTAAATAATAAATCAAAACGCTTCAACATTTGCCCACCTATTAATGCAACATAAAAGGTAGTACTCCATATCCAGAGTGAGTTGTATTTTGGAAAAAGGAAAATTTTTTTATTATGTTCATTAGGTGATCGTGTATAAAGAAACATACCAATTAGTAAGCTGGAAATAGTATAGAAGATAGAAACAAGTATTACTTTTGCAGAGTAGTAACTATGAAAAGTGGGTCCCCTGTGTATTACTTTTCCATGATCTTCATATGATTGAGCTGTTGGATGGTAATTATAACTAATTGAAAAGTCTAATATGGCGCTTGAAATGTTGGTCTTTTTATTGAATTCATAAATGTTTTCGAAATTCGTATAACTTTTATTCCCCTGTATTGCCTCAGCATGAGCTGTAAAGAATAGGAGTAAGAGTGAAAAGATTCCCATTCCCATGATGCAAAAAGTAATGCTAAAGATGCTTTGTGAAATAATACTGCCAGTAAATGTACCGATACATAAAGAGACAGTATAGATCGCTATATATGTGAAAATTGCATACAGGAAATATCGATGAAACGGTTCGAAAGATTGATATTCAAAGTGAATCGTAGATTTATAAATAAAATACATAAGACCCCAATTGATTAGAAGTGATAGTACAATGAAAAATCCACCGAAAACCCACTTCGATAAGAACATATCACGTCTTTTAAATGGAAATGTCATAAGTGAATCTCCACTTTGATTACTTCGCTCCCAACCAATCAATATACAGGATAGGATAATTGTAATAATACCTAACCAAAAGCTATTAGAAGAATAAAAAGAATAATGATAGTAGAACTTTTCTTCACCTATTTTTTCTGGATGGAGAAAGAGAGACTGTTGAGTTTCTGCTGCTTGATAGTATTCGAAAGATAAAAAATAAAGCGAACTAAAGAAAAACAGTAACGCAGCATATTTCCCGCGCTTCCAATTCCACATCCACAACGCTTTATGAAACATACCCATCCTCCTCCAGTGTCGTAACGAAGACATCTTCAAGTGACATTGTTAGTTCTTCAATGAGTATAGGTTGCTCTTTATAAAACTTCTCCAGTGTTGTAGCTACATTTCCCTCAATTAAGATTGTATATACTTTTCCCGTTTGGTTTAATATTTTAATATTGCTTAAGTTTTCTAGTTTTTGAGGTAATGAGCGTTCATAGGCTACTTGGATTTTAGCAAATTGTGATTTTGCATCGTCTAGTGATGTAATAGAAGATACAGTATGTCCTTTTAAAATAATGATTGTATCTGCAATTTGTTCAACTTCATCTAAATGATGGGTAGATATGAAAATGGTAATCTCTTTTTCTGCAACTTCTCCAACGAGAAACTGTAAAATCTGTCTTTTAACGATAGGATCAAGTCCGTTTGTTGGTTCATCTAAAATAATATATTCTGCCTGTGCAGCAACAGCTAAAATGATGGCAAGCAGTGCTTTCATTCCTTTTGAATAACTACGAATTCGTTTGTTTGGTAAATTGAAACGTTCTAGTAGTTCGTAGAAATATGGTTCATCAAATGCTGTATAAACTGCTTTATAAAACTTCACGATTTCTTTTACTGTATAACCGTTCAGTATGTTAGTAGAATCCGGAACATATACGATTTTTTGTTTCGTTTCAGGATTTTTATGAATGTCGATATCCTCATATGTAACAGTTCCCTCATCTGGGTCTAAAATACCGACTATCGTTCGTAATAAAGTTGTTTTCCCCGCACCATTTCTTCCAAGTAATCCGACGATACTACCTTTTTGTAATGTGAAAGAAACATCGTCTAAAATTGTTTGATTATCAATTGTTTTCTTCAAGCTTGTCACTTTCAACATCCGTATTTCCTCCAATCTCTTTATAGTATGAATCTATCCAATCATGAATTTTATCTTTCGTAATACCAAGATAAGAGGCTTCTAATAGTAATTGATGAAATTGCTTTTCAACCATAGCGATTTTCCTTTCGTCTAATGTTGGGGTAATCGATTGGGATACAAATGTTCCTTTTCCTCGTAACGTTTCAATAATTCCTTGTCGCTCTAACTCTTGATACGCTTTACTCACTGTATTTGGGTTTATAACGAGTAAAGAAGCGAGCTCGCGTACAGAAGGAAGTTTATCACTTGGAGCCAACATGTTTTTCAATACGAGTTCTTTTATATTTTGAACAATTTGTTCCCATATCGGAGTGTTGCTTCTTGGGTCAAGTTGAATATGCAAGAGCAATGTCTCCTTCCTCATATGTATTAAGTGTACTACTGTGTGTAATACACTTAATACAATATAGGGGACGAATGTATTTGTCAAATGAAAATAATAGAAAAAATTGGTATTAAAAAAAGAGAAATTGGAAAAAATAGGTCTGATATAGAATGGAGGGTTAGTCATGAAGCGAGTTTTTGGAATACTTGTTTGTTTCATGTTATTGCTTTCTGGAACTTCAGTGAGTTTTGCGCAATCTGAGAAAACGAAGCAGGAGAAAACAGAAGAAACAACGCCGAAGTTAGCGGAACAAGCGTCGTCAGCAATCGTAATTGAGCAAGATACAGGTAAAGTTTTATTTGATAAAAACCCAAATGAAAAATTACCACCTGCTAGTATGACAAAGATTATGACAATGCTTTTAATTATGGAACAAGTTGAAAAAGGAAAACTAAAACTGACCGATAAAGTTAGAGCGAGCGAACATGCAGCTTCAATGGGTGGATCGCAAATCTTTTTAGAACCTGGGGAAGAGATGACTGTAAATGAGATGTTAAAGGGTATTGCAATTGCATCTGGAAATGACGCATCTGTTGCAGTAGCTGAGCATATCGCAGGTTCAGAAGAAGGATTTGTAAATATGATGAACAAAAAGGCGAAAGATCTAGGGTTGAAAAATACACATTTTCAAAACCCAACAGGTCTTCCGGCCAAAGACCATTATTCGACAGCAAATGATATGGCTATAATGGCGAGAGAATTGATGAAGTATCCACTTATTCGTAAATACACAGGTAAGTACGAAGATTATTTACGTGAAGATACGGATAAAAAGTTTTGGCTCGTTAATACGAATAAGCTAGTACGTTTTTATCCTGGCGTAGATGGAGTAAAAACAGGTTTTACGACAGAAGCGAAATATTGTTTAACAGCATCGGCTCAAAAAAATGGCATGCGTGTCATTTCAGTTGTCATGGGAGCACCAACATCAAAAGAACGGAACAACGAAGTGACGAAGCTTCTTGACTATGCATTTGGACAATATATGACAAAGAAATTGTATACGCGCGGCGAAAAAATTAAGACAGTTCAAGTAGGAAAAGGGAAAAAAGAAAAAATAGATTTAGTTGCGTCAGATAATGTTTCTCTTCTTATGAAGAAGGGCGAGAGTATGGACAAGGTAAAACAAGAAGTAATTGCTGAAAAGAAAGTAAAAGCACCGATTAAAAAAGGTGACGCGCTTGGCACACTTGTTATTAAAAAAGATAAAGATGTTTTATTAAAACAAACAATTGTAGCAAAAGAAGATGTTGCTGCAGCGAGCTGGTGGGAGTTATTTAAAAGAAGTTTTGGGATGTTTTCAACATCAAAATAGCGGCAAATAGTTTGCCGCTTTTCTATTCGTATGCCAGTGAATAATGCTGAAAGGTTTCACTTTATGACGAAATAGTTCTTCTTTTGTCAGCAGGAAGGATTCTTATTTTATATCACGAAAATCTTTATGTATGTGAATAAGTAAAGTTTGAGCATAAGGAGGAAATCGTGTGAGTCTTTCCATGCAATTAGAAGTAAAACGTGACGTCCTATGTGTGAGACTAGAGGGTGAATTAGATCATCATACGGCTGAAGAGTTGCGAACGAAAGTAACAGATATGATTGAGACACATGGTGTTCATCATATTGTTTTGAGCCTAGAGAACTTATCGTTTATGGATAGTTCTGGTCTAGGTGTTATATTAGGCCGATATAAACACGTAAAGGGATTAGGTGGAGAAATGGTTGTTTGTGCAATTTCACCGCCTGTTAAGCGTTTATTTGAAATGTCGGGCTTATTCAAAATCGTTCGCTTAGAAGAAAGTGAAGCGCACGCGCTCGCGACGTTGGGGGTGGCATAGATGAGAAATGAAATGAACCTTCAATTTTCAGCATTAAGTCAAAATGAATCATTCGCTCGCGTTACAGTGGCGGCTTTCATTGCACAACTAGATCCAACGATGGAAGAATTAACGGAGATCAAAACAGTTGTGTCAGAAGCGGTTACAAATGCAATTATTCATGGATACGAAGGAAATGCAGAAGGTATTGTTTATATTTCTGTAATTTTGGAAGAAGCAATGGTGAAACTCACGATTCGAGATGAAGGGATTGGAATCTTTAACTTAGATGAAGCGAGACAACCCCTTTTTACAACTAAACCTGAATTAGAGCGTTCCGGAATGGGATTTACTATCATGGAAAATTTTATGGATGAAGTAGAAGTTATTTCAAACGAATCTTTCGGGACAACAATCCATTTGACAAAATACTTATCAAATAGTAACGCTCTATGCAATTAAGGAGAATAGCCTATGGACATAGAGGTCAAAAATGAGAAGAAGAAACCTCAGTTAAAGGACCACGAGCTAAAAGCGTTAATTCAAAAAAGTCAAGATGGAGATCAACAGGCGAGAGATACAATCGTTCAAAGTAATATGCGTCTCGTTTGGTCGGTTGTACAGCGGTTTCTTAATCGAGGATACGAACCAGACGATCTATTTCAAATTGGATGTATTGGGCTCTTGAAATCGGTAGATAAATTTGATTTATCTTTCGACGTGAAATTTTCAACATATGCAGTTCCAATGATTATTGGAGAAATACAACGTTTTTTACGTGATGATGGATCAGTGAAAGTTAGTAGGTCTTTAAAAGAAACAGGGAACAAAATTCGAAAGATGAGAGATGAGCTTTCGAAAGAGTTCGGAAGGGCTCCAACGATTAATGAGGTGGCAGAGGCGCTAGAACTAACGCCAGAGGAAGTTGTTCTAGCACAAGAAGCGAGCCGGGCGCCTTCATCTATACATGAAACTGTATATGAAAACGACGGTGATCCAATCACTATTTTAGATCAAATTGCAGATCAATCTGAAACGAAATGGTTCGATAAAATTGCTTTAAAAGAAGCGATTAGAGAACTAGATGAACGAGAGCGCTTAATTGTATACTTGCGTTACTATAAAGATCAAACACAGTCAGAAGTAGCAGAGCGCATAGGTATTTCGCAGGTACAAGTTTCAAGACTTGAAAAGAAAATATTAAAACAGATGAAAGATCGAATAGACGAATAATTGTCTATTCGATTTTTTTATGAAGTTAATAGGAGAGAGATGTTAATTTTCGAAAAAATTAACAGAATTTATTGATAATTTAGTTAATTTAAAATATAATCCAAGTATGAACTTGTCATAAAGGGGGGAAGGAAACATGGAAACGAGGCAACAATGGGGAACGAGAGCTGGATTTATTTTCGCAGCGGTCGGATCTGCCGTTGGATTAGGAAACATATGGCGTTTTCCTTATACAGCGTATGAAAATGGCGGCGGGGCATTCTTTTTACCGTACTTATTTGCATTATTAACGACGGGTATTTCATTGTTAGCATTTGAGTTTGCTCTTGGTCATCGTCATCGTGGCTCAGCACCACTTACATTTTTCCGTATTAGCCCGCGTGCCGAATTTATTGGATGGTGGCAAATGTGCGTAACATTTATCGTTTCAACATATTATGCAGTGATTATTGCTTGGTCTATATCGTATACATACTTTGCAATTACTGGAGCATGGGGAAAAGACACGCAATCATTTTTATTTAAAGAGTACTTACATGTTGCAGATAAGCCAGGACAATTTGGAGGACTTGTACCGGAAGTATTAATTCCGTTAGCTCTCGTTTGGATTATTGTGCTTGGCGTTGCATTTAAAGGAGTTAAAAAAGGAATCGAAGTTGTTAACCGTATATTTATTCCTTTATTAGTTGTTATGTTCCTTATTATCGTCGTTCGTGCAGTGACGATGGAAGGTGCTATGCAAGGACTAGATGCATTCTTTAAACCAGATTGGAGTCGTATTTTTGATGGGAAAGTATGGCTTGCTGCTTATGGTCAAATATTCTTTAGTTTATCTTTAGCATTTGGAATTATGATTACGTATTCTAGTTATTTACCGAAAAACTCTGATACAACAAATAATGCCTTTATTGCTGGATTCGCAAACTCAGGATTTGAATTATTAGCAGGTATTGGAGTCTTTGCAGCTCTTGGATTTATGGCAAATAATATGGGAGTACCGGTTGATAAAGTAGCAAGTGCTGGCGTTGGACTTGCGTTCGTAGTATTTCCGCAAATTATTAATGAGTTGCCGATGTCACCGTTGTTTGGTGTATTATTTTTCTTATCGTTAACGGTTGCTGGAATCACATCACTTATTTCACTTGCGGAAGTATGCTTTGCCGCTGTATCTGAAAAATTCAGTTTAAGTCGTGAAAAAACCATTGGAATTATGGGAACCCTTCTCGTGTTAGTTTCTCTTGTTTTTGCAACACGTGGTGGACTTATGTTCTTAGATGTTGTCGACTATTTCGCTAATAATTTCGGATTAATTACAATTGCACTTGCGGAAGTAGTTACGATAGGGCTCATTTTACGTCGTTTACCAGTTTATCAAAATCATGCAAACTTTGTATCTGATATTAAATTAGGAACGTTTTGGAGAGTGAGTTTACTCGTTATTACTCCGCTTATGTTAGGGTATATGCTAATTGATGGTACAATCCAAAATATTAAAAAGAACTATGGAGATTATCCGACTGAGTTTGTTGTAACGTATGGTTGGTCGATAGCAGCAGCATTCCTCATAGTTGCAATAATCATTGGTCTGAAAAAATGGGATGCACAAATTCATTCGGACTCTGCCAAACTTGAAAAAGAATGGAAAGATCGAGGTGTTTCATAATGAGTGGATCAGCGATTATGATGATGGTTATTGGAATCGTAGTCATTTGGGGAGGGCTTGCATTAAGTATTGCAAACTTATTTAAGAAAAAGGCATAAGTAAAAAACATCTGCACCAAAATGGTGCAGATGTTTTTTTATGAAAAAATTGTATTAGAAAAAAATTCAATAACCATACTACAACTACGAGGAAGAGTGAAGGGGTGAATGAAAGTTGGAACAAACGATTTATATTAAAATGCGCAATCGTTTAAAAGTTTCTCCTACTTATGAAGTAAAGCTGGGCGATGTTGCTCAACTTGCCGGAGATTCTTCCGTAGTTGAGTTGTTACAAAATGAGATAGTTTACAAAATAACAGCGCATGATAAGACGCATGTTGTAATTGATGTTATGAAAGTAATTGAGATTATTCAACAGAAAGCATCTCATGTACAAATTAATTTACTCGGTTCTGGACAAACTCTTGTTGAAATTATATACGAAAAAAAGAAGGCGCATCCAGTTTTTTTCGGGCTTGTATGGCTGTTACTTTTCATTGGAGCGGCCCTTGCGATCATTTATTTCCATGAAGATGTAAGTATGCAACAAGTACATCAACGGTTATATTACATGATTACTGGAGAATTTAATGCGCAACCACTTTTATTTCAAATTCCTTATTCTTTAGGTCTTGGCTTAGGGATGGTTTTATTCTTTAATCATGTATTTCAAAAGCGAATTAATGAAGAGCCAAGTCCGCTAGAAGTTGAGATGTTTCAATATCAACAGTCGCTTGATCAATATGTAATCGTTAATGAAAACAAGGATAATATGAAACAACTTGCCGATGATTGAGTCTGGATTTGTTATTTTAATTGGTTTAGCTGGAGGGATTGCGGTAGGTAGCGGGTATGTCGCATTTTTAGCTGTACTTGGTATAATCCCCCGTTTAGCTCAATTAACGAGAAGTGGAAAGCATATTCAATATTTTGAGTGGGCAGTCATTGCAGGTACTTTAACAGGGGCTTGGTGTAGTTTGAAAAACATTACATTTCAAACATCGCAATATTGGCTCGTTATATTAGGGATATTTTGTGGCACGTTCATTGGAATGCTTGCTGCGGCATTAACAGAGGTGTTAAATGTTCTACCTATTTTAGCGAAACGAGTAGGGGTAGAGGGGAAGATTGTTGTTTTACTCATTGCTATTGTACTTGGGAAAGTAATAGGATCGTTGTTTCACTGGATTTATTTCGTAAAGTAGGAGGCAGTATATAAATGACAAGTCAGAAATTGAAGGATGATTACATAAATAAAGTGAAGGAGTATCATCCAAAGCCAAACTATTTACTAAATTGTATCAAAGCATTTCTTGTAGGTGGACTCATTTGTACAGTTGGAGAAGTATTGATGAAATTTTATATACATTATTTTCACTTCAGTGAACAAGAGGCAGGAAACCCAACTGTTGCAACGCTTGTTTTATTATCCGCGATTTTAACAGGATGTGGTGTATATGATAAAATCGGTCAATTTGCTGGAGCAGGATCAGCGGTGCCGGTGACAGGATTTGCAAATTCTATGGCGAGCGCTGCCTTAGAGCATAAGAGTGAAGGGATTGTTCTAGGGATTGCTACAAATATGTTTAAACTGGCAGGAAGTGTAATTGTATTTGGGGTTGTTGGTGCATATATCATTGGGTTAATAAGGTATACCTTTAAAGTTTTTATGTCTTAAAGGAGGGGCTAGTATGAGGTTGACCGGAAAACAAACGTGGGTATTTCAAAATGATATATATGTGAATGCAACGGGTACTGCTGTCGGTCCGAAAGAAGCTGAGGGCCCTCTTGGAAAAGATTTTGATATTTCATACGATGACTTGCATTGTGGAGAGGAAAATTGGGAGCTCGCCGAACGAAGATTAATGTCAGACTCAATTCAACAAGCAGTGCAAAAAGGGAATATAAAAACATCGCAAATTGATTTCTTTTTAGCGGGAGATTTATTAAATCAAACAGTGACAGCAAATTATGTTGCGCGTAAGTGGGGCATTCCTTTTTTAGGAATGTTTAGCGCTTGTGCGACGTCTATGGAGACTTTAGCAGTTGGCTCAGCTTTTATAGACGGTGGATTTGCAAATCGTGTCTTAGCTACAGTAAGTAGTCATAATGCAACGGCTGAAAGACAATTTCGCTATCCAACAGAGTATGGTGGGCAAAAGCCAGGGACAGCAAATTCAACTGTGACTGGTGCAGGATCTATATTAATTAGCAATGAAAAAAGTGCGATTAAAATTACGGCGGCTACAATCGGAAAAGTGCAAGATTTAGGAATCACAAATCCTTTGGATATGGGGGCAGCGATGGCTCCAGCAGCAGCTCATACAATTCAACAGCATTTTGAAGATTTAAGAAGAAGTGCCGATGATTATGATTTAATTGTTACGGGTGATTTATCAGCTGTTGGGACGCCGATTGCAAAACAACTTTTACTTGAGGAAGGTTACGATCTTGGGCATATATACAATGATTGCGGATTGATGATTTATGAATCAAGTCAAGAAGAAGTGTTTGCAGGTGGTAGTGGTTGCGCTTGTTCAGCAGTTGTCACATATGGCCATTTATTACACGAGATGCAAAAAGGGAATTTACAACGAATTTTTGTCGTTGCCACTGGCGCATTATTAAGCCCGATGATGATGCAACAGAAAGAAACGATTCCAACAATTGCACATGGTGTCGTATTTGAAAGAGTTAAAGGAGAGTGAATTGTGGATTTTATATATGCATTTCTTGTAGGTGGAGCTATTTGTGTAATTGGGCAACTATTGTTAGATTTCGCAAAGTTAACACCAGCTCATTTAATGGCAACTTTTGTAGTCATCGGAGCAATTTTAGATGGATTTGGATTGTACGATAAACTAATAAAGTTTGCAGGTGCTGGAGCAACAGTCCCTATTACAAGTTTTGGACATTCACTATTGCACGGAGCAATGCATGCAGCAGAAAAACATGGATATTTAGGAATTGGTATTGGCATGTTTAGTTTAACGTCTGCGGGCATTTCCGCAGCGATATTGTTTTCGTTTTTTATAGCACTTATATGTAAACCGAAAGGATAAATCAAATGAGACGAAGGGTTGTTTTGGTCACAGATGGAGATGAATATGCAAAGCGGACAATTGAGCTTTTAACAAAGGAATTTGGGGGAAGGTGTATTTCAGCATCACAAAGTAATCCAACCAAATTGACAGGGAAAAAAGTTGTTGAGCTTATTATGCAAACGCCATATGACCCTGTATTTGTCATGTTTGATGACAGTGGATTTATTGGAGAAGGATCTGGTGAGAAGGCTTTAAAATATGTGGCTACCCATAAACAAATTGATGTGCTCGGAATTTTAGCAGTAGCGTCTAATACGCATCATTGGGAATGGGCACGTGTAGATGTAAGTGTAGATCGGAATGGGAATTTAACCGAATACGGTGTTGATAAATTTGGACTTCCAGATGGTGAAATTGGCAGGATTAGTGGAGATACAATATATTGCTTAGACGATTTAAATGTTCCTGTCATTGTTGGAGTTGGTGATATTGGTAAAATGTGCGGAAATGATGAATGGGAGAGAGGGTCACCTATTACTAGAAAAGCGATTCAATTAATTTTGGAAAGGAGTGGTTTTTATGACGAAGCCTAAAAAGGTGGATATCCCTATATCAACTTTCATAAGTGACAATGAAAATTATTTAAAGCAGACAGTTGGACTAGGCGTTACATACGATGTTGGCATTCGTAAATTTCAAATTTTGAATAAAGAAATTGGTGTGTTATTTGTAAACGGACTTTGTGATACAAATTATATTATCCCTATTTTAGAAGAAGCGGTGGATACAAATGAGATAAGGGATGTAGAAGAAGATACAGTGAAGCTTTTAGAGAATCGCTTAATCCATCAACAAGTAAGCAAAGTGAAAACGATGGATGAGGTAATGCTCCAAGTATTATCAGGACTCATTGTGATATTTGTGGAAGGTGAAACGGAAGCGTTCGCGATCGATGTTCGTAGTTATCCAGGGCGAACACCGACAGAACCAGATACCGAAAAGGTAGTACGCGGTGCGAGGGATGGGTTTGTTGAAAATATCGTTGTAAATACAGCATTAATTCGTAGAAGAATTCGAGATCCACGTCTTCGAAATGAAATTATTCGAGTAGGAGATAGATCACAAACGGATATTTGTATTACATACGTTCAAGATGTTGCAAATCCAGACTTAGTAAAGATTATAAAACAAGAATTAAATAACATCGATGTAGATGGAATTACGATGGCGGATAAAACAGTAGAAGAATTTGTTGTAAAGCAAAGCTATAACCCATTCCCACTTATTCGATATACAGAAAGGCCAGATGTAGCAGCAAATCATCTATTAGAAGGGCATGTGTTAGTGCTCGTTGACACATCACCAAGTGCTATGATTACACCGACAACATATTTTCATCATTTACAGCATGCGGAAGAATTTAGACAAAATCCAGCTGTCGGTACATTTTTACGCTGGGTGCGCTTTTTAGGTGTTATATTCTCGTTATTTTTATTACCATTTTGGCTAGTGTTTGTATTTGATCCAACTCTTTTGCCAGCAAATCTTGCTTTTATTGGACCGACTAAGATGACGCATTTACCAATTTTATTACAGGTGTTAATGGCAGAGGTCGGACTTGAGTTTTTAAGGATGGCAGCCATTCATACTCCAACGCCGTTATCGTCTGCAGCAGGGTTGATTTCCGCTATATTAATTGGTCAAATTGCAATTGATGTAGGTTTGTTTGTGCCAGAAGTAATTTTGTATGTAGCGGTTTCGATGATTGGTGCATATGCAACACCGAGTTATGAATTAGGATTAGGGAATAAGGTTGGGAAATTGTTTGTTATTATTTTAACAGGTCTCTTCCATGAGATGGGATTTGTAATTGGTATGACGATATTAATTTTATTTTTAACGTCTATAAAAAGTTTACAAACACCTTATTTATGGCCGTTTTTACCATTTGATTGGGGCGCGTTAACAAAAATTTTACTCCGTCCAACAATGTCTAGTTTAAAAGTACGACCAAGTATTGTAAGACCTCAAAATGTAAAAAGACAAAAATAAACGGGATTATACACCCGTTTATTTTTTTTAGCAAAAATTTATTGTTTTTTAACAAAAATCACACATTTTTTGTGTACACTTAGAGTAGATATTGTGTATGGAAGGGGAAGAGGACATGATTAAATTATTTGTAAGTGATTTAGATGACACGCTCGTTTACGATGTGAATCATATGCAAAAAGAAGATGAACGTGCGCTGTGTTGGTTAGCTGAGAAAGGGACAAATATTTGTTTTGCCTCTGGCCGCTTTACACATAGAATTGATGAAGTTGTAAAAAGGTTTTCATTCCCATATTACACAACAGGCTTAAATGGAGCGACAATGTTACTTCCGGATGGGGATTTATTCCATGAATCGAGTTTTGAAAATACGGTTGCCCAGGAAATATATCGATATATACATAAAAAAGGACTAGCGGATATTGTTTGTGCAAATGAGCAGCGATATACAAAAAGGAAAAATGAACAACACCATAATTTTGAAGCGTATATGGGTGTGCATATCGCTGAAATTGAAGCGTTAGAAGAAGAGTTTGGTAAGACTGTGCACCCTGCAAAATTGTTTGTTTTTGGAGAAGAAGAGAAAATTGTGACGTTAGATCAAGAGCTACGAGATACGTTTCAAGGCGAAGCGGAAGTTTTTATATCAGGTAAACGCTATGTTGATATTATGCCAAGAGGCGTGAGTAAGGGTAGTGCTCTAAAGCGACTAATGAACCATTTGCAAATTGAAGCAAATGAAGTTGCTTGTATTGGAGATTCTTTCAATGATATTTCTATGTTTGAAGTAACCCCACATTCATTTACTCTTCATCATGCCCATCCATATGTAAAGGAGAAAGCAAATCATATAGTGCGTTCGGTTGAAGAGGCTGTTATGAAATTACCGTTACTTGTATAAAAAAGAAGCCCGTCACTGGCGGGCTTCTTTTTTACTTGAATAAAGATTTAACAAAATCAATGATACTTGAGAAGAAATCTTTCACTTTATCTAGAAAACTTTGTCCTTCTTCAGATCCTAAAAAGGCAGAAACGTGTTCTTTTGCTTTATTTAATTGACTACCAACTTGATTCCAATCGATATTAAGATTTTTCATTTTATCAAATAACGATACTAAGTTATCTAACTGTTCATCTGTTAATGTAATGCCTAATTGATCAGCAATTTTTTTAATTAATGAACGTAAATCTTCTGTTGTTTTTGGCTGTTCTTTTGCAATTTCTTCTTTAATTTTTGCAACAAGTTGAACTGCTTTTTCTTCACCAATTTTATCACCAAGCTGGGCTGTTTGTACCATTTCTTCATTCGCTACTTTTTTAACTTCTTCAGGAATTTGTTTATTGGACGCAGTTTCATATGCTTTCATTAATCCAGTTAAAGCTGCAGTTCCTGAAACTTTAAAAGGTGCGTTAATTTGAATTTCTGCATCTTTTACACCTGCTGTAATCAAAGCGTTAGTGTACATTGCATCTGTTACCCAGTTAATGTTCTTTGATCGTACAATAAGACCAGATCCTGGTTTAGTGTATGTAATCATAGAAGAAGAAATTGCTCTCGTACCAATTTGTGCTTTTGGAACAATGCCTTCTAGAAATTTATGTTCTTCCGCATTAGATACAGTAATAATTGTAGCATCTTTCGGTGCTTTCATTTCTTTTAACAGATCTTGTTTTTGTTGTTCAGATAAGTTCTCTCCTAGTGTAACAATTGATTCTCCCTCGATGATGTCTGCAAATGAAGCTGTTGGCATCATAAATACCGTTACAGCTAATAGCAGAGCTAATAATTTCGTTTTCACGAAAAATCGCTCCCTTTCTCTTTCTAAAATTTTCGGGCAACAAAGTTATTATAGTATATATTTCTTATTTGTCACCTAGCTTTTTCCACATTTCAAAAAAGAAGTATCTAGATTGTCGGATTCTTTTTGTTTCTAGTCATGAATGTGGTAATATAGTGCTGAGATAGTTGAAAGGAGACATATACATATGAAAACTTTAGGATACATATTAATGGAAAACGGTGAAAAAATCGACTTGGAATTTTTCCCAGAAGAAGCACCGAAAACAGTAGAAAACTTTAAAAAATTAGCAGAGCAAGGATTTTATGATGGTGTTACATTCCACCGTGTTATTCCTGGCTTCGTAAGCCAAGGTGGAGACCCAACAGGTACAGGTGCAGGTGGCCCAGGTTACTCTATTCCATGTGAAACTGATGGAAACCCTCATAGACACCTTGTCGGATCACTTTCTATGGCTCATGCTGGCCGTAACACAGGCGGTAGCCAATTCTTTGTTGTTCATGAGCCACAGCCACATTTAGATGGCGTTCATACTGTATTTGGTAAAGCAACAAGCGGTATTGAAACAGTATTAAAAATGCGTCAAGGCGATGTAATGAAAGAAGTTAAAGTTTGGGAAGAATAAGGTAAGGGAAAAGAGAGCTTTTGCTCTCTTTTTTTACTTTTAAATGGGACGGGGTACTTCTTCTGCAGCTCATCATACAAGTAGTATTGTTGCTAAAATATATTGCTTGTGAGAACAAACCTTTAACAAATTACATAGAATACATTATATTATATGTTTCAATAAATATTTTTTGTTATATTAATTTTGCTAGAAGTGTGCTGCTTTAGGGTAACTATTAATGAAGTGATATTGAATGATATGTTTCTTTCCATTCCATATAAAATTTTCTTTTTTTAACTCTATTTATTAAAGGAATAGTGCTGAAACATAGATTTGACTTTCTTCTTTTCGCTTTGTATGATTATCAAGTTGTTTTAGGCTCTTCTCACTCTGTTGAAAATATTGTAAAATGAATATGATATGAAAAGAGTGATTGAGGGGATTACTAGTTTGTAACTTTTGTAAGAAGGGATAAGGGTTATGTTAATTCGTTTTAAAAAAAGTTATGAAAAAATTGCAATGGGGCTTCTTTCGTTTATGCCAACTGAAAAAGATGTGAAAACATTACAATTGACAATGAAAGAATATGAAGCAAAAGATGATTGGCAATTGTATTTGTGGAAAGAGAATGAAGATTTTGTTGGAATAATGGGGATTGTAAAAAAAGAGAATCAAGTATTAGAAATTCAGCATTTGAGTGTCAACCCATCTCACCGTCATGTAGGGATTGGGACAAAGATGGTTCAAGAGTTAAAGAGTAAATTTCTTGAGTTTACAATTTGCGGAAATGAGCAAACAGCAAGTTTTTGCGAAAAATGTAAAGGGCTAGAACAAAATATACATTCGTGAAAGCAGGGATAAGTAGTTTATTATCTCTGCTTTCTTTTTTGTAATTGTTCATTTCGTTCAGTAATGACTTCTGTGCGATCACGCATAGTATGCTTGTTTATAATATATTCACTTGGGATAGCATTCAAATCTTTCCAAGGGAGGTTTTGTTTTTGACATAACTCTGTGCACTGCTTCTCTAACGATGGATCTGATAAGGGTAAAAATAAAGGTACAAAACGTTCTTTTTTATGGATAGATTGCAATCTTTCATTGAGCAAGGAAAGAAGTTGTACTTGATTAATTCCTAAACGTTGTAAAGACACACCGCTTTTTTCTAAAATTGTGATTGCGCTTTTCATCATTTTTGTAGAACCATTCCAGTTATCACGTCTTTGGTGGTATAAAGAAACTGCAATTTGAATGAGACCAACTAAGTAATGATCACGATTTCCTCGTGGTTTTGTCTTCCAGTACTCTTCTAGTATTTCGTGGCATTCAAAATAGTCGTAATCTCCTTGGAAATGAATTAAAAATTGTATGTATTCGGTAGGATACATGTTTTCTCGCCCCTATCTAACGGTTATACATATAAGTGTATCATAGAAATATGAACAATAAACGACTAGGAGATTTCCCCCTAGCCGTTATTGTTCATATTAGCAGAAGCAAGCTGCTCCTACAATAATTAGTAAAATAAACAGTACAACAAGTAATGCGAACCCACCGCTAAAACCACAATCAACGTGACCCATAGTTTTTTGACCTCCTACATTGTTCTTACTACACTGTTATCATATGAAGTGGTGGGCATGATGACATAGGCATCGGTCTATTTTTAATTAAATTTCTTAAAAAGGTTGGATAGAACATGAGTATGCTCTATACTTATGTTGTTATAGAAAAAATGTGGTGGGATGCTTTGTGCAATATAATTTTAAAGTAGAGGCTTTTGAAGGGCCTTTAGATCTATTGTTACATTTAATACATCGTTATGAAATTGATATATATAATATTCCTGTAGCAGATATTACAGAGCAATATTTATCTTATGTGCATACGATGAAAGAACTTCAATTAGATGTTGCAAGTGAGTATTTAGTAATGGCCGCAACGTTATTACAAATTAAAAGTAAAATGTTGTTGCCGAAACATGAAGAAGATGTACTTGATAACGGTGATGATTTTATAGATGATCCTCGTCAAGAATTGATGGAGAGGTTAATTGAATATAAGAAATATAAGCAAGTTGCTACTGAGTTAAAAGAAAGAGAACAAGAAAGAGCACAGCTATATACACGTCCACCAATTGACTTTACATCGTTGCAACAAGAAGAGGAGACAAGCTTGCCTCTTGATGTTACGTTATATGATATGCTAGCGGCATTTCAAAAATTAATGCGCCGTAAAAAGGCAAAAAAACCTGTAACAACACGTATTACTCGTCAAGAAATACCAATTGAACAGCGAATGACTGATATTTTAAAGCAGTTAAAAATAAAGGGTGGTCGCCAAAGTTTTTATGATTTATTTGTTGATGATGAACGTGAAATAATGGTCGTAACATTTTTAGCAGTTCTGGAACTTATGAAAAATCAACAAATCATAATTGAGCAAGAACATAATTTTGATGAAATTTTCGTATCAAGCTCTAATAAATCTGCATAGGGCAAGTATGTGAAATTGGGATAAAAACACTTTATCTCATGCTATGTTTTAATGTATCGTTTGGAACAAGAGAAAAAATATTGAACCGAACGCATTGATTGTGATTCGGTTTTTTGATGTGTATTTTTATGGGAAAATAGAAGGAAGGAGCTCGTGAAATGGATAGGAAAGAACAAAAGTCAATTATTGAAGGCCTTTTATTTGTTTCTGGTGATGAAGGGATTTATCCAGAACAAATAGCGAAAGTTCTTGAAATTGAAATGAATGAAGTAATGAATATTTTAGAAGAAATGCAACAAGAATGTGAAGGTGCAAACCGTGGTTTGCAAATTGTACAGTATGCAAAAGTATATCGTTTTGCTACAAAGAAAGAACATGCTTCATATTATCAAAAACTAATAGATACACCAACAGCTGCTTCGCTCTCACAAGCTGCCCTTGAAACGTTAGCGATTGTTGCATATCGTCAACCAATCACAAGGACTGAAATGGAAGAGATTAGAGGAGTTAAAACCGATAAGGCGTTACAAACGTTGGTTTCACATTTACTTATAAAAGAAATGGGAAGGGCGGAAGGACCAGGGCGTCCTATTTTATACGGAACAACAAAAGAATTTTTGGACACATTTGGATTGAAAACATTAGATGATTTACCGCCGCTTTCTGAAGAGAATGAACAAATGAATGAAGCAGATTTATTCTTCGGTTCCTTACAAGAGATATCGAAATAAAAGCTTAGCATTTTGCTAAGCTTTTTTTGTATATCAATTATTTACAGTGCCATACTAAATGAAAAAAGGAGACGAGTTATGAGAGGTATGCGGATTATTCTATTATTAGTTTCTGTTTTATTATGTTTTTCTTTAAATAGCGCATCAGCTAAAAGGTATATGATGTCCATTCATACTACGTCTCCTTTACATATGCATCGGCAACATCTTAGTAAAATGAAAGTGAGCTTTTTAAAAGTGGGGCAAGGTGATGCAACACTTATCATAATGCCAAACGGACAAACAATGTTAATTGATGGAGGACCTTATGAAGCAGGAGAGGTTATTATTCAGAAATTAATTGAGAAAGGGATTAATCATTTAGATGTAATTGTCAGTACGCATCCCGATATGGATCATATAGGGGGGCTAATTCCAATTGTAGAGCAAATGCCGGTATCGCTTATATTAGATAGCGGAAAAACATATAGTTCTCTTACTTATCATACATATCGGAATAATATTAAAAAAAGAGGGATACCTTTCGTTTCAGTAAAGGAAGGGCAATATATACCGCTGGATCCACATGTTTCTATACAAGTATTAAACAATGGGAAATCAAAAGATGAAAATAATGAATCCTCAATTGTTTTGAAGGTACGATATGGAAAAGCGGATTTTTTATTAATGGGTGACGCGGATGTACGGACAGAACATGAAATATTAAAACAATTTGATGTACATGCAGATGTTTTAAAAGTGGGGCATCACGGCTCGTATACTTCAACAAGTGAAACGTTTATAAAAAAAGTGGAACCGCAGTTTGCTATTCTGTCTTATGGGAGTAGTAATCCGTATGGACATCCTCACCAAAGTGTAGTAAAACGCTTAAAAAGGCACGGTATAATGGTATATAGAACGAATAAACGTACAGTAGAAATAGAAACAGATGGTGAACATGTTATGTTAGAGTCTAGTGGGTTAATGCCATTGTTGAAGTGACTTCTATATTAGGGGTGGATACTGTCCCTTTTTGGAAAAATGAATACTATATATTATAATTATAATGGACGTAAGAAATTTCCTTTTTTGTTGAATAAAAAGGAAATTTCATTAGAATGTATAGACAACTACTCGTGCATATATTAAGATGGAACTAGGCGAATAAGGTAATAATAACAAGTAGGTATTTCATGGGAAAGGATCGATGAAAATGAAAACGCAAATTGTCATCAATGCCAAAATTTACACAGGTCAAGAAATAGTGGAAAACGGATTTATTCGTTACGCAGAAACCATTAAAGAAATTGGTTTGATGGCTCAATATGTACCACAAGAAAATGAAACTGTTTTTGATGCTACAGGGAAGATTGTAATTCCAGGTATGATCGATGTTCATATTCATGGTGGATACGATATTGATGCGATGGATGCAAATAGCGATGGGTTAGTAACTCTAGGTAAAGAAATGTTAAAAGAAGGGGTTACAACTTACTTCCCAACAACAATGACACAAGCTCCAGAGGCAATTGAAGCAGCGCTAACTGCTGCGAAAGAAGCAAAAGAAAAAGGAGCACATTTCGAATATATTCACTTAGAAGGACCTTATGTTTCAAAGAAACGTGCAGGTGCACAACCACTTGAACATATCGTTCCTGCAAATATTGAGCAATTTAAACAATGGCAAGAAGCAAGTGGGAATTTAATTAAATTAGTAACATATGCACCAGAAGAAGAGGGAGCATTAGAGTTTGAACAATATCTTACTGAAACTGGTGTAGTTGGCACAATGGGGCATACAGATGCAATTGATGCGCAACTAAAAAATAGAAAGATTACACATGCGACACATTTATACAATCAAATGCGTGGATTACATCACCGTGAGCCAGGAGTTGTTGGTCATGTGTTATTAAATCCAGATGTAATGGTTGAAGTAATTACAGATGGTATTCATATTCACCCTGATATGGTGAAATTAGCATATAAGTTAAAAGGACCGAAAAAAGTAAGTGTTATTACTGACGCAATGCGCGCAAAAGGTCTTGAAGATGGATTATATGAGCTTGGCGGACAGCCGGTACATGTAAAAGATGGTAGTGCTCGATTAGAAGATGGAACGTTAGCTGGTAGTATTCTAAAAATGGATCAAGCTTTCCGAAATGTAATTGAATTTACAGGTTGTTCAATCGAAGATGCAGTACTGATGACATCAGTTAACCAAGCAGAAGAGTTTGGATTAAATAATAAAGGTGCATTAGCGGTAGGAAAAGATGCAGACTTTGTTGTGATGAATGAAGATTTACATGTATATGATACGGTTCGTTTAGGAATTCATATGAAGGAAGGGAAGTAATTAAATGAATATTCTTGTTGTAAAAACTCCAGAAGAACTAGCAGAAGCAGGTTATAAATTAATTGAAGAAGTTGTAAAAACAAAAGAAAATCCAACATTAGGAATGGCTACAGGAAGCTCTCCATTAGGTATTTATGCAGAAATGCGAAAAAATAAACTTGATACAAGCCGTGTAACCACTGTAAACTTAGATGAGTACGTAAATTTACCACATGAAGATAAAAACAGCTATCACTATTTCATGCAAGAACAGTTGTTTGATCATCTTCCATTTAAACAAACTTATGTACCAAACGGGATGGCAAGTGATTTAGAGGAAGAATGCAAACGTTACGAGGGCATTCTAGTTGCTAACCCAGTTGACCTACAGATTCTTGGAATCGGTGAAAACGGTCACATCGGATTTAACGAGCCAGGAACACCGTTTAATTCTCCAACGAACATTGTTGAATTAACAGAATCTACACGCCAAGCAAACCTTCGCTTCTTCGAAAAAGAAGAAGATGTGCCAACTCATGCGATTACAATGGGAATTGGAAGCATTATGAAAGCGAAACAAGTTCTACTTGTAGCTATGGGTGCTAAAAAGGCAGAAGCTGTTAAAGAATTATTGCAAGGTGAATATAGTGAAGAGTGTCCGGCTACAGTTTTACAACGTCATCCGAATGTAACCGTAATCGCAGATCAAGAAGCTCTATCTTTATGCAGTGAGGCGATTGCTGATGAACATCGACAAGTATTCACCATTTCCGATCTATTATCAGATTCAAGAGTGGGTGAAACAGCTAATTGAGGACGGCGAATGGAAGCCGGGAGATAAAATCCCATCTGAGAATGAACTTTGTGATAAGTTCGAAGTGAGTCGTATGACAATCAGACAGGCGATTAATAATTTAGTGGAACAAGGCTATTTATATCGGAAGCGTGGAATTGGAACATTTGTCCAACTTCCGAAAGTGGAACAAAAATTGCAAGGAATGACGGGATTCACAGAAGACATGATTTCTCGTGGGATGAACCCAAGTAGTCAATTACTTAGTTTCCGCCTAGTTCCAGCTACTGCTAAAATAGCAGACCGGTTGAGAATACAGGAGGGGGAATCGGTTTATGAAGTGAGGCGTATTCGCTTAGCTGATGATGAACCGATTGCTTTTGAGACGACATATTTGTCGCCAGCTCTTGTAAAAGATATTAACGAAGAGATATTGCAACAATCTTTATATGAACATTTAGAGAAAAAACTGGGCTTTAAACTTGTTAGCGCTACTCAGTCAATTGAAGCTTCTGTTGCAACGGAAAATGAAGCTGAACATCTGCATATTCCTAAAAAGGCGCCTGTACTTGTAATGCGTCAATGGTCATATTCAGAAGGTGAGATACCGCTAGAGTACGTGAAATGTATTTATCGTGGAGATCGTTATAAATTTATTACGAATATTGCACGTAACAAATAGTATATTTCAGTTTGTGAAGTACAGTGGAAATGAAAATGGATAACATGTAAAGAAATAAAAATACGACTCATCCTTATAAGGAATGAGTCGTATTTTTATTATGAGCAATTACGTGGTTAACAGCATCTTTGACGTGATTTACTACATAGTGAGCGTGTTTTTTCACTGCATCATCGGCTTGCGACATAGCAAAACTGTGAGGAGTTAAAGAAAACATAGGAATATCATTGTAAGAATCCCCTATACAAGCAATTTCCTCAGGTTTTATTTGAAACTCATTTAATAAAACAGAAATGGCAGAGCCTTTACTAACATTCGGTGGCATTACATCTAAACATTGTTCTGCTGAGATGAAAGTACTAACTTTCCCGTGGAATTTTTCATCAATTTTTTTCTGAAGGAGTTGTAAGCTCTCCTTTGTTCCACCGACAGAAATTTTATTTGGGAAAATTGTATCATCAATCTTCTGTAGTAAGTTTGGTTCTTCAACAGAAGTCATTGTTACTTGTTGTTCAAGTTCTTGAATAAAAGGTGTTTTCTCTTCAATGTAATAATTATGCTCATCACTTACATAACGGAAATAAGGATTTTCATTCGTCATAGCTAACAAATCGGGAAGTATGCTGGAATCAAAAGTTGCAGATAATAGTTGTTTATTTTCATGTGTATATACAAAAACACCATTTACACTAATACGATGAAAATTTGTATTTACAGCTTTCATTAAGTCTGCAATTTCATTATCAAGTCTTCCGGAAGCGAAGCAAAGAATAACATTTTGCTCGGCGAGGCTGCGTAGTGCCGCAACATCTTGCTCATCAATAAGACCTCCGTGTTGCATCATTGTACCATCGATATCACTTACAAACATTTTAATCATGTTGTTATCTCCTTTCTATGTACAGTTGCTCTTACATTATACGCATCATATATAAACATGTCTAAAAAATGAATTTTTATTAAATGGCAGATGTTTTACATTGACGACAAAGAAGAATATTCTGTAACATAAAAGTAGGCTATTTAAGTACGAGGGTGGTGTTATATGAATAATTATCTAGAAATTAAAAAAGTTTTAAATAATAATGTCATCATTGCTAGCCATCCTGAACACGAGGAAGTAGTAGTGATTGGTAAAGGAATTGGATTTGGGAAAAAAGCGAAAGATGTATTGGAGCAAGAACAAATCGAAAAAATGTTTGTCTTAAAAAATGAACGTGATCGTGAACAATATAAATTATTAGTGCCGCATGTTAGTGAAAAATTAATTGAATTGATGAACGATATTATGCTGTACATTCAAGAAAAAGCAAAATCTCCACTAAATGAACATATTCATATTGCGTTAACAGATCATATTTCATTTGCAATTAAAAGGTTAAAACAAGGACTTACAATTGATAATCCTTTTTTAGTTGAAACAAAAATGCTCTATCCAGAGGAATATGAAATTGCTGAAGGTGTTGTAGAACTTTTAAATTCTCGTTTGCAAATTACATTGCCAGAAGGAGAAATTGGTTTTATTGCACTTCACATTTACAGTTCGCTTACAAATTCTGATTTATCTTCAGTTAATCAAAACTCCCGTCTCATTGCACAACTTGTATCTTTAATTGAGACAAACTTACAAATTACATTAGATCAAGAGAGCATTCATTATTTACGCCTTATTCGTCATCTTCAATATGCTATTGAGAGGGTGAAAAAAGGAGAAAAAGTAGAGGAATCGCAAAGTTTTGCTGATTTATTAAAGGCGGAGTATCCAGTTTGCTATAACGTGGCTTGGAAGCTAGTTAAGGTCATGCAAAAAGAGTTGCAACTACCTGTATATGAAGCTGAAAGTATTTATTTAACGATGCACTTGCAACGCTTAGTAAAGGCAGAGCATGTGTAAAAAGTCATATATTTTTGTCTAAAATGAAAACGTTAAAAAAAATGATTGAATCGCTTACAATAGTTATGTATAATAACTATTGCAAAGTTATACAAATTTCGACAAACAGATTAAGGAGAGTAACGAAAACGTTTGCCTTAATTATAGTGAACTTATACGTAAACCTATTTTTGACACGTGTTACTGATTCGATCAGGCATGAGTGGAGAAAAGTAAGGAATGTAAGCTAGAGAAAGGGATATACTACCCTTTGTATAGCTATCGTTCTATCTTTTTTTCCTCATGTCTTTTTGGCGTTTGTCGGAAGGTATCAATATAGATAAGAGAGGAAGGGTTTCCATGTTTAAGAAGATCTTTGGTGTTCTTCAAAAAGTCGGAAAAGCGTTAATGCTTCCAGTAGCGATTTTACCGGCGGCAGGTATTTTACTTGGATTTGGTAATGCATTTCAAAATCCACAGTTAACAAATGTTATTCCTGCTTTAAAAGCAGATTGGTTCGTAATGGTTGCAAAAATTATGGAACAATCTGGTGATATTATTTTCGCTAACCTTGCATTATTATTCGCAGTTGGGGTAGCAATTGGTTTAGCTGGTGGAGACGGAGTAGCTGGTTTAGCAGCATTCGTCGGCTACTTAATTATGAACAAAACGATGAGTGTGTTCTTAGAAGTAGATAAGCTAGTGAAAGTAACAAGTTCTGGAGCAGACCCAGTAAAAATTGGATTTGCAGATCCAGCGTATGCAAACGTATTAGGTATTCCGACGCTACAAACAGGGGTATTTGGTGGTATTATCGTCGGTATAGTAGCGGCATATTGCTATAATAAATACTTCAACATTGAATTACCATCATACTTAGGTTTCTTTGCAGGTAAGCGTTTCGTACCGATCGCAACTGCAACATTCTCTTTAATAGTAGGTATTATCATGTGCTTCGTTTGGCCATACATTCAAGGTGGCTTAAACACGTTCTCACATCAAATGATTGATGCGAATAGAACAATCGCAGCATTTATATTCGGTTTAATTGAACGTTCATTAATTCCATTTGGACTACACCACATTTTTTATTCACCGTTCTGGTTCGAATTCGGTCAGTATACAAATGCAGCTGGCGAATTAATCCGTGGTGACCAAAAAATCTTTATGGCACAGTTAAAAGACGGTGTAGAATTAACGGCAGGTACATTTACAACTGGTAAGTATCCGTTCATGATGTTCGGTCTTCCAGCAGCAGCTTTAGCAATGTATCATGAAGCACGTCCAGAAAATAAAAAATTAGCAGCAGGTATTTTAGGTTCTGCAGCATTAACATCTTTCTTAACAGGTATTACAGAGCCACTTGAATTTTCATTCTTATTCGTAGCGCCAGTATTATTCGGAATTCATGCTGTATTTGCTGGTCTATCATTTATGACAATGCAAATTTTAGGTGTTAAAATTGGTATGACATTCTCTGGTGGTTTAATTGACTTCCTATTATTCGGTGTACTACCAGGCCGTACAGCATGGTGGTGGGTAATTATTGTTGGTCTTGTACTAGCAGTTATTTACTACTTCGGATTCCGCTTTGCAATCCGTAAATGGAATCTAAAAACACCTGGTCGTGAAGAGGCAAATGCGAATGACGGTGCAGGAAAAGCAGAAGCAGGCGAACTTCCTCGTGAAGTATTAGTAGCACTTGGTGGTAAAGAAAACATTGCTTCTTTAGATGCTTGTATTACTCGTTTACGTGTTCAAGTTAACGAACAAAAGAATGTAAACAAAGACCGCTTAAAAGAACTTGGAGCAGCTGGTGTACTTGAAGTTGGAAATAACATTCAAGCTATTTTCGGACCGAAATCTGACACGTTAAAATCACAAATTCATGATATTATGTCAGGTCGTACACCTCATGCTGAAAAAGAAGAACCTGTAAAAGTGGAAGAAACTCCTCAAAAAGTTGATGAAAATGAAACAATTGTATCACCAATTGAAGGGAAAATCTTACCAATTACAGAAGTACCTGACCAAGTATTCTCAGGAAAAATGATGGGAGATGGATTTGCAATTGAGCCAACTGAAGGAACAGTAGTTTCTCCAGTTAACGGTGAGATCGTTAATGTATTCCCTACAAAACATGCGATTGGTATTCAATCTGAAGGCGGAAAAGAAATTTTGATCCACTTCGGTATTGATACTGTAAAATTAAATGGTGAAGGTTTTGAAGCGCTTGTAGCACAAGGCGACAAGGTGAAACAAGGCCAACCATTATTAAAAGTAGATCTTGCATTTGTAAAAGAAAATGCACCATCTATCATTACACCAATTGTCTTTACAAACTTACAACAAGGGCAACAAGTCGAATTGAAAAAAGATGGAAATGTTAAGAAGGGCGAAACCGCTATTATTGACATTCAGTAGGAATTTGACGCAAAATGTTTATAATTATAATAGGCGATGTGGTTGACCGAACATCGCCTATTATATACAATAGATGATGTAGTACTCACGTCTATACAACTAAAAAATACTGTAATTTAAAGGAGATAAATTATCATGGAAAAAATCTTTAAAGTAACTAGCGACTCAGGAATTCATGCTCGTCCAGCAACTCTACTTGTAAACACTGCAAGCAAATTCGGTTCTGACATTAACTTAGAGTATAACGGAAAGAACGTTAACTTAAAATCAATTATGGGCGTAATGTCTTTAGGTATTCAACAAAACGCAGAAATTAAAATCACTGCAAATGGTGATGATGCAGCTCAAGCACTAGCAGCTATCGAAGAAACTATGAAAAACGAAGGATTAGGAGAATAATGACTCTTAACATTCAAGGGATCGCTGCATCAAGTGGGATTGCTATTGCAAAGGCTTTCAGACTTGAAAATCCTGAATTTAACATCGAAAAGAAATCAATTACAAACGAAGCTGCAGAAATTGCACGCTTAGACGCTGCGCTTGAGAAAGCAAAAACTGAATTAGAAGCTATTAAAGACCACGCATTTGCTGAGCTAGGTGCTGACAAAGCTGCGATCTTTGAAGCACATTTATTAGTGTTAAATGATCCAGAACTAGTAAACCCAGTAAAAGATAAAGTGAATAGCGAAAAAGTAAATGCTGAATTTGCAATGGATGAAGTTGCATCAATGTTTATTTCTATGTTTGAAAACATGGATAACGAATATATGAAAGAACGTGCTGCAGACATTCGTGACGTAACAAAACGCGTTCTTGCACATTTACTAGGAATTAACTTCTCAAATCCTGGTACAATTTCTGAAGAGGTAATCATCATTGCTGAAGATTTAACACCATCTGATACAGCTCAGTTAAACCGTAAGTATGCAAAAGGTTTCACTACTGATATCGGTGGACGTACATCTCACTCTGCAATTATGGCTCGTTCTATGGAAATTCCAGCTGTTGTTGGTACAAAAGTTGTTATGGAGAAAATCCAAAACGGCGATATCGTTATCATTGACGGTTTAGATGGAGAAGTAATTGTAAACCCATCAGAAGAAACTCTTCGTTCGTTTGAAGAAAAGAAAGCGAAATTTGAAGAGCAAAAAATTGAATGGGCAAAATTAAAAGACCAAGCTACTGTAACAAGTGATGGACATCACGTTGAGCTTGTTGCAAATATCGGAACACCAAATGATGTACAAGGTATTATCGATAATGGTGGAGAAGGCGTTGGTTTATACCGTACAGAATTCTTATACATGGGCCGTGACAATCTTCCAACAGAAGAAGAGCAGTTCGAAGCGTATAAAGCAGTTCTTGAAGGTGTAAAAGAAGGTCAACCAGTCGTTGTTCGTACACTTGACATCGGTGGAGATAAAGAGCTTCCATACTTACATTTACCAAAAGAAATGAACCCATTCTTAGGATACCGTGCAATTCGCTTATGTCTTGATGAGCAAGATGTGTTCCGTACACAACTTCGTGCATTACTTCGTGCTAGCGTATACGGCAACTTAAAAATTATGTTCCCAATGATTGCAACTCTTGATGAGTTCCGTCAAGCGAAAGCGATTTTATTAGAAGAGAAAGCGAAACTTGTAGAAGCGGGTACAACTGTTTCTGATTCTATTGAAGTTGGTATGATGGTTGAAATCCCAGCTTCAGCAGTATTAGCAGATCAATTCGCGAAAGAAGTTGATTTCTTCTCTATTGGAACGAATGATTTAATCCAATACACAATGGCTGCAGACCGTATGAACGAACAAGTATCATACTTATACCAACCATATAACCCATCTATTTTACGTCTTGTAAAAATGGTTATCGATGCTGCTCATAAAGAAGGCAAATGGGCTGGCATGTGTGGTGAGATGGCGGGAGATTCACTTGCTATCCCATTATTATTAGGATTAGGTTTAGATGAGTTCAGTATGAGTGCAACATCTATTCTTCCTGCAAGAACACAACTAAGCAAGTTGTCAAAAGCAGAAATGGAAACATTAGCAGAAAAAGCATTAATGATGTCAACTGCTGAAGAAGTTGTTGAACTAGTTAAAAGCATATAATTAATAAAAAAACCTGAGTCGATTTGAAATCGGTCTCAGGTTTTTTCTATGAGAAAAGTAAATCTTGTTTTCTTACTATAGAGGATAAGACACAGAACTAGATAGCGATAGCAACGATATCAGTTGGGCATACACGTAAAATACCATTAAAAGTATTACGTTGACGGTGCTTATCATCTTTGTTGTCGTCTTTATTATCTTTATCATTATTGTTACGAGCTAAAGCGGAGAAAAGAGCAACACCGTTAGCGAAACCTTCAAAAATTACATCGTTGAAAGATCCGATACCTTTAATGCTTAAAAGAGAAAGCTCTGTTCCAACTGAAATGCTAGCAAGTACGTTACATACAGCTGGTTGTTGTGGTTTTACCTCTCTCTCTTTCTCGCGATGGTCACGATGGTCGCACTCTCTTTCACGATGATGACAGTCTCTAAAGTTATCACAGCATCCAAATGATCCAAACATAATCCTCATCACCCCCTTCACACTTATAATCTATGTAAGTTCGGTAGTTAGTGACTGGACAGAGAGTGGAATTTTTTCTAGGGGATTTTCTCATTTTAAATGACTAGCTGGGTGTTTAGTATGGAATGATGTTTAAAATAGGGGTAATATAACAAAAAAATGTAAAAACCACCAAAATAAACGAAATGGGTAGCCTTTACACTTTTTTACTTTTATATAAAACGATGATATATACAGGAAGAGCTAGGAGTAGTGGTACGATGGATCGTGCAGTATGTTTTTCTGATTCTAATTGAAATGCTTCTTCTTTTGGGAATTGTAAAATGGAGATGTTTGCGGCATCACCAATAAAATATAGAAGCAGTACAGTTACTATGTAACATAAAAGTGCGATCAAGCTTCCGTATGAACTCAATGAAAATCCCTCTCTTGTTATCTATTTGTTATCATTGTATCACAATTGTAATAAAAACACACGGGTATATTTCAATACCTTAACAAAATTCGACACAAAACGTCACGTTTGTTTATGATAAAGGAATAGAATATACTTTTCTATAAGTATAAATGTCGAATGATTTGTAGTAATATTACAAAAGTATGACAGGAAATAAAAAACGAAGGTAATGTAGTTACCTTCGTTTTTTATTATTTTGCCCACTCACTCACTTGCTCTACGCTCATACGTGGTGCAGGGTGACCTTTTAAAGTTGATTCACCAATTGTAATAAGCATAATTGGAACGTAACGAGATGAAACGTTAAATTCGTCTGTCAGTGCTTGTGGATTGAAGCCACCAATAGCACAAGTATCCCAACCAGTTGCTTTAGCTGCAAGCATAAGTTGCATTGCTGCTAAAGATGCATTTGAAAAGGCAGCATCTCTCGGGAATTGTTCACGAGCATATGCAGATTCAATATTTTTAGCTAAGCGTTCTTTTGCTTCTTCTTTCATAAATCCTTGTTCTACAATTGGACCATATACTGGCTCAACATTTTTATAAGCTTCTAAATCACCTAAAATAGCGACTACTGCAGAAGCATCAAGAATTTGTTGTTGGTTATAAGCTATTGGGTGTAATCGTTTTTGTACATCTTCACCTTGAAAAACAAGGAATTTCCAGTGTTGTAAGTTCCAAGCGGAAGGTGCTTGTGCTGCGGCTTTTAAAATCTCATGCAATTCTGTAGATGAGATTTCTTTATTTGGGTTGAATGCACGTGTAGATGTGCGTTCATATAAAACGTTAAAAAAGTTGTCGTTTGTCATTATATATCCTCCAAATTGTATATAAAATTATCAAGAAAACGCAATGTATATTACTTACATTTTGTAAGTTGTCGAATTTAAGAATATAATATCTTTATTTTAATTGTCAAGTTTTAAGAAATAAGCTAGGGCATTCATACAAACGATATAATTCCTATAATCATACACTAAAAAAGGAATTTATAGAGTGAAAAGGGAAGATAACATTCTCAATTAGCTTGTTAATATGTATCTCTCGCAAATTAAAGTTTATTAGAGAACAGTCTTTTAAAAATGTTTGTGAGGAATTCAGTAGAACAAGATATATGAAGTGAGTGAAGACTAGTGATGAACATACTACATTTTTTATTAGAGAATACGGTTTTCCAAAATGTGTTACAAGATTTGCAGTTAAATGTCCTTTATATAGAAAATGGATGTAAGCATCAACAAACGATAGAAAATATCCATCCAAAATGTATGTTTATAGCAAATAATTTTGAAGAGGGCGAACTATTATTTCAAAGAACGAAACCGCACATTATAATTATGTATGTAACAGATTATTCTCAAATCAAATATATAAAGAATATGTATACCCCGCAAAGTACATTCATTGTCATTTGGGATCAACAAATAACAAAAGAATTTACAGATGTACTTGCATTAGGAATACGTAATATTGTAATAGCCCCTGTAACTCCACAAGCAGTATTAGAAGAAGTGAATAAGAGTTTGTATCAACTTTCTTTAGTAAGGCAAGTTAGTTTGCAACAGGAACTGCTTCAAACGATGTTTGATTTTCAAAATGATTTATTATTTATAGTAGAAGATGATGAAATTGTTGATTGTAATACAAATTTTTTAACTTTTTTCGGATATGAAAATTTGTTTGCCTATCGTGAGCAACATTTAGTATTTGCTGAACATTTTATAAGAGAAAATGGATACTACTCGACGACGCATGATATAACATGGCTAGACGATACTTTATCAAGTGGTAGAAGAATTAAGATGTCAAATTATGAAGGGGAAGTATCTACTTTTCTATTACGTGCGACACCATTGCCAGAAGATTTATCAAGATTTATTGTAAAATGCACGGAAATTACAGAATTAGATGAAATCTATCAAGAACAAGAAAGACTTGCTATGGTAGATTCATTGACAGAGATTTATAATCGTTTAAAGTTTCAACAAATACTAGAGGTAGAGTGGGAAAAGGTAATACGTAGTGATGAGAAAATAGCAATCATTTTATTTGATATAGATAATTTTAAAACAGTTAATGACACATATGGTCATGATTTTGGTGATTTGGCATTAATACAACTTGCAGAGCTTATGAAATCTAAAGTGGAGCAGCAACACGTATTTGCAAGATGGGGAGGAGAAGAATTCATTATATTAGTGACAAATACAGTAGAAAAGGAAGCATTTCAAGTTGCGGAGTCATTACGATTCTTCATTGAAACAAAGCAATTCACTGGAATTTCGAAGCTAACAGCTAGCTTTGGAGTTGCGTTATATGAACAAGGAACTACAAGAGAAGAATTAATGCAACGAGCGGACATTGCTTTATATGAAGCGAAAAAAAATGGAAAGAATCAAGTATGTGTGTACAGAAAAGAAAAAATGTAATTTTTCGCAACAAATTGTTGCGATTTTTTTTTATTGTTTGATAATAGAATAGGGGGACAATTTTTAGCGAAGGAATTATGGAGGATCGACATGATAAAAAAAGTAATGATAATGGCTTCACTGTCTGCTATAGTTGGCGGCGGAGTATACTATTTTCTTGTTAGCCCCAATATAAAGGAAAACACAGTATTAACAACTAAGGTGAACCCTACTATTGAACCAGAAGTGCAAGGGAATATAGAAGAAAAAGAAGAGCAACAAATTGATTATGCTAGCATATCTCAAAAATTAGATCAATATTTAGTCGGAAAGCAATTTAATGGAACAGTTTTGGTAACAGATAAAGAGCATGTTATATTGAATAAAGGATATGGCTATGCTGATGTTCAAAATAAAATTGAAAATACGCCTCAAACAAAATATCGTATCGGTTCTATTACGAAAACAGTTGTTGCCACATCTATTTTACAGCTGCAAGAACAAGGGAAATTGAATATTCAAGATAATGTAAATAAATATATTCCTTCATTTCCGGAGAATAAAAATATTACGCTATATCATTTATTAACACATACCTCTGGTTTACCTGAACACGCAAAAGGCAATGTTAATGCTGCTTCCCGTTTACAGTTAATTAATTGGATCGGACGTCAAAATTTAGAATTTCCTGCAGGAACAGGTTGGAGATATACAGATTATAATTATATGGTGCTTGCTTATATAATAGAACATATATCGAAAAAACCTTTAGGAGATTACATAAAAGAAAACATATTTATAAAAGCAGATATGCATGAATCCGGTATGGGAAATATGGTACCTGGCGATAAAAATTTTACAAAGGGTTATGTGAAAAAAGATCAAGAGCTTGTACCAGCGCAGAAGTTAGGCATGGATTGGCTATATGGTTGTGGTGAGATGTATACGACAGTTGGAGATATGAAGAAGTTAGACGAAGCAATTATAAATGGAAAACTTCTTTCTGAACAAAGTATACAAGCAATGTTTTCACCTTCAGCAGAACGGAAATATGCATTTAGTTTTTATATATATGCAGATTATTTTCATAATCATGGTGTATTATCTGGTTGGAACACTTTTAATAATTTTAATAAAGAAAAAGGAACTTTTGTTATGTTATTTTCAAATGTGAAAAATAGTATGGATGATGACTTTAATAAAGAGTTCCGAAAGATGGTAAATGATTTATTAGAACAAAGGGGATGAGAAAATGGAACATAAAACTTTATCAATAGGTTTCATTGGTATTGGCGTAATGGGAAAAAGTATGGTTTATCACTTAATGCAAGATGGTCATAAAGTATATGTATATAATAGAACGAAAGCAAAAACAGATTCTTTAGTGCAAGATGGTGCACATTGGTGTGATACGCCAAAAGAGTTAGTGAAGCAAGTTGATATTGTAATGACAATGGTTGGATATCCACATGATGTAGAAGAAGTGTATTTTGGTATAGAAGGAATTATAGAACATGCAAAAGAAGGTACGATAGCAATTGACTTTACGACATCTACACCTACCTTAGCAAAACGCATTAATGAAGTTGCAAAAAGCAAAAATATATATACGTTAGATGCACCTGTCTCAGGAGGAGATGTTGGTGCGAAAGAAGCAAAACTCGCAATTATGGTAGGTGGAGAGAAAGAAATATATGATAGATGCTTACCTTTACTTGAAAAGTTAGGAACAAACATTCAATTACAAGGACCAGCTGGGAGTGGACAACATACAAAAATGTGCAATCAAATTGCGATTGCTTCCAATATGATTGGAGTATGTGAGGCTGTTGCTTACGCGAAGAAGGCTGGACTGAATCCAGATAAAGTGTTAGAGAGCATTTCAACAGGGGCAGCAGGTAGCTGGTCATTAAGTAATTTAGCTCCTCGAATGTTAAAAGGAGACTTTGAGCCGGGATTTTATGTAAAGCATTTTATGAAAGATATTAAAATTGCTTTAGAGGAAGCAGAAAAATTACAATTATCAGTCCCGGGCTTAAGTATGGCGAAAGAATTGTATGAAGAGTTAATTAAGGATGGAGAAGAAAATAGTGGAACACAAGTATTATATAAAAAATATATAAGGGGGTAAACGAGGTGGACCTTCAAAAGTTTGATGAGATGATTGATACTGTACAGCGAGCTACTTGTATGAAAATTAATGAAAAACAAAAAGAAGCTTTTAAACAAAAGTATGATTTTGAACCAGAATTTGAATATGGAAGAGATGAGAAGGGGCATTATGTAATTCGAACCTCAAAAAAGATGTTAGAAGAAATGGAGTTTTATTTGGCATTGAAATATGATCGTGATGGAGTGGATCTTTATATGCAAGCTGAGATTGACGGTATATTTCATGTATCTGTTAGCTATGGTGAAGATGCCCTACATCTACAAGAATTGTTTCAATTTCTAGAAGAAAATAAATAAAAGTCCTCATTTGAGGACTTTTATTTATTTAGTCATCTTTAATTTTTATAATTATAAGTTAGAAGCGCGGCGGCATCGTTCAACCGGGAATGGGATAATTTGTGCGATGTGATTAGGACCCAATTGTTTTGTACGAGCATGGCGTATTATATAAAAAGCACACAGAATTGAAACAGGAATAGCGCCGAATAAACCAAACAATAAAGCGCTTACACAAGATGCGACAAATCCTAAAACACCAATTTCTAACTCTTCCATAATAGCTCCTAAAATAACTGGAAATGCTCCACATGTAACCCCAAGTATAAGTGCGATAAGTAAGCTCATGATTATCCCCCTCTGTTTGCGATATTATTTTCCTTCTTAATTAATTGTAGTATATCATATACAAAACAGAATTTTCAGAAAAAATTCAATAAATATTCAAAAAATGTTCAAAAAATATACTTGAAAAATCAAGGTGTTAAATTTGTGATGAAGTGGTACTTTTGAGTAAATAAAAAATCAGGCTTATTTCAAAAATGAAATAAGCCTGTTCCATAGGAGGATGTATATATGTAGAGTGAATAAAAGTTTGGAAAAGGGGGTCCAAGTCCTTTTATTCAACTAACTACCTTAATAGATTGGAACCCAGCCTTCAGTTGTCACAAAAATACGAATAGCTACAACTTGACGATCATCTTGCAAGGTAAAATAATGTCTTGCATTTTCAGGAACAGATATGAGATCGCCTGGCTCAAGTTCAACATCAAAGAATTTCCCATCTTTGCCTTCAATAGCGAAAATGCCATGACCACTGACGATAAAGCGAACTTCGTCATCTGTATGATGATGTTCTTTTTGGAAATTAATTAATAATTCGTCAAGGTTAGGTGTGCTATTTGAAAGTGAAATTACATCATGTGCTTTATAACCTCGACTTGCTGAAACATCAGCGATTTCTTTTGAAAAAACAGCTAATATTTCAGCTTTGTTTTCATCTGTTAACGAATAATTTTCATTTAAATGAGTAGGAAGTTTAGAAATGTTCCATTTCTCATATAAAACGCCTTCCTCTTGTAGAAATTTAGATACTTCCACTTCATTTTCAATGCGAGTATTTACTTCATGAATACGAATTTGCGCCATTAGAAACGCCTCCTTGAATTGATAATAGTTTTATATGAAATTGGAATAAAAACTCATAAGCTTCTAATCTTTTCTTTGCATCAAAGCTATCTCGGCCCCATACGGTAATACCGTGGTTACGGATTAATACTGCTCCTGAATCACCTTTTATATGCTTTCGGAAGTTTTCTCCAAGCGTTGGGATATGGGCATGGTTTTCGATAATAGGAATGTGAATTGTTGCACCTTCTTCCCAAATATCGAGAGCTTTAATAATTTCTTGATTTTGAAGGGTGACTGCATCATTATATAAATTTGTGATGACATTGTTATCAGTTGTATGAACATGAAGTACGCACCCGGCATTTGTATTGTTATAAATATGTGTATGCAATACTGTTTCTGCTGACGGGCGTAATTCAGTCTCTAATACGGGAACCCCTAAATGATCTACTAATAGAAAATCATCTGGAGTAGTTTTTGTTTTATCTTTACCACTTGCTGTAATAAGAAAAGTAAGGGGCTCATGACTAACCTTTATAGAAATATTACCACTCGTTGCCGGAAACCAATTTCGTGTTGTTAATTCTTTTTTTATCTCGCTTAAGTCATACCATTGACGAAAAAGTTGTTTCATAATTTCACCTCCAACAAATGTTTTAATTCATTTTGAATATCATGGAATGTTTCAAACGGTGTATAAGCAATATAATTCTCTTCACACTTTGTAATAAGGAAGTCACGAGCAAATACTTTATCTGCTTGTTTCGCAGCTTGTAAATCAGTAATTGAATCTCCGATCACAATATGGAAGTCATTCGTATCACTCAATTTACGGATGAGAGATGATTTACATAATCCGCAATGATTTTGACAATGATGATCACAAGGATGAGGCCAATTCACCGTAATGTATTCATTTGAAAAATCTGTTTCATTACAGTAAATTTGCTCTTTTGGAATGAGTCCTTGTAAGAGTGGATAGACGAAGAAATCCATTCCACCTGATATAACGTAAAAAGAAATGTTATTTTCATTTATAAATTGTATAAATTCATGAAAACCATTACGAATTTCAGCAGTTTCTATTAAAAATTGAATAATTTCATCGTGCAGATGAGTAGGTATTAATTGAAATAATTGAGAAACACCTTCTTGAATAGATAGCTCTTGTGATAAAATTCTATTCTTTACTTCTTCAGCTTCTGGTGGTGCGAATTTTTCCATAATGGACATAATGTTATCATTATTTGTAATCGTGCCATCGAAATCACAAAATACTTGAATACTCATAATTTCACCTCATGAGAGGGATTTCCCCATATTTGTAGTGCACTATGCAAATTTATGTCATCTACTTCATGGAGTGGTTTATTTTGCAAAGTAGCATTAATTGCAGTACGGAAAGCTTTACCACCGCCTTGCGCTCCATTTGGATGTCCATGTATCCCGCCGCCAGCATTAATAACAACATCTTTACCGAAATCTCGTACAATAAAGGGAACGAAACCAGGGTGAATACCAGCAGACGGAACAGAAAAGCTCTTCTTGAAAAATGCATCGTCTTCATTTAAATATTTTGAGATAGCAAGAGCTTCCTCTTTTTCTAGCGCAACACTTCCGTATGGAGATGGGAATAATGAAAAGTCAGCCCCAGCATAGCGTAGTAGCTTTCCGAGTAATAATGGAGATGAAATTCCATATAACCTAGATGCTGAATAAGCACCACTTACAGCAGGGTGTGCCATAATAGGAACTGGGATTTCATCATCTTCTGCAAGTGATTGTAGTACATCTAGTCCGTAAGCAAATACGTTAAATAATAGAATATCAGCTCCAGCTTGCACTGCACGTTTCGCATTTTCTTTTAAATCAAAAGTTCGTCCTGTTAAATTTACGGCATATAACGTTTTATGTCCGTATGTTTCATATACGGATTGTAAAACTTCTTTTCCAGATACAATGCGTTTCGTAAGTGGTGTTAATGCATTTTCAAATAATATTTCATCATCTTTTACTATATCTACACCACCAATTGCTTGATCGCGTAATTGCGTTTTTAAATACCCAATATTTCGTCCAATCATTCCTTTAAAAATACTCATTAAAAGGGGACGATCATGCACTTGTAAAAGATTTCGAATACCATCTATACCGAACTTAGGACCAGGAAAATGCTTTTTTAACTCATCTGAAAAAGTTAAGTCAATTAATTTTACTTCGCCATCAAGGGATAGCTTTCCAAATGTAGTCGTTAAAATTGCTGGTAAATCTGGACTGAAGTTTAATAACGGATATTCGATTTTAATAATTCCGCGTTTTACTTTTTTACGTAAATACGAATTTGTATGTTCATTTTCAGCTAATTCCTCAATATGAATGACGTTGCCTTTATGTTGCTTTAATTGTTCTTGCAATAATTGTGGCAAATGAGTCCAAGAGCCAATTGTTAAACCAAGTGCAATTTGCTCAGCCTTTTTTTCTAAGTTATGTGAATCATCATGGATTAAATACGTCGCTATAATTCCGCTCATTGTTATAACCTCCTAGTTAAATAAAAAAACCTCTCAGCTAAGGAGAGGTTTTTTTACAACCAGCTCCTTATCTGTCAGCGTAATGCTGCGAGAATTAGCACCGTGTCTACAATTGTAGATCGGTTGCCGGGTTTCGTCGGGCTCGTCCCTCCACCTGCTCTTGATAAGAAGTATTTAGAAATGTTTAAATTTTTAAGATAACTGAATTTTGTCAGATATTTTTCATGTTGTCAATTACTTTTTGAAAAAATTTAATTTATCAATTCGATTAATGGCTTCCCGTAATCTATCTTCTGTATGCAAGAGACCCACACGGATATACCCTTCGCCATGTTCACCAAATCCAACACCAGGAGCAACTGCAACATGTGCTTTTTCTAGTAAAATATCAGCAAATTGCTCAGAGGTATATCCTTTTGGAACAGGAAGCCATGCAAAGAATGACCCTGTTGGAATGTTTACATTCCAACCAATTGATTGACAAGCCGAAATAAGAGCGTTTCGTCGAGATTCGTAACTATTTACAAGGTCTATTACGCAAGACTGTGAACTTAATAGTGCTTCGCGGGCAGCATCTTGAACTGCACCAAAAATACTAACATACATATGATCTTGTAATAAGTTAATGGTTTCAATGACACTTTCATTCCCTACTGCAAAAGCAATACGCCATCCAGCCATATTGAAAGTTTTCGATAGAGTGTAAATTTCAATACCTGTATTTTTAGCACCGTCTGCTTGCAAGAAACTAACAGGTTTTTGACCATCGAATCCAATCGCACCGTAAGCAAAATCATGAACCACTAATATATTATGTTTATTAGCAAAATGAATAGTTGCATCAAAAAAATCTTTTGATGCAGTAGCACCTGTAGGATTATTTGGATAGTTTAAAAACATTAATTTTGCACGCTCGGCAATAGAGTTATTAATTTTTGTGTAATCTGGTAAAAAGTTATTTTCTGCAATAAGCGGCATTGTTTCAAATTGTGCTTTTGCTAAAGCAACTCCTGATAAATAATCTGGATAGCCTGGATCTGGAACGAGAATCGAATCACCAGGGTTTGTAAAACAAACTGGTAATTCTACTAATCCAGCCTTTCCACCAAACAATATAGCAACTTCAGTTTTCGGATTTATTATTACATCATATTCACGTTGATAGAATGTTGCCACGGCTTCTTTTAAACTTTCATGTCCGCGAAATGGCGGATATTTATGATGAATGGTCTTTTCTGCAGCATCTTGTAAAGCTTTTACGATATGCTGCGGTGTTGGTTGATCTGGATTACCTTGACCTAGATTAATAACATCGTGACCAGCTGCAACGAATTTGTTAACTTTTGCAACAAGTGAAGCGAAAAATTGTGTTGGCAATGATGTTACTATCTCAGAAGGTTGAAATAATTTCATACTTTCCACCTCTTTTGAAAGTTGTTACAATTCTAGTGACAAATGATATAATCTTTCCAGTATTTTGTAAAGAGAAAAATAAGAATGGGGCTGAAAAAATGAAAGTCGCATGTATTCAAATGGATATTGTTTTTGGGGATGTAGAAAAAAATATTGAGAATGCTAAAAATAAAATAAGCGAAGCGATGAAGGAGAGACCGGATGTTATTGTCTTACCAGAATTATGGACAACAGGATATGATTTAGCAAGACTTTCTGAAATTGCAGATAGGGATGGATTGGAAACGAAAGAAAAGTTGAAAGAATGGTCGAAACAATATGGTGTACATATTGTTGGTGGTTCCATAGCGAAGCAAACAGAGCAAGGTGTTACAAATACAATGTATGTGGTAAACAAGGAAGGAGAACTAGTCAATGAATATAGTAAAGTGCATTTATTTCAGCTTATGGATGAACATAAATATTTAATCGCTGGAAATAGTACAGGTGAATTTAAGTTAGATGATGTAGAGTGCGCCGGCACAATTTGTTATGACATTCGTTTTCCAGAGTGGATGCGCGTTCATACTGCAAAAGGTTCAAAAGTTTTATTTGTTGTAGCAGAATGGCCATTAGTTCGTTTAGCACATTGGCGTTTGCTATTGCAAGCAAGAGCAGTTGAAAATCAATGTTATGTTGTTGCCTGTAATAGGGCAGGAAAGGATCCGAATAATGAGTTTGCCGGTCATTCTTTAATTGTCGATCCTTGGGGCGAGGTTGTTGTAGAAGCAAATGAAGAAGAATCAATTTTATTTGGAGAGCTTGTATTCGAGAAAATTAAAGAAGTACGTAAAGGAATTCCAGTTTTTGCGGATCGTCGTCCAGAATTATACAAATAAAATGTTGACAAGTGATTTTTATTCTTGGTATAGTCTTCAACATAAAGTTAAAAATTCAAAAAATTATACAACTCTTATCAAGAGCAGGTGGAGGGATTTGGCCCGATGAAGCCCAGCAACCGACCGTAATACCATTGTGAAATGGGGCGTTTATTACGCCAAAAGGCACGGTGCTAATTCCAGCAGAAAGTAAAACTTTCTGGCAGATAAGAGGGGAGAAGATAAACTTCAAACCTCTTTCTTAGTGGAAAGAGGTTTTTCTATGTTAGAAAAACCTCTGAATTTAAAAAGGGGGAGAAGACGATGGGATATTATTCATTAACAGAAATAACAGCTGTACAATATGCGAAAGATCATGGCTATTTTGAAGCGAAGGCAAATGTCGTTTGTCATGAAATTGGAGACGGAAACTTAAATTACGTGTTCAAATTAGATGATGGAGAGAAATCAATTATAATAAAACAAGCACTGCCCTATGCGAAAGTAGTTGGTGAAAGCTGGCCATTGTCTATAAAAAGAGCAACGATTGAAAGTAAGGCCTTACAAATTTTTGCGCAGTATGTACCGGATTATGTTCCAGCAGTGTACAGTCATGATGAAGAGTTAGCGATAACGGTAATAGAAGACTTATCAAGACTAACAATTACAAGAAAAGGATTAATAGGCGGAGAAGAATATCCGCTTTTATCCCAGCATATCGGCCGTTTTCTAGCACATGTTTTATTTTACACTTCAGATTTTGGTTTACAATCAGAAGAGAAGAGGGTACTAGAAGGTACCTTTGTAAATCCGGATCTTTGTAAAATTACAGAGGATTTAGTGTTTACAGATCCGTTTGGACATTATGATACAAATGATTATGAGCCAGATTTACAGCTCGTGGTTGATGAACTTTGGAGTGATAAAACTTTAAAACTAAAAGTAGCACAATATAAATATAAGTTCTTAACAAGAAAAGAAACTCTTATTCATGGTGATTTACATACTGGTAGTATTTTTTCGTCACCTTCTGAAACGAAAGTGATTGATCCAGAATTTGCGACCTATGGCCCATTTGGATTTGACATAGGTCAATTTATTGCAAATCTATTATTAAATGCTTTATCTAGAGAAGAAGAAAAAAGAAGTGTACTATTTTTCCATATAGAAAAGACGTGGAGTTATTTTGTAGAGACTTTTACAAAGTTATGGATTGGAGAAGGTGTAGAAGCATATACCAAAGAAAAACAATGGTTACCAATTATTTTGCAAAATATCTTTACTGATGCTGTTGGATTTGCAGGATGTGAACTGATTCGTAGAACAATTGGTTTAGCTCATGTAGCAGATTTAGATGAGATAGAAAATAAGGAAACAAGAATTCAAGCTAAGAAACAAGCGCTATCCATAGGAAAAGAACTAATAAAATATGAATCTAAAAGTGCTGATATTCAACTGTTTCGAACATTATTTCAACAGACAGTTTCAGGGGGCATAAAAGCATGAGTACAATTGTTACTGTTCCGAGATCTGTAAGTTGGAAAGGTGATGCAATTGCGGTATTAAATCAAACGAAATTGCCGCATAGCACAGAATATAAAACATTGACGACTATTGAAGAGGTTTGGAAAAGCATCGTAATGTTAGAAGTACGAGGAGCGCCTGCAATTGGAATTGTAGCTGCATTTGGCTTGGCGCTTGAATCAAAAAAATATAACACTGTACATATTGAAGAATTTCAAAAGAAGTTTAATAGAGATTGTAATTATTTGGGGACGTCACGCCCGACAGCGGTCAATTTATTTTGGGCAATTGATCGTATGAGAGAATCTATTCGAGGGATTACTACAATAAAAGAAGCACAAAAAACATTAGAAGAAGAAGCGCTTCGCATTCAGCAGGAAGATGAAGAGGTGTGCCGAAATATTGGGGAATATGCGTTAACATGTTTTAAAGATGGCGATAATATTTTAACAATCTGTAACGCTGGAAGTATCGCAACTGCCAGATATGGAACTGCATTAGCTCCCTTTTATATTGGAAAAGAGAAAGGTGTGCGTTTACATGCATATGCGTGTGAAACGAGACCAGTTTTACAAGGTGGTCGTTTAACGACGTGGGAATTGAAGCAAGCAAATATTGATGTGACCCTTATTACAGATAATACTGCAGCTCATGCTATTCAAACGAAAGAAATAGATGCAATTATTGTAGGGGCGGATCGAATTGTCGCAAATGGAGATACGGCAAATAAAATAGGGACAATGAATTTAGCTATTTTAGCAAAGTACTTTGATATCCCATTTTATGTTGCTGCGCCACTGTCAACATTTGATGTTACGAAAGAAACTGGCGCCGAAATAATTATTGAAGAAAGAGATGAAACAGAAGTTACGAAAATCTTTGGAAAACAAGTAGCACCAATCGGAACGAATGTTTATAACCCTGCATTTGACGTAACACCGAACGAATTAATTACAGGAATTATTACTGAGAAAGGTATTATAAGCGGGGATTATAAACGAGAAATTGCATCATTATTTGAAAAACAGGCTAATACATAATAGCTTGTTTTTTTATGCCTAAATGCATTGTTTTCTCTTACTTATATAATGAAAGGAGGGGAAGAGGATGGAAGAGTGGATCAAGATGATAGGTAATGTAGGGTTTCCAATTGTTGTAACATTATATTTACTCCACCGTATTGAAAGTAAATTAGAGGGGGTAATTGTTGCAATTGAGAAGCTCCCGCGGCAATTACTAAAGTACGAAGATCCTCGTAATAAAAAATAAAGTTTGCTCTTCTTGAGCAAACTTTATTTTTTATTGAGCAGTATAGCCACCATCGATAACGACAGCTTGACCAGTTATACCTTTCGCTTTTTCACTCGCTAAAAACATAGCATAATCAGCGATTTCTTGTACTTGTAGCAAACGCTTCTGTGGTACAAGTGGATAAATGACATCTTCTAAAACATTTTCAAGTGGTACATTTCGTGTAGTAGCTAAGTCTTGTAGTTGATTACGTACAAGAGGGGTATCGACATAACCAGGGCAAAGGGCATTAACAGTAATACCATGCGTAGCACCTTCTAAAGCGGCAACTTTTGTTAATCCAATTACGCCATGTTTTGCACTATTATAGGCAGCTTTTCCAGCAAACCCGACCAGGCCGTTAATAGAAGCGACATTAATAATACGACCATATTTTTGTTGTTTCATAATCGGAAAGGCATGCTTAATTGCGATAAACGGAGCAATTTGCATAATTTGAATTAGCAGCTCGAACTTTTCAGTTGGAAAGTCTTCAATGGGTGAAACGTGTTGCATTCCTGCGTTGTTAATTAATATATCTAATGAACCGAAATGATCAACTGTTTGAGAAATTGCTGCTGTAATTTCCTCTTCAGATGTAACGTCACATTTTAAACCGATAGCTTGAAAACCTTCATTTTGTAATTGTTCAGCAGCTTCTTTCGCACGTTCTTCAAGACGATCAGTAATCACAACTTTTGCACCTTCTTTTGCAAAAGTACTTCCCACTTCATATCCAATACCACTCGCAGCACCTGTTAAAAAGACAACTCGATTTGTAACCATGATGAAAAACATCCCTTCATAATAAAGTTTTCATAGTGCTCTATTTAGAGAGGTTATAATGAAATTCCTGCAAACATTTGGAAAAAATATCGCTAGCTATCTTGTAAAACAAGATAGTAGGAGGATTTGAATTATGTCGACAAGTCAAATGCTGAAAGGGATTTTAGAAGGATGCTTACTTGCTATTATTTCTGAAGGCGAAATATACGGTTATGAAATGAGTGAGAAGCTAGCAAAGTATGGTTTTACAATGGCGAGTGAGGGAAGTATTTATCCGTTATTAATACGAATGCAAAAAGAAGGACTAATAACAAGCGTAATGAAGGAATCGCTATCTGGTCCAAAGAGAAAATATTATACATTAACAGAAAAAGGCGAGGAAGCACTTGGTGAATTTATGGATCGCTGGGAAGCGATGCAAAGTAGTGTAGAACGTCTACTTGAAGGGAAGGAGAAAATAATGTTATCAAGTGAAGCACGAAAGTTTTTGTTAGATATGAGATTATTTTTGATGGCAAAGAGTGTGAAAGAAAGTGATATTGAAAACTTTTTAGAAGACGCAGAACTTCATTTAATAGAAGGTGAGAGTGAGGGGAAGAGTGTAGAAAATATTTTCGGAAGCTCACCGAAAGAATATGCGCATGAACTTGTAAAGGTAATGGAAAGAGATAGACAGGAAACGTGGAAGCAAATTGGTTTTACAGTAATGAATATCGTATCTTTTTGGATTATTGCTTCTATCTTAATAGTGAATAATGGAATGTTACAGATTTCACTTATTCAGTGTATCGGTTACAGTTTTTCATTGATTTTAGTTGTTATAGGTCCTAATTTTCTACTTCGCAAAATGACCTTCGTCACAAGCTTTACAAAAACATGGTTTTCCATGTGGTCTTTAGTTATGATTGCTCCATTGTTTTTATTAGGAGCTGTTACGATATTAGATGTGATATATCCTACAAAAATGCTCACATTCACCGAAGTCCAAAGTTATATAGTAGCTGGTGGGATTTTTATCATCACAGTAGCGATAAATATATATTTTGAAGGATGGTTTAAAAACTTATATTTAATCATTCCGCTTTCTATTATGTAAATGTTTAAAACATTTACATCTGAAGAGCTCATGCCAGTGTTATTTCAAGTTATATGTTTATACGGAAGTTTGTTTATTTTAATTTTCCTTGAAATTATGATGAAGACGAATAGAAGAGAAATGGTTAAATAAGGGAGTGATAAAAGTGCTATCGAATGAAGGGCAAAAGTTTTTAGATGATACTCAAGGGTATTTACGAACGAAGGGCATTAGAGAAGCTGATATTATTTCCTTTATAGAAGATGCGGAAGTTCATTTAATAGAAGGAGAAAAGAGAGGGAAGAGTGTAAATGATATATTCGGTCATGCTCCAAAAGAGTATGCAAATCAACTTGCCAAAGAGATGGAAGTTGATAAAAAAGGGAATTATAAATTATTGCTTTACTTTATTATAAATTTATTAGCATTCACGATGATGAAGAGTGTATTTTTTAGTGAAGCCGACCATCGTTTGTCTTATTCTTTAATTGAATTAATCGGATATCCGATTATGATTTTTGTAGGAATTAGTGTATTAATATGGGGCATGAGAACAGCCTCATTTAAGCGTAAAAGAACTGAATTTTTAATTATGTATATAACAGGTGCGATATGGTTTTTATCAATTTTCAGTATTGCATTATTAAATAATTTTTATGGTACAACATTTATTAAATTTACTGCGACAGAAAGCTTCATTCTTGTTGGAATAGTAGTTCTATTTGCAGCTATTGTAAATATTAAATTTGGTGGTTGGTTTACTTTGGCGTATTTACTAGTTCCAATTGCATTGGAATATGTATTCGTAATGATAGATTTATCAAGTATTATTGGAATGTATGTACAACAAATAATTCTTTTCATTGTTATTTATATGCTTTTGAAAATTCATATAAAATTAGAAAAAGGAAAGTATACGAATAAAAAGAGAGACAGTATTATTTATAGGTAAATTGAGTAGTAGTTTTCTAAGGTTAACCTAACAATAACTCTTTTATCAAAAGGATATATGTTGACTATTTTATTAATATATTAGATTACACATCAGGATATATTCTGTTTTTCGGTTTAATAGGAAAGCGGCTGCTCTGGATATACAAAAAATTATTTCCAAAGAAATATTATATAGGGATTTTTAGAGGGATTACATTTACATTTAGTTGTCTATTTTTATTTCTAGCAGCCGGGATTTGGTTTGTTGATTGGAACAAGTTGTTTTAAACAGTAACATGAGGGTTACTGTTTTTTTCTTTGTAGTAAAGAGCTTTGTAAAGAGAGCGCTTTTTGTTCTGTTGTTAATAAGGAATCAATATGAACGTTTTCTGGACGAGGGACTATCGGATACATAAGATTTGTTGGAGAAGGGTGGTGCTCCGAGCCGGTTGGAGAATGAGGATCTGCATGAGTAAGTTTTCCATGAATACGTCTTGTAAATAAAATATGACCGATTTCGTGAGCGAGCGTATATATATTTTTCATAGGGGCAGCCGAATTTGTTAAAACGATATAGCCAGTAAGTTGCTGTTGTTTTGCTAAAGAATAAGCGCAGGCAATTACTGCAGTTTCTTTGAAATAATCACTGCCAATATAACAAATATAAAGGTCGCATTCAGGAGCTTCATTTACACATGTTTGGAAAAAGGATGCCAACTTTTCTTGACTTTGAATGGAATTTTTATAACTGATTTCACGGTCAAAAAAACGGAAAAGTTCATTTAATACAATTACTTCTTGAATTTGAAATGTAATGGGGTGCCAAATTGATTCTGCAACAGCTAAGTCTTTTGCGATACGGTCATCAGAAATATCGGCGCCGGGAGTAATGCAAATACATATATTGACGTATGGATTCATAAGGAACACCTCAAATGAAAAAAAGTTCTTCCTATAATATATGTGGGAAAAAGATGTCATGTATGGATAAACGCCTTCTTTATTGAATATATAGATGACAAGTCGAAAAAATTTCATAGTTCTATAACATGGTATGGTCGTCTTTTTGATATAGTAAAGGAAAGGGGGAGAATATATGTATACATTAAAAATCGTTTCAGACAGAGAAGCACTTTATCAATTTGCGAGTTATGTAAGAGTTGTACAAGGGGTTGAAGATGTATATGTAGAGGTGGGAGAACCTTTATATGAACATCCTTTAATGAAGTTTTATGTACATATTAAGCTGAAAGAAACATATGAGCAGCATAAAGCGTTACAGGAAATAGCAAGATTAGTAGAATTGGGTCGTTTTACATATGTCCATTATCGTAATGATGAAATTGAGGAAGCTTTTGAAGCTGTAAAATATGAAAGTTTTAAGAAATAAAGATGAAAAAACGGAGGCGAAAGCTTCCTTTTTTTCTTTAAAATTACATGAACAAAAAGAGAGAAATTTTGTTATGATAAGGGAGGTTAGGGAAAGGGGAATTTACATATGGGGTATATTGAAGAGTTACGAAAAGTCGTTGGTACAAGACCGCTTATTCTCGTAGGATCAGCAATCATTATATTAAATGATAAACAAGAAGTATTGCTTCAATATCGTTCAGATACATATGATTGGGGTGTACCTGGCGGGGCGATGGAACTGGGTGAAACGACAGAAGAAACGGCACGTAGAGAGTTATTTGAGGAAACGGGGTTAACTGCAAAAATAATGCAATTTCTTGGTGTTCTATCAGGAAAAGAAGTATATTTCCGTTATCCGAATGGCGATGAAATTTTCAATGTCATTCATCTGTATCAGGCACATCATGTGAGCGGGGAATTAAAGCTCGATCATGAAGGGTTGAAACTTCAATATTTTCCAGTAGATAAGTTGCCAAAATTGAATGAAACGACAGAGAAAATTTTGCAAAAGTTTTTATATGCACTGACAGAATAGAAGGTTAATTCCTTCTATTTTTATTATATGAAATATTTTGATTTTTTAGTATGTTTATAGTATGATAGTTATAGATATACATCTTATGGAATTTCACCTAAAAACTTACTAGGGTACATAAGAGAGGGGCAAGTACAAAATGCATAATGTTGTTATTACAGCTGCAGTTCGTTCGCCAATTGGAACTTTTGGAGGAGCGCTAAAAAATGTAACGCCAGTAGAATTAGCTGTTCCTGTACTTCAGGAAGCTGTAAAACGAGGCGGGGTAGAACCACATGAAGTTGATGAAGTAATTTTAGGTCATTGTATTCAAAGAACTGATGAAGCAAATACGGCGAGAACAGCTGCATTAGCGGCAGGATTTCCTGACACAGTTACGGGATATACAATCCAACGTCAATGTTCTTCAGGTATGCAAGCAATTATGTCAGCTGCAATGCAAATCCAATTAGGTGTAAGTGATGTTGTTGTTGCAGGTGGAGTAGAAGCGATGAGTTCGAGCCCTTATGCATTGAAACAGCACCGCTGGGGACAACGTCTACAGCACGGAGAAATTCGTGATACGGTGTGGGAAGTGTTAGAAGATCCGATTCACCATATTATGATGGGTGAAACAGCGGAAAATTTAGTTGAACAATATGAAATTACAAGAGAGGAACAAGATGAAGTTGCTCTTCGCAGTCATACATTGGCACTGAAGGCAATCGAGTCTGGACACTTTGACGATCAAATTGTTCCTATTACAATAAAAGAACGTAGAAAAGAAGTAGTATTTTCGAAGGATGAGCATCCACGTGCAGATATTACAGCGGAAAAATTAGCAGGGTTAAAACCAGCATTCCGTAAAGATGGGTCTGTAACTGCAGGTAATGCATCTGGCCTGAATGACGGAAGTGCAGTTCTAGTATTAATGAGCGAAGAAAAAGCAAAAGAAAAAGGCTTACAACCGTTAGCTAGAATTGTTGGATATTCAGTAGCTGGAGTAGACCCGAAAATTATGGGTATTGGACCAGCACCAGCAATCCGAAAAGGATTAGAGAAAGTAGATTGGTCATTAGAAGATGCAGATTTACTGGAAATTAATGAAGCTTTCGCGGCTCAATATTTAGCTGTAGAGAAAGAGTTAGGCTTAGACCGTGAAAAAGTGAACGTAAACGGTAGTGGCGTAGGACTTGGGCATCCAATTGGTTGTACAGGGGCTCGTATTACAGTAAGTTTAATTCACGAATTAAAAAGACGTGGTTTAGAAAAAGGAATTGCCTCTTTATGCGTTGGTGGCGGTATCGGGGTTGCCTTATTTATAGAAGCACTATAAAAAAGAAGCAGCTATTGCTGCTTCTTTTTTTATGACTCAAATAGATGATGGAATAATCGATCGCGATTTTCAAAGAAAAGTTTCGTCGTTTGATAATGCTCGGTTTCTTCTAATGTGGATTCGTGAATCCCCTCTTGTGTTAAAGAGTATATAGTAGATTCAGGGTAAGCCATTAAAATAGGAGAATGCGTCGCAATAACAAATTGTGAACCTTGTTCAGCTAGTTCGTGCATTCGAATGAGCATGGAAAGTTGTCTCATCGGTGATAGAGCTGCCTCAGGCTCATCTAAAATGTATAAACCTTGTCCTGAAAAACGATTCATAAATAAGGAAAAGAATGATTCACCGTGTGATTGTTCGTGTAGTGAAACGCCGCCGTAAGATTTTATAGCATCTATTTCATCAATATAAGAAGCAACGTTATAAAATGATTCAGCGCGAAGAAAGAAACCGTCGTTTGGTGTATTGAAACTTTTTGAAATTCGAAGGTATTCATGTAAAGATGAATGTGAATCGTTTGTGCTAAAGCGGAAATTCTTCGTTCCACCTTCTGCATTAAAACCTAACGCAATTGCAATTCCTTCAAGTAATGTTGATTTACCCGTTCCGTTTTCTCCAATAATGAATGTTACATTTGGATGGAAAGCTAGTGATTGTAATGTTCGAATAGCGGGTAAGCAGTAAGGATATGCGGAAAAACTAGGGATATTTTCTTTTTTTAATGTGACATTTTGTAAAAAGGGTACGTCAATCAATATATAAACCTCAATTCATAACGGATTTTGAATCTAAAAAGGCAGCAAATACAAGTGTTAATAACACCTGAATCCCTTCTTGTTTTCTGAATATTTATGTGGATTATATCATTTAAACTATCATATTCCAATGTGAAAATAAATATTGCATGAAGTTCCATTCTCTCGTTATGATAGATGGTATTCTATTGAAAATGTGAGAAGGAGTTAAAGTATGCCGTTTACATTTGCACATCCAGCAGCAGTTCTCCCTTTTACGAAAAAGCATTCTAAACATATTTCAGTAACGGCTCTTATATTAGGTAGTATGTCGCCTGACTTTGAATATTTCTTACACTTTAGACCGTATGGTGTAATTGGGCATACGTGGCTGGGGTTCTTATATTTAAATTTACCACTTGTCTTCTTATTAGCATACATATATCATTACATTTTAAAAAAGTCTTTTATAACACATTTACCTAAACCATTTGCTGGCTACTATACATATGCAGTAGACAAGGGGTGGGGTCTTCATACATGGAAGGATCTTTTTGTATTTTGTTATTCAGCATTATTCGGTATGTTAACGCATGTTGTTTGGGATGCATTCACTCATAAGACAGGCTATTTTGTTATGAAAATACCATTATTGCAAAGAGAATGGTACGGTATCTCTGTTTATAAATATATGCAACATGGAAGTACATGTATTGGTTTTCTATTATTAGCATACGTTTTATGGAAGCATAGAAATGAAATGGGTAAAGACTTTATTTTAGCTTCGGAAAAAAGAAAGTATTGGATTTCAGTAATTGTTGTGGCAACTATTATATTTATCGTGCATGTGTTCCTAGATCCCTATTTTCATATTTTCCAAATTGGAGGTATAATAGTATCTGGACTGACAAGTTCATTTTGTGGACTTTTCATTGTTTCTATAGTTTACAAAGCAAGGGACTAATTTTATATTCATGAATGATAGCGTTAGGAGAAATGAAATGATGAAAGCATGGAAAAGTATTTTTGTTTTATGTAGTTTTCTTCTTATGTTAAGTGGTTGCTTCCATCAAGAAGAAAAGAAAGCTGAACCGAAGAAGAAAGAATCTATTCCTGAAACAAAAGAATATGGTGGGCGTGAGCTGAAAAAAGTAGGACAAAAAGTGAAAGAAACAGGCTGGGGTACTTTCAAGTTAGAGCAGATGCATTCTGTGAATCAAACATTTGAAGTAGCGCCAATGAAAATTCACGTACAAGATGTGAAAGTAATCTCTTTATCACAGATGAGTGAAAAGACAAAAAATACATTGAAAGTATACACGGCACTAACTCCTGAAGAAGTAAAACGTAGATTAGGGGATAAAGTAAGCCAAGAAGATGCAGAATTATATGCATCGCTAAGTGGAACAGAGATTAGTAATACAATTCGTTACGTTGAGATTACATATAAAGTGGAGAATAGCGGAAATAAAAATATGCAATTTTTCTCTATGAATGATGTTATAATTAATGGTAAGCAACATTTTAAAGTAGCGACTCAAAACTTTTTATATGACGAAGATACGTTAGTTGGTACAAAAAATGTATCAAGAGAAGACTATAAGCCTGGTGAAACAAGAGATGGGATTATTGGTTTAATACTTGACGATGGAAAAGACAAGGTAAAGGATATTCAGTTTATAACTGATGATTTACTTGCAGGAGATTCAGAAACACAAGATGTTGTAAAAGAGCCACAAACGTTTAATATCTCACTTTCGGAGTAATGTGTTTTTAAAATAATGTAAGACAAAACAGTCAGCACTCAAAAGATTATGCTGACTGTTTTTTTATTTCTTTTATGTATGAATCTACATTTTGAAAAGGCACCTTAATTTTAAACGCATCTTTTTGTTTATTAAATTGCTTTTCATTATAGGGACCGAAACGTTTATTGTGCTTTACGTCAATAATCCAATAATGTTCACTTTTTTTATTTGCAATTGCTGCGTCAGGGTTATTTGGATCTGATTTTTCCTCAGTTTGTTTTGCAATAATGTATTTATCATCCCAAGCAATGTCTGTAATTTTTGCAGGGATGTATTGTGTGGCATATACAGCATCTTGCGAGGGGAAAAGTTCAAATGCATTTCCAGAAGTACGTATGAGCTCGTATTCATCGTTAACCGTATAAGTTAAGTGACTTGTGTTTCCTGTACAACCAGTTAATAGGAAGGCGACGAATAGGATTATCCATTTTTTCAATATGGGAACCTCCTTTATAATGCTATTGTAACAAATTGTACAAGAAAAGTAAGAGAAACGCTAGTTTACAATGTTTTTTAGAAGTGGTACGATGAGACGGGTAAAGAAGGATATGAAGGAGTCGACATAAAATGAAGTTAAAGATGCATCGTCCAGCGCTTGTAATGAATCGCATAGGTGCTTCCCTAATTGACATGTTTTTAATCTCGGTTATGTATGGTGCAGTAGTAGCTATTATGACCGGAAACTATAGTGCTATGTTTAAGCGCTTTAATATAAGTTTAGGTGATTTTAGATATGATTTCGCAGTAGTTTTCATATTAATGGCGATATATTTTATTGTGTTACCCTTTATTTGGAACGGTGTTACAATTGGCAAAAAGGTAACGAGAATAAAATTAATTTCATTGAAGAGTGAAAAGCTAACGTTGCAAACATTAATTATAAGATTTTTTGTATTGTTATTGCCGAACGTATTGCTATTAGGAATTCCATTAATATGTAACGTATATATGATGTTGTTCCGCAAAGACAATTGCGGTTTTCAGGACTTAATTACAAAGACGAAAGTAATAAGTCTTGTATAATGAAAAAAGACCTTTTTATCCATAAAATAAGAAGGTCTTTTTTTGTTATACTACAATTTATGTAATAATATCATTTTGGGTTTTAATAGATTGAAAATTAAGAAAATGTTATAATGATTAAAATAATATCTTTATATAATAAGGGGGAAATTGAAATGACTGGAGGTAGTGTAATCTTTTGGGGGATTTTAATTTTCATCGGTTTAGTTTTCGATCAGCGTAATAGTAGGAAAAAAGAAGGAGTAAAAAAGTAATCGCTTACAAACGAATGAGCAATTTTTCTTGCTTGCAGATTAATCTTATAAAGGAGTATACTGAATGACGGTAAGACTTATAGAAGGGGTAATGAAAATGAAGCTTGCAGGAAAAGTTGCTATCGTAACTGGCGGTGGCATCGGTATTGGACGTAATACAGCTCTTTTGTTGGCTAAACAAGGCGCAAAAGTTATTGTGACGGACATTGATCAAGAGAGTGGACAAGCAACAGTGGAGGAAATTATGAATCTAGGCGGAGAGGCACTTTTTGTATCCTATGATATGGGAAAGCAAGGAGATTGGCAACGCGTTATTAGCATTACTTTGAATGCATTCAGTCGCATTGATATGCTTTTTCAAAATGGTGGTTTATATAAAATAGATTCTATTTTTTCTCGCCAACAAGAGAACGATTCCAATGTACTTTGTATTAATGACGTTTGGATAGAGATAAAACAATTAACGTCATCTTTTATGAAACAGCAAGAAGAAGTGGTGCTTAGTGATTTACCGATTTTCGGTATTATTAGCACGAAAGGACAATCATTTCATACAGTAGAAGCCCTAGTATAATAATGAAAACCGCCCTCAATATATGTGGACGGTTTTTTTGTATGTTATATAGAAGGAAATTTCTTTAGCGAATACGTTGTTCTGTTTGGCTGTCAAAGAAATGCGCTTTATTTAAATCAAATGCCAATTTAATTTGATCTCCAGGTGAGAATATATGTCGTGCATCAACACGTGCTGCAAAATCTTGATTTCCAAGTTTCATATATAAAATAGATTCAGCACCTAACAATTCAGCAACTTCAATTTTTGTTGTGAAAGTAGTAGATTGTGAAGCTTCTAAAAATAGTAGTTCATCATGAATGTCCTCCGGGCGAATACCTAAAACAATTTCCTTATTTACATAGCCTTGTTCACGTAGCATCTTCATTTTTCCTTCAGATACTTTGATTTTTATGGTATTGTCTATAACGAAATCGGTTTCAGTCAATTTACCACGAAAGAAGTTCATCGCTGGTGACCCGATAAATCCACCCACGAAAATGTTTTCTGGTGTTTCATATACTTCTTTTGGAGTTCCAATTTGTTGAATCTTTCCATCCTTCATAACGACAAGACGCGAAGCCATAGTCATTGCTTCTGTTTGGTCATGTGTTACATAAATTGTTGTTGTTCCAAGGCGATGATGTAGCTTAGAAATTTCTGAGCGCATTGCAACACGGAGTTTAGCATCTAAGTTTGATAATGGTTCATCCATTAAGAAAACTTTTGCATCTCGAACGATTGCTCTACCTAACGCAACACGTTGGCGTTGTCCACCTGATAATGCTTTCGGTTTTCTATCTAAATATTGTTCAAGCCCTAAAATTTTTGCTGCATCTTTCACACGACGATCGATTTCATCTTTTGGTATTTTTCGAAGTTTTAATCCAAATGCCATATTATCATATACACTCATATGTGGATAAAGAGCGTAGTTTTGGAAGACCATTGCGATATCTCGATCTTTTGGAGGAACATCATTCATTAGTTTACCATCAATTGAAAACTCGCCTTTTGAAATATCTTCGAGTCCAGCTACCATTCGTAATGTTGTAGATTTTCCGCATCCAGAAGGACCGACAAATACGATAAATTCTTTATCTTGAATGTGTAAATTAAAATCGGTTACAGCTGTTACGTTATTATCATATATCTTATAAATATTTTCTAATTTAAGTTCTGCCATGGTATTTCCCCCTAGAAATAATTATGCAAACGCTTTCTTTGAGTTCATTATAAACGAATAGATTCAAAAAATAAATAAAAAAATAAAACGTTTTCATTTATTGAAGAGTTATTAGTAATTTTCGTATGTTTTCTTAGAAAAAGAACAATAAAAATTGTAAGCGCTATTTTAAATTGAGATAGAATCTGTTATCATTCATTAATGAAAACGTTTGCGCCTTAAAAAAGAGAAAAATGAATTATGAATGAAATGGGGTAGCATAATGGAAAAACAATGGTGGAAAGAAAGCGTAGTATATCAAATTTATCCTCGTAGCTTTATGGATAGTAACGGTGATGGTATAGGAGATCTTCAAGGGATTATTTCAAAGCTAGATTATTTAAAAGAGTTAGGGATTGATGTGATTTGGTTATCACCAGTCTATGAATCTCCAAATGATGATAATGGTTATGATATAAGCGATTATTGTAAGATTATGAACGAGTTCGGAACAATGGAAGATTGGGATGAGCTATTACATGAAATGCATGAACGTAATATGAAATTGATGATGGATTTAGTTGTTAATCATACATCTGATGAACATAAGTGGTTTATTGAATCACGTAAATCAAAAGATAATAAATATAGAGATTACTATATATGGCGTCCTGGAAAAGAAGGGAAAGAACCGAACAACTGGGGAGCTGCTTTTAGTGGGTCTGCATGGAAGTACGATGAAATGACGGATGAATATTATTTACATCTGTTTTCTAAAAAACAGCCGGATTTAAACTGGGATAATGAAAAGGTAAGACAAGATGTTTATGAGATGATGAAGTTTTGGTTAGAAAAAGGAATTGATGGATTCCGCATGGATGTGATCAATTTTATTTCTAAAGAAGAAGGATTACCAACTGTTGAAACAGATGAAGATGGCTATGTTTCAGGTCATAAACATTTTATGAACGGTCCAAACATTCATAAATATTTGCATGAAATGAATGAGGAAGTATTATCGCATTATGATATTATGACGGTTGGTGAGATGCCAGGTGTAACGACAGAAGAAGCCAAATTGTATACTGGAGAAGAACGAAAAGAGTTGCAAATGGTATTCCAATTTGAACATATGGATTTAGATTCAGGAGAAGGTGGAAAGTGGGATGTAAAACCATGCTCACTTCTTACTTTAAAAGAGAATTTGACAAAGTGGCAAAAAGCATTAGAGCATACCGGATGGAATAGCCTTTATTGGAATAACCATGATCAGCCTCGCGTTGTATCTCGTTTTGGTAACGATGGAATGTATCGCATTGAATCAGCAAAAATGTTAGCGACAGTTCTTCATATGATGAAGGGAACGCCATATATTTATCAAGGTGAAGAAATCGGAATGACGAACGTTCGATTCCAATCAATTGATGAATATCGAGATATTGAAACGTTAAATATGTATAAAGAAAAAGTGATAGACCATGGTGAAGATATAGAAAAAGTAATGGAGTCTATTTATATAAAGGGTCGTGATAATGCTAGAACTCCGATGCAGTGGGATGATCAGAATCACGCTGGATTTACAACAGGTGAACCTTGGATTACTGTAAATCCTAACTATAAAGAGATTAATGTGAAACAAGCAATCCAAGATGAAGGTTCAATTTTTTATTACTATAAGAAATTAATTGAGCTACGCAAAAATAATGAAATAGTTGTATATGGATCATATGATTTAATATTAGAGAATAATCCTTCTGTTTTTGCTTATGTAAGAACATATGGAGACGAAAAACTACTTGTTATTGCAAACTTTACTGCGGATGAAAGTGTATTTGAAATGCCTGAGGATATTAGTTATAGTGAATCAGAATTATTTATACACAATTACGATGTAGAAATCGGATCGATAGATAACATTACATTACGTCCGTATGAAGCGATAGTATTCAAATTGAAATAAGAAAAATCCTTATGCCACCTTGGCATAAGGATTTTTTGGATTACCATTTTAATATGGAGAATCCATATGGAGGAAGTGTAACTTGTAATACACTTGCTTCCGCTGAAAATTCTTCATTTGTATAAATGTTAATTATTTTCTTACCAGTAACATGAAGAGGGAGTGAAACTGTAACTTCACTATTAGTAGGGTTTAAAACGAAAAAGATAGTTTCATCCTCATATGTTTTCGTATAAGAAATATAATTATGTTCATCATTTGCTTCGATGAATTGAAAAGTACCATGTCCTCCAAAAGCTTCATGTTGTTTTCGTAATGAAATCAATGTTTGTATATGTGTAAATAATGCATGATCTTGTTCTTTAGTATCCCAAATCATACATTTACGGCAATCGGGGTCCATACCACCATCCATGCCGATTTCATCTCCGTAATAAATGCATGGAGAGCCGATGAAAGAAAGATGGAATACATAGAGCAATTTCAACTTATTTTTATCTCCGTTGCATGTTGTTAAAATTCTTGGAGTATCATGGCTATCTAATAAATGAAAGGCTGCTTCATTTACATTCATAGAGTAGGAATGTAGAGATTCTGTAATTTGCTTCATGAACTCACTTGCTTTAATGGAATCGTTAGCAAAGTAAGAAAGTAGAGCGTTTGTAACAGGGTAGCTCATGACAGCATCAAATTGATCGCCTTGTAGCCATGGAAGGGCATCGTGCCAAATTTCTCCCAAAATATATACTTCAGGATTTAATGTCTTTATTTCAGTTCGGAATTCTCTCCAAAAATTGTGATCGACTTCATTTGCGACATCAAGGCGCCAGCCATCTATATTAAATTCTCGTACCCAATAACGTCCTACTTCAAGTAAGTATTCTTTTACATCTGGATGAGCTGTATTTAATTTAGGCATATACGGTGTAAAGGCGAAAGTATCATAATTTGGAAGTGGCTCGGTTATAATTGGGAATTCATGAATGTGGAACCACTCTTTATATGCGGACTTCTCACCGTTCTCTAGTACGTCTTGAAATTTCTCGAAAAAGTATCCACTATGATTAAACACAGCATCGAGCATTACTTTTATACCGTGCTTATGACATTCTTCAACGAGCTCTTTGAAAGTTTCTTTCGTCCCAAATTGTGGATCAATTTCCATATAGTCAATTGTGTCATATTTATGGTTTGAATGAGCTTTGAAAATAGGTGTGAAATATATTCCGGAAATGCCAAGCTTAACAAGGTAATCAAGGTTTTGAATAACACCAGCAAAATCTCCACCGAAAAAATTAGTTGGAGTTGGATTCGTACTTCCCCAGGGAAGAGTGTTTTCTGGATTCAGCGTACTATCGCCATTAGCGAATCGTTCAGGGAAAATCTGATACCAAATGGTGTCTTTAATCCAAGATGGTGCTTTGAATACATCATCTGCATGAATAAATGGAAAACAGAAAAAGTTACCAACATCATCATTTGGAATGTTAGAAAAGAATCCTCGCTCTGTATAAATAAGAGTGTCTGTTTCAGATTTTAATTCAAACCCATAACGTAAGCGCTTAAATTTGGGTTCGATTGAAATGGACCAATAATCAAATAATGCAGTAGAACCCGTTTTTTTCATGGGTGTACTTGATGATATCCATTTCCCGTCTTTCCATTCGTAAGGATCACCGTAAATAAGATCGGCGCTTTGAATATCATCTCTCTTAGTACGTACTCGGATGTGAATTGTTTGTTCATCATAAGCGTATGCATAATTATCTTTCGGCCTATGATAAATGGCTTCTTTAAACATATAGAAAATCCCCCTTCAATATCTCTATACATAGTATTCCCTTAAGTGTAATAATAAAGACTATATTGCAAACGATTGCCTTTCTCGTAGCTTTAATATTGCTTATAAGAGTAGTATTCATTTCATATAAAGTCAATGTATAAAGAGTATAATGACATAATTTTTAAATTAATATTTGCAAAATGAATAAAAGAATGTATAATGATAGACAAATAGCGCAAACGTTTTCATAGACTTGAGATATTGTTTGCGCTTCAATTAAACTATTAAATGCAAACGTTTTCAGTTACTGAGGTACATAGACAATTTAGGGAGGTTTTTGGGATGAAGAAAGCATTATCATTATTAACGGTTTCAGCATTATCTATTGGTATGTTATCTGCATGTGGACCGAAAGATTCAGGGAAAAAAGAGGAAAGTAAAGCGAAAAAAGACTATGACCTTCTTGTTTGGGAAGATGAGAAAAAAGGTGTGGGTCTAGAGCCAGCGGTGAAAAGTTTTGAAAAGAAATATAATGTGAAAGTAAAAGTTGAAGAGGTTCAGATGACGAAACAAATAGAAAAACTTCGTCTCGACGGTCCAGCTGGCACAGGGCCAGATGTTGTAACATTGCCACATGATCATATTGGTAATGCGGTAACAGAAGGGCTACTTTCAGAAGTGAAAGTAGATGATACAGTAAAAAGTAAATTTACAGATTTATCAATAGAAGCACAAACATATAACGGAAAAATATACGGTTTACCAAAAGCGATTGAAACACCAATCTTTATTTATAATAAAAAAATGATGCAAAAAGCACCCGAAACGATGGATGAACTGTTTAACTTCTCAAAAGACTTTACGAAAGATGGAAAATACGGATTTTTAGCACTAGGAGATAACTTCTACTTCGCTAATGCATTTATGGCAGGTATGGGTGGTTATGTATTTGGTGAAAAAGATGGAAAGCCAAATGCAAATGATATTGGATTAAATAATAGCGGTGCGGTACAAGGTGCTGAATATATTCAAAAATGGTACAAAGAAAAGTTATTCCCGAAAGGTATTATCGGTGAATCTGGTGGTTCAGCTGCAGATGGATTGTTTAATGAAGGAAAAGCAGCATCTATTATGAATGGTCCATGGGCATTCCAAGCGATGGAAAAGGCTGGAATAGATTATGGTGTTGCTCCAATGCCAAAATTACCAAATGGTCAACCGATGAAAACGTTCGTTGGTGTAAAAGGATGGCATGTAACAAGCTTCTCTAAACAAAATGATTTAGCTACAAAATTTACTGAGTGGGTTACAAATGAAGAAAATGCTAAAATTCGCTTTGAGAAAACGAAAGAAATTCCACCAGTAAAATCAGTAATGGAAGATCCAATCATTAAAGAAAATGAGGCTGCAAAAGCGGTTGCGACGCAATCGGAAAATGGAATTCCAATGCCGAATATTCCAGAAATGCAGGAAGTTTGGAAACCAGCTGGGGATGCGCTTCAATTAGTTGTATCAGATAAAGAAGCACCAAAATCCGCACTTGATAGTGCAGTGAAACAAATTAAAGGTAATATTGAGGCAAATCATAGTAAGAAAAAATAAGGTGAAATTCGTGCCTCTAATATGAGGGGCACGAATTCTCTCCCTTCCATGTGGGAAGAAAAAAGGGGGAAGGAACATGCAAACATCTATGGAACCTGCAAAGGGGTTAAACCATTCAAAGCATAGGAAAATGGCAACCGTGTTATCAATCATTCCGGGCATGGGCCAAATATATAATAAACAATTTGTAAAAGGTCTTATTTTTCTAGTATTAACAGGTTCATTTATTGTAGCCTTTGCTGATTTATTAAATATGGGATTATGGGGCATTGTAACGCTCGGTACAGAAGTTCCACGTGACCATTCTGTCTTTCTATTAGTAGAAGGGATCTTGGCACTTATCGTTATCGCGTTTGGGCTCGGCATATATGCACTTAACTTATATGATGCATATCAAAATGGAAAGAAACGTGATATAGGAACACCGTTAAATTCTGTAAAAGAGCAATACCGTAATTTGTTAGATCAAGGCTTTCCTTATTTAATGGTTTCACCAGGTTTTCTACTACTTATCTTTGTTGTCGTATTTCCAATCATCTTCGTAATTTTAATTGGATTTACAAACTATGATTTATATCATTCTCCTCCAGCTAAATTAGTAGATTGGGTGGGTTTTAAAAACTTTATTGATATTTTCACATTACCGATGTGGAGAGATACATTTTTAAGTGTATTTTCTTGGACTGTCATTTGGACATTCGTTGCAACAACATTACAAGTTGCACTTGGTATTTTTTTAGCGATTATCGTAAATCAGCCTGGTATTAAAGGTAAGGCAATTATTCGAACAATCTTTATTTTACCGTGGGCTGTTCCAGCATTCGTATCTATTCTTGTATTTGCTGGTATGTTTAATGAAACATTTGGAGCAATTAATAACCAAGTATTAGCTTTATTCGGGATTGAAAAGATTGCTTGGATGACAGACCCGTTTTGGTCAAAGATTGCTTTAATTATGATTCAAACATGGCTTGGTTTCCCGTTCGTCTTTGCAATGACAACAGGTATATTGCAATCGATTCCAGGAGAATTATATGAAGCGGCTACAGTAGATGGAGCAACTGCTTGGCAACAGTTCCGCAAAATTACATTGCCACTTGTGTTATATGCAACAGCGCCAATATTAATTACGCAATATACGTTTAACTTTAATAATTTTAGTATTATTTATCTATTTAATAACGGAGGACCTGCTGTGTCTGGACAAAATGCAGGTGGAACGGATATTTTAATTTCATGGATCTATAAGTTAACGATGACTTCGGCTCAGTACGGCAAAGCAGCAGCTCTTACAATGATTTTATCGTTAATTGTTATTACAGTTGCGTTATGGCAATTTAAGAGAACAAAATCATTCCAAGAAGAGGATATGATGTAAATGAATATTAAACGACAAAAGATGCTACGTCTTTCATTAAGTTATTTAGTTATCTTCATAATGTGTGCGATTATTTTCTATCCATTACTATGGATAATTGGCTCATCGTTTAATCCAGGGGATAGTTTATCTGGGTCAAGTATTATTCCGAAAAATGCCACATTAGATCATTATCGCAAGCTACTTGATCTCGATTCAAGTAATTACTTACTTTGGTATAAAAATACTTTGAAAGTTAGCGTAATGACGATGATTTTCTCTGTACTAGCCATTAGTTTTACTGCTTATGCATTTTCGAGATATCGTTTTGTTGGAAGAAAGAATGGTTTATTAACATTTTTAATTTTGCAAATGATCCCGAATTTTGCAGCGTTAATCGCACTATATATATTAGCTCAGTTAACAGGATTACTTGATACACATCTTGCATTAATTTTAATTTATGTGGGCGGAGCAATTCCGATGAATACATGGCTTATGAAAGGGTATTTTGATACGATTCCGAAAGAGTTGGATGAATCAGCTCGAATGGATGGAGCAGGGCATTTCCGTATTTTCTGGCAAATCATTATGCCACTTGCAAAGCCAATCGTAGCGGTTGTAGCGTTATTTACTTTCATTGGTCCATTTACAGATTTCATTTTAGCGAGTATTATTTTGCGAACACCAGAAAATTATACTTTGGCAGTTGGATTATATGAAATGGTTGCGAAGAAATTCGGTAATGAATTTACAACGTTTGCAGCGGGTTCTGTGTTAATTGCGATCCCGATTTCAATTTTATTCCTATCACTACAAAAATATTTTGTTTCCGGTTTAACAGCTGGAGGTACGAAAGGATGAAAAATGGGACATTACGTCCCATTTTTCTTTTCATCTCCCCATAAATAACTTTATAGGGAGATGAAAAGAGATTTGACATCACATGCGAAAAGATGTCAAATAAATAGTATATTATAGTATAGGAAAAAATAGCTATATCCCTTACAATACATGAAGAGGGAGAATAGGATTAGTTTTGCAAGATATAAGAAATAAAAATTTATGACTTGCAATGAGTGCGAGATAAAATATATGAAAAATGGCAGAGAAATGAGAGGAGGGGGATTTTTATGACAGTTACAATTAAAGATGTGGCGAAGCAAGCGAATGTTGCACCATCAACAGTTTCTCGTGTAATTGCTGATAATCCAAGTATAAGTGAAAAGACAAAGCGCCGTGTTAGGAAAGTAATGAGTGAATTAGGGTATCATCCTAATTTAAATGCGAGAAATCTTGCGAACCAAACGACGAAAACACTTGGCCTTGTTATGCCAAGTTCTGCAAGTAAAGCTTTTCAAAATCCATTTTTCCCAGAAGTTATAAGAGGGATTAGTTCATTTGCACACGTAGAAGGTTATGCGCTTTACATGTCGACAGGTGAAACGGAAGAAGAAATTTTTAATGGTGTCGTAAAGATGGTACAGGGACGCCAAATTGGTGGCATTATTCTTTTATATTCAAGAGAGAATGATCGGATTATTCAATATTTACATGAACAAAATTTCCCGTTTGTTTTAATAGGAAAACCATATGATCGAAAAGATGAAATTACATATGTAGATAATGACAATTATACAGCTGCAAGAGAAGTGGCAGAATATTTAATTTCATTAGGGCATAAGCAAATCGCGTTCATTGGTGGTGGATCAGATTTACTTGTAACGAGAGATCGTTTAGCTGGTATGAGTGATGCCTTGAAATTAGCAGACATTGTATTACCAAAAGAATATATTTTACATTTTGATTTTTCGAGGGAAAGTGGTCAACAAGCGGTTGAGGAATTAATGGGACTGCAGCAACCGCCGACGGCAATTATGGCAACGGATGACTTAATTGGACTTGGTGTGTTAAGTGCTCTTTCTAAAAAAGGATTCGTTGTACCGAAGGATGTTTCTATTGTAAGCTTTAATAATGCTTTATTATCAGAAATTGCGAGCCCTCCACTTTCGACAGTTGATGTGAATATTTATCAGCTGGGATATGAGGGAGCAAAAGCTTTAGTTGATAAAGTAGAGAATGCAGAATCCACTGCAAAGTGTATCATTATTCCTCATAAATTACTAAAACGTCAAACTTGTGATCATTATGCATAAAAAAGCTAAGAGTTTAACTCTTAGCTTTTTTCTTTAGAAAGGCTTCTAATCGGTCGCAGCCTTCTTTTAAAGTTTCAATACTATACGCATAGGACAAGCGAAGGTAGCCTTCACCGTATTCAGAGAATGCTGTTCCAGGAACTACAGCTAGTCCAGCTTCTTTGACAAGATCAAGTGCAAAATCAAATGATGAAGATGTCAAATGACCAACATATGGGAATAAGTAAAATGCACCTGTTGGCTTTTCAACTGTTAATCCCATTTGAGTGAGTCTATTATATACGTAATCACGGCGTTTTTTATATTGGTGGCGCATCATTTTGGGTGCGTCTTTAGCTGCTGTTAATGCTTCAATTGCAGCGTATTGAGCGATTGAAGTAGCACACGTTACATTGTATTGATGAACTTTTAATATGTGTCCAGCTAAATAGCTTGGTGCAAATAAAAGTCCAACACGCCAGCCAGTCATAGAATGTGATTTAGATAAACCGTTAATGACAATTGTCTTTTCACGCATTTCTGGGAAATGAGCGATAGATGTGTGCTTTTGTTCATATACCAGCTCGCTATAAATTTCATCTGAAAGGACGAAAATATTTTTGTCTTTTAAAACATCTACAATATCTTTTAGTTCTTCTGTTGATAAAGTTACACCGGTCGGGTTAGAAGGATACGGTAGTACGATACATCTTGTTTTTTCTGTAATAGCATTTTTAAGCGCTTCAGCTGTTAAACGGAATCCAGTTTTACGAACATCTACAAAAATAGGTGTTGCACCGCATAATCGAATAATAGGTTCGTAACCTGGATAAATAGGAGCAGGTAAAATTACTTCTGTTCCTGGCTCTAAAATCGTTCGAAATGTAACATCAATTGCTTCGCTAGCACCGATTGTAACGATGGTTTCGTTTTCAGGTGAGTAGTGTAAATCGTAGTTATCTTTTACGAAGTTACAAGCTGCCTTGCGTAATTCTAGTAAACCAGCGTTATGTGTATAGCTTGTATAGTTTTCTGTAATAGCCCGTTTTGCAGCTTCTTTTACGAGAGAAGGTGTAGGGAAATCGGGTTGTCCGATTGTTAAAGAAATCAAATTATCATAGTTTTGAATCATGTTAGAGAATTGACGGATTCCAGAAATTTGGATGTCCTTCACTCTAGGGTTAATGAATTGTTCCATTGTATCTCCCTTTCTTCCGTTTGAAAATTAAGTTCATTTTATCATATTTTCTATGATCGCGCTTTGTATATGTAATTTAGAAAGAGAGAGAAAAGAGAAAAAAGCCGCTATAAGCGACTTTTTAATATCCGTATTCCCAATCTATTTCATCTTCATTCCAGAGTACAGAGGATACCTTGCCAAGGTGAACAACTGATTCGTTCACAGCACATGTGCAATTTTCATCTCCTGCTTTATGCTGTAATTCTTCATATACTGATTTTTCAACATTTTCTAGAACAACCAAATTTTCTTCTTTTAAAACAAGCGTAGTACCCGCCATATTTATCTTCCTCCTACTAAAGTAATGATCACTTATTTGTAAACATAGATAGTATGGATTATATGCTGTATTTTGCTATAGTTGTCCGTCTAAAAAAGTATTTTTATATTTTCTTTGTAATCCGTATTCATTGTATACTGCACGAAGGAAATTTGGTACAGGGTTTACAATCATTTCGAAAATCTGTAACAATTATGATGAGTTGTTAACAAAGAATTAACAAATATGTTAAGAAAAATCAAAATTTTAAAACAAATACACCTATAAAATGATATAATCATATCAAAATACATATAGGGGATGAGAGGTTATGGAGCTTATCCGTGATTTATTGATTCAAATTGCCATCATAATTTTGCCACTATTTTTATATGAAGCGATTCGTTTAAATCGCTATCAAGAAATGCCTCCGAAGCCAAATCGTTACTTTATTATGTTTTTATCTAGCGTTACGCTCGTTCTCTCCATGACATACTCTATTTGTTTTGGCAATGTGTGTGGGTATAACTTTCACCCCATTCCAATTGTCAGTGGTTTTTTATATGGTGGGATTGTTGGTTTAATCCCAGCGGTTATTTTTGTTGCATATGAATGGTTACTAAAGGGAATGAGCTTTCTTCCAGTTTTAGAAGTAATATTTCTATTGATAGTTCCGCTGTTTTTATCAAAGAAATGGTCTCTTTTTTCAAGGGATAAGAAATTAATTTTAGCATTTATGATTTCATCATTTTATGTGCTTGTTTCTTTAGTATTAGGCATGATTAATGTTCTTTTGGAAACAGGATTTACACCGTATATTTCGCAAATATATAGCGGATTTATATTTGCCTCGCTTATCATGGTCATGACAATGGTATTTCAGGTGTATTTAACTGAATATTTAAACGAAAATGCATTGCTACGTACAGAGATGCAAAAATCAGAAAAGCTTAATATTGTAAGTGAGTTAGCAGCAAGTGTGGCACATGAAGTTCGAAATCCACTTACTGTTGTTCGTGGATTTATCCAATTGTTAGAAAGTACGGAAGATGTGAAGAATAAGGATTATATGCGTCTCGTATTAGCTGAATTGGATCGGGCGGAACAAATTATTTCAGATTACTTGAATTTAGCAAGGCCGCAAATTGAGAAAAAAGAACACATTTGTTTATCAGCCCAATTAATAGAAATGACCACTCTCATGTCGTCATTTGCAGCGATGCAAGGTGTATATTTACAAGTTGAAATTTCAGAAAGTCTTTATACGATTGGTGATAAGACAAAGTTGAAGCAAGCTATTATGAATGTTGTTAAAAATGGTATTGAAGCAATTCAAGGAAATAAAGGATATTTAAAAGTAACAGCTATTCAAAAAGACGAAACAATCATAATAAGAGTTAAAGATAGTGGTGTTGGTATGACGAAAGAACAGTTAGCAAGGCTGGGGCAACCATATTATTCTTTAAAAGAAAAAGGGACAGGATTAGGGCTTATGGTAACATTTAGTATTTTACAAGCGCATAATGGTACATTGGAATATAAGAGTGAAAGTGGAAAAGGCACTGAAGCAATTATTATATTACCAGCTGTACAAAATAAGGAATAAAAGTTACCGATGGAAGGTAACTTTTTATTTTATATTGCTTATTCATTTGTTTTTTCTTGTTTTGCTCGGCTAAATAAACTTTTAAATGTTTGAAAGAAACTTTGCTCTTTTGAGGCAGCAACCATTCTTTTTGTTTCTTGAATTTCTCGAATAACTTGCATAAGCTGTGCATCACGATTACTGTCCTTGTTATAAATTTGACTAACAAGTTTATTCATTTTTTCTTCCTGTTTGGATTCTCGTTTATACATATGATTCATTAATAAGTCCATCTTTTCTTTTTGTAATGCATCTGTTTGAGCGGCGTGCTCGACTAACTCTTGAAGCATTTTTTCTTGAGAGCCTTCTTTTACATAAACTTGTTGCATCAATTCATCTAGTTTCTCATCCTTTAAACGATTTTGTGTAATTAGAGTAGAATTTTGATGAATAATTGCTTCATTTAATTGAGCTAGCATTTCAAGTTTCAACATGAATTCCTCAAAGTTACGTCCATCTTCCTTTTCTTTCGGTTGTATCTCTTGCTTATCTTGTATAACTGGTACAGGTGGGGCCTCTTTTTCTTTTAAAATAATCGGTATCGTTTCTGAAATATCTTCTTGTAATGTAGCAGCTCTTTCATGTATAGATTTCAATAGTTTTAAATCATCAAGTTTATAAATACGAGCATCAGCTGTTTTAGAAATCATATAGCCATGTTCCTCTAACAGTTGACTATATTTGCGGACTATATGTTTTGGGATGCCTGTTTTATTCGTGACATCTTTCGTTTTATAAGTAGCTTCCATGATATTTCCTCCCCAAAAAGTATCGTATATATCATTTCAATCTTTTATGGGGACTTCCTTTGAAAAAGAATGTCGGAAGGCTATTAGTTTTCTACAGCATTAGTGAAAAAATGAAAGTTTTTGGCGGAATGGCAAGGAATAACTAAAATAATGTCTGAAAACATATACAGGAGAAGTTTGTTATAATAACGGAGGAAAAAAGAAACTGGTAGAAACATGGAGGTATACATGAAGCAATTAAAAGGTATTATCATTTCAATTATCGCAATTCTGTCTATTTTAGTAGCAGTTTATGAAGTACTTGTGCCAGAGGAAACAAGTGTAAAGAAAACGAATACGTATGATCAAGTGTTAGAATTTCCGAAAGAACGTTATCCAGAGACAGGAAAACATATTACGGATGCTATAAAAGAAGGGCATTCAGAAGTTTGTACAATCGATCGTGGTGGTGCTGCAGATAGAAGGAAATTGTCGTTAGCACCATATCCTTCAAAAAAAGGGTATGATCGTGATGAATGGCCAATGGCGATGTGCAAGGAAGGCGGAAAAGGAGCACATATTGAATATATAAGTCCGGCGGATAACCGCGGAGCAGGCTCTTGGGTAGGGAATAAGTTAGATAAATATCCAGATGGTACGCGTGTGAAATTTGAAGTGAAGTAGTAGTTGTACATTTCATAATGAAGGAGAACGGGAACTATGGAGTTAACAATTTCTTATTCGCAATTAATGTTGATGAACTATGACGGTGAGCAGCCTTATGTAGACTGGACGGATGAAGATTTTGAAAGAGGTTATGCTGAGGCAGAGGGAACTGTTATTTTTGAAGCACTTTCTGATTATACTTGTGAAGTGAAAGTGACCCCAGGGAAACATATTGAAAAAGAAGAAGTGATTAGAACGATTACGGTTCCTTTTACAGTTGAAAATGAAAGTATCGTTATAACGAGTATTCTTTCAAATAAATTTCAAATACCTATTCCAAATGGTGAGTATACAGTGGTCTTACAAGCAATTCCTCTTGAAGAGCCAACGGATGATGAATTATATAAAATACAATACGAATTCTTTTTTGAAAGTAAAGAATAAAAAATGGGTTATCCTCAATAAGGATAACCCATTTTCGTTATGCGTTTGTTTTTAGCAGGGAGCGAGCATCTTTTGCTGCTTGCACCATGTGCTCTAAAGCTGGAATAACTTCTTCTGTTCTTCTCGTTTTTAAACCACAATCAGGATTAATCCAGAAATATTTAGGATCGCATACTTCTAAAGATTGTTCTACGATTTTATACATTTCATCTTTACTCGGTACACGTGGGCTATGAATATCATATACACCTAGACCGATGCCTTTTTCATATGTTGTATGTTTTAATGTATCAATAAATTCACCGTGACTTCTTGATGTTTCGATAGAAATCACATCTGCATCTAATGCGCGAATCGCATCAACAATATCTTCGAAGTTACTGTAACACATATGAGTATGAATTTGTGTTTCATTTGCTACAGAAGAAGTTGCTAAAAGGAAGGATTGAACTGCCCATGTAATATAAGCGTCCCAATCTTTTTCTTTTAGTGGCATTCCTTCACGAAGTGCTGGCTCATCGACTTGGATTACTCGAATTCCGGAAGATTCAAGTAGTTCAATTTCGTGACGAAGAGCTAATGCAATTTGATACGAAACTTCTTTTCTTGGAATGTCATTTCGAACGAAGGACCAATTTAAAATTGTAACAGGTCCAGTTAACATTCCTTTTACAACTTTCTCTGTTAAGCTTTGTGCATAAACAGTTTCCTTAATAGTCATTCCGTTAATAAAGGCTACATCACCATAAATAACAGGTGGTTTTACGCAGCGGGAACCGTATGATTGTACCCAACCGTTTTTAGTGAATGAGAAACCAGCAAGACGCTCACCGAAATATTCGACCATGTCAGTTCTTTCAAACTCACCATGTACAAGGACATCAAGACCAATTTCTTCTTGGTAACGAATCCATTTTTCTGTCTCTTTTTCAATAAATTTTTCATATTGTTCATTTGAAATAACACCGTTACGCCATTCTTTTCGCGTTTGACGAACTTCAGTTGTTTGCGGGAAGCTACCGATAGTTGTTGTTGGTAACAATGGTAACTCTAGGGCAACTTGTTGTAATTCGTATCGCTTTTCAAATGGAAGAGGACGTGAAAAATCTTCTTCTTTTAGTGCTGTTCGTGCTGCTTTGACATCTTCACGGTTACGTACAGCAGATGAACGAATTGTATGATGTACATTTCGATATGTTTCCAGCTCATTACTAATACTTTCTGTACCTTTAGTGAGAGCAGAATGAATAAGAACTAACTCTTCTAATTTTTGATTTGCAAATGCTAACGCATCAAATAGCTCAGTCGATAAGTGAGTTTCTTCTGTTTTATCGATTGGTGTATGCAATAAGCTACAAGAAGGCTGAACAATGAAGTCTTTCGTTTGGACTTGTTTTTGTAGCGTTGTAAATAACGTAAGAACTTCATCAAGGTCAGCTCTCCAAATGTTACGGCCATCTATACAACCGACAGCTAAAGTTTTATCAGCTGGGAATCCATATTTTGAAATAGCATGTAGATTACCTTCTTTACCATGAACGAAATCTAATCCAATACCGGATACAGGGAATGTAATAATTTCTTCATAGTTTTCTTCTACACTATCAAAATATGTTTGTAAAAGAAGGTTCGCATTTGGAACTTCTTTACGAATAGCTTCATAAATTTCTTTTGCTTGTTGAACTTCTTCTTTCGTTAAAGAAGCGAAAATCGGTTCATCAACTTGAATGACTTGTGCACCAGCTGCATGTAGTTCTGAAAGCAGTTGTACGTATGGTGCAACTAATTGTTTTAAAATCGTAGCGAATTGTTCTTGTGTATAACCTTTAGCTAATTTTAAGAAAGTATATGGTCCTAAAATAACAGGTTTTCCATCTACTCCTAATTCTTGTTTTGCCTCTTCGTATAAGCGAAGTGGACGATTATCTTTTAAGGAGATTTGTAATCCCTCTTCATATTCAGGAACGATATAATGATAGTTTGTGTTAAACCATTTTGTCATTTCAGAAGCTACGTGATCTTTAGAGCCACGCGCCATTGCGAAATATACATCAAGGTAAGATGTAAACTCAGAAAAACGTGATGGGATAAATCCTAGCATATAAGCAGTATCCAAAACGTGATCATAATATGTAAAGTCGCCAATTGGAATGAGTTCAATCCCTTTTTCTTGCTGTACTTTTACGTGTTGAAGGCGAATTTCTTTCATTGTTGTTAAAAATTGTTCTTCATCGATTTTATTGGACCAAAAAGCTTCCAATGTTTTTTTCCACTCTCGTTGTAGTCCGATACGTGGATAACCTAAGTTACTTGTTTGAATTGCCATTTTAAATTCCTCCCTAATTGAAAGTAAGCATTTCCGTTTACTAGGAAATACCTATAACAAAAAGTACAAAGACATAGAAAATAAGCCTTCCTTTTTGTTTTAACACCTCATCATCATCCGTGAATCTATCAGTGTTGTTAAAACAGGCAGGTCTCCTGACTTATGCTTCATATAATTTCTTTCACCTTCCCGTTTTCACAGTGGCACTAAAAAGAAATCTCAGCATTTACAGTGGCGGGACCGTGTTGGAGTTTCACCAAGCTTCCCTTTTAAACACGAAACGAAACTTTCGTGTACCTATTTTCCTTTTGAAAGGAATTTAACAAGCGATATGATATTGAAACAAATTCTAACACAATTTTTGGAATTTTGTCTACTGTTTTAAAATAAGAAAATTCCAAAGTTTTTATTTCTTATTATTCTGACTTTTACATTCTGAAGTAACTAATAATATTACATTATAAAAAGAGAAATTGAGCTATGAAAGAAGTAGGGATGTCTTCTTTCATAGCTCAATTTTCATCTATAGCAACTTCTGAAAGCCGGCCTGCTATAGCATCTTTAAGGAGGGTGTTTAGCCATTGTAGTTCAACTGTAATATGCTCAATTACACTTTGTAAAATATATAGTTGTGCACGTGGAACTTTTCCTTTATTACAATCATATATCGTTTGCATAGTATATAAATATTGAAGAGTATCGTTTTTCTTTTTTTCTAAAATAGGAACTAATTCGTGATCATTGCTAAAGTGAGCGAAAGATAAGGCTGAATAAATAGGTTTATATATTTGGTTTTTTGCTTCGAATTGTTTTAATAGTAAAGTGTGGAATAGTTTTTTGCCTTCTTCTGTTATATGAAAAATCGTTTTGTCAGGTCGATTTGTGTCTCTAATTACATTTGTAATATGAATTGCGCCTTGCTTTTCTAATTGCTCGAAGGCGTAATAAAGTGATCCTTTAGCATATTTAATGTAACAATCCATTTGTCGTTCTTTCATAATATGCTGCACTTCATATGGATGTTTATCTCCTTCGAGTAGCAAGCCGAGAATGACTAATTTCATGCTCATGCTGTCTCAACTCCTGTATATAAAAACTTTATCCGGCATTAACGGGCAGTAAGACACCCATCCAAAAATTCAGCGGAACCAAAGAAGTTAGGTGGGGGGCGGGCTGTCCGTAAAAGCCCGATTGGTTCAATTAATAATCAGTGGGGGATGAACAAAACCGCCACTGATTAAAGATTAACTTTATACATATTATAAACGGCATATCCTTTTTCATAAAGGGATATGCCGCTTCTTTTTTATATTAACTGACTTGCTTTTGTTTTTCTTTCTTTTTAGGGCCTGTAAAGAGGCGTTCATTTCCCATAAGTAAAATACAAATAATACTTAGTACAGCCGGAATAAGTGCCCAGAAGAATGTGTTCGCAATAGATGTAGCGAGAGCTTCTTTAATACCCGCTAATATTTCAGCAGGAATTTTTGCGGTAGCGCCTGGTGATAATAAGAAACTTGTGTCTCCACCTTTTGGAGCTAATTTTGCTAGTTCAGGGGGGAACACAGAGTTTAGTTTATCTGTAAAAATATGATTTTGAATTGTACCGAAAATCGTTACACCAAGAGTCATACCGAGTGATCGGAAGAATGAGTTTGTTGATGTTGCCGAACCACGGTCTCGCATTTCTAATTTGTGAATAGAAGACATACTTAATACTGAGAATGAGAAGCCAACACCAAGCCCAGCGAGAATCATAAATAGTGTTACGAGTAAACGAGGTGTATCCATTGTTAAAGTACTTAATAAATAAATACCAAGAACGAAGAAGACGCCAGATACCATCATAATGTTACGATAGCTTGTTCGAGAAGCTAATTGTCCTCCTGTTTGACTTCCAATTACAGAACCAACCATCATTGGTGTTAAAATTAATCCGGCATTAGAGGCGGAACCTCCAAGAACGCCTTGAATGAAGATTGGAATATAAACTGTACAGATAATAAAAGCGGCACCATAGAAAAAGGCAACTCCTTGACTAGCTGCGAATAAAGGTTTTTTAAATAGATGGAACGAAATAATAGGCTCGGTTGCTTTTCGTTCTACAAAGAAGAAAATAATAAGCGTAATAACTACTGTTGTAAATAAGCCAATAATTACAGTGGAATTCCAGGCATATTCCTTACCACCAAGTTCTAATGCGAACATTAAGCAAACGATACTTATGACAAGTGTAATAGCACCAGCCCAATCAATTTTTTGTTTTCTAAATTCTAGAGACTCACTGTAGTATTTAGTAATGAAGAAAAAGGAGATAAGTCCTAATGGAATATTGATATAGAAGACCCAATGCCAACTTATATAGTCTGTAATATAAGCGCCTAATAAAGGACCGAATACACTAGAGGTCCCGAAAACAGCACCGAATAGTCCTGTCATCTTCCCACGTTTTTCTGGTGGGAAGATATCGTACATAATTGTGAAGGCGATAGGCATAAGGGCACCACCACCGATACCTTGAATAGCTCTATAAATACTTAATTGCTCAATACTTGAAGCTGTTCCGCAGAGCGCAGAACCGAATAAGAAAAGAATGAGGCCACCAATATAAAAACGTTTCCGCCCGTACATATCAGAAAGTTTCCCGAAGATAGGCATCCCTGCCATTGTTGCTACCATATAAGCTGATGTGACCCAAACAAACTTATCAAATCCTCCTAAGTCTCCAACAATTGTTGCCATTGCGGTTGCAACGATTGTATTGTCCATTGCGGCCATTAATATACCAAGCAGTAAACCAGCAACAACAAATTTTGTCTTGTTGGCGTCTTTTTTTAATGGTTGAGTTTCCAAATATAACCCTCCTTTAGAAATAAGTAAACTATATTAAGTTTTGAGTGCAGTGGATAAAAAATTTAAATGTATAGGTGATTTTAATTTCTTTTCCATAAGTGCACTGATATGCCATAAAGAATATTATAGTCAAATTTGACTATAAGGCAAACTTTTTCTTCCGTCAAAATATTCTTTCGTATGAGTAGAGAACGAGTGAGCCATATTGAATATTGCCATAAAGTAAATTGTAAAAAAATTTCATTAAGAACACCTTCTGTTAATAGATGAAAAATGGTTTTTTCTTCATATTGTCGAATAGGATAAAAGGAAGAGAAATATTAAACATTGCTTGTAGTAAGCTTTAGTAATTTGGGGAATTCATTGTGTGTATGATACATCTGAAATGAGGTGAATATATATTATGAAAATATGGGGACGAATTTCGGATACAGGAAAGTATTCAATACCGCTACAACCAGTATTGTGGATTGACGGATCGAAAAAGGAAAATGAATTTCCTCAAGTAGCCGTTACATTAAAAATTGGTAGTATGTATACAGAACAATTTTCGTATGAATTGACCTACGATGTAAACGACATACTTATTATGAGAATTGAAGTGGAAAATAAAGGGGTAGAAATGATTTCGAGAGTTGTTGTAAGTCATATGATTCGAGATTACTTTGCTTATATTCCTAATTCTTTAAAAGTTGATAAGGGGATAAGTGAGTTTTTATTCCAGCTTGTAAGGTGGCGAATTGATGATTTGTTACCGAATGAAAAGGTGGAACTACGTTGTAAAATAAAAGCTAATAAAGATAAAGCTCTTAAACAAGCATTCTTTCAGGCTACATATACATTTCAAGATAAAGAGATATCATATGGTCCACTGCAAACAAATGAAGTTGTTGTGCGTCAATAATAAAAAGGAACCTGTACAAAAGGTTCCTTTTTTTAGTGAAGGTTGTGTTTTTTGAGTATTTTCTTTTGCTCCATTCCTTTTTTTCCTACATAGTTATTTTTGTAGCCAAAGTATAGAATAAATAAAAATGAAACAACATTAACAATAGCGTCAATTTGATCGTTTGTAATAAAGTGTATGCCGAAAGAGGTAAATAATAATTTTAATGATAATAGAAAACCAGCTAGTAACCGCATAGCATCTGATAGATTCTCTTTTTGTAGCATATAGATTACTCCTTTCTATAAAAGTTATATATTATATATATGAAATAGAGTAGAAAAGGTATACAAGCTTAAGCAGAAATGTACATTGGATATGTACATTTTTTATTTGGTAGAAAAACATTATTGATATAGAAACATATATTGGTATAAAAGGGGGAGAAGTATGAAACATAAAGGGAAAATTAGTGGATTATTACTTGGAAATACAGTGGCAGTTACAGAATGGATTGCACTTCAGGATGTAATTGCAAAACTGGATTCACGATCATTTTATACCGTCTTTATTATTTATATATTGCAAATGATACTAAGTTATTATTTTGGACATTGGTACGATAAAAGAGCGAACAAGCGTATGAATGAAGAAGTAGGAGGAATGGCAAGCAACGATTTTGTTGTTGATTTTTTTGGGAAAGTAGCCGCTTTATCTGAAAGAGCTTCCCGTAATATTACAGTTTACATTCTTTCTGTAAAAGAATGGGAAGGATTAAAAGACACGTTGCAAGAAAAAAAATTGGGAGTGTTAGTACAAAAATTAGAGAGTACCATTGTAAAGTCAATTCGGAAGGGAGATGTTGTTACAAAGTGGGATGAAAATAAGTATGTTATTGTAGCAATTGATAATGGTCATGAAACATCAACAATAACAAACAGATTAATGAAAAATATTGAAAGTGAAATAGAAGGTGATTTACTCAGTGTCACTCTTTTATTTGGAGCAGCTAGCTATCCAGTAGAAGGAAAAACGTTTGAAGAACTGTTGAGAAAGTCGCAAAATCAATTGTACCAGTATAGAAATTTGCAAGAAAATGAGTGAAGCTTTGATTTGAAGATATTTGATAGGAAGAAGTTTTATTTGTAACATTTTTTTGACTTTTATTACAAAAAAACGCTTCGTTTGTAATAAAAGTCTTTAAAAATATATGAAATAAGCATATAATTATGATGGTAGTGTCAATGCAATTTGCACAATGTGTTTTATTTTAAAAGTGTAGAGGAAAGCAAGCTCTACACTTTTCCTTTTTAGGAAATGAAAAGAATATTTGTAAGTTGTTGCGAGATATCGATTGTACTGTGTAAAATGAACAAAGAGATTATTTGATAGAAAGCTGGAAAGGGAATGATAGACGTGAGAGCGGAACGATCACCTTTTATCAGGTGAACTATTATAGTCTTATTAAGACTGAGGTGAAATTCTGTGGCCATTAAGGTAATACATAGTGTGAACAGATTTTAAAGAACACGAAGTACTATACTTAAAGATGGATATGGAACTGCTAAATACTTCAAAAAGAATAATGTAATATTAAGTAATAATTTGTACAAACAATATTAATGATCTTCGTAAAAAAGATGCGAGTGTATAGAACAATTACATATTTTATAACTTTTTTATATTACACGATGGTCGTTTATAAGTAGGAGGAAGAGATGTTGAAATATAGTAAATTAGCAATTATAACTGCATTATCAATGACTTTATTAGCCGGTTGTTTTGGACCGAAACCAGAAGAAGAATTATATGTAGCGTTTGAAAACGCTGCTAAACAAGAAAAAACAATGTTTGAAGATGCAAAAAAACTTGAGACTTTAGAGAAAGAAGGACAAGAATTATATAACCAGATTGTGCAAGAAGGAAAAGATAATAATCAAACTGTTAAAGAAAAACTGAATCAAGCAGCAAAGAATACAACTGAACGAGAAAAAGTACTTACAAAAGAAAAAGAGGCCTTAAATAAAGCGCAAGAAGAAGTGAAGTCAGCTGATAAGTATGTGAAGAAAATTGAAGATAATAAGTTGAAAGATCAAGCTGATAAAGTGAAAAGCATGTATGAGAAACGACACGATTCATTTAATAAAATGTATGACAGCTATAATAAATCTTTAAAACAAGAAAAAGAGTTATATACAATGTTACAAGATAAAGGTACTAAATTAAAAGATATTAGTGAAAAAGTAAAAGTAGTAAATCAATCTTATAAGGATATTGAGTCAGAAAAAGATAAATTTAATGAATTCACAAAGTCTTATAATACAGAAAAAGTAGCTTTTTATAAACAAGCAAATATTAAAATTAAAGAAGAGAAAAAATAAAACAGTTTGGCCTACACTTGGCCAAACTGTTTTATTTTTTTGTATAAGTACGACTATACCATGGAACCGGTTCACTTAATTTTTTTTCTTGTTTCAATGCTTCAGGCCCAATATAATCTTGAAGTGTTTTTTTTGCTACTGTTAAAGATAAGGTTGTTTTCGGATTTCGATAGGAGGATTCAAGATGACCAAGATGCGGTAGAATTCGAAAATCTTCTTTCGTAGGAGGGATGTGGAAAAAATAATCGCCTAAACGTATAAGGACATCAGATTGTTGTTGGCTAAAACGTGGGTTTCTAGAAAAATGTAATCCTTCTTTAATTGCTTTTTTTTCAGCAATCAAACGCTCTAAAGCTGTCTTTTTTAACCAGTATAAATATTTAGGATTAGTAGCTGCTTTAGCATGACGATTCACAACGAAAATAGATTGAGCTAGTCGATTAATAGAATGTTGGTTTTGTAATTGAGATTGTGGTTGTGAAGGTTTCATATTGAATCTCCTTTCAATTTTTCATTATTATAGCATAAATAAAATAGGTTTTTATTATATGCAAAAAGTGATTGTATATATTTTCAATATTAAAGCAATATTGTTACAAAAAACAACTATTTTGTATAATAGTAATAGAATATGTTTTTGAAATTTGATAATGAAAGAGTGAGAAGTTTGAAAGAAATATTAAAACAACAGTATGCCATTATAGATATTGGATCTAATACAATGCGTTTAGTTATTTATGAAAAGCAAAATGGAGGTTTTTATAAAGAGATTGAAAATACGAAAGTGGTTGCTAGGTTAAGGAATTACTTAATTGATGGTGTGTTGAATGAAGAGGGAATAGAAGTATTATTACAGACATTATTTCAATTTCAAGAAAGTACAAGGTTCCATCAGTTGCATCATGTACTTTGTGTTGCAACAGCAACAATTAGACAGTCTGAGAATCAAGAGGAAATTAAAAAGCTTATTGAAGGACAAACGGACTTTACTCTTAGAGTATTATCAGAATATGAGGAAGCGCGTTACGGATACTTGGCGGTTATGAATTCTACATCGTTTTCAGAAGGAATAACGGTAGATATTGGTGGGGGAAGTACGGAAGTTACATACTTTAGAAATAGAGAGATTTTAGAGTACCATAGTTTTCCTTTTGGGGCACTTTCTTTAAAGCAACAATTTATTAAAGGTGATATTCCTACTAAAGATGAGTTAGAGGGAATGCAACAGTATTTAGAATTTCAATTTCAAACGTTACCATGGTTCATCAATAAGAAATTGCCTCTTATTGCAATTGGTGGTAGTGCGAGGAACTTAGTAAAAATCCATCAAAATTTAATATGTTATCCTATAGCAGGATTACATTTATACAAGATGAAAGAAGAAGATATTGAAAATGTAAAAGATGAGTTGGAAAAATTGTCGTTCATAGAACTTCAGAAATTGGAAGGATTGGCAAAAGATCGAGCGGATACGATTATTCCAGCGGTTGAAGTATTTCATACACTTGTTAATGTTATAGAGGCACCGGCATTTGTATTAAGTAGAAAAGGATTAAGAGAAGGTGTTTTCTATGAAGAGTTGACAAAAGATTTGGGGATTTCATATTATCCGAACGTAGTTGAAGAAAGTTTGCATTTACTATCACATGAATACGAAATGGACATGGAATTTGTTATTCAACTTATTAAACATGGAAGACTAATTTGCAAACAACTTGAGGAAATAGGGCTTATTTCTATGTCAGTAAAAGACTGGGAAGTATTCCATCAAGCAGCGAAAGTATTTAATATAGGCAAATATATAGACGAAGAAGCGAGCCGTTTACATACGTTTTATTTATTGGCGAATAAGACAATTGATGGCATGATGCATAAAGATAGAGTGAGGTTAGCGCTTATTGCATCTTATAAATCAAAAATGCTATTTAAACAACATTTATCTCCATTTGAAGGTTGGTTTGATAAAAGTGAACAAAAAAAAATCCGTCTATTAGGAGCTGTTTTACAATTTTCAGCTGCTTTAAATGCAAGGCAACGATCGCTTGTTGAAACCATATCTATAACAGAAAGCAAAGAGGCATTAACGTTTAAAGTTTTATGTGAACAGTCTGCATTAGCAGAAAAAGTGCAAGCTGAAAAACAAAAAAAACAGTTAGAAAGAGTATTAAAAACGAATATTAACTTGTTATTTGAACTAAAACATTAGGTCGTACGGATGTCTTTACGAAAAATTTACACTTTGTAATATTGTAATTTGATAAAATAAAATTAACTAAATTATAGTAAAAAAGTTTCAAGGGGAAGTGTGAAGAGAATGGAATTATCGAAGGGGAATGCAGTAAATTTAAATGATACAGCTTATTACAATAATCGAGAGTTAAGCTGGCTAGCATTTAATGAACGTGTACTACAAGAAGCGCAAGATGGAAAAAATCCACTTTTGGAAAGATTGAAATTTATTAGTATTTTTAGTTCGAATTTAGATGAATTCTTTATGGTACGTGTAGCGGGATTAAAGGATCAAGTGAGTGCTGGATTTAATCAGCCAGAAAATAAAGCTGGCTTAACACCAAAAAAGCAACTAAATAAAATTGCGATAAAAGCCCATGAACTAATGACAGTACAATATGATACATTTAAAAATTATGTATTGCCAGCGCTTGAGTTAGAGGGAATTGAACGTTTAACATTCCATGATTTGACGAAAGAGCAGCGAGAATTTATAGAAGAGTATTTTGATGAGCAAATTTTTCCGGTGTTAACCCCTGTAGCTATTGATGCATATCGCCCATTTCCAATGTTATTAAATAAAAGTTTGAATTTAGCTACTCTTTTATATGATGAGAAGCAAGCGGAGGAAGAGAATCGGACGAAGCTAGGAATTGTACAAGTTCCTTCATTACTTGAGCGCTTCATATTTTTACCGAGCGAAGGGCAAAAGCATAAATTTATTTTATTAGAAGACGTAATTAGTAGCTTTACTCATAAATTATTTACGGGATATACAGTATCATCTGTTACTCGTTTCCGTATTACACGCAATGCAGATTTAACGATTCATGAAGAAGGTGCGAGAGATTTATTAAAGGTAATTGAAAAAGAATTAAAAAAACGTAAGTGGGGGGGGGCTGTACGTTTAGAAGTTGGGAAAGAACACATTGATGAAAGAGTATTAGCGTTATTATATGAGGTTCTGGAAGTAAAAGATGAAGATGTATATATAATGGATGGGCCATTAGATTTAACATGTTTGTTTTCTTTATATAAAAAACTAGCTCCTTTATATGAACATCTTGTATATCCGGCTCTTATTCCGCAACCGCCTCAAGATTTAGGTGATGAAGAAGATGTATTTGAAAAAGCAATTGAGCATGATATTTTATTACATCATCCTTTTGAATCATTTCAGCCGGTAGTTGATTTTGTCCGTGATGCGGCAGACGATCCAAATGTACTTGCGATTAAACAAACGTTATATCGAGTAAGTGGTGATTCACCAATTATTCAGGCGTTAAAGATAGCGGCTGAAAAGGGAAAACAAGTGACGGTATTAGTTGAATTAAAGGCAAGATTTGATGAAGAAAACAATGTTCATTGGGCTAAAGAATTGGAACAGGCAGGATGTCATGTTATTTACGGTGTAAGTCACTTGAAAACACATAGTAAAATTACGTTAGTTGTAAGAAGAAAAAACGGAAAAATCGAAAGGTTCGTACATCTTGGAACTGGAAACTATAATGATGCAACAGCGAAGTTATATACTGATTTTGGATATATTACATCAAGAAAAGACTTTGGGGTTGATGCAACCAATTTCTTTAATTATTTAAGTGGTTATACAACAAAGCCACATTTTCATCATTTATCTGTTGCTCCATTTGATATAAGAGAACAATTTATGGATTTAATAGATGAAGAAATCCGTTATCATAGGCAATATGGAAATGGATATATTATCGCTAAGATGAATTCATTAACAGATAAACCATTAATTAAAAAAATGTACGAAGCATCACAAGCTGGAGTAAAGGTAGAGCTCATTGTTCGAGGAACATGTTGTTTAAGACCTGGTATTCCAAATGTAAGTGAAAATATTCGTGTAGTTAGTGTTGTTGGAAGATATTTAGAACATAGCCGTATTTATTATTTCCATCATAATGGGGAGGAGAAAATATATTTATCTTCAGCTGATTGGATGACGCGAAATATGGAGAAGCGAGTGGAAATATCTTTCCCGATATTAGATATTGAAATGAAGGCACGAATTAAGGCGATTTTACAGCTTACATTAGCTGATAATGTGAAAACACGTGAACAAAATAAAGATGGTGATTACTATTATGTTATTAATGGTAGTACAGAAGAAATTGATAGCCAAGTGAAGTTGTTTAAGATGGCGTATCAAAATACAGATGCTGAATAATGAAAAAAGTAAAAACCTCTTATGTCTATAAGAGGTTTTTACTTTTTTCTACTCATATGCTCCCAAAATGGGAGGATGAGTAGAAACAATAGTTTTATTATAAGCGTGTAATAAGGTGGCTCGTTGAGAGAATAACATTTGAAATAATCGTTATTTTAACTTAGTAATAGTATGGTTGTTGACATGGTCCACCGTAACAAGGATAAGGTGCTGGCGGCGGGAAAGGTGGTGGATAAGGTGGGTAAAATGGTCGAGGGCCGAAAGCTAATGCTCCGCCGAGTAATCCACCAGCAATTCCAGCTAGAAAGGGAACGCCAAAAAACGGGAAGAAGCGTGAGTCGCCTACTGGACCAATAGGTGCTGAACGGACTGGGATTGGTTGATAATATGGATACATGAACATACCTCCTTTATTGGACTCACTTTCATCATATGGTAAATGAAACGTGGATGAGCGCGTACAAGAAAGGATATGCAAGAAAATAGGCGAATTATTACGAATGTTGGAGTGTAAAAAGTGTAATTTCAGGTTTTGACATAAAACGGAATGGAACACGCGTTCTCCCTAGGCCTCGATTAACATAGAGAGTTAAATCTTGAATTGTATAGAAGCCTTCAATATAGTCTTTGGCGAGTGATGGTGTAATAATAGCTCCTAAAAAAGGAATTTGTACTTGTCCGCCGTGGCTATGACCAGAAAGTTGCAAGTTGATTGGATATCTGGAAACTTGGGGCGCGATATCTGGTTCGTGAACAAGAACAATGTTATAAGTATTTTGTCGTGCATGCTCTAATGTTTTCTCTATTTTGGGTTTGCCTAGTAGTATATCATCGAGACCGAAAATAGAAATCTCACTATTATCCATTAGACGAATTCTTTTTTCATTATTTAGCAATAGTTCAAATCCAGATTCACGCATGATGTGTTCATAGTATTTAGTTCCATATCCACCGTGATCATGGTTACCATAAATAGCGAATTTACCGAAGGGGGCTTGTATATTTTTTAAAATGGATGCAACGAAAGGAGTGTCAGTATACGTTTGGTAATTATCAATGAGATCTCCAGTAAAAAGGACAATATCTGGATTTACAGCATTAATTTTAGAAACAACTTGAGATAAATGTTGAAGCGAGAAATAGTATCCAAGATGTAAATCGCTGAATTGAAGAATTTTCATACCATGAAAACTTTTTGGGATGAGTTGTGATTTTAATGTGTGCTGTGTAAAAGAAATGAAATGGGGTTCTATATATTTAGCATAGTAGTATCCGATGCCACTGGTTATAAATGAATAGAGACAAGTGCGCATACCAATTTTTAAAAAATTTCTTCTTGTAATGTGCTTCATAAAAATATGAGTATCCTCAATGTTTTTATTCCATTTATAGGCTACTCTAATCTCCTTTCAGTTTATTTAAAATATACTTTACATAATAAAAAATTAGTATAGATTACGAAAAAAATGAATGAAAAGAAAATTCTTTACATTAAAATATCAGAAAAGTTTAAAAATATAAAGATTTCTATTAAATAAAGTGATAAAATGAATTTGTATTCATTTTTTGGAGGGGATGTATGTGAAAGAGAAGGTAGTTATTATAACAGGTGGATCGAGTGGAATGGGAAAAGGAATGGCGACTCGTTTTGCAAAAGAAGGGGCACGAGTTGTTATTACAGGACGTACAAAGGAAAAACTAGAGGAAACAAAGTTGGAAATTGAACAATTTCCGGGGCAAGTATTACCTGTACAAATGGATGTAAGAAATACGGATGACATTCAGAAAATGATTGAACAGATTGATGAGAAGTTTGGTCGAATTGATGTTTTAATAAATAATGCAGCTGGAAACTTTATTTGTCCAGCAGAAGATTTATCTGTGAATGGTTGGAATTCAGTCATTAATATTGTGTTAAACGGTACATTTTACTGTAGCCATGCTGTCGGAAAATATTGGATTGAAAAAGGTATAAAAGGGAATATCATTAACATGGTAGCAACATATGCATGGGATGCAGGTCCAGGAGTTATTCATTCGGCTGCAGCGAAGGCAGGGGTATTAGCGATGACGAAGACGCTCGCTGTTGAGTGGGGACGTAAATATGGAATACGAGTTAACGCTATCGCGCCAGGACCAATTGAACGTACGGGCGGTGCTGATAAATTATGGATTTCAGAAGAAATGGCTAAGCGTACGATACAAAGTGTTCCGCTTGGAAGGCTGGGTACGCCAGAAGAAATCGCTGGTCTAGCTTATTATTTATGCTCAGATGAAGCTGCGTACATAAATGGAACTTGCATGACAATGGATGGAGGACAACATTTACATCAATATCCATTTTAAAAGGGATAAAAAAATGAATGTTTGATTCATTTTTTTATGGTTAAATGTGACGGAATTGTGACATATGAAAGAAAAGTGTTTACAAGAGGTCATATATACGTTATATTTAAGACCTCTTTTTTCTTCATAGTAGAATTGCTAATTCCCCTTAGCATTTTACCCCTCTAATCCCTTCAGGAAAACTGAAGGGATTTTTTATTATTTTTCCGTAAATATCATGTTATAATTTTTGAAAAGTAAAGGGAGGGAAGCACGTTGATAGATGCATTAGATGTAATGAGTAACTTGGATAAAGTCCTTCCTTATTATCAAGCTATTTTTAGTGCTGATGAGCATACTGTAATTGGATATGAAGTAGTAGGACGTATTCAAACAGAAGAGGGCATACAAAGTTTAGCTTCTTTCTTTCACGATGATTCGATTCCAAGTGAATTTCAACTGGAAGCGGATAATATTATAGTAGAAAAAGCTTTAAATCGTTATTTAGAAAGCGATCAAAAATTATTATTATTTATACATCGGAATGCTAATGTATTAATGAATGATGATGATGAAAGCTTGCTTCAACTTTTATTGAGGTATGAAGAACAAGGTTTAAATTTAAAACAAATTGTTTTAGAGATTACAGAACATGAATGTAAAGAAGATATAGAGCAATTTAATCATTTGCTTATGTATTATCGTACATATGGTATTCAAATTTCGATTAATAAAGTCGGAACGGGCACAAGTAATTTAGAGCGTATTAGCGTGTTAGCACCTGATATTTTAAAAGTAGATTTAACGAATTTAAGGCAAACAGCACTTTTACAATCTTATCAAGATATTTTATATTCTTTATCATTACTTGCTAGAAGAATTGGTGCAACTTTGTTATATGAAGAAATAGATGCTTTTTATCAACTGCAATATGCTTGGAAGAACGGCGGAAGATATTATCAAGGTAATTATTTGAAAGAATGTTTACCTGATTTTATTGAAACGAATGTTTTGAAAGAGCGACTTGGTAATGAATGTCATCAGTTTATTCAGCATGAAAAGAAGAAGTTACAAAAAATTTATAATTTGACAGAGATGTTACGCGATCGCATTGGCGATGTTTTATCAAAACAAAAAAAGAATGAAGATATAAATGATTGGTTATTACAATTTAGTCAAAGTGTATCACAGTGTAGTTTTCGTATATTTATTTGTAATGAAGATGGTTTCCAACAATCAGGAAATGTTATGAAAAAAGATGGAGAATGGATTGTGATGCCGGATTATTATATGAAGAACTGGAGTTGGCGCCCGTATTTTCTCGAGAATATCATGAAAATGCGTTTTGAGAATAAGGCAAGGCTTTCAGATTTATATGCAGATATCGAAACGGGCGAAATGGTACGAACATTTTCTTTCCCAATAGATGATGACAACTTTTTATTTATAGATTTATCTTATGAATATTTATATGAAGAAGATGTTTTATTTTAATGCACGAAGAGATTCGTGCATTTTTTGTTTGTTTTTATCATAAATTGGTAATAGTGAAAATGGTGATGAAAATGCTGTCTATCGTTGTAAAGATTTTACGAACGAAATCTGTCCTTTCTTTGCATAATCATTGTTACAATGAATACTACAAAGACAAGTTCTTTTAAAAGGAAGGTGAAAAAATGAGGAAATATGGAATATGGCTTGTTCTATTTGTATGTGTTGCCTTTCTAGTTGGTTATAGTGTTACGACTGTTTTAGGGAAAGAGGAAGTGAAAGTTGATCGGAAAGAAGTATTTACAACGATACAAAAAGGCTATGAAACCCAGTTTTCAATTCGTGGGAAGCATTTGCCGATGAATAAGATGATAGAGACGTTATCACCGTATTTTACAGATAATTTCCTTCAAGTGTTTACAGATGAAAATAGCAGAAGTGATAAACAAAGTGGTGAATATTTACTTCCGGCAAAAGAAGCACCGTTTTCTTTTAATTCAGAAACGAAAATATCGTATGATGAAGAACATAAAAATTTATATGTATATGAGCGGACAAAAAGTGGACAATATCAAATTGTAACATTGAAAAGGGATCAAGATAAATGGAAGTTAGCAGGATATCATGAAAGTCAGGAACTCTTAACTGAAATAAAAAGGTTGCAACAATTATAAAGTGAAACTTTTAATCAGTGGGAGGGATTACTAGCCCATCTAACTCCTTTGCTTTAGCTAAATTTTTTGGGTTTTACTACCTACAAATAGCGGGATAAGAATAGGAATAGGTATTTACCTATTCCTATTCTATATTGAGTAGTTTTTGTAACTTTTCAATTTGAAAACCTGCAACTACTTCGCCATCAATTACGACTGTTGGAGTTGAATAAGAATCATAGTCGTTTAAAAGACGATTGCGAGCAGCAGCGTCTTTTTTTACGTCAAATTCTTCATATGCAACGTTATTATGCTTCAAAAATTCTTTAACAATAACACATGGCGGACAATCAGGTTGTGTATAAACCTCAATTTTTTTCATTGTAATTCCTCCTTTTTTCTGTTTTTTATTATATTCTTCCAGTATAAAAACCGCAATAAAGAAGGGGAAATATGTTCTTTCTGTTTTTTCCTTCGCATTTCGACAAATTTTTAGTTGAGTTTCTAGCCAATAACCTTTATCCTAGAGTGTGGAACATTTTTTCTGTTATGACGGATAGAATGAGTATAGCTGTAAAACCTATTGGTAGGAAGATCAGAGAAAGGAGAGATTTCATGTCTCTACTCCAAGGAATTTTAACTCGACTTGTTAGTCTACAAGAACAAGCTGAAAGCGGTGAAGTAGCACAACGCTATTTTGAAGTGAACGGTGAGCGCAAATGTAGCGTGAAATTTTTCGATAAAAGTGAAATGTATGAGTTAGAAGTGTATCAACAAGGTGAAAAACCTCAAGTGTACCAATTCGATAATATCGACATGGTTGCAATTGAGATTTACGATATCATTTCTTGATACATATAAAAAAGGTACTGCCATATGGCAGTACCTTTTTTAGTTCTATTACTTTCCAGCGTAATGTATAGAATTTTTTTATTTTTCCTACAATGGTATTAAAATGAAAATTTAATCTGTGTAAGTTTGCCTATCCACGTGGATAAGTAGTCCCGCCAACCGGATGAATATGTGAAGCTAAACTTCTCACAATTGCTGGGTTCTGCAAATAGTGGGAGAAATATAACTAGGAGGTTATCGTATGGAACATTTACCAGTTGTGATTTGTCCTAATTGTCAAAGCTCTGCTGAGATTACTCATGTATTAACGGCTCAATCTAATCAAAATGTAATTTATACGTGCCAAGTTTGTCACTTTGTAATTCGAAATATTGAAACGAATAAAGGATAGGAAGTTATAATTTTAGTTTTTGTCCCATACAATGAGAATACGAAAAGTCTGTCTAATTGAAAGGACGTGACTCTGTGGACGGTGCACATAAATTTTACAATGTTTCAGAGAGACATTTAAATTTTGATATGGTCTTTAGCCGTATTTGTAGTTTCATTGAAAAGGATCCACGAAATTTATATCGATTATCCATTGGGACAGACTCGCAAGCACATCAAAAGGATACGAGGTTTATTACAGCAATCCATATTCATCGTGTTGGAAAAGGTGCCTGGGGTTGTTTACACCATAGATCAGTAAAAGATAAGCCAGCAACCTTACGTGAGAAAATATATTTAGAAACGCAGTTTAGTCAAGAAATCGCATGTCTATTTACACCTACTCATATACAAACAATATGGGAGTTATTGCATCCTTATGCTCAAGATGGGGCTGGATTCATAATGGAAATTCATTTAGACATTGGGAATGATGGTTTAACAAAGGAATTTATTTTAGATATGACAGAAAAAATTCGAGCGATGGGATTAACTGCAAAAATTAAGCCGGATGCTTATGCGGCGTTTAGCTATGCAAATCGATATACGAAATGACTTTTTGTATGTTTACAATTGCTACATATCTTTTGGTAAAAACTGAATATTACATCTATTAAATAGGTTAAATTTTTTATATAATAAGAGTAACGATGCGATTGTAAGGAGAGGGGTATATGCAAAGGGAAGTTGTTTTAACGAAGGAAGAAGAAAGTTTACTACTAGATATTTTATTTCAGCAAAATTATGCAAGTGAAATTTTAGCTGTGGAACTTACAGATATTGAGAATGGTTTGAAACAGACGGATGTGATGCAATATAAAAAAATCACAAGGTTATTTTACAGATTAAAAAATAAAGGGTATTAAGCGCTACCGGAATGGTAGTCTTTTTTTTGTGCTGTATGCTAAAATAGCTGTGTGATTGTATTTTTATTGAAATAAATTTAGGACAAAATAATAATATGAAAACGCTGTCATAAAATGTGAATAGAGTTATGAACATAAGCAGGAAAAAGGGAAAATGGGGGATGTAATATGATTAGTATTCCGAAAGACGAATTTCAACAAATTCTTGTGAAGGATTTAATGATTTCATCGGAAAAAGTAGCTCATGTCCAAATTGGAAATGGTTTAGAACATGCTTTACTCGTTCTTGTGAAATCTGGATATTCGGCGATACCTGTCTTAGATCCAATGTATAAATTACATGGTTTGATTAGTACTGCCATGATATTAGATGGTATGTTAGGATTAGAGCGTATTGAGTTTGAAAGACTTGATGATATGAAAGTAGAGCAGGTGATGAAGGAAGATATACCTTTTCTTAAATTAGAAGATTCATTTGCAAAAGCTTTAGAAATGACAATTGATCATCCTTTTATTTGTGCTGTTAATGAAGAAGGCTATTTTGAGGGGATTTTAACACGTCGTGCTATTTTAAAATTGTTGAATAAGAAAGTAAGGCAACATAATCGATAACGTGAGAAAAGTGACTTCATAGAAACGAAGAAGTCACTTTTTTTCGTGCATATCACTTGTGTATGTATTATATTTAAAAAGACATAAAACATAAGGAAAGTTTGCGCTGGAAAATTGTATTTTCTGAATGAAAGCTTGTTGAAATAAGGTGTATGGAAGCTAAGGAAAGAGGGAGAAAGTTGCAAATTGATGATTTTCAAATGATGGTTGTGTTAGCTCAGGAATCAAATATGAGAAAAGCGGCGGAACGTTTATTTGTTTCCCAACCTGCGCTGAGTCAACGATTACAATCTATGGAGAAACAATGGGGAATGAAGTTTTTTATTCGCTCACAAAAAGGATTGACAATTACACCTGAAGGGGAAAAAGTTGCAAATTATGCCAAAGAAATGTTGCAAAAGGAAGAGGATATAAAAAGTGAGCTAGCTGTTTTTAGAACGGAAACTCATGGAACGTTAAAAATAGCTGTTGCATCAGTTATTGGTCAATATTGGCTTCCTCCTGTTTTGAAAAAGTTTGTGCATAAATATCCTTCTGTAAAGATATCGCTGTTTACTGGATGGAGTAGTGAAGTGCAAAAGCAGTTTTATGAAGGAGACGTTCATGTTGCTATACTGAGGGGAACACAAGAATATAAAGGTCAAAAGCAAAAATTATTTGAAGATGAACTGTATTTAGTTGATAAAGAAATAAAAGATATTTCGATGCTAAAAGAAACAAATAGGCCGTTCATTCAATTTAAAAGTGACTCGACTTATTATGGACAAATACAAAATTGGTGGTATGGTTTATTTTCTAATCCGCCTAAGCGAACGATTGTAGTTGACCAAATTGAAACATGCAAACAACTTGTTTTAAATGGTATAGGTTATGCCCTTTTACCTTCTACTGTTTTAAAGGAAGTACAGGAAAATATGTATAAAACACCTGTTCAATTGACGAGAGAAACATGGTTGTTAACAAGTGACTCAGCAAGGCAGTTGAAGCAAGTACAAGCATTTTTAGAAATTATAGAAGAAATTCAAAGGGAAAAATAAGATTATTATCTTGCTACTCGCTCTTTCGTTTGGTAGAGTAACATTATAAATGGATTTAGGAGGCAACAAGAATGAAAATGATGGACGCTAACGAAATTATTTCGTTTATTCAAAAAAGTGAAAAGAAAACTCCTGTAAAGGTATACATAAAAGGGGATTTAAAAGAAGTAACATTCCCTGAAACAGTACAAGCATTTGTGAATAAAAAATCAGGTGTATTATTCGGAGAATGGTCTGAAATTAAGACAATTCTTGATGAGAATAATAAGCACATCGTTGACTACGTTGTAGAAAACGATCGTCGTAATTCTGCAATCCCAATGCTTGATTTAAAAGGTATTAAAGCTCGCATCGAGCCCGGTGCTATTATTCGTGACCATGTTGAAATTGGTGACAACGCTGTAATTATGATGAATGCAACAATTAACATTGGTGCTGTAATTGGTGAAGGTTCTATGATCGACATGAACGCAGTACTTGGTGGACGTGCAACAGTCGGTAAAAACTGTCACGTAGGTGCAGGTGCTGTACTTGCAGGTGTTATTGAGCCACCTTCTGCAAAACCAGTTATCGTTGAAGATGATGTAGTAATCGGTGCAAACGTAGTTGTTTTAGAGGGTGTTACAGTAGGTAAAGGTGCAGTTGTAGCAGCGGGAGCTGTTGTAACAGAAGATGTGCCTCCATACACAGTTGTTGCAGGTACTCCAGCACGTGTAATTAAAGAAATTGATGAGAAGACAAAAGCAAAAACAGAAATTAAACAAGAGCTTCGTCAATTAAACCCAGAGAAATAAAAAGAAAAAAAAGCGTAAGAGCGTAAATGGGCTCTTACGCTTTTTATAGATAGAGGTGCAAAAATGACAGTAAGCAAATTTGTCCAAATTCGTAGAGATCTACATAGAATTCCAGAAATCGGATTTAAGGAATGGAAAACACAACAGTATATTTTAGATTATATAGGAACGCTTTCTCATGAATTTGTGGAAGTGAAGACATGGAAAACGGGTGTAATCGTTAAAGTAAATGGAAAAAATCCAGAAAAAATAATAGGTTATCGTGCAGATATAGACGGTTTACCAATTACAGAGGAAACTGGATATGAGTTTGCTTCTATTCATGAAGGAATGATGCATGCATGTGGCCATGATGTACATACAACAATCGGTTTAGGCCTTCTAACGAAAGCTGTGAGCGAAAGAATAGATGATGACCTTGTATTTCTATTCCAGCCAGCAGAAGAAGGACCAGGCGGTGCTCTTCCTATGTTAGAAAGTGAAGAGTTAAAAGAATGGAAACCAAATATAATTCTTGGTCTTCATATTGCACCAGAATACGCTGTAGGGACAATTGCAACGAAAGAAGGACTGTTATTTGCCAATACTTCAGAATTATATATCGATTTAAAAGGGAAAGGTGGCCATGCTGCCTATCCGCATACTGCAAATGATATGATTGTTGCAGCGAGTCATCTTGTTACACAGCTTCAATCCGTTATTAGTCGCAATGTAAATCCTCTTGATAGTGCAGTAATTACAATCGGAAAAATTACAGGTGGTACGGTTCAAAATATTATTGCAGAAAAATCTCGTTTAGAAGGAACGATTCGAACATTATCAGTAGAATCAATGAAGCGTGTGAAAAGCAGAATTGAGGCAATTGTTGCAGGTATCGAAGCTTCTTTCCAGTGTGAGGCGATTATAGATTACGGAGCAATGTATCATCAAGTATATAACCATGAAGAGTTAACGAGAGAGTTTATGCAATTTGTACATAAACAAACAGATATGAATGTTATTACATGTACTGAGGCAATGACAGGTGAAGATTTTGGTTATATGCTTCGAGAAATCCCTGGATTTATGTTTTGGCTTGGAGTAAATTCAGAATATGGTTTACATCATGCGAAATTAAAGCCAGACGAAGAAGTGATTGAAAAGGCAATTACATTTTTAAGCCAATATGTAAAGTGGAAAGGGAATAGAAAATAAAACTTCCGCTTTCTTGAAGTTTCCAAAAAAAATTTTGTTCTGAGGTGTAAGTAACGCTCGTATAGATTGGTTTTAGGCGTTTACATACAAATGAAAGAATAAAGTTAATTGGACTGTTTTAATAATGAGCAGGGGGTTTTTAGCCACTGCTCATTATTAATTATTTGACTAACTTATATATGTTTACTTTTAGTATGAAAAGTGTGTAAAATCAATGTGAAACATAGAAAAAAGGGTGGGGAATTACGTGCAAATTAGCAGTGCGATTTTATGTTTCGTCTTATATGCGTATGTTATTATTGCGGCGGTTTATTTTGGGATAAGTTTTTATGCCTATCGTCTAGTAGATAATAATGAATATGACGAAACATACAAATGGGTGAAGAGATATTTATCACCTGTACTAGAAATTATGAATGGGTTTGTGCTCTTTTTATTTATTGGATTAATTGCTTTCTCAACGAGTTTAGTAGGGAATAAAACTACGTTATTTGTATTGGGTATCATTATTTTTATGCTGTTAGGAATAAGGATTGGTAATACGGTCTTTTGGAATGAAAGAAAAGTAGATGGTTGGACGGGAATGTTAATTCCGTGTATGTTAGCTGCAATTGTGACAAATATAGAACATGAATATTATCAATTACATTTTTGGCTCATTATCGTTTTAACAATTCTTTCTGTTTTGTATATAAGCACAGTAGTACTAACATATATTGCACATGAAAAAGGAGATGTTAAAGGCACTCGTTTCTTTAGAGGACGGGCATTATTTTGGAGTGTGCCGACGATGGCAGTTATCGCGCTTATTGCGATATTAGTAAATGGATATCAATTTTCTAATTGGCAACTATTTTTAGAAAATTGGTGGATCTTTATCTTTTCGTTTATTGCTTTTTTAGGTGCAACGCATTATTTATTTCATCAACATCATTACATATGGGCGTTGTTATTTGCATTCATACAGCTGCTATTTGCCTTTTTTGGTCAAGAAACATTATTATTCGTTTTTGAAACATTTAGTTCGTTTGGAAATATATTTGTATTTGCTATGTTACTTGTTGGTATCGCTTTTTACTTGCAACAATATTTTTATATACAAAAACAAAAATAAGAGCTAATTACAGTTTTTGTGACGCATATAAAGTGTGTTACACTGAAAATAAATAGTACTTGAAGTTATTGGAGGAATTCCTGTGGGTGAGAAAGAAAAAGAGTTTGCTGTCATTGGACTTGGTCGCTTTGGTGGAAGTATTTGCCGAGAACTAGCTCAATTAGGTATGGAAGTAATGGCAATCGATTCAGATGAGGATAAAATTAATGAATTTGCAAATATAGCTTCGCATGCTGTAATTGCAGATTCAACAGATGAGATGGTATTAAAAAGCCTTGGTATTCGAAATTTTGATCACGTAGTCGTTGCTATTGGAGATAATTTAAATTCAAGTATTTTAACGACTTTGATTTTGAAAGAGTTGGGTGTAAAAAATATTACTGTAAAAGCTCAAAATGATTATCATGAAAAAGTGTTAAGTAAAATAGGTGCAGATCATATTGTGCATCCAGAACGTGATATGGGAAAAAGGATTGCTAATAATATTGCATCAAGCAATGTGTTAGATTACCTTGAGCTTTCAGATGAGCATAGTATTGTAGAGATTATTGCGAATAAAAAAATTGATGGGCACTCTTTAATTGAATTAGATATTCGTGCGAAGTTTGGATTGAATATTGTAGCAATTAAACGAGGTAAAGAAGTTATCGTATCCCCTCGGGCTACGGAGAATATTCAAGCAGGAGATATATTAATTGTCATTGGTCATGACGATGAAGTGGATCGATTTAAACACTTTTTAAGATAAGAGAAAAGGACAATGCCTTCATAGCATTGTCCTTTTTCTTATATTTCCATAATGATTGGTAAAATCATTGGACGGCGTTTCGTTTTCTCATATAGGAATGGAGCTAATGTGTCTGTAATTTCATTTTTAATTTCAGACCATTGTGTTGTTTTACGCTCCATTACTTTTTCTAAATGAGTTGTAATTAATGTTTGTGCATCATTGATTAAATCACTGCTTTCACGCATGTAAACGAAACCGCGTGAGATGATATCAGGTCCTGCTGCAACTTTAAATTCTTTCATATCAATGCTTACAACTACAATTACAAGTCCTTCTTCAGAAAGGATACGACGATCTCGTAATACGATATTGCCGATATCTCCAATACCGTTTCCATCAATGTAGACCGAACCAGATGGGATTTTTCCAGCTACGCTAGCTTCATCCGAACGTAAAGCAAGAACATCGCCATTATCCATAATGAAGCAATTTTCTTCAGGGATACCACAATCATTTGCTATGTTCATGTGCATACGCTGCATACGATATTCACCATGAATTGGCATGAAGTACTTCGGTTTAATTAGACGTAACATTAACTTTTGTTCTTCTTGCCCACCGTGTCCACTTGTATGGATATTTGAAAGTTTCCCGTGAATTACATCAGCGCCAGCGCGGTACAACATGTTAATTGTACGACTTACGCTAATTGTATTTCCTGGAATTGGTGAAGAAGAGAAAACAACTGTATCTCCAGGAATAATTTGAATTTGGCGGTGTGTACCGTTTGCAATACGTGAAAGTGCTGCCATCGGTTCACCTTGACTACCTGTACATAAAATAACAACTTTATTAGCTGGTAAGCGGTTTAGTTGAGATGCATCTATGAATGTATCTTTCGGGCAACGAATATAACCAAGGTTTTGTCCGATTTCAATCGCTGCTTCCATACTTCGACCAAACACAGCTACTTTACGGTTGTTTTCAACAGCAGCTTCAATAACTTGTTGTAAGCGGTGAATATTTGATGCAAAGGTTGCGAATATAATCCGTCCGTCTACTTTACGGAAAATGTCTTGAATGCTATCACCAACGCGACGCTCAGACATAGTAAAGTTTGGAACTTCACTGTTCGTACTATCAGATAATAGACATAGCACGCCATCTTTACCGATTTCAGCCATTTTTGTTAAATCAGCTGGTTCACCAACTGGTGTGAAATCAAATTTGAAATCACCTGTATGAACAACTTGACCTTGAGGTGTTTTCACAACAACGCCGTACGAATCTGGAATACTGTGAGTTGTACGGAAGAAGGATACAGACGTTTTTTTGAATTTAATAACGTCATCTTCTTGAATTTCGTAAAGTTTTGCTTTACGAAGTAAGCCGTGTTCTTCTAATTTATTTTTGATGAGTGCAATTGCTAATTTTCCGCCGTAAATCGGAATGTTCACTTGACGTAATAGATAAGGAATTCCGCCGATATGATCTTCGTGACCATGTGTAATGAATAACCCTTTAATTTTATCTTCGTTTCGCACAAAATAAGTGTAGTCTGGTATTACATAATCGATTCCGAGGAGTTCGTCCTCTGGAAATTTAATTCCAGCATCAATTATAATAATTTCATCTTGAAATTGAACAGCGTATGTATTTTTACCGATTTCACCAAGCCCACCGAGAGCAAATACAGCAACTTGGTCGTTTTTTAGAAATTTCATATCGCTATACGATTTCCGCTAATGTTAAATCAGCGTTTTCTTTTTCATATTCAAGATGAGCGCCAGTAACAGACTGAACAAACTCGATATTATATGCGAACTTATTTAATTTTGTACGAACATCTTTTTCAGACGTAGCCTCTAAATATAAAACTTTTGTATTTTCACGTACTGGAACCTCAGTTAATTTTTCTTGATAAAATACTTTAAAAATCATTTGGAAAACCTCTCCTTGTCTATGTTTTGCATTATCTGTTACTTATTATAAAGCAAACAGTCCCGATTTTCATGTTTTTTCGAATGAGAATGAAGAAAAAGCCCGAAATGGGCACAATTTAAGCGATTGTCTTTTTACGGACTAGACCGTTTAAATAACGCTTGAGCTTTTTCTTCAGCTTCTTCAGCATGATTACTCCTTCCTTTCCTTATTTTAAACATGCATATTAATAGTGAAAATTCTATCTCTGATATAAGAGATAGGACAAAAGTGAATGGTGAGTCTTGTCCTCTCCCATACAGTGAAAGTTATTCTATAGTAACGATTAGTAGCCGTTAGTTATAGGTATAGTATGAGGAAGAATGGAAAAGAAAATTCATCCGAACAAGTATCCACATGTTTTACTAATATATATATGCAAAGTTTGTAAATAAGGTCAGAAAGGGAACGCTTTCTTCACAGATGTTTAATATGTTATACTTTTTTTTAGAATTTGAAAAGTGATATTCAAAATAGGAATATAGAGTGCCAGAAAGGATTTTGACAAATGAATGATAAAATTGTTTTTTTTGATATTGATGGAACATTATTAGATCATGATAAAAAAATTCCGCAATCTACACGAGATGCAGTAAAACAGTTACAAGAAAAAGGTGTACATGTAGCAATTGCGACAGGGCGCGCGCCATTTATGTTCGAAGATATTCGCAAGGAACTTGATATACATAATTATGTTAGTTTTAATGGACAATATGTTGTCTTTGAAGATGAGGTAATATTTAATAATCCGTTACATCCAGATGCTTTACATAAGTTTACTCAGTTTGCAAAACAAGAAGGATATCCACTTGTATATCTTGACCATCAAGATATGAGAGCATCAGTGGAATATCATGATTATGTGAAAGAAGGCTTTGGAAGCTTAAACTTTGAGCATCCAGCATATGAGCCTAATTTTTATGAGGAACGTAATATTTATCAAACACTACTTTTTTGTGAAGTAAATGAAGAGGAAAAGTTTATTAATCATTATCCAGATTTTCATTTTATTCGTTGGCATGCATATTCAATGGATATCATTCCGAATGGTGGTTCTAAGGCAAAAGGAATTGAGAAATATATTGAAAAGTTAGGTTTTAATCGTGATCAAGTATATGCATTTGGAGATGGCTTAAATGATTTAGAAATGATCGAAGCCGTTGGCACAGGTATTGTGATGGGAAATGGCCATGAAGACTTGAAAAAACTTGCAAATCATGTGACAAAGGACGTTAGTGAAGACGGTATATATCATGGACTAAAGTGGGCTGGATTGCTGTAAGTGAATATGGAACCCATTTCATAATAAAAAGGCGGAAGATTAACTTCCGCCTTTTTATCACGCTATTTGCCGGGTAGTAAGACCCCCACCTCAAAATTCAGCAAAAGCAAAGAAGTTAGGTGGGGGCCTGCTGCCCGATTGGTGAGGGCTAATAATCAGTGGGGGATGAACAAAACCCCCACTGATTAAAGTTTCACTTTATTATTATCGCTCTAGAGGTTTGGAATCATCAGGAGCGGCAAATGGATTTTCTTTATTAATATGGTCATAGAACATAACGCCATTTAAATGGTCAATCTCGTGCTGGAATACGATTGCTGGTAAACCTTTTAAACGTAATTTTACTTCTTCCCCGTTAATAGAAGTTGCTTTTACTGTAATTCTTGTATAACGAGGAACATAACCAGGTACTTCGCGGTCTACAGATAGACAGCCTTCACCGCCCTGTAAATATGTACGTTCAACAGAATGGCTAATGATTTTTGGATTGAATAATGCATGGCTATATAATGTACCGTCCGCATCGGTTACATGAACTGCAATCATTTTTTTTGAAACACCGATTTGCGGAGCCGCTAATCCGATTCCAGGGCGTAAACTATATTTTTCAGCCATTTCAGGATCTTGGCTATTTATTACAAATTCAATCATTTCTTTTAGGGTAGTTGTATCTTTTTCGCTTGCCGGTAATGAAACATCTTCTGCAACGTTGCGCAAAATAGGATCTCCTTCGCGAATAACATCTTTCATTGTAAGCATATGTAATCTCTCCTTTCCTCTTTAGTCTACCAAAGGAGATGGAAAAAGTCATCGGCAAGAAAGGGAAGGTATTTTGGAAATCGTTCTATTATAGAGTGTTTATGTATGTGATAAACAGAAAAAGACGGCAAAGCCGTCTTTTTCTTTCCATAGTTGTTTCGTTTTACATTAGCGAATGCAAGCAGCACCAACGATAATTAAAAGAATAAACAACACAACGATTAAGGCGAAGCCGCGTCCAGACCCGCCACAAGAACCGCCATAACCGTAGGAAGGATATGAACAAGTTGGATAGCAATATGAGTATCCGTACATGAGATGACCTCCTTTATCATTTCCCGCTAATACTGCGGTTACTATAATGTATGGAAGAGAGGGTAGAAATGTATAGGTATTTACCTAAAAAAGGAAGGATAGTTTGTATATTTTTGTTACGAAGAGAGAAAAACTAAAGAGAATTAAATCGTTTACATATTATTCTAAGAGAAAAAATAAGTGAAAAAGGGAATAATATAACAGTAGGTCAATGCTTACTAATACAGATGTAAAAAATAAAAACACGTTTGTGTAGTAGAAACCTGCATATTATTTATAAAAAAACGTATTCAAAGTAATTGACATCGTAATTAGAATAGTTGTAAACTAAAAAACGTGATCAAGATTGTATTAATATGTTTCTGAAAAAACATTAGTACAGATTGTTAGGTACACAAAATTATTCTCAACCGACAGATAAACATGTTGGTTTACATCGTTGCGCTTTTTAAACTGGAAAATAGCCAGTGAAAGCGTTTCAGAATATGGTTCAAGAGAGGAAGAGGTGAACGGAATGGGTACTAAAACAAAAAAGACCCTATTTAATGTTGATGAGCAAATGAAAGCTATCGCAGCTCAATTTGAAACATTACAAATTTTAAATGAAAACGGTGAAGTTGTGAATGAAGCAGCTATGCCTGAATTATCTGATGATCAATTAAAAGAATTAATGCGTCGTATGGTGTATACTCGCGTATTAGATCAACGTTCTATTTCTTTAAACCGTCAAGGACGTTTAGGTTTCTACGCACCTACAGCTGGACAAGAAGCTTCTCAATTAGCGAGTCATTTCGCACTTGAAGCAGAAGACTTCATCTTACCAGGATACCGTGATGTACCACAATTAGTATGGCACGGACTTCCATTATATCAAGCATTCTTATTCTCTCGTGGACACTTCATGGGTAACCAAATGCCTGAGAATGTAAATGCATTAGCTCCACAAATCATTATCGGTGCGCAAATCATCCAAACTGCTGGTGTTGCGTTAGGTATGAAACTACGTGGTAAAAAATCTGTTGCAATTACTTACACTGGTGACGGTGGTGCTTCACAAGGTGACTTCTACGAAGGTATGAACTTTGCAGGTGCATTCAAAGCTCCAGCAATCTTCGTTGTTCAAAACAACCGTTATGCAATCTCTACTCCAGTAGAAAAGCAATCTGCAGCTAAAACTGTAGCACAAAAAGCAGTAGCAGCAGGTATTTACGGAATTCAAGTAGACGGTATGGATCCATTAGCTGTATACGCAGCAACTGCTTTCGCTCGTGAGCGCGCAGTAAATGGCGAAGGTCCTACTTTAATCGAGACTTTAACATTCCGTTACGGTCCACATACAATGGCTGGTGATGACCCAACTCGTTACCGTACAAAAGATATCGAAAACGAATGGGAACAAAAAGACCCAATCGTACGCTTCCGTAAGTTCTTAGAAGCTAAAGGCCTATGGTCTCAAGAAGTTGAAGAGACAGTAATCGAAGAAGCAAAAGAAGATATCAAACAAGCAATTGCTAAGGCTGACCAAGCTCCAAAACAAAAAGTAACTGATTTAATGGAAATCATGTACGAAAAAATGCCTTACAACTTAGCTGAACAATATGAAATCTACAAAGAAAAGGAGTCGAAGTAAGCCATGGCTCAAATGACAATGATTCAAGCAATCACTGATGCTTTACGCGTTGAAATGAAAAATGATCCTAACGTACTTGTATTTGGTGAAGACGTTGGTGTAAACGGCGGTGTATTCCGTGCTACTGAAGGTTTACAAGCTGAATTTGGTGAAGATCGTGTAATGGATACTCCACTTGCAGAGTCTGGTATTGGTGGACTTGCAGTTGGTCTTGCACTTGAAGGATTCCGTCCAGTTCCAGAAATCCAATTCTTCGGTTTCGTTTTTGAAGTAATGGATTCAATTTCTGGTCAATTGGCTCGTATGCGTTACCGTTCTGGTGGACGTTGGACTGCTCCAGTAACAGTTCGTTCTCCATTCGGTGGTGGTGTTCATACTCCTGAACTACATGCTGATAGCTTAGAAGGATTAGTGGCTCAACAACCTGGTCTAAAAGTTGTTATTCCATCTACTCCATACGATGCTAAAGGTCTTTTAATCTCTGCGATTCGTGACAACGATCCAGTTATCTACTTAGAGCATATGAAATTGTATCGTTCATTCCGCCAAGATGTACCAGAAGGCGAATACACAATTGATTTAGGCAAAGCTGATATCAAACGTGAAGGTACAGATGTATCTGTTATCGCTTACGGTGCTATGGTTCACGCTGCATTAAAAGCTGCTGAAGAACTTGAAAAAGAAGGTATCTCTTTAGAGGTTGTTGACTTACGTACAGTTCAACCATTAGATATCGAAACAATCATCGCTTCTGTTGAAAAAACAGGTCGCGTAGTTGTAGTTCAAGAAGCTCAAAAACAAGCTGGTATTGCAGCTAACGTTGTAGCGGAAATTAACGACCGTGCAATCTTAAACTTAGAAGCTCCAGTTGTACGTGTTGCAGCTGCTGATACAGTATTCCCATTCTCTCAAGCAGAGAGCGTATGGTTACCAAACCACAAGGATATTGTTGAAGCTGTAAACAAAGTAATGAACTTCTAATTTTTAGTTTTTCATGTGCAAAAGAAATCAGCACATGCTGGTTTCTTTTGTACATATTCCATAATAATGAAATGAATCAGGGGGCTGAATTCCGTGGCATTTGAATTTAAACTACCAGATATCGGTGAAGGTATCCACGAAGGTGAAATCGTAAAATGGTTTATTAAACCAGGCGATGAAGTAAATGAAGACGATGTACTTCTTGAAGTACAAAATGATAAAGCAGTAGTAGAAATCCCTTCTCCTGTTAAAGGTAAAGTACTTGAAGTACTTGTAGAAGAAGGAACAGTTGCAATCGTAGGAGATACATTAATTAAATTTGATGCTCCTGGATACGAAAACCTTAAATTTAAAGGTGACGATCATGATGAAGCTCCAAAAGCTGAAGAAGCAGCAGTAGAAGCTCCAGCAGCGGAAGCTACTCCAGCAGCAACTGCAGAAGTAGTAAATGAGCGCGTAATCGCTATGCCATCTGTTCGTAAATACGCTCGTGAAAAAGGTGTAGACATTCATAAAGTAGCTGGTACTGGTAAGAATGGCCGTATCGTAAAAGCTGACATCGATGCATTTGCAAATGGTGGACAAACTGTAGCAGCAACTGAGGCTCCAGCAGCAGTAGAAGCTACTCCAGCAGCAGCGAAAGAAGAAGCACCAAAAGCACAACCAATTCCAGCTGGAGAATATCCAGAAACTCGTGAGAAAATGAGTGGTATCCGTAAAGCGATTGCGAAAGCAATGGTTAACTCTAAGCATACAGCTCCTCACGTAACATTAATGGATGAAGTTGATGTAACTGAGCTTGTTGCTCACCGTAAGAAGTTCAAAGCAGTAGCAGCTGACAAAGGTATTAAATTAACTTACCTTCCGTACGTTGTTAAAGCTTTAACATCTGCATTACGTGAATACCCAATGTTAAACACTTCTTTAGACGATGCATCTCAAGAAGTAGTTCATAAACATTACTTCAACATCGGTATCGCAGCTGATACAGACAAAGGTCTATTAGTACCAGTTGTTAAAGATACAGATCGTAAGTCTATCTTCACTATTTCTAACGAGATCAACGATCTTGCTGGTAAAGCACGTGAAGGTCGTCTAGCTCCAACTGAAATGAAAGGTGCTTCTTGCACAATTACAAACATTGGTTCTGCAGGTGGACAATGGTTCACTCCAGTTATCAATCACCCAGAAGTAGCAATCCTTGGTATCGGCCGTATCGCTGAAAAACCAGTTGTGAAAAATGGCGAGATCGTTGCAGCTCCAGTATTAGCATTATCTCTAAGCTTTGACCATCGTTTAATTGACGGCGCAACAGCTCAAAAAGCGTTAAACCAAATTAAACGTCTATTGAATGACCCACAATTATTAGTAATGGAGGCGTAATAACAATGGTAGTAGGAGATTTCCCAATTGAATTAGATACAGTCGTTGTTGGTGCAGGTCCTGGTGGATACGTTGCGGCAATTCGTGCAGCACAATTAGGTCAAAAGGTAGCAATTATTGAAAAAGCTAACCTTGGTGGCGTATGCTTAAACGTTGGATGTATTCCTTCAAAAGCGTTAATCAATGCAGGTCATCGTTATGAGAATGCAATGCATTCTGATGACATGGGTATCACTGCAGAGAACGTAAAAGTTGACTTTACAAAAGTTCAAGAATGGAAAAACGGCGTAGTTAAGAAATTAACTGGCGGTGTTGAAGGCCTTCTTAAAGGTAACAAAGTTGAAATCATTCGCGGTGAAGCTTACTTCGTAGATGCTAACACATTACGCGTTATGACTGAAGATGCAGCTCAAACTTATACGTTTAAAAATGCTGTTCTTGCAACTGGTTCTACACCAATCGAAATTCCAGGATTCAAATACTCTAAACGTGTTATCAACTCTACAGGTGCTTTAAGCTTACCTGAAATTCCTAAAAAACTTGTTGTAATCGGCGGCGGTTACATCGGTATGGAATTAGGTACTGCATATGCTAACTTCGGTACAGAAGTTACTGTAGTAGAAGCTGGCGACGAAATCTTAGCTGGTTTCGAAAAAGCTATGAGCTCTGTTGTTAAACGTGCTCTACAGAAAAAAGGTAACGTAAATATCCATACAAAAGCTATGGCTAAAGGCGTTGAAGAAACAGAAACTGGCGTAAAAGTTAGCTTTGAAGTTAAAGGTGAAATCCAAACTGTAGAAGCAGATTACGTATTAGTAACTGTAGGTCGTCGTCCAAACACTCAAGAAATCGGTCTTGAGCAAGTTGGAGTTAAAATGACTGACCGCGGCATCATCGAAATCGATGAGCAATGTCGTACAAATGTACCGAACATCTATGCAATCGGTGATATCGTTCCTGGACCACCATTAGCTCACAAAGCTTCTTACGAAGGTAAAGTAGCTGTAGAAGCAATTAGTGGCCATGCATCAGCTATCGATTACATCGGAATTCCTGCAGTATGCTTCACTGATCCAGAATTAGCATCTGTTGGTTACACTAAAAAACAAGCTGAAGAAGCTGGAATGACTGTAACTGTATCTAAGTTCCCATTCGCTGCTAACGGTCGTGCATTATCATTAAACAGCACTGACGGTTTCCTACAACTTGTAACACGTAAAGAAGATGGTCTTCTTGTAGGTGCTCAAGTTGCAGGTGCAGGTGCTTCTGATATTATCTCTGAGATTGGTTTAGCTATCGAAGCTGGAATGACAGCTGAAGATATCGCTCAAACAATCCATGCTCACCCAACATTAGGTGAAATCACAATGGAAGCAGCTGAAGTTGCTCTTGGAATGCCAATTCACATTGTAAAATAATTTAAGTAATGTAAATAGCCCCTCTCTTATTGTAAGAGAGGGGCTATTTTTATTTTCATCAAATGACTTGCAAGGTCTTTAAACGTACTTGTCGAATGAATATATAATACTTTAACAAATGATTTAGGCGTAACTTACTTCAAAGGTAATATATATCATCCTATAATATGTAATTGATTCAAACTTAACCCCATATATTAATAAAATAGAGCATGTCAAAGGAGAAGGTTCCATGAAAATATTACATGTTATATTTTATCATTTACTACTATGGAGTGGCTTTTCCACTGTATTAACATTATCGAATGGTGATAAGTTTCATTATAAAGTTATTCTTTTTTTCGTATTCCTGTATTTAGCCTATGTAATAGCATATTTTGTATTACACGTAAGAAAGCAAGCTTTATTTCTTACATGTTCGAATTGTATACTATTTTTAATCATATTATCTATTTTTTAAATTAACGTTTATAAAAATACATTGTTCTTCCATTAAATAATTGTAACTCTCCTTCTAATTTCTTCGCTAAAAAACGGCAAAATTCATTCGCTTTCCCTTTGTCACCATATGTTGCATTAGGTGGTAAAGAAACTTGGATGAAAGATTGTTTATTTTCTATACCAACACCAATATAAATTGAGTCATACCGGTCGTGATTGGATTGAAGTTTTAATGTTGTTGTAGATGTATCTAAAATTTCATAAGGAAAAGCGGTATTTGTATACGGGTAATTAATTTGGGCCCCAGTTTTAGAAGTAACTGTTTTATAATAATGAAAAAGTTGTTTTATATCATCTATTGAAACAGATTGTTGATTGGATTTAGGTACAAGCGTAATAAAGGCATGTTGCATATAAGTTCCCCCTAACTTAGTAGAATACTATCATTCTACATCCTACTGAATTTTTTGACAATTAAAAGGAGTATTACATGTTTTGTTTAATATACTAGTAATGAAACGTGATGTAGAAAGGTGGAAACCAATGTTTGAAAAATTGTATGATGAGCATGAAAGTGTGAAGGTACGATTTTTAGGGTTTATGACACATGATACACGTTATGATTTTGGTGTTATTTATACAAATATGTTTTTTGGAAAACCGCTCATTGTTTGTATGCAAACAGGAAGGTCTACTTTACTCGGACGAGATGATGTAGAGAATGTTCAATATATACAGGAGATTTTTAAATTAGGATCAGAAGAGGAAGCGAAGGAGTTAGCTGAGTTTTTCAAATTTCTAGTTCCGTCAACTTCTTTACATGCGGAATATGAAGAATAATTAATGTGAAACAGTCGTACTTATAAATATGGCTGTTTTTTATTTGAATATCGCATACTAATTAAAATTTAAAATATTTAATGTGTTATACTAAAAACCTATTGACGTAAAAAGTATAACATATTAAAATAAAGACAGAAAGTTAAGCGGTTACAAAAAAGTTTTTGGGATTATAAACTTAGGGGGAAATGAAAAATGGGAACAATCGTATGTCAAGATTGTGAAGGTACAATTGCACACTTCGAAGATGAGAAAGTAACGGTACTTTACGGGAAATGTGGATCTTGCGGATGTGATCACACAGAGCATACAAAAGCCCAATAATTGATAGGAAATGGACAGCTAAAAGTTTTTAGGACCATAAACTTAGGGGGAAATGAAAAATGGGAACAATCGTATGCCAAGTATGTGAAGGAACAATCGGACATTTTGAAGATGAGAAAACGACAGTACTTTACGGAAAATGTGGAACAAATTGTGACTGTGTTAGAAAAGATAATGCGAAAGCTTAATGATAAATAAATAGATTACTATTAAAACTCAGGGGGAAATGAAAATGGGAACAATCGTATGCCAAGTATGTGAAGGAACAATTGGACATTTTGAAGATGAAAAATCAACAGTACTATACGGGAAATGTGGATCTCATTGCGAATGTGACCATAAAGAACATACAAAAGCTTAATAATAAGAAAAAGCGCCTACATGTGTAGGCGCTTTTTTAATAAATTGTAGTTGTATGGCCAACTGTTGCAACGATTGCATCATCTCTAATTGGAATAAAGCTTATGGATGTCTGTGGTGTACTAGAAGAAGCGTATTGGCTCATTATACGGCTATCGATACGGGTAATAGTATCGGTCAAGAAAGCTGAAATAAAAGCGTAAGGGACTCGTCGTTCATTTAATGAATAAATAATTTCTTCTTTTGTTTTTACACCTACGCCATGTCCGTAAAAAAAGAAATTTCCTAAATAGATTGTGTTTTCTCCTTGCCACTCAATCGTAGCTGGATTCACTTGTGGGTTTTTAAAGTAAACGAGGTCACCTGGAACAAGGTCGCCACCGTTTTTTGTTATGAGCCTTAGATCTTGATCGTAGTCCCATGTATAAAGTAAAAGGTTTGCAAATAGACGATTGAAAGTTTCTTCCTCATACAATGATAATAAAGCTTTATAAAAAATAATGATCATAGCGGTTGCGCATTCAGTTCCATATAGTTTTCCGTTTTTGAAAATATCTTGTATGGCAATAGAAGGTGGTATGTTTGGAAGAAGCTCGAATCCTCCAAGGGATGTTCTTTTCCAATACTGGGGGTTGCAAAAAGATTGTTGAAATGTGCGAAATTGAAATCCACTTTGAAAAAGTTCTAGTGCAGAGATAATAATATTAACTCGTAAATTGAGATCAAAGCTGAGTTCATCAGCTGTTCGGAAGGAATAAACTTCTTGATTTCCTGCCATTATTGATAAAATTTGTTGTTTCTCTGCTACAAATGGCTCATATTCATTTGTAATATAAGGATGTACAATAGAACGGCCTATTACAATCATAATAGTATCCCCACCTATACGTTACATTCTTTAGTATCGTATGAAGAATAGGAAAAAAGGTGAAAAAAAAGCCTATCAACTGATAGGCTTGTACTCTTTAATAACACGTAATGTTTGTAATGTCATATCTTCAGGACCTTGTACAGGTAAACCTGCTTCTAAGTTTTTACGAATATACTCTAAGTTTTCTTGTGTAATAATTTCCCCCGGAGTAAAGATTGGAATCCCTGGCGGATAAACCATAACAAAATCAGCTATAATACGACCCGCTGCATTTTCAAATGGAATGACTTCTGTTTCCGAATAAAAAGCATCTCGAGGAGAAAGTGCTAGCACTGGAATTTCTGGAATCTCTACTTGTACTTGAACACCTTTATCTGCCCTATTTCTAAATGTTGCTGCTAAATCTTGTAATGCTGTAATAAGTGTATTTGTATCACTTTCTGTATCTCCCAAAGTGATAAGACATAGTATGTTGTATAGATCTGAGAGTTCTACTTCAATGTTATATTTCTCTCTAAGCCATACTTCAGCTTGGTGGCCGGTAATACCTAAATCTTTTACAGATACAATTATCTTTGTAGGATCATAGTTAAAGGTAGCATCTGTACCTAACATTTCTTTTCCAGGACAGTAAAGATGCTCAATAGAATTTATAGCATCACGAACATGTTCAGCTAATTGTATTGTTTGTTCTATGAGTGCTGTTCCTTCTGTAGCAAGACGTTTTCTCGCAACATCAAGTGATGCTAACAAGATGTAAGAAGTTGATGTAGTTGTAAGCATGCTAATAATAGATTGGACATGTTTTACATTCACCAAGCCTTCTTTCACATTAAGAATAGAACTTTGAGTTAAAGAGCCTCCTAATTTGTGAACACTTGTTGCTGCCATGTCTGCACCAGCTTGCATCGCTGACATCGGCAATTCATCGTGAAAATGAATATGAACACCATGAGCCTCGTCGACTAGTACAGGGATGTCATAAGAATGTGCTAATTGTACAATCTGTTCTAAGTCTGCAGCAAACCCAAAGTACGTTGGATTAATAACAAGTAAGCCCTTTGCATCTGAGTGCTCTTCAAGTGCTTTTTTGACAGATTGAATTGTGATTCCATGAGAAATACCGAGCTTCGGATCGATTTCAGGATGCATGAAAATCGGTTTTGCACCTGAGAAAATAATAGCTGACATTACTGATTTATGCACGTTTCGTGGTACTAGGATTTTGTCACCAGGACCGCAAACGCTCATCACCATTGTCATAATAGCGCCACTTGTACCTTGAATAGAAAAGAAAGTATGATCTGCACCGAATGCAGCGGCTGCTAAATCCTGTGCTTCTTTAATCATACCTTTTGGATGATGTAAATCATCGAGTGGCGCAATATTAATTAAGTCAATTGCTAATGCATTATGCCCAATAAATTCGCGAAATGTAGGATCCATGCCCTGTCCTTTTTTATGACCAGGAATATGGAATTGAATTGGATTTCGCTTACTGTGCTCAACTAAAGCGGTAAACAATGGTGTTTCGTATTGGGACAATCTATACACCCCTTCTTCTTCATAATATTTAGTATAATTTGTTTTATATAATCCTGCTCTAAAAAAGGTAAGTCTTTTTTTAGAATGAGGCTTGTTTTTCTGCCATTCAAAAAATCGTTTTTGAGATGGTAGCTTCACTTTATTTTCTATAAAACAAAAGCATTATATCACCAATAATTATAGATGTATAGAAAAAAATGTTTTTAAGGTGAGTATGTTTAATAGTTAGCCTCAACTAATGAATAGAGGAAGACAATTCCATTAAAATGAATAAATAGTGTATAATGCAGAGTGGCTATAATGAATAATAAAATATTCTCTTTAAGATAGCATAATGAAACAAGAAGAAATGATAAATGAGGTGCGAAATGGAATATCAATATCCGTTAGATTATGATTGGTCAAATGAGGAAATGGTTACAATTGTGAAGTTTTATGAAGCGATTGAGAAAGCTTATGAAAAAGGAATTATAAGAGAAGAATTAATGGGTTTATATCGTCGTTTTAAAGAGATTGTTCCATCGAAAGCAGAAGAAAAGAAAATTGATAAAGAGTTTCAAGAAGTAAGTGGATACTCTATATATCGTGCTATTCAAAGGGCAAAGGAAGTTGAAGAACAAAAGGTTGTAAAAATATAAAAATATTTTGAAAAATAAAAACTGAAGTGATATAATGTGATAACAACTAAAAACGGACAATATAAATTGTCCGTTTTCTACTATCGATTACAAAGTGCATATAAAGGAAGGAGTGGTTGCATCGTAGATTCAATCTTAGCAAGGAATTGTTCGTTGGTCATTGCTGAAAACTCCTCTGGTGATATATGAATACCAACTAATAATTCTGCTTTTTTTACAGTAGCTAGTCGTTCAATCATCTTTTGTAAGTCTTCGGTTTCAAGTGTTTTATGTAATTTCACACTTGGTTTAGTATGGTCAATGGACCAAACGAAGTCATTTGGAATATTTGTTTTTAAATCATTTAAATGTTCTAAGAAGGCATGAGCCGTCTCAACTTTTTGTGGACACTCATAGATTAAACCAAAGTATATGAAGGCATGAGTACCCCATAAGCCGATTTGGAAATGCGGTAGCATTTTATATCCTCGTTTATTTGTTGAAAAAGCAACCCAAGTATCGTTTGGTGGATTGACTTTCCGTCGTGCGTGTTTTGCAACATGATAAAAAAAGTTCTCATCAGTGTGTTTGGATAAGTATTCTGCAAATTGTTCCCCTAAAGCTTCTAGCTTAGGATGAATGTTCGTTTTAATTGCACTCATTCGTTCTTCGAGACCATCAACTGTAAAGACATCAAAATCAGTTGACTTGAATGTTTGTATTGTCATGATTGTTCCTCCAACTCCTATTTTGCTTTTATTTTAGCATAGCTTGTACTATTCATAAAAAAAACAGCACAAAAAAATTAAAATAAAAAATATAATTTTGTTGCATAGATGATTTATCCAACATAGTATAGTATAAAACAAAAAATCAGAAAATTGAATTAATTCTAGTCCGAGGGCAGACGAATATTGGGAGGAGGCAAATAATATGAGACAGGTGATTAATGCGTTAAAGAGAACAGATGCCGAAAAGAGAATACCGGTGCTACGTTTGGAGCTAGATTATGAATTAGCAACTTTATATGATGCGATGATGGAAGATGATAAACAGAAAAAAGAAGAGTGTGTACAAAAGTTAGAAGTGTTAAGACTTGAAATGATTCGTTTAGAAGCGTAATAATAGTATATGTATAAAAAATTAGTTGGTGCGAACCTTATAAAGGGTTCGTTTTTTCTGTGAACAGTATAGATCGGAGTGTTTAAACATGCAAGAAGTATGGAAAGACATCGATGCACATGCCAAACGGTGGATTCGGGATGCAGGAGAGCATTTGATGGCATCAATGAAAAAAGCACTTATTATAGAAACAAAATCAAATGCAGCTGACTTAGTTACAAATATGGACCGAGAGATAGAACGGTTTTTAATTGGGAAAATTAAAGAAACATTCCCGAATCATAATATTTTAGGAGAAGAGGGTTATGGAGACGAGATAAAGTCTTCTGGCGGGGTTGTTTGGTTAATTGATCCAATTGACGGTACGATGAACTTTGTTCATCAAAAAAGAAATTTTGCGATTTCAATTGGTATTTATGAGAACGGTATCGGAAAGATTGGACTTATTTATGATCCAGTGCACGATGAACTATATCATGCAGTCAAGGGATCCGGAGCTTTTTGTAATGATATATCAATTCCTCCATTGGAAAAAGGAACTGTAGAGCAAGGTATTGTAGCTTTAAATGCGATATGGCTTACAGATAATCCATTGCTTAATATGGAAAGTATGATGGCACTTGTTAAGAAAGCAAGGGGCACGAGATCATATGGCTGTGCAGCACTAGAGATGATATACGTTGCAACAGGAAGAATAGATGCATATGTAACGCCGAGATTATCACCATGGGATTTTGGCGGAGGACAGATAATTGTAGAAGAAGTTGGAGGTAAGGTGACGACATTCTCTGGAGCGCCACTTTCTATCATAGAGAAGAGCAGTGTGTTAGTTGCAAAACCAGGAGTGTATGAAGAAGTGTTATCGTTTATATTAGAGCAACAAAAAAAGTAAGAGGCTGTGTATAAGCTTCTTACTTTTTAGCGTTATTGTGATTTGCGCATTTTTCTTTTTGTTACAAAACCGTACCCAACTGCAACAAATGTGCCGATAATGCAAATAATAATACCGATTGGACTATTTTCAGCAATCATAATGCCGATACCGATTAAGAAAATAACACCGATAATTGCGGTTAATAAAAAGCGATATTGAATGTGTTCCATTTCTTCACCCTCCAATCTCATTTTACTTTCACAAAAGTAAGAATACAACTATATTTTCATTCTTGCTTTTATTTTAATTGCTATTGTATCCCCTTCGCTCTTATAATAGAGAAGGATTAAAAAGACATTAGGAGTTGGACATGTTGAAAAAACGACAAGATTTACGTAATATAGCAATTATTGCCCACGTTGACCATGGTAAAACAACACTTGTTGACCAGTTATTACGTCAAGCGGGGACTTTCCGTGCGAACGAACACGTTGAAGAACGCGCAATGGATTCAAATGATCTAGAAAGAGAACGCGGTATTACAATTTTAGCGAAAAATACAGCGATTCACTATGAAGATAAAAGAATTAACATTTTAGATACACCAGGTCACGCTGACTTCGGTGGAGAAGTAGAACGTATCATGAAAATGGTTGATGGTGTTTTACTTGTTGTTGATGCATATGAAGGTTGTATGCCACAAACACGATTTGTTTTAAAGAAAGCTCTTGAGCAAAACTTAACTCCAATCGTAGTTGTAAACAAAATTGACCGTGACTTCGCTCGTCCTGATGAAGTAGTTGATGAAGTAATCGACTTATTCATTGAGCTTGGTGCAAACGAAGATCAATTAGAGTTCCCAGTTGTATTTGCATCAGCAATGAACGGAACAGCAAGCTTAGATTCAAACCCAGCAAATCAAGAAGAGAATATGAAATCATTATTCGATACAATTATCGAACATATTCCAGCACCGATTGATAACAGTGAAGAGCCACTTCAATTCCAAGTAGCACTTCTTGATTACAACGACTATGTTGGACGTATTGGAGTTGGACGCGTATTCCGCGGTACAATGAAGGTTGGACAACAAGTTGCTTTAATGAAAGTTGACGGAAGTGTAAAACAATTCCGCGTAACGAAATTATTCGGTTACATTGGATTAAAACGTCAAGAAATCGAAGAAGCAAAAGCTGGGGATTTAGTAGCCGTTTCTGGTATGGAAGACATTAACGTTGGTGAAACGGTATGTCCGGTTGAGCATGAAGATGCGTTACCATTACTACGTATTGATGAGCCAACACTACAAATGACGTTCCTTGTAAATAACAGCCCATTTGCAGGTCGTGAAGGTAAATACATTACATCTCGTAAAATTGAAGAGCGTCTTCGTTCACAATTAGAAACAGATGTAAGTTTACGTGTAGATAATACAGAGTCTCCTGATGCGTGGATCGTATCTGGACGTGGGGAACTACATTTATCTATCTTAATCGAAAACATGCGTCGTGAAGGTTATGAATTACAAGTATCTAAGCCAGAGGTAATCATTAAAGAAGTTGATGGCGTAAGATGTGAACCTGTAGAGCGCGTACAAATCGATGTACCTGAAGAATACACTGGTTCTATTATGGAATCTATGGGTGCACGTAAAGGTGAAATGTTAGATATGGTGAATAACGGAAACGGTCAAGTGCGCCTTACTTTCATGGTTCCAGCACGTGGTTTAATTGGTTACACAACAGAATTCTTAACATTAACTCGTGGTTACGGTATTTTAAACCATACATTCGATTGCTACCAACCAGTACACGCTGGACAAGTTGGTGGACGTCGCCAAGGTGTTCTAGTTTCACTTGAAACAGGAAAAGCATCACAATACGGTATTATGCAAGTTGAAGACCGTGGTGTAATCTTCGTTGAACCAGGTACAGAAGTATATGCTGGTATGATTGTTGGAGAACACACTCGTGAGAACGACTTAACAGTTAACGTTGTGAAAATGAAACAACAAACTAACATTCGTTCTGCGACGAAAGATCAAACTTCAACAATGAAGAAACCACGCCTAATGACTTTAGAAGAATCATTAGAGTACTTAAACGATGATGAGTTCTGTGAAGTAACTCCAGAATCAATTCGTCTGCGTAAAAAGATTCTTGATAAGAGTGAGCGCGAAAGAGCTGCTAAGAAAAAGAAATCTGTTGAAGCGTAAAAACAAAAAAACAACGACCTTTATAAAAGGTCGTTGTTTTTTATTTTGTTTATTTTTTAGAATATTTACTCTTTTTTGTGGACAGTATTTTTTTTGCGAGTTACTCTTGTATTAAGTGTATAAAGAAAATTGTATTTTACTGCTAGGGGGGAAGAGTGTGTTAGAAAGGATGTCTTTTTTTGCAAAATTGTGTAAGGTAGATGAAAATCCAGAGTTAGGAATGTGGTTACTTTATGGGACGATTATTATATTAAGTGCTCTCGTCTATAATTTAGGGTTTGCTAGAAAGTTGTCTGTACTTAAAAATATTGTGATATACATATCATTAGCAATTGGATGTACAGTATTAACCTTTTTTGCTGTATTTTTACCCGTTGGAGAAGGACTTGTTGTAGCAGCGATTGTACTTGGGATTTATAGATTACGTTTGCGTCAAGCGAAACAACAAAAAGCAGGATGAGGAAGGGGGGAGTTTTTATGCGTTCAGTACAAGATGCACTATATAATTGGTTAACAATTAAAACAGTTGCTGAAGCACGTCCAGATGATAGTGCTGCAAAAGAAACGTATTTGTTATTTCAAAATATGATATATGAAGAACATAAATTAAAAAATGTGGAAGTCGAAAAGAACGAGGAGATGTATTTAATTACATACGAAATGAATGGGGAAAGGAAATCTGCAAGGTTTCCGCTAGAAGCCATTGATTGTTTTTTGGATCAGATGAATCGTGAACCAGAAAAATATAAATAAGTCCTTATCTATATGAGTAAGGACTTATTTACATTTTACCAATCGTCTTCGATTTTTTTATCACGATATAATCGGAAATTACCACTTGCATGACGTTCCATTGTACGCTCTGCAATTCGTTCCGAACATTCCATGCACATATATGTATGAATAGGGCGATTACGCAGTTTTTTTGCCATAGGATTTTCATCATCTAACATATCTTTTTTATCACAAATCATACATTTGACTCTCATTTCGTCACCTCAATACGAATTCTATCAGTATAAGTATATCATGGAAGTATAATGTTTTTGAATAATAGTGGGAAAAAATAATATTTTCGCAATTCAAAAAATAAGTTATGATAAGGATATACCAAGTATGTTTGGAGGTGAAAATATGGCGAATGTAGTAGAGCCTACCTTAACAGAGGGTTTAGTACAAACGTTGCGTAAAGAGTGTATTGTTATGATAGCAACGACAGATTTCGAAAAACAAGTTCCTAACGTAAGTGCTATTTCTTGGGTGTATGCAGTGAGTAAAACTAGTATTCGATTTGCAGTAGATCAACGTTCACGTATTGTGGAAAATATACGGCATAATACAGGTGTGGTATTGACTATAATGGCGAATGAATCCGTATTTTCCATAAGTGGTGCAGGTGAAATTTTGACAGATAGAATGGAAGGCATTTCTTTAAAATTAACTGTAATAGAAGTAAATGTGCAAGAAGTGCGTGATGTTATGTTTTATGGAGCGAAACTTGCAATTGAACCAACATATGAAAAAACATATGATCTTCGGGCAGCGAAAAAGCTGGATAACGAAGTGCTAGTAGGGATAAGAGAATTATAAAGATGCTAAATAAGAAATTCGTTTATTCACTTTTGTAATCGGTTATTGTGATTTAACGTTAATAATTATAATAAAAGGTAATATATTGAATAGAAATGAATAAAGAATAAATAAAAGGTTTAATGACTATGATTTTCGATTCTACCTCGTTTACACGGTACATATAATTATAACAATGGTTCGTCCATATTTTATGGATGAAACCCTTGTTCTACAAATTTAAAAGTGGAGTCAGGGGGTAACAGGTTGGATAAAATTTATGTGTTAGATACGAATGTACTTTTGCAGGATCCTTTATCTATTTTTTCATTTGAAACCAATGAAGTAGTGATTCCAGCAGTTGTATTAGAAGAGGTTGATTCGAAAAAACGTTATATGGATGAAGTAGGACGAAACGCTCGTTATGTATCTAAGTTAATAGATAAATTTCGTGAAATAGGAAAGCTGCATGAAAGTATCCCGCTAGAAAACGGCGGAACATTTCGTATTGAATTGAACCATCGTTCATTTGTGCAACTACAAGATATTTTTGTAGAAAAAACAAATGATAATCGAATTTTAGCTGTAGCAAAAAATCTATCTTTAGAAGAACAGGAAAAAGAGGACGGGAAGTCTGTTATTTTAGTAAGTAAAGATGTACTCGTAAGGGTAAAAGCTGATGCAATTGGTTTGAAGGCTGAAGATTATTTAAGTGATCGCGTAATTGAAGTAGAAAATATATATTCTGGCTTTTTAGAAGGATATATATCAAAAGAACAATTGGATTATTTTTATGAGAAAGGTGAATTGCCTCTATCTGAAATTGCGAATCATCCTTTTTATCCAAATCAATTTGTAGTAATGAAAGATGCATTGGGGGGCTCTAGTTCTGCGCTTGGCATCGTGGATCACTTAGGTAAGAAGGTAAAGAAACTTATTTTTCACAATGAACAAGTGTGGGGGATACGACCACGAAACGTGCAGCAAATCATGGGATTAGAATTGTTGCTTCGTGAAGATATTCCGCTTGTAACGTTAACAGGGAAAGCCGGCACAGGAAAAACGTTACTTGCATTAGCTTCGGGACTTATGCAAACAGAAGACTTAGGGTTATATAAAAAATTACTCGTTGCAAGACCAATTGTCCCAGTCGGAAAAGATATCGGTTATTTACCAGGAGAAAAAGAAGAAAAGTTAAGACCATGGATGCAGCCAATTTTTGATAACCTAGAGTATTTATTTAATACGAAAAAGCCAGGAGAGTTAGATGCTATTTTAGCTGGAATGGGTTCAATTGAAGTAGAAGCCCTTACTTATATACGCGGGAGAAGTATTCCAGATCAGTTCATTATCATTGACGAAGCACAAAATTTAACAAAGCATGAAGTGAAAACGATACTAACTAGGGTAGGGGAAAAGAGTAAGATTGTATTGATGGGAGATCCTCAGCAAATTGATCACCCATACTTAGATGAATATAATAATGGCTTAACGTATGTTGTAGAGAAGTTTAAAGAACAGCGCATTAGTGGTCATGTGAAGTTTGTTAAAGGGGAGCGATCTAATTTAGCTCAACTAGCAGCAGATTTATTGTAAAAAGGAGTGAGCTTAAGCTCACTCCTTTTCTTTAAATAATTGTAAATTTACGGATGTTCCGGATTGGATTTTGTCGATTAGATCCATCATTGAAATAGAGATGAACAGGTCCGTCTTCTTTTAATGGTTTTCCTTCTTTTGAAAAGCCTAGTATAGCATTTTTGACAGTTTCTAATGGAAGTGTCATTGTATGATCTACCGTTTCAATTTCAACTTGCGTAGCGCCCTCTAAAATTTCAGCGTTAGCAAGGAATGGATGAAATGGTATACCAAATGTTCCAGTAATCAGCTGTTCTTTTTTATATTTCTTCACACTTTGTTGTATTGGAGGAAAAGCGGCACCATCACGGATTTCGCGATCCCAATGTTCTGAAGTGTTTTTTAAATAAGTTTCTAGTTCAGACGTGTTTTCTCTAGTTTCATCAAAGTAAGTTGTCAAATCTACTTTTCGATCATCAAAGATCCAAACAGTTGGATCAATAGTGATTGGAAAACGTACTTTTCCGTTAATAAATAAAATTTCGCTCATTGTTCTTCCCCCATTTGTGTTATACTCCCACTTTTCAGTATAATAGTATTAGACACTGTTGTCACAAAAAATGTTTCTATTGCAATTTATGAAAACTATCGCTAATATTAATAGATAGGATAGAGGAGAGTAGGACGGAAACGGAGGGAATCAATTTGGCGTCTGAGACAGTAGCAAATCATCAGGAAAAGGCACTAGCCCTTCTACAAGCGGATGCAGAGAAGATTTTAAGACTTATTAAGGTGCAAATGGACCATCTTACAATGCCGCAATGTCCATTATATGAAGAAGTGTTAGACACACAAATGTTTGGACTATCCCGCGAGGTCGATTTTGCAGTTCGCCTTGGTCTTATTGCAGAAGAACAAGGGAAAGCAATGTTAGGTGAGCTCGAACGTGAGTTATCTGCACTTCATGAAGCGTTTACAAACAAACAACAATAACGGGTTCAAATAAGGGGGCTCAAACTAAATTAGTTTGAGCTTTTTATTTGTATAATAAAGCAGGAAGAATCAATGTACATATGGAATACAACAATAATTAAATTGAAACAGAAAGAGGAAATGAAATGAAAAAAGTATGGAAATCAACGGATTATTCATTGGTACTTCCTCTTGTTATCTTATGTGTGCTGGGAGTTATAATGGTATATAGTTCTAGTTCCATTGTTGCGATTTCGAGATTTGATAAACCAGCAAATTTCTTTTTTAAAAGACAATTAATTACTTTAGTTGTTGGGACAATAGTATTAATAATTATTGCTACTATCCCATATAAAGTTTGGAGAAAACGAATTTTTTTGTTGGGGAGTTACGGTGCTAGTGTTGCCTTATTAGCTGCAGCTGCTTTTTTCACTAAGAAAGTAAACGGTGCAAACGGGTGGATATTTGGGATACAGCCTGCAGAATTTGTTAAGATAACAGTTATTCTCGTCTTAGCTCATTTCTTTGCCAAAAGACAAGAAACGAATACACCTGTTTCCAAAGGGTCAGGTCCAGTACTTATTGGTGTTGGTATAATCATGTTTTTAATATTAAAGCAAAATGATTTAGGTACTGATTTGTTAATTGCAGGAACAGTAGGAATTATGTTTCTTTGTTCGGGAGTACAGGTTAACTTATGGATTAAACGAATTGCTTTAACTTCTATAGTATGGATTCCAGCACTATATCTGCTTGGTAATTATGCATTAAATCCATATCAAAAGGCACGTTTTTCTGTTTTCCTTGATCCGTTTAATGATCCTCAAAAGGATGGATTTCAATTAGTGAATTCATTTATTGGAATCGCTTCTGGAGGGCTTAATGGTAGAGGATTAGGGAATAGTGTACAAAAATATGGTTATTTACCAGAACCGCAAACGGATTTTATAATGGCAATTATATCTGAAGAACTTGGTTTTATAGGTGTAGCTATCATTTTAATCTGTTTATTACTAATTATTATTCGGTCATTTAGAGTTGCACAAAAGTGTACAGATCCATTTGGAAGTTTAATAGCTATCGGAATTGCAAGCTTGTTTGGAGTTCAAACGTTTATTAATGTTGGTGGTATGTCTGGGGTAATACCACTTACCGGAGTACCATTACCGTTTGTCAGTTACGGTGGTAGTTCTTTATTAGCTAATCTACTTGCGATGGGGATACTACTCAATATTGCTAGTCACGTGAAACGACAAGAGAAACAACAGAATGGATTAATGAAAGAAAAAGAACAAAATGGACCACATCTTGTAGTTGTAAAATAAAAAACACATTGTGCTTTAGAGCATAATGTGTTTTTTATTTTTAAGTAGTTTTAAATGTGATGTATTAATATATATTTCAGTTAAAAAATATATCACATTAAGTTTAATGTGATATACAATTAAGTTGTTAGAAAAGGAAGAGGTATGCTATACTATTTTTGTGAAACAAATTGCACAGAAAACTTATCATTTGTTAAAAAATAAGGTATGATGGATAAAAATAAAGTGAAGCTTTCTAAGTATAATATAATGTGGAAAGTGAAGAACTTCACGCTTTTTAAGGTGTGTATATATTTTATCTCTAGAGTGGTAGGAAAGTAGAGGGGGAAAATCATGACAAAGCTGCAACGTATTCAAAAAGTATTGGTAGCTAACCGTGGAGAGATTGCAATTCGTGTGTTTCGAGCTTGTTCGGAACTAGGATTAAAAACAGTTGCAATCTATTCTAAAGAGGATAGTGGTTCTTATCATCGCTATAAAGCCGATGAGTCCTATTTAGTTGGGGAAGGAAAAAAACCAATTGATGCTTATCTAGATATTGAAGGCATTATTGAGATTGCAAAAAGTAATCATGTAGATGCAATCCACCCTGGATATGGTTTCTTGTCAGAAAATATTCAATTCGCGAAACGTTGCGAAGAAGAAGGAATTATCTTTATCGGTCCGAAAAGTAAGCATTTAGATATGTTTGGAGATAAAGTGAAAGCAAGAACACAAGCGCAGCTAGCACAAATTCCAGTTATACCTGGTAGTGATGGTCCAGTAGATTCATTAGAAGAAGTCGAAAAATTTGCTGAAAAGTATGATTACCCGATTATTATTAAAGCGTCCCTTGGTGGTGGCGGTCGTGGTATGCGTATTGTGCGTACTAGTGAGGAATTAGGAGAATCATATAATCGAGCGAAATCAGAAGCGAAAGCAGCCTTTGGTAATGATGAAGTTTACGTCGAAAAATTCGTTGAAAAACCTAAACATATAGAAGTACAAATTTTAGCAGATGAAGAAGGCAATGTTGTTCATTTATACGAGCGTGACTGTTCTGTACAACGTCGTCATCAAAAAGTTGTAGAAATAGCACCGAGTGTATCACTTTCAGATGATTTGCGTCAGCGTATTTGTGATGCTGCTGTGAAGTTAACGAAAAATGTAAACTATTTAAATGCAGGAACAGTAGAATTCCTTGTAAAAGATGATGAGTTTTACTTCATTGAAGTAAATCCACGTGTTCAAGTAGAACATACGATTACAGAAATGATTACAGGAGTAGATATCGTTCAATCACAAATTTTAATAGCTGATGGACATTCATTACATAGCAAAATGGTAGGTGTGCCGAAGCAAGAGGAAGTAGTTGTGCATGGATTTGCAATTCAATCTCGTGTAACAACTGAAGATCCGCTAAATAATTTTATGCCGGATACAGGAAAAATTATGGCGTATCGATCAGGCGGTGGTTTTGGTGTGCGTCTTGATACAGGAAATAGCTTCCAAGGTGCAGTTATTACACCGTACTACGATTCTTTACTTGTAAAAGTTACAACTTGGGCACTTACTTTTGAGCAAGCAGCTGCAAAAATGGAACGTAACTTAAAAGAATTCCGTATTCGTGGTATTAAAACAAATATTCCATTCCTAGAGAATGTAGTAAAACATAAAAACTTTTTATCAGGAGAATATGATACTTCGTTTATTGATGTGTCACCTGAACTATTCTTGTTCCCGAAACGTAAAGACCGCGGAACGAAAATGTTAAATTATATTGGTTCAGTAACAGTAAATGGCTTCCCAGGAGTAGGGAAAAAAGAGAAACCAATTTTTCCAGATGCTCGTATACCGAATGTATTACACTCAGAGCCAATCCAAAATGGCACGAAACAAATTTTGGATGAGCGTGGAGCGGACGGATTAGTAAAGTGGGTACAGGATCAAAAACGTGTACTTTTGACGGATACAACATTCCGTGATGCACATCAGTCATTACTTGCAACTCGTATTCGTACAAAAGATTTACATCAAATTGCAGAGCCAACAGCGAGAATGTTACCGAACCTATTCTCAGCGGAAATGTGGGGCGGTGCAACGTTTGATGTTGCGTATCGTTTCTTAAAAGAAGATCCATGGGAACGATTACTAGATCTTCGTGAAAAAATGCCGAACGTGTTATTCCAAATGTTACTTCGTTCTTCAAACGCAGTTGGATACAAAAACTATCCAGATAATTTAATCCAAAAATTTGTAGAATGTTCTGCTCAAGCTGGCATTGATGTATTCCGTATTTTTGATAGTTTAAACTGGGTAGAAGGCATGAGAGTTGCAATTGATGCTGTACGAGATACTGGTAAAATTGCAGAAGCAACAATGTGCTACACAGGAGATATTCATGATCCATTACGTAGTAAATATGATTTGAATTATTATAAAAACTTAGCAAAAGAGTTGGAAGCATCGGGAGCTCACATTTTAGGTATTAAAGATATGGCTGGCTTACTAAAACCAAACGCAGCATATGATTTAGTTTCAGCATTAAAAGAGACGGTATCAATTCCGATTCACCTGCATACGCACGATACGAGTGGAAATGGTATATTAACGTATACGAAGGCAATTGAAGCAGGTGTTGATATTGTCGATGTAGCGGTGAGTTCTATGGCTGGTCAAACGTCACAACCGAGTGCGAACACATTATTCTATGCACTAGGTGGAAATGAAAGACAACCAGATGTTAATATCGATTCTTTAGAAAAGCTATCTCATTATTGGGAAGATGTACGCAAATACTATGCACCGTTTGAAAGTGGTATGAATGCACCTCACACAGAGGTATATATGCATGAAATGCCAGGTGGACAGTATAGTAATCTTCAACAACAAGCGAAGGCGGTTGGTTTAGGAGATCGCTTTGATGAAGTGAAAGTAATGTACCGTCGTGTGAATGACATGTTTGGAGATATTGTAAAAGTAACACCGTCATCAAAAGTTGTTGGCGATATGGCATTATTTATGGTTCAAAACCACCTGACAGAACAAGATGTTTTAGAGCGTGGACATGCGTTGGACTTCCCGGGATCTGTTGTTGAAATGTTCTCTGGTGATTTAGGTCAACCGTACGGTGGTTTCCCGAAAGAATTGCAAAAGATTATTTTAAAAGGGAAAGAGCCGTTAACAGTAAGACCAGGTGAACTACTAGAGCCAGTAGATTTCGACGCGTTAAAAGAAGAATTATTCCATAAACTTGGACGCGAAGTAACAATTTTTGATGTAGTTGCATATGCATTATATCCAAAAGTATTTATGGACTATGAAAAAGTGGCTGAGCTTTATGGAAATGTATCTGTACTTGATACACCGACGTTCTTCTATGGTATGAGACTAGGTGAAGAAATTGATGTGGAAATTGAACAAGGTAAGACATTGATGGTTAAACTTGTATCAATTGGAGAACCACAGCCGGATGGAAATCGTGTCCTTTACTTGGAATTTAATGGTCAACCACGTGAAATTGTCGTGAAAGACGAGAATGTGAAAGCAACAGTTGCACAACGTGTGAAAGGAAACCGTGAAAATCCAAATCACATTAGTGCAACAATGCCAGGAACGGTAATTAAAGTAGTTGTAAAAGAAGGCGATGAAGTGAAAAAAGGCGATTCTATGGCAATTACAGAGGCAATGAAAATGGAAACAACAGTTCAAGCGCCGTTTAATGGTAAAGTGAAAAAAGTATATGTTAACGATGGTGATGCAATTCAAACGGGTGATTTACTTATTGAATTAGATCACTAAAATAAAGAAAAGAGCTGTGTAAATACAGCTCTTTTCTTTATTGCAAAAAATCCCTTGCCTAATTGGCAAGGGATTTTAGTTTTAAATTATTTTGTTTGTTTAGAAGTTGATCCGGCTTCTTTTGCATTCACTTTACTTCTTGTTCCTAACATAACTAAATAGCATAGTACGGCAAACAAGCAAGAAATGAATAGAGAATGTAACAATGCCATCGCTAAACTAGCGTTTGTAAATACAACTAAAACTCCTACTACAGCTTGAAGTGTAACAAGGATAAATGAAATGATCCATCCCCAATATACTACAGGTTGCTGCTTGTAATGGCGAATAGCGAGAATCATCGCGTATAGTATCCAAGCGAAAATTAACATCGCTGCAACTCTATGGCCCATTTGAACCCATTCATGTAGTTGAGTTGGCATAGGTCTGTTTTTGCTACATAAAGGAAAATCTGGACAAGCTAAGCTAGCTCGTTCGTGACGTACTAAAGCACCTGTGTAGACGACGATATAACTGTAAATTGTTACACCATAAATATGAAATTTCATTTTTTTGTCCATAATAAGTGAACGTGCATCAAATTTTTGGTCAATTTCAAAGATAAGACACGTTAATAAAATGACAGAAGCAAATGAAATTAAGGAAATACCGAAATGGATAGCAAGTACAGCTGGCATTTGTCCCCAAACAACTGCTGCTGCTCCCATTAATGCTTGTGCAACTAAAAATACGAAGGATAAAATTGCTAACGTTTTTGTTTCACGCACATGTTTATAATATTTCCAGGACAAAATACAAAGGAGAGTGACAAGAATTCCAGCTGATCCTGATGTTAATCGGTGGCTAAGTTCAATAATAGTTTCCATTGATAAATTAGATGGAACAAATTCACCGTTACAAAGTGGCCATGATTTACCACAACCTTGACCAGAACCTGTTTTTGTAACTAAAGCGCCTCCTAATAAAACTATTAATAAATCAAGGCTTGTAATGACTGCTAACCATTTAATAAAGCGTTGCAATCTCTTTCACCATCTTTCTGCTATGAAGTTATTGCGAAATATTTTCATTCCATTATGTATAGAATAAAACGCGCTAGTTCCTATGATATATAAAAAATAATAAAATAGCAAAGAAATGGAGGGGGAAGACAAGGGAGAGAAAATAGGTGTGAAAACAGGATTCGTAAGGAAAAATTTAGGTGAAAAATAGGCTATTTTGAAAAGAAATGGGGAGAATACGTGTTAAATAGGAGAAAATAGTTTATTATAGAATGTAACATCATGTTATGATAAGGACAACTCAGAATGAAGTTTTTTATATTCGACACAAAAAGTTCATGTTTTCTTCACAAAATGTTCGGGAAATATGATTTAATATATTGGAGTATGGGCGTAGATTAGTAGTAGAATGGGTTAACAATGTTTCTACTGTAATAATATTGCTATATAGAAGCGAATTATTTCATTTGAAATAGGCGCAAAAAGAAAGATGAAAGTTTTAAGAGGGGGTTAGAGTGATGAACCATGCAACAAGTGAGCTGCATGATGAGTCCGCTGTTACAAGTGTACCGGAAACAACTCGGTTACAAGATTTATCAGCACTCGTTAAAATGGGGATTGTAAACTCAAATACACTTACTGTATTTACAGGATTTTGGTTGGCGTTACACTTTAATGGATTAAGTGTGATGGACAATCTGGATAAGCTATTTTTTACAATCGTTGGTTCTGGATTAATTATGGCGGGGGTATGTTGTTTAAATAACTACATCGATAGAGACATCGATCCGTTAATGGAGAGAACAAAGACTCGTCCAACGGTTACTGGAAAGTATAAACCAGGATTTGCACTTACATTTGGACTAGTTATATTACTTCTTGGATTTGTATTCTTATTATTAACAACACCAATGGCAGTTTTAATGGGATTTATTGGTGCTTTCACATATGTTGTCCTATATACTTTATGGACAAAGAGAAAGTATACACTAAATACTGTTGTAGGTAGTATATCTGGAGCAGTTCCACCTTTAATTGGATGGGCAGCAATCGATCCATCTTTAGGTCATCCAATTGCTTGGATGTTATTTTTAATTATGTTTATTTGGCAAATCCCACATTTCCTTGCATTAGCGATGAAACGTGTTGATGAATATCGAAATGCAGGAATTCCAATGCTTCCTGTAGTTCATGGATTTGAAATTACGAAACGCCAAATTATGATTTGGACAGTATGTTTATTACCACTACCATTTTATATGAGTGGACTAGGGATAACATTTATGGTAATTGCAACACTGCTTAACATCGGATGGATCGCTTTAGGATTTTATGGCTTCCGTAAGAAAGATGACATAAAATGGTCCGTGCAAATGTTTGTTTATTCCCTAAATTATTTAACAATCTTATTTGTATCAATGATTGTAGTTACATTCTTCTAAGACAACGACATAATTGGATTTCTTTACGTTGAGATTTACTTTACTTAACTATAAAGTACAATCTAATTCACAAGGAAAGTGGGGGTTGTTTGTATGAAGAAACAGTGGCGACTGCTTTCGTTCGTTTCACTGCTGGCTTTACTGTTAGGGGGATGCGGTAAAGCCTTTCAATCTACTTTAATTCCGCAAGGAGAAGTAGCAAAAATGCAATATGATTTACTTCTACTGGCGAGTGCAATCATGGTAGGAGTAGTACTAGTAGTTACTATTATTTTCTTGTATGTAATTGTGCGTTTCCGACAAAAGAAAGGTCAGGAAGATTATATTCCAGAGCAAGTTGAAGGAAATCACAAGCTAGAAATTATATGGACAGTTATTCCGATTATTCTTTTACTAATCTTAGCTGTTCCAACGGTTACATATACATTCAAACTTGCTGATGTAAGTGCGATGGAGAAAAAGAATATTGATAAAGATACTATCGTTGTTGATGTAACAGCGAATCTTTATTGGTGGGAATTTTCTTACAAATCAGAAAAGATAGTAACTTCGCAAGATTTAGTCATCCCCACAGGTAAGAAAGTGTATTTAAATTTGAAGGGTGCCGATATTAAACACTCATTTTGGGTTCCATCTTTAGCTGGGAAAATGGATACAAATACAGACAATGTGAACAAAATGTGGTTAAAGGCAGATAAATCGGGCACTTATAATGGTTTTTGTACAGAATTTTGCGGCCCATCACATTCTTTAATGCAATTTAAAGTGAAAGCTTTAGATGAAAGCGAGTACAAAAATTGGCTTGCTGATATGAAGAAGATTGATGGGAAGAAAGAAGTAGCTTCAACAAAGGCGCAAGAGGGCCAAGAAATATTTAATAAAAGCTGTATTGGTTGTCACGCAGTTGGATCTAATGATAGTAGACCACCTTCCGCTCGTATCGCACCAAACTTAGCAAACTTTGCGGATCGCGATATGGTTGCCGGTATTGCCGAAAACAATGAAGAAAACTTAAAAAAATGGCTGAAAGATCCTGAAAATATGAAGCCAGGAAACAAAATGACTGGCAAATATGGCAACTTAACGGATGATCAAATTGATGCATTAAATGCATACTTACAAACGTTAAAAGTTGAAAAGTAAAGAGGGATTATTCGCGAAGGGGAGGTTGAAAACGTGAGTTCTGTAGCAAAAAAACAGGGGATGGGTGCTGTCATATGGGATTATTTAACGACAGTAGACCATAAAAAGATTGCCATTCTCTATTTAATTGCAGGTGGATTGTTTTTTGTAATAGGCGGAATAGAAGCTCTATTTATTCGCCTTCAATTAGCGATTCCTAACAACGCTTTTCTTGTTGGGGATGCTTATAATCAAGTATTGACGATGCACGGTACAACAATGATTTTCCTCGCAGCTATGCCACTCGTGTTTGCATTTATGAACGCCGCTGTACCACTTCAAATTGGTGCACGTGATGTAGCGTTCCCGTTTTTGAATTCACTCGGATTTTGGTTATTTTTCTTTGGTGGAGTATTTTTAAATTTAAGTTGGTTTTTAGGTGGAGCACCTGATGCAGGATGGACATCTTATGCATCTTTAGCTTTAGCCTCTAAGGGTCATGGTGTTGATTTCTATGTACTCGGTTTGCAAATCTCAGGTATTGGTACATTAATTGGAGGTATTAACTTCCTTGTAACCATTATTAATATGCGTGCGCCAGGAATGACGTATATGCGTATGCCGATGTTTACATGGACGACATTTGTAACATCTTCGCTTATATTATTCGCTTTTCCACCGTTAACTGTAGGATTAGGACTTTTAATGTTAGATCGTTTATTTGGAACAAGTTTCTTTAATCCAGCATTGGGCGGGAATACAATTATATGGGAGCATTTATTCTGGATTTTCGGTCATCCAGAAGTATACATTCTTATACTCCCAGCTTTCGGAATATTCTCAGAAATATTCGCGACATTTTCGAAAAAACGATTGTTTGGTTATTCATCGATGGTGTTTGCGACTGTATTAATTGGATTTTTAGGATTTATGGTATGGGCCCATCATATGTTTACTGTTGGACTTGGTCCAGTTGCTAATGCTATTTTCTCAGTTGCAACAATGGCGATTGCGGTTCCGACTGGTATCAAAATATTCAACTGGCTCTTTACAATGTGGGGCGGAAGTATTCGTTTTACGACACCAATGATGTGGGCAGTAGCTTTCATTCCATCATTCGTAATGGGTGGAGTTACAGGGGTTATGCTAGCATCTGCACCAGCTGATTATCAATTTCATGATAACTATTTCGTAGTAGCACATTTTCATTATGTAATCGTTGGCGGTGTTGTATTTGGTTTACTTGCAGGAGCTCATTATTATTGGCCACTGATGTTTAATAAAGTATTAAATGAAACATTAGGAAAGATAACGTTTTGGCTATTCTTTATTGGTTTCCATTTAACGTTCTTTATTCAGCATTTCCTTGGCTTGATTGGTATGCCACGCCGTTACTACACATATCTTGAAGGGCAAGGGTTGGAAATGGGGAATATGATTAGTTCTATTGGAGCGGTGTTTATGGCTCTTGGGACTATTGTTCTTCTATTCAATGTAATTAAAACGACAGTATCAAAAGAAAAAGCTGGTCGTGATCCGTGGGATGCACGTACATTAGAATGGACAATGCCAGCACCGACACCAGAATATAACTTTAAACAATTACCATTTGTTCGCGGATTAGATCCGTTTTGGATTGAAAAACGTGAAGGTAATAAAGAGATGACAGCAGCGGAACCAGTTGGTGATATTCATATGCCAAATCCTTCGTTTTCACCATTTGTCATTTCTTTTGGATTGTTTATAGCGGCATTTGGTGCAATGTATATGCAGGGTGGAAAAGATAAGTTCTGGTTATTGGTAGCAATTATTGGTTTAATCATTACATTTGGCGCAATGTTCCTACGTTCAGTAATCGATGATCATGGATATCATATTCATAAAGAAGATTTAGATGATAAGGGGGGCAAGGCATAATGCATGTAGATGAAAAATTAACGAATGAAACATTTCCAGCAGAGCCTGAAAAAGCAACCCTTGAAGGGAAAAATAAGTTTGTCGGTTTTTGGTTATTTCTTGGAGGCGAAACAGTATTGTTCGCTTCCTTATTTGGCACATATTTAGCGTTAAAGAATTCTACAAATGGTGGACCAACATCTCAAGAGATGTTCCAAATGCCACTCGTTTTCATTATGACGATGCTTTTATTAACGAGTAGCTTAACGAGTGTATATGCGATGTATCACATGAAAAACTTTAACTTTAAGAAAATGCAACTTTGGTTACTAGTAACTGTATTGCTAGGTTTAGGGTTTTTAGGGTTTGAGATATATGAGTTTTATCATTATACACATGAATTTAAGCATACTATGAGAAGTAGTGCGTTTGGCTCTGCGTTTTATGCTCTTGTTGGTACACATGGACTCCACGTATTGTTTGGGTTATGTTGGATTTTAACATTAATCTTTAGAAATGCGAAGAGAGGTCTAAATTTATACAATGCACCAAAGTTTTATGTTGCATCGATTTATTGGCACTTTATTGACGTAGTTTGGGTGTTTATTTTCACTGTAGTATATTTAATGGGAATGGTGGGATAAACAATGGCGATAAAGCAAACGAATAATCCTAAAGTTGATCTTGTTTATCGGAAGAGAAAAAGTGCGGAGGAAATGAAGCATCAAGTTATTACGTTTGCATTAATGATTTTTTTAACATTAGTTGCATTTGTAGCAGTGGCGTATCCAAAAACTTTTAGTCCGACTTTCTCTGTTCCATTTATTTTACTATTAGCAGTGGTACAAGTAATTTTTCAATTGTATTATTTTATGCATATGAGTCATAAAGGACATGAAGCAGCAAGTTTCTTTCTATACTCTGGTCTGCTAATAGGGTTAATTACAATTTTAGCATTTATGACAATCGTCTGGATTTGAAAAGTGAAAAATAAGGGAGCTTGTGTTGTCACAGCTCCCTCTTCATATTATGGATAACCTTACGAAGGTAGGTGTGAAAATGAGTAACTTGTGGATATTTGGTTTTCAGGCTTTATGGAGTCCAATCTTTTTAATATTTATGCTGTCGATTCTTATTGGGTACTTCTTAATTATTGGTCCATATAGAATGCGATTTGAAAATGCGGCGAAGGTAAGTAAGAAGCAAATTTTTTATTTTACGACTGGTATTGTTCTTTTGTATTTTGTAAAGGGAGGGCCTATTGATTTAATTGGCCATATTATATTTAGTGCTCATATGTTTGAAATGGCAGTCATGTATATTGCAGTTCCACCGTTACTGTTGCTTGGTATACCGATTTGGTTATATCGTTACATTACTTCTTTTAAGTTCGTTCAAATTATATTAAAGGTATTTGCTAAACCGCTTATTGCGTTGTTTGTATTTAACGGCCTGTTTTCTTTTTATCATTTACCAGTTGTTTTTGATACAGTAAAACAAAGTCAAATAGCTCATCCTATTTGTTTAGCTATATTGTTTTTTACAGCAATTATGATGTGGTGGCCGATGTTAAATCCATTACCAGAATATCAAACGTTAAGTGATATAAAGAAACTTGGTTATATGTTTGCTAACGGTATATTATTAACGCCTGCTTGTGCGTTAATAATTTTTGCGACAGCCCCGTTATTTGCAACGTATACGGATCCGGCTGCTTGGATGAAAGCGATGGAACTATGTGTACCAGCGGGCACTTTATCAGATTTAAATATAACGGGACCAGAATTTTTGCACTGGATGCCAGTTGTACAAGACCAGCAAACTGGTGGTATCATAATGAAAATTGTCCAGGAAATAGTGTACGGTACAATTATAGGCTATGTATTCTTTAGGTGGGCACGTAGAGAACGTGAAAAGGATAAGGAGCAGTTGCAACAATTGCCGCCGTATTTACAGACTAAGTGAAAAAGTGTATGGGATTCCATGCGCTTTTTCTTTTTAGTTTTAGCTCTTTTTAATAAGGTTGAATTTTCTGACTTTTTATGTTAAGTTAGTGTAGGCGTGTACTAAAAGTGGATATAAAATTTACTACTAGCTTTCATGCGTAATAATTCCATATGTAGTGCAAGTTTTTTAGAGAGTTACAAATATATATTGTTATCTTTAATAAACATGAACTATTTTAAGGGGGAATTTAAATGGGTAGTAGTGGAAGTATGGTAAAGCCGATTAGTGGTTTTTTGACAGCACTAATTCAATATCCAGTACCAGTAGTAGAGTCACGTGCAGACATTGATAAACAAATTCAACAAATCATAAAAACAATTCATTCGACCAAATCAGGTTATCCTGGATTAGAATTAATAGTATTTCCTGAATATAGCACACAAGGGCTCAATACAAAAAAATGGACCACAGAAGAATTTTTATGTACAGTGCCTGGGCCAGAAACCGACTTATTTGCTGAGGCATGTAAAGAATCTAAAGTATATGGTGTTTTTTCGATAATGGAAAAAAATCCTGGTGGTGGAGAGCCATATAATACAGCAGTTATTATTGATCCACAAGGTGAAATGATTTTGAAGTATCGTAAGCTAAATCCTTGGGTACCAGTCGAGCCTTGGAAAGCTGGAGATTTAGGCTTACCTGTTTGTGTTGGACCTGGAGGAAGTAAATTAGCTGTTTGTATTTGTCATGATGGCATGTTCCCTGAAGTAGCTCGTGAAGCGGCCTATAAAGGGGCAAATGTCTTGATTCGTATTTCTGGATATAGCACACAAGTTAGTGAACAATGGATGCTAACTAATCGTTCAAATGCATGGCAAAATTTAATGTATACATTGTCGGTAAACTTAGCGGGTTATGATGGTGTATTTTATTACTTTGGTGAGGGACAAGTATGTAATTTTGATGGGACTACTTTAGTCCAGGGATATCGAAATCCTTGGGAGATTGTTACTGCAGAAGTATATCCAGAACTAGCAGATCAGGCTAGATTAGGGTGGGGATTAGAAAATAATATATATAATTTAGGTTCAAGAGGTTATGTAGCAACTCCTGGTGGGGTGAAAGAAAATCCATATACGTTTGTAAAAGATTTAGCTGAAGGTAAATATAAGGTTCCTTGGGAAGATGAGATTAAAGTAAAAGATGGATCTATTTATGGATATCCAGTAAAAAAAACGATTCATTCTTAGGGAAGGGAAATAAAACAAGCGCATCAATATGATGCGCTTGTTTTTGTTAATCAATAATTTGAAATTCTTTTAACTCTTTTTCGACATTTTGTAGGAGTTGTTCGCTTTTTTGAAGTACGTTCGTTGGGAAAGTCTCATCATCACCATATTCAACGCCGTGAGGATAATAATGTTTTCCTAATAAGGGGGGGAGTAGTTTTACTTCAGCGTGTCTACTGCCGATGTCACCTTCAACAGCAACTCCTTGCACTCGTAAATAATAAATATCCTTTAATATTTCAAATTTATAATCGTATGTAACCCGTTCATAATCCCACTGTCCAGCAAGTACGAAGTGGTTGTTTTCCATGATTTCAGTTAAAAGAGTTAATTCAACGACGGCTCCATTAAATTTCGTATTTGTAAATTGCATATAATACCTCCTTTTTTAATGTTACACCATTATTTTTATAATAGTATGAATAATGAGAAAGTGCAATTCATATTGAGAGAAAAGGGATAATCCAGACTTTTTTCACGAAAATATGATATAGTGAAAAGAGTACGGTACACACAAAAAGAAAGAAAAGGATTTGTGTATATCTCAATTTTATGTTTTGTTCAGGAGGTATATCGTTTGAAGAAATTATTGCGTATCGTAATGATTACATTTTTAATTTTAGCTGTTGATTTATACGGAAAATTACTCGTTTCACAATATATATTAACCCCATCTCAATCAAAGCAAGAAAATAAAATTGTGAAAAAGAAAAAGCAAATTAAGGAAGACTCCTCAGACACTGTTTTAAATATGATTGGTGAAGACTCTGAAAATTTATTGGCGAAGTGGGGAGAACCCTCTCGAATAGAGCCGTCTGCATACGGATATGAATGGTGGGTATACAATCAGGATTTAACTCAGTATGCTCAATTTGGAGTTTCTGAACGTAAAGTTGTAACGGCGTATGCTGCTGGTGAACAAGTTAAGGTTCCACCTTATTATATAAATGAAAAATATGAAGAAGTATATAAAAAAAGTCCGCCTTCGCATGAAATTGCGTTAAAAAGAGGGAAAAATAGTTATCAATTTGAACTATCTGATACCGAAGTCATGGAACAACCGTTAATACCTGTAGAAGATGGATGGGCGCAATTGTATTTTGATCAATTTACACATGAGCTTGTGGGTGTTCGTTATATGGATGATGAAACATTATTACGCCAAAGACCGTATCAGCTCGTTTATTCAGGTGAATTAATAGCAGAACAACCATTGACTCCAGAAAAAATAAAACAAGTAGAAAATGGGAATATGCAACAAATTTTTGATTTAACAAATATCATTCGAAGTCGTCATAAATTATCATTATTAACATGGGATCAGGAAACAGCAGATGTTGCTGTTGGTCACAGTAAAGATATGAAAGACAATAATTATTTTTCTCATGACTCACCTACATTAGGTACGCTAGGAGATCGTTTGCAACGCGGGAAAGTAGGATTTCAACTTGCTGGTGAGAACATAGCGGCGCAACATAGTGATGGAATTGCGGCAGTGCAAGGTTGGTTAAATAGTGAGGGGCATAGAAAGAATTTATTAAATGAACAATTTACAGGATTAGGTGTTGGTGTATACGATAAATTTTATACACAAAACTTTATTCGAAAATAAAGCGAAACTGTAAGCGGTGGGGTGTTATATCACCTAATTAGTTACTTCGTATTCACTGAATTGTAGGTGGGAATCTGACCGTATGCAAATAGCAGAAAAAAAGGTGCATGAATCGTCTGAAAATAGGCGAACCATGCGCCTTTTTTTTCTTACTATATAGTAGATATACATGGAGAGGTGAGGATTATGCCAACAACAAAAGGATCGTTACATCCATCGGTTCAACAGTTTAAAGAATTTGTAAACCATCACCCTAAAATGGTTCATGAGGTTAGAAATGGTCACAAAACTTGGCAACAATTTTATGAAGAATGGTACTTACTTGGTGAAGAAGATCCAATATGGGCAACTTATAGACCGGATGGAGCGCCTGCGTTTTCTTCGGTAAAAGAAAATAAAAAAGAAAAAGATAATCGAACTGAAGAGGAAAAAACTGCTGATGTGATGGGGCAAATGCTTTCTTTTTTTAAAAAGTTGGACGTGGAACAAATGCAGAACCATTTAGCCAATGTGACGAGTGCTATTGGGAGCGTGCAACAAGTTATTCAGCAATTTCAAGGTAACCGTACGCAACAAGAACAAAGTACTTCAGAAAATAACCCGTTTTTCTTTCAAAAGGATTAGGGGGGAAAGATGATGAGAGCAGAAATTATGGAGTTTATAAAGGCTGATGAGGATTTATCTCGCTATATTAGAGAGCAACCGTACTGGTATAGAAAATTAACACGAAATCCTGAAGAAAAAGAGGCTTTTGAGTTAGCGGCGATGCAACATTTCAAAAAAACAATACCAGATAAAGTGGAAAAGTTTCAAAATCAATTGGCCGTTGCTTCGATTATGATTGATATGTTTCAGTATATGAAGCAACAAAATGTAACCTAATTGGAAGTGAAAAATATGTCCGTCATGCAGAACTTTTGTTACAATAGAGGTTGATTATTTAAAAAGGAGTTGCAGCATGACGGAAATTTGTTTAGTACGACATGGACAAACTGATTGGAATTTTCAAGAAATTATTCAAGGGCGAGAAGATATTCCGCTTAATGAAGTTGGTAAGAAGCAAGCGAGTCAAAGTGCAGCTGCTTTACAAGAAGAAACGTGGGATATCATTATAAGTAGCCCATTAATTAGAGCGCAAGAAACAGCTAGTGAAATCGCAAAGGCGGCTGGATTACAATCGATTTTATTAGATGAGCGATTTGTTGAACGGAATTTTGGAGAAGCTTCAGGGAAGCCAGTTGCGGCTGTTAGAGAGTTGATTGCTGAGGGTAAAGTAGAAGGTATGGAGCAAGATGAAGAGATTGTAGCTCGTTGCTTTGCTGCTTTAGAAGATGTTGCAACAACTCATTTTGGCAAACGTATTATTATTGTTGCTCACTCACACGCGATAAAAGCGATTTTACATGCCATTGAACCAGATGAAATTACATTTAAGACACCGTTAAAAAATGCGTGTATTAGTTACGTGAAACAAAATAGTGGGAAATGGGATGTTCTTAAATATAATATAGCGGAACATATTAATGTATAAGTGTGTACGGATATAGTGTGAAAATAGTTTCATTATATCTTTCTTTTGAGTAAGTCACTTCAATTAGTAGTTCTAATCTAAATGTGGTATGATGGATACTCGGAGGTGTCTCTCATGATTGTAGCGACGCTAGAAAGCGTATTAATATTAGATAAGGCAGAGCAGCTTGCAAAAGCGATTATCTGTTCAGATATAGCAGAAGATTATCGTAAGTATTATAGAGATTTACATGAAGATATGGAACTTCAGACGTTAATTCAGCAATTTACAGCGATGAAAGAACGGTATGAGGAAGTACAGCGTTTTGGAAAATACCATCCTGACTATACTACCGTATCGATGAAAATGAGAGAATTAAAGCGTTCTGTGGACTTACATGATAAGGTTGCAGCTTTTAAAAGAGCAGAAACTGCTTTGCAGAAGTTATTAGATGAAGTTAGTGTAGCAATCGGTTCGGAAGTGTCTTCTTCCATTAAAGTGCCAACAGGAAATCCATTCTTTGATGCTGGTGGCTGTGGTGGAGGTTGTGGTACCGGCGGAGGTTGTGGTTGTAAAAAAACGGGGTGATGTACCCCGTTTTTTAGAAGTTGGAAGAAAACGTATACAGAGTTTGTCCTGTAATGTTATAAATTTCTGATTGGTTTTCATAGAATATAAAATATATGTTTTTAAAAGGAGAAGATGGAGAAGATTATGTTCGGGCAACGACAAAGTATGATTGTTTATTTACATTCATTGAAACATGCCAAGATTTTAAGGAAATATGGTAACATACATTACATATCAAAACGATTAAAATATGCTGTAGTATATTGTGACATGGAACAAATTGAGCATATGATGCATAAGTTGAACAAACTTCCTTTTGTGAAAAAGATAGAACAGTCGTATCGCCCGTATTTAAAAACGGAATTTGAAAATTCCCGTCCTGATCGAGCAAAAGAATACGATTATAGCTAATAGAAAAAATCCCCTGCTAAGTTTAGCGGGGGATTTTTTAATTGAAATAAAGTGTTATTTCATCGGAGGAATGAAATTGTTCATTCGTAAAATACCAATTAAATGATTAAAAAATAGTTCTTTTTCTGGGAAAGTTGTAGATGGCTTTATAGTAAAAGTAGCCACTTTTTTTCCGAGTTGCTCTGCCGTTTCTTCAAATAAAATGACACGTTTACTTTTTTTATTTTCAAATACAGGAATGCCTTCACGACATATGTATAATGGTTGGAAATCACCAGTAGTAGTTGGTTTTAATATTACAACAAGCGAACACACTTTTTTATCGTTTTTTATCGTTTCAAATTGTAACATATGTGCTATACGTTCTTGATTTGTTTTGGCAATTTCAAGTAATTCATATAAATCAGAGTAGCCTTCTCCGAGTTCTATAAAGCGTTGAATCATATTTTTTCCTCCTCTTTCTTTTACTGTACCATTTCACTTTTTAAATGAAAAGCACACAAAGAAAAAAAACCCTGCATAGCAGGGCCCTTCTTATACTAGCATGTACTAGTAAGAAGGAAAAGGGAGAGGAGAAACCGGAGGAAGAACTTATGGGGAAACGTAAGTCTTCTCCGCGGTTGGCAACAACATCGAAGGTGATGTTGTTATAATTATTTATGTCCAATCTAAATGAAGATATACATAATGAAATTAAATTTTATGTTGGGCTTTTTATTTTTCTTTTTTTTATTTTGTGATAGGATAAAAAAGATAAAGTGGAACTAATATACATATTGGATTCATATTAGTGAATGATGAGATGAATACATAAAAATAATGAGCGGTTATTTGATGGTGAGTTTTCCGATATTTAGGTGAATGTAATTTGTTAACGGTTACCGAAGTGGGAATGGCTTTGTATAATCGCTCGATAGATTGAAATAAAGGTAGTGACAACAGATGAGAGTAGTTTCAGGAAAATGTAAAGGACACCCACTTAAAGCGGTTCCTGGTAATACAACACGTCCAACGACAGATAAAGTAAAAGAATCTATTTTTAATATGATAGGTCCTTATTTTGATGGTGGTATTGCCCTTGATTTATTTGGTGGTAGTGGTGGTCTTGGAATTGAGGCTTTGAGCAGAGGGATCGATAAAGCGATTTTTGTTGATAGGGATAGTAAAGCGATAAAAGTAATTCATCAAAATTTAGAAAGTTGTAGAATACAGGAACAAGCTGAAGTATATCGAAATGATGCGGAACGTGCAGTAAAGGCGCTAATAAAACGTGAAATGTCATTCGATCTTATATTAATAGATCCTCCATATAAAGAGCAAAAAATTGTATCTTTAATTAGTGTAATGGATCAACATGGATTGCTGCATAGTGATGGATTAATTATGGCAGAGCATGGTAATGATGTGGTTTTACCTAATTCAATAGGCAGGCTTGTGAAAGTACGAGCTGAGAATTATGGGATTACTGCAATATCGATTTATAAGTATGAAGGTGAGGGGACAGAATGACAAGTATAGCTATTTCTTCAGGAAGTTTTGATCCAATTACCCTTGGGCATCTGGATATTATTAAAAGGGGAGCAAAAGTATTTGATGAGGTGTACGTAGTCGTTTTAAACAATTCATCAAAAAAACCATTCTTTTCAGTTGAAGAGCGATTAGAACTAATTCGAGAAGCGACAAAGGATATCCCGAATGTAAAAGTAGATTCGCATAGTGGGCTGTTAGTAGAGTATGCAAAAATGCGTAATGCAAATGCAATATTACGTGGTTTACGAGCAGTTTCTGATTTTGAATATGAGATGCAAATTACTTCTATGAATCGAAAATTAGATGAAAATATTGAAACATTTTTTATTATGACAAACAACCAATATTCATTTTTAAGCTCGAGTATTGTGAAAGAAGTTGCGAGGTATGGAGGAAGTGTAGTAGATCTTGTACCTCCTATTGTGGAGCGTGCTTTAAAAGAAAAGTTTCAAACCCCGTTAAAGTGAACGGGGTTTTTCTTTATACGTGCGCAAAAATAATAAAATAACATATAAGTATAGACAAAATAATGTAAAAATTGGTCCGTAATGTATAAAAGATGTCCAAATTTCATGTAGTATAGAAGGATGCTTGGATAAAAATACAGGAATATCTTTTGGTATAGGTGAGAAAGAACTCACTTTCTCATAAAATGGTGTCCAAAATACAAATGTAAAAATAGGGGCAAGAATACTTTGAATAATTCGTGCGAAAAAATAGGGTTTAAATCGGATATCTGTTTCAGCTAATATGCTAGCAACTTGTGCCTGAATAGAAAGACCGCTAAATGCTAAAATGAAGCTTGTTACCATAGCTTGTTGTAAGAGCGGTGTTTCATTTATTTGACTAATCATTTGGCTTCCGAGTGTCATTTCGAAAATACCTGATAATATAGGTATACTAAAATCCGTACTTAGTTGGAAGAATGATAAAATATGTTGCATAATAAAAGAAAGAGCTGCTGTAATGTGGAATACAGTAATCATTTTATTTAACACAGAGAATAAAATAATAAATCCGCCAATCATAAGTAATGTTTGAATAGAAGAAACGATAGCATCCCCAAGTAATTTACCGATTGGCCTTTTTTCTTGTAAGCGCGTCTCGTGAAGAATTAAAAAAGGGTTTTGAAAGCGGCGTTTTTTTGTAGTGTGTGTATTATTTTTGTAAGCGATATTATGTCCGTAAAAACGCATAATTAATCCGACGGCAAAGTTACTGAAATAATGGGCAGCCGCTAATATAATTCCTAATTTCGGATTATTAAAAAAACCGATAGACACAGCACCGAAAATAAAAAGTGGATTAGAAGAATTTGTGAAAGAAACGAGGCGCTCCGCTTCAATCTGAGTTAAAAGATTGCTTTTTCGTAGTCTAGCGCTTAATTTGGCGCCTGCAGGGAAACCAGAAGCCATTCCCATGGCCCAAACAAATCCACCTATCCCTGGAACGCGAAAAAGTGGGCGCATGAGTGGTTCTAATATAACGCCAATAAATTTTACAACACCGATACTAATTAGAAGTTCTGCAATGATGAAAAACGGTAGTAGTGAAGGGAATACAACTTCCCACCATATATTTAACCCGCGAATAGAAGCTTGCAAAGCGGCTTGGGGGTGGAGTACAAGAGAAAAGGTTAAAAATAGCGTTGATATGGTAAGGAAAGCGGTTTTCCATTTTTCATACATGTAAGTAAATCCCCCTTTGTCCCAAAAAACGTTCATTTCAGTATACGTGGATACGTAGTGAATTTAGACCATAAGTATGAAAAAGGAATGAAAAAAATTAAAGGGTGAGAAAAATGAAAGAACCAAAGATTGGTTTAGCGCTTGGGTCTGGAGGAGCGAAAGGGTTTGCTCATATTGGTGTAATAAAGGTTTTAAGGGAAGCGGGTATCCCTATTCATATGATTGCAGGAAGTAGTATGGGGGCGCTAATAGGTACGTTTTATGCGGCAAGTAGTAACGTTGAAAGATTGTATAAATTGGCATCTGTTTTTAAGCGGAAGTATTATTTAGATTTCACGGTACCAAAAATGGGATTTATTGCTGGAAAACGTGTCAAAGATATGATTAAAATGTTTACATATAATAAAAATTTAGAAGAGTTAGATATCCCGACGGCTGTTGTGGCTACTGACATACTGAAGGGGGAAAAAGTGGTTTTTACAAGTGGGCCAGTTGCAGATGCGGTGAGGGCTAGCATATCTGTTCCTGGAGTGTTTGTACCAGAAAAAATAGATGGACGATTATTAGTGGATGGTGGAGTTATTGATCGCATCCCAGTATCGGTTGTGAAAGAGTTAGGGGCCGATATTGTTATCGCTGTTGATGTATCTCCAATTAAGGTGAATGGAGATGTTACGTCCATTTATGACGTAATCATGCAAAGTATTGAAATTATGCAGCATGAGCTTGTAATGAATCGGCAAATTGCATCGGATTTAATGATGCGACCAGCTGTAGAGCAATTTAGTTCACGTGCTTTTACGAACATTGAAGACATTATTCGAGTTGGAGAAGTAGAAGCGGAAAAACATGTTTCAAATATTTATTTATTAATTGAGCAGTGGAAGGAGAAACATAATGTTTAAGCGTTTTCGGTTTATATATGCAATCTTAATAGGGGTTATATTGGCGATGTTACTTGTTTACGTACGTTTACCGTATTATGTAACAAAACCAGGAATGGCTGCCAAATTAGAGCCTTACGTTCAAGTTGAGGGTGGAACGAAAGAATCTGGTGATTTTATGCTTGTTACGGTTTCAATGGGGCCAGCAAATGTGGTGAATTTAATAGCGGCACAGTTTAATAAATATACACATATTTCGAAAGCGGAAGAAATATTGCAAAAAGGTGAGAGTGATGAAGAATATCAATTTCGCCAAAATTATGCGATGAAAGATTCACAAAATGCCGCAATTTATAATGCATATAAACGTGCAAATCGCTCTGTTTTTTTTGAAAATAAAGGTGTATTAGTTGCTGGTGTGGCAAAAGGAATGCCGTCAGAAGGAAAGCTTAAGCTTGGTGATGTTATTATAGCTGTTGACGGAAAAACATTTGAAAAGACGGAGCAATTTATTGAATATATGACTGGGAAAAAAGAAAGCGATGCTGTAAGTATTGAGTACATGAGAAATGGAAAACAATTGAAAGAAAATTTAAATGTAAAGACGATTCCTAATGGAAATGGACGTGTCGGTATAGGTGTTTCTATCGTTACGGAAAGAGAATTAGTGGTCGATCCGAAAGTGAAAATTAATTCTCATGAAATTGGTGGACCATCCGCAGGTTTAATGTTTACATTAGAAATATATAATCAACTTGTGGAAGAAGACTTAACAAAAGGACATGAGATAGCTGGAACAGGTACAATTAATGAAAAAGGAGAAGTGGGCCCAATTGGTGGTATAAATCAAAAAGTGGTGGCTGCTAGCGATGCCGGGGCTGAAGTGTTCTTTGCGCCAAATGAAAAAGGTGCGGAGAAATCGAACTATAAAGATGCACTTGAGACTGCAAAGGATATTAAAACAAAAATGAAAATTATACCAGTGGATACGCTGGATGATGCGTTAACATATTTAGAAAAGATGGATAAGGGAAAAACCTCTCTGAAATAGAGAGGTTTTTTATAGGAATTTTGTAGTTGTTTCATCATAGCGAATAGGATGGTGTGTTATATCCTGTTTTAATAGTTGCGTGCGTAACGGTTCTTGCATGATGGAGAAATATACAGAGTTTGCTTTTTTCTCTATATCTAAAGCGGCATGGTCAAATGTTTTTGTATGAGTAAGGATTGGAAGTTCGATTTTTTTCTTGTTTTTTGAAAGATAAGTTTGACCTTTTTGTGACATGCCTAACAGGCGGATATATGGTGCGTGTTGTTCTATATTTGCGCTACGTATTTCCTCTTTTGTTGTGTTTGTTAAAATGTGTGTACAAGCTCTTTGTAATCTAGTCCATGTATAACGTTTTGTTTTTAATGCTTCCATGAATGAATAGAAGGAGGAACTGTTTTGTATTTTTGATAAAATACGATGCTCTAAACCTTCTTCTATTTCATATATATGTCGTAAGTCCCCTGGAGACATCGTCATGAGTTTATATTTAAAAAATGAAAAGTATTGTTCCCAATTATGTAATATCCCGTAGTTTTGTTTGTAATTTGCTAAAAGCGAAGTGGTTGCCTGTGGGAGAAAAGGTTCAATTGTTGTAAATGATCCTTCTTCGCTAAAGAGTTGTTTTCGGATGCTTGTCGCGCTTGCAATATATTGGTCATTAAATGTTTCATCATGATAATGAGAGGCAAATCTTTGTATAGTTTGAGCTTGTATAGAACTATTCTGTGACAGAATTGCTTTCATATATTGGAAGCCTAAAATATTATTTGGTTGTGACATATCAATGTTGTTTTCGGATGTTAAAATGTGTGAGAAAGCATCTGATGTTGCTTTTGCATAACTATTACCAGCGTCCATGAATTGTTTTACAAGGCAGTTAAAAGTCTCTTCTTCGTTTTTTTGTACGGAGATGGTATTATAAAAGTTTTTGATTTGTCCATCCTCACTACCGAAACAAATTTCAGAAACACGTAGGGCATTTAAAATGGAAATAGCACCATTTGCGAAGGTTTCAGCCTTTTGTGTTGCAAAGACGTATGGAAGCTCTACAACAAGGTCTACGCCGTTTGTTAAGGCCATTTTAGTGCGATACCATTTGGAAATGAGTGCGGGCTCACCACGCTGTAAAAAAGGACCACTCATAACGGCAATTATTATATCGGATTGTGTTAACTTTTTTGTCTGTTGCACATGATAAAGATGACCGTTATGAAAAGGGTTATATTCAACAACAATACCACCAGCTTTTATGGTAATCTCTCCTTTCGATGTAGCATCTTTTTGAAAAACGTGATACTCTATATATTATTTACTATGATGACTTCATTATAGTGTAAAGAAAAAACATTGACAAATATAAAATGGCTAGCTATAATTTTGTTTGTTGCCTTGAGGTGATATGATATGAAATGGTCCATCCATCAATTGAATAAATTGAGAAATAAAGGATTGACATTGGATGAGATGGTAGATGTAAGTGAGCTAAAAGAGGTCGAGAAAGATATTCGTGAAATTAATCCTGTGCATGTAATGGGAAGAGTTGATTTTGGCTCCGGTAAGTTTACGTTTCATCTACATATAACTGGAAGCATGGTTTTACCATGTTCTCGCTCTTTAGTAGATGTGACATTACCATTTGACATTAAAACAACTGAGGTGTTCCAAACTTCACAAGAAGAATTTGAAACTGAAGCTGAAATTCATTCTTTAGAAGGAGAAGTACTTGACTTACTGCCCGTAATCAAGGAAAATATACTTTTGGAGATTCCAATGCAAATTTTCAGTGATGATGTTTCTGGTGGAGCACCGACGCAAGGTCAAGACTGGCAAGTGATTTCGGAAGAAGACAAAGAAAAGACTGTTGATCCAAGATTGGCAGGACTTGCAAAGTTTTTTGACAAATAATCGGAAGACTGGTTCAGGCCTTCATATGAAAATAACTATTTCTTTTAAGGAGGTGGGAAGAATGGCTGTACCTTTTAGAAGAACTTCTAAAACAGTAAAAAGAAAGCGTCGTACGCATTTCAAATTATCAGTACCTGGTATGGTAGAGTGCCCAAGCTGTGGTGAAGCGAAATTAGCTCACCGTGTATGTAAAGCATGCGGTACTTACAAAGGTAAAGAAGTAATCAGCAAGTAATTGCGGGAAAATAAACGCAGAAGATATCTTCTGCGTTTATTTTTTTTGTCTTAATCTTTAGTTGTTGTATTCTATCTTTTCTAGTAACTGCATATGCTTAATAAAAAATGCATAGGGAGGACTAGAGAGATGGCGACAACAAGACAAGATGCTTGGACTGATGATGAAGATTTGCTTCTGGCAGAAGTAGTACTCCGGCATATTCGAGAAGGTGGAACACAACTTTCTGCCTTTAAGGAAGTGGGAAAAAATTTATCACGTACACCAGCAGCATGTGGATTTAGATGGAATTCTTACGTAAGAAAGCAATATAAAGAACGTATTGAGGAAGCAAAGCAACTTCGTAAAGTAGAAAATTATGAAGTGAAAGAGACGAAGGTGTTAGAACCTACGTCAATTACGTTGAATGATGTTATTGACTTCTTGCAAAATTATAAAGATGAAAACTCTTTAACGGTGTTGCAACAACAAGTTGAATCATTACAAACAGAAAGAGAGCGCCTTCTGGAGCGATTATCAGTATATGAGGAAGAGTATAGAACATTACTTGATTATATCGATCAAAAAAGAAGTGTAATGGTAGTGGAAAGAAACAACGCTCGCTCGAATGAAAAGTTAGAGAAGCTTAAGAAATAAAAAACAGCTGTTATACAGCTGTTTTTTTTTATTTATTTATTAAGCCGATTCTTCGTTTGTAACCGCATTCAAATTTGTTTCTGGATGCCAAATATAAAAATCTCCATCAGTTACTGATACGGGGTTGAAACTTAATTTATCCCAAAAACCAGATGAATGAATACGCGCTATCGTTTTAATAGGAAATTGCATTTGTTTCGCATGATTTACAAGCATTTGCCCGAATCCTTGTTTTTGAAAAGTTGGTAATACTTCAAGTTTATAAAGTTCTAGGTAAGGACCTGTAATTTCGAATGGTTCTCCGCCGTTTCTTTTCATATATAGACTCATACGTGCAATTAGTGATCCGCCATAATAAATACCGTAAAATGGAGATTCACTGTCGTTTTCAATAATGTTTGCTTGCAATTCTTCCAGCATAGATAGTTCTTGGGCTCCGCACCCTTTAAATTTTTTAAATTCATCTAACGTTTTATAATTGATGAGCAAGCGCTCAACTTTTGGGAATCCCATTACATCACATCCTTTTCTTATCTCGTTGAATGCAGAAAAGTAAAAATATTTACAATAATAGTATAACTCATTTTTTTATTTTTATGAAGAAGATAGTATATTTCTTTTATTATTTTTTTGAGGATTTGCTAAACTAAGAGTATAAGTGTATTAATAGGCAGTATATACGTAGTGAAAAATGAGAGTGTATTTGTTTGGCAGAGGACAACGAAATTATAGGGCGTGCTCATGTACTTTAAAAAGATATAAAAAAAGGGGGGCGGCAAGGGTGCTTAATGTGAATCCCTTGTGTGAAAATGAAAATTGGAATTGTCGGACCAGGTGCTATTGGTCTATTGTATACATTTTATTTACAAAAAAGTAACCAAAATGTTACGTTGTTTACAAGAACAGCTAAGCAGGCTGAAGAGTTAAATGAAACAGGTGTAACTTGTATTAGAGATAGAACATGTGAAACAGTATATCCATCTGTTTTACCGATAGAAAGTATGGTAGCGCAAAATTTAGATTATATATTTATTGCTGTGAAGCAATATCATATAGATGACATACTACCGTTTGTGGAAGGGGCAGCATCATTAATCTTTTTGCAAAACGGAATGTCACATCTTCAAAAGATGCTGAACATAGGGTGTGAAAATATAGCTGTTGGTATTGTAGAACATGGTGCGAAAAAAGAGGGAGGGCATATCGTTCATCATACTGGAGTTGGGGTAACGAAATTTGGAGTGGTTTGTGGTCAATCTATACATTTCGAAAGTGTATTCCATTCTTTTCCCGTTTCTTATTTTCCAGTTCAAATAGAAACGGATTGGAAAGAGATTATGCATAAAAAATTAGTGGTAAATGTATGTATCAATCCGTTGACGGCGTTATTGGGAGTTAAGAATGGTGAATTAATCAAGAATCGTTTTTTTTATCAAATGATGGAGCAAGTGTTTCAGGAGGTCGCCTTTCTTATTAGAGGAGAAAAAGAGATGGTATGGCAAATGGTACGCAATGTGTGTGAAGGAACGTCTCGTAATACATCCTCTATGCTAGCCGATGTAAGAGCGAATAGACAGACGGAAATTAATGCGATTGTTGGATATGTATTAGAAGAGGCTAAGAAACAGCAACGACCAGTTCCGACACTTCAATTTTTGTTCGATGCAATAAAAGGGTTAGAAACAAGAGTATAAGTGTTATTCTTTGCTTTTACGTGAAACATTGACTACAATGTGGATTGGTGAGAGAACTGGATACGAAAGGAAGAATTATATGGAGATAAAAGAAATCTCTGTTCCGCAACAAGGTGTTGTAGCGGACTATATGAACGGTAAAAAAGAGATACAGTCATGTTTTGATTATATGTTAACAGAAGATGCTTTTAAACAGCGTTTACATGATTTGCGTGAAAGGGAGTTTTTCCGCCAAGATTTAGTAGCGCATTTATTAGAATATAATACAAAATTACAAGCGGGAGAATCTACACTTCAAAATGTAAAAGCGCTTGGAGATGAAAATACATATGTTGTAATAGCTGGACAACAAGCGGGGTTATTAACTGGACCGCTTTATACAATTCATAAAGTTATTTCAATTTTAAAGCTTGCAAAGGAAAAAGAAGAAAGTTTAGGGGTGAAAGTTGTCCCTGTCTTCTGGATTGCGGGTGAAGACCATGATATGGATGAGATTAACCATACTTTTTTAGCGAAAAATAAAAAGATGAAAAAAACTATTTTTTATGATCGTAATCCGAAAAAGGCGAGTGCTTCTGAGTCTGAACTTTCTGTTGAAGATTGTAGAAATTGGATTGAAGAGATTTTTAAAACATATCCAGAAACAAATTTTACAAAGGATGTATTAAAATTTGTTGATGATGCTTTGGAAAAATCGAATACGTATGTAGATTTCTTTGCTCATCTTATTACGAAAATCTTTGCTAATTCTGGTTTAATCCTTGTTGATTCACATCATCCTGAATTAAGAAAGTTAGAAATTCCATTTTTTAAGCGAATTATAAGTAAGTATAAAGAGGTACAAGAGGGCCTTCGTAATCAGCAGGAAGTAATTAAAGAACTAGGATACAAACCGATTATTGAAACGAAGTCTCATGCAGTGCATATATTTATGGAAATAGATAATGAACGAGTATTGCTTGAAGAGCATCAAGGTAAGTTTGTTGGAAAGGATGGGGCGCATTCATTTTCATACGAAGAGTTGATTGAAGAGATGGAGAGAAATCCGGCACGTTTTAGTAATAATGTTGTAACACGTCCTCTTATGCAAGAGTATGTATTTCCTACGCTCGCATTTATTGGAGGTCCAGGGGAATTAGCTTATTGGAGTGAATTACAACAAGTATTCCATACTGTCGGTTTTCAAATGCCACCTGTCGTTCCTCGTCTTACAATTACTTATGTGGAGAGATGTATAGCGACAGATTTATTCGATCTGCAATTGAGAGAAAGTGATCCGTTTTTAAATGATGTCGATAAACTGCGTGAAAACTGGTTGTCTAATCAAATAGAGGAACCGATTGATAATCATTTTGAAAAGGCGAAAAAAGAAATTGCCGATATTCATACATCTTTACAGCAATTTGTAAAGAAAATAGAGCCGGGGTTAAGTGCGTTTGCAGGGAAAAACGAATTGAAAATTAATGAACAAATTGAACTGCTGGAAAGAATGTTGAAAAGAAATGTTGAGAAAAAGTATGAGGTTCAGCTAAATAAATTTCGCCGTATACAATTCGCACTTCGTCCATTAGGTGCGCCGCAAGAACGTGTGTGGAATGTATGTTATTATTTAAATCAGTTTGGTTTGGATTTCGTTGATCGTGTAATGGAAAACCCTTTTTCTTGGGACGGAAAACATCATGTTATAAAACTATAAAATCTTGCTCCTTGGAGCAGGATTTTATTTTTATTCCGTTGAATTTACTGTGAAGTGATTTTTTTCTGAATTATCAATCGAAAAAATAGATATGGTAATTGTTTTGGATACTTAAATATATGACAAAATAGCACAAAATGTAAACGTATTATTCGCTTTTTCGACAGTTTTTTATTTAAATTCCCGCAAAAGATGATAAAATTTAGTATATAATAAAAGAAAATAGCGATTTGTATAGTATGTTGCCTTTATTGGTAAGTTAAATGAGTCGTTCTTTCGTATTATTTCATTCTCTAAGCGTGAAAGATGTGTTTAGAGGAAGGGATACATTCAACATAATTAATTGGAAAAAGAGTAGGTGCAACAATGTTTAAACACGTAACAGTGCTTTTAAAGGAAACAGTAGACGGCTTAGATATAAAGCCAGATGGTACATATGTAGATTGTACACTGGGGGGAGGAGGACATAGTTCTTATTTATTATCCCAATTAACTGAAGGTGGAAAATTAATAGCGTTTGATCAAGATGAGATAGCGATTCAAAACGCGAAAGAAAAGTTCTCTTCATACGGTGAACAGTTTATAACAGTAAAGAGTAATTTCCGCTATTTAGCTGAAAAACTGCAGGAAATAGGTATAACAGAAGTAGACGGTATTTTATTTGATTTAGGTGTTTCATCCCCACAATTAGATACACCAGAGCGAGGCTTTAGTTATCATCATGATGCACCGTTAGATATGCGGATGGATCAAGATGCCCCATTAACAGCATATGATGTTGTAAATAGTTGGTCATATGAACAACTTGTAAGGATTTTCTTCCAATACGGTGAAGAGAAATTTTCAAAACAGATTGCAAGAAAAATTGAAGCTTATCGTGAGAATAAAGCTATTGAAACGACAGGAGAATTAGTAGAGCTAATTAAAGAAGGTATTCCGGCTCCTGCTCGTAGAACTGGTGGGCATCCTGCTAAGCGAGTGTTTCAGGCAATTCGTATAGCTGTAAATGATGAATTAAAAGTATTTGAAGAAGCATTGGAATCTGCTATTGAGATGGTTAAGCCAGGTGGAAGGGTTAGTGTTATAACATTCCATTCATTAGAAGATCGTATTTGTAAAACAACGTTTAAGCGAAATAGTACAACGCCACAATTGCCGCCAGGATTACCGATTATTCCTGATGAATTTAAGCCGAAATTAAAGCTTATTACAAGAAAACCGATTTTACCTTCTGATATAGAGCTAGAAGAAAATAATCGTGCGCGTTCTGCGAAGTTGAGAATCGCTGAAAAACGATAAAAGGGAGAGAGAGGTATGACTAATTTAGCTGTAAAGTACAAACAACAAGCGCAAGAAGAGGTGCAAATTCAAACGCCCCCACAGCAGATGGTTAAGCCGAAAGTTAAAGCGAAAATTACAAGGATCGAAAAACTGTTGTATGTAGCGTTTATTGGCTTTTTATTGTATGCCTGTGTCGCGTTTATTGGAAATAAAGCAGGCCTTTATCAAGTTAATGTAGAAGCAGCGACGATAGAAGAAAAAATTGTACAGCAGCAAAAAGAAAATCAAGAATTACAAGCTGAAGTAGAGAAGTTAAGTCGCTATGAACGAATCGCTGAAGTTGCAAAAAAACACGGGCTAGAAATTAATGCGAATAATGTGAAAGGCCTCAAATAAGGCAATAGGTGTGAAGGAACGATGAAGAAGAATATGACTAAATTTCATACCAATAAGGGAGCAGGTTATTTTATGATATTTTTCCTCCTGCTCTTTTTGCTGTTATTAGCCCGATTTTTTTACATACAATCAACAGGAACAGTTCATAATCAAGATTTAGATGCACTTGCTAAACAAAAGCATAGTAAAACAGGAGTTCTTGAAGCGAACAGAGGAACCATTTATGATCAAAACGGTCATGTGTTAGCGCAAGACGCAAACTCTTATAAAATAGTAGCCGCCCTAAAAGGTGCTAACTCTGTTGAGAATAAAGAAGATACTGCAAAGAAAATTGCAGGAGTACTTGGAAAAGGCGAAGAGGATATTTTAGCTTCTTTAAATAAGGAAGGTAGAAGTCAAGTCGAATTTGGAACATTAGGTAAGGATTTGACGAAAGAAAAGAAGGAACAAATAGAAGCGTTGAAGTTGCCGGGAATATCTTTTATTACAGAAAATGCAAGGGTGTATCCAAACGGTGATTTCGCATCTTACGTTATAGGTCATGCAAAACCAAATGAGAATGGAACCTCGGTAGGTCAATTTGGCATAGAGAAAAGCTTGGATAAATATTTAAGTGCTTCTAACGGAGAAGTAGCATATACAGGTGACCGTAAAGGTGTGTCTCTTGATGGTGGAAAAGTTAATGTAAAGGCACCTAAAAATGGAGATAACGCGTATTTAACAATTGATCACCGTGTCCAAAGTTATTTAGAAGACGCGATGAAAGCAGCAAGTAAGCAATATGAACCAGAAAGTTTAATAGGGATTGTTGCAGATCCGAAAACTGGAAAAATATTAGCGACGTCTACTAAACCTAGTTATGACCCTAATGATCGTCAAATTAAATATTTCTTCAATGACGCAATTGCCAATGCATTTGAACCTGGATCAACAATGAAAATTTTCACGTTAGCGGCAGCTATTAATGAAGGTGTGTACAAAGGGCAAGATTATTATCAGTCCGGGACATATCAAGTCGGAAATAGGAAAATAAAAGATCATAACGGCGGTGCTGGTTGGGGCTCTATCACGTTTGATGAAGGGGTAGAACGTTCTTCAAACGTAGCGTTTGCAATTTTAGGAGATCAAAAACTTGGTCCAGAACGTTTCCGAAAATATATTCATAGTTTTGGATTAGATGAAAAAACGAACATTGATTTATCAGGTGAAGGATCGAATACAATTTTATTTGATCAGCAAATACAACAAGTGACAACAGCTTTTGGACAAGGTTCCACTGTAACACCAATTCAGCTTGTACAAGCTGCAACAGCTATTGCAAATGATGGGAAAATGATGAAACCTTATGCAATTGATAAAATTGTAGATCCGATAACAGGGAAAGTAAAATTAGAACATAAGCCAGAAGAAGTAGGAAAACCTGTTACAAAGGAAACAGCAGCGCAAGTAAGACAGTTATTAGAACGTGTTGTTACATCTCCGAAAGGTACAGGGACAGCTTATAAAATTGATGGATATTCAGTTGGTGGTAAAACAGGTACAGCGCAAATTCCGGATGGAAAAGGCGGCTATATGACAGGAAGACAGAATTATATATTCTCATTCTTAGGTATGGCACCAATGGACGACCCACAACTTGTTGTGTATGTAGCTGTAAAACAGCCGAAATTAAAAGATGATGAGAACGGTGCACAGCCTTTAGCTGATATTTTTAAATATGTAACAAAAAATAGTTTAGAGTATTTAAAGATTAAGCCAAATGAAGTGAAAGATCCGAAAAAACATCTGAAAGAGCAACAAACTACTGTTCCAGATGTAACTGGTAAAACGATGGCTGAAGCGGGGAAAGCAATTGATAAAGCAAAACTTCGTCCAATCGTATTAGGTGAAGGGAAAGTACAGCAACAAGTACCAAAAGCGACTGAACAAACATTGAAAGGCGACCGAGTCTTCTTGGTAGGAGATAAGCCTACAATGCCAAATATACAAGGATGGGCACTGCGTGATGTTATGAATTTAGCGAAGACATTACAGCTTAACTTGAAGCCTTCTGGTACAGGATACGTAACAGAACAAAGTGTGGCGGAAGGAACATTATTACAACCTGGTACAGAATTAGGTGTCACACTCGTACCGCCACTCGAACCACAACAAGAAGCAGAAAAGCCGTAATGGTAAAAGAGAAGAAGTTCTAATTAAATAAGTACAAGCATATATTGGAACAAGCTAGGCGTAAGGGAGGCTTGTTCCGATATGCGTGTATCAAATGTAACAGTTAGAAAACGACTTATTTTTATACTTATATCAGGTATACTTATCTTCACTATTATCGATATTCGTCTTGGATATGTGCAATTTTTTCTTGGGAATATGTTAACGGATCGTGCGAAAGATTCATGGAGTCGTAATATTACTTTTGAACCCGAACGTGGGAAAATTTTAGACCGAAATGGTGTGGAACTTGCCACGAATAAAAGTGCTCCAACTGTCTTTGTTGTACCGAGGCAAATTGAAAAACCAGCAGAGACTGCAGAGGAGTTAGCTGCAGTATTAGGTGTGGAAAAAGATGAGATTTATAAGAGGATTACAAAAAAAGAATCGATTGTAAGGTTAGATAAAGGCGGAAGGAAAATATCACATGACAAAGCGAAAGAGGTACGAGGCTTAAGTTTGAAGGGCGTGTATATCGCAGAGGATTCTATCCGGTACTACCCATTTGGGAATTTTTTATCACATGTATTAGGTTTTGCAGGTAGCGATAACCAAGGTCTTATGGGACTAGAAAAATATTATGATAAGGAGCTAAATGGGGACAAAGGTCATGTGCGTTTTTTTGCAGATGCGAAAGGACAAAGGATGCCTAATGTTGGTGATGATTTCAAAAAACCAGAAGCTGGTTTAAATTTAGGATTAACAATCGATGCGCGTATTACAAGGATTATGGAAAGAGAAATGAATATTGCGGAGTCAACTTATAATCCAGACGGTATGATTGCGATTGCAATGAATCCTAAAAATGGTGAAATTTTAGGTATGTCTAGTCGGCCGAGTTTTGATCCAGCGGATTTTCAAAGTGTCTCTCCAGAAGTGTATAACAGAAATCTACCTGTGTGGAGTACGTATGAGCCTGGTTCAACATTTAAGATCATTACATTAGCTGCAGCATTGAATGAAAATTTAGTAGACTTAGAGAAGGATACGTTTTATGATGATGGAGCAGCTGAAGTCGGTGGAGCTAGATTGAAATGCTGGAAAGCAGGAGGTCATGGCAGTCAAACGTTTTTAGAAGTCGTTCAAAACTCATGTAACCCGGGATTTATTGAACTTGGTGATCGCCTTGGTAAAGACCGATTATTTAAATACATTCGTAATTTTGGTTTTGGGCAGAAGACTGGAATTGACTTGCAAGGTGAAGGCAGTGGGATTTTATTTAATTTAGATAAAGTTGGTCCAGTAGAGCAAGCAACAACTTCATTCGGCCAAGGGGTTTCTGTTACACCAATTCAACAAGTAGCAGCTGTAGCGGCGGCTGTAAATGGTGGAACATTGTATCAGCCGTATATAGCTAAGGAGTTTATTGATCCGAAAAATAATCAAGTTGTTAGTAAAAAGACACCTGTTGAGAAAAGAAAAGTTATTTCCAAGGAAACTTCAGAAAAAGTTCGTTATGCATTAGAGAATGTTGTAGCGAAAGGTTCTGGTAAAGGAGCTTATATTGATGGATATCGTGTAGGTGGAAAAACGGGTACTGCTCAAAAGGTGAAAGATGGTAAATATTTAGAGAATAATTATATTGTATCTTTTATCGGATTTGCTCCAGCGGATGATCCAGAGATTGTTGTGTATGTTGCTGTTGATAATCCAAAAGGGGTTACACAGTTTGGTGGAGTGGTAGCAGCTCCAATTGTCGGGAATATCCTTCGAGATGCGCTTCCTGTTATGGGAGTGAAACCGAGAAAAGAACAAGTTGAGAAAGAATATAAATGGGGCGATACACCAACTGTGGAAGTTCCGAATTTAATTGGAATGAAAAAGAAAGACTTACAAACACAACTCGTCGATTTGCAGCTTGATATAAGTGGAGATGGAGAGAAAGTAATTAAGCAATCACCAGAAGCGGGAGCTAAAGTAAAAGAAGGCTCAAAAATTAGAATTTACTTCGGGAATTAAAGGTAACATAGTACGTTTTATGGTACAATTGGTGGAAGTGAGTTCTTTATAGAACAGTTACTTAATGTGAGACAATAAGTGTCTCATTCATAAATAGGCCAGTAGCACTTACCTCCTTATATAGGAGGTAATGTGTTGCTTACTGAAAAAAAGATAAATAAACAATGTAGAGAGGGTTTAGTGAAATGAAGTTGCATACACTTTTATCATGTTTGCATGATTTTCCAGTTGTTCCAAAAGAAAATCCAGAAATCACATCTATAGAAGCTGATTCACGTAAAGTGAAAGAGGGAAGCTTATTTGTATGTATGAAAGGATATACGGTTGATAGCCATGATTTTGCTAAGCAAGCAGCGGCACAAGGAGCGGCTGCTATTGTTGCGGAAAGACCAATTGATGTTGACGTTCCAGTTGTACTTGTGAAAAATACTTTTCGTTCGTTAGCGGTTTTAGCTGATTATTTTTATGGTCAACCGACACACAAGTTACATTTAATCGGAATTACAGGTACAAATGGAAAGACAACAACATCGCATATTATGGATGAGATTATGCGAGCACATGGTCATAAAACAGGGCTAATTGGGACGATTAATATGAAAATCGGTGATGAAACATTTGAGGTGAAAAATACAACACCAGATGCACTAACACTTCAACAGACGTTTTCAAAAATGGTTGAACAAGGTGTGGACAGCACGGTAATGGAAGTTTCGTCACATGCGTTAGATCTTGGTCGTGTACACGGATGTGATTACGATGTAGCGGTGTTTACGAATTTAACACAAGATCATTTAGATTATCATAAAACGATGGAAGAATATAAACATGCAAAAGGGTTACTATTTGCACAGCTTGGCAATAGTTATAATCATAATCGTGAAAAGTACGCTGTGCTGAATAGCGATGATAATGTAACAGAAGAGTATATGAGAAGTACTGCAGCAACAGTTGTAACATATGGTATTGATACAACAAGTGACATTATGGCAAAAAATATCGTTATGACGAGTGGTGGGACTACATTTACGCTTGTCACACCGTATGAAAGTGTAAATGTTACGATGAAATTAATAGGTAAATTCAATGTATATAACGTACTTGCAGCAACAGCAGCAGGACTTGTTTCGGGTGTGAAATTACAAACAATCATTGCTGTTATAAAAGAACTAGCTGGGGTTCCAGGACGTTTTGAAGTTGTTGATGGCGGACAAAATTATACAGTTATTGTTGATTACGCGCATACGCCGGATAGTTTAGAAAATGTATTAAAAACTGCAAAACAATTTGCAAAAGGTGATGTGTATTGTATCGTTGGTTGTGGCGGCGATAGGGATCGAACAAAGAGATCGATAATGGCAAGTGTTGCAACAAAATATGCAACTCATGCAATTTATACATCAGATAATCCAAGAAGTGAAGATCCAGCGGCTATTTTAGATGATATGGTACAGGGTGCAAGTGGGAATAATTATGAAGTGATTATTGATAGAAAAGAAGCGATACACCATGCGATCGCTAATGTGAAAGCAGATGATATCATTATTATTGCTGGTAAGGGTCATGAAACGTATCAAATTATTGGTAAAGAAGTTCATCATTTTGATGATCGTGAAGTTGCGAAAGAAGCAATTACAGGGCGTTTAAACAACGAAGAGTAACAACGTGAGAGGAGGACTACATGTGCTTGAGCAAGGTTTATTAGTAACGGCTGGGGTAGCATTCTTAATTTCTGTTGCCCTTTCGCCATTGTTTATTCCATTTTTAAGAAAATTAAAGTTCGGACAGAGTATTCGTGATGAGGGACCAAAGTCACATCAAAAAAAATCAGGGACACCGACAATGGGCGGTATTGTCATATATGTATCTATGATGGTCACTTCACTTATTATGGCGATTAAGTTTAATCATTTAGGTGCAGAGGTTTCGTTATTATTATTAGTGACATTTGGTTATGGATTGATTGGATTTTTAGATGACTACATAAAGGTAGTTAAGAAGAGAAATCTTGGTTTAACATCAAAACAAAAATTAGTAGGTCAGCTTGTTATTGCTATTGCGTTCTTTTTAATTGGAAAAGGGCAAGCATTTCACACATATATCATGATTCCAGGTACGGATGTTAAGTTTGAATTAGGTTGGGCGTATTTTGTACTTGTACTATTTATGCTAATCGGTGGCTCGAATGCGGTTAACTTAACTGATGGTTTAGATGGTTTATTATCAGGAACAGCGGCTATTGCATTTGGAGCATTTAGTATTATTGCAGTAGCACAAGAACAATTTGGAGTTGCGATATTCTGTATGGCAGTTGTCGGAGCAGTACTGGGATTTTTAGTATTCAACGCGAATCCAGCAAAAGTATTTATGGGGGATACAGGTTCCTTAGCTTTAGGTGGAGCTATCGCAGCTGTAGCAATTTTATTAAAACAAGAATTACTACTTGTAATTATTGGTGGAGTATTCGTAATGGAAACTTTATCTGTTATTATTCAAGTTATTTCGTTTAAAACAACAGGAAAACGTGTCTTTAAAATGAGTCCATTACACCACCATTATGAATTATGTGGTTGGTCAGAATGGCGCGTTGTTGTAACGTTTTGGTCTGTAGGATTTTTATTAGCTGTGTTAGGAATTTATATCGGGGTGTGGATGTAATTGAAAACTGTAACTGAATTTCAAAATAAAAATATTCTTGTATTAGGCATTGCAAAGAGTGGTTATGCAGCAGCTACTTTGTTGCAAAAATTAGGGGCGAATGTCATTGTAAATGACGGAAAGCCTTTAGCAGACAATGTACTTGCTGCAGAATTACAAGCAAAAGGAATGGACGTTGTATGCGGTGGCCATCCTTTAGAATTATTAGAGAGAAATATTTCTCTTGTCGTTAAAAATCCAGGAATCCCGTATTCTAATCCAATATTAGTTGCTGCGAAAGAAAAAGAAATTCCAATTGTTACGGAAGTTGAATTAGCATATCGTATTTCAAAAGCACCATTTGTTGGAATTACAGGGTCTAATGGTAAAACGACGACAACAATGCTGACATTTGAAATGTTAAAAGAGGGACAAAAGCATCCTGTTATTGCAGGGAATATAGGAACTGTAGCTTGTGAAGTAGCACAGGATGCAAAAGAAAATGAAGTTGTAGTTACAGAGCTTTCATCGTTCCAATTGATGGGAGTAGAATCGTTCCAACCTAAAATTGCAGCGTTCTTAAACTTATTTGAAGCCCACTTAGATTATCATGGGACGAAGAAGGAATATGGTTTAGCAAAAGCAAATGTTTTTAAAAACCAAACAGAAAACGATTATAGTGTAATAAATGCGGATGATGCAGATGTGATGGAGTTATCTGCGGATACTAAAGGTCAAAAAATCCTGTTTTCGACAACGAAAGAAATTGAAGATGGTGCGTGTATAAAAGATAACGCTCTTTATTTCAAAGGTGAAAAAGTTGTTGAAGTAAGTGATATCGTTTTACCTGGTCAACATAATCTAGAAAATATTTTAGCTGCGATGAGTATTGCGAAATTATTAGGTACTTCTAATGAAGCAATTATGGTCGTGTTAAAACGTTTTACTGGTGTAAAACATCGTTTAGAATATGTAACAACGATTAACAACCGTAAGTTTTATAATGATTCAAAAGCAACGAATATGTTAGCGACTGAGAAAGCACTATCTGCGTTTACACAACCGATTGTGTTACTAGCAGGTGGGCTTGATCGCGGAAATGAATTCGATGATTTAATTCCGTATTTCAAAAATGTAAAAGCGATTGTAACATTTGGACAAACAGCTCCCAAACTAGTAAGAGCGGCAGAAAAAGCGGGATTAGATATAATTGAAAGTGTCGATACTTTAGATGAAGCAGTGGTGAAAGCTTATGCTCATTCTAAAGAAGATGATGTTGTTCTTCTTTCTCCAGCGTGTGCAAGCTGGGATCAATTTAAAACATTTGAAGAAAGAGGAGACATTTTTATACAAGCTGTGCATAAACTTATATAAAGTAAATCAAAACATCAGTAGGCTAACACCTACTGATGTTTTGTTACATAGGGCAAAAGGTTCTGCCTAAAGAGGTGGTGTTTGTGGGTAATGAAGAAAACGCCTGATTTTATTCTCATCATCGTAACACTTTCATTGTTGACAATCGGAATGATTATGGTTTATAGTGCGAGTGCAGTTTGGGCCTCTTATAAAATGGGGGACTCATTCTTTTTTGCCAAAAGACAATTACTGTTTGCGGGTCTTGGTGTAGTAGCTATGTTTTTTATTATGAAAATTGATTATTGGGTGTGGCGTACGTATTCAAAAGTAATTTTGCTAGTTTGCTTCATTCTTCTTATTCTCGTTCTTATTCCTGGAGTAGGTCTTGTTCGAGGAGGAGCACGAAGTTGGATTGGGATCGGAGCATTTTCGATTCAACCGTCAGAATTTATGAAGTTTGCGATGATTATTTTCTTGGCAAAGTTTTTAGCGGAACGGCAAAAATTGATTACATCTTTTAAACGTGGTTTATTACCGGCTCTTAGTTTTGTGTTTCTTGCTTTTGGGATGATTATGTTACAGCCAGACCTTGGGACAGGAACGGTAATGGTTGGGACATGTATCATTATGATATTTATTTCGGGAGCGAGGGTCTTTCACTTTGCGATGTTTGGTTTGCTTGGTGTAGCAGGGTTTGTAGGGTTAATCGCATCAGCACCGTATCGAATGAAGCGCATTACATCATATTTAGACCCGTGGGCAGATCCGCTTGGAAGTGGATTTCAAATTATCCAATCATTACTCGCAATTGGACCCGGTGGATTATTTGGACTTGGGCTTGGACAAAGTAGACAAAAATTTCTTTATTTACCTGAACCACAAACTGACTTTATATTTGCAATCTTATCCGAGGAATTAGGTTTTATTGGTGGTTCATTTGTGTTATTATTATTTAGTCTATTATTATGGCGCGGGATTCGTATCGCATTAGGAGCGCCAGATTTATATGGTACGTTTTTAGCAGTAGGTATTGTGGCGATGATTGCGATTCAAGTAATGATTAATGTTGGTGTTGTAACAGGACTGATGCCCGTTACGGGTATTACCTTGCCGTTTTTAAGTTATGGTGGATCAAGTTTGACATTAATGTTAATGGCAGTAGGTGTATTATTAAATATAAGTCGCCATTCTCGCTACTAAACCCTGTTTATAAGACAGGGTTTTTCGTATGTGTGTAAAAATGCAATATGTATATAGAAATAAATATAATGGAAATAAGAAAAGAGAAGCGGAGGAGTTAGTAGTGCGTGTATTAGTGAGTGGTGGGGGTACTGGTGGTCATATTTATCCAGCTCTTGCTTTAATTAGAGAAATAAAAAAGTTAAATCCAGAAGCAAGATTTTTATATATTGGTACGGAAAATGGACTAGAGAGTACAATCGTTCCAAAAGCAGGTATACCATTTCAATCTATTGTTATAAGCGGATTTAAACGAAAAATATCATTAGATAATGTGAAAACAGTAATGCGTTTTCTAAAAGGTGTACAGGATAGTAAACGATATATTCGTCGTTTTAATCCGGATATCGTAATTGGAACGGGTGGATATGTATGTGGACCAGTTGTATACGCTGCAGCCAAATTAGGTATTCCGACTATTGTACATGAACAAAATAGTGTACCAGGTGTAACGAACAAATTTTTAAGTCGTTATGTTGATAAAGTTGCTGTTTGTTTTGAAGCAGCTACAGAGCATTTTCCAGAGTCAAAAGTGGTAATGACAGGTAATCCGCGAGCATCAGAGGTAATGGATCAAAATGGAATGAAAGGGAAACGTTCAGTTGGGCTTTCTCTTCCTAAAAAGTCTGTACTTATATTTGGTGGAAGTCGTGGGGCTAGACCGATTAACGATGCCTTCGTTGAAGCAATTGAACAGTTTGGGAACAAAAGCTACGAAATACTATATGTAACAGGTGAAGTACATTATGACAAAGTGATGGAAGCCGTGAAGCAAAAAGGGAACCCGAACAATGTTATTATTAAGCCGTTCATTCATAATATGCCAGAGGTACTAACTGGTGTAGACCTTGTTGTTTCAAGGGCTGGGGCAACAACACTTGCAGAATTAACAGCGTTAGGAAAACCAAGTGTGTTAATACCGAGTCCGTACGTAACAAATAATCATCAGGAAAAGAATGCACGTTCAGTTGTTGATAAAGGAGCGGCAAAAATGTTACTTGAAAAAGATTTAACAGCTGAAACACTTATTCGTGATATTGATGAGATTTTATTGGATGCACAAACATTACAAAATATGAAGCTAGCTGCTAAGAAACTAGGTATTCCAGATGCAGCAAATAAGCTGTATGAAGTAATGAATAAGCTTGTAAAAAAATAAAGTGAGGCTTTAATCAGTGGGGAGTGATTCTCTCTCGTTGATTATTACCTTTCACTAATCGGATGTTTACTGGCATCCCGATACCGCCTAACTTCTTTGTTACCGCCGAATTTTGATTTAGGAGCTGTAATGCCCGTAAATAGAGGGATAACGTTAGGTGAACGCCCTGCATATTATTGTCATAAGGAGACTTAATATGGGGGAGATTGTCTATGGAACAATTAGTAAATGAGCTTATAGAAGCAGACGTTGGTCGTGTTTTAGTTAACGAGTCGTTAGCGCGTTATACAACTATGAAAATAGGTGGACCAGCGGATATTTTAATTGTGCCTAAGCATGTAGCCGGTATTGAAAAAACATTACAGTTAGTAAAGCAATACAAAACGAAGTGGACTGTAATTGGGCGCGGTTCAAACCTTCTTGTATCTGATCGAGGCATAGAAGGTGTTGTTATTCGTTTAGGAGAAGGATTAGATCACTTAGAGGTCGAAAAACATAAGGTAAGAGTTGGTAGTGGATATTCTCTTATTAAATTGTCAACTTTACTTAGTCGTCAAGGGTTAGCTGGATTGGAGTTTGCAAGCGGCATTCCAGGAAGTGTCGGTGGTGCAGTATATATGAATGCAGGTGCACATAAATCGGATATATCGAGTGTATTATCGAAGGCTCTCATTCTGTTTGAAGACGGTACAATTGACTGGTTAACGAATAAAGAACTGGAGTTTTCTTATCGGGCATCTGTATTGCAAACGAAACGGCCTGGTATTGTTTTAGAGGCGGAGTTTCAATTACAGGCGGGAAAACGTGAAGAAATTGTATGTAGCATGCAAAATAATAAAGATTACCGCCGTGAAACGCAACCATGGAATCACCCGTGTGCAGGAAGTATATTTCGGAATCCAATCCCACATTTTGCAGGCGATTTAGTAGAAAAAGCAGGGCTTCGTGGTTATAGGATTGGTGGAGCTCAAATTTCTCAAATGCATGGCAATTTTATTGTTAATACCGGGGGAGCTTCAGCGCAAGATGTATTGTCCTTAATTGAATTAATAAAACATACAATTAAGGATAAATTTGATGTAGATATGCACACAGAAGTAGAAATCATTGGAAGATAACGGTTATTCGTTCCGCTCATTATCATTTATGTTATAATAAGAAGATAAGAACGGCATGAGGAACATGCCGTTCTTTATGTTACATAGGGGGATCGTACATGAATAATAGTAAAGTGATTAAACTACAAGATCGTGTACCAAAATTGAAAAATCAAAAGAAAAAAAACAAAAAAAATGTTAATCATCGATTGATTTTATACATATCAATTTTATTTTTATTAGTGCTCTTTTTAATTTATTTTCGGTCTCCGCTTAGTAATATAAAAAAGATTAGTGTGTTTGGAAATCATTATATGACGGATGAGCAAGTAATGAAGGATTCAGGCGTGACATATGATACAAGTTATTTCCGAGTGACAGCACATAAAGCTGAAGAAAACTTAACGAAGCGAAAAGAAATTAAAGCAGTAAATGTAAAAAAACGTTTTCCAAACAAGATTGATGTTCATATTGAAGAATATTTAACGATTGGTTATATAAATAAAGAGGGAAAATTACAACCGTTATTAGAGAATGGAAAAACACTTGATGTACTACCTAATGGAAAACTTCCTGTTGCAGCACCGATTTTCGAACCTTTTAAAGAAGAGAAAATGAAGGAGTTAATCGCTGAACTAGAAAAATTAACACCAGCTATTTTAAAATCTATTTCGGAGATTCGCTATTCTCCAACGAATGCGAATGAAGATCATCTTACTTTATATATGAATGAAGGTTATGAAGTGAGCACTACGATTCAAAATTTCGCAAAACGTATGGAAGCCTATCCGCTTATTTTAAAAACAATTGAGCCAGGTAAGAAGGTATTAATTGATTTAGAAGTAGGTGCATATACGAAAGAATTAGGTGCGGAAGAAAAAAAAGAATAGAATGGTAGTTTTCGTTGCTTATAGCAGAAAAAACAAAACAAACGTTCTATTATATGCATACGAATTTAGAAGAATGGTTCATTTGATGAAAAATATGTAAAAATTCTTAGATTCATACTAGTATTGGTACAAGTTTCACTTTTCTATGAGTACATCTTAGTGTAGACTTATACTTGGCGGTAAACTTTACACTCGAAATAGAATTATTTCAAGATAAGCAGTTATTCATAGTTTACTGCGATATTCTTAATTGAATGCTAAATAAAAATAAGAAAAATATAGGGTTAAAAAAGGGAAACGTATAAAGACGTTGAATATTTTTCTTATAAATAGTAAAGTTGCGATTGTTGTTCCATATATTGAGTTGTATGGTATAAATAAAGAAGGAGGTGCCAAAGAATGAACAGCAATGAAATATATGTTAGTCTTGACATCGGTACATCCAATGTTAAAGTCATCATTGGTGAAATGGTTAATGACAGCTTAAACATTATTGGTGTTGGAAATGTAAAATCAAATGGTTTAAAGAAGGGATCGATAGTTGATATAGACGAGACTGTTCGATCAATTAAAAAAGCAATTGAACAAGCTGAGCGTATGGTGGGAATCCACATTGAGCAAGTTGTAGTAGGTGTCAATGCAAACCAGGTACAGCTACTTCCTTGTCACGGAGTAGTCGCTGTTTCAAATGAAGATCGTGAAATCGGGAATGAAGATGTCTTACGCGTTCTAGATGCAGCACAAGTTGTGTCAATTGCTCCAGAACGTGAGTTTATTGATGTGGTACCTCGACAGTTCATCGTAGACGGTCTTGACGAGATTAACGATCCACGCGGGATGATCGGTGTAAGATTAGAAATGGAAGGCACACTTATTACAGGCTCGAGAACTTTACTACATAACCTACTTCGTTGTGTAGAAAAAGCAGGTCTTGAAATTGTTGATATTTGTCTTCAACCTTTAGCGGCTGCAACAGTTGCTATATCTTCAGATGAAAAAAATAGAGGAGTAGCCCTTGTTGATATGGGGGGAGGATCTACAACTTTATCTATTTTTAAAGACGGAGAGTTACAAGCGACGAGCGTATTACCATTAGGTGGAGACCATATAACGAAGGATATTGCAATTGGGTTGAAAACTTCAACAGAAAATGCAGATCAAATTAAGTTGAAATATGGACATGCTTTTTATGATACAGCATCTGAAGAAGAGATGTTTACGGTTCCTATTATGGGAAGTGATCAAACAGAACAATATTCTCAGTTGGAATTATCGGATATAATAGAGGCTCGTGTAGAGGAAATTTTAATGTTTGTTCAAGATGAAGTGCGTAAGTTAGGAGTAAAGCAAGTGGCTTCTGGTTATGTACTAACTGGCGGAATTGCTTCTATGCCAGGTGTTCTTGATCTTGCATATGATATTTTACATGAAAATGTTCGTGTAGCAACTCCTGATTATATTGGTGTGCGTGAGCCCCAATATACAAGCGGAGTTGGATTAATTAAACATTCTTATCAAAAAGCTAAATTACGTGGGAAAAATGTGCAGGAAAAGCAAGAGCATTTTGAAACAGTACCAGCACCAGCACCAACGCCGGTACAACAGCAACCTGCGAAACAAAAAACTCGTAATCAAAACAATAATAATCAAAATGATGACCGTATGATGTCAAAAGTAAAACGTGTATTCCGTTATTTATGGGATTAAAATTGGACACGAAAAATGAGGTTCTAGGGGGATTTCGACATGTTAGAGTTTGATACTACTCAAGATCAATTAGCGAATATAAAAGTTATCGGTGTCGGCGGTGGCGGAAACAATGCTGTAAACCGTATGATTGAACACGGTGTACAAGGTGTAGACTTTATCGCTGTGAACACTGATGCACAAGCATTAAATCTATCAAAAGCTGAAACAAAAATGCAAATTGGTGGAAAATTAACGCGTGGACTTGGTGCAGGCGCAAACCCTGAAGTAGGGAAAAAAGCTGCAGAAGAAAGTAAAGAACAGATCCAAGAAGCACTTCGTGGTGCGGATATGGTCTTCGTAACTGCTGGTATGGGCGGTGGAACTGGAACTGGTGCAGCTCCAGTTGTTGCTCAAGTTGCAAAAGAATTAGGTGCTTTAACAGTTGGTGTTGTAACACGTCCATTTACTTTTGAAGGACGTAAACGTGCAACGCAAGCAGCATCTGGTATTGCAGCATTTAAAGAAAATGTAGATACTCTTATTGTAATTCCAAACGATCGCTTATTAGAGATCGTTGATAAAAATACGCCAATGTTAGAAGCATTCCGTGAAGCTGATAACGTATTACGTCAAGGTGTTCAAGGTATTTCGGATTTAATTGCAACGCCAGGTTTAATTAATTTAGACTTTGCAGACGTAAAGACAATTATGTCTAATAGAGGTTCTGCTTTAATGGGTATTGGTTCTGGTAACGGGGAAAATCGTGCTGCAGAAGCTGCGAAAAAAGCGATTTCTAGTCCATTACTAGAAACATCTATTGATGGAGCTCAAGGTGTTATCATGAATATTACGGGTGGCGCTAACTTAAGCTTATATGAAGTACAAGAAGCGGCAGATATCGTAGCCTCAGCTTCAGATCCAGAAGTAAATATGATCTTCGGTTCTGTTATTAACGAAGGATTAAAAGATGATATCGTTGTAACTGTAATTGCAACTGGTTTTGATGATAGCATTGCAACTCAACCACCAAAACCAATTATTCGTCCGAATGCGAACCACACGCAACAACAGCAACAACCAGTAGCTCAACCTTCAAAACAACGTGAAGTAAAACGTGAAATGAAGCGTGAAGAGCCAGTTGTACATGAACGTCATTCAGATTCAGATGATATCGATATTCCAGCATTTTTACGTAACCGTCGTAGACGATAAAAAAAGGAGCTTTCATGCTCCTTTTTTGTTTTTTAAATGGAAAAGACCTGCTAAGCAGGTCTTTTTTTATTTCGTATATTTCAATATATTTTGTTGGTGAAAATAAGAGTATATCATTCTATGAATTTGTACTTTTATTCTTTACCGACAGATTATGTCTAGAAATCACAAAATAACAAAAAAACACCTCCGCAAATTGACACACTTTCCTATTGGATATGCATTATACTAGTCTCAACTTGAAAAAAGAGGTGAATTGTTTGGTTGTTTACGCCGACGTTGTTTGGTTGTTAAACGCCTGCATTGATTTTCTTTTGCTTTTATTAACAGCTACCGTGTTAAAAAAGAAAATCAAAAGATGGAGGCTTGTGTTAGGGGCATTTATAGGTTCAACTATTGTTATTTTTGCCTTTACTCCTTTTGCTTCTATGATGACACATCCAATTATGAAACTACTGTACTCGTTACTTATTGTGTATACAGCATTTGGGTTTACAACATTTAGAAATTATGCACAGACTGTTTTTACTTTTTACTTTGTAACCTTTATGGTTGGCGGAGGATTAATTGGAACTCATTTCTTTTTGCAAACGAATGAAATGGTAAATGGATTGGTTCAATCTCAGTCAATTTCTTACGGCGATCCAATTAGTTGGTTATTTGTTATTTTTGGTTTTCCGGTAATTTATTATTTTTCTAAAAAGCGTATTGAAAGCGTAGAGGTCACGAAAATACACTATGACCAAATTGTGAAAGTAAAAATTCAATTGGCCGAAGAAGAACTAGAACTGGCAGGTCTTATTGACAGTGGGAACCAACTTTACGATCCATTAACAAAAACACCCGTTATGATTATGCATGTTTCATCATTAGAACATTGCTTACCATCTTGGTTAACAGAACAAATTTATTCCAAAACAGAAATTCCTCAAATACCAGAAAATGATTCTGGTTGGGCGACAAAATTACGTTTAATTCCTTTCCGTGCAGTAGGAGTAGAAAGTCAATTTTTGTGGGCAATTAAGCCTGACAGTGTGCAAGTTGATCATGAAGGTAGTTCTATTGTTGTAAACAAAGTATTAATTGGATTAAATACACAACAACTGTCTACAAATGGGGAGTATCAATGTATTGTGCATCCAAAAATGTTGATTTCACAAAAAATGGTGATCGCTTAATAATGAGAGGCGGGATAATATGATGAAATTAAAATTTTATTTAGTATACCTTTGGTATAAAGTATTGCTGAAATTAGGAATTAAGACCGATGAAATTTATTATATTGGTGGAAGTGAAGCGTTGCCACCACCGTTAACGAAAGAAGAAGAGGAAGTTCTTTTGAATAAATTGCCAAAGGGAGATCAGGCAGCAAGGTCATTACTTATTGAACGTAACTTAAGGCTCGTTGTATATATAGCAAGAAAGTTTGAAAATACAGGGATAAATATTGAAGATTTGATTAGTATAGGAACAATCGGCCTTATTAAAGCGGTAAATACATTTAATCCAGAAAAGAAAATAAAATTAGCAACATATGCATCGCGTTGTATAGAAAATGAAATTTTAATGCATTTACGTCGAAATAACAAAAATCGTTCAGAAGTTTCTTTTGATGAACCGTTAAACATTGATTGGGATGGGAATGAACTGTTGTTGTCTGACGTGTTAGGTACAGATGATGATATTATTACAAAAGATTTAGAAGCTACTGTAGATCGTCACCTTTTAATGAAAGCATTACACCAATTAAATGATCGTGAAAAACAAATTATGGAACTTCGGTTTGGTCTTGCTGGAGGAGAGGAAAAGACGCAAAAAGATGTGGCGGATATGCTTGGGATTTCACAGTCATACATTTCGCGTTTAGAAAAAAGAATTATAAAAAGATTACGAAAAGAATTTAATAAAATGGTGTGAAGAATAAGACCAGCCGTTATGTAGGCTGGTCTTATTCTATTTAGTTGTATTAGGAAAGATAATTTAAATAAAAAATCGTGAAAAAACCATATGCATAAAATCCCCTTCAAAGGAAATACTTTACACTGTACAGCAACTCCCGATAGGAGGGAACACTTTGACGAGAAACAAAGTAGAAATTTGCGGTGTTGATACAGCTAAACTTCCAGTATTAAAAAATGAAGAGATGCGTAAATTATTTCGTGAAATGCAAAGTGGAGAGATAAGCGCAAGAGAAAAATTAGTGAATGGAAACTTACGTCTTGTACTGAGCGTCATCCAAAGATTTAATAACAGAGGAGAATATGTTGACGATTTATTTCAAGTTGGTTGCATTGGACTTATGAAATCAATTGATAATTTTGATTTAGGCCAAAATGTAAAATTTTCAACGTATGCTGTGCCGATGATTATTGGGGAAATACGCAGATATTTGCGTGATAATAATCCAATTCGCGTATCGCGCTCATTGCGAGATATTGCGTATAAAGCTTTGCAAGTAAGAGAAAAGTTGATTGCAGAAAATTCAAAAGAACCAACAGCAATGGATATTGCAAAAGTGCTAGAAGTAACTCATGAAGAGATAGTATTTGCTTTAGATGCGATTCAAGACCCAGTTTCATTATTTGAACCGATTTATAATGATGGAGGAGATCCTATCTTTGTTATGGATCAGTTAAGTGATGAAAAACAAAAGGACGAGCAGTGGGTTGAAGAATTAGCATTAAAAGAAGGAATGAAGCGTTTAAATGATCGAGAAAAAATGATTATTAGAAAACGTTTCTTCCAAGGAAAGACACAGATGGAAGTTGCAGAAGAAATTGGGATTTCCCAAGCGCAAGTATCACGTTTAGAGAAGTCAGCCATTAAACAAATGAATAAAACGATTCAAGGATAAGGTCTCACCAATTATGGTGAGACCTTTTTATATGTAATATGGTTTGTGCTCATAGTAGAGGATTAGTGTTCATATAATGAAACTAGCATGGTGTTTCGTATAGGTGGCTTCCTGTAAATATGAGAAACAGTTTCCAATTCGTCATATAAGGGAGAGGATAAAAATGGTGATACGAATTTCAGAGTTACAGATGAAGGATGTTATAAATATTTCAGATGGAAAAAGGATTGGGAATATTGGAGATATTGAAATTGATATGAACACAGGGAAAATTTGTTCTGTTATTATTTCCAAACAGACACGTATGCTAGGTATTTTTGGAAAAGATGTTGAGATTGTAATTCCTTGGAAGGAAATTGTGAAAATTGGGGAAGATGTCATACTTGTAAGAGTAAATCCTGTTAATTCTGTAACAGAATCAATACAAACACCGACAATTTCATAAAGAATATTACAAATTCCTCTTTTTTTTCTGTTAGGATTATGAAAAAATAAAAGTATGGTAAAATAGACAGGAAGTACCATGCTTTTTTCTGTTATTTTAATTAAAAGGAGCCGCTTTATTATGAGAGAACCATTTAAATATGTGGACGGTATACTGTATTTACAAGCGTGGAAAGAACTTGGAAACATTACTGCTGGATTTACGACAAAAGATGGTGGGATAAGTACGGGCTCCTTTCATGCGATGAATTTAGGATTACATGTGAATGATATCGTGGAGAACGTTCATGAAAACAGACGCATTTTAGCAAATAAGTTACAAAAACCATTAGAAAACTGGATTTGCTCTGAACAAGTTCATGCTCATCATGTTGAAAAAGTAGGGCAACAGGAAAAAGGAAGTGGCGTCTATTCATATGAGGACGGCATTTCAAAAACAGATGGCATTTATACGAGTAATGAAGATGTTCTGTTAACGTCTTGTTACGCGGATTGTGTTCCGCTCTATTTTTATGCACCATCACATGGTATGATAGGACTTGCGCATGCTGGATGGAAAGGCACTGTACAAGAGATTGCAAAAGAAATGATTCAAAAGTGGAATGCAGAAGGTATTTCAAGTGATGAAATTCATGTTGCAATTGGGCCGTCGATCGGATCTTGTTGTTATGTTGTGGATGATCGTGTATTAACAGCAGCACAGGAAGTAGTTAGCGGTGCTGTTCCTCATCAAAAAATTTCTGACGGGCAGTACGCAATTAATTTAAAAGAAATTAATCGTATATTATGTGTACAAGCAGGCATAAAAGAAGAGCATATTGTAATGTCATCTCTTTGTACAAGCTGTGAAGAGCAACTATTTTTCTCTCATCGTCGTGATCAAGGTAAGACAGGAAGAATGTTGAGTTTCATAGGTTTTAAGGAGGAAGGAAGCAAGTGACAGTACAAGAAAATTTAGTGATTGTAAACGAAGCTATTAAAGAATCTTGCGCTCGAGCTGGACGTTCGTTGCAAGATATTAAACTTGTTGCAGTGACAAAAACTGTAGGGATTGAAAAAACAAACGAAGTAATTGAAGCTGGAATTATCGATTTAGGTGAAAATAGAAATGAAGGTTTCTTACAGAAATACGAGCATTTCGGTTCAAAAGTTAATTGGCACTTTATTGGCTCATTACAAACGAGAAAAGTAAAAGAAATCATTAATGAAATTGATTATTTACATTCGTTAGATCGTCTTTCCCTGGCGAAAGAAATTCAGAAACGTGCTGATAAGAAAGTGAAATGCTTTATTCAAGTGAAAACCTCATCTGAAGAATCGAAGCAAGGATTGGCAATAGAAGAGGTTGTTTCTTTTATTCAAAGTTTGCAAGAATTCGATAAAATTGAAGTGGTTGGACTAATGACGATGGCTCCATTTACAGAAGAAGAGGAAGAAATCAGACGCTGTTTTAAGGAATTACGTATGCTACAAACAGAGGTGCAGGAGCTAGAGTTATTACATGCGCCATGTAAAGAATTATCAATGGGAATGTCCAACGATTACACGATTGCAATTGAAGAAGGGGCTACATATATTCGTTTGGGAACGATTTTAGTAGGAAAAGCGTAAAAGGAAGGAGAATCTTATTATGAGTTGGTCAAAAGTAAAATACTTCTTTTTTGATACACCGGAAGAAAAAGAAGCAGCTCAATATGGTTATGAAAAGGAGCAAACAGACATGAAAAAGCAGCAAGATCCACCAGAACAACAAGATGTTACGTTTCCGAAAGCGCAACCGAAGCAAAATGTTGTGAGTATTGAAACAGCAAAACAATCTTCAAAAGTTGTTTTATTAGAACCACGCACATATTCGGAAGCGCAAGGGATTGCAGACCACCTAAAAGGTAGACGAGCTGTTGTAATTAATTTGCAGAGAATGTCTACTGATCAAGCGGTACGTATCGTTGACTTTTTAAGTGGTACTGTATACGCTATAGGCGGGGACATTCAAAAAATAGGACCGAAAACATTTATGTGTACACCTGAAAATGTTGATATTGTTGGTGCAATTTCAGAGTTATTCGGTGAAGAAGAAGAAACAAATATAAAGAGGTGGTAATACGCCATGACAACAGTTTTAATGGTGTTAAGTTCTGCTATCGAGATTTACTCGTGGGCACTGATTATTTACATTCTCCTATCATGGTTTCCTGGTGCAAAGGAATCATCTTTTGGAGAGTTCTTGGCGCGAATTTGTGAACCGTATTTAGAACCATTCCGCAGATTTATTCCGCCGCTGGGTATGATTGATATTTCTCCACTCGTTGCGATTTTTGCGTTAAAACTTGCTAAAAGTGGTTTGTTCAGCTTGTTCGGCTATTTCTTATAGTAAGAGGTTAAATACATGAGCATTTACGAACATTTTAGGCCTGATGAAGAGGTCTTTGTAGATAAAGTGCTAGAGTGGAAGCGAACGGCGGAGTACCATCAAGTGAAATTAACAGATTTCCTTGATCCAAGACAGCAACAAATTGTTTCTATGGTAATTGGACAAGGAGATGTTGCTGTGCAATTTGGTGGTGCAACGCCTAATGCAGAGCGTAAAAGAGCACTCATTTATCCAGACTATCTAGAATTAAATGAAGAAGAATTTCAAGTAGAAGTATTAGAAATTGACTATCCTTCCAAGTTTTATACGCTAGAACATAGGCAAATATTAGGTACATTTATGTCTCTTGGTTTAACGAGAGAAAAATGTGGTGATATTTTGCTGCAAGAAAATCGTGCCCAAATTGTAGTTGCGAAAGAAATCGTATCGTACATTGAGATGAACTTACAAGCAATAGGAAAAGTAAAAGTCTCCTTATCAGCAGTACAAGGAGAACAAATTCTACAGATACATGAAACGTGGGGGGAGAAATCTGGAACGGTTTCTTCACTTCGTTTAGATGTTATGTTAGCTGAAATGTTACATTTATCTAGACAGAAAGTACAACCTTTCATTAAAAATGGTTTAGTAAAAGTTAATTGGAAAATAGTGGAACAAACTTCTTATGAATGTTATCCAGGAGACGTTTTCTCTGTTAGAGGATATGGCCGAAGTAAATTATTTTCTGTAGAAGGTAGAACAAAACGCGACAAATGGAGAATTTTGTATGGTATACTAAAATGATTGGTTTTTTAGAAGGAAATCCTCCTATTTTGTCGAAGAAAAGATATAATTGAAAGAGGAAATTTAGATAACTACTTGGAGGTGGCGTTGTGCCGTTAACACCATTAGATATTCATAACAAAGAATTTGGTCGCGGATTCCGTGGCTATGATGAAGATCAAGTAAATGAGTTTCTTGATCAAATTATCAAAGATTATGAATTGGTCATTCGTGAGAAAAAAGCTTTAGAAGAAAAAGTTGCGCAGTTAGAAGGGAAGTTAGATCATTTCTCTAATATTGAAGATACGTTAAACAAATCTATCGTGGTTGCGCAAGAAGCAGCGGAAGAAGTAAAACGTAATGCGCAAAAAGAAGCGAAATTAATTGTGCGTGAAGCTGAAAAGAATGCTGATCGTATTATTAACGAAGCATTAGTAAAATCAAGAAAAGTTGCTTTTGATATTGAAGAGTTAAAGAAACAAGCGAAAGTATTCCGAACTCGTTTCCGTATGTTATTAGAAACACAGCTTGAAATGTTAAACAACGATGATTGGGATAAACTAATTGAGTTAGAAGACGAAGTAGATGAACTGTTGAAAAAAGAAGAAACAGTGTAAGCTTGACGTTTTTCTCATTATTACATATAATTTTAAACAACATATTTATTAAGAAAAACGAAGATAGGGATAAGTACCTTTTCAAACCTTATATAGCGAACTGAGGACGGTGTAAGCTCAGGATAAGGAGATAGTGGGAATATCACCCTGGAGTTCCGCGCTGAACAAATAGAGTAAGCGTAGGCGTGTATTCGCGTTAAGAATATAAGAGGATTCTATACATATGTATATGATCTACTAGGGTGGTACCGCGGGAGACTTTCTCGTCCCTTTTTGGGATGAGAAAGTCTCTTTTTTATTCCGTTTTTTAAGTATTTCTTATATACATGTAAGGAGGAATTGAGCATGGAGTACAAAAATACATTACTGATGCCGAAAACAGAGTTCCCAATGCGTGGGAACTTACCAAAACGTGAGCCTGCAATGCAAGAAAAATGGGCTGAAATGAATATTTACGAAAAAGTACAAGAACATACAAAAGGTCGTCCTTTATTTGTATTGCATGATGGACCTCCATATGCGAATGGTGACATTCATATGGGACATGCATTAAATAAAGTATTAAAAGACTTTATTGTTCGTTATAAATCAATGACTGGTTTTAGTGCGCCATATGTTCCAGGATGGGATACGCACGGTTTACCAATTGAACAAGCTTTAACAAATAAAGGTGTAAAGCGTAAAGAAATGACAGTTGCTGAGTTCCGTAAGTTATGTGCAGAGTATGCATATGAACAAGTAGAACGTCAACGTGAACAATTTAAGCGTCTAGGTGTACGTGCAGATTGGGATAATCCATATATTACTTTAGAGCCCGCTTATGAAGCACAACAAATTAAAGTGTTTGGTGACATGGCGAAAAAAGGTTATATCTATAAAGGTCAAAAACCAGTTTACTGGTCTCCAACGAGTGAATCTGCTTTAGCAGAAGCTGAAATTGAATATCAAGATAAAAAATCAGCATCTATTTACGTAGCATTCCCTGTAAAAGATGGAAAGAACGTATTAGAAGGTGATGAAAAGTACATCATTTGGACAACAACACCTTGGACATTACCTGCAAACTTAGGTATTTCTGTTCACCCAGAGCTTGAATATAGCATTGTAAAAGTAAATGATGAGAAATATATCATTGCTTCTGAGCTGTTTGAGACAGTTGCAAAAACGTTAGAGTGGGAAAATGCTGAAGTTGTGAAAACAGTAAAAGGTAGCGAACTGGAGTACACAGTTGCAAAACATCCATTCTACGATCGTGATTCATTAGTAATGCTAGGAGATCACGTAACAACAGATGCAGGTACAGGTTGTGTTCATACAGCACCAGGACACGGGGAAGATGACTTCGTTGTTGGTAAAAAGTATGGATTAGAAGTACTTTGCCCAGTTGATGATAAAGGTGTATTAACAAATGAAGCACCTGGATTTGAAGGCTTATTCTATGATAAAGCTAACAAGCCAATTACAGAAAAATTAGAAGAAGTAGGCGCGTTACTGAAACTAACATTCATTACGCATTCATACCCACATGATTGGAGAACGAAAAAACCAATTATTTTCCGTGCGACAGCACAGTGGTTTGCATCTATTGAAGCATTCCGTAAAGAATTAATAGAAGCTGTAGCGGAAACAAAATGGGTACCAGCATGGGGAGAAACTCGTCTTCATAATATGGTTCGTGACCGTGGTGACTGGTGTATTTCTCGTCAGCGTGCATGGGGTGTGCCAATTCCGGTATTCTATGCTGAGAATGGCGATCCAATTATTACAGACGAAACAATTAACCATGTAGCAGATTTATTCCGTGAACACGGTTCTAACGTATGGTTTGAGCGTGAAGCGAAAGATCTATTACCAGAAGGATTTACACATCCAGGTAGCCCAAATGGCGAATTCCGTAAAGAAACAGACATCATGGATGTATGGTTCGATTCAGGTTCTTCTCACCAAGCTGTATTAGAAGAGCGCGAAGATTTACAGCGTCCAGCTGATTTATATTTAGAAGGATCTGACCAGTATCGTGGTTGGTTTAACTCTTCATTATCAACAGCAGTTGCTGTAACAGGTAAAGCTCCATATAAAGGCGTACTAAGCCACGGTTTCGTACTAGATGGTGAAGGACGTAAAATGAGTAAGTCGATTGGAAACATCGTTGTACCGAAGAAAATCATGGATCAATTAGGCGGAGACATCTTACGCTTATGGGTATCTTCTGTTGACTATCAATCTGACGTACGTATTTCAGATGATATTTTAAAACAAGTAGCAGAAGTGTATCGTAAAATCCGTAACACATTCCGTTTCTTATTAGGAAACTTAGACGACTTTAAGCCAAGTGAAAATGCAGTAGCTGTAGCTGAGCTTCGTGAAGTAGATCGTTACATGTTAGTGAAATTAAATGACTTAATTACAAAAGTTAAAGAAGCATATGAGACATACGATTTCGCTGCTGTGTATCATGCAATTCATAACTTCTGTACAATTGATTTAAGTTCATTCTACTTAGATTTTGCAAAAGATATTTTATACATTGAAGGTGCAAACCACGAAGATCGTCGTGCAATTCAAACTGTATTATATGATGTTCTTGTTGCGTTAACGAAACTTGTAACACCAATCTTACCGCATACAGCTGATGAAGTATGGCCATACATTCCAGGCGTAACAGAAGAAAGTGTACAATTAACTGATATGCCAGAAGCTGTACAATTAGATGACGCGGAAGCATTAAAAACAAAATGGGATGCATTTATGACATTACGTGATGACGTGTTAAAAGCACTAGAAGTAGCTCGTAATGAAAAAGTAATCGGTAAGTCATTAAATGCAAGCATTACGCTATATCCAACTGCAGAAATGAAAGCTATGTTAGAGTCTATTAGCGAAGACTTAAAGCAATTATTCATCGTTTCTGAGTATAAACTTGGTGGTATGATGGAAGAAGCGCCAGCAGATGCACCGAAGTATGAACATACAGCGGTTGTTGTTGCTCAAGCAACTGGTGAAACATGTGAACGTTGTTGGGTAGTTTCAGAAACAATTGGTAAAGATGCTGAACATGAAACATTATGTGAGCGTTGTGCAACAGTTGTGAAAGAAAACTATGTAAAATAATAAAAAACTGACTGCTATTTATGCAGTCAGTTTTTTATTTTGATGATATATCAAAATAACTTTCAGGCTCTTTCCTGTGAAGGAAAAATGTGTGTGAGGTAAGCAAATAAATTTCGGACACACTAACTGTACATTACAGCTAGGAGGAATGTACACGTGAATGAAATCTACATGGAAATAAAAGAAGAATTGCAATTGATGAGAAAAGAGTTGCAAGAGAGACTAGCTAAAGAAGTAATGCACAAATATGATGTCGAGTTCAGCCAAGAGCTTGGATATGAAATTAAGGAAGAGATAAAGAAAAAATTGCTATTACATGATATAAAAGAGGATTTAAAGGATGTAGAACGTGCATTATTTAAAATGGAAATAGACATGTACGGTATTTGTGAAGAGACCGGGAGATTAATTTCGACAAAGCAAATGAAAACAATGCCGACTGCCCGAACAATTCATGAATTTTTCTATGAAAAGGTAAATGTATGAATACGCACAACGATATTATATTACCTTTTTTTAATTTATTTTATTCTTCTATAAAGGTTCATTGTGAAAAGGTAGCAGCTATGCTAAAATTTTGAGGTACACTGTCTTTGTGGGGGAAATGAAAATGATATATTATGTAATAGCGTTATTTGTCATTGCTATCGATCAAATATCGAAGTGGTTAATTGTAAAGAACATGGAATTGGGTACGAGTATTCCGATTATCGACAATGTATTATACATAACATCACATCGAAATAGAGGCGCTGCCTGGGGTATTTTAGAAAATAAAATGTGGTTCTTCTACATTATTACAGTTGTTTTTGTAGTGTTTATCGTATTTTATATGAAAAAGTATGCGAAAACAGACAAGCTTCTAGGTATTTCGTTAGGCCTAATTTTAGGCGGGGCAATTGGTAACTTTATTGATCGTGTATTTAGACAAGAAGTAGTGGATTTCATTCACGTGTATATTTTCTCGTACAACTATCCAGTATTCAATATAGCTGATTCAGCGTTATGTATTGGTGTTGTATTAATTATTATTCAAACATTATTAGAAGGCAAGAAAGCGAAGGAGTAATTGAATGAGTGAAGTAGTACAAGTAACAGTTGTAGAAGAGCAAAAAAATGAGCGAATTGATAAATTCGTTGCAGGAATAAATAACGAATGGTCACGTTCACAAGTACAGCAATGGATTAAAGATGATGTTGTGACAGTAAACGGGAAAGCAGTAAAAGTGAATTATAAAGTAAAAGAAGAAGATGAAATTACAGTAACGATTCCTGATCCAGAAGCGTTAGATATTCAACCAGAAGATATGAATTTAGAAATTTATTATGAAGATGCAGATGTGCTTGTTGTAAATAAACCACGTGGTATGGTTGTACATCCAGCGCCAGGACATACAAGTGGTACGCTTGTAAACGGCCTTATGCACCATTGTACAGATTTATCAGGTATCAACGGTGTAATGCGTCCAGGTATTGTGCATCGTATTGATAAAGATACATCTGGATTATTAATGGTTGCTAAGAATGATATGGCGCATGAATCACTTGTAAATCAACTTGTAGCAAAAACAGTAACAAGACGTTACAAAGCAATTGTGCACGGTGTTATCCCGCATGATAAGGGGACTATCGATGCACCAATTGGTCGTGATAAGAAAGAGCGTCAAAGTATGACAGTTGATGAAAATGGTAAAAATGCTGTTACTCACTTCCAAGTGTTAGAACGCTTTAAAGACTTTACACTTGTAGAATGTCGCTTAGAAACGGGACGTACGCACCAAATTCGTGTTCATATGAAATATATTGGCTATCCACTTGCAGGAGATCCGAAGTATGGTCCCAAGAAAACGTTAGATATGAATGGACAAGCACTTCATGCAGGTATTTTAGGCTTTGATCATCCTCGTACTGGTGAATATATTCAGTTTGAGGCACCGATTCCAGAAGTATTTGAAGAAGCATTAAATATTTTACGGAAATAGTATTGACAAATCACAAGAAAACTGAGATACTGACAACAGTTAAATAATGATCCTTTAACACAGCCCCGTGAGGTTGAGAAGGTAACGGTTTGAAATACTTAGGGTATGCTGTACCCTTTTTTCAAAAGTCCTCTCGCACACGCTGAGAGGACTTTTTTTATACCATTACTCTCACGCAAGAAAAAAAGCTTGGAGGTGTAGAGCATGCAAGAGAAAGCTGTCGTTTTAGATGACCAAATGATTCGCCGTGCTTTAACACGAATTAGTCATGAAATCGTGGAACGAAATAAAGGTGTCGATAATTGTGTTCTTGTCGGAATTAAAACTCGTGGAATTTTTATTGCACAACGTTTGGCAGAACGAATTGGTCAAATTGAAGGAAAAGAAATGGAAGTTGGAGAGTTAGACATTACGTTATATCGTGATGATTTAACACTGCAATCCAAAAATAAAGAACCACTTGTAAAAGGTTCTGATATCCCTGTAGATATTACGAAGAAAAAAGTTATCCTTGTGGATGACGTGTTATATACAGGAAGAACAGTTCGAGCAGCAATGGATGCTCTTATGGATTTAGGTAGACCATCTCAAATCCAACTGGCGGTTCTTGTTGATAGAGGTCATCGTGAACTACCAATTCGCGCTGATTATGTAGGAAAGAACATTCCAACATCAAGTGAAGAGCGTATCGAAGTTGATTTGCAAGAGACAGATCAACAAGATCGAGTAAGCATATACGATAAGTAAAGCCCTTTTAAATGTAGTCCTGTGAGGCTGCCAAAGGGTCTTGGCTTTCATATGTCAAATTTGGCATACGAAAGTGTAGGACTCTTTGTGCACAGGCACAAAGAGTTTTTTTATTGCAAAGATTTAAACTGAAGGAGGATGTAACAATGGAACAAAAGCCAGTGTTAGACGTTAATGAAGTACCGAAACCGGGAAAATGGTTATTTTTGAGTATACAACATTTGTTCGCGATGTTTGGATCAACAGTGCTTGTTCCGTTTTTAACAGGATTGAATCCATCAGTAGCATTAATATCAAGTGGATTAGGAACGTTAGCGTTTCTTCTTATAACGAAAGGTCAAGTACCTGCCTATCTAGGATCATCATTCGCCTTTATCGCACCGATTATAACAGCGAAAACGGCAGGTGGACCGGGAGCAGCAATGCTTGGTGGTTTGCTAGCAGGGCTTGTGTACATCTTAATCTCACTCGGAATTAAGAAATCAGGATCAGAGTGGATTATGAAATTACTTCCGCCAATCGTAGTTGGACCGGTAGTAATGGTAATCGGTTTAGCGTTAGCACATACAGCAGTTAATATGGCGATGAACGGTGCGGATGGCAAATATAGCTTTATACACTTTTCAGTAGCATTAGTAACATTAGCAATTACAATTATATGCTCGATATTCGGAAGAGGATTTTTCAGTATCATACCAGTGTTACTTGGCATTATCGGCGGATATATCTTCGCTTACTTCCAAGGGCTAGTAGACTTAAAGCCGGTAGCTGAGGCAAAATGGTTTGTTGTACCAGATTTCACAGTACCATTTGTCACATACACACCAGAGTTTTCATGGAAGATTGTACTCTTGATGGTACCAGTTGCACTAGTAACAATATCAGAACATATCGGACATCAAATTGTACTTGGAAATGTTATTAAAAGAGATTTAATTGAAAAACCAGGTTTACACCGTTCGATCTTCGGTGACGGAGTAGCAACATTAATCGCATCACTAATCGGTGGGCCACCGAATACAACGTATGGTGAAAACATCGGTGTGCTAGCAATTACGAGAGCATACAGTGTATACTTATTCATCGGTTCAGCAGTATTCGCAATCATGTTCGGATTTATCGGTAAGATTTCTGCGCTGATTCATTCGATCCCAACACCAGTTATGGGTGGGGTATCAATCTTACTATTCGGTGTAATTGCATCAAGCGGATTACGCATGATGGTAGATGATAAAACAGATTTAAGTGACAAACGAAACTTAATGATTGCATCAGTAATACTAGTAATCGGTATTGGTGGAGCGGTACTTCACGTAGGAGAATCGTTCCAAGTAGAAGGAATGGCACTAGCAGCAATTGTAGGTGTACTGTTAAATCTATTACTACCGGAAACGAAACAAATAAAACAACCTAAGCAGATTGCTTCATAATAATAACCTTTTAATTCAGTCCTGTGAGACAGAAAAGGGTGGCTTCTTCCTTGCACCCTAGTCTTACATGACTAGGGTATTTTTATACAAATGTTGTTATAAAAATACAAAAGTGGTAACATAAAAATCAGAAAGATGAGGGATGACGATGAGCCATTTGTTAACGATGAGTGAATTATCGGAAGTAGAAATTTCAGAAATCCTAAAAGACGCAGAAGATTTCGCGAATGGAAAAGAGAGCAAAACGACAGAGCAAACTTTTGTTGCGAACTTGTTCTTTGAGAATAGTACGAGAACGAGATTTAGCTTTGAAGTTGCTGAGAAGAGATTAGGACTAGATGTTTTAAACTTTTCAGCGGATGCATCTAGCGTACAAAAAGGAGAAACTCTATACGATACGATAAGAACACTAGAATCAATCGGAACAAAAGCGGTGATCGTCCGCCATGAGCAAGATCGCTACTTCGATGAACTAAAAGATCAGGTAAATATCCCAATCTTAAACGCTGGAGATGGATGTGGAAACCACCCAACGCAGTGCCTACTCGATCTTCTTACAATTAAACAAGAGTTTGGAAGATTTGAAGGATTAAAGATTGCGATAGTAGGAGATGTTCGTCATAGCCGAGTAGCACGTTCTAATGCAGAAGCATTAACGAAACTGGGTGCAACAATTTACTTTGCAAGTCCAGAAGAGTGGAAAGATGAAGACAGCACATTTGGAACATACAAACCATTAGATGAACTTGTTCCAGAAGTGGATGTAATGATGTTACTTCGTGTACAACATGAGCGTCATGATCAGTATGAAACAGACATTATGAAAGAGTATCATGAGAGACACGGATTAACAGTGGAAAGAGAAAAGCGTATGAAAGAAGGAAGCATTATTATGCATCCAGCTCCTGTAAACCGTGATGTTGAAGTTGCAAGTGAACTTGTTGAGTGTGAGCGTTCACGCATATTTAAACAAATGGAAAATGGAGTTTACGTAAGAATGGCTGTACTAAAACGCGCCTTACCAAATGTATTAGGAGGAATAAAACATGAATTACTTGTTTAAAAATGGTCGTTATATGAATGAAGAAGGAAAAATCGTAGCAACAGATCTTCTCGTACAAGACGGTAAAATCGCTAAGGTAGCAGAAAATATTACGGCAGATAATGCTGAAGTAATCGAAGTGAACGGAAATTTAATCGCACCTGGATTAGTAGATGTACACGTACATCTTCGTGAACCAGGTGGTGAACATAAAGAAACAATTGAAACAGGTACACTAGCAGCGGCAAAAGGTGGATTCACTACAATTTGCTCAATGCCAAATACACGCCCAGTACCAGATTGCAGAGAACATATGGAAGACCTGCAAAAACGTATTAAAGAAAAAGCGCATGTCAACGTACTACCATACGGAGCAATTACAGTACGTCAAGCTGGTTCTGAAATGACAGATTTCGAAACATTAAAAGAACTTGGAGCATTTGCTTTCACAGATGACGGCGTAGGCGTACAAGATGCTAGCATGATGTTAGCGGCTATGAAACGTGCAGCGAAATTAAATATGGCAGTAGTTGCGCACTGTGAAGAGAATACGCTTATTAATAAAGGTTGTGTACATGAAGGGAAGTTTTCTGAGAAACACGGATTAAACGGTATCCCATCAGTATGTGAATCTGTACATATTGCAAGGGATATACTGCTTGCTGAAGCAGCAGATTGTCACTATCACGTATGTCACGTAAGTACGAAAGGTTCTGTACGTGTAATCCGTGATGCGAAACGAGCTGGAATTAAAGTAACAGCAGAAGTAACACCACATCACCTAGTGTTATGTGAAGATGATATCCCATCAGTTGATCCTAACTTTAAAATGAACCCACCGCTTCGTGGAAAAGAAGACCATGCAGCATTAATTGAAGGATTACTAGATGGAACGATCGATATGATCGCAACTGACCATGCACCGCATACAGCGGAAGAGAAAGCGCAAGGAATTGAAAGAGCGCCATTCGGAATTACTGGTTTTGAAACAGCATTCCCACTTCTATACACAAACCTTGTGAAAAAAGGAATTATTACATTAGAGCAGTTAATTCAATTCTTAACAGAAAAGCCAGCTGATACATTCGGCTTAGAAGCAGGTCGCCTGAAAGAAGGTAGAACAGCTGATATTACAATCATTGATTTAGAACAAGAAGAAGAGATTGACCCAACAACATTCTTATCAAAAGGAAAAAATACACCATTCGCAGGTTGGAAATGCCAAGGATGGCCGGTAATGACAATCGTTGGTGGTAAGATCGCATGGCAAAAGGAGAGTGCATTAGTATGAAAAGACAACTTATCTTAGAAGATGGAACAGTATTAATTGGAAAAGGTTTCGGAGGCGAAATTGAAAAGTCAGGTGAGGTTGTATTTACAACAGGAATGACTGGATATCAAGAAACATTATCTGATCCATCATATTGCGGTCAAATCGTAACATTCACGTACCCATTAATCGGAAACTACGGCATTAACCGTGACGATTTTGAATCGATTCACCCATCTGTAAATGGCTTAATCGTAAACGAAATTTGTGATCACCCATCAAACTTCCGTAATGAAATTTCGTTAAATGATTACTTAAAAGAAAGAAATATCCCAGGGTTAGCAGGAATTGATACAAGAAAATTAACGAGAAAAATTCGTCAATACGGTACATTACGTGGACGTCTATGTAACATGGATGCAGATGTAGAATACATCGTGAGCCAATTAAAAGCGACAGTATTTACAGATCACGTGAAACGCGTATCAACGAAAGATCCATACCCAAGCCCAGGCCGTGGACACCGAGTTGTACTTGTAGACTTCGGAATGAAACATGGTATTTTACGAGAATTAAACAAACGTGACTGTGATGTAATTGTAGTACCTTACAATACAACAGCAGAAGAAATTTTACGCCTTAGCCCAGATGGAATTATGTTAAGTAACGGACCTGGAGATCCGAAAGATGTACCAGAAGCAATTGAAATGTTAAAAGACATTATCGGTAAAGTTCCTTTATTCGGAATTTGCTTAGGACATCAACTATTCGCTCTAGCATCTGGTGCGAATACAAGTAAGTTAAAATTCGGTCACCGTGGTTTAAACCATCCAGTAAAACATCTTGCAACTGGAAAAGTAGCAATTACATCTCAAAATCATGGTTACGCAGTAGAAGAAGAATCAGTTAAAAATACAGAACTTGAAATTACACATGTCGCTTTAAATGATGGAACAGTAGAAGGTCTTCGTCATACGAAGTTCCCAGCATTTACAGTGCAATACCATCCAGAAGCTTCAGCAGGACCAGAAGATGCAAATGATTTATTCGAAGATTTCTTAGAAATGATTGAAAACTTCAAGAAAGAAGGGGAAGAGTTATGCCAAAACGCCTAGACATTAACACAATTTTAGTAATCGGATCAGGACCAATTGTAATTGGGCAAGCAGCAGAGTTTGACTACTCTGGTACACAAGCTTGTCAATCTCTTAGAGAAGAAGGTTACAAAGTAATCCTTGTTAACTCTAACCCAGCAACAATTATGACAGATACTGCAACAGCAGATAAAGTATATATAGAACCATTAACACTAGAATTCGTAAGCCGTATCATTCGTAAAGAACGTCCAGATGCAATCTTACCAACATTAGGTGGTCAAACAGGTTTAAACATGGCTGTTGAACTTGCGAAATCAGGCATACTTGAAGAGTGTGGAGTTGAAATTTTAGGAACGAAATTATCAGCAATTGAGCAAGCGGAGGATCGTGATTTATTCCGTACATTAATGCAGGAATTAAATGAACCAATTCCATCTAGTACCATCATTCATACGCTAGAAGAAGCACATGAATTTGTAAAAGAAATTGGATATCCAGTTATTGTTCGCCCAGCATTTACAATGGGGGGAACAGGTGGCGGAATCTGTAGTAATGAAGAAGAACTAATTGAAATCGTATCAGGTGGATTAAAACATAGTCCAGTAACACAATGTTTATTAGAAAAGAGCATTGCTGGTTGTAAGGAAATTGAATATGAAGTAATGCGTGATTCAAATGATAACGCGATTGTAGTATGTAATATGGAAAATATCGATCCAGTTGGAGTTCACACAGGTGATTCTATCGTAGTAGCACCGAGCCAAACATTAAGTGACCGTGAATATCAAATGTTACGAAACACTTCATTACGAATTATTCGTGCATTAGGAATTGAAGGTGGATGTAACGTTCAGCTTGCACTTGATCCACATAGCTTCCAATACTATGTAATCGAAGTAAACCCGCGTGTAAGTCGTTCATCTGCACTAGCATCTAAAGCAACTGGATATCCAATTGCGAAGCTAGCGGCAAAAATTGCAGTCGGTCTAACATTAGATGAAATTATAAACCCAGTAACGCAAAAAACATACGCTTGCTTCGAGCCAGCATTAGACTATGTCGTTTCAAAAATTCCGCGCTGGCCATTTGATAAGTTTGAATCAGCAAACAGAACACTGGGTACACAAATGAAGGCAACTGGTGAAGTTATGTCAATCGGACGTAACTTAGAGCAATCATTATTAAAAGCGGTTCGTTCTTTAGAACTTGGCGTTTATCACTTAGAGTTAGAGCATTTAAAAGAACTTGATAAAGAAACAATGAAAAAACGCATTATAAAAGCTGATGATGAGCGACTGTTTATTGTAGCAGAAGCAATTCGTCAAGGTGTAACGAAAGAAGAAATCAACGAATGGTGTGAAATGGACTTCTTCTTCTTACAAAAAGTTGAAAACATCGTAAATATGGAACGTGAAGTAAAAGCGAATGTAGGAAATATGGAAGTACTACAAACTGCGAAAGAAATGGGCTTCAGCGATCACTACGTTGCAGCAGCTTGGAATAAAACAGAGCGTGAAATTTACGATATGCGTAAAGAAAGCAATATAACTCCTGTTTATAAAATGGTAGATACTTGTGCGGCAGAGTTTGAATCTGCAACACCATACTACTACAGCACATATGGTGACGAGAATGAATCGGTTAGAACAGATCGTAAGAGTGTAGTAGTTCTAGGATCTGGTCCAATCCGTATCGGTCAAGGTGTTGAGTTTGACTACGCAACTGTTCACTCTGTATGGGCAATTAAAGAAGCTGGATATGAGGCAATCATTGTTAATAACAATCCAGAAACAGTTTCAACAGACTTCAGTATTTCTGACAAATTATACTTTGAACCATTAACAATTGAAGATGTAATGCACATTATCGATTTAGAAAAGCCAGAAGGTGTTATCGTTCAGTTCGGTGGACAAACGGCAATTAACTTAGCGGCGAAATTAGAAGAACACGGTGTGAAAATTTTAGGAACATCACTTGAAGATTTAGACCGCGCAGAAGATCGTGATAAGTTTGAAGCAGCTCTAACACAGCTTGGTATCCCGCAACCAGTTGGTAAAACAGCAACAACTGTAGAACAAGCGGTAGCAATCGCTGAAGAAATTGGATATCCAGTATTAGTAAGACCGTCTTACGTACTAGGTGGACGTGCGATGGAAATCGTATATCGTCAAGAAGAATTACTGCACTACATGAAAAATGCAGTTAAAGTTCATGCAGAGCATCCGGTATTAATTGACCGTTACATGGTTGGTAAAGAAATTGAAGTAGATGCAATTTCAGACGGTGAGAATGTATTCATTCCAGGTATTATGGAACATATTGAACGCGCTGGAGTTCACTCTGGTGACTCAATTGGAGTATACCCACCACAAAGCTTATCTGAAAAACTAAAAGAACAAATCATTGAACATACAATTGCACTTGGAAAAGGTTTAAACATTGTTGGATTACTAAATATCCAGTTCGTAGTATTCAAAGATCAAGTGTACGTAATTGAAGTAAACCCACGTGCGAGTCGTACAGTACCGTTCTTAAGTAAAATTACGGGCGTACCGATGGCGAATGTTGCAACGAAAGTTATTTTAGGTCAAGACTTAGTAGAGCAAGGATACGGAACTGGTTATCACCCAGAAGAGAAAGAAGTATATGTAAAAGCGCCGGTATTCTCGTTTGCGAAACTACGCTCAGTTGATACAACATTAGGACCTGAAATGAAGTCAACAGGGGAAGTAATGGGTAAAGACTTAACGCTTGAAAAAGCATTATACAAAGGATTAGTTGCTTCTGGAATTAACATCCCAACGCACGGATCAGTAATCATCACAGTAGCGGATAAAGATAAAGAAGAGGCAATGGAAATTGCAAAACGTTTCCACGAAATCGGTTATAACTTATTAGCAACAGCTGGAACAGCACAATCGTTAGCAGAGCAAAATATTCCAGTGCAAGTGGTAAACAAAATTGATTCTGAAGACTATAACTTACTTGATATTATCCGTCAAGGAAAAGCACAGTTTGTAATCAATACATTAACAAAAGGCAAACAACCAGCGCGTGATGGTTTCCGCATTCGCCGTGAATCAGTAGAAAATGGTGTGGCTTGCTTAACATCACTTGATACAACGAGAGCAATCTTACGAGTATTGGAATCTATGACATTCTCAGCTCATTCAATGAAAGAAATTACGCAAACAAAGCGTCACGAGGTGGTACATGCATGATGCAAAAGCAAAATATGATTGTCGTTAACCAAAAAGAAATCGCAAAAAACATTTACGAATTAGTGCTTCAAGGAACGTTAGTACAGCAAATGAACGAACCAGGGCAGTTTGTACACATTAAGGTAGCAGAGGGCATTGCGCCCCTTCTGCGCCGCCCAATTAGTATTTGTAATGTAGATCAAGAGAAGAACGAATTTACAATGCTATATCGTGCCGAAGGACAAGGGACAAAAACATTAGCAACTAGAAAACAAGGTGAAATGATAGATGTACTAGGACCATTAGGACACGGTTTTCCTGTAGAAGAAGCAGAAGCTGGTCAAACAGCTTTACTAGTAGGCGGGGGAATTGGTGTACCACCACTTTATGAATTATCACAGCGCCTCGTTGCAAAGGGTGTACGTGTGATTCACATCTTAGGTTTTCAAACGAAAGATGTTGTTTTCTATGAAGAAAAATTTGCAGAACTTGGTGATACGTACGTTGCGACAGTAGACGGTACACACGGTACAAAAGGATTTGTCACAGATGTAATTGATAATTACGGAATCGACTTTGACATTCTTTATTCATGTGGCCCGTTAGCGATGCTTCGTGCATTAGAAGGACGTTACAAAGAGAAAAAAGCATATATTTCATTAGAAGAGCGTATGGGCTGTGGTATTGGAGCTTGTTTCGCATGTGTATGCCACTTACAAGAAGATCCAAGTGGACATTCTTACAAGAAGGTGTGTAGCGACGGACCAGTATTTCCAATCGGGGAGGTTGTACTATGAACAGATTGCAAGTTGAATTACCAGGATTATCATTAAAAAATCCAATTATACCGGCATCTGGATGCTTTGGATTTGGTCGTGAATATGCACAGTTTTACGATTTAAGTGTACTAGGATCAATCATGATTAAAGCGACGACAGAACAACCACGTTATGGAAATCCAACGCCTCGTGTTGCTGAAACACCAGGCGGCATGTTAAATGCAATCGGACTTCAAAACCCGGGATTAGACAAAGTAATGAATTCGGAATTACCATGGTTAGAACAATTTGACCTTCCAATTATTGCGAACGTTGCAGGCTCACAGGCTGAGGATTACGTAGCGGTTGCGAAGGAAATTTCTAAAGCGCCTAATGTCCATGCACTAGAATTAAATATTTCTTGTCCAAACGTAAAAACAGGTGGTATCGCCTTTGGTACAAATCCTGAAATTGCTGCTGATTTAACGAAGCGAGTAAAAGAGGTTTCTGAAGTACCTGTATACGTGAAATTGTCACCGAACGTGGCAAACATAGTGGAAATTGCAAAAGCGATTGAAAATGCAGGTGCAGATGGTTTAACGATGATTAATACATTGCTTGGTATGCGTCTAGATTTAAAAACAGCTAAACCAATTTTAGCAAACCGTACAGGCGGATTATCAGGTCCTGCGATTAAGCCAGTAGCAATTCGCATGGTACATGAAGTAAGCCAAGCGGTTAACATTCCAATTATCGGAATGGGCGGTATTGAAACAGCGGAAGATGTAATTGAATTCTTCTACGCTGGCGCAAGCGCAGTTGCAGTAGGTACAGCGAACTTTATCGATCCGTTCGTATGTCCGACAATTATTGAAGAGTTACCAGCATTACTAGATGAATTAGGATTTGATCATATTTCGGAATGTCAAGGAAGGAGCTGGAAGCAAACATGTCACAGTCGTTAATCGTTGCACTAGATTTTCCAGGGAAACAAGAAGTAGAACAATTCTTACACCACTTTGAAGGGGAAGAGTTATTTGTCAAAGTAGGTATGGAGTTATTTTACAAAGAAGGCCCTGCAATTATTACGTACTTAAAAGAAAAAGGACATAAGATTTTCCTAGATTTAAAACTTCATGATATTCCGAATACAGTAAAAAGCGCTATGCGTAGCCTAGCTAGTCTAGATGTTGATATGGTAAATGTTCATGCTGCTGGGGGAAGTAGCATGATGAAAGCTGCGATTGAGGGATTAGAGGAAGGTAAGCAAGAAGGAAAAGAGAGACCGATTTGTATTGCAGTTACACAACTAACAAGCACTTCGGAAGCTATGATGAAAAAAGAGATTGGCATTGAGAAAACGTTAGAAGAAGCGGTTGCTCATTATGCAAAATTAACGAAAGACAGTGGACTTGATGGCGTTGTTTGTTCAACACTTGAAGTTCCAAAATTACGTGAAGTATGCGGAAATGAATTTGTAACAGTAACACCGGGGATTCGTCTTGCAAGTGATGATGTTAATGACCAAGTGCGCGTAGCAACACCGAAACGTGCGAGGGAACTTGGCTCAAGCTACATCGTAGTTGGACGCAGTATTACGAAAGCAGAAAATCCGCTTGAAGCGTATAAAACAGTAAAACAACAGTGGGAAGGTGTAACAGTATGAAAAAAGAAATCGCATCGCATTTATTAGAAATTGGAGCAGTATTTTTACAACCGAATGATCCATTCACTTGGTCTTCAGGTATGAAATCACCAATTTATTGTGATAACCGTTTAACTTTATCTTATCCAAAAGTACGTCAAGCGATTGCAGCTGGATTAGAAGAGTTAATTAAAGAGCACTTCCCAACTGTAGAAGTTATTGCAGGAACAGCAACTGCTGGTATTGCGCACGCTGCATGGGTAAGCGATCGTATGGATTTACCAATGTGCTACGTACGTAGTAAAGCAAAAGGTCACGGTAAAGGGAACCAAATTGAAGGAAAAGCTGAAAAAGGTCAAAAAGTAGTAGTAGTAGAAGACTTAATTTCAACTGGTGGTAGTGCAATTACGTGTGTAGAAGCACTTCGCGAAGCTGGCTGTGAAGTATTAGGAATCGTATCAATCTTCACATACGAGCTAGAGTCAGGAAAAGAGAAATTAGAAGCAGCTAACGTAGCATCATATTCTTTAAGTGATTACAGTGCATTAACTGAAGTTGCAGCAGAAAAAGGTATGATCGGACAAGCTGAAACGAAAAAATTACAAGAGTGGCGTAAAAATCCAGCTGACGAAGCTTGGATCACAGCGTAACATAAAAAAGACGACTGCGGGGGAACGCAGTCGTCTTTTTTATCATTGTTAAAAATTCAAGTAAAGTCCTATCGATATTAAAGAAAATTCATATTATAATCTTTCTACTAAAAACTACTTAGCGCTTTCTGCAAGCTCATATCCTCTTACAAACAATAGAGTCATATAAGAAACAATAAATGAGAAGATGCTGTACATGCCAACCCAAAAGAAGAATTTTGGAGTGAAGGCGATAACACCTATTATTAAAAAACTAGCAAACGTTACAATCGGCATTACGTAATACGTTTTCGTCTTGCGTGTTCCAATAACAGAAACGATAAAGATAAGTAATGGACAAATTAATAAGACGAAAATCAATTCATTCATAGTTATGTCCCCTTTTCTAATGGAAGTAATCTGTTCCTCGTAAACGTTTTTTAAATAAATATTCTCTTAATATAACTTCGCTAACATGTAGATAATCCCTTTAGAAAGTCACTGGATTTCATAATAAAAAGCGTAAGCAAGAGAAAACTTGCTTACACTATAGAATAAACATCGCAACGATCGTGGTGACAATTAAGCCAATCACAACTGGTAAAAAGTTTCGGCGTGCGAGTTCAAATGGATCCACTTTACAAATGGCAGCGGCAGGAATAAGCGCCCAAGGAATTAAAGTCCCCCCTCCGGTCCATATGGCAGCAATTTGCCCGAGTGCTGTTAATGTAGCTGTTCCATGCCCAAGTGCTGTTCCGAAAAGATTGGCAATTGAACCAGCAAGTGATATACCAGAAAAGCCAGATCCATCTAATCCTGTTATGACACCAACGATAGTTAATGTTCCCGCCGATACGTATTGATTTAAAGGAACAGTTTGAGATAAGGCAATCCCTAAGTCGTTAATGATTCCATGTGAACCTTTCGGTAAATAGTCTCCGATAATTTTCACAAAACCGCTATCTCCTAAATAAAAGAGTGCAGCAATTGGAATAACTGGACCAAAGATTTTAAATCCAAATTGGAGCCCTTCTATAAAATAATCGGTTGTTTTATTTAGTCCATTACCTTTGTAGGCGATGAGGGAAATGATGATAATCATAATAACAGTCGTTCCGCCGATAAGTGCTGTTGCATCGCTTCCTTGTAGTTTGAATTGAATCATGCAAAGGATATCGATGATATATACGATAGGGATACATATAGCGAGCCATTTCTTTATGCGAGGAGATAATAAAATAGTAGTTTTAGATGGTTCCGTTGATGCAGGGGAGTTTTGCAACGATAATCCTGTATCAAATTCTTTTCGTAAGAAGAAAAAAGCGACAGAAGTTGTAACAACGCCCATCACGATAACGAGGGGAACACTGGCAGAAACGACGCTGGAAACAGGAAGACCAGCCGCGTCTGCAGTTAATTTCGGTGCACCTTGAATAACGAAGTCGCCAGATAAGGCGATGCCGTGTCCGAATAAGTTCATAGCAATGGCAACCCCAATTGGAGGAAGACCGACGCGTACAGCGACGGGGAATAAAATAGCTCCCATTAAGGCGACAGCTGGAGAAGGCCAAAAAAAGAAAGAAATTGTCATCATTAAAAGGCCGATAATCCAGTAGGCAAGTGCAGGGGTACGAATCATCTTTGTAAATGGTGAAATCATCGTATCATTTATGCCAGTATGAACGAGTAGATTGCTCATTGATACGATAATAGAGATGATTAATATAGTTGGTAAAAGTTCAGTAATAGCGTAAATGAAACTTTGAAAAATACCGCTAACGGCAAGAGGGATAGAACTTGTAGCGGTTAATGCTAATAAAAAGATAAAAACGATACAAATAATCGTCGTATCTTTCCGGAGAATAAAAAAGGTAATAATAGTGAGTAAGCAAATAACATAGAGAGCGTGTAATAGCGTTAATTCAACTCCCATAACATTCACATCCTTAGGCATTCGTGTAGTTTATTGTATGAAAGCAGTGAAAGTATGTGAGTATAGGAAAAGAAAAAAAGTGAAATTTCATGTACTGTAATGGTAAGAATAAAAAATGGATGATGCAATACAATTAATCCTAAAAATGGAATTAGAGGAGGGCGTATGTGCAAAAAAATTGGTTTTTGGGGATTTATTATTTCTTGTAGTCTATTAATCATTTTAAATCTATTTACAAACAATGAATGGATAAGTATCAACCCTCTTTTTGGGTTTGTTTTTATACTGTTATACCGATGGGATGACATGAAACAACATAGTAAGAAAAGCATTGGAATTATGATAGGTATCATTGTTGTTTGCTCATTTTTCATAGGGTTTATTTTAATAGAAGGACAGAAACAGATGGAGAAAATGTCTATTTTTCAAGAATGGATGTCTTCTGCAAAAGGCCTTTATATTGTAATTGTAGTTGTTATTTTTCTTAGGTTCACGATAAGAATATGGAGTTACATATTAAAGAGAGGATAGAATGGAGGTAGTAAGAATGAGAGAAAAAATAGGATATTATGGTATGCTCGTTTGTTTACTATTATCAGTTATTTCAGGGCAATTTTTAAAAAGTGAATGGGTACCAGTTATATTATGTATAGGAGTATTGATTTTTGCACCTATGTATCGCTGGAATGAATGGAAAGCATATAGTCGAAAAAAGAAAATGGTTTTCAGCATCGAATTTGTCATTATAATCAGCACAATTCCGTTTTTGTTATGGAAAGGAAATGAGATAATAGATGGAATTGTAATGTTTCAAGGGTGGTTGTTTATTGCGAAAATGCTATATTTAATATGCATTTTAATGTTGGTAGTGGTAGTCACTAAAATAATAAACGAAAAGCTATTCGTTAATGAATAAAAGAAAATGCCACCTTATTCGGTGGCATTTCCTCATTTTACTGCATGAGCTTTTTGCATCTTTTTAATTAAACGAATTTGTCCACGATGATTGATTTCATCTTCAAAAACGTGAAACCACTTAAAATAGTTATTTGCTGGTTTGTCATACCAAAAGTCTGTCGTTTTAAATAACCATTCATCAGGTAACGATTGAAAAGTCTCGATTGTTTTGGAACGTAATTCTTGTAATGTATTTATGTAAAATTCTATAGCGTTTCCTTTTATTTTCTCACGTCCAAGATCGCCTAATTCAATGCCAGGTAACCAGCGTTCTAATTCAGCCTCCGTTGGTTCACGGTCTTCAAAAGTATGAATCTGGTAGTAAAATTCAATAGCAGCCATATGATACAATAACATGCCAATTGAATTTGCTTCCTTATCATATAAATAATCAAGTTCTTCAATTGTTAAACTTTCCACTGCTTGCATTGTTGTATAGCGAGCGTAATTCATCATGGAAACAAGCTTTGAAAATTCTACATGTAAACCCTCCAATTTATCAATTACAAAATTCAATTAAAATTCCCCCTCTTTAAATGAATACTCCAGAGAAGGAATTCTATGTGCAAAAAAAAGTTTTGTTTAAACCTTCATAATATTAACAAGGGATTACAATTAGTTCTCTATTTGATTTTGTAATAACGTCATAACCACCTTTGGTGATGACAATATCATCTTCAATTCTACAACCGCCCCAGTTCGGTATGTAAATGCCCGGCTCAACTGTAACAACCATACCTTCTTGTAAAGTTGTCTTGCTTTCTTAGGATAGGCGAAGTGGTTCATGTATTTCTAACCCAAGACCGTGCCCGGTAGAGTGTCCAAAGTATTGACCGTATCCATGTTCTGTAATGTAATTCCTCGTTATATCATCGATACTTTTCGCAGTTTCTCCAGGCTTAATTGCTTCAGTCCCACGCTTTAACGCTTCTCGTACAACATTGTATATTTTTTGGAATTCTTCCGATGGTTCCCCGATTGCTACGGTACGTGTTATATCGGAACAATATCCGTCGTAAAGTGCACCGAAGTCTAATGTAACGATATCGCCTCGTTCGATTATTTTATTTGATGCAACTCCACGGGGAAGTGAAGAACGAACGCCTGAGGCTACAATGATTTGGAATGAAGAAGATGTAGCCCCTTTTTTTCGCATGAAAAATTCTAACTCATCTCGAACGTCAGTCTCGCTTATTCCAGGCTTTAGAAATGTAACAATATGGTGAAATACTTCGTCAGCGATTGTAGCTGCGATTTTCATTGTTTCTATTTCAGATGTGTCTTTAATAAGTCGAATATCTTCAATGATCTCACACACTGGAACCATTTCTGTATGTATATATTTTTGTAGTTTCTTAAATTGTTGCAAAGTCATATTATTGTCTTCTATACCAAGTTTTTGAATGTTTAATTTTGATACTTGATTTGCAACTTCTTCTAAATTTCCTTTATGCATAATAATTTCTGCTGCTTTTATTTCCGTTTTTGCTTGATCTACGTAACGGAAATCAGTAATGAAAATAGCTTTATGCGCAGCAATTAAGACAACGCCTGCGCTACCTGTAAAGTTTGTTGCGTATTGACGGTTTTCTTTTTTGTAATCAGTAATCCGTCAATTTCATAGTTTTGTAGTTGATTTTGGATTTTATTAATTTTTAAAGTCATGTTAATTCCCCCTATTCACAGTATTGAATAAAGCAAATAGCGTGCCAAAATGTATATTTGAAGAAAGGATAGTAGGGAAAACATATATTTTAGAGGAGATAAAAAAATAGCCCGCCATTTGCGGGAGACGGTTTATTCATAAAATCCAGATTGCTTCAATAAATAGCAGGGGGATGAAGAAATATTGATTGAAATTGCACTTGTACGTTATTTACATGCTGTAAAAAAATTTATACAAATGTGAAATGATACTGTCAATTTTTTTGACAATATGGAATGGATATAGCAACTAAATTGAAAATAAATAAAAAATGCGTTACTTATTAGCAACGCATTTTTGTATTTACGCTTTTAATTTCATTACAGTATCAGCGTCCGGTGTTACATATACGGTTTGCTGATTGTCGTACGTAACAAAACCAAGTTTTGCACCACTCGGTTTTTTGACATGGCGTATTTTGGTGAAATCAACAGGTACAGAGCTAGACTCTTTCGCTTTACTGTAATACGCAGCAATTTTGGCAGCTTCTAGTAAAGTTTCTTCAGCAGGCTCTAAAGAACGAATGACAACGTGAGAGCCAGGTATGTCTTTCGTATGTAACCAAATTTCATCACGGCGGGCAAACTTCGTTGTTAAATAATCATTTTGTTTATTGTTTTTACCAACGAAAATCTCTGTACCATCACTTGCTAAATATTTATCTAATACTGGTTTAGTAGGTTTTTTCTTTGTGTTTTTCGTTTTGCGATTGCGCACATAACCTTCTTCAGCTAATTCCTCACGAATTTCTTCAATATCTTTTGAAGAAGCAGCTTCCATTTGTTGAAGTAAGCTATCAAAATAAAGAATTTCTTCATTTGTTTTTTCGATTTGTTCTTCTACAATAACAACTGAATTTTTCGCTTTTTGGTACTTTTGGAAATAGCGTTGCGCATTGTCAGATGGTGTTTTTAAAGGATCTAATGTAATTTTTAGAGTTCCGCTATTTTCGTCGTAATAGTTAACGACTTCAATATCTTTATCCCCTTTTTTCAAAGCGTACATATTGGCTGTAAGTAGTTCTCCAAATAGTTGATATTTATCTGCCTTTCCGGCATCTTGCAGTGTTTTTTCGAGTTTAATGAGTTTTTTCTCGTTTTTATTTTTTTCGTTTTGCATAAAGCGTTCTAAATCATGAGCTTGTTGTTTTACACGATCACGTTCTGCTTTGCCAAAGAAGAAACGATCTAACAATTCGCTCACTGATGAGAATGTTTTTTCTTCTCCTTGCAAGTGTGTAAGAGGGAAAAGATAAAAGAATTCTTTTCCATTTGCAGTAATCATTGCTGGTGTATATGCATGAGATAGTAATGGTGTTTGTATAGAGAAAAATGCTTCTGATAATGCTTTCTCGTTTACCATACCGGCTTTCTTTACTACTTCTTTTGCAAATAATGGGGATATTCCCATGAAAGCCCCGACGAGTTGTTTATCCATATTTCCAGATAGAAAGTCTAGCGGTCTAATAAAATCATCTGCGGTTTCAATTTGCAGAGGATTGATTTTATGTTGGGCTGGTGGCGCGACGTACTCAGCACCAGCATATACAGTTCGGTGACGGTTTACGGCTAATGAAACGTGTTTTAAGCTATCTAAAATCACGTTTGTTTTCGTATCTAATAAGATAATGTTGCTATGTCTTCCCATTATTTCAATTACTAATGTTTTTAATGATTCGTCTCCGATTTCATTACGACTGCGAACTGTAATTTGGATAATCCGTTCTAAGTCGATTTGTTCAATTTTTTCAATAAATCCACCTTCTAAATGTTTACGAAGAAGCATACAAAACATCGGCGGTATTGCTGGCGAATCGTAGTTTTGATTCGTTAAGTGCATACGCGCATATGTAGGATGAGATGAAAGAATTAGTTTTTGGTTCTTTCCATTCGCTCGAATATGTAATAAAATCTCGTATTTTGAAGGTTGGTATATTTTAGAAATCCTTCCCGTGTAAAGAGAATTTTCAATTTCATGTGTAATCGCTCTTGTAAATAATCCATCGAATGCCATTAATGAACACTCCTTTCTAACTAAAAGTTAATTATAGCATTTTTTTGGACGAGGCTGAATAAGCTTTCAATAGAGTATGTCTGGAATCAGGAGGTCGATGGCAGGATGAACTGGTATGGAATGCGAGCACATGAAGTGGAAGAAAGAACGAATACGAATGTAAAGGTTGGACTTACGGAGAAAGAAGCAGAAGGGCGAATTAAGAAATTTGGTACAAATGAATTAGAAGAAGCAAAAAGGCCTTCTGCACTAATGGTATTTTTAGCGCAATTTAAAGATTTCATGGTACTCGTTTTGTTTGGAGCAACAATTGTTTCTGCGTTTTTAGGTGAATACATTGATTCTATTGCTATTGTTGCCATTGTTATTATCAATGGTATTCTCGGCTTTTTTCAAGAAAGAAAAGCTGAAAAATCATTGGAAGCTTTAAAGGAACTAGCTGCTCCACAAGTTACTGTAATGCGGAATGGAAAGTGGGTAAAAGCACCATCTAAAGCACTTGTTTTAGGTGATATTATTAAGTTTTCCAGTGGTGATCGTATTGGGGCTGATGTGCGTCTTGTTGAGGCATCAAGTTTATATATTGAAGAGTCTGCTTTGACAGGGGAGTCCGTACCTGTGCAAAAGAAGGTAGAAGCATTGCAAGGGCAAGAGGTTGCAATTGGTGATCAAAAAAATATGGCTTTTATGGGGACAATGATTACGCGAGGATCTGGAACAGGTGTCGTTGTAGCAACTGGTATGAATACAGCGATGGGTCAAATTGCAAATATGTTACAAAATGCAGAGCAAATGGAAACACCACTGCAAAGAAGGTTAGAACAGCTCGGAAAAATATTAATTATTGTAGCTCTTATTTTGACAGCGCTCGTTGTATTGGCTGGTGTGTATCAAGGGAATGAAGTATATCATATGTTTTTAGCTGGCGTATCGCTAGCTGTTGCGGCTATTCCAGAAGGGTTGCCAGCAATTGTTACAGTAGCTTTATCACTTGGTGTACAGCGGATGATAAAAAAGAGAGCAATTGTACGAAAGTTACCAGCCGTAGAAACGTTAGGTTGTGCTTCCGTTATATGTTCTGATAAAACGGGGACAATGACGCAAAACAAAATGATGGTAACACATATGTGGTCAGGCGGAGAATTGTGGAAAGTGACAGGGCAAGGATATGAACCTAATGGCTCTTTTATGAAAGGTGAAATTGAAGTGAATCCAGCTAAGACAAAAGCACTTTATCAGCTACTTACATTTGGTTCACTATGTAACAATGCAAATATTATTCAAAAGAAAAAGGCGTACGTATTAGATGGAGATCCAACAGAGGGAGCGCTTGTAGCTGCAGCAATGAAAGCTGGGATTACACGTGAGGCATTGAAAGGGAAATTTGAAATTATTCGTGAATTTCCATTTGATTCAACTCGAAAAATGATGAGTGTTATTGTACGAGATCGAGAGGGGAAGAAGTTTATTGTTACGAAGGGAGCACCGGACGTTCTTTTGCAAATGAGTCAAACGATTTTATGGGGGGATAAGCAGCAGCCGTTAAGTGAGTTATATAGAAGAGAAGTACAGGCGGCTATTCATAGCTTAGGTAGTCAAGCGCTTCGAACAATTGCAGTTGCGTTTAAACCTTTAAAAGTCACGGATTCTATTGAACATGAAAGAGACGTTGAAAAAGATTTTATGTTGGTTGGGATACAAGGTATGATTGACCCGCCAAGGCCAGAAGTGGCGCAGGCGGTAAAAGAGTGTAAAGAAGCTGGTATTCGAACGGTAATGATTACAGGTGATCATAAAGTGACAGCAATGGCGATTGCTGAACAATTAGGAGTTTTGCCACCAGATGGACGCGTTGTTGAAGGCGTAGAACTCGCGAATATGGATGTGGAGGAATTAGAAAATGTTGTAGAAGATACGTATGTATTCGCTCGTGTATCACCTGAGCATAAATTAAAAATTGTTAAGGCACTGCAAAATCAAGGACATATAGTAGCCATGACAGGCGATGGAGTGAACGATGCTCCAGCTATAAAAACAGCGGATATTGGGATAGCAATGGGAATTACAGGGACAGATGTTGCGAAAGAGGCCTCTTCACTTGTTTTACTAGACGATAATTTTGCTACAATTAAATCAGCAATTAAAGAAGGAAGAAATATATACGAGAACATACGTAAGTTTATTCGCTACTTATTGGCGTCAAACGTTGGAGAAATTTTAGTCATGTTATTTGCGATGTTACTTGCATTACCACTGCCGATGGTTCCTATTCAAATTTTATGGGTGAACTTAGTTACTGATGGTTTACCAGCGATGGCATTAGGTTTGGATAAGGCTGAAGGAGATGTGATGAAGAGAACGCCGCGCCACCCGAAAGAAGGGGTATTCGCTAGAGGGCTTGCGTGGAAAATAATAAGTCGAGGGTTTTTAATTGGGGCAGTGACGTTAGTAGCGTTTATTATTGCGTATAACCAACATCCAAATGAACTGAAATATGCACAAACTGTAGCGTTCGCGACGTTGGTACTTGCTCAGCTTATTCATGTATTTGATTGTCGTAGTGAGCATTCTGTCTTTCACCGCAATCCATTTGGGAACGTGTATTTAGTAGGGGCGGTTATCATTTCGTTACTACTCATGCTAGTGGTTATATATTATCCACCGTTACAACCGATCTTTAGCACAATGCCGATACAAGCAAGAGATTGGTTATTAATTGGAGGTTTGTCATCAATTCCGACTTTCTTACTAGTAGGTTCTTTATTAACAGGGAAAAAGGCGAAAAAGAAAAAGCCAATGTTATATAAGAAGGGATTAAACTTGAAATAGTCAATGTTATGAAAATGTGATATAATTTACAGAAGGTAGTAGAGCCTTGTCTCTATTACCTTTTTCATTGAGTTATTTTATGGCTTGGATGTGATAAAAATGATTTCTAGTATGACAGGGTTTGGAAGATCGAAAGTAGAAAGTGATACTTTTCAAATTACAGTAGAAATGAAATCGGTGAACCACCGTTTTTTAGAGATGAGTATTCGACTTCCTAAGCAAATGATGGTATTTGAGGACAAAATTCGTAAAATAATTGCACAGCAAGTTCGACGTGGACGCATTGAGGTGTCTATTAGTATAGCAGGTGAAGGACTTGTTGAAAGAAAATTAAGTGTGAATTGGTCACTTCTTGAGCAGTACCAATCGATGATGGAAGATATAAAAGGAAAGTTTCAATTACAAGATTCTATTACACTCGAGCAATTAATGGCAATGCCAGAAGTAACAGCAATTGAAGAAATAGAAAATGTAAATGAACATTTTGAGAACAGTTTATATGAGGCTGTTCGTCAAGCTGCTCATATGTTGAAAACGATGAGAGATGGCGAAGGAGAACGATTACATAAAGATATAGCGTATCGTTTACAAGAGATTAGCAATTGTGTAAATGCAATTATTCCACATGCACCAATTGTTACACAAAAATATCGTGAACGATTAGAAAATCGCTTAAAAGAATTACATAATCAAGAGTTAGATGAACAAAGATTGCTAACAGAAGTCGCAATCTTTGCAGAGCGTTGTGATATTCATGAAGAGTTAGTTCGTTTGCAAAGTCATTTAGAGCAATTTCATGAAACATTGCAGATTGAAGAGCCTGTTGGAAGAAAAATGGATTTCATCGTGCAAGAGATGCATAGAGAAATTAATACGATTGGTTCTAAGGCAAATGACTTAACAATTTCAAAATATGTTGTAGAAATGAAAAATAACCTTGAAAAAATTCGTGAACAAGTACAAAATATTGAGTAGCTTTCAAAAAATATATAAAGTTATACGTGGTGGAGAAATCGGATAGACTTACTAGGAGGCGCAAACTATGGCCATGCGGTTTTTAAATATTGGATACGGAAATATTGTATCTGCTCATCGAATTATTGCTATTGTAAGTCCGGAGTCAGCTCCTATTAAACGAACAGTACAGGAAGCACGCGAACACAATGCTTTGCTTGATGCTACGTATGGGAGAAAAACAAGGGCGGTTATTGTTATGGATGATGGGCATGTTGTATTAAGTCCAATTCAACCAGAGACGATTGCACATCGTTTGAATAATAAAGAAGATTTAAGTGAGGAAGGGTAGGTTTTACATATTTATGAGAAGTAGAAGAGGATTGCTCATCGTTCTTTCAGGGCCTTCTGGGGTTGGAAAAGGAACGGTTCGTAAAGAGCTGTTTAGCCATGAGGATACACGTTTTCAGTACTCTATTTCAGTAACGACACGTAAGCCGCGTGAAGGTGAAGTAGATGGTGTGGATTATTTCTTTAAAGAAAGAGAAGAATTCGAGGAAATGATTCGTAATGAAAGATTACTTGAGTGGGCTGAGTTCGTAGGTAATTATTACGGAACACCGATTGACTATGTTGAAAAAACATTACAAGAAGGAAAAGATGTATTCTTAGAAATTGAAGTGCAAGGAGCAATTCAAGTTAAGAAAGCTTTCCCAGAAGGTGTATTTATTTTCTTAGCACCTCCAAGTTTATCTGAACTAAAGAGCCGTATTGTCGGCCGTGGTACAGAGACTGAAGATGTTATTGAAAATCGTTTAACTGTAGCGAAAGAAGAAATCGAGATGATGGACGCTTACGACTATGTAGTAGAAAACGATCAAGTTGAATTAGCTTGTGATAGAATTAAAGCAATTGTGGTTGGCGAACATTGCCGCCGCGAAAGGGTAGCAAAATATTATAAAGAAATGACGGAGGGTCTATAATTATGTTAAATCCATCAATTGACTCATTACTACAAAAAATCGATTCTAAATACACACTAGTAACAGTGGCTGCAAAGCGTGCACGTGAAATGCAACTTGCTAATAACTGTGTTGTAGAGCAACCGGTTTCTCATAAGTGTGTAGGTAAAGCATTAGAAGAAATCGATGCGGAAGTATTAAGCTACGTACCAAGTGAAGATAAAGTTGCTGAATAAGCCTTTGCCTTCGACAAAATAAAACATAGACTTTATAATTTTCTATGTAACGGTAACAACCTATTTACAAGTAGGTTGTTATTTTTTTACGAAAGGAATGAAATATTGGTACTGACGAGCTGGGAATTCTATTTCAGTATTATAAGTTTGAAAAAGAAAGAGGACGAGTCATATGCTAAAAGGGAAAAAGATACTTCTATGTGTAACAGGAGGCATTGCGGTTTTTAAAGCAGCTGCGTTAACGAGTAAATTGACACAATCTGGCGCGATTGTAAAAGTAATGATGAGTGAGTCGGCAATGAAGTTTGTTACGCCTCTTACATTCCAAGCACTTTCTCGCCATGATGTATATACGGATACATTTGATGAGAAAGACTCGGCTGTTATTGCTCATATTGATTTAGCAGATTGGGCGGATGTTGTACTTGTCGCACCTGCTACTGCCAATTGTATTGGAAAGTTAGCTGGTGGTATTGCAGATGATATGATTACAACTACTTTGTTAGCTACTGCAGCTCCGGTATGGATTGCGCCTGCTATGAATGTGCATATGTATGAAAATAAAATTGTTCAAAAAAATATGATGACATTGAAAACGCTAGGATATACGTTTATTGAGCCTGGGGAAGGCTTTTTAGCATGTGGATATGTAGCAAAGGGACGACTAGAAGAACCTGAAGCGATTATCGCACGGTTAGAGGAAGCTTTCTCAGAACACAAACCATTGCAGGGAAAAAGAATATTAATAACTGCTGGCCCAACACGTGAAAAGGTTGATCCAGTTCGTTTTATGACGAATTTTTCTTCTGGAAAAATGGGGTATGCGATTGCAGAAGTGGCGGCGAATTTAGGCGCTGATGTTATACTCGTTTCAGGACCGACAGCATTAAATCCACCGTTACATGTAACGACAGTGCAAGTGGAATCTGCACAAGATATGTTAGAAGCAGTTCTTCAACATTATCAAAACGTAGACGTTGTCATTAAAACAGCAGCAGTTGCAGATTATCGTCCGAAATATGTTCATGATAATAAAATGAAAAAGCAAAATGGTGATGCTGTCATTGAACTCGAAAGAACGGTGGATATTTTAAAAACGTTAGGTCAGAAAAAGGATAAACAGTTACTTATCGGTTTTGCTGCTGAAACGACAAATGTAGAGGAATATGCAACGAAAAAACTACGTGAGAAAAATGCAGATATGATTGTCGCGAATGATGTAAAAGCGCAAGGAGCTGGATTTGGCACGGATACGAATATTGTAACGATGTATAGAAAAGATGGAAAAGTTATTGAGTTGCCACTTTTAATGAAAAAAGAGGTAGCTCGTGAAATATTAAAGCAAATTGAAATGATGTTAGAAGATGATCGTTTATGAAATTTGCAAGTGTAATTGTTGATGTACCTGCCCGTCAGACAGATCGACCATTTGATTACATTATCCCTAAAAAATGGGAAGATATTGTACAGACAGGAATGCGGGTAGTAGTTCCGTTTGGGCCAAGAAAATTGCAAGGTTTTATTATTGGGATTAAAGATTCGGTGGATGTAGAAAGTAAGAAGTTAAAGACGATCCATGAAATATTAGATGTAACACCGGTTTTAAATGATGAATTATTAAAACTTGGATATTGGCTTACAAGTGAAACGTTATGCTACATGATTTCAGCTTTTCAAGTGATGCTTCCAACTGCGATAAAAGCAACGTATAAAAAACGTCTACAACTTTGTAAACAGGAAGAAATAGCACCTGAAATACTATATTTATTTCAGGATAAAGAAGCAATTGATTTTGAAGTAATCGAGCAACAGCCACATTTATACCGGACTATTCAACAAGAAATTAAAAATGGTACGGTTGAAGTCGTTTATCAAGTGAAAGATAAAGTACAAAAGAAGAAGCAAAGAGTTGTTCAGCCGGAGTTGCCAGAAGATAAATTAGAATTAGCGGCATTTGAACTGAAAAGTAAAAAACAACAAGATGTACTCTATTATTTTGTGGAAAATTATAAAAGTGTACCGTTGAAAGTAATTACAGAAGAGTTACAAATAACAGATGCTCCAATAAAAGCACTTGTTAAAAAGGGATTCATTTCAGAAAAGTATGTGGAAGTATACCGAAATCCGTATGACGATGATGGTTTTGAACAAACGAAACCATTGCCACTTACGGAGGAACAAAAACAAGTTATTACACCGATTTTATCATCAATTACAAATGAAACTTATAATCCATTTTTACTATATGGTGTTACAGGAAGTGGAAAGACAGAAGTATATTTACAATCTATAGCAGCAGTGCTCGAGAAAGGAAAAGAAGCTATCGTTCTTGTTCCTGAAATTGCACTAACACCCCAAATGGTGGATCGTTTTAAAGGTAGGTTTGGCTCGCAAGTTGCAGTTCTTCATAGTGCGTTGTCTGTTGGAGAAAAGTATGACGAGTGGCGTAAGATTTTAAGAAAAGAAGTGAAAGTTGTAGTTGGTGCGCGTTCAGCCGTTTTTGCGCCTTTTGAGAATTTAGGGATTATTATTATTGATGAAGAGCATGAATCAAGTTACAAACAAGAAGATAATCCAAGGTATCATGCAAGAGATGTGGCTGTCTGGAGAGGGCAATACCATAAATGTCCTATCGTTCTTGGTAGTGCGACACCAACACTTGAATCGTTTGCAAGGGCGAAAAAAGGTGTTTATGAACTACTAACAATGGAAAAACGTATGAATGAACAAGCTTTACCAACGGTAGAGATTGTTGACATGCGAGAAGAACTTCGTGACGGGAATCGATCAATGTTTTCTAAGGCGCTGCATGAAAAAATAGCAGATCGATTAGAAAAGAAAGAACAGATGGTACTCTTCTTAAATAGAAGAGGTCATTCTACATTTGTTATGTGCCGTGATTGTGGGTATGTTGTACAATGTCCGCATTGTGATATTTCATTGACATATCATAAAATGAATCATCGTTTAAAATGTCATTATTGTAGTTACGAAGAAAATATGCCAACTGAGTGTCCAGCTTGTCAAAGTACATACATTCGTTTCTTTGGTACAGGTACACAAAAGGTAGAAGAAGAAATTACAAAACTATTTCCAGAGGCGCGAGTCATTCGAATGGATGTAGATACGACAAGTCGAAAAGGAATGCATGAAAAATTATTAAAGGCGTTTGGGGAAGAAAAAGCAGATATATTACTTGGAACACAAATGATTGCTAAAGGATTAGATTTTCCGAAAGTAACGCTTGTTGGGGTTTTAACTGCAGATACGATGCTTCACTTACCTGATTTTCGTGCAAGTGAAAAGACATATCAGTTATTGACGCAAGTAAGTGGACGAGCGGGTAGACATGAATTGCCAGGGGAAGTTGTGATTCAAACGTATACGCCAGAACATTACAGTATAGAGTTAGCGAAGAACCAACAATATGATGTGTTTTTTGACCAAGAAATGCAAATGAGACGAACAAGACAATATCCTCCATATTACTATGTTGTACTCGTAACCGTATCTCATCCTGAATTATTAAAAGCGGTACAAGTGACGGAAAAAATTGCCTCGTATTTACGAACGCATTGCTCGCAGCAAACAATGGTGTTAGGACCAGTTGCTTCAGCAATTCCAAGGATAAAAGATAGATATCGTTATCAATGCATGATAAAATACAAACGGGAACCAAACTTAAAGAACGTGCTCAAAATGGTAAATGAACATTATCAAGCAGAAATGCAAAAAGAGCTACAAATCTCAATTGATTTTAATCCAACAATGTTAATGTAGCGGAGGGAAATATGGCAGTTTTAGAAATAGTAAAGCATCCAAATGAAGTGTTAGAAACACCATGCGAAAGAGTAATTAACTTTGATAAAAAGTTAGTGAAATTGTTGAAAGATATGCATGAAACAATGTTAATTGCGGACGGAGTCGGTTTAGCTGCGCCTCAAGTAGGTGTAAGCTTGCAAGTAGCGGTTGTTGATGTCGATGATGATACTGGGAAAATCGAGTTAATCAATCCATCAATATTAGAAAAACGTGGTGAACAAGTAGGTCCCGAAGGATGTTTAAGCTTCCCGGGACTTTATGGTGAAGTAGAACGTGCGGATTATATTAAAGTAAGAGCACAAAATCGCCGTGGGAAAGTATTTTTATTAGAAGCGGAAGGATTTTTAGCGCGTGCAATTCAACATGAAATCGATCATTTACACGGTGTTTTATTTACATCGAAAGTGACAAGATATTATGAAGAAAACGAACTAGAATAGGTGTTAAAAGGAGCGGTTTTTAAATGATAAAAGTAGTGTTTATGGGAACACCGGACTTTTCAGTGCCGGTGCTTCGTCGTCTTATTGAAGATGGCTATGAGGTAGTAGGTGTTGTGACGCAACCTGATCGTCCAGTAGGTAGAAAAAAAGTATTAACACCTACACCTGTTAAAGTTGAAGCGGAAAAACATGGTATCCCTGTGTTACAGCCGTTAAAAATTCGTGAAAAAGATGAATATGAAAAAGTATTGGCATTAGAGCCAGATTTAATTGTAACAGCTGCATTTGGTCAGATTGTACCAAATGAAATTTTAGAAGCACCGAAGTATGGATGTATTAATGTCCACGCTTCTTTACTTCCTGAACTTCGTGGTGGTGCACCAATTCATTATGCAATTATGGAAGGTAAAGAAAAAACAGGTATTACAATTATGTATATGGTAGAAAAATTGGATGCTGGTGATATCTTAACGCAAGTGGAAGTGGAAATTGAAGAGCGTGAAACGACAGGCTCATTATTTGATAAATTAAGTGAAGCAGGAGCACATCTTCTATCTAAAACAGTACCTTTATTAATTCAAGGTAAGTTAGAACCGATTAAACAAAACGAAGAAGAAGTAACGTTTGCGTACAATATAAAACGTGAGCAAGAGAAAATTGATTGGACAAAAACAGGTGAAGAAGTATACAATCACATTCGCGGATTGAATCCATGGCCAGTTGCTTATACAACTTTAGCAGGACAAGTTGTTAAAGTATGGTGGGGAGAAAAAGTGCCTGTAACTGAACCGGCTGAAGCAGGTACGATTGTTGCGATCGAAGAAGATGGTTTTGTAGTAGCAACTAGTAATGAAACAGGTGTTAAAATTACTGAATTGCAACCTTCTGGTAAAAAGCGTATGAGTTGTTCACAATTTTTACGTGGAACAAAACCTGAAATTGGAACGAAGTTAGGAGAAAATGCATGAGACAAAATGTTCGTGAATTAGCTCTTGATGGTTTAATTCAAGTGGAAAAAAGTGGTGCATATAGCAACTTACTTTTAAATAATTTAATTGAAAAAAGTGCAATTGATAGAAAAGATATTGGTTTATTAACTGAAATTGTATATGGAACGATTCAACGTCGTGACACATTAGATTATTATTTACAGCCTTTTTTAAAAAAGAAGGTTGAGGCGTGGGTAAGAGTATTGCTTCGCTTATCTTTATATCAAATGATTTATTTAGACCGAGTGCCAGAAAGAGCGGCTATTCATGAAGCGGTTGAGATTGCAAAGCGTCGCGGGCATAAAGGAATTGCTGGTATGGTGAACGGTGTATTACGTTCGATTCAGAGAGAAGGTGTACCTTCTGTAGATGAAATCAAGGATCCAGTAGAACGGCTTGCAATTGCGATGAGTCATCCAGTTTGGCTTGTACAAGAGTGGACTTCTGCATATGGCTTAGAAACTGCAGAGAAAATGTGCGAAGTAAATATGTTACCTCCTGTACCTACAGCGCGTGTGAATGTTGATAAGGTAACGGTAGAAGAAGCGATTGAGTTGTTGGCAAGTGAAGGTATAGAAGCAAAACGTGGTGACTTGTCAGATGATGCAATTCAGATTGAAAGAGGAAATGTAGCGCATACAGAAGCGTTTAAAAAAGGATTTCTTTCTATTCAAGATGAAAGTTCTATGCTTGTAGCACGCGCTTTAGAACCAAATGAGGGAGAGACAGTTCTTGATAGTTGTGCGGCTCCTGGTGGTAAAACTACGCATATAGCTGAGCGTTTAAAGGGAACTGGTAAAGTAATGTCTCTTGATTTACATGCACACAAAGTACGTTTAATTAAACAGCAAGCAGAGCGACTTGGGTTAGAAAATGTCGAAACAAAAGCGCTAGATGCTAGAAAAGTGCAAGAGCACTTTTCAAATGAAACGTTTGATAAAATATTGGTAGATGCACCGTGTTCTGGATTTGGTGTAATTAGACGTAAGCCTGATATTAAGTTAGGAAAAGATAAAGGCGATAGTGAAAGATTATCGACGATTCAACTTGCGATACTAGAAAAAATAGCACCGTTATTAAAACAAGGCGGTCGTCTTGTTTATAGTACGTGCACAATTGAGAAAATAGAAAATGAACAAGTAATAGATAAATTTTTAAAAGAACATCCTGAATTTGAATGGGATACTACGATAAAAGAACGTATGCCAGAAAAATTAAGTCCGTATATTAATGAAGGTCAAGTACAAATTTTACCGCATTATTTTGCAACGGATGGCTTTTATATTGCTTGTTTAAGGAAGAAGGTGTAGCATCATGGAAACGACTGTAAGAAAACAAAAGAAAAATGTAGAAACGAAGAAACCATCAATTTACTCTTTACAAATTCATGAAATGCAAGATTGGTTAAAGGAACAAGGAGAACCGAAGTTCCGCGCTGGACAAATTTTTGACTGGCTATATAAAAAACGTGTAAAAAATTATGAGGATATGTCAAACCTTTCTAAAGGATTGCGTGATAAATTGTCGAATTCCTTTGATATTACTACTTTAAACACGTTAGTAAAACAAACGTCTTCGGATGGAACGATTAAATTCTTATTCCAATTATATGACGGGTATTCTATTGAAACGGTATTAATGCGACATGAATATGGAAATTCCATTTGTGTAACAACGCAAGTTGGTTGTCGTATTGGATGTACGTTCTGTGCTTCGACGCTTGGTGGACTAAAACGAAACCTAGAAGCTGGAGAAATCGTAGCGCAAGTAGTAGAAGTTCAGCGTGCGCTTGATGAAACAGAAGAACGTGTAAGTTCTCTTGTTGTTATGGGAATTGGAGAACCATTTGATAATTACGATAATTTAATGGGATTCTTACGCATCACTAACCATGAAAAAGGACTTCATATTGGTGCTAGACATATGACTGTTTCGACGAGTGGAATTATCCCGAAAATTTATAAGTTTGCTGAAGAAGAACTACAAATTAATTTTGCGATTTCATTGCATGCTCCAAACTCAGAATTACGTTCAAAATTAATGCCGATTAACCGTGCTTATAAATTACCGGATTTAATGGAAGCTATTAAATACTATGTAAATAGAACAGGGCGCCGTATTACTTTTGAATATGGATTATTTGGAGGAGAAAATGACCAAGTTGAGCACGCTGAAGAGCTTGCTGCGCTCTTAAAAGGTGTAAAATGTCATGTAAACTTAATCCCGGTAAACTACGTACCTGAACGTGATTATGTACGTACACCACGTGAGCAAATTTTCTTGTTCGAGAAAACGTTAAAAGATCGTGGAGTGAATGTAACGATTCGCCGTGAACAAGGTCATGATATTGACGCAGCCTGCGGTCAGTTGCGTGCGAAGGAGCGCAAAGAAGAGACGAGGTGACGAGATGAAAGCCGTATTTCTATCGGATAAAGGAAAAGTTCGTCAACATAATGAAGATAGTGCAGGAGTTTTTCACAATTTAGATGGAAATGTTTTAGCGGTAGTAGCAGATGGAATGGGAGGTCATCGAGCTGGTGATGTAGCTAGCTCGATGGCCATTCAATTATTCCATGATTATTGGAAGCAAACGCATAATATGAATGAACCGAAAAAAGTAGAACAATGGTTACATACTAGTGTTGGGATTATTAATGAGCGCATATATGAATACGCTCAGCAAAATGTAGAATGTAATGGTATGGGAACAACGCTTATAATAGCTGTTTGTACAACAAGTTTTGTGACGATAGGGCATATAGGAGATAGTCGTTGCTATATGGTATCAGAAGGAGAAATGACGCTTGTAACGGAAGATCATTCGCTTGTAAATGAGCTTGTGAGACATGGTGAAATTTCAAAGGAAGATGCAGAGTATCATCCGAAAAAGAATGTGTTATTAAGAGCGCTAGGAACAGAAGAAAAAGTTGGATTAGATGTTAAAACGTTGGTGCTTGAGGAAGATGATCAATTACTTCTTTGCTCTGATGGGTTATCAAACAAAGTTTCTATTGATGATATGCAACAAATTTTACAGTTAAATGAACAGCTTGAAGGTAAAGGGCAGCGTCTCATTCAATTGGCGAATGATCGCGGTGGAGAAGATAATATCACACTTGTTCTTATTGATTATGCGGGTTCGACAAACGAAAGTAGGTGAAGTGCAACGTGCTGATTGGAAAACGCTTAAATGACCGTTATAAGCTGCTGAAAATGATTGGTGGTGGCGGAATGGCCAATGTATATTTAGCTCATGATGATATACTTGGCCGAGATGTAGCGGTAAAAATATTAAGACTCGACTACTCAAATAACGAAGAGTTTATTAAACGTTTCCATCGAGAAGCGCAGTCTGTTACAACGTTGTCGCATCCAAATATTGTGAATATGTATGATGTCGGAGAAGAAGATGGTATATATTATCTTGTCATGGAATATGTACCCGGGCAAACATTGAAGCAATACATAATTGAGCGAGGTATGTTACCTATAGGAGAAGCTCTTGATATTATGGAGCAGTTAACATCCGCCATGGCACACGCCCATCATTTTGAAATTGTGCATCGTGATATAAAGCCGCACAATATTTTAATTCGAGCTGATGGAATAATAAAAGTAACAGATTTTGGAATTGCGACAGCTACAAGTGCAACAACAATTACACATACAAATTCAGTACTGGGTTCAGTCCATTATTTATCACCAGAACAGGCACGTGGCGGGATAGCAAATAAACAATCGGATATTTATTCTCTTGGAATAGTTATGTTTGAATTGTTAACAGGAAGACAACCGTTTTCTGGCGAATCTGCTGTTGCTATAGCTTTAAAACATTTACAAAGTGAAATCCCATCACCAAAAAGATGGAATGAAAATATTCCGCAAAGTGTTGAAAATATTATATTAAAGGCAACTGCAAAAGATCCTTTCCATCGATATCAATCTGCCAATGCGATGAAGCGAGATATTGAAACTGCGCTATATCCAGAGAGGATAAATGAGCAACCATTTTACATACCAGAAGATATGGAAGCGACGAAAGCGATTCCGATTATTCAACAAGAACAATTATTTGAAAATGTAAGTGATGAAACGATTGTTTTAAAAGGGAGTAAGGTGGAAGAACCGATAAGAGCAGAAGCAGCTGAGTTAGATAAGAAGAAAAAACGGAGTAACAAGTGGCTTAAAGTTTTAATTTCAACATTTTTATTTTTAGCAATAGGAATAACATTAGCGCTTACGGTTATTCCAGGATTATTTATTCCGAAAGATGTGAAAGTTCCTGATGTGGCTGGTATGAAATACACGACAGCTGTAAATACGTTAGTAGAAAAGGGCTTTGAGGTGACGGAGCCTAATATTGTATATACAGATGATGTTGAAGTTGGGGATGTAATAAAAACGGAACCTGTAGCAGGAAGAGTCGTAAAAGAAAACGCTAAAATTACTATCTATCAATCAGGTGGAAAAAAGAAAAGTAAGATGGCGAATTTCACAGGGCAAAACTTTGAGAGTGTAAAAGCTGAGTTAGAAGAAAAATATAAACAAGTTACAGTAAATTATATTGAAAATGATAAGCCGAAAGGTGAAATTGTAGAGCAAATTCCGACGCCTGATCAAATGGTTATAGAAGCGGAGCAAGAACTGAAAATCTGGGTAAGTAAAGGTCCTTATCAAATTAGACCAGGTGACTTTTCGGGGTGGACTGAAAATAGTGTAACTGGTTATTTGAATGAGAGAAAACTAACGTCAGATATAAAACGAGAGTACTCAGATTCAGTCGAAAAAGGACTTGTAATTTCGCAATTTCCAAAACCAGGTACACCATTAAAAGAGGGAGATAAAGTAACTATTATTATCTCTGATGGTCAAAAGCCTAAAGTGACTAAAACGGTAAAAGTGGACAATATCTCTATCCCATATGAGCCTGCTGTAACAGGTGAAAAAAAGCCGCAAACAATAGAAATTTATAAAGAAGACATGCAGCAAAAAATGGATAGACCGGTTGAAACGAGAACAATTACTGAATCAGCGACTATTTCTTTAGAATTTGTAATTCAAGAAGGTTCAAAGGGACACTATAAAATTGTACGAGATGGAGTAACGATTATTGATAAAGAAGTACCATATCCAACTCAATAATAGTGAAAGTCTACTTATTATTATTGCCTGTTATGCTGTCTACAAAGTGGACGGTATAGCAGGCAAAAATATATGATTCAAAAAGCTAGTAAAGTGATGCAGCTGTAAATATTTTTTTGCATTTAATGGAAGATTTAATGTATATTAGCGAAAGTATATATGGTAGGTTTTGAAATCGTTATTTGGAAAATTTAAATCCATTCATTTTTAAATTCAGCATCACCTTATACAAAAAAAGGAGAATTCTATGCCAGAAGGAAAAATTATAAAAGCTTTAAGTGGGTTTTATTACGTGCAGCATGAAGAAGGGGTTACGCAATGTCGTGGGCGAGGTGTATTTAGAAAAAATAAAATTACACCACTTGTAGGAGACCAAGTTGTTTTTCAGGCAGATAATCCAACTGAAGGTTATGTGCTTGAAGTGTTTGATCGAAAAAATGAACTTGTTAGACCTCCTATTGCTAATGTCGATCAAGCGATCCTCGTGTTCTCTGCAGTAGAACCAGATTTTAATCCTGGACTGTTAGATCGATTTTTAGTGCTGATTGAATATCATAACATTAAGCCAATTATTTGTATTAGCAAGATGGATTTAGTAGATGAAAAGATGAAAGCAACTGTTGAAGCTTATGCGAATGATTATCGTGAGATGGGTTATGATGTTTTATTTACTTCTATTAATACGTCAGAAAGTATTGATATATTAAAACCATACTTAGAAAATTGTGTTTCTGTTGTTGCGGGTCAATCTGGTGTTGGGAAATCTTCAATGCTTAATGTGCTACGTCCAGAATTAGAGCTGAAAACAAATGATATTTCCTCCCATTTAGGACGCGGGAAGCATACGACAAGACACGTAGAATTAATTGCAATTGGGAGTGGACTAGTAGCAGATACACCGGGTTTTAGTTCACTAGATTTCATTGATATAGAAGTAGAAGATCTTACATATTGTTTTCCAGAGTTGAAAGAAGCGAGCCAATACTGTAAATTTAGAGGGTGTACACATCTTTCTGAACCGAAATGTGCTGTGAAAGCTGCGGTTGAAGAAGGGAAGATTACAGAATATCGCTATAAGAACTATAAACAATTCGTAGAAGAAATTAGAGAGAGAAAGCCGAGGTATTAGTTATGATTAAAATTGCACCATCGATTTTATCAGCAGATTTTTCAAAATTAGGGGAAGAGATTAAAGATGTAGAAAAGGGCGGAGCGGATTACATTCACGTTGACGTAATGGATGGACATTTCGTACCAAATATTACGATTGGACCATTAATTGTAGAAGCTATCCGTCCAATTACATCATTACCATTAGATGTACATTTAATGATTGAAAATCCTGATAACTATATCCCGACTTTCGCACAAGCGGGAGCGGATATTATTACTGTTCACGCAGAGGCGTGTCCACATCTGCATCGTACAATTCAGTTAATTAAATCTCACGGTATTAAAGCGGGCGTTGTATTAAATCCACATACGCCAGTTTCAGTGATTGAGCATGTATTAGAAGATATAGATATGGTATTACTTATGACAGTAAACCCTGGATTTGGTGGACAGAAGTTTATCCATTCTGTATTACCGAAAATTAAACAAGTTGCAGACATGGTGAAAGAGCGCAATCTAGAAGTAGAAATTGAAGTTGATGGTGGTGTAAATGCTGAAACAGCAAGACTTTGTGTGGAAGCAGGAGCAAATGTACTTGTAGCTGGATCAGCAGTATACAATCAAAAAGACCGCGGTGAAGCAATTCGCGTAATTCGTGGGTAGTGATGAACTTTTATCCTAGTAAGGTATTCATAGGATAGGGTAAAAATATGTAAAAAGGCAATCTACCGAATGGCAGATTGCCTTTTTACAATGGAAGGGGAAGAAAAAATGATTATTCATATTTTGGCAGGAGGACCTTCGGAATATTGCGCAGATTTTGCTCGATATGAGAATGAGGAAGTAGTGTGGGCTGCGGTTGATAGGGGAGTATACCGTCTATTAAAGAAAGGGATTACCCCGGCTGTTGCGTTTGGAGATTACGATTCAGTTACTGAAGAAGAATTAGTATGGATGGGACAGCAAACGAACGAATTACATATTGTTCCGCGGGAAAAAGATCAAACGGATTTAGAAATTGCAATCAACTGGGCATTAGGACAGAAGCCGGCACTAATTCGTATTTTTGGTGCTACCGGTGGAAGACTTGATCACGGTTTGGCAAATATACAAATGCTTTTAAAAGGGTTAGAAGTAGAGATAGAAATGTGTATTGTGGACAATAAAAATGAAATAACAGTTAAAAAAGTGGGTACACATATAATTGAAGAAAATAAAAATTTTCCTTATGTATCTTTTGTACCAGTTACTGAAATAGTGGAAGGGATTACATTGTTTGGTTTTAAGTACCCTCTTACTAATAAAACAATAGAGTGGGGATCAACACTTTGTATTAGTAACGAACTCGTTGAGGAAAAAGGTACTTTTTCATTTACTTCTGGCATATTAATGTTGATAAGAAGCACTGATTGAAGAAACAATTTTGCTCCTTACATCATATAGTGACCAAGTGGAGTAATGGGGATTAGGAGGGAAACCATGAGATTTTATACAATTAAGTTACCTAAATTTCTTGGTGGAATTGTTCGTGCAATGTTAAATACCTTCAAAAAAGATTAAAAAAGCACCTATCACCGGTGCTTTTTCCATTGTTATAGTAAAAAAAGAGCCTATCGGCTCTTTTTTTTATTATTAAACACGTTCGATTTTGCCAGATTTTAATGCTCTAGCAGAAACGTAAACACGTTGAACTTTTCCGTCGATGCGTACGCGAACTTTTTGAAGGTTAGCGCCCCACTTACGTTTTGTAGCGTTCATTGCGTGAGAACGAGAGTTACCAGAACGAGCTTTTCTTCCAGTAATAGCACAAACACGAGCCATTTATATTTCCCTCCCTTGATACCTTACCATACGTAATTTTTCAATGTTAGTCTTTTATGCGATGCTAAAAACACTACTATAATTTAACACAACTAAAAAGAGAATGCAACACCGTAGAAAAAAGAAATCAAGAAAATTTACTTGACACTATATGTCAATGAAGAAAAGTTAAAATCCATAAAAATTGCTTGACATATTATAGTGGTACATGTTGTATAATAAAAATGGACTATTTTGCTCATCATAAAAAAGTGTAATTTAAAACATAAAATATGAGAGTGAAAAGAAAGAACGATGGAATTTTCTTTAAAAAGATTATATGATAGTAACTAAAGTAGTCTAGCTCACTTTCACCATTTATGAAGGGGGAAACGAGATGTCAATTGAAATTAAAACGAAGTACGGTCAAATTGATATTAGTACAGATGTAATTGCAACAATTGCTGGAGGTGCCGCGGTAGATTGCTACGGTATCGTAGGTATGGCATCAAAAAATCAGTTAAAAGATGGATTAACAGACATTTTACGAAAAGAAAACTTCACTAGAGGTGTTATTGTTCGTAAAGATGAAGATGAAGTACATATTGATATGTATATTATTGTGAGCTATGGTACGAAAATTTCAGAAGTGGCACATAATGTGCAGACGAAAGTGAAATATACATTAGATCAAACTGTAGGACTAGCAGTAGATTCTGTAAACATCTACGTACAAGGAGTTAAAGTAATAAACTTGTAATGTGCATTAAGGAGGAAAATCTGTGTCAATTCAAAAAATTGATGGAAAACGTTTATCACAAATGATCATGCAAGGAGCGAATAATTTAACAAATAATGTTCAGCTTGTTGATGCATTAAACGTATTTCCAGTTCCAGATGGCGATACCGGTACAAACATGAACTTATCTATGACTTCAGGTGCGCGTGAAGTGAAAGCAAATCCTTCACAGCATGCTGGTAAAGTCGGCGTAAGTTTAGCCAAAGGATTATTAATGGGAGCTCGTGGTAACTCTGGAGTTATTCTATCTCAGTTGTTCCGTGGTTTCTCTAAATCCATTGAACAAAAAGAAGAATTAACAACAGTTGATTTTGCTGCAGCACTAGAAGCTGGAGTAGAGGCGGCTTATAAAGCGGTTATGAAACCGATTGAAGGAACGATTTTAACGGTTGCAAGAGAAACGGGTAAATATGCAGTAACAGTTGCGAAAAAACAGCGCGACTTTGTTTTGTTTATGGAAGACGTTGTGAAAGAAGCAAACGCATCGTTAAATCGTACGCCAGATTTATTACCTGTATTAAAACAAGTTGGCGTTGTAGATAGCGGTGGTAAAGGTCTTGTAGTGGTATACGAAGGATTTTTAGCTGACTTAAAAGGAGAAACGATTTCTTCTGATGCACCGACGCAAACATCTATGAATGAGATGGTACGCGCAGAACATCACCGTAGTGTACAAAGCCAATTGAGTACAGAAGATATTAAGTATGGATATTGTACGGAGTTCATGGTGAAATTAGAGGCTGAAAAGGTGAAAGAGCATAATTTCTCTGAACAAAAATTCCGTGAAGATATTAGTGTATATGGTGATTCTCTACTAGTTGTGTCTGATGATGAAATTGTAAAAGTTCATATCCACGCAGAACATCCTGGAGACGCTATGAACTACGGGCAAAAATACGGTAGTTTAATTAAGATTAAAGTAGAAAATATGCGTGAACAGCATACTGCTTTATTAGATGAACCTGCTATGGTTCCTGAACAACCAGCTCAATCGAAAGAAAAACAACCATATGGTATCGTAACTGTGGCAATGGGGTCTGGTATTAAAACTTTATTTGAGAGCATCGGCGCAACGAAAGTTATCGAAGGTGGTCAAACGATGAATCCAAGTACGGAGGATATCGTGAAGGCAATTGAAGAAGCAAATGCTGAAAAAATCATTATTTTACCGAATAACGGAAATATTGTAATGGCAGCAGAACAAGCGGCATCAGTTGTAGATCAAGAAGTTATTGTTGTTCGTTCGAAAACAGTTCCTCAAGGTATGGCAGCAATGTTAGCATTTAACCCAGTTGGAACGTTAGAAGAGAATGAAGAAAACATGCAAGAAGCTTTATCTCATGTGAAAACAGGTCAAATTACGTATGCTGTACGTGATACGGAAATTGATGGTGTAGCAATTCAAAAAGATGACTTCATGTGTATTGCAGATGGAAAAATTGTATCTACAAATGCTGAAAAATTAGGAGCTGCGAAGCAATTACTAGAAGCGCTTATTGATGAAGATTCTGAAATCGTAACGATTCTACAAGGTGAAGATGCAACTGACGAAGAAGTAGCGGAGTTAGTTGAATTTGTAGAAGAGAAATTTGAAGATGCAGAAGTAGAAGTGCATGCTGGAAACCAACCAGTGTATTCTTTCATCTTCTCTGTAGAATAAGATAAGATTCGTTTTGAAAATAAATGGATTACTTACTTGCTAATGGATAAGAAGTAGTAATATGAAGTTTATTACTAGTTTTTATTCAAAAGGCTAGCATATTGAAGAGAGAAAAGAGCCTTGCTGCTAATAGTGAGGCTCTTTTTTACTTGTTTTATATAAGGGATTTGAGTAGTTTCTCTTAGAATGCCTATGATAGAATATATAAGGTGAAAGAGAGCGATTACAGATGCTAATTGGTACTCAAATAAAATGCAATAAAGAAAATAATGTGACGGGGTGTGAGAATCTTGAATGATGTTGTACAAGTTCCTGTTACGGATGTAAAGGGGATCGGAGGAGAAACATCTGAGTTACTACATGAGATGGGGATTTATACAGTTTCTCATCTATTAGAACATTTTCCGTACCGTTATGAAGATTATGCGATGAAAGATCTTGCTGAAGTAAAGCATGATGAACGTGTAACGGTTGAAGGGAAGGTTCATAGTGCTCCTTTGCTGCAATATTATGGTAAGAAGAAATCGCGTCTAACAGTTCGTGTTCTCGTCGGTCGTTATTTAATTACGGCGGTATGTTTTAATAGGCCTTACTATAAGCAAAAATTAACGTTAGATGAAACGGTAACGATTACTGGTAAATGGGATCAACATCGTCAAACAATTGCTGTATCAGAACTTCATTTTGGGCCAGTTGTACGTCAACAAGAAGTGGAGCCAGTTTACTCAGTAAAGGGGAAACTTACAGTAAAACAGATGCGTCGTTTTATTGCTCAAGCGTTAAAGGAATATGGAGATTCTATAGTCGAAGTGTTACCGGATGGTTTGTTAGGCCGGTATAAATTATTACCAAGATATGAAGCACTTAAGGCTTTGCATTTTCCGGTAGGACAGGAGGATTTAAAGCAAGCGCGTCGCCGTTTTGTATATGAGGAATTTTTCTTATTTCAGCTGAAAATGCAAACGCTGAGGAAAATGGAGAGGGAAAATTCAAAAGGGACGAAGAAAGAGATTCCGTCAGTAGAATTACAAGAATTTATCGATGCACTGCCGTTTCCGTTAACGGGTGCGCAGCGCCGAGTTGTAGATGAAATTTTAAAAGATATGACATCTCCTTATCGGATGAACCGACTATTACAAGGTGACGTTGGTTCTGGGAAAACAGTTGTTGCTGCGATTGGCCTTTATGCATCGAAATTAGCTCATTATCAAGGTGCTTTAATGGTTCCTACAGAAATTTTAGCTGAGCAACATTATCAGTCGCTTGCTGAAACGTTTTCGCATTTTGGTATGAAGGTGGAACTGCTAACAAGTTCTGTTAAAGGTGCGAGACGACGAGACATTTTAGCGAAGTTAGAACAAGGAGAAATAGATATTCTTGTTGGAACGCACGCTTTAATTCAAGATGAAGTTATATTTCATAGGTTGGGTCTCGTTATTACGGATGAACAGCATCGATTTGGTGTAGCGCAGCGCCGAGTTTTACGGGAGAAAGGTGAAAGTCCAGATGTATTATTTATGACAGCGACACCAATTCCGCGTACGCTTGCAATTACTGCATTTGGAGAGATGGATGTTTCAATAATCGATGAGATGCCAGCAGGGAGAAAGGTGATTGAAACATACTGGGCAAAACATGATATGTTAGATCGCGTCCTCGGTTTTGTTGAGAAGGAGATAAAAAAAGGAAGACAGGCATACGTTATTTGTCCTCTAATTGAAGAATCTGAGAAACTTGATGTGCAAAATGCTATCGACTTACATAGTATGCTGACGCATCATTACCAAGGGAAATGCCAAGTTGGATTGATGCATGGGAGATTATCGTCTCAGGAAAAAGAAGAGATAATGGGACAGTTTAGTGAAAATAAAGTGCAAATTCTTGTATCGACAACAGTTGTTGAGGTTGGTGTGAACGTACCGAATGCGACTGTGATGGTTATTTATGATGCAGAACGTTTCGGTTTATCGCAGCTTCATCAGCTTAGAGGGCGTGTCGGGCGTGGTAGTGAACAATCATATTGTTTATTAATAGCAGACCCTAAATCAGAAACAGGAAAAGAAAGAATGCGCATAATGACTGAAACAAATGATGGATTTGTATTGTCAGAAAAAGATTTAGAATTACGAGGTCCTGGAGATTTCTTTGGGAGTAAGCAAAGTGGCTTACCGGAATTTAAGGTTGCTGACATGGTACACGATTATCGAGCGTTAGAAACAGCAAGGCAAGATGCGGCGATACTAGTAGAGTCAGAAGCATTTTGGCACAATGATCAATACGCTGCCTTGCGTACGTATCTTGATGGGACAGGTGTGTTCCAAGGAGAGAAGCTCGATTAAAGGGAGTCAACAAAAAAATTGTTGCATTCTACTTTCAATGATTATATACTACTGTTAGTACCTAGTCATAAAAATGGATGGTGCGGTATGAAGAAAAGAAGAAGTAAAAAAGAAAGACAAGAATTATTACAACAAACAATCGAATCAAATCCTTTTATTACGGATGAAGATTTAGCGGAAAAATTTCAAGTGAGTATACAAACAGTACGACTGGATCGTATGGAATTGTCTATTCCTGAATTAAGAGAGAGAATTAAACATGTAGCTACAAAGCAACATGAAGAAGATGTGAAATCTTTACCGTTAGAAGAGGTTGTCGGAGAAATTATTGATATTGAATTAGATAGACATGCAATCTCTATCTTTGAAGTAAAGGTAGAACATGTATTTAAAAGAAATCAAATTGCCCGTGGGCATCATCTGTTTGCGCAAGCAAACTCACTAGCTGTTGCGGTTATTGATGAAGAATTAGCTTTAACTGCAAAGTCTACCATTCGATATATTCGCCCTGTAAAATTAGGAGAGCGTGTTGTTGCAAAAGCGCGTGTTGAAGACGTAGAGAATGATAAGGGACGGACGGTTGTCAAAGTGCGTAGCTTCGTTGGAGAAGAACTTGTTTTTACAGGCACTTTTGAAATGTATCGATCTAGTAATTATAGTGAGGAAGGTAACAACTTATGAAAATCGCAATAGATGCAATGGGCGGAGATCACGCTCCAAAGGCTGTAGTATTAGGGGCAATGAAAGCTATTAAGGAATATTCTGATTTACATATTACGTTAGTAGGGAAAGAAGAGGAAATTCGTCAATACTTAACGAGTGATGAACGAATTACTATTCTTCATACAGACGAAAAAATAGAATCGACGGAAGAACCAGTAAGAGCGGTTCGTCGAAAAAAACAAGCTTCAATGGTACTTGCGGCACAGCAAGTAAAGGATGGAGAAGCAGACGCTTGTATATCCGCAGGTAGTACAGGAGCTTTAATGGCAGCTGGATTATTTGTTGTCGGTCGTATGGAAGGAATTGAGCGACCAGCTTTATCGCCTACAATGCCAACTGTAGATGGAAAAGGTTTTGTTATGTTAGATGTTGGAGCAAATGTTGATGCAAAACCAATTCATTTATATCAATATGCAGTAATGGGATCTGTTTATGCTGAGAAGGTAAGAGGAATTGAAAATCCTCGTGTTGGACTATTAAACGTTGGAACAGAGGATGGAAAAGGAAACGAGCTTTCAAAGCAAGTATTTGCAATGCTTAAGGATGCGCCAATTAATTTCGTTGGGAACGTTGAATCGAGAGATTTATTGCAAGGTGTAGCAGATGTTGTTGTATGTGATGGTTTTACAGGGAATGTAGCGTTGAAATCATTAGAAGGAACAGCACTTGCGCTATTCTCTATGTTGAAAGAACAACTAATGAGTTCGTTTACGAGCAAATTAGCAGCGGCGGTATTAAAGCCAAAACTTATGGTATTAAAAGATAAAATGGATTATTCGGAGTATGGGGGAGCTGCATTATTTGGATTGAAAGCACCTGTCATTAAGGCTCACGGTTCTTCTAATGACCAGTCGATATTTAGTGCGATTCGTCAAACGAGAGAAATGGTAGCGAAAGAAGTAATTCCTACAATTTCAAGCGTAATGGAGAAAGAGTCACTCCAATAAGAGGAGGATTTGAAATGGGAAAAATAGCATTTCTTTTTCCGGGCCAAGGTTCACAGGCAGTTGGAATGGGTAAACAATTAGCAGAGAATAATAAAGAGGTTGCAAAAGTGTTTGCAAAAGCAGATGAGGTGTTACAAGATTCACTTTCAGAAGTGATTTTTGAAGGACCGCAGGAAAAGCTTACATTAACAACAAATGCTCAGCCTGCATTATTAACAACGAGTTTTGCTATTTTGACAGCTTTGAAAGAGTATGACATTACACCTAACTTTGTCGCTGGTCATAGTTTAGGTGAATATAGCGCTCTTGTAGCAGCTGGTGCATTAACTTTTGAAGATGCTGTATATGCTGTAAGGAAACGTGGCGAATATATGGAAGAAGCTGTTCCAGACGGGGAAGGTGCGATGGCAGCTATATTAGGTGCTGACCTAGATATGCTGAAACAAGTTACAGAAGAAGTAACAAGTGAAGGATATGCAGTGCAAATCGCTAATATGAATAGTACGAAGCAAATTGTGATTTCTGGAACGAAGCAAGGTGTAGAGGTTGCTTCTCAAAGAGCGAAAGAAAATGGTGCAAAGAGAGCAATTCCACTAAAAGTAAGTGGGCCTTTCCATTCTTCACTTATGAAGCCGGCAGCTGAGAAGTTCCAAAGTGTTTTAAATGAAATTACAATTCATGACACGAATATTCCTGTTATTGCAAATGTTACGGCGGATGTTATTACACGTGGTGCAGACATTCAAGAAAAGTTAATCGAACAGCTTTATTCGCCTGTATTATGGTACCCGTCTATTGAATGTATGGTGCAGCAGGGAGTAGATACATTTATTGAAATTGGACCTGGAAAAGTACTTGCTGGACTTATGAAGTCGATTGATTCATCAGTGAAAGCATATGCGATATATGATGAAGAGACATTAAAAGATACCATTTCAAATTTGAGAGGAGAAAACTGATGTTAAAAGGGAAGGTAGCATTAGTAACTGGCGCTTCACGTGGAATTGGTCGCGCGATTGCGATCGATTTAGCGAAACAAGGGGCAAATGTAGTAGTGAATTATGCAGGTAATGAACAAAAAGCAAATGAAGTAGTAGATAAAATTAAGAAATTAGGTTCTGATGCAATTGCGGTAAGAGCAGATGTTGCAAATGCTGATGATGTTACAAATATGGTGAAACAAACAGTAGATACATTTGGACAAGTTGATATTCTTGTAAATAATGCTGGTGTAACAAAAGATAATTTATTAATGCGTATGAAAGAAGAAGAATGGGATACAGTTATTAATACAAACTTAAAAGGTGTATTCTTATGTACAAAAGCAGTATCTCGCTATATGATGCGTCAACGTCACGGTAGAATTATAAATATCGCTTCGGTTGTTGGTGTTATAGGAAACCCAGGGCAAGCTAATTATGTTGCTGCTAAAGCGGGTGTTATTGGATTAACAAAAACATCTGCAAAAGAGTTAGCAAGTCGAAATATTACAGTGAATGCAATTGCGCCGGGCTTTATTGCGACTGATATGACAGATGTACTAGATGAGAATATTAAAGCAGAAATGTTAAAAGTTATTCCAGCTGCTCAATTTGGTGAAGCGCAAGATATCGCGAATGCTGTAACGTTTTTTGCTTCTGATCAAAGCAAATATGTTACAGGTCAAACGTTAAATGTTGATGGCGGTATGGTAATGTAATAAAAGAATCGATTTCACCTAGTTTTTTTGGTCAATATTTAATATAATATTTGAGGGGAGGTGAATGGAATGGCAGATGTTTTAGAGCGCGTAACAAAAATCATCGTTGATCGTTTAGGAGTAGAAGAGACTGAGGTAGTACCAGCTGCAAGCTTCAAGGAAGATTTAGGAGCAGACTCCCTAGATGTAGTAGAACTTGTAATGCAATTAGAAGATGAATTCGAAATGGAAATTTCTGATGAAGATGCTGAAAAGATTGCTACTGTTGGCGATGCTGTGACTTACATAGAGAGTCATCTATAATGCTTAAGTGAAGTCCCGTTTTTTAGCGGGGCTTTCTGGCTTATATCTGGAGGGACCTATGCCGTACCGAAAATATAGAGAAAAAAAATACGAAACAAAATATCGTGAAGCATTTAAAGTGTTTCAAGAAAAGATAGGTATTACGTTTACAGATGAAAAATTATTGATTCAAGCATTTACGCATTCATCGTATGTGAATGAGCATCGAAAAAAACCGCATGAAGATAACGAGCGTCTTGAATTTCTTGGAGATGCAGTATTGGAACTTACTGTATCGCAGTATCTGTTTCAAAAATATCCGACAATGAGCGAAGGAGAGTTAACAAAACTACGTGCAGCTATTGTATGTGAGCCATCTCTTGTTCGTTTTGCGAACGAATTGTCATTTGGTAGCCTTGTTTTATTAGGAAAAGGTGAAGAAATGACAGGTGGACGTGAACGACCAGCTTTATTAGCGGATGTCTTTGAAGCGTTTATTGGTGCCCTTTATCTTGATCAAGGGTTAGAAACAGTTTGGGAATTCTTAAAAGAAATTGTATATCCGAAAATTAATGAGGGTGCTTTTTCTCATGTGATGGATTATAAGAGTCAGTTACAAGAATTGATTCAGCGTGATGGTAGTGGCAATGTTGAGTATCAAATTTTGCAAGAAAAAGGACCAGCTCACAATCGAGAATTTGTGTCACGTGTTACGTTAAATAACGTAGCTTTAGGTCTTGGTAGTGGTAAGTCGAAAAAAGAAGCAGAGCAACAAGCTGCTGCAGAAGCATTGAAAAAATTAAAAGAACAACTATAAGGAATCCCCCTTTGAATGAGGGGGATTCCTTATGCATAGAATGAAACTTTCTTTTTGTTTGTGAATAAAAGGAAGGGAAATCCGTATGATAGCTCGTTTTTGTATAGATAACAGTTATAGCAACGGAGAATAGGAGGAAGGCCTTTCGTGTTTTTAAAAAGATTAGAAATAGCAGGATTTAAGTCTTTTGCTGAGCGTGTATCTGTTGATTTTGTCCCAGGTGTAACTTCTGTAGTAGGCCCTAATGGAAGCGGGAAAAGTAATATTACTGATGCGATTCGCTGGGTACTTGGTGAACAATCTGCAAAATCATTACGTGGTGCAAAGATGGAGGATATTATTTTTGCAGGCAGTGATACGAGGAGAGCGGTTAATGTTGCTGAAGTAACAATAACTTTAAATAATGAAGATCAACGTTTACCAATTGAATACAATGAGGTGTGTGTAACACGTCGTGTATCTCGTTCAGGTGATAGTGATTTTTATATTAATAAACAATCATGTAGATTGAAAGATATTATCGATTTATTTATGGACTCTGGTATGGGAAGAGAAGCTTTTTCAATTATTAGCCAGGGGAAAGTGGAAGAGATTTTAAGTAGTAAGTCAGAAGAGCGTCGAGGTGTATTTGAAGAAGCGGCAGGCGTACTGAAATACAAACTTCGCAAAAAGAAAGCTGAAGGGAAGTTAGCAGAAACACAAGAAAACTTAAATCGTGTACAAGATATAATTCATGAATTAAGTAGTCAAGTAGAACCTTTAGAAAGACAAGCTTCTATTGCGAAAGATTATCTTGAGAATAAAGAAGAATTAGAGAAAGTAGAAGCTGCGCTTATTGTACATGAAATTGAAGAATTGCATGAGAAATGGGAAGCGCTTCGAAATCAGTTTGGGCATAATAAAGACGAAGAAGCTAAAATGTCAACGGATTTACAAAAAAGTGAAGAAGAGCTTGAGGAATTACGAGGACAATTACAAGCGGTAGATGAGTCTGTAGATTCGTTGCAAGAAGTACTTCTTCTTTCTAGTAAAGAGCTAGAAAAACTAGAAGGACAGCGCGAGTTGTTAAAAGAGAGAAAGCAAAATGCTACGACGCATTGTGCGCAACTTGAGCAGTTAATTGTTGAATTAACAGAGAAAGCTAAAAGTTACGATGGTGAAATTGCGTCAAGTACAGAAGCTTTAATGCAATTTGTGAATGAAGTAAAAGAGTTAGAGCAAAAATTGCATGATAATGAGCAACTGCTTGCTACTTTTGCTGACAATTTAGAGGAACAGATTGAGAATTTAAAAGGTGACTATATTGAACTTTTAAATCAACAAGCTAGTCATCGCAATGAATTATCTATGATTGAAGAACAATCTAAACAGCAAACGTCTAAAAACGAGCGGCTGGATGAAGAGAATGCGAAATATGTAGAAATGCGTATGGAAATTACAGCGAAAAAGACGAAACTTGTAGAAAATTACGAACAAGTGAAAGAAAAAGTAGCTGGCATCCTCTCAAACATACAGAAGACAGAGGCGGCGCTCGGGAAATGTAAGACGCAGTATAGTGAAAATGAAACAAAACTGTATCAAGCATATCAATTTGTGCAACAGGCACGTTCTCGAAAAGAAATGCTTGAAGAGATGCAAGAAGATTATTCTGGCTTCTATCAAGGTGTACGTGAAGTATTGAAAGCTAGAGAAAATAGGTTGCAAGGTATCGAGGGTGCTGTTGCGGAACTGTTAACGGTACCTAAAGAATACGAAGTTGCAATGGAAATCGCTCTAGGTGCAGCGATGCAGCACATTGTTGTACAAACAGAGGAACATGCTCGTAATGCAATTGCATTTTTAAAGCAAAATAAACATGGGCGTGCAACGTTTTTACCGCAAGCTGTTATTAAAAGTAGGTCGTTATCATTTGAGCAATTACGCATTGTAAATCAACACCCATCGTTTGTAGGTGTGGCGGCAGAACTTGTGCAGTACAATAATAAATATGAAAATGTAGTTTCAAATTTATTAGGTACTGTTATTGTTGCGAAAGATTTACGCGGAGCAAATGAGTTGGCGAAACAACTGCAATACCGTTATCGCATTGTAACAATCGAAGGTGACGTAGTGAATCCTGGCGGTTCTATGACTGGTGGAGCGGTAAAACAAGCGAAATCTTCTTTATTAGGACGCCAACGTGAACTGGAAGAGTGGACTCGCAAGTTAACTGATATGGAAGAAAAAACAACGAAGTTAGAAAACTTTGTTAAAGCAGTAAAACAAGAGATTCAAGAAAAAGAAGTGAAAATACGCGAACTAAGGCAAACTGTAGAAGCAGAGCGTGTAGATGAGCAGAAATTAAGAGAAGAGATTAATCGTTTAGAATTAGAAGAACATCGTATTAATGACCGCTTGTCTATTTATGATTTAGAGATTGAAGGTTTTTTACAAGATCGAGTAAAAACACAAGGGCGTAAAGAGGCGTTAGAAGGGATTTTAACGAATCTTCAAGCTGATATCACAGAGTTAGATAGTAAAATTGTAGCTTTAACAAAACAAAAAAGTGAGCAACATTCTTCAAAAGAAAAAGTTCAAAAAGAAATGACTGAGTTAAAAGTGCTGGTAGCTGAAAAGCAACAACGCTTATCTAATCAAAAAGAAAAAGTTGAACGATTTACGAAGGAAAAAGAAGAAACGGATGCGACACTTGTAAAAACGAAAGAGGATTTAGCTTTCTTAAAACAAGAAATGACATCTAATTCAAGTGGTGAAGAGCAAATTACGAATATGATTGAGAAGAAAGCGTATGATCGTAATCAAACTTCAGAATTAATTCGCTCTCGTCGCGAACAACGTGTCTCGTTGCAAGAGAGAGTAGAACATTTAGAGCGTAATTTGAAAGAAACGACAGGTAAACATAAATATATTATTGAAATGTTGAAAGATCAAGAAGTGAAAATAAACCGACTTGATGTAGAGTTGGAAAATAGATTACAACATTTACGTGAAACATATACGATTTCATTTGAAGCGGCAAAACTAAAATATACAATGACAATGCCTGCAGAAGATGCGCGTAAGAAAGTAAAATTAATCAAATTATCCATAGAAGAGTTAGGTACAGTGAACCTAGGGGCAATTGATGAATATGAACGCGTAGCGGAGCGTCATACATTTTTACTAGAGCAGAGAGACGACCTAGAAGAAGCGAAAACGACATTGCACCAGCTTATTACCGAAATGGATGAAGAAATGAAAAAACGCTTTTTTACTACGTTTGAAGGCATTAGAATGGAGTTTCAATCGGTATTCTCTGAGTTATTTGGAGGCGGAAGAGCGGATTTAGTAATGACTAATCCAGGGGATTTACTAAATACGGGTATTGATATTGTAGCACAACCGCCAGGGAAGAAATTGCAGAACTTAGGTTTACTTTCAGGTGGAGAGCGTGCTTTAACGGCAATTGCGCTTTTATTTGGTATTTTAAAAGTGCGCCCAGTACCGTTCTGTGTACTAGATGAGGTAGAGGCCGCCCTTGATGAAGCGAATGTAGCTCGTTTTGCACAGTATTTAAAGAAATTTAGTGATGAGACGCAGTTTATTGTAATTACACATAGAAAAGGTACAATGGAAGAGTCTGATGTGTTGTACGGTGTAACAATGCAAGAATCAGGGGTATCTAAACTTGTTTCGGTTCGTTTAGATGCCGGAGAAGAACTTATTGCAAGTGAATAGGAAGGATGGGAAAGTATGAGTTTTTTTAAAAAACTAAAAGAAAAAATTTCAAAACAAACGGATACAGTTACAGAGAAATTTAAACACGGATTAGAAAAAACTAGAAATTCATTTGCGGATAAAGTGAATGATTTAGTGTATCGTTACCGTAAAGTGGACGAAGATTTCTTCGAAGAGTTAGAAGAAATCTTAATCGGTGCAGACGTTGGCGTCGCAACGGTAATGGAATTAATTGATCAATTGAAAGAAGAAGTACAACGTCGTAACATTCAAGATCCAAAAGAAGTACAAGCTGTTATTTCAGAAAAACTAGTAGGAATTTACAAAGGTGACAGCGATTTTAGTAACGAAATTAATATGCAAGAAGACCAATTAACGGTTGTTTTATTTGTTGGTGTTAACGGTGTAGGAAAAACGACGACAATTGGTAAACTGGCGCATAAGTTTAAATCAGAAGGTAAGTCAGTCTTATTGGCGGCAGGAGACACATTCCGTGCTGGGGCGATTGAACAATTAGAAGTATGGGGCGATCGCGTTGGTGTAGAAGTGATTAAACAAGGATCTGGATCTGATCCAGCGGCGGTTATGTATGACGCTGTACAAGCTGCAAAAGCACGTAAGGTAGATGTATTACTATGTGACACAGCAGGACGCTTGCAAAATAAAGTAAACTTAATGAAAGAGTTAGAGAAGGTGAAGCGTGTAATTGAGCGTGAAGTACCAGGTGCTCCTCATGAAGTATTGCTTGTTATTGATGCAACAACAGGACAAAACGGTTTAAGCCAAGCGAAAACATTCCGTGAAGCAACGAATGTAACAGGTATTGTTTTAACGAAGTTAGATGGAACTGCTAAAGGTGGTATTGTATTAGCGATTCGTAACGAAATTGATGTACCGGTGAAGTTTGTTGGATTAGGAGAGCAAATGGATGACTTGCAGCAGTTTGATCCAGAACAATATGTGTATGGTTTATTTGCGAACTTAGTAGAAACAGAAGAAGCGTAAGCGAAAGAAGCGGTATTTCCGCTTCTTTTTCTATAAAAATATATGATGTTAAGAAAAAAACTTGACACTCTTTTGGACTCCATGTAAACTAACTTATGTAAAGGGAAATCACTTAACAAAGGATGATCCAACATGCTCGAAAAAACAACGAGAATGAACTATTTATTTGATTTTTATCAATCGTTGTTAACGCAAAAACAAAGAAGTTATATGTCGCTTTATTATCTAGATGATTTATCTCTTGGTGAAATTGCGGAAGAATTTGATGTAAGTCGCCAAGCCGTGTATGATAACATTAAACGGACTGAAGCGATGCTTGAAGAATATGAAGAAAAATTAGTATTACTTCAAAAGTTTCAAGAGCGACAGCGACTTGTTGCAAAGCTAAAACAGCTAATCAGCGAAGAAGAGCATGTGAATGAAGAAATGAAACAAGTTGTTGAAGCTATCGAAAAATTAGATTAGGAGGGCGGCAATATGGCATTTGAAGGATTAGCCGACCGACTTCAACAGACAATGCAAAAAATCCGCGGCAAAGGAAAAGTTTCTGAAGCCGATGTGAAAGAAATGATGAGAGAAGTTCGTCTAGCTCTTTTAGAAGCAGATGTTAACTTTAAAGTAGTAAAAGATTTTGTGAAGCGTGTGTCTGAACGTGCTGTCGGACAAGATGTAATGAAAAGTTTGACACCTGGACAACAAGTAATTAAAGTTGTACAGGAAGAACTTACAGAACTTATGGGCGGAGAGCAAAGCAAAATTGCTGTTGCTAATAAGCCACCGACTGTTATTATGATGGTTGGTCTGCAAGGTGCGGGTAAAACAACGACGACAGGTAAGCTTGCGAATTTGCTTCGTAAAAAGCATAATCGTAAACCGATGCTTGTTGCAGCGGATATTTACCGTCCAGCAGCGATTAAACAGCTTGAAACATTAGGGAAGCAATTGGACATGCCTGTATTTTCTTTAGGAGATCAAGTAAGTCCTGTTGAAATTGCGAAACAAGCGATTGCAAAAGCAAAAGAAGATCATCATGATTATGTTTTAATCGATACAGCGGGTCGCCTGCATATTGATGAAGAACTAATGGATGAATTAGCGAAAGTTAAAGAAGTTGCGAAACCGGATGAAATTTTCCTTGTTGTCGATGCGATGACGGGACAAGACGCGGTAAATGTTGCACAAAGTTTCCATGAACAGTTAGGTTTAACAGGTGTTGTATTAACGAAATTAGATGGTGATACCCGCGGTGGTGCTGCATTATCTATTAAGGCTGTAACAAACACACCGATTAAATTTGCTGGTATGGGTGAAAAACTAGATGCAATTGAAGCGTTCCATCCAGAGCGTATGGCATCCCGTATTTTAGGGATGGGCGATGTCTTAACATTGATTGAAAAAGCGCAAGCTACAGTTGATGAAGAGAAAGCAAAAGAACTTGAGCAAAAAATGCGTACGCTTTCGTTTACGCTTGACGATTTCCTAGAACAACTTGGACAAGTGCGTCAACTTGGACCGCTTGATGAATTGTTAGGAATGCTTCCTGGTGCAAATAAAATTAAAGGGCTGAAAAATGCGCAAGTTGATGAAAAACAAATTGGGCATATTGAGGCAATTATTCGTTCTATGACTAAATTAGAACGAGAACAACCGGAAATAATCAATGCTAGTCGCAAAAAGCGCATTGCCAAAGGTAGCGGTACAACTGTACAAGAAATCAATCGTCTAATTAAGCAATTCGATGACATGAAAAAAATGATGAAGACGATGACGGGAATGCAAAAAGGCAAGAAAAAAGGACTAGGTGGATTGAAGTTTCCATTCATGTAAGGAAAAAAAGATGGCTCTGTTAAGAAAAAATACTTTACAAAGCAATAGTCTTTTTGCTAATATAATTATCTGTGTGAAATAAATTCGGAGGTGCTTTATAAATGGCAGTTAAAATTCGTTTAAAACGTATGGGAGCTAAAAAAACTCCTTTCTATCGTGTAGTTGTTGCAGATTCTCGTTCTCCTCGTGACGGACGTTTCATTGAGGAAATCGGAACTTACAATCCAGTTGCTCAACCAGCTGAAGTTAAGATCGACGAAGAAGCAGCATTAAAATGGTTAGGAAATGGTGCTAAACCATCTGATACAGTTCGTAACTTATTCTCTAACCAAGGTATCATGGAGAAATTCCACTTATCTAAACAAGGTAAGTAATTGAGGCAATGACTATGAAGAAGTTAGTCGAGACGATTGTCAAGCCTCTTGTCGATCATCCTGAAGATGTAAAAGTTACACAGGAACTTTGCAACGGAGAGATAAAGTATCGATTAACTGTACATCCTGAGGATGTTGGAAAAGTCATTGGAAAGCAAGGGAGAGTTGCGAAAGCGATTCGAATGCTCTTGTATTCAGTGGGACATCATAATGATGAAAAAGTAACACTGGAAATTCAATAAACGTAAAAAGGGCGAGGAGTTATTCCTCTCCCTTTTTTAACATTTAAATAGAGATTGCATGTTCCATCTATGAAATGGAGATGCTTAATTTATATAGAAACCAGGGGTGACATACTATTTATGACAAAGTGGTTTAACGTAGGGAAAATTGTAAATACTCATGGAGTAAGAGGAGAAATCCGTGTGATTTCTCGTACTGATTTTCCAGAAGAGCGATATAAAGTAGGAAACACGCTATACATATCGAATGAGAAAGACACAGACTATCTTCCAGTGAAGATAACTTCTCATCGCCAACATAAGACATTCGATTTATTAACATTTGAAGGATATAACAATGTAGATGAAGTAGAGAAGTTTAAAGGTTCTTTAATAAAAGTACCGGAAGAGCAGTTAGGTGAACTTGCTGAAGGTGAATACTACTATCACGAAATTATTGGTTGCAGCGTTGTAACGGAAGAAGGAGAAGCGCTAGGGACAATCAAAGAGATTCTCTCTCCTGGTGCAAATGATGTTTGGGTGATTAAACGTCCGAAGGGTCAAGATCTCTTAATTCCTTATATTGATGACGTTGTACTTCAAGTTAATATTGAAAATAAATTAGTAACCATTCATGTAATGGAAGGATTGCTATAATGAAAATTGATATTTTAACGTTGTTCCCAGACATGTTTACCGGTGTATTTGGATCTTCTATATTAAAGAAGGCACAAGAAAAGGAAGCGGTAAACCTTCGTGTTGTTAACTTTCGTGATTATACAACAAGTAAGCATAATAGCGTAGACGATTATCCTTACGGCGGAGGAGCTGGTATGGTGCTTACTCCTCAGCCTATTTTTGACGCTGTAGAAGATTTGACGAAAGAGACAGAGCGTAAGCCGAGAGTTGTCTTAATGTGTCCGCAGGGCGAAAGATTTACGCAGAAGAAAGCGGAAGAGCTTGCAGGGGAAGAACATTTGATCTTTGTATGTGGGCATTATGAAGGGTATGACGAACGAATTCGTGAGCATCTCGTAACGGATGAGATTTCTATTGGTGACTATGTATTAACGGGCGGAGAATTAGCTTCTATGGTTATTACTGATAGTGTTGTACGTCTCTTGCCAGGCGTGCTAGGGAATCATGCTTCACAAGTAGAGGATTCGTTTAGTACAGGTTTATTAGAGCATCCTCATTATACACGTCCGGCTGATTTTCGTGGTATGAAGGTACCGGATGTATTAATGTCAGGGAATCATAAAAATATTGACGAATGGCGACATAAGGAATCTTTGCGCCGTACGTATACGCGTAGACCTGATTTGTTAGATGATAGAGATCTATCTAAACAAGAGAAAAAATGGCTTGAGGAAATAAAGCGAGAGCAGTAATAACTTCATATATTTGCTATTGCAACAGGCCTAGTAATATGCTATTATAACATTTGTGCTACTGAAATCAGTAGCCGTATTAACGATGTTCCGCTGTAATTTATTAAGACTTTATAAGAGCATCTGTTTAAAGGAGAGAATTTAATATGCAACAATTAATCGCAGAAATTACAAAAGGCCAATTAAAAACTGACCTTCCTTCATTCCGTCCTGGTGACACTTTACGTGTACACGTAAAAGTTGTTGAGGGAACTCGTGAAAGAATTCAGCTTTTCGAAGGTGTTGTAATTAAACGTCGTGGTGGCGGAATTAGTGAAACATTCACAGTTCGTAAGATTTCTTACGGTGTAGGTGTTGAGCGTACATTCCCAGTTCACACGCCAAGAATCGCGAAAATCGAAGTACTTCGCCGTGGTAAAGTACGTCGTGCTAAGTTATACTACTTACGTAACCTTCGCGGTAAAAAAGCACGTATTAAAGAAATTCGATAAGACATGTATGGGAGCTTGTAAATGCACAAGCTCCCTTTTTCCAATCTATATGAAATTTTGGTATAATACGAACAGCTTACATAACCGTGGAGGGGAAATGCATGAAAAAAGAGAAGAGTTCACTTTGGGAATGGATTAAAGCAATTTTGATTGCTGTTGTATTAGCTGGTGTTATTAGACAGTTTTTCTTTGCGCCAATTCTCGTAGACGGGGTATCGATGGCACCTACTTTACATGATCGTGATCGAATGATTGTAAATAAAATTGGTTATCACATTGGAGATCCAAAACGCTTTGATATTATCGTATTTCGAGCAACAGAAGATAAAGATTACATTAAGCGCATTATAGGCCTACCGGGCGATGAAATAGAGTATCGTAATGATAAGCTGTATGTTAACGGAAAGGCTTATGAGGAGCCGTATTTAGACAAGCAGAAAAAGCAAATTGCTGACGGACCGCTTACATATGATTTTAATCTTGAAGAAATGACAGGCAAGAAAACCGTTCCAAAAGATCAATTATTTGTTTTAGGTGATAATCGTCGTTTTAGTAAAGATAGCCGTTCAATCGGTACGATTTCAATGGATCAAGTAATTGGTAAAGCTAATATGTTATATTGGCCGTTAGAAGACGCACGTATTGTGAAATAAATGAAAAAGAAGGTGGCAACATGGTAATTCAATGGTTTCCAGGGCATATGGCGAAGGCTAGACGCCAAGTAACGGAGAAATTAAAATTAATTGATGTTGTAATTGAACTTGTAGATGCTCGATTACCATTATCATCTCGAAACCCAATGATTGATGAAATCATTACACATAAGCCAAGGCTTGTTGTTTTAAATAAAGCGGATATGGCAGATGACCGTTTAACAAAACAATGGATCGCATATTTTAAAGAAAAAGGTCATATGGCAATTTCGATTAACGCGCAAGCTGGACAAGGTATGAAAGAAATTGCAGCAGCTTGTAAAGTGCTTGTTAAAGAAAAATTTGATAAAATGGTTGCAAAAGGTATTAGACCGAGAGCGATTCGTGCATTAATTGTAGGTATACCAAATGTTGGTAAATCTACATTAATTAATAAATTGGCAAAGAAAAATATTGCTAAAACAGGAGATCGTCCAGGTGTGACAACAGCTCAACAATGGATTAAAGTTGGGAAGGAAATGGAATTGTTAGATACGCCAGGTATTCTGTGGCCTAAATTTGAAGATCAATTAGTGGGTCTTCGCTTAGCGACGACGGGTGCAATTAAAGATTCAATTTTAAATTTACAAGATGTAGCTGTTTACGCATTACGTTTTATGGAGAAACATTATCCAGAACGCTTGAAAGAACGCTATAATTTAAATGAGATTCCAGAAGATATTGTGGAATTATTCGATGCAATTGGAAAAAATAGAGGCTGCTTAATGGGCGGCGGAATGATTGATTATGATAAGACATCTGAGCTTGTACTTCGTGAGCTTCGTGGTGGCAAACTTGGAAAAATGACGTTTGAAACACCGGAAGAGTTTGCAGAGCAAGTAGAAGATGTGGAAAAAATAGAAGAAGTATAAGACGTGCGTTTGTGCGTCTTTTCTTTTTGGATACGTTTAAAAAGGAGTTTGTATAAATGCAAAAAATGACGATAAAAGAAGCGGAAAATGTATTGAAAGAAATTATGAATGAAGAAGATGATCGCTTTCAACTGTTAATGAAAGATGAGCGAAAAGGCGTTCAAAAGCTCGTTTTGAAGTGGTATAAACAAAAAGAGTTAGAACAGAAAGAAAAAGAGAATTTTTTTGAAATGTCCAAGTATGAAAATGCTTTGCGTGAAAAAGGGGTCACATATATCGCGGGTATTGATGAAGTAGGGCGTGGCCCGTTGGCTGGGCCTGTTGTGACGGCAGCTGTCGTCCTTCCAGAGGATTTTTATATTCCAGGGTTAAATGACTCAAAAAAGCTGAGTGAAGCGAAACGTGAGCGTTTTTATGATGAAATAAAAGTACAAGCAATTGCAATTGGAGTAGGAATTGTATCACCGCAAGTTATTGATGACATTAATATTTACCAAGCAACGAAACAAGCAATGTTAGATGCAGTTGCAAATTTATCTTGTACACCCCAACATTTATTAATTGATGCGATGAAGCTTCCTACACCAATTCCGCAAACCTCAATTATTAAAGGTGATGCGAAAAGTATTTCTATTTCAGCTGCATCTATTATTGCGAAAGTAACGAGAGATCGTATGATGAAAGAACTGGGAGAAAAGTATCCTGAATACGGATTTGAGCAACATATGGGATATGGCACAAAGCAACATTTAGAGGCAATTGAAGTGCATGGAGTATTAGATGAACACCGAAAGTCATTCGCGCCAATTAAAGATATGATTCAAAAATAAGCTGTAAATATACAGCTTATTTTTTATTTTGGCATATAAACATTACTATTTTCGAAAAAGAATAAAGCGATTTCAGTTTTCTGACACTTTATTGTAGACAGCGTGCCAATCATCTTATACAATGGCAATGTAATGTTTTTTAAACATTAAAAAACTTTTCGAGTAAAACAGGAAAACAGGGGAGGATGGGACCATGAATATCCATGAGTACCAAGGTAAGGCAGTCCTTAGAAGCTATGGGGTTAGCGTTCCGAACGGGAAGGTTGCATTTACAGTAGAAGAAGCTGTAGAAGCAGCGAAAGAACTAGGAACAGATGTATGTGTAGTGAAAGCACAAATTCACGCTGGTGGACGCGGCAAAGCTGGCGGAGTAAAAGTTGCAAAAAATTTAGATGAAGTTCGTACATATGCAGAAAGCATTTTAGGAACTACACTTGTGACACATCAAACAGGTCCTGAAGGTAAGGAAGTAAAACGCTTACTTATCGAAGAAGGTTGCGATATTAAAAAAGAATATTATGTAGGTCTAGTTTTAGATCGTGCAACTTCTCAAGTTGTTTTAATGGCGTCTGAAGAAGGCGGAACAGAAATTGAAGAAGTAGCAGAAAAAACACCTGAAAAAATCTTTAAAGAATATATTGATCCAGCAGTAGGCTTACAAGGTTTCCAAGCACGCCGAATTGCATTTAACATCAATATTCCAAAAGAGCTTGTAGGACAAGCTGTGAAGTTTATGATGGGCTTATACCGTGCGTTTATCGAAAAAGATTGCTCTATCGCTGAGATTAACCCACTTGTTACAACAGGTGAAGGTAAAGTTATGGCATTAGATGCAAAATTAAACTTTGATTCTAATGCGTTATATCGCCATAAAGACATTTTAGAGCTTCGTGATCTTGATGAAGAGGATTCAAAAGAAATTGAAGCTTCAAAATACGATTTAAACTACATTCCTTTAGATGGAAATATCGGTTGTATGGTTAATGGTGCAGGTTTAGCGATGGCTACAATGGATATCATTAAACATTACCACGGTGACCCAGCTAACTTCTTAGATGTTGGTGGCGGTGCAACTGCTGAAAAAGTTACAGAAGCATTCAAAATTATCCTTTCTGACAAAAATGTAAAAGGTATCTTCGTTAACATTTTTGGTGGTATTATGAAGTGTGATGTTATTGCAGAAGGTGTTATTGAAGCAACGAAACAAGTAGGTCTTGAGTTACCTTTAGTTGTACGTCTTGAAGGTACAAACGTAGAACTAGGTAAGAAAATTTTAAATGAGTCTGGCTTAAATATTGTTGCAGCAGAATCTATGGCAGACGGTGCACAAAAAATTGTTTCACTAGTGGGCTAATAGAAAGCGGGGGAGAAAAATGAGCGTATTAGTTAATAAAGATACAAAAGTTATTGTTCAAGGTATTACAGGTTCTCAAGGTTTATTCCATACAAAACAAATGATTGAATACGGTACGAAAATTGTCGGTGGTGTAACACCAGGTAAAGGCGGCACTGATATTGAAGGTGTACCAGTATTTGATACAGTAGAAGATGCAGTGAAAGCAACAGGCGCAAACGCTTCAGTTGTATACGTTCCACCCGCTTTTGCGGCAGATGCAATTATGGAAGCAGTTGATGCAGAAATTGATTTAGTAGTATGTATTACTGAAGGAATTCCTGTATTAGATATGGTAAACGTAAAGAGATATATGGCTGGTAAACATACACGTTTACTTGGACCAAACTGCCCAGGTGTAATCACACCAGATGAATGTAAGATTGGTATTATGCCAGGATATATTCATAAAAAAGGTCATGTTGGTATCGTATCTCGCTCTGGTACATTAACGTATGAAGCTGTACATCAATTAACACAAGAAGGTATTGGCCAATCTACTGCTGTAGGTATCGGTGGAGACCCTGTTAACGGTACAGACTTTATTGATGCGTTAAAAGCATTTAATGAAGATGAAGAAACACATGCTGTAATTATGATTGGTGAAATCGGCGGTACAGCAGAAGAAGAGGCAGCTGAATGGGTAAAAGCTAATATGACAAAACCTGTTGTAGGCTTCATTGGTGGTCAAACAGCGCCTGCTGGCAAACGTATGGGCCATGCTGGTGCAATCATTTCTGGTGGTAAAGGAACTGCTGCTGAAAAGATTAAAACAATGGAAGCTTGTGGCATTAAAGTAGCTGAAACTCCAGCAGTTATGGGAGAAACGCTAATCTCTGTTTTAAAAGAAAAAGGTCTATTTGAGACTTGCAAAAACTATTAATCTGTTGAAAGACACCTTCTTACTTGAGGGTGTCTTTTTACACTTTTTTCTGTTTACATAATAAAAATTATGGGTAAGGAGAATCAAGATGAAAAGAGAGCGGTTATTACATCTTCATTACTTGCTAGCAGATTATTGGAAAGCGATGGAGAGGCTACTATATGTCGATCCAGAATTAAAGAACATATATAATTTTAACGAAAAACAAATGGAGCACTACACTGGAATATCCTCGAAAAAATCTTCAGAACTAGTGGAATTTCTTCAAAGTTCAAATCTTCCGCAATATATATCTTATTTAGAGAAAAACCGTATCTTTTATATAACGATATGGGATGAAAATTATCCACAATTATTACGTGAAATACAAGACCCTCCCTTCGTTTTATATGGAAAAGGAGAGAAAGATTTTCTAAATAAAGTAAATAAATTAGCAGTTGTTGGAACGAGAGAACCATCATTATATGGTCATGAGAGCTTGAAATTTATTTTACACCCTTTATTAGAAAGAGAGTGGCTTATTGTCAGTGGGTTTGCAAAAGGGATAGATACAATGTCTCATGAGATTACAGTAAGGCATCATTGTCCCACTATTGGGATATTAGGGCACGGATTGTCGTTTATGTATCCGAAAGAAAATAGACATTTATATGAAATGTGGAAGGAATATATATTGTTATTGACAGAGTATCCTCCGCACTATGCACCGAAAAAATGGTATTTTCCAAAAAGGAACCGGATTATTAGTGGTATAAGTAAAGGTGTTTTAGTTGTAGAAGCGAAATCGAGAAGTGGGACACTTATTACTGCAGACCTTGCGTTAGAGCAAAATAGAGAGGTGTTTGCGCTTCCTGGACCTATATTTATAGAGGGGGCATCGGGAACGAATCATCTTATTCAACAAGGAGCAAAATTAGTAAGAAATGCAGAAGATATCTTGGAAGAGATTTTAAATTAACCTTATATTTTTAAATTTTTATTAAACAATTATTGACAAATGGTAGATTGGCACTGTATGGTATATTCATTCTTGATTGACAAAAACAAGAGAAATCAATAAGATTAATGAAGACTTGAATCCACCTCTTAAGGAGGCACTAGCATGTCAGATTACCTCGTGATCGTGGAGTCGCCTTCTAAGGCGAAGACCATTGAGAAATATTTAGGGAAAAAATACAAAGTTGTCGCGTCTATGGGACATGTTCGCGATTTGCCAAAAAGTCAAATGGGGATAGAAGTAAAGAACAACTTCACCCCGAAGTATATTACCATTCGTGGTAAAGGTCCCGTCTTAAAAGATTTAAAATCAGCGGCGAAAAAAGCAAAGAAAGTCTATCTCGCGGCCGATCCAGACCGCGAAGGGGAAGCAATTGCTTGGCATTTAGCGAATACGTTAAATGTGGACGTTGAATCAGATTGTCGGGTTGTGTTTAATGAGATTACGAAAGATGCAATCAAAGAATCATTTAAACATCCTCGTGCAATTAATATGGATTTAGTAGATGCACAACAAGCAAGACGTATACTTGATCGTCTTGTTGGTTACAATATTAGTCCTTTATTATGGAAGAAAGTAAAAAAAGGATTAAGTGCAGGGCGTGTACAATCTGTAGCAGTTCGTTTAATCATCGAACGTGAAAAGGAAATTCAAAGCTTTGAACCTGAAGAATTCTGGACAATTAAAACAGAATTTGTAAAAGGAAAAGACACATTTGAAGCAAGCTTTTACGGTGTAGATGGGGAAAAGGTTCAATTAACGAATGAAACGCAAGTGAATGAAATAATTGAACAGATGAAAGACAATGCGTTTTCAGTTGAAAATGTAACGCGCAAAGAGCGAAAACGTAATCCTGCATTACCGTTTACAACATCTTCCTTGCAACAAGAAGCAGCACGTAAGTTAAACATGCGAGCAAAGAAAACGATGATGCTTGCACAGCAATTGTATGAAGGGATAGATCTTGGAAAACAAGGAACTGTAGGTCTTATTACGTATATGAGAACTGATTCAACACGTATCTCAGAAACAGCTCAAACAGAGGCTCGTACTTACATCACTGAAGCGTATGGTACGGAATACATAGGAACAGAAAAGAAGAAAGAAACGAAAAAGTCAAATGCACAAGATGCACATGAGGCAATTCGTCCTACTTCGGTAATGAGAAAGCCAGAGGAACTAAAAAGTTTCTTAAGTCGTGATCAACTTCGATTATATAAATTGATTTGGGAGCGATTTGTTGCAAGTCAAATGGCGTCTGCTATAATGGATACTGTGACAGCGAGACTCATTAATAACAATGTTCAGTTCCGTGCAAGTGGATCGGTTGTAAAGTTCCCAGGATTTATGAAAGTGTATGTAGAGTCGAAAGATGATGGTGCTGAAGAAAAGGATAAGATGTTGCCGCCTTTAGAAGTAGGGGAAACTGTATTTTCGAAGGATTTAGAACCGAAGCAACATTTTACACAACCTCCTCCGCGCTATACAGAGGCTCGTCTAGTAAGAACACTTGAAGAACTTGGAATTGGAAGACCGTCGACTTATGTACCTACACTTGAAACGATTCAAAAACGTGGATATGTAGGCTTGGATAATAAACGCTTCGTTCCGACTGAACTTGGTGAAATAGTAATTGAACTTATTTTAGAATTTTTCCCGGAAATTATTAACATTGAATTTACTGCCAATATGGAGCAAAGCCTTGATGAAGTGGAAGAAGGAAATGCCAATTGGGTGAAAATTGTTGATGATTTCTACGTAGGATTTGAACCGCGCTTAGAAAAAGCGGAAAAAGAAATGCGTGAAGTGGAAATTAAAGATGAGCCAGCTGGGGAAGACTGTGAATTATGCGGACATCCAATGGTCTTTAAAATGGGTAAATACGGGAAGTTTATGGCTTGTTCGAATTTCCCTGATTGTCGTAATACAAAACCGATTGTGAAAGAAATCGGTGTAACTTGTCCGAAATGTGAAGAAGGACAAATTATTGAGCGTCGTAGTAACAAAAAGAAACGCCTTTTCTATGGATGCGGTACGTATCCAGAATGTGACTTTGTATCTTGGGATAAGCCGATTGGTCGTAAATGTCCGAAGTGTGAAGGCATGCTTGTAGAGAAGAAGTTGAAAAAAGGCGTGCAAGTACAATGTATTTCGTGCGATTATGAAGAAGAACAACAAATGTGAGCGTAACTGCTCACATTTTTTTCGGGAAGAAAAGGAAAGGTGATATATATGACAACACAAGTAGTAAACGTCATTGGCGCAGGTCTTGCAGGAAGTGAAGCGGCTTACCAAATTGCAAAACGTGGTGTCCAAGTTAGATTATATGAAATGAGGCCGGTAAGGCAAACGCCAGCTCATCACACAGATAAATTTGCTGAATTAGTATGTAGTAACTCACTTCGTGCAAACACTTTAACAAATGCAGTTGGAGTTATTAAAGAGGAAATGCGTTTAATGGATTCTGTAATTATTCGTGCGGCAGATGAGTGCTCTGTACCAGCTGGAGGTGCGTTAGCTGTAGACCGTCATGAGTTCGCAGCTAAAGTAACAGAATACGTAAAAAACCATCCGAATGTAACGGTAGTGAACGAAGAGCTTACTGAAATTCCAGAAGGACCAACAATTATTGCAACAGGTCCACTTACATCTCCTGATCTTGCTGCACAATTAAAAGAACTAACAGGTGAAGATTATTTCTATTTCTACGATGCGGCAGCACCAATCGTAGAAAAAGACAGTATTGACATGAATAAAGTATATTTAAAATCGCGTTATGACAAAGGGGAAGCTGCATATTTAAATTGCCCAATGACAGAAGAAGAGTTTGACCGTTTTTATGAGGCTTTAATTGCTGCTGAGACAGTGCCTTTAAAAGAGTTTGAAAAAGAAATTTTCTTTGAAGGTTGTATGCCAGTAGAAGTTATGGCAAGTAGAGGGAGACAGACGCTAGTATTTGGACCTATGAAACCTGTTGGATTGGAAGATCCAAAAACAGGGAAAACGCCATATGCTGTTGTTCAGTTACGTCAAGATGATGCAGCAGGAACTTTATACAATATCGTAGGTTTCCAAACGCATTTAAAGTGGGGACCACAAAAAGAAGTGCTACAGTTAATACCGGGACTGGAAAATGCAGAGATTGTACGTTATGGTGTAATGCATCGTAATACGTTTATTAATTCACCTAATTTGCTTCGTCCAACATATCAATATAAACAACGTGATGATTTATTCTTCGCTGGTCAAATGACTGGAGTAGAGGGATATGTTGAATCAGCAGCATCAGGATTATTAGCAGGAATTAATGCTGCACGTCTTGTGCAAGGTGAAGAGCCAGTTGTATTACCGTCAGTAACTGCGATGGGCAGCATGGCAAATTACATTACGGCAACGAACGCTAAAAACTTCCAACCGATGAATGCGAACTTCGGTCTATTTGCACCGTTAGAGAAGAAGATCAAAAAGAAAGCGGAACGAAATGAAGCATACGCAACACGCGCTTTAGAAACAATTCAAAATTTTGTAAATATTTAGTTAAATTTCTTGCAAAGGCTACTAAGTTGTGATACGATTTAGTAGCCTTTATTGAGGTGAGTTGTGTGAATGTGAAGAAATTGTTACAATTATTCGTTGGATATTTACAAATTGAAAGAAATTATTCAAAATATACAATTGCAAGTTATCAAAATGATTTAGAACATTTTGTGCAATTTATGGAGCGAGAAGGCATATCCTCTTTTTTAGACGTTACATACGCGGATGTTCGTTTGTACTTAACGACGTTGCACGATGAAAAGTTAGCCCGTAAATCTGTCGCAAGAAAAGTATCAAGCTTACGAAGTTTATATCGTTTTTTGATGCGTGAAGGTTATCGGAAAGATAATCCGTTTGCACTTGCGTCACTCCCCAAAAAAGAATTGTCAATCCCAAAGTTTTTATATGCTGAAGAGTTAGAGGAATTATTTGAAGTTTCTGACACGGAAACGCCATTAGGTCAAAGGAATCAAGCTTTATTAGAGTTGATGTATGCGACTGGAATCCGTGTGAGTGAATGTGTCAATTTACAACTTACCGATATTGACTTTGCGGTGGGAACAATTTTAGTAATGGGAAAAGGAAAAAAACAAAGGTATATTCCGTTCGGAAGCTATGCGCAAGATTCTTTAATTACTTATATAGAGAATGGGAGAAAACAGTTAGTTAATAAGACTGACGAAGACTCTCGTATGGTGTTTTTAAATGCGAAAGGTACACCGCTAACAAGTCGTGGAGTGCGTTATGTTTTAAATGAACTCATTAAAAAGGCTTCACTGACAATGCGAATAAGTCCCCATATGTTAAGGCATACATTTGCTACACATATGTTAGATGAAGGGGCGGATTTACGTACTGTACAGGAGCTATTAGGTCATGAGAATTTGTCGACCACACAAATTTATACGCATGTCTCTAAAGAAAGATTGCGTTCTGTTTACATGAAGCATCACCCGCGGGCATAAATTGCTTTAAAAGCTATAAAAACAAATAAAGGAGTTTTTTCTATGGGGAATTTCCACGCTACAACGATATTTGCAGTTCATCATAATGGAGAATGTGCAATGGCTGGAGATGGTCAGGTGACAATGGGAAATGCTGTTGTAATGAAACATACAGCTCGTAAAGTTCGCAGACTTTTCCAAGGTAAAGTTTTAGCTGGTTTTGCAGGTTCAGTTGCTGATGCATTTACTCTTTTTGAAATGTTTGAAGGAAAATTAGAAGAGTATAATGGCAACTTGCAGCGTGCAGCTGTTGAAATGGCAAAACAATGGCGTGGCGATAAAATGTTACGTCAACTAGAAGCGATGCTCATTGTCATGGATAAAACAACTATGCTCCTTGTTTCAGGTACAGGAGAAGTGATTGAACCGGATGATGGTATTTTAGCAATTGGATCTGGTGGGAATTATGCACTTTCTGCAGGTCGTGCTTTAAAGCAATATGCAAGTGAACACTTAACAGCGAAACAAATTGCGAAAGCGAGTTTAGAGATTGCTGGCGATATTTGTGTTTATACGAATCACAACATAATTGTTGAAGAATTGTAGAATCGTAAGGGAGGCATTTTATATGCATTTACATTTTACTCCGCGCCAAATTGTGGAAAAATTAGATCAATACATCATCGGTCAAAAAGACGCAAAGAAAGCGGTTGCTGTAGCGTTGAGAAATCGATACCGTCGCAGTAAATTAGCTGAAAATTTACGTGATGAAATAGCACCTAAAAACATTTTGATGATTGGACCGACAGGTGTTGGGAAAACAGAGGTAGCACGACGAATGGCGAAACTCGTTGGAGCACCTTTTATTAAGGTTGAGGCTACAAAATTTACAGAAGTTGGATATGTGGGTAGAGATGTAGAGTCGATGGTACGTGACCTTGTGGAAACATCGGTTCGTATTGTAAAAGAAGAAATGGTAGTGAAAGTTCAAGATAAAGCAGAAGAGCAAGCGAATCAACGTCTTGTTGAAATTTTAGTGCCGAGTCCGGAGAAGCAATCTGGATTTAAAAATCCATTAGAGATGCTTTTTGGGGGCGCTCAAAATTCGAGTCAAACGTCTGATACACAAGAAGATGGTGAAATTGAAAAGAAACGTCAAGATGTGGAGAGAAAGCTTGCTGCAGGGCTTCTTGAAGACGAAATTGTATCGATTGAAGTGACTGAGCAACAGTCGTCAATGTTTGATATGTTACAAGGAACTGGCATGGAGCAAATGGGAATGAATTTCCAAGATGCGTTAGGGAGTTTTATGCCGAAAAAAACAAAAAAACGTAAACTTTCTGTAAAAGAAGCAAGAAAACTCTTGACAAATGAAGAGGCACAGCGCTTAATTGATATGGATGAAGTTACACAAGAGGCTGTTTATCGTGCTGAACAGCTCGGGATTATTTTTATCGATGAAATTGACAAAATTGCTGGTAAGCAGTCGAATAGCGTAGATGTATCACGTGAAGGTGTGCAACGTGACATTTTGCCAATTGTAGAAGGGTCGAATGTTGCGACAAAATACGGATCAGTAAAAACGGATTATATTTTATTCGTTGCAGCTGGAGCGTTCCATATGTCTAAACCGTCGGATTTAATTCCGGAATTGCAAGGGAGATTTCCGATTCGAGTAGAATTAACGAAATTATCGACAGACGATTTTGTTAAAATATTAATCGAGCCTGACAATGCGTTAATTAAACAATATATGGCATTATTAGCGACTGAAGGTATAGAAATTGAATTTTCAGACGAAGCTATTCGTAAGATTGCTGAGATTGCTTATCAAGTTAATCAGGATACAGATAATATTGGAGCAAGAAGACTTCATACGATTATGGAGAAGCTCCTTGAAGATTTATCGTTTGAAGCATCTGAAATTACGTTAGAGAAAATAACGATAACCCCTCAATACGTTGAGGAGAAATTAGCAACAATTGCTAAAAATAAAGATGTGAGCCAGTTTATTTTGTAATAGTGTCATCAGGTGACTCGCCCTAGTTTCCAAGTGATGAAAAAATATGTGAGTAACATGTAGGAGGAACTTTTGAAATGGAATTATTAGCAAAAACGAGAAAATTAAATGCGTTATTACAGAGCGCAGCAGGGAAGCCTGTAAACTTTAGAGAAATGTCTGACACAATGTGTGAAGTAATCGAAGCAAACGTATTCGTAGTTAGCCGTCGTGGTAAATTACTAGGTTATGCAATTCACCAACAAATCGAAAACGAACGCATGAAGCAAATGCTTGCAGAACGTCAATTCCCAGAAGAATATACACAAAGCTTATTCAACATTACAGAAACATCTTCAAACTTGGATGTGAACAGTGCTTACACAGCATTCCCAGTAGAAAACAGAGAACTATTTGGTCAAGGTTTAACTACAATCGTACCAATCGTTGGTGGTGGTGAGCGTCTAGGTACATTAGTATTAGCTCGTCTAGGTCAAGAGTTCTTAGATGACGATTTAATCCTTGCTGAGTACAGCTCAACTGTTGTAGGTATGGAAATCTTACGTGAAAAAGCAGAAGAAATCGAAGAGGAAGCACGTAGTAAAGCTGTTGTTCAAATGGCGATCAGCTCATTATCTTACAGTGAGTTAGAAGCAATTGAGCACATCTTCGAAGAATTAAATGGAACAGAAGGTTTACTTGTTGCAAGTAAAATTGCTGATCGCGTAGGAATTACTCGCTCTGTAATCGTAAATGCACTACGTAAATTAGAAAGTGCTGGTGTTATTGAGTCTCGCTCTTTAGGTATGAAAGGAACATACATTAAAGTGCTAAACGACAAGTTTCTACAGGAACTTGCTAAATTAAAAACAAACTAATTTATAAAAAACTCTCCTCGATTGAGGAGAGTTTTTTTGTGCAATGGATTGATGGTGCTTGTGAAAAGTGGCATAAGCGTGTTTTCTGGGAAAACTATTAATTGTATTTTGCTTTTTTGCTTAAAAGAAATGAAGGTTGGTAATACTAGAATTCGAGTATGAACAAAGAAAGTTTTACATTGTTCGCATTTTCGACTTGATTGTAATATTTCAGTATGATATAGTAAGCAGTGGTGTCAGTACAAAGTACACACGTTTACTGATTTAAGTGTTGGTGCTACGTTTGTAGTTTCGCTTAGAGATGAAGTAAACGGAGGATATCAAAAACCATTTAGGAGGAACTATATTATGTCAGTAATTTCTATGAAGCAATTGCTTGAAGCTGGTGTTCATTTCGGACATCAAACTCGTCGTTGGAACCCAAAAATGAAGCGTTACATTTTCACAGAGCGTAACGGTATCTACATCATCGACTTACAAAAAACTGTGAAAAAAGTTGAGGAAGCTTACAGAACGATGCGTGACATCGCTGCTGAAGGTGGAGACATTTTATTCGTAGGTACTAAAAAACAAGCACAAGAAGCTATTAAAGAAGAAGCAACTCGTGCGGGTATGTACTTCGTTAACCAACGTTGGTTAGGTGGAACTTTAACAAACTTCCAAACAATCCAAAAGCGTATCAAGCGTCTTAAAGACATCGAAAGAATGCAAGAAGATGGTACTTTCGAAGTACTACCTAAGAAAGAAGTTGTTCAACTTAAAAAAGAGTTAGAGCGTCTTGAGAAATTCTTAGGCGGTATTAAAGATATGAAAGGTCTTCCAAGTGCATTATTCGTAGTAGACCCTCGTAAAGAGCGTATTGCAGTTGCTGAAGCACGCAAATTACACATTCCAATCATCGGTATCGTTGATACAAACTGTGATCCAGACGAAATCGATCACGTTATCCCAGCAAACGATGATGCAATTCGTGCTGTAAAACTTCTTACATCTAAAATGGCAGACGCGATCCTTGAAGCAAAACAAGGTGAAGAAACTGTTACTGCGTAACAAAGTTGGAAAGGTGATAAGGGGTTCGGCCTTTTATCACCTTTTTTAAGGTATAAACACCTTTATAAAAAGTATAAATACATATTTTAGGAGGATAAAAAGTATGGCAATCACTGCTCAAATGGTAAAAGAATTACGTGAAAAAACTGGCGCAGGTATGATGGACTGCAAAAAAGCTTTAACAGAAACTAACGGCGACATGGAGAAGGCAATTGACTTCTTACGTGAAAAAGGTATTGCGAAAGCTGCTAAAAAAGCAGACCGCATTGCTGCTGAAGGTTTAACTTTCATCGAAACAAACGGTAACGACGCTTTAATCTTAGAATTAAACTCTGAAACTGATTTCGTTGCGAAAAACGAAGGTTTCCAAGCATTAATTAAAGAACTAGCTGCTCACTTATTAGCTAACAAACCTGCTAACGTTGAAGAAGCTATGACTCAAACAATTGAAGGCGGCAAAACAGTAGAAGAGCACATCAACGAAGCAATCGCTAAAATTGGTGAAAAACTTACACTTCGTCGTTTCGAAATCGTATCAAAAACTGATGCAGATGCATTCGGCGCTTACCTACACATGGGTGGACGTATTGGTGTATTAACAGTTCTTGAAGGTTCTACTGATGAAGCAGCTGCTAAAGATGTAGCAATGCACATTGCAGCAGTTAACCCTAAATACATCGACCGCGATGCTGTAACAGCTGAAGAAGTTGAGCATGAGCGTCAAGTATTAACACAACAAGCATTAAACGAAGGCAAGCCTGAAAAAATCGTTGCAAAAATGGTTGAAGGCCGTCTAGGCAAATTCTTCGAAGAGATTTGCTTACTTGACCAAGCATTCGTTAAAAACCCTGATATGAAAGTTCGTCAGTTCGTTGAGTCTAAAGGCGGAACATTAAAAGGATTCGTTCGCTACGCTGTTGGCGAAGGTATCGAAAAACGTGAAGACAACTTTGCTGAAGAAGTAATGAACCAAGTAAAAGGTAGTAACTAATACAGATTAGGGAACACATTGTGTTCCCTTTTTTAAAATAAAGATGTAAGCAATTGGAGGTTCATTATGAGTAAACCGAAATATAATCGTGTCGTTTTAAAGTTAAGTGGAGAAGCTTTAGCTGGAGAGCAAGGATTTGGAATTAATCCAACTGTTATTAAGTCAGTTGCAGAACAAGTAAAAGAAATTGCAGAACTTGATGTAGAGGTTGCTGTTGTTGTTGGTGGCGGTAACATTTGGCGTGGGAAAATTGGAAGTGAAATGGGCATGGATCGTGCAGGAGCAGATTACATGGGCATGTTAGCTACAGTTATGAATTCATTAGCTCTTCAAGATAGCTTGGAGAATATTGGAATCCAAACTCGTGTACAAACTTCAATTGAGATGCGTCAAGTGGCAGAGCCTTACATTCGCCGTAAAGCAGTTCGTCACTTAGAGAAAAAACGTGTTGTTATCTTTGCAGCAGGTACAGGTAATCCATACTTCTCTACAGATACAACAGCAGCATTACGTGCAGCGGAAATCGAAGCAGACGTTATTTTAATGGCGAAAAATAATGTGGATGGCGTATATAGCGCAGATCCATCTATTGACCCAACGGCTACGAAATACGAAACGCTTACTTACTTAGATGTATTAAAAGAAGGTTTAGGTGTAATGGATTCTACAGCTTCTTCTCTATGTATGGATAATGATATTCCATTAATTGTATTCTCAGTTATGGAAAAAGGTAATATTAAACGTGCCGTTTTAGGCGAAAATATTGGAACAGTTGTAAGGGGGAAATAAATATGGGACAACAAGTATTGAAGTCTTCAAATGAAAAAATGGAAAAAGCAGTTGCTGCTTATTCTCGTGAATTAGCAACAGTTCGCGCTGGTCGTGCAAGCTCGTCTGTATTAGATAAGGTACAAGTTGATTACTATGGTGCACCAACACCAGTTGTGCAATTAGCGAACATTACAGTTCCAGAAGCACGTTTACTTGTAATTCAACCTTATGATAAAACTTCTATCGGTGATATCGAAAAAGCAATTTTAAAAGCAGATTTAGGCTTAAACCCTTCTAATGATGGAACTGTAATTCGTATTGCATTCCCTGCATTAACAGAAGAGCGTCGTCGTGATCTTGTTAAAGTTGTGAAAAAATATGCTGAAGAAGCAAAAGTTGCTGTTCGTAACGTACGTCGTGACGGAAATGATGATCTTAAGAAGCTTGAAAAAGCTGGCGAGATTACAGAAGATGATTTAAGAGGATATACTGAAGATATCCAAAAAGAAACAGATAAATATATTGCAAAAGTTGACGAAATCGCAAAAAACAAAGAAAAAGAAATCATGGAAGTGTAATAGCGATAACTTCGCAAATATGACCCTCTTCTTAAGGGGGTCTTTTTACACTTTTAGGCATACGTCTGCTTGTTGGAGGGTATGAATGATGTTTAAAAACTTTCCTTTTTTTAAAGGTAAAAAGGACACATCGTTTGATCATCTCGTTGAAGAAGTGAAAAAAGGATATATCCCAGAACATATTGCCATCATTATGGATGGGAATGGAAGATGGGCAAAGAGGAGAGCAATGCCTCGTATTGCGGGACATCATGAAGGTATGCAAGTTGTAAAGAAAATTACAAAATTTGCAAGTAAACTTAATGTGAAAGTGTTAACTCTCTATGCTTTTTCAACTGAGAACTGGAAAAGACCGAAAAAGGAAGTTGATTATTTAATGAAGCTTCCAGAAGAATTTCTAGGTACATTTTTACCAGAATTGATTGAAGAAAACGTACAAGTCCGAGTAATAGGGCAAAAAGATCGTCTTCCTACGCATACACGCAGAGCGATGGAGAAAGCCATGGAAGATACGAAAGAGAATACGGGATTAATTCTTAATTTCGCGTTAAACTATGGAAGTCGAGATGAAATCGTTTCTGCTGTGCAACATATGATGAAAGATAACGAGGAAGGAAAAATTCGTTCTGAAGAGGTAAGTGAAGAAATGCTTTCTTCCTACTTAATGACGAGTTCTTTACCTGATCCAGAGTTGTTAATCCGAACAAGCGGAGAGCTACGTATTAGTAATTTCATGTTATGGCAAATTGCGTATTCGGAGTTTTGGTTTACAGACGTGTATTGGCCAGACTTCAAAGAAGAACATTTGCTAAATGCAATTACTGACTTTCAACATAGAGGGCGCAGATTCGGAGGCGTGTAGAAAGAGAGGGTTTGGTAGTGAAACAGAGAATTATTACTGGAGTGGTTGCTGCCGCGCTATTCATTCCCATCGTAATATACGGTGGCGTGCCTTTTACGGTTTTAGTGTATGCACTTGCTTCTATAGGTTTATATGAATTAATTCGTATGAATAAGCTTACGCTTATTTCAGTACCGACAGTTTTAGCTGCAGTATTATTGTGGATTCTTTTAATTCCAAGTAGTGCATCAGAACTGTTTACATGGATTGGATTAGGTAAATTGGAAATCACATTTGTGATTGTTTTATTACTTTTATCATATACAGTCCTTTCTAAGAATACATTTACTTTTGATAATGCTTCATTTTTACTGATGGCAACGACATATGTGGCAATGGGATTCTTATATTTAAATGAAACGAGAATATTAGGAATTAAATATGTGTTTTGCGCATTATTTATTATATGGGCTACTGATTCAGGCGCATATTTCGTAGGAAAAGCATTAGGCAAGAGAAAATTGTGGCCAGAAATTAGTCCAAATAAAACGATTGAAGGTTCATTAGGCGGCATCGTTTGCGGAATTATCGTGGCACTTGTTTACAACGCGTTCTTCCCAGTTGAATCGAATGTAGTAATTTTAATTGTGCTGACAATTATCATTTCTATTTTTGGACAAATTGGTGATTTAGTACAATCTGCTTTTAAACGTCATTATGGCGTAAAGGATTCAGGTACAATTTTACCTGGACATGGTGGTATATTAGATCGAACAGATAGTTGGTTATTCGTTTTACCAATTCTCTACTTCTTATTACAATACAATTAATAAATGAACGAGGGGTTGGAGTCATGAAAAACATTAGTTTATTAGGTGCGAGCGGATCAATTGGTACACAAACTTTAGATGTATTACGCTCGCACCCAGACCAATTCCGTCTCGTTGCTTTTTCTGTAGGGAAAAATATTGACTACGCAGTAAAGGTAATTCAAGAATTTTCTCCGCAAATCGTCTCTGTGCAAAGAGAGGAAGATGTTTTAAAATTACAAGCTGTTTCTGGTAATACAAAAATTGTATATGGTAGTGAAGGGCTTTTAGAAGTAGCATTACATCCAGATGCGGAGATTGTAGTAAATGCTGTTGTAGGTAGCGTAGGGTTGTTACCAACACTTCGTGCAATTGAGGCGAAAAAAACAATTGGAATTGCAAATAAAGAAACGTTAGTAACTGCAGGACATCTTGTAATGGAAGCAGCACGAAAACATAATGTTTCGTTACTTCCAGTAGATAGTGAACATTCAGCTATTTTTCAATGCTTGAATGGTGAAAATGAGAAAAGAATTTCTCGTCTTATTATAACGGCTTCTGGTGGAAGTTTCCGTGATAAAACGAGGGATGAATTGCATCATGTGACCGTAGAAGATGCGCTTCGACATCCAAACTGGTCAATGGGTTCGAAAATTACAATTGATTCTGCTACAATGATGAATAAGGGACTAGAAGTAATTGAAGCACATTGGCTTTTTGGTATCCCTTACGAGCAAATCGATGTTGTTTTACATAAAGAAAGTATTATCCATTCTATGGTTGAATTTGAAGATCGTAGTGTAATGGCGCAGCTTGGTTCACCTGATATGCGAGTACCAATTCAATACGCACTTACATATCCTGATAGATTGCCTCTTTCAGACACAAAACAGTTAAACTTATGGGAAATAGGGACGTTGCATTTTGAGAAAATGGACCAAGAAAGATTCCGTTGTCTACGTTTTGCGTATGAAGCTGGAAAAGCAGGTGGAAGTATGCCAGCTGTAATGAACGCAGCGAATGAAGTAGCTGTTGAAGCCTTTTTACAAAAGAGAATTGGTTTCTTAACAGTAGAAGACCTCATTGAAAAAGCAATGAACCATCACAATGTCATTGCACGTCCGAGCTTAGAGGAAATTCTGGAAATTGATGCAGCCACAAGACGGTTTGTGATGGAACAAATTTAGCAAAGGTGGTTATGGAATTGAATACAGCGATTGCCTTTATATTAATTTTCGGTGCACTCGTATTTTTCCATGAGCTAGGACATCTATATTTCGCAAAAAGAGCAGGTATTTTATGCCGCGAGTTTGCGATTGGTTTTGGTCCGAAAATATTCTCATTTGAAAAGAATGAAACGGTGTATACGATTCGATTACTGCCCCTTGGTGGCTATGTAAGAATGGCTGGCGAGGATGCGGACACAGTTGAGTTAAAGCCTGGGAAAAAGGTTGGCCTTGTATTAAATGAAAAAGACGAAGTTGTGAAATTAGTTTTTGATGGATATGAAAAGTATCCAAATGTTCGTGTCATTGAAGTCGAACAAGCTGATTTGGAGCACAATCTAACAATTTCGGGCTATGAGGAGTACGAGGAAGAGCTTCAAACGTTCCGAGTGAATGAAAAAGCTCGTATTATTACTGCGGGGGAAGAAATTCAAATTGCTCCGTATAATAGACAATTTGGTTCAAAAAAATTAGGGCAACGCGCTTTAACAATCTTTGCGGGTCCTGCAATGAACTTCATTTTAGCATTTGTTATTTTTGTGATTCTTGGATTTGTACAAGGGGTTCCTATTGACAAACCAATGGTCGGAAAAGTGATGGATAATAGTGCAGCACAGCAAGCTGGATTGAAAGAGAATGATACAATTCAAGCGATTGATGGAAAAAACACAAGTACATGGAAAGATGTTGTTGACATTGTACGTGAAAATCCGGATAAAGAAATTACGTTACAAGTAAAGCGTGATAATGAACAGTTTAATGTGAAAGTAACGCCAACACTCGATAAAGAAGGAAAAGACGAAGTTGGTAGAATTGGTGTTTATTCCCCTGTAGAGAAAACAGTAATGGGTTCTATTAAATCAGGATTTGAACAAACATACCAATGGACGAAACTAATTTTTGAATCTCTTGTGAAATTAGTAACTGGTCAATTTTCTATTAATGAGTTGTCAGGTCCAGTAGGAATTTATAATCTAACAGATCAAGTTGTAGATTATGGATTTACGCGTGTACTAAGTTTAGCGGCAGTTTTAAGTATTAATCTTGGTTTATTCAATTTATTACCAGTTCCTGCTTTAGACGGTGGCCGTTTATTCTTCTTCTTAATTGAGGCGTTACGAGGAAAACCAATTGACCGTCAAAAAGAAGGAATGGTTCACTTTATTGGTTTTGCATTATTAATGTTATTAATGTTAGTTGTAACATGGAATGACATTCGTAAGTTTTTCTTGTAAAATAGAATGAAACTTATAATGAAATAGAGCCCGTAGAATAAAATCCCTCACCTAATTCGAGGTGAGGGGTTTTACTGCGTGTAAGAGTAAAATGAAGAGGTGCAAATAAATGAAACAAAGTATGGTATTCAGTCCTACATTACGTGAAGTTCCAGCTGATGCTGAAATTAAGAGTCATCAATTATTACTTCGCGCAGGTTTTATGCGTCAAAATGCTTCTGGTATTTATAGTTTTCTACCATTTGGGTTAAAAGTATTACACAAAGTAGAACGTATCGTTCGAGAAGAAATGGAGCGCGCAGGAGCTGTGGAATTATTGATGCCAGCTATGCAAGCTGCAGAATTATGGCAAGAATCAGGTCGTTGGTATTCTTACGGATCTGAATTAATGCGTATGAAAGATCGTAACGCTCGTGAGTTTGCTTTAGGAGCGACGCATGAAGAAGTAATTACTGATCTTGTACGTGATGAAATAAAATCATATAAAAAATTACCGTTAACATTATATCAAATTCAAACGAAATTCCGCGATGAACAAAGACCTCGTTTCGGTTTATTACGTGGAAGAGAGTTTCTAATGAAAGATGCATACTCTTTCCATGCTACACAAGAGAGCTTAGATGAAGTATACGATCGCTTATACAAAGCATATTCTAACATTTTTGCTCGTTGTGGTTTGAACTTCCGTGCAGTTATTGCTGATTCTGGAGCAATGGGCGGAAAAGATACACATGAATTCATGGTATTATCTGATGTTGGTGAAGATACAATTGCATACTCTGATACATCTGATTATGCAGCGAACATTGAAATGGCTCCTGTTGTAGCTACGTATACGAAGAGTGACGAAGCGGAAATGGCACTTGAAAAGGTTGCAACGCCAGATCAAAAAGCGATTGAAGAAGTATCTGCATTCTTAAACATTGAAGCTGACAAGTGTATTAAGTCTATGGTATTTAAAGTAGATGAGAAATTAGTAGTTGTACTTGTTCGTGGTGATCACGAAGTAAACGATGTAAAAGTGAAAAATGTATACGGCGCTTCAGTTGTTGAGCTTGCTTCTCATGAGGAAGTAAAAGAATTATTAAATTGTGAAGTTGGTTCATTAGGACCGATTGGTGTAACAGGTGATATCGAAATTATCGCTGACCATGCTGTAGCATCAATTGTCAATGGATGTTCAGGAGCGAACGAAGAAGGATTCCATTATGTAAATGTAAATCCAGAACGTGACTTTAAAGTAAGTCAGTATACAGATTTACGCTTTATTCAAGAAGGAGACCAATCTCCAGACGGAAACGGAACAATTCTTTTTGCACGTGGAATTGAAGTTGGTCATGTATTCAAATTAGGAACTCGTTATAGTGAAGCAATGAACGCAACATTCCTAGATGAAAATGGGAAAACACAACCACTTATTATGGGTTGTTACGGTATCGGTGTATCTCGTACAGTGGCAGCAATTGCAGAGCAGTTTAATGATGAGAACGGCTTAGTTTGGCCGAAAGCTGTAGCACCGTTCCATGTGCATGTAATTCCAGTAAATATGAAATCTGATGCACAACGTGAAATGGGTGAAAACATCTACAACTCATTACAAGAAAAAGGCTATGAAGTGTTATTAGACGATCGTGCAGAACGTGCAGGTGTTAAATTTGCAGATGCAGATTTATTCGGCCTTCCAGTTCGCGTTACAATTGGTAAAAAAGCAGACGAAGGTATTGTAGAAGTGAAAGTACGTGCTACAGGTGAGTCTGAAGAAGTAAAAGTAGAAGAACTTCAAACATATATTGCAAATATTTTAAAATAAGAAGAGGTACCTCGTAATGGGGTACCTTCTCTTTCTTTGTAAACGTATTTTGTAAAAGAAGAAGTGAGAAATCTTTCTTTGTAGTACGTTTCAATTTATAATAGCAAATGGAAGGAGAGTGCTTATGTCTTTAACAAATGAACAACAAGAGCGATTTCAAATTTTGCTCCAGCAGTTGCAAATACCAGACGACCTTATAAATCAATATTTACAAGGCGGTGGTATTGAAAGGCTCGTTATTGATAAAGCGAATAAAAGTTGGCATTTTGATTTACAAGTGCCACGTATTTTGCCTACAGAATTATATGAATTGCTAGAAACAAAGCTTAAGCAATCATTTTCTCATATTGCAAGAACAACATTTGCATTAGAAACAGAGAATAAACAATTTACAGAAGAAGAAGTGAGGGCGTATTGGCCGCTTTGTACGGAACGAATTACATTTTCACCTATGTTTGCTTACTTAAAGAAACAGCTTCCGCAGGTGAATGGAGTGAAGTTGCTAATAAATGTGAATAATGAGCTGGAGTCTACTGCTTTAAAGAAAAACGTTGCGAAACCAGTAGGGGATCAATACGAAGCTTTTGGATTTCCACGTTTCCAGTTAGACACACATATACAGCAAAATGCAGAAGAAATGCAAAAGTTTCGTGAGCAAACGCAGCAAGAAGACCGCGAGCGTGTTATACAAGCTATGGAAGAAATGGCGAAGAAGCAAGCTGAAGAAAGTAGCGTTGTGTATGAAGGACCGATTACACTCGGGTATCTTATTAAGCCAGATGAAGAGATTACACCGATGCGAGAAATTCAAGATGAAGAAAGAAGAAAAACGGTTCAAGGATATGTCTTCCATGTAGAGACAAAAGAGCTTCGTAGTGGACGTACGTTATTAACTTTAAAAATAACGGATTATACGGATTCTATTATGATCAAAATGTTCTCGCGTGACAAAGAAGATATTCCAATGCTGCAATCCTTGAAAAAAGGAATGTGGGTGAAAGCCCGTGGTTCAGTTCAAAACGATACATTTGTTCGAGATTTAGTAATGATTGCGAATGATATTAATGAAATAACAGGTCCGTCTCGTAAAGATAAAGCGCCAGAAGGCGAAAAGCGTGTAGAACTTCATCTTCACACTCCCATGAGCCAAATGGATGCTGTTACTCCTGTTTCTAGGCTTGTTGCCCAAGCTGGTAAATGGGGACATGAAGCTATTGCGGTTACAGACCATGCTGTGGCTCAGTCGTTCCCGGAGGCATATTCTGCGGGGAAAAAGGCTGGAGTTAAAGTTATATACGGTGTAGAAGCGAATTTAGTTAATGATGGTGTACCGATAGCGTATAACGAAGCGCATCGTTTACTTGCGGAGGAAACGTATGTTGTTTTCGACGTTGAGACGACAGGTTTATCAGCTGTATACGATACAGTCATTGAGTTGGCTGCCGTAAAAGTAAAGGGTGGCGAAATCATTGATCGTTTTGAATCTTTTGCAAACCCACATCAACCATTATCAGCGACGATTATTGAATTAACAGGTATTACAGATGATATGTTAACTAATGCACCAGAAGTGGACGAAGTGTTTAAAAAGTTTGAGGAATGGATGGGTGACCATACACTTGTTGCCCATAACGCAAGCTTCGATATGGGATTTATTAACGTAGGTTTTAAAAAGGCTGGGTTAGAAAAAACGAATAACCCTGTTATTGATACGTTAGAACTTGCACGATTCTTATTCCCAGAAATGAAAAATCACCGATTAAATACGATGTGTAAAAAACTTGATATTGAATTAACGCAACATCACCGTGCGATTTATGATACAGAAGCGACGGGATATTTACTTGTGAAAATGTTGAAAGACGTAATTGAAAAGGGATTTGAATATCACGATCAATTAAATGATAGCATGGGGCAAGGGGATGCGTATAAGCGTGGCCGTCCAAGCCATCTGACGTTACTTGCCACATCAGATGTTGGATTGAAAAATTTATATAAACTTGTTTCATATTCTCACCTTAATTACTTTTACCGTGTACCACGAGTACCGAGGTCACTATTAAAAAAATATCGTGAAGGAATTTTAGTAGGAACGGCTTGTGATAAAGGTGAAGTGTTTGAGGCAATGATGCAAAAAGCTCCTGAAGAGGTAGAAGAAATTGCACAGTTTTATGATTACATTGAAGTAATGCCTCCAGAGGTGTTGCGTCATTTAGTAGAGCGTGAACTCGTTCGAGATGAGGGACAATTAAAAACAATTATCTCTAACTTAGTAAAACTAGGCGAGACGTTAGATAAACCAGTTGTTGCTACAGGGAACGTGCATTACTTAGATCCAGAAGATGCAATGTATCGTAAAATTTTAGTCAGTTCGCAGGGCGGAGCCAATCCGTTAAATCGACATTCATTACCGCCAGTACATTTCCGTACAACTGATGAAATGCTAGAGTGTTTTTCATTTTTAGGTGAAGACAAAGCGAAAGAAGTTGTTGTGACGAATACACAAAAGGTTGCGTCATTAATTGGTGATGTTCGTCCAGTAAAAGATGATCTATATACACCGAAAATTGAGGGTGCCGATGATGAAACACGTGATATGAGTTATAAAATGGCACGCAGTATATATGGTGAAGAACTACCAGAAATTGTAGAGGCTCGTTTAGAAAAAGAATTGAAAAGTATTATTGGACATGGATTTGCCGTTATCTATTTAATCTCACATAAGCTTGTGAAAAAGTCGTTAGTCGACGGATATCTAGTAGGTTCGCGTGGTTCGGTAGGTTCGTCGTTCGTTGCAACGATGATGGAAATTACAGAAGTAAACCCATTACCACCACACTATGTCTGTCCAAAGTGCAAGCAATCTGAATTCTTTAATGATGGTTCCGTAGGCTCTGGTTTCGACTTACCAGATAAAGATTGTCCGACATGTAATGTGGCATATGTGAAAGATGGACATGATATTCCATTCGAAACGTTCCTTGGATTTAAAGGAGATAAGGTACCCGATATCGATTTGAACTTCTCCGGGGAATACCAACCACGTGCCCATAACTATACGAAAGTACTGTTCGGTGAAGACTATGTATACCGTGCTGGAACGATTGGTACAGTTGCGGAAAAAACCGCTTATGGATATGTAAAAGGTTATGCAAATGATCACAATTTAACAATTCGAAATGCAGAGATTGATCGCTTAGTAGCGGGATGTACAGGGGTAAAACGTACAACTGGACAGCATCCAGGTGGTATTATCGTTGTGCCAGATTACATGGATATCTTTGATTTCTCACCAATACAGTTTCCTGCTGATTCAATTGGTGCTGAGTGGAGAACAACGCATTTTGACTTCCACTCGATTCATGATAATTTATTGAAACTTGATATACTGGGACACGATGATCCGACCGTTATTCGTATGTTACAAGATCTAAGTGGTATTGATCCGAAAACAATCCCAACGGATGATCCAGAAGTAATGAAAATTTTCTCTGGTCCAGAAACGTTAGGGGTAACGGAAGAACAAATTAACTGTAAAACAGGTACACTTGGTATCCCGGAATTCGGTACGAAGTTCGTAAGACAGATGTTAGAAGAGACAAAACCAACGACATTCTCAGAATTGGTCCAAATTTCTGGGCTGTCACATGGTACTGACGTATGGCTTGGTAATGCAAATGAGTTAATTTATAACGGTACATGTACGCTGAGTGAAGTTATCGGTTGTCGTGATGACATCATGGTATATTTAATCTATCAAGGTTTAGATCCATCATTAGCCTTCAAAATCATGGAGTCGGTTCGTAAAGGTAAAGGTGTACCAGAAGAATGGGAAGATGACATGAAAGGTAATAATGTGCCAGGTTGGTATATTGATTCATGTAAGAAGATTAAATACATGTTCCCTAAAGCCCATGCGGCTGCTTACGTACTTATGGCTGTGCGTATCGCATACTTTAAAGTACATTTTGCACTTTTATTCTATGCGGCATATTTTACAGTCCGTGCAGATGATTTTGATGTAGAGGCGATGGCGAAAGGTTCAGCATCCATACGTGTAAAAATTGATGAAATTGCTCAAAAAGGATTGGATGCAGCGCCGAAAGAGAAGAGTTTATTAACAGTACTAGAAATGACACTGGAAATGTGTGAGCGTGGATATTCATTCCAAAAGGTCGATTTATACCGCTCGCATGCAACTGAGTTTATTATTGATGGGGATACTTTAATTCCTCCATTTAATGCAGTGCCTGGTCTTGGTACGAACGCAGCCTTAAGTATTGTGGAAGCGCGCAAAAATGGAGACTTCTTATCAAAAGAAGACTTACAGCAGCGAAGTAAGGTTTCGAAAACAATTATTGAGTATTTAGATAGCCAAGGTTGTTTAGGAGATTTGCCAGATCAAAACCAATTATCACTGTTCTAATAGGTAGGAAAAGTCTTTGCAAATCAATATTTGCTATGGTATACTATAAACCGAGATAACCATGTCATGTATATTTTGTGAAAAAGAGAGTGGGGAAACCCACTCTTTCGTGTTACTATCTACATTTTATTCATGTAGATAGTAAAGACATTTCTGTCGTATATACATATTTTGTTACAAGTTTTACTTCTTAAATTTGGTAATACTAAGACAGATATTCCCTGCTTAACGGCAGGGGCTTTTGTTAGCTAACGAGAAAGAATAAGATAGACCGTCTTTGTGAACGGGATCTTTTCTTGTAAATGGTACATGGCGGCAGGAAGGAGGCTGTTTATGGATAAGAAAGTCACAGAAGTTGTAGAAGCATTTGCGCAGCCAATCGTTGAAGAGTTAAATCTTGAACTTGTAGATGTAGAGTATGTGAAAGAAGGACAAGACTGGTTCTTACGCGTATTCATCGATTCTGAAAAGGGAGTCGACATTGAAGAATGCGGTGCGGTAAGTGAACGTTTAAGCGAAGCTTTAGATAAAGAGGATCCAATTCCTCACCTTTACTTTTTGGATGTATCATCTCCTGGAGCAGAACGCCCATTAAAGAAAGAGAAAGACTTCCAGCAAGCGGTAGGAAAACAAGTGGCAATTAAAACATATGAGCCAATTGATGGCGAAAAGATGTTTGAAGGAAAGTTACTTTCCTACGACGGTACTACAATTACACTACTATTAACAATTAAAACACGTAAAAAAGAAATCCAAATTCCAATGGATAAAGTTGCAAATGCGCGACTTGCTGTTACGTTTTAGTAAGAAGGGGGATCTTCATGAGCACTGAGTTGTTAGATGCTTTGCTCGTATTAGAGTCAGAAAAAGGTATTAGTAAAGATATTATTATTGATGCGATTGAAGCAGCATTAATCTCTGCTTATAAACGCAATTTTAACCAAGCACAAAACGTTCGTGTGAGCTTTAACCCAGAAGTGGGAACAATTCAAGTTTTAGCACGTAAGGACGTTGTTGATAATGTGTTTGATCCACGTCTTGAAATCTCTGTAGAAGAGGCAAGACAAATTAATCCAAACTACCAAGATGGCGACGTACTAGAAATTGAAGTAACGCCAAAAGATTTTGGTCGTATTGCAGCGCAAACTGCAAAACAAGTTGTAACACAACGAGTTCGTGAAGCAGAACGTGGTGTTATTTACTCAGAATTTAGTGATCGTGAAGAAGACATTATGGTTGGTATTGTACAACGCCAAGATGCTCGTTTCATCTACGTAAGCTTAGGCAAAGTAGAAGCTTTATTACCTGTAAGTGAGCAAATGCCAAATGAGCAATATAAGCCACATGATCGTATTCGCGTATTTATTACAAAAGTAGAAAAGACAACAAAAGGACCACAAATTTACGTATCACGTACACATCCTGGTCTTTTAAAACGTTTATTCGAAATGGAAGTTCCAGAAATTTATGATGGAACTGTAGAAATTCGCTCTGTAGCGCGCGAAGCAGGAGATCGTTCTAAAATCTCTGTGCATGCAGAAAACATTGATGTTGATCCAGTTGGTTCTTGCGTAGGACCGAAAGGACAACGTGTACAACGTGTTGTAGATGAACTAAAAGGTGAAAAGATTGACATCGTTCGCTGGTCAAATGACCCAGTTGAATATGTTGCAAATGCTTTAAGCCCATCACAAGTTGTTAAAGTACTTGTAGATGAAGATGAAAAAGCAACAACTGTTGTTGTTCCAGACCACCAGCTATCGTTAGCTATCGGTAAGCGTGGACAAAATGCACGTCTTGCAGCTAAATTAACAGGCTGGAAAATTGATATTAAAAGTGAGTCTGATGCGAAACAACTTGGAATTGTTACAGAAGAAGATAGCGTAATCGCATTCGGATTCGATTCAGTTGAAGACGAAATCCAATAGAGGTGATGAGTATGAGCAATCGAAAAGTTCCGTTACGAAAATGTATTGCGACGCAAGAGATGAAATCAAAACGAGAGCTGGTTCGCATTGTTCGTTCCAAAGAGGGCGAAGTGTCTATTGATTTATCTGGAAAAAAATCAGGACGAGGTGCATATTTGTCAAAAGATAAAGAATGCATTATACAAGCCCAAAAGAAAAACATTTTGGAACATCATCTAAAAGCGAAAATCGACAGTTCTCTGTACGAAGAGCTTCTTGAGCTTGTTGAGAAGGAGTCGAAATAAGTGTCCGATTGGAAATCGTTTTTAGGACTAGCAAATCGCGCTCGAAAAATCATTTCGGGTGAAGAACTCGTTTTAAAAGAAGTACGAAGTGGTAAAGCAAAGCTCGTATTGCTTTCTGAAGATGCGTCAGCGAACACTACTAAACGTATCACTGATAAAACGACGTACTACAACGTACCAATGAAAAAAGTCGAAAATCGACAACAATTAGGGCATGCGATTGGGAGAGACGAGCGAGTCGTTGTAGCTGTGTTAGATGAAGGCTTTGCGAAAAAGCTACGTAGCATGCTCGATACAAATTACCGGGGGTGAAGGTATGAGTAAAATTCGAGTACATGAATATGCAAAAAAAAATAATATCTCAAGTAAAGATCTTATGACAAAACTTAAAGAGATGAATATCGAGGTTTCGAATCATATGACAATGTTAGAAGACGAAGTAGTAAATAAATTAGATAATGAATATAACACTGGAGCGGAAAAACCTTCTGTTGCAGATGAGTTTGAAGTAGAAGAGAAAGTTGTTCGCAGTAAAAAGAACAGCAATAAGAAAAAGAAAAAAGGCAAAGGAAATGAAGACAAACGTCAAGATAACTTTGCTGGAAGACAACAAACACAAATAGTAGAAACACCAGATAAAATTACTTTCTCTGGAAGCCTTACAGTAGGTGAACTTGCTAAAAAGTTAAGCAAAGAGCCATCTGAAATTATTAAAAAGCTCTTCATGCTAGGAATTATGGCGACAATTAACCAAGATTTAGATAAAGATACAATTGAGTTAATCGCTACTGATTACGGTATTGAAGTAGAAGAAGAAATAGTGGTAAGTGAAACTGAGTTTGAAACATTCATGGATGAGCAAGATGATGAAGAAAACTTAAAAGAGCGTCCAGCTGTTGTTACGATTATGGGACACGTTGACCATGGTAAAACAACATTACTTGACTCTATTCGTAATTCAAAAGTAACTGCTGGCGAAGCTGGTGGAATTACTCAGCATATTGGTGCATACCAAGTTGAAGTAAATGATAAGAAAATTACATTCTTAGATACGCCTGGTCACGCGGCATTTACAACAATGCGTGCTCGTGGTGCGCAAGTAACTGATATTACAATCCTTGTTGTTGCAGCTGATGACGGTGTTATGCCACAAACAGTTGAAGCGATTAGCCATGCAAAAGCAGCTGGAGTACCAATTATTGTTGCTGTGAATAAAATGGATAAACCAGCGGCGAATCCTGATCGTGTAATGCAAGAATTAACAGAATATGAATTAGTTCCAGAAGCTTGGGGCGGAGACACAATTTTCGTACCAATTTCTGCAATTCAAGGCGAAGGCATTGACAACTTGCTAGAGATGATCCTTCTTGTAAGTGAAGTAGAAGAATATAAAGCAAACCCAAATCGTTATGCAACGGGTACTGTAATTGAAGCACAGCTTGATAAAGGTAAAGGAACTATCGCGACATTATTAGTTCAAAACGGTACGCTTCGAGTTGGAGATCCAATTGTTGTTGGAACTTCATTCGGACGTGTTCGTGCAATGGTAAGTGATATTGGTCGTCGTGTAAAAGTTGCTGGTCCATCAACTCCTGTTGAAATTACAGGTTTAAATGAAGTACCACAGGCTGGAGATCGTTTCATGGCATTCGCTGATGAGAAGAAAGCTCGTCAAATCGGTGAATCACGTGCACAAGAAGCGTTAGTTGCACAACGTGGTGAGAAATCTAAATTAAGCCTTGAAGATTTATTCCAACAAATCCAAGAGAGCGATGTAAAAGAAATCAACTTAATCGTAAAAGCAGACGTACAAGGTTCTGTTGAAGCGATGGCAGCATCACTTCGTAAAATTGATGTTGAAGGCGTAAAAGTTAAAATCATTCACACTGGTGTAGGTGCGATTACAGAATCTGATATTATTTTAGCTTCTGCATCTAATGCAATTGTAATTGGATTTAACGTACGTCCGGATGTGAACGCGAAGCGTACAGCTGAATTAGAGAACGTTGATGTTCGCTTACACCGCATTATCTACAAAGTAATCGAAGAAATTGAATTAGCAATGCAAGGTATGCTTGATCCAGAATTCGAAGAAAAAGTAATCGGTCAAGCGGAAGTTCGTCAAACATTCAAGGTAACAAAAGTTGGAACAATTGCAGGTTGTTACGTAATTGACGGTAAAATTACACGCGATAGTGGCGTTCGTATTATCCGCGATGGTATAGTAATTTTCGAAGGACAACTTGATACGTTAAAACGTTTCAAAGACGACGTAAAAGAAGTTGCACAAAACTATGAGTGTGGTATTACAATTGAGAGATATAATGACCTTAAAGAAGGGGACATCATTGAAGCATACGTTATGGAAGAAGTGAAGCGATGATTGTCGCTTCACTCTCATTCGAGTGTATGATTTACGATGTACATTCTTTAAAAGAGAAACGGGCAATTTTGCAACGAGTGCTAACTCGTGTGAAACAGCGCTATAATGTAGCTGTTTCTGAAGTTGGGCATCAAGATGTATGGCAACGTACAGAAATTGCGATTGTTTCCGTATCCTCAAATCGTGTTATCTGTGAAAAAGAAATGAATCGTGTACTGGAGTACATCGATTCATTTCCTGAAATTGAACGTACGATAACACAATTGGAATGGTATTGAATGAGGTGAAGAGTTATGAAATTACGTGCAAACCGTGTAGGCGAGCAAATGAAAAAAGAATTAGGCGACATCATTAGTCGTAAAATTAAAGACCCACGTATCGGATTTGTTACAGTAACAGATGTACAAGTGAGTGGTGATTTACAAATTGCCAAAGTATATATTTCTGTTTTAGGTGACGAAGAACAGAAAGAAAATACGTTAAAAGGTTTAGCGAAGGCAAAAGGCTTTATTCGTTCAGAAATTGGCCAACGTATTCGTCTTCGTAAAACACCGGAAATTACCTTTGAGTTTGATGAGTCTATCGGATATGGTCATCGAATTGATACACTTTTACATGAAATTAATAAAGACGGTAAACGTGAAGAATAATGGATAGACATTTGTCTATCCATTTTTTCAATGCAAAATAAGTTTTGGATATTTACTACGAAAGAATTATGATGAGGTGAACATATATGGAAGGTGTAGTATTATTACATAAGCCAAAAAGCATGACATCACATGATTGTGTATTTAAATTAAGAAAGGTATTGAGAGAAAAGAGAATTGGTCATACGGGAACATTAGACCCAGATGTAACAGGAGTATTACCAATTTGCGTCGGAAGAGCAACAAAAATTGCACAATTTTTAACAAGTGAAACGAAAACATATGAAGGTGAAGTAACATTAGGATTTTCAACGACAACTGAAGATGCTTCTGGTGAGGTTGTTGAAACGAAAAATGTCGATCGTGCTATTACTCGTAAGGAAATAGAAAAAGTTCTTGCTGAATTAACAGGCACGATTGAACAAATGCCACCAATGTTCTCGGCTGTAAAAGTAAACGGGAAAAAATTATACGAATATGCAAGAGCAGGACAAGATGTGGAACGTCCAGTTCGTACAATTACGATTCATGAGTTCGTATTACTTGATGATCGTGAAGTTTTTGAAGGAGAAAATATTTCATTCCGTTTCCGTGTAACGTGTAGTAAAGGAACATATGTAAGAACGTTAGCGGTAATGATCGGGGAGAAACTTGGTTTCCCATCACATATGTCTCACCTTGTAAGAACGGCATCTGGTGAATTTTTATTAGAAGATTGCATATCATTTGAAGAAATTGAAGAAAACGTGCAAAATGGAACAGTAGAGTCTATCTTCATTTCAATTGATGAAGCATTAAGTAAGTTTCCAAAAATGGTTGTAGATGAAAAGCAAGCAGAGAAAATTAAGAATGGTATGTTCTTAAAGAATGAATTAGAAATAACGGCACCATTTATTACAGTGTTTGATAAAAATGATCGGTGCTTAGCAATTTATGAACATCATCCGAAACATCCTGGCATGTTAAAGCCGATGAAAGTACTTGTGAATAATCAAGAACTAAAGCTATAATGAATTATTGGAAGGATTATTACAGAAAAAGGTGAATTCAAGCGTGAAACTTATTCATTTAACTCATCCACATGAACAAAATAAATTAGAATTACCACCTACTGTAATGGCATTAGGATTTTTTGATGGCATTCATTTAGGACATCAATGTGTAATTCGAACTGCGAAAAAAATAGCGGACGACAGAGGATATAAAAGTGCAGTTATGACATTTCATCCTCACCCATCTGTTGTTTTAGGGAAAAAGGATGCGCATGTGGAGTATATTACACCAATGCGTGATAAAGAAAAAATAGTCGAAAGCTTAGGAATCGATATATTATATGTAATTAAATTTGATGAATCATTTGCAGGGTTATTACCGCAACAATTTGTAGATGATTATATTATTGGTTTAAATGTAAAGCATGTAGTAGCAGGGTTTGATTATTCATATGGACGTTTAGGAAAAGGAAAGATGGAGACTTTACCATTTCATGCAAGAGGGGAGTTTACACAGACTGTGATTGAAAAAGTTGAATTTCAAGAAGAGAAAGTAAGTTCTACAGCATTACGAAAGTTAATTCGAAATGGCGAAATGGAACAAATTCCATCTATTTTAGGTAGAGCCTATACTGTAGCGGGAACAGTTATACACGGCGACAAACGTGGGCGTCAAATTGGTTTTCCAACAGCTAATGTAGGTTTAAGTGATGAGTATTTATTGCCATCTGTAGGTGTTTATGCAGTGAGATTAAAAGTTCACGATGAATGGTACGATGGTGTATGTAATATTGGATATAAACCGACTTTTAAAGAAGATGAGCGTCAATTATCAATTGAAGTGCACTTATTTGAATTTAACAAAGATATATACAACCAAAATGTTACAGTAGAGTGGCATATGCGTATAAGAGAAGAGAAGAAATTCAATGGCATTGATGAGTTAGTTGAACAAATCGCAAAAGATAAGAAAACAGCACAAGAATATTTTGCGAGCGAAAAGAATATACTTGCTTTTTCAAATGAAAAGTAGTATTCTATGTTATGTACTTTATGACAACCATTGCTTGGCATTGCGACTCACCGACGCTTGCTAGGTAATTGGGGGTTTAATTAATAGGAGGTGAAATAGGATGGCTTTAACACAAGAGCGTAAAAACGAAATCATTGCACAATTTAGAACTCATGAGACTGATACTGGTTCTCCAGAGGTTCAAATTGCTGTCCTAACGGAGCAAATTAACACTCTAAACGAGCACTTACGTACTCACAAGAAAGATCATCATTCACGTCGTGGTCTATTAAAGATGGTTGGTAAACGTCGTAACTTACTAACTTACCTTCGTAATAGCGATATCACACGTTACCGTGAATTAATCACAAAGCTTGGCTTACGTCGATAGTCAAAGAAGCGGGAATATTCCCGCTTTTTTGTTAGGTAAAAATATATCTTCTACGCTTTATAGCTTACTTAATTTTAGGCAATACTAGAGGTAGAATATTGTGATATACTATCCATTTACATAGAAGAATTGAATACTTTAAATTGAGAGGGGTACTTAAATGAGTCAAGAAAAGCAAGTCTTCTCGATAGATTTAGCTGGTCGCCAGCTAACAGTTGAAACTGGTCAGCTTGCCAAACAAGCGAACGGAGCAGTATTAGTAAGATATGGCGATACAGCGGTTCTATCTACAGCAACTGCATCAAAAGAAGCTAAAAATGTAGATTTTTTCCCACTTACAGTAAACTATGAAGAGCGTTTATATGCAGTCGGAAAAATTCCTGGCGGTTTTATTAAGCGTGAAGGTCGTCCAAGTGAAAAAGCAATTTTGGCAAGTCGTTTAATCGACCGTCCAATTCGTCCGCTATTCGCAGATGGTTTCCGTAACGAAGTGCAAGTTGTCAGCATTGTAATGAGTGTTGATCAAGATTGTTCTTCTGAAATGGCAGCTATGCTTGGTTCTTCATTAGCGTTATCGATTTCAGATATTCCATTTGAAGGTCCAATCGCTGGTGCGACAGTTGGTCGTATTAATGGCGAATTCGTTATTAATCCAACAGTAGAACAGCAAGAACAAAGTGATATCCACTTAGTTGTAGCTGGTACGAAAGATGCGATTAACATGGTTGAAGCAGGAGCAGATCAAGTGCCTGAAGAAACAATGTTAGAAGCAATTATGTTTGGTCATGACGAAATTAAACGTTTAATTGCATTCCAAGAAGAGATTGTACAAGCTGTAGGTAAAGAGAAATCAGAAGTGAAACTTTATGAAGTTGACGCTGATCTTAATCAAGCTGTACGTGAAATGGCTGAGAAGGATATGCATTCTGCAATTCAAGTACATGAGAAACATGCACGTGAAGATGCAATTAACGAAGTGAAAAAGCGTGTAATTGAGCATTACGAAGCTGAGGAAGCTGACGCTGATACATTAGGACAAGTAAATGAGATTTTATATAAAATTGTAAAAGAAGAAGTACGTCGTCTTATTACAGTTGAAAAAATCCGCCCAGATGGCCGTAAAGGTGACGAAATCCGTCCTTTAGCATCAGAGGTTGGTATTTTATCTCGTACACACGGTTCTGGTTTATTCACACGTGGACAAACACAAGCATTAAGTATTTGTACATTAGGTGCATTAGGCGATGTGCAAATTTTAGATGGTCTTGGTGTAGAAGAATCAAAACGCTTTATGCACCATTACAATTTCCCATCATTTAGTGTTGGTGAAACAAGACCGATGCGTGGACCAGGTCGTCGTGAAATTGGTCACGGTGCACTAGGAGAGCGCGCACTTGAGCCTGTAATTCCATCTGAAAAAGATTTCCCATACACAGTACGCCTTGTATCTGAAGTATTAGAATCAAATGGTTCTACTTCACAAGCAAGTATTTGTGGTAGTACTTTAGCAATGATGGATGCGGGTGTTCCACTTAAAGCTCCAGTTGCAGGTATTGCAATGGGTCTGGTTAAATCTGGTGAGCATTACACAATTTTATCTGATATTCAAGGTATGGAAGATCATTTAGGTGATATGGACTTTAAAGTAGCAGGTACAGCACAGGGTGTAACTGCACTGCAAATGGACATTAAAATCGATGGTTTATCACGTGAGATTTTAGAAGAGGCATTACAACAAGCGAAAATTGGTCGTGTGCACATTCTAAATCATATGTTATCTGTTATTGCAGAGCCACGTACTGAATTATCAGCTTACGCTCCAAAGATTATTACAATGACAATTAACCCAGATAAAATCCGTGACGTTATTGGACCAAGCGGTAAACAAATCAATAAAATTATTGAAGAAACTGGCGTTAAAATTGACATCGAGCAAGATGGTACAGTATTCATTTCATCAATAAATCAAGAAATGAACGACAAAGCTAAGAAGATTATCGAAGATATCGTTCGCGAAGTACAAGTAGGTGAGATCTACGAAGGAAAAGTGAAACGTGTTGAGAAATTTGGTGCTTTCGTTGAATTATTCAGCGGTAAAGATGGATTAGTTCATATTTCTGAACTTGCACTTGAGCGTGTAGGTAAAGTAGAAGACGTTGTGAAAATCGGTGATGTAATTACAGTTAAAGTTATCGAGATTGACAAGCAAGGTCGCGTAAATCTATCTAGAAAAGTATTGCTAAAAGAAGAGCAAGAAAAAGAAGCTGCTAAAGAAGAAGACAAACAAGAGCAGCAATAAGTAAAAGCCAGTTAAACTGGCTTTTTTTGTTATGTAAAAAACATGATGTTCATATATTTTTATGTCGGTATAGGTATAGTTTTCATTATAACGCTCAAATTAACAAAGATAAGAAGAAAATGTTTTTATATAGTTAATTTGGGAGGGTTTATATGAAAGTTCGTATATTGGCATACATATGTATATTTTCTTTATATGTCAGTTTAGGCTCTTATTCTGTTTTTGCACAAGATAACTTGCATGAAGAAATTCAAAAGTATGCAAAACAGTATGAGATTGCACCTCAAAATGCGATGATTGATAAAATATGGAAGGCAACACCTGGATATAATGGAAGACAAGTGGATATTGAAGCATCGTATAATAATATGAAGAAGCTAAAGGAATTTGATCAAAAATATCTTGAATTCAAAGAAGTCTCACCGAGTGTTCATTTGGAAGATTTATCACCAGCTCCAATTTATAGAGGGCATCCAAATAAAAAGATGGTAGGATTAACAATAAATGTGGCATGGGGAAATGAGTATTTGCCACGTATATTAGAGATATTGAAAAAGCATGATGTGAAGGCCACTTTCTTTTTAGAAGGACGTTGGGTGAAAGAAAATTTGCGGTTTGCAAAAATGATTGTCGATGCAAAACAAGAAGTTGGAAATCACTCATACACACACCCTAATATGAAAACGTTATCCTCAGATGAAATACGAGATCAGTTACAAAAAACAAATCGAATGATAGAAGTAGCAACGAATCAAAAAGTAAGATGGTTTGCCCCGCCGAGTGGAAGCTTTCGAGATGAAGTCGTAAAGATTGCAGATGATTTTCAAATGGGAACGATTATGTGGACTGTAGATACGATTGATTGGCAGCGACCTGAGCCAGATGTACTATTGCAGAGAGTAATGAGAAAAATACATCCAGGTGCTATCATATTAATGCATCCTACTTCGTCTACAGCAGAGGCTTTAGATATAATGATTACAAAATTGAAGGAACAAGGATATAAAGTGGGGAATATAACTGAATTACTGGATGAAAAACGTGTGGATTAAATACATTTGCATGACATTCATCCTTAAACTTGTTATCATTAAATAATAGCGTTTTATTTAGAGAAACTGGCAGTAGGAGGAAAGTTTTTGATTAAAAAATATACTTGTAAAAATGGTGTAAGAATAGTTATGGAGAATATACCAACTGTAAGATCGGTTGCAATTGGTATTTGGATCCATGCGGGATCAAGAAATGAAAATGAAAAAAATAATGGGATTTCTCACTTTTTAGAGCATATGTTCTTTAAAGGGACAGAGACACGTAGTGCACGAGAGATTGCAGAATCATTTGATAGCATTGGTGGTCAAGTGAATGCATTTACTTCAAAAGAATATACTTGTTACTATGCAAAAGTATTAGATGAGCATGCTAAATATGCTTTAGATGTTTTAGCAGATATGTTCTTTAATTCAACATTTGATGAGGAAGAACTGAAAAAAGAGAAGAATGTCGTATGTGAAGAAATTAAAATGTACGAAGATGCTCCAGATGATATTGTGCATGATATGTTAACGAAAGCAACATATGAAACGCATCCACTCGGATATCCTATTTTAGGAACAGAAGAAACGCTTAATACGTTTACAGGTGATACGTTACGTCAATATATAAAAGATCATTACACACCTGAAAATGTAGTTGTATCAATTGCAGGAAATATTGATGAAGCATTTTTACAAACAGTGGAGCAATATTTCGGTAGTTATGAAGGAACAACAAACCGTGAACAAGTACATAGCCCAATTTTCCATTTCAATAAGGTAGCCCGCAAAAAGGAAACGGAACAAGCTCATTTATGTCTAGGATATAAAGGCTTACAAATGGGACACGAAGATATTTATAACTTAATTGTATTAAATAACGTTTTAGGCGGTAGTATGAGTAGCCGTTTATTCCAAGAAGTACGTGAGCAACGTGGATTAGCTTACTCAGTATTTTCTTACCACTCTTCTTATGAAGATACAGGCATGTTAACACTTTACGGTGGAACTGGTAGCCAACAATTAGATACATTGTATGAAACAATGCAAGAAACATTAGAGACATTGAAAAATACAGGTATTACAGAAAAAGAGCTTATGAATAGTAAAGAGCAATTAAAAGGAAACTTAATGTTAAGTTTAGAAAGTACAAATAGCCGTATGAGCCGTAACGGTAAAAATGAATTGCTTCTTCGTAAGCATCGTTCACTTGATGAGATTATTGAAAGTGTAAACACTGTAACAAAAGAAAATGTGGACGGATTAATTCGCAACATGTTTACTGATGAATTCTCTGCGGCACTTATTAGTCCAGACGGAAAACTTCCAAAAGGAATAAAACTATAATCGATTTTTATAATGTATCTGATAATAACCTTCTCTCTTTTTAAATGAGAGAAGGTTATTTTTTTTATCCATATAGAATAGGTACTAATTATAGACAATGCAAATGAAAAATTCAGTAGGGGGAGTGGAGTATGTATGCGATTAAGTGAATTAAGTGGTAAAGAGGTTGTAGATATAGAAAAAGCGGAAAAAATGGGAGTCTTAGGTTATATGGATTTAGAGATTAATGAGAAAGACGGACAAATACAAACACTTATAATACCTGTAGGGAAGTGGGGAGGTTTTAAAAAGGAACCACAAGAAGTAAGGGTGGCATGGAGTCAAATAAAGAAAGTCGGACATGATATGCTTCTTTGTGATAGTATAGATCGTTCAAATTCGGAGTGAAGGATGGCCATTTTGGTCATCTTTTTTTGTATCTACATAGAAACCTGATAAAACATATATGCATTTGGATTTTCAATCACCATAAACTCGTACATTACATATGATGTGGAGGAAAAAGAAAAAGTAGGCACTTTTCTTATAAATGACAGAAAAAGAAGGTGAATTAGGGAATGTTGACTGAGATGCATATTGCTGTCATAGGAGGAGATGCAAGGCAGCTAGAAGTAATTCGTAAGCTAGTTGAATTGGATGCAAAACTTTCTTTGATAGGGTTTGATCAGTTAGATCATGGTTTCACAGGGGCAGCAAAAGAAAGTATACAAAATTTAGATTTCACTTCTGTAGACGCAATTATTTTGCCGGTTGCAGGTACAAATGCCAAAGGAGAAGTAGATACTATTTTTTCAAATGAAAAAGTTTCAATAACGAAAGAACAAATTGAAAATACACCAGAACACTTTACTATATATTCAGGTATTGGTACACCTTACTTGGAAAATCTCGTATCTACTACGAACCGAAAACTTGTTAAATTATTTGATCGTGATGATGTAGCAATATACAATTCTATTCCAACTGTAGAAGGTACATTAATGATGGTAATTCAACATACCGACTATACAATTCATGGGTCCAATGTAATGGTTCTAGGATTTGGTAGAACAGGAATGAGTGTTGCGAGAGCATTTCAATCATTAGGAGCCCATGTCAAAGTTGGAGCAAGACGATCTGAACATATTGCACGTATTACAGAAATGATGTTTTCTCCTTTTCATATGCAAGACATAGAGAAAGAAGTAGGAAATATCGATATTGTAATCAATACAATTCCGTACCTCGTTGTAACAGCGAATGTTATTGCAAAAATGCCAGCTCATACGTTAGTGATTGATTTAGCTTCTAAACCAGGCGGTACTGACTTTAGATATGCCGAAAAAAGAGGAGTCAAAGCGTTGCTAGCACCTGGATTACCAGGTATTGTTGCTCCAAAAACGGCTGGGCAAATTTTAGCAAATGTTCTTTCTCAGTTATTAGCAGCAGATGCAATTGCAAAGGAGGAGGAAAAGAAATGAGTTTGAAGGGGAAACGAATTGGTTTCGGATTTACGGGTTCACATTGTACGTATGAGGAAGTTATGCCGCACTTAGAAAAATTAATTGCTGAAGGGGCAGAAGTACGTCCCGTTGTTTCATACACTGTTCAATCAACAAATACTAGATTTGGAGAAGGAGCAGAATGGATTAAGAAGATTGAAGAAATAACAGGTTTTAAAGCAATTAATTCAATTGTTGGAGCAGAGCCACTTGGACCTAAAATTCCATTAGACTGCATGGTAATCGCTCCTTTAACAGGAAATTCTATGAGTAAATTTGCAAATGCAATGACAGACTCTCCAGTACTAATGGCAGCAAAAGCGACGTTAAGAAATGGCAAGCCTGTCGTATTGGCGGTTTCGACGAATGATGCATTAGGATTAAATGGGGTAAATCTCATGCGCCTAATGGCAACAAAAAACATCTACTTCGTTCCATTCGGTCAAGATGCACCAGAGAAAAAACCGAACTCAATGGTAGCTCGCATGGAGCTGCTGGAAGACACAGTATTAGAAGCACTGCAAGGAAAGCAATTGCAACCGGTGGTCGTAGAAAAATTCAGATATATGAATTAAAAAACGAAAAAAAACGGACAATTTTTGATGAAACCATCATTCTTACTGTAGAATATGATAAAATTAACGTTATTAAGATTAGAAGGGGTATTGTATACTCCTTCTGATTCTAAGTTATAGAAGGATTGGTATCTAGAAAGGGGCATAGTGATGGAAAAGCAAAAAACTTTTCATGTCGCTGTAGTTGGAGCAACCGGCGCAGTTGGTGAACAAATGTTAAATACTTTAGAGAAACGAGAATTTCCGATTGGGAAGTTAACGTTACTTTCATCTAAACGATCTGCAGGTAAGAAACTTGTATTTAAAGGCGAAGAATTTACAGTTCAAGAGGCAACTCCTGAAAGCTTTGAAGGAGTAGATATCGCACTATTTAGTGCTGGTGGATCTGTATCGAAACAATTAGCGCCAGAAGCAGCAAAACGCGGTGCGATTGTTGTTGATAATACAAGTGCATTCCGTATGACAGAAAACGTGCCACTTGTTGTACCTGAAGTAAATGAAAATGACTTAAAAGAACATAATGGCATTATTGCAAATCCAAACTGTTCTACAATTCAAATGGTAGTAGCTCTTGAGCCAGTTCGTCAGCAATATGGTTTAAAACGAGTAATCGTTTCCACATATCAAGCTGTATCAGGTGCTGGTGCGGCAGCTATTGAAGAACTTCATGAACAATCACAAGCAATCTTAAATGGCGAAGAAGTTAAGGCAAATGTTCTTCCTGTATCAGGTGATAAGAAGCATTTCCCAATTGCTTTTAATGCGATTCCACAGATTGATAAGTTCCAAGATAATGGATTTACATTTGAAGAAATGAAAATGATTAACGAAACGAAAAAAATTATGCATATGCCTGAATTAGAAGTAGCGGCAACGTGTGTACGTTTACCAGTTGTATCAGGACACTCTGAGTCTGTTTACATCGAAGTAGAAAAAGAAGGCGTAACAGTAGAAGAATTAAAGAGCTTACTTGCAAATGCGGAAGGTATTGTTCTGCAAGATAATCCAGAAGAGCAGTTATATCCAATGCCAGCTACTGCAGTAGGTAAAAACGAAGTATTCGTTGGAAGAATCCGTAAAGATTTAAATAACGATAAAGGATTCCATCTTTGGGTCGTATCTGATAACTTATTAAAAGGCGCTGCATGGAATTCTGTTCAAATTGCAGAGCGCTTAGTAAAATTACAATTAGTGTAAACGGCTAAGAGAAGGTGCAAAATATGAAAATAATTGTTCAAAAATTTGGTGGCACATCAGTACGTGATGACAATGGACGTAAGCATGCGCTTCATCATATAAAAAAATCATTAGCTGCTGGTTATAAAGTAGTTACTGTCGTATCTGCTATGGGCCGTAAAGGTGAACCATATGCAACGGATACGTTATTAAGTCTTGTAAATCAAGAGGAATCTACTATTTCTAAACGTGAGCAAGATTTATTATTATCGTGCGGAGAGTTAATCTCTGCAATTGTTTTCTCTAATATGTTGAATGAGAATAGTATAAAAGCAGCAGCATTAAATGGTGCACAAGCTGGTTTTGTAACGAATGATGACTTTACGAATGCAAAGATTATTGAAATGAATTGCGATCGTATACATGAAGAGTTAGAAAATGTAGATGTAATCGTCGTTACAGGATTCCAAGGGCAAACGAAAAAAGGTGATACGACAACACTTGGACGCGGAGGTAGTGATACTTCAGCTTCAGCATTAGGTGTTGCACTTCATGCTGAATACATCGATATATTCACTGATGTAGAAGGTGTTATGACTGCGGATCCTCGTATTGTAAAAGATGCACGTCATCTTCAAACTGTAACGTATAACGAAATTTGTAACATGGCTTATCAAGGTGCGAAAGTCGTTCATCCACGTGCAGTTGAAATTGCGATGCATGCAAAAGTGCCACTTCGTGTACGTTCTACGTATTCTGATAGTGAAGGTACGCTTATTTCAGCATATGACGGTGCTACAAGAGGTCGTGATGTAGAAGAACGTCCTGTTACAGGTATCGCCCACGTATCAAACGTAACGCAAATTAAAGTGCTTGCAAAAGAAACGGCATATGATTTGCAACAACATGTGTTTAAAGAGATGGCGAACGAAGGAATAAGTGTTGATTTAATTAATATTTCACCTACTGGCGTAGCATATACGGTGAGTGATAATGTATCAAGTCATGCAGTTAAATTATTAAAGAACCTTGGATATGAGCCAATTGTGACAGAACATTGTGCGAAAGTATCTATCGTTGGAGCTGGAATGGCAGGATACCCAGGGGTTACTGCGAAAATCGTTACAGCTTTAGCGGAAAAAGGTATTCAAATTCTGCAATCGGCAGATAGTCATACAACAATTTGGGTTCTTGTAAAAGAAACTGATTTAGTGGAGGCTGTAAATGCATTACATAGTGCGTTTGAGCTTTCAAAAGAAAAGCAACTGGAACAATAAGGAGTGAGACCATGATAGATTTTGGGACAATTGCAACCGCGATGGTAACACCGTTTGATATAAACGGGAATATCGATTTTGCAAAGACAACGAAATTGGTAAATTATTTAATTGATAACGGTACAACAGCAATCGTGGTAGGAGGAACGACAGGAGAATCTCCTACATTAACTTCAGAAGAGAAGGTAGCGTTATATCGCCATGTCGTATCTGTTGTCGATAAAAGAGTGCCCGTAATCGCTGGAACAGGTAGCAATAATACGCATGCTTCTATTGATTTAACTAAAAAGGCAACAGAAGTTGGTGTGGATGCAGTAATGCTAGTAGCACCGTATTATAACAAACCGAGTCAAGAAGGAATGTATCAGCATTTTAAAGCAATTGCTGAAAGTACGCCACTTCCGGTTATGCTATATAACGTTCCAGGACGATCTATTGTACAAATCTCCGTTGATACAGTTGTTCGTTTATCAGAAATAGAAAACATTGTTGCTATTAAAGATGCAGGCGGCGATGTGTTAACAATGACAGAAATCATTGAAAAAACAGCGGACGACTTTGCGGTATACAGCGGTGATGACGGTTTAACGTTACCGGCTATGGCAGTTGGAGCGAAAGGTATCGTTTCGGTAGCATCTCATGTTATCGGAAACGAAATGCAAGAAATGATTACAGCATTTCTTGCAGGAGAGTTTAAGAAGGCACAAAAATTACATCAATTACTTGTAAGAGTAACTGATTCATTATTTATGGCGCCAAGTCCAACTCCAGTAAAAACAGCGTTACAAATGGTTGGATTAGATGTAGGTTCTGTACGTTTACCACTTCTTCCATTAACAGAAGAAGAAAGAGTAACGTTACAATCTGTAATACAATCTATTCCTCGTTAATAAAAATGACCTAGTTTCACACTAGGTCATTTTTTTATTGATATGAAAATGTTTGAATCTGTTTTAAAGTAAATCTTTTATAAAATGATTTTAAGCTTGCCTTTCTCATCTGTATATGAACCTATAATATTGAAAACGAGTACATTACGCTACGCGTTCTCTACTTGATAAAGTATGATATTGTTCTTTCATTAATTTGGTTCCAACCTCTTGTCCTCGATAGTGACTGTCAAATCCCCCTAAAAATTTAACCTTATCAAATTTCTATTAGATTTTGTAATTCATAGCTTTTTGTCATGTAATACAATGTTTATAAGAAAAGGATCTTACACTTTTAATTTTGTTGAAAAGTAGTTGCTAGTACAGGAAATACTTTCGGTTATGTTTTTAGAGGAATTGCCTCAAATATGACGTAATCTATAAAAAAAAGTTTCATTTTATAAGTGTTTTTGTGCAATTCAAGAAAAAAATCTAGGAAATCCATCAAATGAAAGTAATTTAAAGTGTTTAGGGTTTTTTTTTTCAAATAACATGGAGTATAAAAGCAGCGGAAATAAGCCATATACTTTTAGTACTGTTCCTTTCTTTTACTTTTTCTTTCGCACGATTTAACTTGTGTTCTATTTCTTCTATCAGGTATAATATGGCTAAGTAGCTTAGTACGGGTATGCTTAGCAAAATTGGGAAAAATTATAATTTAATTAAATTTTCATATCATATCGAATAAGATATTTGATTTATATAATGAAAGAGAGGTGAAACCTGGTTTAAAAAATAAACAAGGACATGATATCGCATAACGGTAAGGACATTCGTCTTGGACGGTGAATATATGGTGGTTGTAGAGTTTCCCCTGGTGTCTCTGCAATTTTAGTGAAATCAGTGTTTGCAAGATTTTTAAACCAGGCAACAACATGAAGAGAAAAGAGAATGAGTCTGTTAAAGTATTTGCTCTTGGTGGAGTAGGTGAAATCGGGAAAAACATGTACTGTGTTGAAATTGATTCTGAAATCTTTATTGTGGATGCAGGGTTAATGTTCCCGGGAGATGAAATGTTTGGAATTGATATCGTTATTCCTGATATTACATATTTAGTGGAAAACCAAGAGCGAGTAAAGGGTTTATTTATTACTCACGGTCATGAAGATCATATTGGTGGTATTGTTTACGTACTTCGTAAATTATCTATTCCAGTGTATGCAACGAAATTAACAGTAGGACTTATACAAGAAAAACTTGGCGAAGCGGGTATGTTAGGTCGTGTAGACTTAAAAACAATCGATTCAAATTCAACAGTAGAGTTTAATACTACAACGGTGTCATTCTTTGGAACGACACATAGTATTCCAGATTCTGTTGGTGTTTGTTTCCATACATCAAAAGGTGCAATCGTATATACAGGAGACTTTAAATTCGATCAAACTCCAATTGGAAATAGTGGAGCAGACCTTGGGAAAATGGCTCAAATTGGAAATGAAGGCGTACTTTGCTTATTATCTGATAGTACAAACGCAGAGCGCCCAGGTTATACAGGTTCTGAAAAAGAAGTTGGTGTAGAAATTTCTAAAGTGTTCTACGGCGCAGAAGGTCGTATTATCGTTGCTTCATTTGCATCGAATGTACATCGTATTCAACAAGTATTTGATGCAGCTGCCGAAACAGGGCGAAAAGTAGCGGTAGTAGGACGTAGTATGGTGAAAGTAGTAGACATTGCAAGACGTCTTGGTTATTTAGATGTTCCAGAAGGTATGGTTATTTCATTACAAGAAGTAGACAACTTCCCAGAGAAAAAGGTAGCTATTTTAACGACAGGTAGTCAAGGTGAACCGATGGCTGCTCTATCTAGAATGGCAAAACAAGCACATAAACAAATTTCAATTCGTAAAGGTGATACTGTTATCATTGCTGCTTCGCCAATTCCGGGTAATGAAATATCTGTATCAAAAATTATTGATTTGTTATTTAGAGCTGGAGCTGAAGTTGTTTATTACGGCGAAAGAAAAGTTCATGTTTCAGGTCACGGTAGCCAAGAAGAATTAAAATTAATGTTAAATTTAATGAAACCGAAGTACTTTGTACCCGTACATGGTGAGTTCCGTATGCAAAAAGCACATGCGTATTTAGCTGAAGATGTAGGTATTACAAGAGAAAATATCTTTATCGTAGAAAAAGGCGATGTAATTGCTTTTGGTGACGATGAAGCGAACTTAGTCGGTAAAGTACAAGCTGGTAATGTTTTAATTGATGGATTAGGTGTAGGTGACGTTGGTAATATCGTTCTTCGAGATAGAAAGATGTTATCTCAAGATGGAATATTAGTAGTAGTTGTAACGCTTGGTAAAGATGAAAAGAAAATTATCTCTGGTCCAGAAATCATTTCACGTGGTTTCGTATATGTTCGTGAGTCAGAAGCGTTAATTGAACGATCTACAGAGATTGTACGTATGATTGTTGAGCAGTCAATTAAAGAATATTCGATTGAATGGTCAATGTTAAAACAAAATATTCGTGAATTATTAGGACAGTTCTTGTACGAAGAGACAAAGAGAAAACCTATGATTTTACCGATTATTATGGAAGTATAAAAAAGATCACCCTTATGGGTGATCTTTTTTTTCTTTTTAACCCTATCGAATGAAATTTATAACTTAAGAAATAATAGTTATATACGAGTGAAAGGGGATGCGAAATGACAGAACGTGATCGATATACAAATGAAGAAAAAGAAACTGAGCCAAAAGAAGCTGGAAAAGAGGCTTCAATAGTAGAAAAAATTCAACAGCTTGGACAGACAAATGTACCACAGATGAATGAATCACGTATTCATTGTTTAACGATTATCGGACAAGTGGAAGGTCATGTTCAATTACCGCCGCAAAATAAAACAACAAAATACGAGCATATCATTCCGCAAATTGTTGCGATTGAACAAAATCCGAAAATTGAAGGTTTGCTTTTAATATTAAATACGGTTGGAGGTGACGTTGAAGCTGGACTAGCAATTTCAGAAATGGTAGCTTCACTTTCAAAACCAACAGTATCTCTAGTTTTAGGTGGGGGACATTCCATCGGTGTACCGATTGCTGTTTCTACTGACTATTCGTTTATTGCGGAAACTGCGACGATGACAATTCATCCAATTCGTTTAACAGGTCTTGTCATAGGTGTGCCGCAAACATTTGAGTATTTGGATAAGATGCAAGAAAGAGTTATTCGTTTTGTGACGAAGCACTCGAAAGTAACAGAGGATCGTTTTAAAGAGCTTATGTTTGCGAAAGGAAATTTAACGCGAGATATTGGGACGAATGTAATTGGTGGAGATGCAGTAAAGTACGGTCTTATAGATGATGTTGGTGGTATTGGAAATGCGATTCGAAAATTAAACGAATTAATAGATGTTCGCGCGGAAGGTAGTGCAGAAGGGACAATGTTACAATGATTTTATATACAATTATGCCAGAGCAACTTGTGTATCCGGCCGATTATTCACAATGTGAAAGTCAAAAAGTTGTAAATATAAATGGTGTGGAATTAATGGTTTCTGAAGAGGAACATGGGTGTTATTCTATTGTACGTGTGCTAAGTACGGACCCACTTCACTATTTAGAGTTTGAGCCCGGTCAGAAAATAACCTTTTAGCAAAAAGAAGGATTTTGTTTAGAAGCTATGGTATAATATAAAAAACAAGACGGTTGAGCAGCCATGAGTAGGCTGCTTTCTTCTGTTTATTTAGCATTTTACAAGAAGTGTAAAAATAGAAGATATAAAGACCTGAAAAATAGAGAAAACAGACATATAAATAGAGTATTTTTAGGGGAGCTTTACTTATATGTAGAACACGAGGTGAAGAAATGGCAAAACAAAAGCAAAGAGGGACGAAGGCAAAGGCAAGACGTACGATAAAGCCAACTTTGTATTATGAAATCGTCGGTTTAACTCTTTTTGCACTTTCAATCATTACGATTTTACAGCTAGGCGTTGTAGGGAAATCGTTTGTGTTATTTTTTCGCTTCTTCTTTGGTGAGTGGTACATAATTGGTGTGTTAGGTGTAATAGCTTTATCGGTTTCCTTTGTTATAAAACGCGGATGGCCGAACCTTTTAAATAAACGGTTAATTGGATTTTATTTAATTGTATTGGCAATATTAATGTTTAGTCATATTACATTATTTAACCTTCTTACAAAAGATGGAGCAGTGCAAAATACTTCTGTTATTGTGAGTACGAAAGATAACTTCTTTCTTGAAATGAAAAAAGGGCCAGATAGCGTTCATTTAGGCGGTGGTATGTTTGGTGCGCTTATGTTCGCGACATGTTACTTCCTATTCGACGAAGTAGGAGCCTATATCATTGGGATTATTTTAGTTATTCTCGGGGTACTCTGTATAACAAATAAACATATTGGAGAAGTGTTAGCTCCAGTTGGTAGAATTCTTAGAAGTCAATTTCAAGTGATGCAAGTGGATTATAAAGATTGGAGATCCAAAAGAACGGCTGAACAAACAGAAAAGAAAAAAACAACAAGAAGTACAAGAAGCAAACGTGCTGCAGAACAAGAAGAAGTGATTGAGCCGATGGAAGAAATCCAAATTGATCCGCCAATTATTTCAAATTTCACTGAGAATTATCCTGCAAATGAAGAAGAGGATAAACGAATTGAAGTAGAGCAAGAAGATTTGATCACTTCACCGTTTATTGAAGAGACTCCACCAATTGAAGAATCAAAGAAAAAGCGTGGAGAAAAAATCGTTGAATCGTTAGAGAGTGAAGCGCAAGCACCTCCTATGCAATTTTCAAATGTAGAAAATAAAGATTACAAGCTTCCTTCACTTGATATATTAAAATTTCCAAAGAATAAGCAAGTTACAAATGAAAATGCGGAAATTTATGAGAATGCTCGTAAATTAGAACGTACATTCCAAAGTTTCGGAGTGAAAGCGAAAGTAACAAAAGTGCATAGAGGTCCTGCAGTTACAAAATATGAAGTGTATCCTGATATGGGGGTAAAGGTAAGCAAAATTGTCAGTTTAAGTGATGATTTAGCCCTTGCATTAGCTGCAAAGGACATTCGTATTGAGGCGCCAATTCCCGGGAAATCAGCTGTAGGGATCGAAGTTCCGAACTCAGAAGTTTCGATGGTAACGCTGAGGGAAGTTCTTGATTCTAAGGCTAACAATCATCCGGAAGAGAAGTTGTTAATTGGTCTTGGCCGAGATATTACAGGTGAAGCTGTATTAGCCCGTTTAAATAAAATGCCCCATTTACTCGTGGCTGGTGCGACAGGGAGCGGGAAAAGTGTATGTATTAACGGTATTATTGTTAGTATTTTAATGCGTGCAAAACCACATGAAGTAAAATTAATGATGATTGACCCGAAAATGGTAGAGTTAAATGTATATAACGGTGTGCCTCATTTGTTAACACCAGTTGTAACTGATCCGAAAAAAGCATCGCAAGCATTGAAAAAAGTTGTGAGTGAGATGGAACGTCGTTATGAATTGTTTGCTCATAGTGGTACACGTAACATTGAAGGATACAACGATTATATAAAAGAGCATAATAGTCAATCAGAAGCGAAACAACCCGAATTACCGTATATTGTAGTAATTGTGGACGAGTTAGCAGATTTAATGATGGTTGCTTCGTCTGATGTAGAGGATGCGATTATGCGTCTAGCGCAAATGGCTCGTGCTGCTGGTATTCATTTAATTATTGCAACGCAACGTCCGTCAGTTGACGTTATTACGGGTGTTATTAAAGCGAATATTCCATCACGTATTGCATTCGCTGTATCTTCTCAAACAGATTCTCGTACAATTCTTGACGGTGGTGGTGCAGAGAAGCTACTAGGTCGTGGCGACATGCTGTTTATACCAATTGGTGCATCGAAACCTGTACGTGTACAAGGTGCATTTTTATCAGATGATGAAGTTGAGAGAGTTGTAGAATATGTTATTGGACAGCAAAAAGCACAATATCAAGAAGATATGATTCCGCAAGATGTTCCTGATACGAAGCAGGAAGTAGAAGATGAATTATATGATGAAGCGGTTCAACTTGTAGTGGAAATGCAAACAGCATCTGTTTCTATGCTACAACGTAGGTTTAGAGTAGGTTATACGCGAGCTGCTCGTCTAATTGATGCAATGGAAATGAATGGTGTAGTAGGTCCATATGAAGGTAGTAAACCGAGAGAAGTACTCATTAATGATGTACAAGAAAAAAGTTCTTAAAAAAGCCTAATTGTTTTTACAATTAGGCTTTTTTATATAGTGTTTTTGTTATATACTATACTCAGCAATAAAGAAAGGGCTTACATTTAGAGGGTATCTTTAGAATACGAATACTTTGAGTATGTTTTATGTAAATGTTCGATATTTAATGCAGAAAAATGTTGGATTTTGTTGACACGTATGAGAGCAAGTGGTAAGATTACTTCGAAAAGAATCACTGCCTCATATAATCTTGGAGATAAGGTCCATAAGTTTCTACCTGGCAACCATGAATTGCTAGACTATGAGGGGAAAAGTGTGTAACAAAGGATGTAAAGGATCTTTGTGCCGAACTTTTTCTCGAAATGAGGAATGTTTATGGTGCAAAGTTTTTTTTATACAGTAAAGAGTGAAAATTTCATTTTAAAAAATTATTATTATTTATTCGACAATTGCGCTTATTTTTAGTGGTTAGTCATTTGTACTATGTTGTAAGTTGAAAAAAGAGAAAAGAAGTCTTACATCAGAGGTCGAATAATTGAAATGCGGGGGAGTCTTATGTCAGTAAAATCCGATAGTCGTCACCTATATTTACGGGTGATTGATCACATCAAAGAAAAAATTAAAGATGGGGCTTATAAAGAACGACAAAAGTTACCATCAGAGTTTGATTTAGCGAAAGAACTTGGCGTAAGTAGAGCGACTTTAAGGGAAGCGTTACGTATTTTAGAAGAAGAAAATGTTGTCATTCGTAGACATGGTGTAGGGACATTTGTAAATGCAAAGCCATTATTTTCTTCTGGAATAGAACAACTTTCTAGTATTACAGATATGATTTCTAGTGTGGGGAAAACACCAGGAACGATCTTTTTATCATCATCTACTACAACTTTAACAGAAGAGGAAAAAGAGAAGTTTAATAGTGAAGATGGTTTCAATGCAGTGATGATTGAACGCGTGCGTACAGCAGATGGGGAACCTGTTGTATATTGTATCGATAAACTTGCAAAAGAAATATTGCCAGATTTATCGGGTTACAATGAGGAGTCATTATTAACGGTGATACATAATAACACGCATAAGCGCATAACATATGCGGTTGCTCACATTGAGCCAATTGGCTATCACCCTAAAATCTCACCGATTTTAGAATGTGAGCCTGAAACAGCACTGCTTGTATTAAAACAAATGCACTATGATCAAAATGATGAGCCAATCTTATATTCTATCAATTACTTTAGAGCTGATAAGTTTAGCTTCCACGTATTAAGAAAGCGTATGTAGGTAAGTTCCTTTTTAGGGAGGTGACAGCAAGAAGTAAGGGACAGCAGCGAAAGAATAAAAAAATATATATCATTTTTGGAGGGGTTTCTAGTATGAAGAAAAAAGCAGGTCTTTTATTATCATTAACATTAGCAGCAAGTACAGTTTTAGGTGCATGTGGTAACTCGGATAAGGCAAGCAGTGACAAGAAAGACACGAAAGACTTCAAGGTCGGTATGGTAACGGATGTTGGGGGCGTTGATGACAAATCGTTCAACCAATCGTCTTGGGAAGGACTAAAAAAGTTTGGTAAAGATAACGGATTAAAGGAAAAGACAAATTATCGTTACCTACAGTCTGAAAAAGAAGCGGATTATATTCCAAACTTAAAGAAATTTTCAAAAGATAAGTATGATTTATCTTTCGGAATTGGTTATAAATTAGAAGGTGCAATTAAAGAAGTAGCAAAAGAATCTCCAAAACAACAATTTGCAATCGTTGATACTGTAGTAGATGCACCAAACGTAACGAGCATTACATTTAAAGATCATGAAGGATCATTCCTTGTAGGTGCGGTAGCAGCTATGTCAACAAAATCGAATAAAGTAGGATTTGTTGGTGGGATGAAGAGTGATTTAATTAGTAAATTCGAAAATGGATTTAAAGCGGGTGCAAAAGCAGTAAATCCAAACATTGAAATCGTATCTGAATATGCAGAAGCATTCGATAAACCTGAAAAAGGTACAGTTCTTGCATCAGCAATGTATGGTCAAGGCGTAGACGTAATTTATCATGCTGCTGGTGGTACAGGTAACGGTGTATTCACTGAAGCGAAAAACCGTAAGAAAAAAGGTGAAAATGTTTGGGTAATCGGTGTTGACCGTGATCAAAACCAAGAAGGTATGCCTGAAAACGTAACATTAACTTCAATGGTAAAACGTGTAGATATCGCTGTTGAAAAAGTAGCGCAAGAAGCGAAAGACGGTAAGTTAAAAGGCGGTAAAGTAGAAGCGTTTGGTTTAAAAGATGACGGTATTGGTATTTCAAAAACAACTGATAACGTGAAAAAAGTTAACCCTGAAATTTTAACAAAAGTAGAAGAATTTGAAAAGAAAATTACAGACGGTGAAATTAAAGTACCGGCTACAGATAAAGAGTATAAAGAATATGAAGCTTCTCTAAAAAAATAAATAGAGAAATAGCAAAGGTTAGTTCATAGAACTAACCTTTGTATGTATAAAACTTCCGAATTGCTTAATAAGTTAATAGTGTAATAGGGAATGTTCCCTGTTAAAAGGAGGAACACAATGGAATACGTAATTGAGATGAATAACATTACGAAAGTATTCCCAGGCATTGTAGCGAATGATGATATTACGCTGCAAGTAAAGCAGGGTGAGATACATGCTTTACTTGGAGAAAATGGTGCAGGGAAATCCACATTGATGAATGTACTATTTGGTTTGTACCAACCAGAACAAGGTGAAATTAAAATTAAAGGAAAGTCTGTAAATATTACCAATCCGAATGTGGCAAATGACCTTGGTATTGGAATGGTTCATCAGCACTTTATGCTTGTTCATAATTTTACAGTTACAGAGAATATTATTCTCGGAAATGAACCGAGGAAAAAAGGGAAAATTGCTGTTGAGGAAGCTGCTAAAGAAATTCAAAAACTGTCTGAACAATACGGTTTAGCTGTAGATCCATATGCGAAAATACAGGATATTTCAGTGGGTATGCAACAGCGTGTTGAGATTTTGAAAACTCTTTACCGCGGTGCAGAAATTTTAATATTTGATGAACCGACAGCTGTGTTAACACCACAAGAAATTCATGAGCTAATTCAAATTATGAAAAAGCTTGTGCAAGAAGGAAAATCTATTGTTCTTATTACACATAAGTTGAAAGAAATTATGGAAGTTTGCGATCGTTGTACGATTATTCGTAAAGGAAAAGGAATTGGAACGGTTGACGTTGCAAATACGGATGAAAATAAACTTGCAGAATTAATGGTCGGACGTCAAGTGAATTTTAAAACAGAAAAAATAGACGCGAAACCAAAAGAAGAGGTACTTTCAATTGCAAATCTTGTTGTTCACGATGCACGTCAACTACCTGCTGTAAAAGGCCTTGACTTAACTGTTCGTGCGGGAGAAATTGTTGGGATTGCAGGGATTGATGGAAATGGACAAAGTGAATTAATAGAAGCAATTACTGGTTTACGAAAAGTTGAGTCAGGTTCTATTGCAATTAAAGGGAAAGAAATAACAAATTGGCCTGTTAGAAGAATAACAGAAGAAGGAATTGGTCATATTCCAGAAGATCGTCATAAACACGGACTCGTCCTTGATTTTTCTGTTAGAGATAATATAGTTCTGCAAACGTACTATAAGAATCCGTTTTCAAAGAAAGGGATTTTAAATTTCAGCAAAATTACAGAAAAAGCAAAGGCTCTTATTGAACAGTTTGATGTACGTACACCTAGTGAGCAAACTTTAGCACGCGCTCTATCTGGGGGAAATCAACAAAAAGCAATTATTGCACGTGAAGTAGACCGTGATCCAGATTTATTAATCGCAGCACAGCCAACACGTGGTTTAGATGTAGGAGCAATTGAATTTATTCATAAGAGATTAATAGAGCAAAGGGATAAAGGGAAAGGTGTATTACTTTTATCACTAGAGTTAGATGAAATCTTAAATGTTAGCGATCGAATTGCTGTTATTTATGAAGGGAAAATTGTAGCAATAGTTGATGCGAAAGAAACGAATGAACAACAGCTTGGATTGTTAATGGCTGGGGGAACAAAGAAGGAGCAGGTGGGTACAAATGGCTAAAAAACTTTTAACAGAACGAACGATAAATATTTTAGTCCCAGTACTATCCGTTATTTTTGGCTTACTTGTCGGAGCGATTGTAATGTTAGTTAGTGGTTATGATCCAATTGTAGGTTATAGTGCACTTTGGACAGGGATGTTCGGTAGCGCAAGTGCGATTGGTGAAACGCTTCGTACAATGATACCGCTTATTCTTGCTGGTTTATCAGTGGCGTTTGCATTTCGTACAGGTTTATTTAATATCGGGGTAGAGGGTCAATTGCTAGTTGGTTGGCTTGCAGCGGTTTGGTTCGGTTATGCAGTTTCACTACCAGCTTTCCTTCATATTCCATTATCTATTTTATTCGCAGCATTGGTAGGAGGAATTTGGGGCTTCATTCCTGGATATTTAAAAGGAAAGTTTCAAGTTAATGAGGTTATTGTAACAATTATGATGAACTATATCGCATTATATGTAACATATGACATCATTAAGCGCTTTTTACATGAAGGTAATGATAAAACGTATGACATTAAAGAGAGTGCATCACTATCTTCAGACTGGCTTGCTAGCATTACTGATGGTTCGCGTCTTCACTGGGGAATTATTGTAGCAATATTAATCGCTATTTTAATGTGGTTCTTATTAGATCGAACAACTTTAGGCTACGAATTAAAGTCGGTAGGATTTAATCAGCATGCTTCTCAATATGCAGGTATGAAAGTTTCTCGTAATGTAGTATTCTCCATGACAATTGCTGGTGCATTTGCGGGGATTGGTGGAGCGATGGAAGGATTAGGAACATTCCAGAGTATGACCGCGATGTCTTCGTTTACAGGAGTAGGATTTGATGGGATTGCCGTAGCATTACTTGGAGGGAATAATCCGTTTGGTATAATCCTTTCAGCTTTATTATTTGGTGGTTTGAAAAGTGCTTCCCCTCAAATGAACTTTGAGGCAGATGTACCATCAGAGCTTATTAATGTAATTATTGCATGTATCATCTTCTTTGTTGCATGTAGTTATGTGTTAAGATGGGCGCTTACACGCATGAGCAAGGAGGGGAAATAAATGAGCTTTTTAGATATATTAGCCATTCTTGTGACGGGTACGTTATATACATCGGCACCTATCATTTTCACAGCACTAGGTGGAGTATTTAGTGAACGATCGGGTGTTGTAAATATCGGATTAGAAGGACTAATGCTATTTGGTGCATTTATTGGAGTTGTTACAAACTTATTAATGGGTGATACTTGGGGAACGATGACCCCGTGGATTGCGTTATTATTTGCGGCAATTGGTAGTGGATTATTTGCATTACTTCATGCGGTAGCTTCTATTACATTCCGAGCAGATCAAGTTGTAAGTGGTGTAGCAATTAACTTCTTATCTCTTGGTTTAACGGTATTTGCAATTAAGAAGATTTTTGATAAAGGGCAGACTGACTTTATTCAGTATCGTATTGAAAAGATTGATATTCCAGGCCTTTCGGATATTCCGGTTTTAGGGAAAATATTTTTCTCGAATGTACCAATAACGTCGTATATTGCCATTATTTTAGCATTCGTTGTTTGGTATGTTATTTATAAAACACCGTTCGGTCTTCGTCTACGTGCTGTTGGTGAACACCCAATGGCAGCGGATACGATGGGGATTAACGTATATAAAATGCGCTATATTGGAGTCTGTATTTCAGGAGTGTTTGCTGGAATTGGTGGAGCGATTTTTGCAATGTCAATTTCTAATAACTTCTCAGGGGCAACTATTACAGGACAAGGTTTCTTAGCTTTAGCTGCTATGATTTTTGGAAAGTGGAATCCACTAGGCGCACTAGGTGCAGCTCTATTCTTTGGTTTTGCGCAATCTCTTAGTGTAACGGGCGGAACAATTCCTGTATTAGATCAAATTCCAAGTGTTTTATTAACGATATTACCATATGTATTCACAATATTAGCGCTTGTTGGTTTTGTAGGTCGTTCTGAAGCTCCGAAAGCATTAGGAACTCCTTATGAAAAAGGAAAACGATAAGTATTTTATAAGTATAAAAAAGCTCGCACATTAGTGTGGGCTTTTTTACATAGAATATATTTAATACGGAATTTTACTATGTTCCTTACATATTAAAGTTTTTAGAAAGAATCATATGTAAGCATAATAAGGGAGAAAAGTTGATTTTTTATTTCTAAAAACTGTATATTGAAGAGGAATATTCCTATATACGTAAAGGAGGGCTATAAATGAAACTAATGGAACAACAACTACATGAGTTAGGTGGTTTGCGCGTACATATTATTCCGACTGATAAATATAAAACGAATACCTTTGTATTTCGTTTTAAAGCGCCTTTAAATGAGGAGACGGTGACAGAGCGTGCCCTATTGCCATACGTATTGCAAAGTGCCACAGAAAAATTACCTTCTGTAATTCGTCTTCGTCAATATTTAGAAGAATTATACGGGTCTTCTTTAGCGGTAGATGTAAGTAAAAAAGGGGAAGACCATATTATCTCCATTTATGTAGACATTGCAAATGAAGTTTATTTACATGATGCACCACCGTTATTTGAAAAAGCGCTTTCTATGTTGTCTGATATTGTGTTACATCCAGCAACCGAGGGGAACGGTTTCCTATCTTCTATCGTAGAAAGTGAAAAAAGAGCACTGTTACAGAGAATTGAAGCTACTTATGATGATAAAATGCGTTATGCAAACGAGCGTTTAATTGAAGAAATGTGCAAAGTAGAACCGTATCGTTTAAGTGCAAATGGAAAAAAAGAGAGTGTTACGTCTATTACAAATGAAAGTCTGTATCAATATTATCAAAAGGTGTTAGCAGAAGATGAAATGGATTTATATATTATTGGTGATATTTCAGCAAACGCCGTTGATCTTGTAAGTAAGTATTTTTCTATTTCAGCTCGTCCAGTGAGAGAAAGAAATGTACTCCTTCATAGACGAAATAATGAAGAAAAAGAAGTTGTTGAAAAACAAGAATTAAAACAAAGTAAATTACACATCGGTTATCGTACATTTGTCACATATAAAGATGAAGATTATTTTGCATTGCAATTGTTCAATGGATTGTTTGGTGGTTTTTCTCATTCGAAGTTATTCGTAAATGTGCGTGAAAAAAATAGTTTAGCGTACTATGCAGCATCGCGCTTTGAAAGTCATAAAGGTTTATTATTTGTTATGTCAGGAATCGAAGCGAAAAATTATGAAAAAGCAGTTGAGATTATTAAAGAACAAATGCTTGCGATGCAAAACGGAGAGTTTTCTGAAGAAGAAATACATCAAACAAAAAGTGTCATCCAAAATCAAATATTAGAGGCGATTGATACACCGCGTGGATTTGTAGAAATGCTATATCATGGTATTATTTCAGATCGTACACGTCCAGTTGAAGAATGGCTTACAGGTATAGAAAGTGTAACAAAAGAAGAAATTGTAAAAGTAGCTAAAAATATTGAACTAGATACAATTTACTTTTTACAAGGAACGGAGGGAGAGTAAATGGAAAAAATTGTTTATGAGCAATTAAAAGAAACACTCTATTATGAAAAACTTCCTAATGGATTAGATGTATATGTTTTACCGAAACAAGGATTTAATAAAACATTTGCGACGTTTACGACGAAATATGGTTCAGTAGATAATACATTTGTACCATTGGGGAAAGAAGAAATGATTCGTGTGCCTGATGGGATTGCACATTTTCTTGAGCATAAATTATTTGAAAAAGAAGATCACGATGCTTTCCAATTGTTTAGTAAACAAGGAGCATCGGCAAATGCTTTTACATCCTTCACACGAACAGCTTACCTTTTTTCATGTACTTCAAACGTAGAACAAAATTTAAATACATTGCTAAACTTCGTGCAAGAGCCTTATTTCTCTGAAAAAACAGTTGAAAAAGAGAAGGGGATTATTGGGCAAGAAATTCAAATGTATCAAGATAACCCAGATTGGCGTTTGTACTTTGGGTTAATTGATAGCTTGTTTGTAAAACACCCAATTAAAATTGATATTGCAGGGACAATCGAATCTATTAGTAAAATTACGAAAGATTTATTATATGAATGTTATGAAACATTTTATCATCCGAGCAATATGTTATTATTTGTTGTGGGTGCAATTGATCCAGAGAAAACAATGGATTTAGTACGTGAAAATCAAGCGGAAAAAGATTATAAAAACCAGCCAGAAATTGTGCGTTCATTTGAAGAGGAACCAAATGAGGTAAATGAAAAGAAAAAAATTATTTCAATGCCTGTGCAAACACCGAAATGTTTAGTTGGTATTAAAGCGACTAATTTAAAAGAAAAGGGGCAAGCGCTTTTAAAACAAGAAATTGCGCTTACGTTACTCTTAGATTATTTATTTGGAAAAAGTTCTGTTCATTACGAAGCTTTATATAATGAAGGACTTATTGATGATTCATTCTCGTATGACTATACAGAAGAAAATAACTTCGGTTTTGCAATGGTTGGTGGTGATACGAAACAACCTGATGAATTGGCAGATCGTTTAAAAGATATTTTATTAAAAACAGATTATGATCAATTAGATGCGGCGGCATTAGAACGAGTGAAGAAAAAGAAAATTGGTGGTTTTTTACGCTCGTTGAATTCACCAGAATATATTGCAAATCAATTTACACGATATGCGTTTAATGAATCTAGTCTATTTGATGCATTGACTGTATTAGAAAGGCTAACGGTTCAAGACTTACAAGAAGTAGCAAAATTATTGTTATCAGAAGAAAAAATGAGTGTTTGTCAGGTGTTACCGAAAAAATAACATTTTAAAGATACCCTCATCTTATCATTGAAAAATTGTAAGATGAGGGTATTATTTAGTTGTGTGAAAATTGAACTTGTAGAGATAAGAGAGGGAATTTATGAAAAAGTATGCGTTAGTAACTGGAGGGAGCGGAGGGATTGGCTCTGCTATTTCGAAACAATTAATTCAAGATGGATATACAGTTTATGTTCATTACAATAACAGTGAAGGAAAGGTATTGGAATTGCAGAAAGCATGGGGAGAAGTTATCCCTGTTCAAGCGAATTTGGCTTCTAGTGATGGAGCAGAGCAATTGTGGGGACAAATTGAACACCCTATTGATGTTATTGTATACGCAGCTGGGAAGAGTATTTTTGGACTAGTAACAGATGTAACAAACGAAGAATTGGGTTATATGGTAGAACTTCAAGTGAAGAACGTATATAAATTACTTTCAATGGCACTTCCGCCTATGATCGGGAGGAGAAGTGGTAATATTGTAATTATTTCATCTATATGGGGACAAATAGGGGCTTCTTGTGAAGTGCTGTATTCAATGGTAAAAGGGGCGCAAAATTCATATGTGAAAGCTTTAGCGAAAGAAGTTTCTTTAAGTGGATTACGTGTGAATGCAGTAGCACCAGGAGCAATTGAAACGGAAATGTTAAGTGTTTTTTCTGAAGAAGATAAAATGGGAATTGCTGAAGATATACCATTAGGTAGAATAGGATTACCAGAAGAAGTAGCAAAAACAGTTTCATTCCTCGTATCACCAGGAGCATCATACATAACTGGACAAATCATCGGAGTGAATGGCGGTTGGCACTGCTAAAAATTTCTTACATAAAAAATGAACAGTTGCACAAATTAAGGATGATTTTATTACTCAATAGTGAGGTGCTTAATTATGTCAGTATTAGATAATTTTGATCAGTGGAAGAGCTTTTTAGGAGATCGTTTAGAGCAAGCGCAAGGAAAAGGTTTAGACGGCGGTGCGGTATCAGATATGGCATTTCGTGTTGGCGACTACCTTGCTAATGAAGTAGAAGGGCGCAATGACCAAGAGAAATTATTAGCTGAGCTTTGGAAAGTTGCTGATGAACAGGAGCAACATACAATTGCAAACTTAATGGTTAAGTTTGTACAACATAAGTAAAAGTAGAGAGGAGATTCTCCTCTCTACTTTTTTTGTATAATAATTACACAGGATAGATTATACATTTAGCTTCCCTATTAAGGTGAAATCATATAATATAGTACGTAGGTGTAAAGTAAGCAAGGGGAGTGATCTTGGATGATTGAATGGTATTTTGAATATGAAATACATAAAAACCGACCTGGCTTGCTTGGTGACGTTTCTTCGTTAATCGGTATGCTCGGCATTAATATTGTCACAATTAATGGTGTAGATAATGCACGACGTGGGTTACTTCTTATGTGTGATAATCAAGAGCAAATCTCTAGACTTGAATCAATTTTAAATACGATGGATAACATAACGGTAACGAAATATCGTCCGCCCAAGCTAAGAGATAAGCTAGCGGTTAGGCATGGTAGGTACATACAACGAGATGCAGATGATAAGAAAACATTTCGATTTGTGCGTGATGAATTAGGCTTACTTGTAGACTTTATGGCAGAAATTATGAAAAAAGAAGGCCATAAACTAATTGGGATACGCGGAATGCCTCGTGTCGGAAAAACAGAATCCATTGTTGCTGCAAGTGTTTGTGCAAATAAAAGGTGGTTATTTGTATCATCTACTCTTATTAAGCAAACTGTTCGTAGTCAATTAATTGAAGATGAGTATAGCGATGACAATATTTTCATCCTAGATGGAATTGTGTCAACGAAGCGTGCCAACGAAAGACATTGGCAGCTCGTTCGTGAAATTATGAGATTGCCTGCAACGAAAGTTGTGGAACATCCTGATGTATTTGTGAGTCAGTCAGAATACACATTGGATGATTTTGATTATATTATCGAGTTGCGTAACGATTATGATGAAGAAATTCAATATAATTTAGTAGATGAAATTGAGCAAGGTACGCAAAATAATTTCTCTATGTTTGACTTTTAAAGAAATATTGAGGTGTTAGTAGTGACGGAATTGGGACAAAAGCTGAAAGAAGCAAGAGAAGCGAAAGGCTTGTCTATTGATCAGCTGCATGAAATTACAAAAATTCAAAAACGCCATCTAGTGGCAATTGAAGAAGGCAATTATGATGTATTGCCAGGAGCTTTTTATGCGCGTGCATTCATTAAACAATACGCAGATGCTGTTGGATTAAATGGAGAGGAACTGCTTGTAGAACATCAGAGTACGATACCACAATCTGAAAGGCGTGAAGTTCCACAAGTATCAACGGGACAAAAAACACAAGAAACAATGCAAAAATCTTCATCATGGCCAGTTGCAGATCACATGCCGAAAATCTTAGTTGCGCTGTTAGTAATCGCGGTTGGAGTCGTAATCTGGTTTGTGTTTCAAGCGTTAACTGGAAAAGATGATGAAAAAGTTCCGAGTGCTCAAAGTGAGAAAATTGAAGTTCAAAAAGCGAAAGATTCTCCGTTAGATACGAAGAAAGCGGAAGAGCCAAAGAAAGAAGAGCCAAAGAAAGAAGAACCAAAGAAAGAGGAGCAGCCAGCACCACCAACTGGACAGCAAGAAGTGAAAGTAGTTGGAACAACTGGTAAGGTATCTACTTTGGAAATTCATAATAATAAAACGTTAGAATTGGAAATTTCAGCGAAGGGTGCAAGTTATGTAGATGTTAAGGATGATGCGGGTAACGAAATTCTAAACACTACAGTACAAAGCGGTCAAACAGAGAAACGCGATGTATCAACATTAAAAGAAGTACGACTTAATATTGGAAGTGCACCGAATGTTGAAATTAAACTGAATGGCCAAGTGCTTGCTTTCCCGTTAGATCCACAAAAAGAATATCACCAAAGATTGGTGATTAAAAACCAAGGGATAGAGCAACCTGCACAATAACAGTCATCGCTTCGATGACTTTTTTTTCGATGAACAAATGTTTTTGATATGATGGAGGAATAGCTGTGAATTTACCAAATAAAATTACAATATCTAGAATCTTCTTAATTCCAATTTTTATGGTAATTATGTTAGCGCCCTTTGATTGGGGTTCATACAAAATTGGTGATGTTGATTTGCCAATTCAACATTTAGTAGGGGCACTTATCTTTATCATTGCTTCAGCTACAGATTGGATTGATGGACATTACGCAAGAAAGTATAATCTTGTAACGAATTTAGGAAAGTTTCTTGACCCATTAGCTGATAAATTACTTGTTTCAGCAGCACTTATTACATTGGTAGAGATGCAATATGTACCGGCTTGGATTGTTATTGTAATTATCAGTCGTGAGTTTGCTGTAACAGGTTTACGTCTTGTACTTGCTGGAACAGGGGAAGTAGTTGCGGCAAATCAGCTAGGGAAAATTAAGACATGGACACAAATTATTGCGATTGCAGCATATTTATTACACGATGTACCTTTAAATTTAATCCATATTCCAGTTGCTGATATCTTCATATGGATTGCATTAATCTTTACTGTTATTTCAGGATGGGATTATTTCTGGAAAAATAGAGCTGCTTTTGTAAACTCAAAATAGAAGTTTATGGGGGAATTAGGATGAATGCTGAGATTATTGCGGTTGGAACTGAATTATTACTTGGACAAATTGCAAATACAAATGCCCAGTTTTTATCTGAAAAGTTAGCTTCAATTGGAATTAACGTGTACTATCATACTGTTGTTGGTGATAATAATAAGCGACTGCAAAAGGCGATTGAAGCTGCGGAAGAACGTGCTGATATACTTATTTTTACAGGTGGATTAGGACCGACAAAAGATGATTTAACGAAAGAAACGATAGCGGCTAGTTTAGATGAAGCGCTTGTGTATGATGAAAAGGCATTAGCCTTAATAAGTAATTACTTTAAGCGTACAGGCCGTGAATTTACGGAGAATAATAAAAAGCAAGCGCTAGTCTTAAATGGAGCAACAGTATTTGCAAATGACCACGGTATGGCGCCTGGTATGGGGGTAAATAGGAACGGAAAAGTTTATATTTTATTACCAGGGCCGCCAAAAGAAATGAAACCAATGTATGTAAGTTACGTGGAGCCTTTTTTACGTAATTTTACAACAGGAGAAAACATTTATTCCCGTGTGCTTCGTTTCTTCGGTATCGGGGAGTCCCAATTAGAGGTGAAAGTTCAAGATTTAATTGATGGACAAACAAACCCAACAATCGCCCCGCTAGCAAATGATGGAGAAGTGACATTACGTTTAACCGCTAAGCATCAAAATGTTAGCGAAGCGGAGAAACTAATTCAACATGTGGAAGATTTGATTTTAGAAAGGGTAGGAGAATTTTTCTACGGATATGACCAAGAATTTTTGCATTATAAGGCAATCGAGTTATTGAAGAGAAAAGGGTTAACTTTAGCATGTGCAGAAAGTTTAACAGGTGGTCTTTTTGGAAATCAAGTAACTGAAAATGCTGGTGTTTCTTCTGTATTTAAAGGCGGTGTCATTTGTTATCATAATGATGTGAAGCAACATGTATTGCGTGTGCCTGAAGAAGTGTTGCATACTGATGGTGCAGTTAGTAAAGAATGTGCTCGTTATCTTGCTGAAAATGTTAAGGATTTATTAAAAGCGGATATCGGAATTAGTTTCACTGGGGTAGCAGGGCCAGATGCTTCAGAACAGAAAGAGCCAGGAACAGTATTTGTTGGATTGGCGATTAAAGGTGAACAAACTGCAGTTTTTCCTCTTAATTTAAGTGGAAGTCGTCAACAAATTAGAGAACGCTCGACAAAATATGGATTTTATCATTTATATAAAAAGCTAGAAGAGATATAAGTTTCTTCTAGCTTTTTTTATAGTTAAATTACGTATTTATGTAATGGAAAATAAAAAAATCGAATAAATGTTCGATTTTTGTTGGCAAATTGAATTGAAAATAGGTATAATAAGATTAGCAATTCAGTTAAGGAGGAATTTTGAATGAGTGATCGTCAAGCGGCATTAGATATGGCGTTAAAACAAATAGAGAAGCAATTTGGTAAAGGTTCAATTATGAAATTAGGAGAACAAGCGGAACGTAGAATTTCTACAATTTCAAGTGGTTCTTTAGCACTTGATGTGGCATTAGGGGTAGGCGGATACCCACGTGGCCGTATTATCGAAATTTACGGACCTGAAAGTTCAGGTAAAACGACAGTTTCATTACATGCAATTGCAGAAGTACAACGTCAAGGTGGACAAGCAGCATTCATCGATGCGGAGCACGCAATGGATCCTGTATATGCACAAAAATTAGGCGTTAACATAGATGAATTACTATTATCACAGCCTGATACAGGGGAGCAAGGATTAGAAATCGCGGAAGCTCTTGTACGAAGTGGTGCGGTTGACATTATCGTAATTGACTCTGTAGCAGCTCTTGTACCGAAAGCAGAGATTGAAGGCGACATGGGTGACTCACACGTAGGTTTACAAGCACGTTTAATGTCACAAGCACTTCGTAAGCTTTCAGGAGCAATCAACAAATCAAAAACAATTGCAATCTTTATTAACCAAATTCGTGAAAAAGTTGGGGTTATGTTCGGAAACCCAGAAACAACTCCAGGTGGTCGTGCGTTGAAATTCTATTCAACTGTCCGTCTTGAAGTGCGTCGTGCGGAGCAATTAAAGCAAGGTAACGACATCGTTGGTAATAAAACAAAAGTAAAAGTAGTGAAAAATAAAGTAGCGCCACCATTCCGTGTTGCTGAAGTTGATATTATGTACGGAGAAGGTATTTCAAGAGAGGGTGAAATCTTGGATATGGCTTCTGAGCTTGATATCGTTCAAAAGAGCGGTGCTTGGTATTCTTATAATGAAGAACGTTTAGGACAAGGTCGTGAAAATTCGAAGCAATTCTTAAAAGAGAATACGGACTTAAGAGAGGAAATTGCCTTCTTTGTTCGTGATCATCACGGAATTGGTGAAGATTCTGGTGTGGAAGACACGGAAGATGCAACTCTTCAAGATTAAAAAATAAAAGACACGGGTCCCGTGTCTTTTATTTTTTTACCTTCTATTAAAGGGGTATCTATCGTAGTGGTTAAAATATTTTTTTGACTCAAATGGGATGTGTAAAGAGGAATATTCATACGTTTTAAGGGAATAAAATGGTATTTACTAAGGTTTTCCAGGATAGTATGCTATCAATTTTTCAAATTCAGATAACATTAAGGACTGAAGGTAAAGAAAGTAAAAGTAGACAACGCTTGACAATGAAAATTACGATAGATACAATGAGAATGTATATTTTTTCTTATATACGATATACTCTTCTCAAGAAGAGAAGTAATATTCGGAGTAAGGTTTAAATCTTACCGAAATAATAATATGACATTTTAATTGTGAAATGAAGAAAGTCCCTTAAAAAAGCGGGACGACGGTCTTTGCTGTATATTGTAATTTAATGTACATGCCGACAGTCTTTTTTCATTCATAGCAAGGGGAGGTGAAATCATGAGTAGTACAGTTTGGATACTCATCTCCATTTTGCTTGCAACAACAGTCGGTGCAGTTGTTGGCTTTTTTGTTCGAAAGTCTATTGCTGAAGCGAAGATTAATGGTGCGGCTAATGAAGCGAAACGTATTTTAGACGAAGCGAATCGTGAGGCTGAAGCACTTAAGAAAGAAGCGCTTTTAGAAGCAAAGGATGAAATTCATACACTTCGTACAGAAGCTGAATTAGAAATTCGTGACCGTAGAAGCGAATTACAAAAACAAGAAAATCGTTTAATGCAAAAAGAAGAGAACCTTGATCGTAAAGACGAAACGCTCGATAAACGCGAGCAGCAGTTAGAGAAGAAAGAGGAATCTCTTGTAGCGAGACAACAACAGATTGAAGAGTTGGAAAGCAAAGTGGGAGAGTTAGTTCAAAAGCAACAAACAGAATTAGAGCGCATTTCCAATCTGACACGCGAACAAGCGAAAGCAATTATTCTTGGTAAAGTAGAAAATGAAGTTTCTCATGAAATCGCTGTTATGGTAAAAGAAAGTGAAGTTCGCGCGAAAGAAGAAGCGGATAAGAAAGCAAAAGAGATTTTATCTCTTGCAATGCAAAGATGTGCAGCTGATCATGTTGCTGAAACAACCGTTTCGGTTGTAAATCTTCCAAATGACGAAATGAAGGGACGTATTATCGGGCGTGAAGGTCGTAATATTCGTACGTTAGAAACGTTAACGGGTATTGACTTAATTATCGATGATACACCAGAGGCGGTAATTCTTTCTGGATTCGATCCAATTCGTCGTGAAACAGCTCGTATCGCTCTTGATAAACTAGTACAGGACGGACGTATTCACCCAGCGCGTATTGAAGAGATGGTCGAAAAATCAAGACGTGAAGTGGACGAGTATATTCGCGAAGTCGGAGAGCAAACAACGTTTGAAGTGGGTGTTCACGGATTACACCCAGATTTAATTAAAATTTTAGGTCGTTTAAAATACCGTACAAGTTATGGACAAAACGTCTTAAAACACTCTATGGAAGTTGCATATTTAACTGGACTTATGGCAGCAGAGCTTGGTGAGGATGAAAAACTAGCAAGACGTGCTGGTCTATTACATGATATCGGAAAAGCGATTGACCATGAAGTAGAAGGTAGCCACGTTGAAATTGGTGTTGAACTCGCAACGAAATATAAAGAGCATCCTGTAGTTATAAACAGTATCGCATCTCACCATGGTGACACAGAACCAACTTCTATCATTGCAGTTTTAGTTGCAGCAGCAGATGCTTTATCAGCTGCAAGACCGGGAGCTCGTAGTGAAACGCTTGAAAACTACATTCGTCGTCTTGAAAAGTTAGAAGAGATTTCAGAGTCTTATGAAGGCGTTGAAAAATCATTTGCAATTCAAGCAGGACGTGAAGTTCGTATTTTGGTAAAACCAGATACAATCGATGACTTAGAAGCTCATCGTTTAGCTCGTGATATCCGAAAACGTATTGAAAATGAACTGGATTACCCAGGACATATTAAAGTAACTGTTATTCGTGAAACACGTGCAGTGGAATACGCAAAATAAAGTGGTGAAACACCACTTTATTTTTTTGTGTTGGAATTGGATAAAATAAAGACAGTTATTTAGCATAAAAGTGAAACAAACTTATAATAAACATATTATAAGGAATTTACTTGATGCTATAGCAATAAAAAATGCAGTACATAGAAAGGGTAAGACATATGAGAATATTATTTGTTGGGGATGTAGTAGGATCTCCTGGTAGAGGTATGATTCAACAGTACGTACCGGCATTAAAGAAAAAATATACACCTACAGTAACAATCATTAATGGAGAAAACGCAGCAGGTGGCCGTGGGATTACAGAAAAAATATATCGAAACTTTTTAGAGTGTGGGGCACAAGCAGTTACACTTGGAAACCATGCTTGGGATAATCGTGAAGTATTTGAATTCATCGATGATGCAAAATATCTTGCAAGACCAGCTAACTTCCCAGAAGGAACTCCAGGAAAAGGACTTATCTTTGTGAACTGTAATGGAACAGAAGTTGCAGTTATTAACTTACAGGGGCGTACTTTCCTTCCTCCGATTGATTGTCCATTCCGTAAAGTGGATGAATTAATTAATATTGCGAAAAAACGTACGAATATTATCTTTATTGATTTCCATGCGGAGACTACAAGTGAAAAACAAGCGCTAGGTTGGTATGTAGATGGACGTGCTACAGCAGTAGTAGGTACGCATACGCATGTCCCTACAGCGGATAACCGTATTTTACCAAGCGGAACGGCATATATTACAGATGTTGGGATGACAGGGCCATATGATGGAATTTTAGGTATGGACCGAGAAGCAGTATTGAAGAAGTTTTTAACGAACTTACCGGTACGATTTGAAGTAACAAGTGGTAGAACGCAATTAAGTGCAGTGTTAATTGATGTGGATCCAAATACAGGAAAAGCAAAGAAAATTGAGCGCATTTTAATTAATGACGATCAACCATTTTTTGAGTAAATTTCCGTTAAATTTTAGATAAGTTATTATATTTTAATTTTTTAGAAAAATTACGAAAATTTAGCAGGAATACGCGCCATTCCTCGTGAATATAAGTTAAAGTGAAATAATTGCTAATACTTTTTAAAGAAACGAGGAGGAAACGCGGAATGGAAATATTAAAAGTTAAAGCAACGTCGGTCCCTAATTCTGTAGCTGGTGCACTTGCAGGTGTTATTCGCGAACGCGGAACAGCAGAAATTCAAGCTATTGGTGCAGGTGCATTAAACCAAGCGGTAAAGGCAGTAGCAATTGCAAGAGGGTTTGTAGCGCCTAGTGGTTTGGACCTAATTTGTATCCCAGCGTTTACAGATATTATGATTGATGGCGAAGAGCGTACAGCAATAAAATTAATTGTAGAACCTCGTTAAGTTTAAACAACCTGTTTGCAGTATGCAAACAGGTTGTTTTTATAATGGAGGAATGAAAATGAAAATTTTTGATGCTCATTGTGATGTGCTCTTTCAGTTATGGAGTGCAAAGGGAAAAAAGAATTTTAAAAACGATCCGCAATTACATATTACATTTCAACAGTTAAAGGAAAGACAAGGAAGTATACAATGTTTTGCAATATATGTGCCAGAAACAGTGACGTATGAAAAACGATTTGAAGCGGCATTACAAATGATAGATATTTTTTATAATGAAATTCTATCGCTACCAGGTGTGAGATTTATCCGAACGAAAGAGGATATAAATAGATTAAAACAAGACGAGGTTGGCGCGCTATTAACGTTAGAAGGGTGCGAAGCAATTGGCAAAGAAGCGATGAAATTACGTTTGTTTTATCGGTTAGGTGTACGTTCTTTCGGATTAACATGGAACTATGCGAATTTGTTAGCTGATGGGGCGCTAGAGACGCGTGGAGCAGGTTTAACTACTGTTGGTAGACAAGTTGTACAAGAGTTGAATACTTTGCAATTATGGACGGATCTATCACATTTAAATGAGAGAAGTTTTTGGGATGTGATAGAAATTGCAAATAACCCAATTGCATCCCACTCAAATTGTTATAAACTGTGTGAGCATCCACGCAATTTAAATGACGAACAAATTAAAGCGCTTATACAGAGAAATAGCATAATCGGTGTTACTTTTGTACCGCAGTTTCTAACAAGTGAAAGACAAGCAAATATAACAGATATAGTAAAACATATCGAATATATTTGCTCGCTAGGTGGAGAAAACAATATAGGGTTTGGTTCAGATTTTGATGGGATTGTAGATACGGTTGTCAATGTATCTGCCTACGGAGATTATGAAAATGTCATGAATGAGCTTTATAAATACTATGCTGCATCTACTGTAGAAAGATTTTTATATGATAATTTTGTTGAACATATGAGTTTTTAAGTTTTTGGTTTAAAATTCAGAATAATTAAAATTAATTCATTTGATTTTATTGCTTTTTTTAAGACCTAATACTAGAATGAAAAACAAAATAGCTTTATACTAAAGATTCAGGGAAATCAGAAGAGGCATAATTTGCGTCCGTTGTAGTTTATTTGCATAAAAAATGCTAAACTATTACTGTAAAAAAATACACTACAATGAATGCAGCCAAAAGGGGTGTAGGAGATGATTAGTCAACTTTCATGGAAAGTTGGAGGCCAACAAGGTGAAGGAATTGAAAGTACAGGAGAAATCTTCTGTATTGCATTAAACCGATTAGGATATTACCTATACGGTTACCGCCACTTCTCATCACGTATAAAAGGCGGCCATACAAATAATAAAATTCGTGTAAGTACAACAGAAGTACGAGCGATCTCAGATGATTTAGATATTTTAATTGCTTTTGACCAAGAAACAATTGATTTTAACTTCCACGAACTACGTCCAGGTGGAATTGTAGTTGCGGATGCGAAATTTAATCCAACAATACCTGATAATACAGATGTAAATCTATATGTGATACCGTTTACAGATATTGCTTCAGAATTAGGCACATCATTAATGAAAAACATGGTTGCTGTTGGAGCATCAAGTGCAGTATTAGGATTAGACGAAACAGCTTATTTAGATGTTGTTGAAGAAATCTTTGGTCGTAAAGGAGAGCAAGTCGTTCAAAAGAATATGGACGCAATTAAACGCGGCTCTCAATATATGAAAGAATTACTAGGTGAGAAAGTAAACATGATGCAGCTTGAAAAAGCTGATGGTAAAAAACGCATGTTTATGATTGGAAACGACGCAATCGCATTTGGTGCGGTAGCTGGTGGTGCTCGTTTTATGTCAGCATACCCAATCACACCTGCATCAGAAATTATGGAATACTTAATTAAAAAATTACCGAAAGTCGGCGGAACAGTAATCCAAACTGAGGATGAAATCGCAGCTTGTACAATGGCAATCGGTGCAAACTATGCTGGTGTTCGTACATTAACTGCATCTGCTGGTCCTGGTCTTTCATTAATGATGGAAGCAATCGGTTTAGCAGGTATTACAGAAACTCCATTAGTAATTGTTGATACACAACGTGGTGGTCCAAGTACGGGATTACCAACGAAACAAGAACAGTCTGACTTAATGGCGATGATTTACGGTACGCATGGTGAAATTCCAAAAATCGTAATGGCGCCAAGTACAGTTGAAGAAGCTTTCTATGACATTGTAGAAGCATTTAACTTATCTGAAGAATATCAAGTTCCTGTTATTTTCTTAACAGATTTACAGCTTTCGTTAGGAAAACAAACAGTAGAACCACTTAAATTAGATAAAGTGGAAATTCGTCGTGGTAAGCTTGATTTAGAAGCGGAATTACCAGAACGTGAAAATAAAGCATACTTCAAGCGTTATGAAGTAACTGAAGACGGCGTTTCACCGCGTGTTTTACCTGGTATGAAAAATGGTGTTCACCATGTTACAGGTGTAGAACATGATGAAACTGGAAAACCATCGGAATCAGCAATAAACCGTAAAGATCAAATGGACAAACGTTTCCGTAAAATGGAGAACTTGAAGTTTAATACCCCTGTTTATAAAAATGTTAAGCATGAAGAAGCAGACGTATTGCTTGTTGGATTTAACTCAACTCGTGGTGCGATCGAAGAGGCAATGACGCGTTTAGAACAAGAGGGTATGAAAGTAAACCATGCTCATGTACGTTTAATTCACCCGTTCCCAACAGCTGAAATCGATCCACTTGTGAAAAAGGCGAAGCGTGTTGTAGTAGTAGAAAACAATGCAACAGGTCAGCTTGCTAACATTATGAAAATGAATCTTGGTAATGGTGAGAAAATTTCTAGTCTTTTAAAATATGATGGAAACCCATTCTTGCCGAAAGAGATTTACAACGAATGCAAAAAAGGGGTTGTATTAAATGGCAACATTTAAGGACTTTCGTAACAGTGTAAAGCCAAACTGGTGCCCAGGTTGCGGAGACTTCTCAGTGCAAGCTGCAATTCAACGTGCGGCAGCTAACGTTGGTTTAAATCCAGATGAACTTGCTGTTATTTCTGGTATTGGCTGTTCAGGCCGTATTTCAGGTTATATTAATTCATATGGTGTGCATAGTATTCATGGTCGTGCCCTTCCGATTGCACAAGGTGTAAAAATGGCAAATCGTGATTTAACAGTCATCGCTTCAGGTGGTGATGGTGATGGATTTGCGATTGGTATGGGACATACAATCCATTCTATTCGTCGTAATATCGATATTACGTACATCGTAATGGATAACCAAATTTACGGATTAACAAAAGGGCAAACTTCACCACGTAGTGAAGCTGGATTTAAAACGAAAAGCACACCGCAAGGTTCAATTGAACCATCACTAAATGTAATGGAAATGGCTTTAACAGCTGGTGCGACATTTGTGGCGCAAAGCTTTTCGAGTGATTTAAAAGAATTAACACAAATTATTGAAGCTGGTATTAACCATAAAGGATTTTCATTAATTAACGTATTTAGCCCATGTGTTACTTACAATAAAGTAAATACCTACGATTGGTTTAAAGAGAATTTAACGAAACTAAGCACAGTAGAGGGATATGATCCATCTAATCGCATGATGGCTATGCAAACTTTAATGGAAAATAACGGTTTAGTAACAGGTTTAATTTATCAAAATACTAAGCAACCATCATATCAAGAACTTGTTAAAGGCTATAGTGAAGAGCCTTTAGTGAAATCTGATTTAAATATGGATCAGAAAATGTTTGATGAGCTTGTTGCTGAATTTATGTAATATAAGAAGAGGAGGTTGCCATGTGGCAACCTTTTTTTATTAGAAAAATATAGGGTAGTCTTATTTACTTAGAAAATTCAGAATGGTAAAATAATATATAAATCGTTGTATGAAAATGGCAAGTTCATTGCTTATGAAATGTAAGATAATAAAGGGCCTCTGTATTGTTAAAATTGGCGAAACAGGTCATACTATGGTAATGTTTATAGGGATAAAGCAATATGCTTTTGGGTAGGACAACAAGAAATAATAAAAAGGGAATGTCTATTTGCGTGGGGAAGACTTCATTCTTATGAATGATTAGATTGATTACTCAAGTTTCAAAGGACAAGTTATCTCTCAAGCTATCTAACCATTTTTGAGGTGAATCTAGGCGCATTAAAATGGACTATAGAGTGTGTATAGTTAAGGGTGAAAGGAGATTACCGATGAACGAGCAACAACGATTAGCAAGTCAACAAGCAAATTCCTCTACGAAAAAAGAAGAGAAAGATTATAGTAAATACTTTGAAAGTGTATATCAACCACCTTCCTTAAAGGATGCGAAAAAGCGAGGGAAAGAAGAAGTTAAAATTGAACGGGATTTTGGCTTACCTGAAGAGTTTCGCAATTTTGGTACAGGAAGAAAGTTCTATATTCGTACATATGGTTGTCAAATGAATGAGCATGATACGGAAGTAATGGCAGGTATTTTCACAACGCTTGGATATGAACCAACTTTTTCGACTGAGGATGCAGATGTAGTTTTATTAAATACTTGTGCAATTCGTGAAAATGCTGAAAATAAAGTGTTTGGTGAACTAGGCCATTTAAAGTCACTAAAGCGAAGAAATCCGGACCTTTTAATTGGTGTATGTGGTTGTATGTCTCAAGAAGAATCTGTTGTAAATAAAATTATGCAAAAAAATCAGCATGTAGATATGGTATTTGGAACGCATAATATTCATAGATTACCGTACATTCTAAAAGATGCGATGTTCTCGAAAGAGACGGTAGTTGAAGTATGGTCAAAGGAAGGCGACGTAATTGAAAACCTTCCGAAAGTACGTCGTGGTGATATTAAAGCTTGGGTAAATATTATGTATGGCTGTGATAAGTTCTGTACGTATTGTATTGTACCGTATACGCGCGGAAAAGAGCGGAGCAGACGTCCAGAAGATATTATCCAAGAGATTCGTCATTTAGCTGCGAATGGTTATAAAGAAATTACATTACTTGGACAGAACGTAAATGCATATGGTAAAGACTTTGAAGATGTAGAATACGGTCTTGGTGATTTAATGGACGAACTTCGTAAAGTTGATATTGCCCGTATTCGTTTTACAACGAGCCATCCACGTGATTTCGATGATCACTTAATTGAAGTGCTTGGCAAAGGTGGCAACTTAGTAGAACATATCCATTTACCAGTTCAATCTGGAAGTACAGATATGCTGAAAATTATGGCGCGTAAATATTCACGTGAACATTATTTAGAACTTGTAAGAAAAATTAAAGAAGCAATTCCAGATGCAGTATTAACAACAGATATTATCGTTGGTTTCCCAAATGAAACAGATGAGCAATTTGAAGAAACGATGTCGTTATATCGTGAAGTAGGATTTGATACTGCCTTTACATTTATTTATTCTCCTCGCGAAGGTACACCAGCTGCAAAAATGAAAGATAATGTACCTATGGAAGTGAAGAAAGAACGTCTTCAACGCTTAAATACACTAGTAAATACGTTGGCAATTGAAAAGAATAGTCGTTACAAAGGTCAAATTGTAGAAGTGTTAGTTGATGGGGAAAGTAAAAATAATCCGGAAGTACTTGCAGGTTATACTCGCACGAATAAACTTGTAAACTTCGTCGCTTCAAAATCTTTAATTGGTCAGCTTGTGAAAGTAAAAGTAACGGAAGCAAAAACTTGGTCTCTTAACGGGGAATTAGTTGAAGAGCCGATTGAGGTGAAATAATAGATGAAAGTATATTCGAAAGATGACATTGTTGAACAAGCAAAAGAATTAGCAAAAATGATTTCTGAAACAGAAGAAGTTGATTTTTTTAAGAAAGCAGAGGCGCAAATTCATAAAAATGAAAATGTAAAGCGCGCAATCGATGAAATTAAAGCACTGCAAAAACAAGCAGTAAACTTGCAGCATTACGGGAAGTGGGAAGCTTTAAAAAAGGTAGAAGCTGAAATTGATGCATTGCAAGATAAGTTAGACAGTATTCCAGTCGTACAAGAATTTAAATCTTCACAAACATATGTAAATGACTTATTACAGTTAGTTGCTAGTACAATTTCTAACAACGTAACAGATGAAATATTAATTTCAACTGGTGGCGATGTACTTAAGGGTGAAACTGGCGCAGCGGTAGAAAGTAAAAAAGGAAATTGTGGTTGTTAAAGAGATGTCATATTGACATCTCTTTTTTTTAGTTGATTAAACGTAAGTTCTTCTCAAAAAAAGAATGACACATTCCGCTATTGTCACGCATATGATTAAGTGAATAGTGATTGAGGAGGGTTACGAATGTCCGAATTTAGAGAGATTATTACAAAAGCAGTGGTTGGAAAAGGACGTAAGTATACAAAGTCAACGCATACATGTGAATCGAATAATGAACCAACAAGTATTTTAGGGTGCTGGGTAATTAACCACTCGTACGAAGCAAGAAAGAATGGGAAGCATGTGGAAATTGAAGGTTTCTATGATGTGAACACTTGGTATTCATTTGATGGAAATACAAAGACTGAAGTTGTAACAGAACGCGTGAACTACACGGACGAAGTAAGCATTGGTTATCGTGATAAAAACTTTTCTGGTGATGATTTAGAAATTATTGCTCGTGTTATTCAGCCACCAAATTGTTTAGAAGCGCTTGTATCACCAAACGGTAATAAAATTGTTGTAACTGTAGAACGTGAATTTGTAACAGAAGTAGTTGGAGAAACGAAAATTTGTGTAAGTGTAAATCCTGAAGGCTGCGTAGAATCAGATGATGATTTCCAAATTGCTGATGATGAATTTGAAGAATTAGATCCGAACTTTATCGTTGATGCAGAAGAAGAGTAATAGAAAGCTAGGGAGAAGTTCTTCCTAGCTTTTTACTTTACATAAGTGGCGCTGAATGAACATGATTCTTTATGAAATATGTTATAATAAAGATAGACTCCTGAAATAGGAGATATGGATGTCCGTGAAATGTGACATATATGAAAATTGATTACTATGTAAGAATTATGGAGGAAAAGTATGACGCAATATACCCCTATGATACAGCAATATTTAAAGGTTAAGGCAGACTATCAAGATGCCTTTTTATTTTTCCGATTAGGCGATTTTTATGAAATGTTCTTTGAAGATGCCGTTAAAGCAGCTCATGAACTTGAGATTACATTAACGAGCCGAGATGGTGGCAGTAGTGATCGTATACCGATGTGCGGTGTACCGCATCATGCAGCTAAAAACTATATTGAACAACTTGTTGAAAAAGGATATAAAGTTGCTGTTTGTGAGCAAGTGGAAGATCCAAAAACAGCTAAAGGTGTAGTGCGCCGTGAAGTAGTACAACTAATTACGCCAGGAACGATGATGGAAGGGCGTACAATTGATGAGAAAGAAAACAACTTCTTAGCCGCATTAACACATTTTGAAGATGGATCATATGCTTTAGCTTGTAATGATTTAACGACTGGACAAAATACAGTAACGTTGTTAACTGGTTCAGTAGAAGATATTTTATTGGAAGTGTATGCAACTGGTTCAAAAGAAATTGTTGTAGATTCTTCATTTTCTAAAGATGAATTAAATAAATTAACTGAAACGTTAAAAATGACAATTTCATATGAAGATGCAACGGCAATTCCTGAAGGATTAGAACATCTTGTGAAAAATGTTTCGCAAGCAAAGTTAATTAAAGCAATTGGACGCTTATTTAACTATGTGATAAGAACGCAAAAACGTTCATTAGATCATTTACAGCCTGTAGAAATTTATTATACGAATCAATTTATGAAAATTGATGTGCATTCAAAGCGAAATTTAGAGCTGACAGAAACACTTCGAACGAAAGAAAAAACAGGATCATTATTATGGCTATTGGATAAAACAAAAACAGCTATGGGTGGTCGTATGTTAAAACAGTGGATGGAACGTCCACTTATTCAGAAAGAAAAAGTTGAAGAGCGTTTAGAAATGGTTGAAACATTTGTAAATGATTACTTCTTACGTGAAGATTTAAAAGAAAAACTAAAAGAAGTATATGATTTAGAACGTTTAGCAGGAAAAGTTGCATTTGGTAATGTCAATGCAAGGGACTTATTACAGTTAAGACGATCTTTACTTCAAGTACCAGCTATTTTAGAAGCGATTAGTTTGTTAGATAATGCTTATGCAGCAAGGTTAATTCAAGGAGCGGATCCATGTGAGAGCTTAACTGAATTACTAGGAAGAAGTATTCAAGAAAACCCACCGCTTTCTATTAAAGATGGAGATATTATTAAAGACGGTTATAATGACAAGCTTGATCAATATCGTTACGTTAGTAAAAACGGAAAAACGTGGATCGCTGAGCTTGAAAAACGAGAGCGTGATATTACAGGAGTTAAATCGTTAAAAATCGGGTACAACCGTATTTTCGGCTACTACATTGAAGTGACGAAGGCGAATCTTGCAGCACTTCCAGAAGGCCGCTACGAACGAAAACAAACGCTTGCTAATGCTGAACGTTTCATTACAGATGAACTGAAAGAAAAAGAAACGTTAATTTTAGAAGCAGAAGAAAAAATTGTACAGCTAGAATACGATTTATTTACAGCACTTCGTGAAGAAGTAAAAGTATTTATTCCGAAATTACAACATTTAGCAAAAGTAATTAGTGAATTAGACGTACTGCAAAGTTTCGCGACAGTTAGTGAAGAAGAACAGTTTGTAAAACCTGTACTAACAACGAAGCGTGAAATCTTTATTAAAGATGGTCGTCATCCTGTCGTTGAAAAAGTATTGAACGGAAAATTGTATGTACCGAATGATTGTATTATGCCAGAGAAGATGGATGTCTTTTTAATTACAGGACCGAACATGTCTGGTAAAAGTACGTATATGAGACAGTTAGCACTTGTAACGGTTATGTCACAAATTGGTTGTTTCGTACCAGCGACAGAAGCAGTATTACCTGTATTTGACCAAATCTTTACGAGAATTGGTGCAGCAGATGATTTGATTTCAGGTCAAAGTACATTTATGGTCGAAATGTTAGAAGCGAAAAATGCAATTGCAAACGCATCAGAAAGAAGTTTAATTTTATTTGATGAAATTGGACGAGGTACATCTACGTATGATGGCATGGCACTTGCACAGGCAATCATTGAACATATTCATGACCAAATTGGGGCAAAAACGTTATTTTCTACACATTATCATGAATTGACTGTGTTAGAAGAGAGTTTAGATCAACTGAAAAATGTACACGTTTCAGCAATTGAAGAGAATGGTAAAGTAGTATTCCTTCATAAAATTCAAGATGGAGCAGCAGATAAAAGTTACGGAATCCACGTTGCGCAACTTGCAGAGCTTCCAGATAGCTTAATTGCCCGCGCGAAAGAAGTGTTAGCACAACTAGAAGGACAAGAAGAAATTATTATTCCAAAGCGTGTAGAAGTGAAAGTGCAGGAGCAAGAAGTTATTCCAGAACCTGTAGTTGTAAAAGAAGAGCCAGTAGAAGTACTAGAGGCGAAAGTAGAGACTGAGGAAGAATCACAACTATCTTTCTTTGGAGGAGAACAGTCTTCGAAGAAACAAGACAAGCTTGCGTTAGATCAAAAAGAAACAGCAGTACTGGCGCAAATTAAAAAAATTGATTTACTTGATATGACGCCTTTAGAAGCGATGAACGAACTGTATCGCTTACAGAAAAAGTTAAAGAAAGGATGAGTAAGTAGATGGGGAAAATTCGCAAACTCGATGACCAACTCTCTAACTTAATTGCGGCAGGAGAAGTAGTAGAGCGTCCTGCTTCAGTCGTAAAAGAACTTGTGGAAAATTCTATCGATGCGAATAGTACATCTATTGAAATCCACTTAGAAGAAGCTGGTTTATCGAAAATTCGCATCATTGATAATGGAGATGGCATTACAGAAGAAGATTGCATCGTAGCTTTTGAACGACATGCGACAAGTAAAATTAAAGATGAAAACGATCTGTTTCGCATCAGAACACTCGGTTTCCGTGGTGAGGCATTGCCGAGTATCGCCTCAGTTAGTGAATTAGAATTAATCACTAGCACAGGTGATGCACCTGGTACACACCTTATTATTAAAGGTGGAGACATTATAAAGCAAGAGAAAACCGCGAGCCGAAAAGGAACAGATATTACAGTACAAAACTTATTCTTTAATACACCAGCGCGTCTTAAATATATGAAAACCATTCATACAGAGCTTGGTAATATTACAGATATTGTGTATCGTATTGCAATGTCACATCCAGAAGTATCGTTAAAGCTGTTTCATAATGAAAAGAAATTGCTTCATACGTCAGGTAATGGTGATGTAAGACAAGTACTTGCATCGATTTACAGCATTCAAGTTGCGAAGAAACTTGTTCCGATTGAAGCTGAATCTTTAGATTTCACAATTACAGGCTATGTAACATTACCAGAAGTAACGAGAGCATCTCGAAATTATATGTCAACAATCGTAAATGGCCGTTACGTTCGAAACTTTGTATTAATGAAAGCAATTCAGCAAGGATATCATACATTACTGCCAGTCGGACGATATCCAATCGGATTTTTATCGATTGAAATGGATCCAATGCTTGTTGACGTTAACGTACATCCTGCAAAATTAGAAGTTCGTTTTAGTAAAGAACAAGAATTGCTAAAGCTTATCGAAGAAACATTGCAAGCTGCATTTAAAAAAATACAGCTCATTCCAGATGCAGGCGTAACAACGAAGAAAAAAGAAAAAGACGAGAGTGTGCAAGAACAGTTCCAGTTTGAGCATGCGAAGCCGAAAGAACCATCCATGCCGGACATTGTTTTACCAACTGGCATGGATGAAAAACAAGAAGAACCGCTGCCTGTGAAACAGTCAGCACAACTGTGGCAACCGCCGAAACAAGAATGGCAACCACCACAGTCGCTCGTAAGAGAAGAACAAAGTTGGCAGCCATCTACTAGACCGATAATGGAAGAACCAATTCGAGAAGAGAAATCGTGGGACAGTAATGAAGAGGACTTTGAATTAGAGGAATTGGAAGAAGAAGTTCGGGAAATCAAAGAGATTGAAATGAACGGTAATGACTTACCGCCACTTTATCCAATTGGACAAATGCATGGAACATATATTTTTGCTCAAAATGATAAAGGCTTATATATGATTGATCAACATGCTGCGCAGGAACGTATCAACTATGAATATTTCCGTGATAAAGTAGGAAGGGTAGCGCAAGAAGTACAAGAACTGCTTGTACCGTACCGTATCGATTTATCTCTTACTGAATTTTTACGTGTTGAAGAGCAACTAGAAGAACTGAAAAAAGTCGGTCTATTCTTGGAGCAATTTGGCCATCAATCCTTTATCGTCCGCTCGCACCCAACGTGGTTCCCGAAAGGACAAGAAACAGAAATTATCGATGAAATGATGGAGCAAGTTGTTAAACTAAAAAAAGTTGATATTAAAAAATTACGTGAAGAAGCAGCCATCATGATGAGCTGTAAAGCATCTATTAAAGCAAATCAATATTTAACGAACGATCAAATATTTGCTTTGCTGGAAGAACTACGTACAACAACAAACCCGTATACATGCCCGCACGGAAGACCGATTCTTGTGCATCATTCTACTTATGAGTTGGAGAAGATGTTTAAGAGGGTTATGTAGAGTGAATAAATTATATTTCAAAAGGGGGCAACATTTACTGTTGCTCCCTTTTAATATGTAGATTTAATTGTTAAACGAGAATATGGTGAAGTAATTTTGCAGTTTATTTCTTGGCTGCGTTAGCTTATATTTATCTATGTATAAAAAAGCGCTGTATACAGCACTTTTTAAAAGGTGCATGAATAGTATAATGAAGATTTTTACATTATTAAAGACATAACTATGCATGGCCTAATATTGATTCTTATTTGGTTAATTGTCATAAGGATCTATACGATTATTTATTTTTATTATTATTAATTTTTTCAGTGTATAGAACTTGCTCTTTGTAGTGTTTCTTAATTGGAAAGTTATGTGTACCTGTGCCGTTCTTGAATTTTTTATCAATGGGGTTCTTTAGAGGAACTGTTGTGGTTTCAGTAAATTCATATGGGTAATTTATTTTAGATTTATCTTCAAACATGAAAATGCCTCCTTTTAGGATTTCCTAAATTCTTTACTATAACATGATATGCATATAGATTTTTTTTGGACTAGTTATTTATATAGGTTAATGGAATTTAATTACATAACCACTGAAGCCTTTTAAAGGAAAATAATTTGAGAAAGAAATGGTATGAATAGCCGTTGGCTCCTATTGTTATTTTTTTGTTTGACAGCGCAGTGAATAATGCATATAAATTCAATATAGATTGTTTTTATAATATGGTTTATATGAGATTTTCTTGATAATATAATGTGGAATATTATAGTATTATTAGGTTATTAGGAACATTTAATGCTGTTTCATAACTGAAAGGGAATTGAAAAAAAACTGAAACTTTTCTCATAAAAATTCAATCTAACTTGAAAAATGAAAGGAAAATGAAATTTTCCAAAAGATATTCTTTGTTAAGATAAAAAGCATACATACAAAAAGTATTGGTATATCTTAAAAATGTATTTTCAAGATATAGTGGGGGAAAAGATGAGATTAGAAAAAAAATTAATAAAAAAGATGTATTATGAAACATTCCTAATGGAGAATGAAACAAAACCAACTCTTGACGTACTTGGACAAGCTTATGTAAACGATGAAAAAAATGAGATTTCTGATGGGTCTTATATTCGTTTTGCACAAGGTGAATTTTATTATCGTCATCAAGATTTTGAAGCAGCTATTTTTAAATGGGAGAAGGTTAGTAATGAATTAGCACCATGGGCACAAAAAAATATTGCGGATGCTTATTTCGAACTTAATCAATTATCATATGCTGAAAATATTTATACTTCTATTACTACTGATAATAAAATATTGATGATCGAAATTAGACTACAATTACTTTCTCTTTACATTGAGCAAAATAATTTTGACTCAGCTTTCGGTGTTATTAAAGAAGCAGTTTCTTTAAATCCTGATTATCCGAATGTCACAAAAATTGCCCGTTCCTTTTATGAGGAACAGCAAGATTTTGATAGTGCAGTAGAGCTTGCTGTGAATGAGTTAATTCGAATAGAATCGTATCCGTGGTTTGAGGTATTAAAAGGATATATTGATAAAGGGTTTACTAAACATATTTCACCAGATTATTTTTATAATGCATTAGCTACATTAAATAATGTAGATCAAGTACAGTTTACGCAAATGGTTTCATCACTTTGGAACAGTTATAAAGATGAACAAAATTATTTATTATGGCTTAATACAATAAATGAATTTTTCTTACATATTGAAATACATTCGTCCGATATATGGAACAAAGTTTCTGCTCTTTACGAAGAAACTTACTTTGCATTAATTCAAGGTCAATATACGCTTAGACAATTAAACGATATCATACCCAATCTGTTAGCAAATTGGTTAAAGGTAGTTAATCCATCTTATGCTGTATTTCCATCTGCAGCTGTATTGGCATGGGATGAGATTTTCCCTTCCAAAATAGATTCAGCAAATATAGAGCATGCGGAAAACTTACTGTCACATTCTATTAATCATGTAAATGGCTTAGAGTACAGCTTACACCTTTTTGAATCTATTACACAGTGGGCACAAAAGCACAATATAGAAATAGGTCACCGATTTAAATGGTTAGTTGACGAACTCGCAGATTTAAGAACAAATCGTATTTTAGTAACGGGTACTTCAGGAAATGGAAAAACTACATTTATTAACTCTATATTAGGAGAAAACATATTAGAAAAATCAATTTCAAATGTAGTAGTTTTAAAAAATGATGCTCATATAGAAATAAACGCTATAACAGACTCGGCAATTACAACAACGGAAGATGTCTCTGATTACCATAATATGATGTCTCAGCACCATCAAACATATAGAGATAGAGCGTGTGTTGAATTTAAATTACCATGCAGATTTTTAAATGAAAATAAACTTACATTTGTAGTGACACCTGGCTTTAATAGGAATAACGACACTAGAGATGAGATATTCGAATATTTAAATTCTGTAGACGAATTACTGTTCGTATTGAATGCGGATTCACCTTTTACTGACAAAGAACGTGACATTCTATTAAGTATTCAAGAACATACGCCAAATTTACAAATTCATTTCTTATTAAATAAAATCGATAACATTTACAGTGAAGCAGAAGTGAAAAGGGTATTACATGATACGGCAACGAGAATAAACACATATTTCCCGCATGCGAGAATTTTCCCTTATTCCTCGTTATATACAAGTAGTAAACAATTAAATGATTTAACTGAGTTTATTCATTTTAACTTTAATCATAAAAATATCGATGCAGAACGTACTGAAAAGTTATTATTTTTCATTCGAAAAACAATTACATATCTTTTGGATAAACGTGTTGAGAAAGAAAATAATCTAGTAGATGCTATTAATTGGAATGAAGATATGCTAGTGAAACTAAACGGTAGCATTAATAACCTTACTGCATTTGAGAGGGAAAAAATTCATTTCATTACACAATCATATCGTTCAATGAAGACTGAAATTACAAATGATCTTACTGAAAATATTCCGAAGATATTAAAGAGCTGTTCTAATTTAATTAGTGAAGAAAGTGATTTCGGGCACATGGATACGGAACTAAATAAAGCAATGAATGAAAAAGTGCATAAATATTTAGAACAAACTGTATTACCTAATCTCGCTCTTTCTATGCAAAATTGGATTGCAACTTCTAATAATGAGCTTCTTCAAAGTCAAACGTATTTAGAAGAACTTAGTGAAGGGCTTAATTCACTATTTGGAGAAAATAGAATACAGTTAGAATGTGATTTTAAAGTGCTTGATGACTGGCGCAGAGATACTGACAGGATGACGACTAGAATACAAATGGATGAAGTAAATATTTTACGTCGATTTACGCCAGCACAATTTTTGTTGAAAAGTGCCGGTAAATTATTTGGAGTTCTTCCTAAAAATAAATCTATGCTATATAACAAATACAAACAGTATGTAGAAAATGAAGATTATACTGAAGTAACGGCTTCTATTATGAAGAAATTTTTCTTGCAATTTGAGCTGTTTGAAAACACACAAGAGCGAGATATTAATATATTCTTTAGGAATCCATTTAACTCCTTAAAGCAAGCTGTAGAAAACACTCATTTAGAAATACAAGAAAAACAAGAGATATTACATAAGATGAAATCAAATCCTGAAATCTATCATGATTCTATCATGCTCTTTGAATTGAGATTGCGTCAATGTGAAGTAATTTTAAATATAGGTGATGATAATACCTATACGGATGTAGCTTTAGAAACAAGCGTAGAATAAAAGTAAACACATCAGATTTTTTATATAAAAAATCTGATGTGTTATAAGAAAGTAAAAAGGAGCAATTGTAATAAGTTGCTCCTTTTTCATATATAGATTATTTTTCTGTTTCTTTAATTTTAGTTTGTACTTCGCCAGTTTTAATTTTATTACTTTCTGAGAAGCGTAATAAATCGCCTTCAATAATTTTGTCAGACATTCGTAATTCATTTTGTGCACGTTTAATGAGGGCTTGAGCTTCTTTTTTTGGTAAATCTACAATTTCCCCTGTTATACGGTCGTAGAAAGTGTTGTTTTTGTATGCATACTTATCTGTAACGAAGCTACCATCGCGTAAAACAACAAAGCCAGTATATTCATCTGAAAACATATCATGGCCAAAACGGATATCATTCGTAGAACCAACACCTAATAAATTTAGAATAGTAGGTTTCATATCGATTTGTCCCGTAGGCTTTGAAATAGTTTGACCTTCTGTTTGTCCAGGAATATGAATATATAAAGGTGTACGTTGTAAATTTAAAGTATCAAATTCTGTTATTTGATCTTTGTCTAAAAACTGTGCCATTGCACGATTATGTTTTTCGGAAATGCCATAATGATCACCGTATAACACAATAATAGAATCATCATACATTCCCTCGGCCTTTAAACGCTCAATAAATTTTTTAATTGATTCGTCTAAGTAACGTGCAGTTACGATGTAACGATCGAATACGCCATTACCAGAGTTGTATGGTTCAATGAATTTTGTATCTTCATCATACGTGAATGGATAATGGTTTGTTAAAGTAAGGAAACGAGCATAGAATGGTTGATCAACAGTTTTTAATATATCTACTGATTGATCAAAGTATTCGATATCTTTTAATCCCCAATTTAAATTTGTTTCTGGCGTAATTTTGTAATCAAGCTCATTATAGTAACGATCATAACCAAGAGCGGAGTACATAATATTACGATTCCAAAATGTTGCGTTATTCGCATGGAATACAGAAGTGAAATAACCTTGCTGACGTAAAATTTCTGGAGTCGCAGTATAATCATTGTTACCGTGTGTGAAGAATACAGCCCCTCGATTTAATGGATACAACGACGTATCGATTAGAAATTCAGAATCGGATGTTTTCCCTTGACCAGTTTGATGGAAAAAGTTATCAAAGTAATAACTTTCATTTATGAATTCATTTAGGAATGGTGTAACTTCTTGCCCATTGACTGATGCGCCTATTAAGAAGGTCTGCAAGGATTCAAGAGTGACGACAATTACATTTTTTCCTTTCGCTGCACCAAACATATTAGGGTTTGGCTCGCTTTGGTTTGCTTTTACGTAGTTTTCAGTTTCTTGTAATTTACTACTATCAGCAAGTGCTTTTTGTGACCCAGCTTTTACTTGCAGTGTTAAGTCATATACTTGGTGAGTATATAAGCCTAAATTTTTGACAAGCATTACCCGGTCGAATGATCTCGTTAATAATTCAGGGCGCTCTTTTTCTGCAAGCTGTAGATTCGCAAAGAATACACCAATCGTTAAAAGAAAGTATAACAAGCGTGTAGAATGAGTTACACGTTCTGTTTTAAAGACCAATGATTTCTTTTTTAATAAAATAAAGAAGAAAACAATGTCTACGAATGCGAGTATAATTTTGTAGTTTAATATCTCTATAATACTGCCGCCTAATTGGCCAAAGTTTGAGGTTTGTCCAAGTACTGGTAATGTAACGAAATCATTATAAAAATCATAGAACATTACATTTCCAACAAGCACGATCGTTAATAAGAAATTAATACATAGCGCTATATAATTTCGTTTTTCACCAGTTGCAAATAATGCTAATCCAACAAATGCTAATGATGCGGCTAGAGGGCTAATAAACAAAATAAGCTCTTGCGTTGAAGACTCAATTTTTAAATCAAAACTGAATCGCGTAATAAGATATGTTTTTAACCATACTGCTAAAGCCATTATTATAACAAAACTTATATTTTGCATTTGTAAATTTATTTTATTCTTCATTTTTACACCTTCTTTATACAATTTATTTAATTGAAGTTATATATTATGTTTTTATAACTATTAGAGTTTAATGAACCATTTAGATTATGTTTTCTAAAGGGAATAATTTGAAGTATTCATATACATACAATGGGGATTTTTAAAGCGTAGTAGCATAAATATAACTCTTTTTGAGAAACGGGCAGAACAAGTCATAGTTGTAGTGAAATTGACTTATAGACATCCTACCATATTAAACACTATGATGATGTTACAAAATATCGAACAAATGAAAGTGAAAATGGATAGAGACTTTTAAAACTGTTGACATTCAATTTATTAGAATTGAATGTCAATCGTTTTAAATATACAGTTATGTTACATATGTATTTTGTAAAATTCCGTTTCTTTGTCAGTTAATCATTAGCCGGGAAGGATAGGAGGGATTATTAAAACACTTTTACTATATATAAGTAAAAGTGTTTTGGAATTGAAAATATTTGACTGACATCTTAATGATAGAAATTAAATGTCAGATAAGTACTTTCCAACATACAGACCACTTGCAGCAGCTTGAGATAAGGAATGAGTGACGCCGGAACAATCTCCAACTAAAAATAGTCCATGCACACTTGTTTCAAAAGAGTTATTGATTTTTATCGTAGGAGCATAGAACTTTCCGTCAATTCCATATAGTAAAGTATGTTGATCAATAGGCTCTTGTATAAATTGTTCTAAACGTAATAAAAATTCTTTCAGCCCTTCAATATATAATTGAGGAACTTCTTGATTCAAATCTCCATAATCCCCCTGTAGTGTAGGTTGTATACGATTATGTTCCATGCTGTTTTCCGCCGTAGGTTGTTTCTTTAATAAGTCCTCTAAGCGCTGTATAACAATCCGATCTCGTCCTTGGTTAATGCCTTTAATAATTGAACTTGCGTATACATTTGCTTCTTTGAGAGTTGGAAAATAGCGAGGAATAAATAAAGTGAAGTTTAAATTAGAAGTGCCAGTTCCTTGCTCTCGAAAATTTTGACCGTCAGGCATAACTAAACCTTCTTCGTACTTTCGAATGATGCGTCCTTTTGGATTCATACAGTAAGTAGTTGCTGTGAAATGCTCACCTTGATAAGAAAGTTTTGTTTCAAAAGTATCTTTTAATATAGAACGTAATTGATGTTCCTTCATTTCTACTCTAATTCCTAAATCTACACGTGTTTGCTCCTGAGAAATACTTAGAGAACTGCATATTTCTTTTAACCAATCGGCCCCTGAACGCCCAGTTGCAAATACTAGTTGCTTAGTTTGAACTGTTCCTTGATTTGTCTCTATTGTAAAATAATCTTCCTGTTTCAGAATATGTTGTACATCTATTTGAAATTTGATCTTTATTTTCGTCAGTAAAAATTCATAGAGCTGCTGAAAAATGTTATTGGAAAGGGGAGTACCAAGATGTCTTACTTCTGTTGTTAGCATTTGTAAACCACACGCTTCAGCTCTTTTAGTGAGACTTGAATTTTCAGTACAATATTTTGAGACAGAACTTCCACCAAACTGACATAGAATTTCATCTACTTCAGCCATGAGCTGTATAAAGCCCTCTTTACCGATTTTTTGCTCAAGTTCTCCGCCAAATCCGTTTGTATAATTAAATTTCCCTTCAGATCTTCCTAAACCACCAAACCCGAAATATTTATCACATGTAGTACAATTACACACTTTTCCTTCGTCTAAAGGACAATGGCGATCTTCTAGCGCTTTACCTTTATCAAGAATTAAAACTTTTTTGTTACTTTTAGCTAGTGAATAAGCCATAAAAATGCTACTTACTCCAGCGCCGATAATTGTAACATCATACATATTCTTTCACCTGCTAACGAATAGTTTGTTTTTTATTTTTCTAGTGTATAACAATTTTATGAAGTTAAGAAATAGCTTTTATTAATAAAGTGGGAGTTTTTGAACTTGATGCTGTATTAACTTCTCCGAGTGGTGGAGTAAATACAAAAATTTTTATTTGAAAGAAGAAATAGTTTGAAAAATCACTATGTCATATGATTAATAACATCTTACATAGAAAAAAAACAGACCTTTTAAGTGAAGAGGTCTGTTAATGATTTTAAATCTTATTTAGCAAACACATGGTTACCAATTACTGCTACTGTTTGACGTGTCGTAATCCACTTGTCTGTTGATGTTTTTGGATTGTAGAAATAAATCCAGTCAGAATGTACTCCATTTGTGGAGATAGCCTCTTCTACAGCCATTTTTGCTTCTGCACTTGCAGGCTGATTAATTCTGCCATCTGTAACAGGAGTAAATGCATATCCGTATTTAATAGGTTCATAAATAACACCTGTTATTGTATTTGGAAAACCTTTTGCATTTACACGATTTAGTATAACTTTTGCTACTGCTACTTTTCCTTTATAGGATTCGCCACCTGCTTCAGCAGTAACTAAGCGTGCCATTAAGTCTTTTTCTTTTTGTGAAATGCTTGAGTTAATTTTTAAATGTTGTCCTGTATAAAGCTTGTTTCCGACTGTATTGTTAATTTGTTTTATAGATTGGACGGTGACATTGTAACGCTTTGCTATCGTTTCTAATGAATCCCCCGGTTGTACTTGATAAATAATTTGTCCAGAAATGCTCGCAGGCTTGGCGTTTTGAGGAACAGTGATTTCATTTGATTTCACGGACCCTGGAATATGTAACTGTTCGCCAATAAAGGTTTTATCGTTTCCTTTATTATTAGCCTGTTTAATGGATTGTATTGAAACTCCGTATTGTTTACTAATGCCCCAAAGTGTATCGTTCTTTTTTACTGTATGAATGGTAGAAGCTTCAGCTGTACTTTGACTACATACGAATGTAATTGCAGCCGCGGATAAAGGGATTATATGTTTTATTTTTAGTAATTTCATTGTAAATCCTCCTAAGAAAAAATTAAGGTGAAACTATTAAGTAATGTAGTTCAGAATGTGTATATGCGTAATATATTAATGTAAGTATATTAGCACATATAAAATAAATAATCACTATAAGTTTCATATTCGTGTAGTGTAGAGTCAGAATATGAAATATTGCATATGAAAATACATTGAAGTTCATATTTCTGATTACTATAATCTATTTAGTAGAAAGGGAATACGTTATAGAAATAAAATCATTATAGATTAATATAATGATTAATAATTATTAATAGGAGGATTGATGTAATGAAAATATTTCAAAAAATGTATGCGTCAACTGTAATCATTACAACACTTTTAGGAACAGGAGGCACTATCAATAGTGTACATGCTGATTCTATAGAACAGCAGAGTAAATTAGGGATAGAACAAGAAACAGATAAGCAAATCATTGTAAAATTTAAAGCAGATTTGGATTTTCCATATGAAGATGGTATTGAAAAACAAATACAATCTCAAACGAATGATAAAGTAATAAAAGATCTTTTGACAGAATATCCAGATGTAACATTTACTCGTTTATTCACATCTGTAAGCCCGGAACAAATACAAAACCTTGAAGTGAAAGCACCTAATCATGTATCTACAAGTTTATTAAACTACTATATTCTTCAAAATCAAAATAGTGGGTATGAAGAAGAAATAGTAGATAAGTTAAAGGCATCTTCTTTAATAGAAGATGCGTATATGAAGAAACAAGAGAAAATAATGCCACCTGAAGTGCAATCATCAAGTGTAGCTCTTAATCCTAATAAAAATCCTAGATTTAAAAAACAAGGTTATCTTGAAGCAGCCCCATACGGTATTAATGCGCCTTTCGCCTGGGGAGTTCAAGGCGGTAATGGAAATGGTATCACTTTTGTTGATATGGAATACGGATGGCTATTAAATCATGAGGATTTATTACATCAAAATATTGAATTAATGTCTGGAAGAAATATAAATCAGCATGTCGGTCATGGGACGTCTGTACTAGGAATTGTATCCTCTGAGGACAATGAAGTCGGGAATATTGGGATTGCGCCAAAAGCGAAAGCAAAGGTTATCTCTCAAATAAGAGATAACGGACAGTATAATACGGCTGATGCAATATTAAGCGCTGTAAATCAGTTAGAAGCTGGGGATGTTTTATTGTTAGAGGCGCAAGCATCCTTTGATGGATATGGTGATAAATATTTACCTGTTGAAGTACAACCAGATATTTTTGATGCAATTCGTGCTGGTACAGATAAGGGAATTGTAATTATAGAGGCTGGAGCAAATGGGTGGAATGATTTAGATCAGTTCAAAGATAGAAAGGGTAAGCAAGTCTTAAATCGTAATAGTAAAGATTTTAAAGATTCGGGTGCAATTATGGTAGGAGCTGGCTCTTCATCTTTCCCTCATGAACGTATGTGGTTTTCGAATTATGGAAGCCGTATTGATGTGTACGGATGGGGAGAAAATGTAGATACAACTACAGCCGAGCAAAGTAGAAGTGCTGTAAATCTTTATACTTCAAGCTTTAGCGGAACATCTAGTGCTTCGCCAATTATTGCTGGGGCAGCGACTTTAGTACAAAGCATTGCTAAAGAAAATTTAGGACAACCATATAGACCTAGTGAACTAAGAGCAATATTAAGCAACCAGAGCACAGGAACAAAATCTAAAGATCCATATGCAGATAAAATTGGTGTTTTACCAGATTTGAAGTCTATACTAGTAAACTTAGGCTATGAACAAAGAAAACCAAACGGTGGGAATGAATTACAAGTAACAGAAAATGAACCAAATAATGAGCCTAGACAGGCAAATAAAGTTAACTTTCATACACCGGTGAAAGGAACGCTACATAATAGTGATAGAGTAGATGTATTTACTTTCCAAATTGACTCGCCGGAAAATATTAATATTTCTCTACTAAATGAACAAAATATCGGAATGACATGGGTACTTCATCATGAATCAGATTTAAATAACTATGTAGCATATGGTGAAAATGAAGGAAATGTAGTTAAAGGAACTTATAATGCAAAGCCAGGAAAATATTATTTATACGTCTATAAATATGAGAATAAAGATGGTTCATATGTATTGAACATAAAATAAGCAAAAGGAACTTCAGATGAAGTTCCTTTAAATTTTTCTAATTTAGTATATGTGAATGATTTTTTAACTTTACTTCTATGCAATATTTCATATTGATGAAATGTTATTTATTTTTTATGAACTAGCTTATATTATATTCAATAAGTTTGATATAAAAACAGAAAAAGAGAGTGATAATAATGAGAAATAAGAAGTTAATTTTGAAATTATTCATATGTAGTACAATATTTATCACATTTGTATTTGCTTTACATGATAAGAGAGTAGTTGCAGCTAGCTCTGTTAATGAGCTTGAAAATTGGTCGAAATGGATGCAACCTATACCTGATAATATTCCGTTAGCACGAATTTCAATTCCAGGAACACACGATAGTGGGACGTTCAAGTTGCAAAATCCGATTAAGCAAGTGTGGGGAATGACGCAAGAATATGATTTTCGCTATCAAATGGACCATGGAGCTCGCATTTTTGATATAAGAGGACGTTTAACAGATGATAATACGATAGTTCTTCATCATGGGCCATTATATCTTTACGTAACACTGCATGAATTCATAAATGAAGCGAAACAATTTTTAAAAGATAACCCGAGTGAAACAATTATTATGTCTTTAAAAAAAGAGTATGAGGATATGAAAGGGGCAGAAGATTCATTTAGTAGTACGTTTGAAAAAAATTATTTTGTTGATCCTATCTTTTTAAAAACAGAAGGAAATATAAAACTTGGAGATGCTCGTGGGAAAATTGTACTACTAAAAAGATATAGTGGCAGTAATGAATCTGGAGGATATAATAATTTTTATTGGCCAGATAATGAGACGTTTACCACAACTGTAAACAAAAATGTAAATGTAACAGTACAAGATAAATATAAAGTGAGTTATGATGAGAAAGTAAAATCTATTAAAGGTACAATCAATGAAACGATGAACAATAGCGAGGATTTAAATCATCTATATATTAATTTTACAAGCTTGTCTTCGGGTGGTACAGCATGGAATAGTCCATATTATTATGCGTCTTATATAAATCCCGAGATCGCGGCATATATTAAACAAGAGAATCCAAAAAGAGTTGGTTGGGTTATCCAAGATTATATTAGTGATAAGTGGTCACCGATTCTCTATCAAGAAGTTATAAGAACTAATAAGTCGCTTTAATTTTTATCATAATTTCATAGAAACAATATAACTCTATTAAAAGTCTTGTGGAATTCCCATAAGACTTTTTAGTATTTGATAGTATGAGAATCAAGTTCTTCGAATATAATTATAAGATTAATAAAAAAATGTCGATAAATGTCGATTGTTGTTGTAATATAAAACAAGTAAAATATAATATATAGATGGAGTGATTTTGTTGTCTTTTATTAAAAATAGTAAAATTGGAACGAAATTAAATGTGTTAGTCATTATATCGAGTTTGGCTTGTATCATGTTATCTTCACTCGGGTTTTTAGGGCTTCAAAAAGGTGAAAATGCATCTTCTAGTATGTATGAAGAAAGACTATTACCAATTGAATGGATAGGAATTGTAGAATCAAATTTTTACCATGTTAATATGAATTTTATGGAGATTATGATATCGAAAGATGAAAAAAGAATGAAAGAACTCATAATAGAAATGGATAAGACTAGAAAAGAAAATGATGAGCTGTTAAAACAATTTGAAACTAGAATTAGTTCTCATAAAGAAAAAGATTTGTATAATGCGTTTCAAAGTCAATTTAAAGATTTAAGAGTACAAATGAAAAAAGCACAAGATTTGGGACTGACTAATAATGAAGAAGCCTATAGCTATTATTTAAAAGAAATTGACCCTAATATGGAAAAAACAATTCAGTCTATTCGTGAACTTATTTTATATAATAATAATGCTGCTGAACAGCTACAAAAAGAGAATGTTAATAGTGTGAAAAATACAATTATAACATTTGTAATTATTTCATTTGTTGGAATCATAATAATCATTTTTATTGGTTTTATAACAAAAAATGCTATAAAAAAACCAATTGTATTATTACAAAAAGATATGGAACGAGTATCTGCTGGAGATTTAACAATTCGAACTTCTTATAAATCCGAGAACGAATTAGGCCATATTGTACAGTCCTTTAATAGTATGTTAGATAACTTGCAACAATTAGTCGGTCAGGTGAAGGTTACGGCGAAAGAAGTGATTGTTTCAACTGGAAATATGCTACAAGAGACGAAAACGGCAGCACATATATCAAACGAGGTTGTTCGAACTACTTCTGAAATAAATAAAGAAATAGAGGGACAAGTGACTAGTATTCAAGAAAGTTCAACTTCAATGGAAGAAATTGCAACTGGTGTTCAAACCGTAGCTGAATCTTCAGCGATGGTTGCTGAAGTTGCTGTTGCAACAATAGACCAAGCAAACTCTGGTAGTGAAGTTATAAAACAATCTATTCATCAAATGAATAGCGTGAATGAAGTTGTCGAAGAAACTTCTAAGGTCATTGATAGACTTGTTACGCGTACACAACAAATTGAAGAAGCGTTAGATGTTATTACTAATATTGCGGAACAAACGAATTTACTTGCTTTAAATGCTGCAATTGAGGCAGCACGTGCTGGAGAAAATGGAAAAGGATTTGCAGTAGTTGCAGCTGAAGTAAGAGGTCTAGCTGAGAAATCTAAAACATCTGTAAATGATATAAATAATTTAATACGTTTTATACATCAAGATACAGAGGATACAGTTCATGTAATGAAAAAAGGTCAACAACAGGCTAGTGGTGGTAAAGAAGCAGCGCATAAGGCAGAACTCGCATTTTCATCTATTATGCAAGATATTAATAGAATAACGACCCAAATTCAAGAAGTGTCTGCTGCCACAGAAGAAATGTCTGCTGGGACAGAAGAAGTAAATGCCTCTTTGTCAATAGTTTCTGAAACTGCAACACAAGTCGCACAAGAAACGAATCGAACGGTACAATCAATTCAAGCACAAGCCACATTGATTCAAGAAATAACGACGAAATCTAATGAAATGAAAAAGAAAGTCGAAAATTTAGAAATGCTAATTTCACAATTCATTATTGAAGAATAAGTCTATTAACATTTATCCCGCTATTTGCCGGGCAGTAAGACCCCTACCTCAAAATTCAGCGGAAGCAAAGAAGTTAGGTAGGGGCCTGCTGCCCGTAAAAGCCCGATTGGTGAAGACTGATTAAAGTTTCACTTTATCATTAGTATAAACTTTAAGATACTCAACATAGTGCTGTGTTGTATAATTTGAAAAAGGACCTTCATAGGTTCTTTTTTTGTAAATGGTGTGAACGATACTTTTCATTATGAAAAAATCAAACTTTTAAATCGGGTTAATTTCAAGTGGAAAATGGATATAATTAACCTTGCGAAAAAGCAACTGGTCCTAAGTGATCAGTTGCTTTTTATTTTTAAAGTGGATGAGCAAAAAAACGCGAAAGTGGTTGGTCCGCTTTTTACAAACATCTATTATGATAAGAGAAGAAAGGTAGTATGTTATCAGCGTTTTAAAGAGGAAGGTTTTTATGTAAGTTCTTTAATTAAAATAGATGGGTCTTAGAGAGGTGAAAAGACAATGAGTTTTGCAATTTCACTAGTCGTTATTATTGTAATTGTATCGCTATTTGGGACTGTACTAGTTGCAAGAAACGTGGAGGAGAATTACGGCAAGTCTACAAAAAGAAATGTGAAAAACTTATCTGCAATCTATATTCTTCTTCTTTTTGTTCTACTGGTTGGGGTAACATGGTATGTGGTAATGATTTGATAGTTTGTGAAAGAACTGAAATGAGAGTATGAAGTTGGAATTTCAGAAGCTATCGAGTAATCAGAAAGAGAACTATTTTGGATATATCCATTTACGGATAAGAAAATGTGACTAATTAATACTATTTTTACGGTGAATACTGTTAGTAAAAAATGAGGATAGTTCGTTTTGAAAGGAGGGAACTAGATGGAATGGAAACCAAATCGTGCAGATAAGACACCTGTATATAAACAAATTGCTGATTATATTGAAAGAGGCATTTCTTCAGGTGAATTTCCTTCTGATAGTAAGTTACCTTCTGAGCGTATATTGGCAAAGGGATTACAGGTGAACCGGAGTACAATAGTAGCTGCGTATGAAGAATTAAAATCACTTGGAGTAGTAGAACGGCAAAAGGGAAGCGGAACACGGGTCAATACAGACATATGGGGTGTCTCACATAAACGAATACCGAACTGGGGTAGGTACGTGGAGGACGGATCATTCTTACCTAACGTACCACTCGTTCAACAAATTCGAACGGAAACACAAAAAGATGATTTAATTAATTTAGCAAGTGGTGAACTGTCACCAGAATTAATTCCAAGTGATAGATTTCGAACAATTTTGTCGGAGAAAACATTTATGGAAAACCTCGGTTATGACCATCCACTTGGAAATGAGATGTTGAGAAAAACAATTTCAGCACATGTTCAGCAATATAAACAAATTGAAGCAGATTCAAGCTCTATTCTTATTACGTCTGGAGCACAACAGGCGCTTAATCTTATCGTTCAATGTTTATTAAAACCTGGCGATGCGATCGCGATTGAAGATCCTTCGTATTGTTTTTCGCTTCCAATGTTTAAATCGGCCGGTTTAAACATATTTCATTTACCTGTTGATGAGCATGGAATGAATCCAGATGACTTAATCGATTTGCACAAAAAGCATCGCATTCGGATGGTATTTTTGAATCCAGATTATCAGAATCCAACGGGTACTGTACTTTCATTAGCGAGACGTAAAAAGGTTTTAGAACTGTCTTCTGAGTTCGGTATACCAATTGTAGAAGATGATCCGTATAGTTTAATTTCTTTTAATGGAGAAGTGAATCCGACATTAAAATCAATGGATCAAAATGGAAATGTTCTTTATATAAGTTCATTATCAAAAATTGTTGCATCAGGATTACGTATTGGATGGATAATTGGTCCTATACGAGTAATTGAGCGTTTAGCAGATGCAAAGCAACAAGTTGATTTTGGCCATAGTGTATTTACGCAGTGGGTAGCAAATCAATTTTTAGAATCAAAGGATTTTCATACACATATTACGATACTTCGTGGACAATTAAAGCAAAGAAGAGATGAATTAATTACAGAGCTTGAAGGAACATTGGGAGACCGAGTTGAATGTTTCGTGCCAGAGGGTGGAATACATGTATGGTGTAAAGTGAAAGGAAAGTTTGATGAATATCACTTATTAGGTGAATCTATACGGAATGGTGTCGCATTTGTTCCGGGCAGTGTTTTAGGTTCGAAAAATGAATATATACGATTTACGTTTGGTAGAGCGAATATAGAACAAATTCAACTTGGAATTAAACGGTTTGCTTACACGCTAAATGAGATTTCATAATATGGATGTGTGATAGTGAAATGAGGGAAATAAATGAAGTACGTGACGCTTTTACTTCAAGTAGGCGTGCTATATGTATTTAGCTTAGTGGGTATGTGGATTCAGGAAATATTCCATCTATCAATACCGGGAAGTTTAATAGGGATGTTAATACTGTTCCTGTTTCTTTTCACTCGCGTTCTACCGTTAAAGTGGTTTGAGTTAGGTGCGGAAAAGTTAATCGTATTTTTACCGTTATTTTTAATCCCTTCGACAACAGGGCTCATGGAATACGGATCTTTTCTTTTAAGTAAGGGGAGTATTATATTCCTTTTAGTAGTTGCAAGTACTATAGTAACTTTAATTGTTTCAGGTTATATAAGTCAATTATTAGTAACATCAAAAAAATAAAATCGACAAGGTGCACGATTCAAATGGTCTTAATTATTATTACTGTAGCAATTTATTTCTTGGCGACAAATCTATATAAAAAATTTACGTTTGCATTTACGTTACCGGTGTTAATAGTTACGGCAATTATGATTTGTTTATTTTTGATTTTTGGTATTTCTCATCATGAGTATAGGGAAAATGGTGGAGACATTCTTTCAAGCTTATTGAGCCCTGCAATTGTAGCATTAGCCATACCTCTATTTAAAGAGCGAAAGATACTGATGAAAAATTTTTTATCGATACTTATCGGAGTAGTGATAGGTATAGTGGCTGTAACGAGCATGAATGTAGTGATTGGCGGAATTTTAAATATAGATAAGGAACTTATATTAACTACTTTACCACAGTTAGCAACGATGCCTATTGCCCTTTCATTAGCGGATCAAATTGGTGGTATTCCATCTATGACTTCTAGTTTTGTAGTTGTTGCAGGGATAACAGGTGCTATTGTCGGACCGACAGTACTTAAGTTTTTCAGTATAACAAGTACGATTGGAAAAGGAGTTGGAATGGGCTGTGCATCACATATTATCGGTGTGAGTCGTTTAGTGAAGGAAGGCGAGAAAGAAGCGACTATCGGTTCGGTAACGATGATTGTAACTGGAATACTCATTAGTATACTAATACCGTATGGAACGAAATTTATTTTTTAAATGTAATGGAGATGATAACAATGACAACATGGTTTATAGTTACATTATTTGTTTTTGGAGCTATTAAAGTATTAGTTTCTAGTATGCCCACTTCTGTTGTAGAATCAATTATTAGTAAATTTGAGTTGCATCAAAAACTTGAGGCGGAAAATACTTCTATATCAATAGATGGAAAAAATATAGAGGGAGAAATGAAACTACAAGTTATTCATGAATTTAATGAGGCTTTGTTTTTAGATAAACATTATTTCCCGCCGCACGGAGAAGGGACACCAATAGTCATTGATACGAAGAAAGGGAATAAAGAGATTAGGTTTTCTCTATATAGCTATGAGGAACATATTGATGTCATTAAGCAATATAAGAAGAAAGTCGTTGCCTATCGTTTACGCTCTAAAAGCCTACAAACACTGGCACCATTAGCAATAATGGAAGAGTATGCTTAAGAAGGGACCTATAATGGTCTCTTTATTTTTTTATCCAATTATATATGTTCCAAATAAAAGAATGGAAAATCATATAACCAAATAAAGAATATGTATGGTTCCAATTCGTACTGTGTATAAATAAACCTAAACTTTCAGCAATCTGTTCAAAAAGGCTAGCACAAATACCAATTGAAATAATAAATAGAATTCTAGAAACTTTAGATAATTTTTTTGAAATGTGTATAAAGATAACTGTTAAAATCGGCAGTACGAATAATGTAAAAGCTATATTAACCGAAAATGTGGATGAGAAGGGTCTAGCTGGAAAGGAATATATTTGTTTATGAACAAAAAAAGCATCTAAACAAGTTCCAATAATAGCAGAGAGAAAGATTGTAACTACTAATGCTAGAAACTCATTCTTCTTCTCGGAGGAGGACATTTTTCTTTGCGAGAATTGCGAGTTCAATTTTTTCGAGTGTTTTGCAGTAGTCTTCTGTAATTTGTCCATTTATATTTTCCTCCTTATCAACTAAATAATGTACAACTTGCCAATCGGTAAACCAATCTTCACTGTCAACTTCCTCATGCTTCATATCTCGCCATGCATAGATGAGTGCAGGGCTGTATATGCGATAAGCGTCATTTCGTAACTGGCATTTTTTTATTCGGCGCTTATAAAACTCACGGGAAAAAGATTCATTTACACTTGAAAATAAATGGGGCCAGTAATCTTTCCTTGATCCCGTATGCGGATGGTGTTGGGCCCAGCTTATTATTTGAGATAAAACATGTGTATCTCGAAATAATAATGAATATAATCTTTTTCCAATTAATATTCGTTCATGTAAGGAAGTGAAATGTTTCATTGTATCACCAAATAGTAACACTTTTTGTTTCTTATCATTTTCGTAGAATGGGAAAAGGATATGATTAAACTGAAAGAAATCAAAGAGTTTAAATCCAATACTATTTAGTACAGTCTTTTTAAATTGTACATTTTGAATCACTCTTTTTTCTAAGTAGTTTTGTTCATTAATAATAGTTGCAATGGCTAATGTTTTTTTGTTGCCTGTTTTCCAAAAATCGTTCCACATCGTTTCCATAAATGTAGAAACATTTAGGTGAGGGAGAAGGTGAAATAACTTTTGTGATTTCTTTACACTTTGTTCGTAAAGTAAAAATTGAGGGTATACATCTTGGAAAATAAGCCAATTCCCTCTTTCTAAAAAAGAAAAAAATATGAATTGATCTTTCTCTGATAAGATTCTCGTATATAAATCGCCCTTTAAATCAGTCATATTCCAACCGCCGTTACGTGATACCATATGTCCAAGCAGTGCCCAATGTATTTCTGGATATTGAATGTAAAATTGGTAGTATGCGCGTGTTCTTGTAACATTATTTTTATTTAGCTGTTCTGTTTGTATTTTTATTTTGTTGATGATGAGTTGCTCTTCTTTCGTTAATTTATACAAGGTATCAGAAGGAATAAGCTTGCTTTTTTGTTTCAATTCATTTTTTACATCGAATAGGGAGAGGGGCAGTGCTTTGGAAGGTCCGTTATATGTATGATTTGAATTGCTTTGGTCCATTCCGTTACCTCCCTTTTTCATAAATTTAAACATGATTATTGGCTATGAATCATTCTATTTATCCCGCTATTTGCCGGGTAGTAAGATCCCCACCTCAAAATTCAGCGGAAGCAAAGATGTTCGGTGGGGGATCAACTGCCCGTAAAAGCCCGATTGGTGAGGGCTGATAATTAGTGGGGGATAAACAATATCCCCACTGATTAAAGTTTCACTTTATTTTATTACGAGTATAAGAAATAAATGAGCGGTGTTTTTTTACAAGGAATTTATTTATCATGCAAACAGTATAAAAAATCTTACTGTTGTGAGGTGAAATGAAAAACAGAAACGTTGTTTAATAGTTTCTGTTTTTTTATTTTGTCAATTAAATGTAACAAACGACGATTATGATTTGAATCAATTGAAAATAATTCAATAAATACTATTTAAATTGAGATGTTTCGTAGGAGGAAAAGGAATGTTAAATAAAATAATTTTAATTACTGGTGGTACAGGTTCGTGGGGGCATGAACTTATAAAACAACTATTAGAAAAATCACCGAAAGAAATTAGAATTTTTTCAAGAAATGAAACGGTTCAGTTTGAAATGCAGCAACAGTTTATAAATGATGAAAGGTTAAAATTTATTATTGGAGATATTCGTGATAAAGATCAACTAGTCTATGCTTGCCAAGGTGTACATTATATATTTCATCTTGCAGCTTTAAAACACGTTCCAGTATGTGAGTATTATCCTTATGAAGCTATAAAAACCAACATACATGGTACGCAAAATGTAATTGAAGCCTCTATACAGATGCGAGTTGAAAAAGTTATATATGTTTCAACGGATAAAGCAGCTGATCCATCAAATACGTATGGGATGACAAAAGCAATTGGTGAAAAATTAATGGTTCATGCGAATATACAAACGAAGAAAACAAAATTCATTTGTGTTCGTGGTGGAAATGTTTTAGGGACGAGTGGAAGTGTAGTACCGCTTTTTAAACAACAAATTAAAAAATCTTCACAAGTAGGGATTACCGATGCGAATATGACTAGATTTTTCTTAACAGTTGAAGATGCTGTTGGATTGTTATTTAAAGCCGTATATCAAGGTAGAGGCGGGGAAATCTTTGTTATGAAAATGCCGGCATGTAAAATAACAGATTTAGCAGAAGTGTTAATTGAAGATTCGGAAAAAAAGAACGTTAAGGTAAAAGAGGTAGGGATAAGACCAGGTGAAAAATTAAGTGAAATGCTTTTATCTGAGGTAGAGAGTAAAACAAGTATAAGTTTTGATCAAAATTATTTTGTGGTACTACCGACCATTCCTATAGAAGGACTTCAAGAATATTATTCTAGCTATCCGCTAGTGGATGTGAAGAGTTTTAGTTCTCAACAAGACTTACTTGCAAAACATGAGGTGAAACAAATGCTATTAAAAGGAGGATTTTTGCGATGAAAAAAAATGCGAGCCTTTTAATAACTGGTGCAAATGGTTTTACAGGACGCCATGCTTGCCAATATTTTTTAGAGCAGGGCTTTCATGTAATTCCTATGTTTCAAAATCGTGCACATAGAGAAAAAATTAGAAATGGTATTACTTGTAATTTAACTAATAAGAGCGAAGTAATAAAGGTAATGAAACAAATAAAGCCAGACTACGTATTGCATTTAGCAGGAAGGAATTCGGTCATAGAATCTTGGACATCTGCTCTTGAATATATAGAGATTAACGTAATAGGAACGTTATATTTATTAGAAGCAATTAAGCAAGAAGCATCGCATTGTAGAACATTAGTTATAGGATCTGCTTTGCAAGCAGATAGTATGGACGAAATGAAAATTTCAAATCCATATAGTTTAAGTAAAACGATGCAAGTCATTATTGCAGAGGCTTGGGGAGAATTAATGGATTCAAATATTATCATTGCAAAGCCTTCAAATTTAATTGGTCCAGGGGTATCGAATGGCATTTGTTCGATTCTCGCAAAGAAAATGATAGATATAGAATCAGGTAGAAGTAAAGCTATTATTGAAGTAAACAGTTTGAAAGATAGTAGAGATTTTCTAGATGTACGTGATGCGGTTAAAGCGTATCATGTGTTATTACGAGATGGAATAAATGGAAAACAATATAACATCGGATCAGGAGTAAAACGATCTTTATTAGATGTACTAGAACAATATAAAGAATTAACACAGCTAAATTTTTTTATAGAGGAAACAGAGAAAAGTGGGAGCGACTCAAATGAGAGTTTAGTAATAGAGGAAATAAAAAGGTTAGGTTGGATCCCAGAAATTGAATTTCATCAATCATTAAAAGATGTACTTGAGTATGCGAAGTGTAGTGACATCTGCATGCAATGAAAAACAAAAAAGGGTGTAAGAAATATATGAATGGTTATGAAGTAATAGATAATCAAAATACGCTATTTCTTTCAATTGTTGATACGCTGGACTGGAAAGATGAAGAAGCGCATGTATTGCGTCTTTATGAGGCAATACATAAATATCAAGCGTATGTAGAAGAAAAAAGGGTTAATCGAATAAAGTCAGCATTAGAGACCGAAACTAGGTATGTGATTCAAATCTTTGCTCAATATGAGTGTAGTGAGTATGGAAATGATTTTTATGAACTCATTAAAGATCTTTTACAAGATATAGAGGTGGAGTTAAAGGTTTATATAAAAAATAATAAGTTTATTTACATTTAAAAGGTAAATATAAAGCTAGATTTTTAATAATAAAGGTGGGTATAAGTTATGAGCAAAACGATTCTTTTTACTGGGGGCGGTACAGCCGGACACGTTATGATTAATATTGTATTAATTCCTAAATTTATAGAGCAAGGATGGAGAGTCGAGTATATTGGATCCAAAAATGGAATTGAAAAATCATTAGTGAAAAATGTTAAATACAATAGTGTTTCAACGGGCAAGCTTAGGAGATATTGGGATTGGGAGAATTTTAAAGATCCTTTTAAAATTATAAGCGGTTGTTTACAAAGTTATAAATTAATTAAGAAAACAAAGCCTGACGTTATCTTTTCAGCAGGAGGATTTGTTTCAGTTCCTGTAGCTATAGGAGCATGGTTAAATCGTGTGCCTATAATTATACGTGAACCAGATAGCACATTAGGACTTGCCAATAAAATAGCATTACCTTTTGCTACAAAGCTATGCACAACATTTCCTCAGACAGGAGAAAATGTAAGTAATGAGAAGAAGGTTTATGTAGGACCGATTGTAAGGGAAGAAATTGAGAAGGGTAACGTATTAAGAGGAAGAAGATATTGTGAATTTCAACAAGATAAACCAGTGTTATTAATTATGGGTGGGAGTCAAGGTGCTAAATGGATAAATGATATGGTAAGGAAATGTTTAGATACAATACTATTAAACTTTAATATTATTCATATATGTGGTAAAGGGAAGGTAGACCCATCTATTGGCATGGAGGGGTATATGCAATTTGAATATATAGGAGACGAGTTGCCGCATATACTAAATATGGCAAGTGTTGTAGTTTCCAGAGCGGGTTCTACTGCTATTTCTGAATTGTTATTTTTGAAGAAACCGATGTTGCTTATCCCGTTAACTAACAGTTCCAGTAGGGGAGATCAAGGTTTAAATGCTGAATATTTTTCACGGCAAGGATATGCGGAAGTAATACTCCAAGACAGAGTAAATACGAATACATTTATACATGCAGTAAATAAGTTGTATACAAATCAGGAGAAATATATTCAAAACATGAATGAATATAAAAAAACAAATGATGAGGGGATTCATCAATTAGTAGATATAATAAATGATGTGGTGAAGTAATAGAAATGTAAATGGAAAAACAAAAGGAAAGAAGGTATCTTCTTTCCTTTTTACTATATTTGTTCAAATTTATTGTTAGTTATTCCAATTAGCTATGTAATATGGGTGAATGCCGTTTTCTAATAGCTCAGTAAATGCATCAATATGAATAGGCTTACTGTAATAATAACCTTGAATAAACTGACATTTATTTTTTTGAAGGAAATTTACGTGCTCTTTTGTTTCTACACCTTCAGCAATGACAGACATTCCTAGTGTATTTGCTAATGTGATGATTGTTTTAATAATTTCCATTCCATCATCACATGTTTCAGACATTGTAATAAATTCTCTCGGAATTTTTAATGTATCAATTGGATATAAAGGTAAGTAGGCTAGCGAAGAATAACCTGTACCAAAGTCGTCGATTGAAATGTGAATCCCTAGACTTTTTAGTGTACGCAGTTTTATCAATGTTTCTCGTTCATCCATCATTGCAATTCGCTCTGTTAATTCAAGATCAAGAGAGCTTGCTGGTAAACCTGTATTTGTTAAAGTAGAAGAAATAGACCTTACAAAATCCTCTTGTTCAAATTCTTTAGCAGATAAATTTACACCTATTTTTAAATGTGAATATCCGAGTCCGTGCCAACGTTTCATTTGCTTACAAGCCTGCTCTAATGTCCATTTTCCTATTGAAATAATTTGTAGTGTTTCTTCTGCAATCGGAATAAACTCGTATGGAGAAATAATACCTAATTCAGGATGATTCCACCTAATTAAAGCTTCTGCACCGATGATTTTATTAGATTCACTATCAACTTGAGGTTGATACAAAAGGAACAATTCTTCATTTTGTAGTGCGTTTGGTAAATCTTTTTCTAATCGTAACCGTCTTTCAATTTTTTTAGCGATTACATCGTCATAAATAGAGAGAGAGTTAAGCTCTTTTGCTTTTGCATCATACATTGCAACATTGGCGTTTTTCAGGAGTGTAGCGGTATCGATTCCGGAATGTGGATAAATAGCGATGCCGATACTCAGTGATAAAGTTAATTTATGCTCATGTATGATAAATGATTTTTTCATGCATTCAAATAATTGGTTACATAATTGGAATAAGTAATCTTCGTCAGTATAGTTTTCAATTATGATTGTAAATTCATCGCCACCGATTCTTGAAAGATGAGTATGTGATGGAAGACATGATTGGAATCGCTTTGCTACTTCTTCTAATATGTAATCTCCTGACGAATGTCCAAGTGTATCGTTAATTGCTTTAAAGCGATCTAAATCTAAATATAATAATGCAAACTCGCTTTCTGCTATTTTAGCATTTTTTATAACTCTCTTTAATTTTTTATGAAAAAAGGCACGGTTCCCAATTTTCGTTACTGTGTCATGGAATGCTAAATATTTAATTTCTTCTTGCTGTTTTTTTAGTGCAGTAATATCTTTCACCATAATATAGCTTCCTGAAATTTGTCCGTCTATTATAATAGGAATGATTGTAACGTATAAAAAATAAGTAAAGCCATCTTTATATTGAGAACTAAGTTGTAAGGATGCCGATTCTTGTTGTTTCACTTTCTCTAATGCCAATGCTAGCTTATGCTTATCTTCATCTAAAATAATCGAAAAACAAGTTTCACCTAGTAACTCATCCGTTGGTGCACCAAGTAGTACACTCCCAGCCTTATTTACATTTAAGAATATTCCATTTAAATCAATGGTGAAAATAGGGTCAGGATGATATTCATATAATGATTTAAACTTTTGTTGTTTTTGAGAAAGAGCCTCTGATTTATGAACTAAATCAGACGTCCGTAAAGTAACTTTTTCTTCTAGTTGGGCATTAAATGCCTGCAAACGTTTTGTTAAGGAATTGTTTTGCATACGTACGATAGAATGACGAATGAGTACGAAAATAAAAGTAATACAATTTCCTGTAATGAGAGTTGAAGATGATGTTTGTTCTTTTAATGTAAACCCGATTAGTATTGCAACAGCAAGATAGGGAAATACAACTAAAGCTTTTTTTCCTATTATAGGGTTTACAATGAAATAATTTTTATGGCTATTATGATCTTCTGGAATAGAGCCAGCTATTGCAATAAGTAATATAGGTATTCTATATAAAAGACGTAATAATGTTATCGTTTCAGTTGATAAGTGGTTATTTAAGTAAAAATAAATATAGTTAAAAGTTGCAGAACTTATTAATACAAAAATAAAGATATAAATTTTCCGTTTGGATTTAAAAATTGTTGGACGGAAAAAGAGACTAACACCTAGCAGCAGAAATAATAAATCTGCAATTGGGTATAAAAATGAAAGGAAAACATCTCCTAGTGAAAGAGAGAATATATTTAAACTTGGTTGGTTAAATAAATACCATTCTAATGTAAATATGGAAGTAAGCACTATGCATATATCACAAATAAAGAACGCTTTTTCCCATTTATTGCATTCCTTTAAAATTTTATAGCAGAAAGCGATAAGACAGAAAAATAGAAAAAACATGTAAAATACATCAGAAACAGTAAAACGATGTATTGGAATTTCGAAGAAGCTATCCTGATATGTATATACTATTTTCCCTAATAAAAAACTACCAATTGCTATTGTAATACATATCCAAAACGGATTTGAACTGACTTTTTTAGAATATATAGAGTAAATCAGTGATACAAATGTAATGGCTTCAACGATAAGTGAAGCGAAGCGTACATCTGAATTTGAAAAATGAGTAGGGAACAGATAGAAAAACATAAAATAGATTGAATAGCATATTAATGTCCCAATTAATATACATAATTGTAAATTTTTATTTAATTTCAATGAAATCACCTTCTTTAATTATGTACTATGTTCGTTATATCTATACATAATAATATTATTTAAGAATTGTATCAGATTTCCTTATAAAAATCATGTTTATAAGGAAAGTGTTAAATAGTGTAAGTATTCTTAAAGTTAAAAAAACATTGTGGTTGATAGTATAGACTGTATCAAGATTTTAAATAGAAATTGTATATTTAGTCATCCTTTGAATTGTAAAGTTTTTTTAGTGATTTGTAAGTGGAGATGCAAAATTGCATATAAAATGATGAGGATTTTTTAGGCGAGATTTTTATTTTAAATCTGAAAATTAACATTTGTGAAAATATAGGGAAAGGATATAAAATAAGAACGTGTATTCTTACAGAGTGGATAGTATTGCCACTAAATAGGGAGGTTTTTTTATGATATATCGAATTAAAGATGCAGAAATATACTATGAAATTGTGGGAGAGGGTAAACCGGTCATTATCATACATGGCTGCGCCCCTGATCATAGGTTAATGATGAAATGTATGGAATCAGTATTTCAGAAATATGAAGGTTATAAGCGAATATATATTGATTTACCTGGTATGGGGAAATCGAACGCTCCAAATTGGATAAATAGTTCAGATCGTATAGTAGAAGTGCTTATCACATTTATTGAGGAAATCATTTCTACTGAAAAATTTTTATTGGTAGGAGAATCATATGGAGGCTATTTAGCCAAAGGTATACTTACAAAGATGTTTGAGAGAGTTAGCGGATTACTATTAGTATGTCCTGTTGTTGTAGCGGAGCCAGAAAAAAGGATTCTTCCAGATAAACAGGTAATTGTACAAGATGAGGAATTTTTAAATACGCTTACTTCCACGGAAAGAGAGAAATTTTGTGAGTTAGCTGTAATAGCAAATGAATATACATATACGCGATTTAAAGAAGAAATTAAGCCTGGGTTAGATGTTGCTAATTATGAATTTATTGAAAGGTTGCAAAAGAATTACTCTCTTACTATGGATTTTCAGCGTGAAAAATATGAAAAGCCCGTTCTTTTACTGACTGGAAGACAAGATATATCAGTAGGTTATCAAAATATTATAGAAATTATTGAAGAATATCCCAGGGCAACATTAGCAGTGTTAGATATGGCAGGGCATAATTTGCAAATTGAGCAGCCTGAATTATTTGAGAGTTTAGTAGGAGAATGGATTAGACGAACAAATCAGCACATTTTATAAAGTATTTTAGTATTACACTTAAGTGTTGAAATGGGATAAATGAACGTGATGTATTAACTAATAAACAATTTTAAGGAGAAATTATGAGCACATATATTTATATGGTTAGACATGGTGAATCACCAAAACTAGAAGGAAATGAAAGAATGCGCGGGTTAACTGAGAAGGGACGTATGGATGCCCGTAGAGTAACTGACATATTAAAAGCGGAGAAAATTGATACTTTTATTTCCAGTCCCTATAATCGGGCTATGTTAACGATAGAGGAGTCAGCTAATTTCCATGAAAAAGAAATAGTAGTATATGAAAATCTTAAAGAGTGTATGTTTTCAAGTGAGGGTCAGGTTATATCAGACAAAGAGGTGTATCCACTTGTACAGAAGATGTTCTCTAATCCGGACTTTTCACGAACGGAAGGAGAGTCATATGCAGATTGCCAGAGAAGAGTAGTGAAAGTATTAAAAGAAATCTTAATAGATTTTCAAGGACGCAAAATTGTAATTGGTACACATGGGCTTGTCATGACATTAATGATGAACTATTTTGATAAACAATATGGTTTTGAATTTTTAATGAATACGTCAAAACCGGATATATATAAGATGGAGTTTAAAGAAGAACAATTAATGAATGTAGAGAGATTATGGAAAGCGGAATAAAATTAGTTGCATGGATTTTGTTGTAAAAGTTACTTTTATAGCAAAGTCTTTTTTTTGAATAGAAAGCATCTTTATCAACTATTTTTAGAATGTTAAATCAATAAGTAATTATTCAGTATTTGAATAAATTATGGGGGAATTGGTTTAGGGAAACAATTTTAAATGTGTCAAAACTCCAAACGTTGGATTTATATTCAATAGGAGAAAAAGATGTAGAATTTTGTCTTACAGTCCCCGTTTACTTTTCATTTCATTACATATAGGCTTTGTGGTGTAAGGGGGACATCACCTTTACGCAAAATCTATAAGGAGGTCATTGTAATGAAACAGATTAAAAAGTTTGCGGGAGTTGCTTTAGCGGGGACGATTGGATTAAGTGGACTACTGTTTTTAGAACCAAGTGTAAGCGTTGCGGAAGCACAGCAAGTGAAAGTGGAAAATTTCAATACAATTGATGTAACGATGGATCTAAATGAATTGTATGTATTAAGTGGCAGAAGTATTGATATTCTTTCTGGAGATAAAGAAGCAATTCAGTTAAATAAATACACAATTAGTTTTAATAAACCTGGGAAGTATGTGATTAAAGTAAATGGTTGTATTTATGATGATGTATATACTTTTATTGTGAATGAGTAGTATTATATATTCTTAAATTGCGAGATAAAAACAGAAACACCCTATTTGCGGCGGGAGTCGTAAATAGGGTGAATTTATTTGCATTAAGCAGTACTTTAAATATGTTCACTAATTTTCTTTTTGTTATGTAAAGTATGTAAAAGTGTTTGAAACATCTTAAATGATTGCTGAAAGATTGGACTTTGAATAAAGGTGTACAGAAAAGTTACGATGAAAACAGGACCGCCTAGCATAAATCCAACAACTAGTACAATACATTCTACTATGATTCTAGCATGGCTAATAGAAAGTCCTGTTTTGTCGGAAATAGTAAGCATGAATCCATCACGAGGGCCAGCGCCAATCCCAGCTGCAACGTACATCCCTCCCCCGATACCTGTAATGGCAATACCAGAAAATAAAATGAGTAAGTTTATCCATAAATAATTACTAGCGTCTGGAAGCATGTTTGATTGTAAGAAAAAGTCCATAATGGGACCGATAAGTAGTGCATTCAAAAATGTACCGACATTTATATATTTTCGATCTACTAGTAAAGATATTAGAACGAGACATAACCCACATATGACACTCCACGTACCAATGGTCCATCCAAACTTTTGGTAGAGAGCCATATTTAAAACTTCCCAAGGGTGCAAGCCTAGAAATTTAACTTTGACCGCAAGAGCATTTCCAAGGCCAAAGAAAATTAATCCTAAGAAAAAAAGAAAATAGCGAAAGAGAGTTAGCCTCATCTTTAAAACCTCCCATATTTTATAATTATGTATGTTACCTGTTACGGTTTTAATGTACAAATATTATGTCTTTTTATCATTCGTTTAAAAATGTTAACAATGTAAATGAAATATGTATCTTCACAGTCAAAAAAGTTAAAATATTTCGTTTTAAGGATTATAATGGAGAGAGAAACGTAAAAGGGAGTGAATGAACTTGAAACAAGAACTTATTGAAAGATTTACGAGATATGTAAAAATTGATACGCAATCAAATGAAGAAAGCCATACAGTACCAACAACACCAGGACAAATTGAGTTTGGTAAGTTATTAGTGGAAGAGCTAAAAGAAATTGGGTTAACAGAAGTAATGATGGATGATAATGGCTATGTAATGGCAACACTTCCAGCTAATACGGACAAGGATGTTCCTGTAATCGGATTTTTAGCTCATTTAGATACGGCAACAGACTTTACAGGGAAAAACGTCAAGCCACAAATTCATGAAAATTTTGATGGTAATGCAATTACGTTAAATGAAGAGCTAAATGTTGTGTTAACACCAGAGCAGTTCCCGGAATTACCATCATATAAAGGGCATACCATTATTACAACTGATGGTACAACACTTCTAGGAGCAGATGATAAAGCTGGTCTTACAGAAATTATGGTTGCAATGAACCATTTAATACATAATCCGCAAATTAAGCACGGGAAAATAAGAGTAGCATTTACACCGGATGAAGAAATTGGTCGTGGGCCAGCGCATTTTGATGTAGAAGCGTTTGGTGCATCATTCGCTTATACGATGGATGGAGGTCCATTAGGTGGTTTAGAGTATGAAAGTTTTAATGCTGCAGGTGCTAAGTTAACGTTTAACGGAACGAATACACATCCTGGAACAGCGAAAAATAAAATGCGCAATGCAACTAAACTGGCTATGGAGTTTAATGGGCATTTACCAGTAGAAGAGGCGCCAGAATATACAGAAGGCTATGAAGGATTCTATCATTTACTTTCTTTAAATGGTGATGTTGAGCAAAGTAAAGCGTATTATATTGTTCGAGACTTTGATCGTGAAAATTTTGAGGCACGTAAAAATAACGTTAAAAATATTGTGAAGAATATGCAAAAAAAGTATGGTGAAGATGCAGTCGTCTTAGAAATGAATGATCAATACTATAACATGCTTGAAAAAATTGAACCGGTAAGAGAAATTGTTGATATTGCATATGAAGCAATGAAAAGTTTAGACATTGAACCAAATATTCATCCGATTCGCGGAGGCACAGATGGATCACAATTATCATATATGGGATTACCGACGCCGAATATTTTCACTGGTGGCGAAAACTATCACGGTAAATTTGAGTATGTTTCGGTAGATAATATGGAAAAAGCCGTTCAAGTTATTGTAGAAATTGCAAGACGTTTTGAGGAGCAAGCTTAAAAAAGAACCAAGTAGTACGAATGTGCTACTTGGTTCTTTTAATATAGTACTCGCCATAAATAAAAAGTCGCATAAGACTCCCAATTAGCCCAGTTTGCCGCGAAATCTTTTATTTCATTTTTAGTCGGTTTATTTTCGGAACCTGTTATAAATTTAATTGCATTATGCAGACCAACATCATCAATTGGAAAAGCTGAAGGAAATCTTAAACAACGCATTAAAACATAGTTGGCAGTCCATGGGCCTATACCATGGATAGCGGTTAATTGTTTCTCAGCAACCTTTACATCTTGTGTTTGCAGTAAATCCTCTTTTGATAGTTTTCCCTCTGTGATAAGCTTCGCAATACCGATTAAATATTCACATTTTCTAGTCGTCATTTTTAATTGTTGGAGATCTTCTACATGTAGATTTGCAATTGTTTCAGGTGATGGGAATATCCAATGCTTTCTACCGTCCCATTCTACATAACTTCCAAATTGCTCAACTAATCTTCTTTTTAGCGTATAAGCATATGTTAGGTTAATTTGTTGACCGATAATTCCCCAGGAAAGTGCCTCAAATAAGTCTGGAATACCTAAAGTACGAAGGCCATAATATTGTTCAATTGGTCCTTGAAGGAGTAAATCATGTTTAGCTAATGTATAAAAGGGGGCTAAATCAGTAGTTAAATCAAACCATTCTTTTACATAGTTAGCTACAGCTTCACGTATCGATTTTTCAGATGTGAATGATTCTTCTAAACAAAGTATTTGAATATTGCCATCTGTATTCACACTAATTTCAACTAAAGGATTTATATCTTGAACAGGGATAACTTTATAAATTTTGTTATCTTCAATATGGAACATACATTCATTGTTAGAACGTGATAGATAACGTAAATTTTCTTGGAAACAAAATTCTTTTGGAACTGCTATAGATAATGCGCTATTATATTCTGCTGTCGTATGAATTCCACCTGCAACTTTTCTAATGTAAGCAATTTTTTCTTCATTTCTAATCCACCCCTAAATCCGGTTAGTTTCCCATTCTTCCCAATAACGCGGTGACAAGGAATGGTAATAAGAAGAGGGTTAGCAGCAATAGCAGAAGCAACGGCGCGCACAGCTTTAGGTTTTTGAATTCTTTCAGCAATTTCTGTATAAGAATAGGTCTTTCCATAAGGAATTTCACGTACCGCATTCCAAACAGATGATTGAAAATTAGTTCCATAAGCATCGATAGGGAATGTAAAAGTTTCTCGCTTGCTTTCTAAATATTCGATAATTTCTTTCGTATATATTTGCAAGTAATCTGGACTATGGATCAATATATGTTGGGGCAGTTTTTTTCTAGCCCATATATTTAATTCTTCAAAGTTTTCGTCTTGTGATCCAATGAAACATAGTCCATTTTCAGTTGCAGCAATATGAAATCGCCAATTTTTATGTGTAAGTAGCGTCCAATATATATAATTATTTTTGTAGGAATTCATTATCGTATCCCTCTTTCATTTCGTTCTTTTTTCGATATTCAGTAGGAGTAAATCCGGTTTTCTTTTTAAATAAAGTTGCGAAATACTCTGGGTTTTCTATCCCGACAGCAGTACTAATTTCTTTAATAGATTGATTTGTGTGTAAAAGGTATTCGGTTGCTTTAAGAACCCTGAATTGTTGTATATATTCTATAGGAGTTAGCCCTATTATTCTTTTGAAAGTACGCTGTAAATGAAAAGGGCTACCATGACACATTTCCGCAAGCATGTCGAGAGTTAAGGATTCGTCATAATGCTTTTCGATATAGTCTTTAATTTGTTCTACCCACTCTTCATTAGGTAAAGTGATCCCGTTTGGCTTACAACGTTTGCACGGGCGAAAGTTTTCACTTAATGCTTGTTCTGCATGATGAAAAATTCGTACATTGTTTCTATTCGGTATTCTTGATTTGCATGATGGCCTGCAAAAGATTCCAGTTGATTTCACAGCATAAAAGAATTTGCTATCATAGGAAGAATCATTATGAATAATTGCATGCCAATACTCACTCGTTAATGTTAACCCTTCATTGTGCAAAAACATCACCTCTGAAAGTAGTATAACCTGAATAAAGTGCGTATGTACGTATTTACAAATGTAAGAGCAAGATTACAAAGATGAACATATGATTGTTTTTCTATTTTGTGATAGCATGAACTTTGAAAGTGAACATCAAGAGGAGGACTATAAGTGAAGTTAATTTCATGGAATGTAAATGGTTTACGTGCAGTTATTGCAAAGGGTGGATTTTTAGAATATCTCGAAGAATCTAATGCAGATATATTTTGTCTGCAAGAGATTAAATTGCAAAGTGGCCAAATTGATTTAAATCTAGAGGGATATTATACATACTGGAATTACGCTGTGAAAAAAGGGTATTCGGGAACGGCTATTTTTACAAAAAAAGAACCGCTTTCTGTTACATACGGCTTAGAAATTGAAGAGCATGATCAAGAAGGGCGACTTATTACATTAGAATTCGAAGATTTTTACATGATCACGTTATATACACCAAATTCAAAACGTGGATTAGAACGATTAGATTACAGAATGAAATGGGAAGATGATTTCAGATCCTATATCAAACGATTAGATGAGAAAAAACCAGTTATTTTTTGTGGAGACCTAAATGTTGCTCATAAAGAAATCGATTTGAAAAATCCAAAAAGTAATCGTAAAAACCCTGGATTCTCCGATGAGGAACGAGAGAAATTTACATGTATTTTAGAAGAAGGATTTATTGATACGTATCGTTACCTTTATTCTGATCAAGAAGGTGCATACTCGTGGTGGTCGTATCGTATGGGCGCGAGAGCGAAAAATATCGGATGGCGTTTAGATTATTTTGTTGTTTCGGAAAGAATGAAAGACCAAATAACAGAAGCGAAAATTAATAGTGAAGTAATGGGATCAGACCATTGTCCAGTTGAATTACATATAAATTTCTAAAAAAAGAAGTATCTCCCTAAAATCAGGCGGATACTTCTTTTTTTAATTCAGTTTGTTAAAATTTTTCAAATCATTCTTGAAATAATTTCATATTAAATATATACTTAGTAACGATAATCATTATCAGTAGAAACGGTTATCAAGTGATGAAGGTGTAAAAGAATTATAGTCTAGGGGAAGTGAACGTGAATGAGTTCTGGATAAAATTATTAATCTAATGAAATATATATTTGAGACAAGGTTCATATAGTTAAATTTTATTGAGAATATAGTTTGAAAATTCGAGAGGAGACATATAAAGATGAACAAGAAATTATTTACTTTAGGGATGGTTACAGTTTTAAGTGTAGGTTTAGCGGCATGTAATAGTGCGGATAAAACTTCAGGCGAGCAAAAACAACAGACAAAAGCTACGGAAACGAAAAAAGATGAAAAACGAAAAATTACATATTTAGGTAAAGAATATACAGTGCCAGCAAAAGTAGATAAAATTGCGACAGCTAGTTTAGAGTCAATGGAAGATGCGGCGGTACTTGGAATTAAACCAGTTGGTGCCATTACTGTAGGTGGTAAATTACCAAAATACCTTGAAAAAGAGTTAGAAGGTGCGAAATCTGTTGGTGAGAAAATGCAACCAAATTTCGAAACATTACTACAATTAAAACCAGATGTTATTACATCGAGTACGAAATTCCCAGCAGAAACAGCTGAAAAGTTTACGAAAGTAGCTCCTACATTCCCGGTATCACACGTTTCAACAAATTGGGAAGATAACTTAAAGTTAATGGGAGAATTAACTGGTAAAAAAGATAAAGCAGAAAAAATTATTAAAGACTACAATTCGGACGCTGAAAAAGCAAAAGCAAAACTAGGAGATAAGTTAAAAGATAAAAAAGTACTTGTCATTAGATTAAGAGCAAACGAATTATTCTTATATCCAGATGGAGTATACTTCAACCCTGTAATTTATAAAGATCTTGGACTAACTGCTCCAGAACAATTGAAAACTGTAAAAGCACAAGAGAAAATTTCATTTGAAAAACTTGCTGAACTTAACCCAGATTATATTTTCTTACAATATGAGGCAAGTGAAAATAAAAACCCGAAAGTGTTAGAAGAAATTGAAAGTAATCCAATTTGGCAAAGTATGAATGCTGCGAAGGAAAAGAAAGTATTTGTAAATGTTGTAGATCCAATGGCACAAGGTGGTACTGCTTGGAGTAAAACAGCATTCTTAAAAGAAGCAGTGAAAAATTTATCTAAATAATACAATAAGTAAGGTGCGTTGAATGATATGCAGAAAACAAATGCAGTACCAGTAACCATATTATGTATAGCACCCATACTCATCTTATTTACAGTTATACTTTCGATTTTGTATGGGGCGAAAAGTATTGATGCTGAAACAGTGTGGAACGCATTATTTCATTTTGATTCAAGCGATGTAAATCATAATATTATTATTACTTCACGTTTACCAAGGGTAGTTGCAGCTCTTTTAGTCGGAGCATTTCTAGCCATATCAGGAGCACTTATGCAGGGGATGACAAGAAACTATCTTGCATCCCCTTCTATTATGGGTGTGACGGATGGCGCTGCCTTTGTTATTACACTTTGTATGATCTTTCTTCCGGGAATGTCATCAATTGGTATGGTTTTATGTTCAATGATTGGTTCTGCACTAGGAGCCGGTATCGTGTTTGGTTTTGGTTCGCTCCTTCAAAATGGCTTATCACCAGTTAGGTTAGCGATTATAGGGACAGTTATTGGAACATTTTTAAGCAGTGTATCGGCTGCAATGGCTTCATATTTTCAAATTTCTCAAAATGTTAGTTTTTGGTTTAATGCAAAATTAGATCAAGTAGATCCTAATATCATTAAAATCACGATACCGTTTGGGATAATTGGAATAATTTTAGCGCTGTTAATATCAAAATCTATTACCATTCTTTCATTAGGCGAAGAGGTTTCTATTAATTTAGGGCAGCGTACAAAACTAGTTAAAGCGATGGCAATTTTATCAGTTATCTTTTTAACAGGAACAGCAGTTGCTTTAGTGGGGAAAGTTGGTTTTGTAGGTTTAATTATTCCGCACATTACTCGCTTTATAATTGGGGTAGATTATAAGTGGATTTTGCCATGTGCAGGCGTTATTGGTGGCGTTTTCTTAGCGTTATGTGATGTTTTAAGTAGATTTGTAAATTATCCATTTGAAACGCCAATTGGAGTCGTAACATCTTTAATTGGAATTCCTTTCTTCCTTTATTTAATTCGTACAAGAGGAGGAGAGAGACATGCTTAAAAGTTCAAGTCAACGTTTTGGAATGACGATGGGGATTATTGTATTTTTAATACTATGTGCCATTTACATTAGTTTAACGAATGGTACGTTTGATATTACGATTACAGATGTATTTAAAACACTTTTTAGAATTGATCCAGTACCAGAACATGATTTAGTTATTTTTGAGTTTCGCCTTCCGCGTATTGTAATTGCTGGATTAGTAGGATTAGGCCTTGGTGTTGCGGGTGCCGTTATTCAAGGGATTACAAGAAATGGATTGGCAGACCCAGGTATTTTAGGCGTAAACGCCGGAGCAGGAACAGCCATCGTTATTTTTATGTTTTTCTTTCAAGGGCAACTAAAGAGCACAGATTGGATTTCTATAATGATGATGCCTATGTTTGGTTTAATAGGTGGATTAGGTGCAGCGCTAATCATTTATTTGTTTTCTTGGAAAAACGGTAAGTTAGATTCGCAACGACTGTTATTAACAGGGATTGCAATCGGTTCAGGGTTTGGAGCATTCTCTATGTATTTATCACTCAAAATGAAGTCAACCGATTTCGAGATGGCTGCAGTGTGGGTGTCTGGAAGTATATATAGTGCAAACTGGAAGTATATTGTGGCTATGTTACCATGGCTTATTATCTTAATTCCGCTTATACAAAAGAAAGCTTATTTATTAGATTTATTTCAATTGGAAGAAACGAGTATTACAAGTTTAGGTGTTTCAGTAGAAAGAGAGAAATCGATTTTACTGTTAAGTAGTATCGGACTTGTGAGCGCATGTGTTGCTGTTTCAGGGAGTATCGGTTTTATTGGACTAATGGCACCGCATATAGCGAAAAGACTTGTCGGTATTCAACATAAGTATATAATTCCTACGTGCGGCGTAATAGGAATGTTTCTTGTAATTGCTTCAGACTTTATTGCGAAAACAGTTTTCACACCTGTAGAGCTACCAGTTGGAATCGTTATTTCTATTGTCGGTGTACCGTATTTCTTATATTTACTTTATAAGGCGAAAGCGTAAGAGGAGGAATAAAAGTGAGTATTTTAAGTGCAAAAAATTTAGAAACAAGTTATGAAAAGCTTACAGTGTTTCGCGATTTAAATGTGGAAATACAAGAAGGAAAAGTAACGACAATTATAGGTCCAAACGGTTGCGGTAAATCGACATTGTTAAAAACAATGGGAAGAATTTTAAAACAAAAAAGCGGAAAAGTATATTTGCAAGGGCAAGATTTACATACAATTCCAACGAAAGAAATTGCGAAGCAGTTAGCTTTACTCCCGCAAACGCCAATTGCACCAGGTGAACTTAAAGTGGAAGAATTAATTTCTTATGGACGCTATCCACATCGAAATAACGTAAATAAGTTAACGACAAAAGATAAAGAAATGATTGATTGGGCATTAGATATAACGAAAACTTCTGAATTTCGGACGAGACAAATTGCAAATTTATCGGGCGGTCAAAGACAAAAGGTATGGCTAGCGATGGCATTAGCACAAGAGACAGAAGTGTTGCTATTAGATGAGCCAACTACATACCTTGATATGTCTCATCAATTAGATGTATTACAAATTGTGGAGAAGTTAAATAAAGAACATAATTGTACGGTTGTTATGGTATTACATGATATTAATCATGCAGCAAGGTTTTCAGATGAAATTATTGCAATGAAGGAAGGAGAAATTGTTATAACTGGTAGCCCAGAAGAAATCATTACAAATGAAGTGTTAAAAGAAGTATTTCATATTGATGCGCGTGTCATGATTGATCCGTATAACGGGGCTCCTGTTTGTTTCGGTTATGATAGCGTTGTATCTCAAGAAGAAAAAATCGAAATATATGTAACAAGTTAAAAAGGGGGGGATAGGGTGAATACTACAGTTGAAAAACAGCAGATTATAACATCTAATACAGAGCAGTGGAAAATGTATTCAAAATTAAAAGGTAAAGAATATCAAATTCATATTTCAAAGCCGAGGCAACCAGCACCGGATTCAGGATATCCTGTCATTTACGTATTAGATGGCAATGCCTTTTTTCAAACATTTCATGAAGCAGTTAAAATACAATCAGTAAGAGCGGAAAAAACCGGTGTTTCACCAGCTGTTATAGTAGGAGTGGGTTATCCAATTGAAGGCGCATTTTCAGGGGAAGAAAGATGCTATGATTTTACGCCTAGCGTAATTTCAAAAGATGCTCCTTTAAAACCAGATGGTAAACCGTGGCCTAAAACAGGAGGAGCACATAATTTCTTTACTTTTATTGAAGAAGAACTGAAACCACAAATTGAAAAGAATTTTGAGATTGATAAAGGTAAGCAAACGTTATTTGGGCATTCTTTAGGTGGACTATTTGCTCTCCATATACTATTTACAAACTTAAATGCTTTTCAAAATTATTTTATTAGTAGTCCATCTATATGGTGGAATAATAAATCTGTACTTGAAAAAGAAGAGAACCTTATACATGAATTAAACAATGCTAAGTTTGAAACAGGAGTGTTCCTTACAGTTGGGTCACTAGAACGAGAGCATATGGTTGTAGGTGCAAATGAATTATCAGAGCGCCTTCTCCAAGTAAACCACGATAAACTTAAATTTAAGTTTTATGAAGCTGAAGGGGAGAATCATGCATCTGTTGTGCCGACGTCTTTAAGTAAAGGATTGAGATTTATTAGTTACGTATAGGAAAAAAGGTAAGCAATTGCTTACCTTTTTTCCTTATTGTTTAAAGGCAACGTATCCATCAATTAAAAAACTAGTGAAAAAGCGAGTCATTTGAGTAAAGCCACATTCCTCCATAATGGTTAATAAATTAGCTTCGGAAATAGGAAATATTTCTGTTTCAAAAGAATTTTCAAATCGGTCCCAATCTTCTAATGGAATTTGATTTTGCATCATATGGTTGCGCCAAGCATGTAATTGTGTAGAAAACATACTTGTATGGGGTACACCATTTATTGAAGAGAGAAAGAATGGCGCACCAGGCTTTAGGCGACTACTAATATCATTAATAAGTTCTTTTTTCTCCTTATTAGTTGGAATGAAGTGCAGGACAAGCATACAGGTGGCAGCGTCAAATAACTGATTTGGTAATAATGTATGGATAGTTCCATGTACAAGATGAACATGGTTTTGTATGCCTTCGTTTTTAATTCTTTTTTTAGCTAACTGTAGCATGCTTTCAGATGGATCGACCCCTGTAAAAGATAAATTGTTATTTTGTTTGCCTATTGAGAGAATTTCTTGTCCGCCACCAGCACCTATAACTAGTAAATTTGGATTCATGTTTTTTATAGGGAGTGTAGTAAATAAAAAATGGTTCATCATTTCATATAGGTGGTAGTAGCCTGGGATTTTACATGGAATTCTTTGTTCATATGAATTTACGGTAGTATCATTCCAATTCATTTTTAACCTCCTAAGTATGTGTTTTATAGGTTTATTATGAAATGAAATTATGAAGGGGAACAATCCCGTAAATCTGGGGGGAAGAGGATGCATGAAAAAACAATGAAAGAAATTAAAATGGTAGCGAATCATATAAGTTCTATAAGATCATTTCAAGAGTCATTTCTCCACTTGATACGTAAAGTTATTGATTTTGACGCCGCTTGTTTTACAACTATAGACCCAATTTCTTTTTTATCTACTGGGGCATTTACCGATGAGAGTGTTGAAAAGATTCATCCACAATTGTTTATGAATGAATTTTTAGAAGATGATTTTAATAAATTTAAATGTTTAACAGAACACTCTCCTCATGTTGCTTCTCTAAGTATGGCGACAAATGGTGAACAAAAGAAAAGCTCTAGATACCGAAATATTTTAAAACCAGCAAGTTTTGGAGATGAATTAAGGGGCGTTTGTATGAGTAAGGGGAAATGTTATGGCCATCTTAGTTTATTTCGAGGAAGTATAAGTCCCGCTTTTCATATCGATGATTGTAAGTACTTAGCAACGATAGTCCCAATCGCTGGAGAGGCTTTAAAGAAGACAGTTTCTATACCTTTTTCAGAAGAGAAGGTGATAGGCACAGGTACGATTATAGTAAGTGAGGATTTTAGTGTATTATATTGGAATCAAGGTGGCAGCGAGTGGCTTTCAAATCTTAGAAAGCATGAACAGTTAAATATAAAAGAAATACCAAGGCCAATACGTGCGGTTTGTTCGAAAGTAAAGGCTAACGAGTATAATGTAGGGTGTATGAATAGAGAAGAAAACGTTTGTCTACCTTTAGCCTATGGCCATTTTTTAATCATTCGGGCTAGTAAGTTAGAACGTACAAGTAGTTTTCAAGGTGGTTATATTGTTCTATTCGAAAGAGCAAGACCGGAAGAGATTTTTCCACTTATTATGGAAGCTTATAGTTTTACAATACGTGAGAAGCAAGTAATACGTAAAATTCTTACAGGTATGTCGACAAAGGAATTAGCCCAAGAACTTTGTATATCTATATACACGGTACAAGATCATTTAAAATCCATTTTTGAAAAGACTGGGGTAAGTAGCAGAAATGAACTTGTGTGGGAAGTATTTTCGAAGTTTTGCTTTGATGTCAATGAATGAAAATAAAACAACTCTACAAAGATCACATGAAGTACGGTGGATGAGTTGTAGGATTGGACTTAAAAAGGTTATGGATGAAACGTTCCATAACCTTTTTTGATATGTAGAATTGTCCTTTTTGAACGTTTTGTTTCAACTTTTCGTCTAAAGAGACAAAAAGTTGTCACAATTCGGTCACAATTAGCATAAACATAAAATAGACGAAATGAACTTATTTCCAAAAAAGCTTAGTTCATTCCAATCATGATTCGTAGAGCTGCAAAAGCATGGATTAAAAGTTCACTATATTTTCAAGGAGGTAGATCGTATGAAAACTATTCTTGCTATAGCTGGGCTTATTTGGGTTTTATCACATGGAATTCCAATTTATGAAGGAGAACAAATTCGCAGTGCTCTGAATAAAAATTTTAATGAATATCATGTTATTGATCGGCAAGATAATGTTGTGACAGTTCGTGTAAATGACTGTTTTCATACGGTAACCGTGGAAGGAACTTCAGTAGTGAATGATGAAAAAGTATGTGATCAGCAATAATTATATATAGAAGGAAAAAAGTCTCAATTTATACACGTATAAATTGAGACTTTTGTATTTATGGATGAATAATAAGAGGGGATGGATAATCCCCTCTTATTATTTTTTTGAAAAAAGGAAAGGGTATCATGATAATTGAGGCTGAGAAGCTAATAAGTTGTTAAGAATAGGCATAAAGTGTAAATATACTCTTATGGGGTATCATGCGTAGATATTTAATGCTATAATTGGTATACTCATAAAAACAATTGTTTTATTGGATGAAGAGAAACTTTAAGAAGGTGATAATATGGATCATAAAGAGAATGAAGCAGTAACACATAGATCAGAAAAAGAAAAAGAACAGATTATAAATAGATTAAAGAGAATTGAAGGACAGGTTCGCGGTATTCAAAATATGATTGAAAATGATCGTTATTGCGTGGATATTTTAGTGCAAATTTCAGCGATTAATGCAGCGATGAAAAAAGTAGGAATGGGCGTTCTCAAAAATCATACGAGTCATTGTGTTTCAGGAGCTATTAAAAATGGAAATGGTGACGAAGCAATTGAAGAATTAATGACAGTATTTGAACGTTTTTCAAAAGCGTAAAAACAAGCTAGTATTTAACTGGCTTGTTTTTTTGTTTACCCTTATATTGGATTTTGGTGTATTGTAGTGAAAAAGTGTGTGTAAAATAAACTTTTAGAAAATAATTGAAAAATCATGATATAAAACCATTGATTACCTTAGGGGGGTATGGTAAGATGTAATTGTGATTAACAAACAATGAATAAACAAGAGGAGGATTTTAAATGGAACAGTTAACATTACAAGTTGAAGGTATGTCTTGTGGACATTGTGTAAATGCTATCGAAAGCAGTGTGAAAGAGCTAAACGGTGTTGAACAAGTGAAGGTTCAATTAGCAGAAGGAACTGTTGAAGTTACTATCGATTCGTCTGCTGTAACATTAAAAGATATCGTTGCTGTAATCGAAGATCAAGGATACGATGTTCAATAATTATTTTTAGATATGGAGATAAATCGTACTTTAAATGAAGTACGATTTATTTTGCTAATAATTATACCTCATAAGGGTATATAGAGGTGAGAGACATGAATGAAAAAAAAGAGGCCAATCTTCAAATATCAGGAATGACATGTGCGGCATGTGCAAATAGAATTGAAAAAGGTCTAAAAAAAGTAGAAGGTGTTCATGAGGCAAATGTAAATTTTGCGCTTGAAAAAACAAAAATAATGTACGATCCAACTAAAACAAATCCGCAACAATTTAAAGAAAAAGTTGAATCGTTAGGATATGGAATTGTAAGTGATAAAGCTGAATTTACTGTTTCAGGAATGACATGTGCAGCATGTGCAAATAGAGTTGAAAAGCGTTTAAATAAGTTAGATGGTGTGAACAAGGCGACAGTAAATTTTGCTTTAGAATCAGCCACAGTAGACTTTAATCCTGATGAAGTTAATGTAAATGAAATGAAGAGCGTGATTACGAAGCTAGGATATAAATTAGAAGTGAAACCAGATGATCAAGATGCATCAACTGATCATCGATTACAAGAAATTGAGCGACAAAAGAAGAAGTTTATTATTTCGTTTATTTTATCTTTCCCATTATTGTGGGCAATGGTTAGTCATTTCTCATTTACTTCGTTTATTTATTTACCAGATATGTTAATGAACCCTTGGGTGCAACTAACACTTGCAACTCCTGTTCAATTTATCATTGGTGGACAGTTTTATGTTGGGGCTTATAAAGCGTTACGCAATAAAAGTGCTAATATGGATGTTCTCGTGGCGCTTGGAACGTCGGCCGCCTATTTCTATAGTGTATATTTAAGTATTCAATCTATTGGTTCTTCGGAACATATGACAGATTTATATTTTGAAACGAGTGCGGTACTTATTACATTAATTATTTTAGGTAAATTATTTGAAGCGAAAGCAAAAGGGCGCTCATCAGAAGCGATTAAAAAATTGATGGGTTTACAAGCGAAGACAGCTACAGTTGTGCGAGATGGAACAGAAATAAAAATTTTGATTGAAGAAGTAGTAGCTGATGATATCGTCTATGTAAAGCCTGGTGAAAAAATCCCAGTAGATGGGGAAATTGTAGAAGGAAAGTCAGCGATAGATGAATCGATGTTAACAGGCGAAAGTATTCCGGTTGATAAAACAATTGGAGATGGAGTAATCGGTTCTACAATAAATAAAAATGGGTTTTTAAAAGTGAAAGCCACTAAGGTAGGCAGAGATACTGCATTAGCTCAAATTATTAAAGTAGTAGAAGAGGCTCAAGGTTCAAAAGCTCCTATTCAAAGGGTAGCAGATCAAATTTCAGGTATTTTCGTACCAGTTGTAGTTGTGATTGCAATTATCACATTTGCAGTGTGGATGCTATTTGTTACACCTGGTGATTTTGGCGGAGCACTTGAGAAAATGATTGCCGTACTTGTTATCGCTTGTCCGTGTGCATTAGGGCTTGCAACGCCTACATCTATTATGGCAGGATCAGGAAGATCGGCTGAGTATGGTATTTTATTTAAGGGCGGGGAGCATTTAGAAGCAACACACCGATTAGATACAGTTATTCTAGATAAAACAGGTACTGTGACAAACGGGAAGCCGGTGTTAACAGATGTAATTGTAGCAGATGGATTCCGTGAAGAAGAAATACTACGTTTAGTAGGGGCAGCAGAAAGAAATTCTGAACATCCACTTGCAGAAGCGATTGTAGAAGGAATTAAAGAAAAGAAAATTGATATCCCAAGTTCAGAAACGTTTGAAGCGATTCCAGGATTCGGTATCGAATCAGTTGTAGAAGGAAAACAATTATTAATTGGCACACGTCGATTAATGAAGGAATTCAATATTGATATTGAAGAAGTTTCTAAATCAATGGAAGCGCTAGAACGAGAAGGAAAAACAGCAATGCTTATTGCAATCGATAAAGAATATGCCGGTATAGTTGCCGTTGCAGATACTGTGAAAGATACTTCAAAAGCAGCTATCGTAAGACTGAAAAAAATGGGTCTAGACGTTGTGATGATTACAGGAGATAATACACAAACTGCTCAGGCGATTGCAAAGCAAGTTGGTATTGATCACGTAATTGCAGAAGTATTGCCAGAAGGAAAAGCAGAAGAAGTGAAAAAACTCCAAGCACAAGGTAAGAAAGTAGCAATGGTTGGAGATGGAATAAATGATGCTCCTGCTCTTGCTACGGCGGATATCGGTATGGCAATTGGAACAGGAACGGATGTAGCGATGGAAGCGGCAGATATTACGTTAATCCGCGGTGACTTAAATAGTATTGCTGATGCGATCTTTATGAGTAAAATGACGATAAGAAATATTAAACAAAATTTATTCTGGGCATTAGCTTATAACGCGTTAGGAATTCCAATCGCGGCATTAGGCTTCTTAGCACCTTGGGTTGCTGGAGCAGCGATGGCATTTAGTTCTGTATCCGTTGTATTAAATGCATTAAGATTACAAAGAGTTAAATTAAAGTCTTAAAAAGCTACATTAAAGTAATTGAATAGAATTAAAAAACAATACTTTGAATAAGTATTGTTTTTTTGTTCGTATAGAAATTAAAACGATATAATAAAGAAGAAATATGGAATCGTATGTAGTAGAAAAGTTAAGAGGTAGTTTGGTAAGGAGACTTATATATGTTAAAAGATATTATAGTTAGAACATTTCAGAAAGAAGATTTAGAGCAAGTATTACAATTGTTCTATGAGACAGTTCATACGGTTAATGCAAAAGATTATAATGAGTTACAGCTACAGGCGTGGGCACCAAATCGACTAGATAGAGAAAGCTGGTTAAAGTCTTTAGAGAAGAATATTAGTTATGTAGCGGATCATAACGGTGTGATATTGGGATTTGGGGATTATAACGATGATCATTACGTAGATCGTTTATTTACACATAAAGATTATCAAGGGAAAAGAGTCGCTTCATACATACTACAGATGTTAGAAAAAGAAGCAGTGAAATTGGGGCATAGGGAGATATATACAGAGGCGAGCATTACCGCAAAACCTTTTTTTAAAAGTAAAGGTTTTATTTGCATAAAAGAACAAAAGAAACAGCATAATGGTCAGATTTTTATTAATTATGTTATGAAAAAAATATCCTTCTCATAAATGAGAAGGATATTTTTCATTATTTTACAGCTTCTTTTAGTTCTTTACCAGCTTTGAAAGCAGGTACTTTAGAAGCTGCGATTTGCATTTCTTCACCAGTTTGTGGGTTACGGCCTGTACGAGCAGCTCTTTCGCGAACTTCGAATGTACCGAATCCGATAAGTTGTACTTTTTCACCAGCAGCTAAAGTGTTAGTGATTGATTCTACTACAGTTTGTACAACTACAGTAGCTTCTTTTTGAGAAATCTCAGCATTTTGTGCTACGTTTTTAATTAATTCTGTTTTGTTCATGTTTTTCACCTCATATGTAAATAATGCTATTTAAGTTGTTATTATAACGTATAAAACATTCGAGAACAAGTGTACGTACATATATTCGCAAAAAAAATGAAATTTGTAATATTTTTTAGGACACTTTATAGACATTCCATTTAAGCGGATAGAGATTTGTTCTTCATTTCAGTCTTCTCTTGATGAGAAGGTAGTTTCTTATTATAAGATATGAAGTAAGGTAGTGCTACAAATAACATACCCCCTACTAAATTTCCAAAGAAAACAAAAATAAAGTTTGGAAAATATTCAGCCCAAGTGAAATGACCGGCAAAAATCGCAGCTGGGATGACAAACATATTGGCTACAACGTGTTGAAATCCAATCGCAACAAAAGTCATAACTGGGAACCAAATACCGATAATCTTTCCGATAAATTCTTTACTTCCCATACTGAGCCAAACAGCTAAACAAACGAGCCAATTACATCCGATTGCAGAAATAAATGCTTGCAATGGTGTATCTTGTAGTTTCGCTTGAGCGATAGAAATAGTTTTCGCTAAAAAAGCTCCTTCAGTTAAGCCGACGATATGACCGAAAAAATAGGCTACGAATACAGCTCCTATGAAATTGCTAAATGTAACAATAACTAAATTTCGTATGAAATAAAATAAAGTAATTTTCTTTTGGAACCAGGCCATAGAAACTGTCATCATGTTACCAGTAACTAGTTCACCGCCTGCAAGAATAACGAGAATAAGACCAATAGGGAATACAGCAGCGCCTAGAAAACTAGAAAATGATCCCCAATATTTTGGCATTGTCCCAATAACATGAATATCGAGTAAATACCCTAATGAGATAAAAGCACCACCAAAAAAACCAAGAATTAGCATAGGGAGCAATGATAAATGACCTTTTTTCCTTCCTGAATTCGCAGCAAGTTTCGTAATTTCTTCTGGTGTAAATACAGACATGAATAACCCCTCCGTAATAAAATGATGGAATGAATAGAAAAAATTCAAAAATCTACGTATTATAAAAATATGTTATGACTTCTGTATAAAATTGTCAAAGTGAATAGAGAGGGAACGACATATTGATAACATTGTTCATGTTGTCACATTAATGTAACAATAAGGATTTAAAGTGTTTCTAGAGGTGAAAACATGAATACGAATCATGTAAAAAAAGAACGAAAAAAATCAATCGTAAAGATATTTATTATTATTTTTATAAGTATATTAATGATACCAGTAAGTTTGTATTATTATGCGACAGAAATAGAACGAAAATTAGTAACAGTTACGTGGAATGAAATAGAAGCTTCTGCAATTCCTAAAGAATTTAATAATAAAAAAATATTACAGTTTTCAGATGTACATTTAGGACCAGAGTTTACACTGAAACAACTTGAACATTTAGTGGAGAAGATGAATGAATTACATCCAGATATAGTAGTTTTTACTGGAGATTTAATAGATAAATTTGGGTCTTATAGTGCGGAAAGAGAAGAAGCGAAGGCTATTTTGCAGAAAATTTACGCTCCCTTAGGGAAATATGCTGTGTTTGGGAATCATGATAGGGGCGGGGGCGGTAGTTTATTTTACAAAAAATATATGGAGGAAGCTGGTTTTTCTGTATTAGTAAATGAAGTGCAGAAAATTAAAGTGGAAAACGGCAAATATATTACAATATCAGGTTTGGATGATTTTCTATTAGGGAAGCCGCAAATAGATTCAACTTTAAAAAACTTGAAACAAAATGATTTCAACATGTTATTAGTACATGAGCCGGATGTTGTAACCAAAATCAATCGTTACCCAGTTGATCTTCAACTGTCAGGACATAGTCACGGAGGACAAGTCCAAATTCCTTTTGTAGGTCCGTTAATTACTACCAAACTAGCTGAGAACTATGTTGAAGGTATGTATGAAGTAGAGGGGAAGAGTAAGCCGTTATATTTATATGTAAATCGTGGCATTGGGACTACTAGGATGCCTGTTAGATTTTGGAGTGTACCTGAACTTTCAATTTTTGTGTTGAAGCAAAATAGTGACTAGAATAGTAGGAGGACTTTTAGAGAAAGTTCTCTTTTTTTAATGGTTAAATACTGAATATTATGTAAGTTTTGTTTAAAGTGTTAAATAAAGAAAGGGGAATTTCTAGGATAGAAACATGGCATAAAGAATTGGAAAGTTTATATAATCAAATAGTTTCATGACGAAGAGATTTTCATCAATATCCAGAGCTATCGTTTCAAGAAATAGAAACGCCGAGAAAAATAGCTGAAATCTTAAAAAGTTTTCATATTGATGTGAAAACAAATATCGGGAGCAGAGGAGTAATCGGCGTAATTGAAGGTGGAAGACCTGGGAAGACGATAGCGCTACGTGCTGATTTTGATGAACAAGCAATGTTAATTGGTGGTAAATTACTTTTAAGTCTTGTGAATAGTTATGTAAGAGATGAAAAAGAATCTCTTCATCATGTAGAAGTGAAAAAGTAATTTACATAAATAAAAAACAACAATAGGCCCTATAACCTATTGTTGTTTTTTATTATTTTTGCAAGGAAAGATTATCAAAATATGTTCTGTAAGTATTAGAGAATTCAAAGTTGTTTTTTGCATCCCAATTAATAGACCAAGACATTAGGCCGCGGAATGCAGGATAGCCACTCTGATTTGAAAGTTTATACTTTCCTCCGAAAGGAATGCCCTTAATGATATAATCTAAAGCTTTTTTCATTTCAGTTGGAGAAATGTACCCGCCACTTGGAGCGGCCGCTGGAGCTGCAGGAAGTCCAATCATGACTTGATCCGAACGAAGAGCTGGGAAAATGTTATTTGCATTACCACCTACAGGAAAACCATGTAAGAGCATATCCGCCATAGCGACTTCGTAGTCTGCAGTACCTTGATTGTAGTTATTACCGTCCATTCCAATCCCGCTACCAGCATTGTAGTGTTGAACGTGAATGTATGTTAGTTTATCTTTCACTCCATAAATAATTGGTAAATATGCACCCCAGATGCTTCCGTATGCGCTATAACCGCCTTGAACATAAGCTGTTTCAGGAGCCATGCTTAATAGAAAATCTGGACCATAATGATCTGAGATTGTTCGAATAGCTGATATAAGATTTACGATTTGAGGAGTAGTTGGGTTTTTGAAATTAGTGTCATTTCCGTTTAAGTAAATACCCGATTCAAGGTCAATATCTATTCCATCAAAATCATATTTATCAATCAGAGATTGTATGGAATTAATAAAACGTTGCTTAGCGGCATTGTCAGGGAGTAAAACGACCCCATTTTGTCCACCTATTGAAAGAACTACTTTCTTTCCTTTACTTTTTAAATAAGAAATATCTGATTTGAATTCTGCATCTGTACCATATACAGGGGAAAATTCAACAGTGGAACGATCACCACCAGTTTCACCGAAAGATACATTGATTACATCCCATTTTGGTGAAACGTCTCTTAATTTAATAATGCCAGTACCGTTATCGAAGTTATGCCAGTATCCAACGAGTAATTTTGAACCTAAATTGTTTGCTGCTTGTGTTTGGAAAGGGGATAGCGGTAGTAGTAAGAACATTACTAAAATACAACAAAAAAATTTGAACTTGTTTAACATATTAACACTCCTATACAAAAAGTTGTCTAGATGTATAATCTTGTTTATTTAATGATATCTGAAAATTCTTTCTTTTGTAAGAGGACTATAATTTTCTCAACAATTGTGTATGGGAAAGTATTAAACCTAATGAAATAATTTTTGAAGGAGATTGAATTGCAATTGTTGAATTCAGAATATTTTGATATATTTTAAAGTATAGGACAAAATCTTTCGCACAGTACTCTTACATAAATTTCAAAATTTAGTTTGGAAGGGGATGTACAAGAGTTGGATAAAAATCTTAAGAAAGACCTCAAAATACGCCACATTACAATGATCTCAATTGGTGGCGTAATAGGAGCTGGTTTGTTTGTTGGAAGTGGTGCGGTTGTGCATTCGGCAGGACCTGGTTCTATCGTTTCATATGCATTAGCAGGGCTTCTAGTTATTTTCGTTATGAGAATGCTGGGGGAAATGGCAGCTATTAATCCGACAAGTGGTTCATTTGCAACATATGCAAGAGAAGCAATTGGTCCATGGGCAGGTTATACAATTGGGTGGCTATATTGGTTTTTCTGGGTAATTGTTATTGCAATAGAAGCTACAGCAGGTGCTGGTATTATTCAATACTGGATTCCGGAAATCCCACTCTGGTTATTAAGCTTAATATTAACGATTTTATTAACGTTGACGAATGTTTTCTCGGTGAAATCATTTGGAGAATTTGAATATTGGTTTTCATTTATTAAAGTAATAAGTATTGTTTTGTTCCTTTGCTTAGGTCTTGCTGTTATTTTAGGATTTGTACCAGGAACGGAAGCACCTGGCACTTCGAATTTAGTAGGGAAAGGAGGATTTATGCCAAATGGTATAAGTTCGGTGTTACTTGGAATCACCGTCGTTATATTTTCATTTATGGGATCTGAGATTGTTGCTGTAGCCGCTGGAGAGTCTGCCGAACCTGTAAAAGCAGTAAAAACAGCAACAAATAGTGTGATTTGGCGTATTCTCGTATTTTTCATTGGATCGATCGCTGTAGTTGTTACACTCCTTCCGTGGAATTCAGCGAACATACTAAAAAGCCCATTTGTGGCGGTATTGGAACATATAGGGATACCAGCGGCAGCACAAATTATGAATTTTATCGTTTTAACAGCTGTACTTTCTTGTTTAAATTCGGGTTTATATACGAACTCAAGAATGCTTTTTTCAATGGCAGAAAGAGGAGATGCACCAAAGGCATTTTTGAAATTGAATAGTAGTGGTGTTCCGGTTCGGGCGGTTTTATTTGGAACTTTCTTTGCTTACATTGGAGTTGTTTTTAGTTACATATCTCCAGATAAAGTATTTTTATTTTTAGTGAATGCATCTGGCGGTATTGCATTACTCGTTTATCTCGTTATAGCAATTTCACATTTCAAGATACGTAAAAAAATGGGGAAAGCAGAACAACAAAATTTGAAAGTGAAGATGTGGCTTTTTCCATATGTAACATATGTTACAATTGCTGCGATTATAGCAGTTTTAGTTGCAATGATCGCAATTGAATCTTTACGTTCACAGGCACTATTAACGATGCTTGTTACTCTTCTTATAATAATTTCTTATTTTATTTTTAATAGAAATAAAAATAGTACAGTATTGAATTCCGAAAGTAAAAATGAGGAATCTGTTCGATTCTAATTTCTTGTTTTAGAAGAGAGTTACACCCAATCATTGCTATAAAAGAATCATAGAAACAAGTAATTACTATTGTCATAGCGAATATAAACTTTTTTCTTGACTTTTTATACGAAGGCGAGCAGAATGGTAAAAAAGGAAGGGGGGATGATGTTGGAAGAGTACGTATTAGAGCTGTATAACTTGTTATATACGACAGAATGGCAAGATATTGTTTCGTTTCTAGGAATAGTATTTTGCATGAAAATTGTAATTGTATATATGGAAGAGCAAGGTATGTTCTATTCCTTCTCATCTCCGTTCGATGTGCAGCGCGAGCCGTTGCTAAACTATGCCAATGTGAATTACGAACAATTTCCTTTTGTACTATTCTTTATGATTCGATTTATAACAGCAATTGTAAAGAAGAAGGAAAGTGATGATGAAGAGTGCCACGCAACTTGTAAGGTAGCTAATGTTTTTTAAGCTAAATACAAGGAGGAGATTTATATGTGGTTTCGATTTCTTATGATTGGTTTCTTTTCATTAACAGCAATTTCATTAATGGGATATCAAGTGTCTGAAATTTTTCAAGCATATAGCGATACATTTTTTAACAAAAATTAATCGCGTTGCTATTTGAATACTAAAGCGATAAAATCCTTCTTAAGAAGTTTTATTAAGAAGGATTTTTTTCTTTGTCTTGTCTTGCTGTGTCAAACTATTGTCACATTTACACTGTGAATAATATGTTAAAATAGTGAGGTTATGTATACATACTTGAAGGAAGAGGGAGTGACCATTTTGGTGAATCAATCAACAAATCAGAAAAGCTATGCTCCTATTGTGATAACGCTTTCTGTAATTGTAAATGCGATTATTTTATTTTTGTTCTTTGGACCTGTTGGCTATGAAGGAGAAGTACATTTTGATGTAACAATTTTACCAATGTTAAATGCGATTTTTAATAGCTTTACGTTCGTATTCTTATTAGCAGCTTTATACTCTATTATTAAAAAGAATGTGAAAATGCACCGTGGTTTTATCCTCGCAGCATTTACAACGACGTTGCTATTTTGTGTTTCTTATTTATCGTATCATTACTTGGCGCCAGCAACACATTTTGGCGGAGAAGGGTTCATTAAATATGTGTACTTCATTATTTTAATTACGCATATTATCCTTGCTGCAATTATTGTACCACTTGCATTGTTTGCACTTGTATTTGGTTTTACAAATCAATTAACACGTCACCGTAAAATTGTACGTTGGACGATGCCAATTTGGTTATATGTAAGTTTATCTGGTGTTATTGTTTACTTAATGATCTCACCTTATTATCAATAAAAGTCTCAGCCCTTAGGCTGGGGCTTTTTTGTTAAGCAAATCTTTTTGTGAAATGAAAAAAATATGGTATACAAAAGTATAGTTGCTTTTCATATAGAAGGGATGGTAAAGAAATATGCAAAATTTTGTATTTCGTAATCCAACGAAACTTATTTTCGGTAAAAATCAATTAGAACAGTTAAAAACTGAAATTCCACAGTTTGGTAAGAAGGTTCTTCTCGTATATGGAGGAGGCAGTATTAAAAGAAACGGTATTTATGATAATGTAATTTCTATTTTAAAGGATATTAATGCAGAAGTATTTGAATTGACGGGTGTTGAACCGAATCCTCGTGTATCAACTGTAAAGAAAGGGATTCAAATTTGTAAAGATAATGGAGTTGAATTTATTTTAGCAGTTGGTGGAGGAAGTGTAATCGACTGTACGAAAGCGATTGCTGCTGGTAGCAAATATGATGGAGATGTATGGGATATTGTAACGAAAAAAGCATTTGCTAGTGAGGCATTACCATTTGGCACTGTACTTACTCTTGCTGCGACAGGTTCTGAAATGAATGCAGGCTCGGTAATTACAAATTGGGAAACGAATGAAAAGTATGGATGGGGAAGCCCAGTTACATTCCCGCAGTTTTCAATTTTAGATCCAGTTCATACTGCATCTGTACCGAGAGATCAAACGATTTATGGTATGGTAGATATTATGTCACATGTATTAGAACAATATTTCCATCATGGAACGAATACAGAACTACAAGACCGTTATTGTGAATCTGTTTTAAGAACAGTCATTGAAACAGCACCTAAGCTTTTAAGTGATTTAGAAAATTATGAGCATAGGGAAACAATTTTATATTGCGGAACGATGGCGTTAAATGGCATTTTAGCGATGGGAGTAAGAGGTGACTGGGCAACTCATAATATTGAACATGCAGTTTCTGCTGTTCATGATATACCGCATGGAGGTGGGCTTGCGATTTTATTCCCGAACTGGATGAAACATGTTGTAGAGGAAAATGTAAGTCGTTTTAAACAGTTCGCTATTCGTGTATTTGATATAGAAACAGATGGCAAAACAGATAAAGAAGTGGCGTTAGAAGGAATTGAGGCACTGCGTCAATTTTGGACTTCAATTGAAGCGCCAGCAACATTAGCTGATTACGGTATTGGAGAAAATGAAATTGATATAATGGCTAATAAAGCGATGGTGTATGGTGAATTTGGTAACTTTAAAAAATTAAATAAAGATGATGTTCTAAGTATATATAAAGCTTCTTTATAAGTGAATTTAGAAAAGAAACCTATTTGATTGTTTGATCGAATAGGTTTCTTTTTTGCTGTTTATAAGCGTTTATGAATGTTTGTGATTATTTTTGAATGTTTGTGATTATTTTTGACTGTTTGTGGTTGATTTTTGTGACCGTTTTCATTATACTGTAATCAAAGAAGAGGTGAATAAAATGTTAACTCCTGAACGTCATCAAATGATATTGCAACTTGTAAAAGAACAGAAAGTTGTAAAATTACAGCAATTAGTTGAAAGAACAGAAAGCTCTGAGTCGACAATTCGCCGTGATTTAGCACAATTGGAAAAGCAAAGGTTATTAAAAAGAGTTCATGGTGGTGCCGCTGTTTTAACAGGAAAAGGGCAAGAACCAACGATGGTTGAAAAATCATCCAAAAACATTCAAATAAAACAACAAATTGCTAATTATGCGGCTAGCGTTGTTGAACAAGGTGATTGTATTTATTTAGATGCAGGGAGTACAACATTTGAAATGATTCCATTTTTAATCAATAAAGATGTTACTGTCGTTACGAATGGACTTATGCATATTGAAGCTTTAGTTGAAAATAATATTCGTGCGTATTTACTAGGCGGAATGATGAAGAGTAGGACGAAAGCTTTAATCGGTGCTATGGCACAGGAAAGTATGCAGAAGTATCGCTTTGATAAATGTTTTTTAGGTGCAAATGGTGTACATGAACAGCTTGGCTTTACAACGCCAGATCCAGAAGAAGCGCTCCTAAAACAAATGGCATTAACATTAGCAAACGAAGGATATTTCTTAATTGATGAAAGTAAGTTTTCAGAAGTTGCGTTTGCGAAAATTGCAAATGTTGAAGATGCAAATATTATTACAAACCATTTAGAAATTGATTTAGAAAAATATAAAAAACAAACCAATGTAATTGAGGCTGATAAACAATGATCTATACAGTTACTTTAAACCCATCTATTGATTATGTAGTGCAAGTTCCTTCTTTTGATTTAGGAACAATAAATCGAGCGGAGAAAGATATGAAGTTTCCTGGAGGAAAAGGAATTAATGTTTCTCGTGTTCTTCAGCGTTTAGGTGTTAAAAATATAGCACTTGGATTTACTGGTGGATTTACTGGTCAATTTATTAAAGAGGTATTACATGACGAAGGTGTAACAACAAACTTCGTCCAAGTAGATGAAGATACTCGCATTAATGTGAAAATAAAAGGGAAAGAAGAAACAGAATTAAATGGCCAAGGTCCTATTGTAACAAAAGAGCAGTTCGAACAGTTAATGAAAAAAATTGAGAGTATGCAACCTGGAGATTGTGTTGTACTCGCTGGGAGTGTACCAGTCTCTATTCCAAGTACCTTTTACGAATCAATCGCTGCGTTTGGAGCTGAAAAAGGTATTCGTGTAGTAGTAGATGCAAGTGGAAGTGCACTGCAACATGTAATTAAAAATAAGCCGTTTTTAATTAAGCCAAACCACCATGAACTTGGTGAGTTGTTTGGAGTGGAGCTTTCAACAGTAGAAGACATTTTACCTTATGGAAGAAAATTAATTGAACAAGGTGTAAAACACGTTATCGTATCGATGGCTGGAGAGGGAGCTTTATTATTTACGGCAGAAGGTATATATGAAGCGACTGTTCCAAAAGGTGTTGTAATTAATTCAGTTGGGGCCGGAGATTCTCTTGTTGCAGGGTTTGTAGGCAAATATGAACAGACAAAAGATATTGAAAAGGCATTTCAATACGGCGTTGCAACAGGGAGTGCAACAGCATTTTCAGCTGATTTATGTAAGAAGGAAAAAGTAGAAGAATTATTGTCGCAAGTAATTGTAGCTAAGCGATAGGGGGAAGCAACATATGAAAATTACAGAACTATTAAAAAGGGATACAGTCATTATGGATTTGACAGCTTCAAATAAAGAAGCTGTCATAGATGAATTAGTTGAGAAATTAAACGGGGCAAATCGTTTAAATAGTAAAACGGAATTTAAAGAAGCTATTTTAAAGCGGGAGTCCCAAAGTACGACTGGAATAGGGGAAGGTATTGCAATACCTCATGCGAAGACAAAGGCTGTTAAACAACCATCGATTTGTTTTGGTAGAAGTGTAAGCGGTATCAATTATGAGTCGCTTGATGGACAACCGGCACACTTATTCTTTATGATTGCTGCAAGTGAAGGAGCGAATAATACTCATTTAGAAACGTTGTCTCGTTTATCGACATTATTAATGGATGAAGGGTTTCGCAAGCAACTATTAGAAGCGAAGGATGAAAGTGAGCTTCTTCAACTATTTGATGAAAAAGAGAATGAAAAAGAAGAAGAGATTGAAGTTGCAAAACCAGAAGGAAATGAACCGTACGTACTTGCTGTTACAGCTTGCCCAACTGGAATCGCTCACACATATATGGCGGCGGATAGCTTAAAAGCAAAAGCGGCAGAGTTAGGAATAGCGATTAAAGTTGAAACGAACGGATCAACAGGTATTAAAAACGGTTTAACGAAAGAGGATATTGAACGTGCAACAGCTATTATTGTTGCGGCAGATAAACAAGTAGAAATGAATCGTTTTGCTGGTAAACATGTCATTCAAGTGCCAGTTGCTGATGGGATTAGAAAAACGGAAAATCTGCTTAAACGAGCTGTCAAACAAGATGCACCAATCTTTAAAGGTGTAAAAGAGGATGGGAAAACAGAAAGTATTGAGAGAGAAAAAGGATTAGAAATTTATAAGCATTTAATGAGCGGTGTAAGTAATATGCTTCCATTCGTTGTTGGTGGCGGGATTTTAATAGCGCTAGCATTTTCGTTTGGTGGTATAAAGGCGGAAGGTCCTTTAGCTGAATTGTTCATGTCAATTGGTGGAGGAAAAACAGGTGCGTTTTTATTCCTTGTACCAATTTTAGCTGGATTTATTGCAAGCTCTATTGCTGATCGTCCTGGTTTTATGCCTGGTGTTGTAGGTGGATTTTTAGCGGCGAATGCGAATGCTGGATTTTTAGGTGGATTAATTGCTGGTTTCTTAGCTGGATATGTTGTTTTAGGGTTAAAAAGATTATTTTCAGGACTACCAGTACAATTAGAAGGAATTAAACCTGTTTTGTTATATCCAGTCTTTGGATTATTGATTACAGGAGTTGTAATGCAAAAAGTAGTAATTCCGCCTGTAGTAGCATTAAATGAAATGTTGACAGGGTGGTTAAATGGTTTAAATGGTACGAATGCTATATTACTAGGTCTTATTTTAGGTGGTATGATGGCAATTGATATGGGTGGTCCAATTAATAAAGCGGCATTTACGTTTGGTATTGCTGCAATAGAAGCACAGAATTTTGGAGTGCACTCAGCAGTTATGGCTGGTGGTATGGTACCGCCACTTGCGATTGCATTCGCAACTACATTCTTTAAATCAAAGTTTACAGAAGCGGAACGTAAATCTGGTTTAACAAATTATATTATGGGAGCATCGTTCATTACAGAAGGTGCGATTCCGTTTGCAGCTGCAGATCCGGTTCGAGTAATCGTAAGTTGTGTTGTTGGTTCAAGTATTGCAGGTGCGTTATCTATGTTATTCCAAATTACATTACCGGCACCGCATGGTGGATTATTTGTAATAGCATTAGTAAATAAACCGTTACTATATATTTTCTCTATATTAATTGGAACGATTGTCTCGGCTATTATGCTAGGTGTTTGGAAAAAGAAAGTTCAATAACAAATGAAAAGAGAGTAGCTTTTAGTAGCTGCTTTCTTTTTATTACAAAAAAATAGGTTAACAATGGAATATTGATGCTTTTTGGTAAAAGATGTAATGAATTTTGGGTTTTTTGTAACAAAAAAGTAACACTGTAATTTTTTCTGGAAAAAGTTCTTGTGCTCGTATGTAAAAAATATATGAAAACCATTGGAGATTGTATTAAAAATACATTTTATTAATATGGAAATTTATGTTACAGCTCATTAATCGTATATTACGAATGCTTTGTAATTGTGTGATTTCTAAAAATTCTGAAAATCTGTTGCTATAATGAAAATACGAAAACAAAGCAAATGGAGGCTATTCATGAAAAAATTATTAAGTATAGCAACAGCAGCAGTTTTTGGTCTTGGGATTTTTGCAGGTTCTGCTAAAGCGGAAACAATTGTAACGACAGACGTATTAAATGTTAGAGAAAACCCAAATGTAGAGTCAAAGCTTGTAGGTAAAGTGTTAAGTGGGAATACACTAGATGTTATAAATACAGAAAATGGATGGACAAAAATTAAGTTGAACGGTAAGGAAGCGTTTGTAAGTGCTGAGTTTACAAAGAGCACATATTATGTAACGGCGGGCGTATTAAATGTTCGTGCTGGAGCGAATACTGATTCTGAAATTTTAGGTAAACTTAATAAAGGTGATGTGATTGAAACGACGAATCAAGTTCAAAATGAATGGTTACAATTCGACTACAATGGAAAAGTCGGATATGTTCACGTGCCATTTTTAACAGGAACGGCACCTGTAATTGAAAAGAAAGAAGTTGTAGCTCAAGAAGAAGCGCCGGCTAGAACAAATACGCCGGTTAAAAATAATACAGCAGTTAAGAATAAAGAGTCTGTTAAGAGTAACGATTCTATTAAGAAGGTAGAATCAAGTAAACCTGTGGTAAAAGAAAAGCCGGCTGCAAAACCAGTTGCGAAATCTACTGAAACAAGTGCGCCTACTGGTGGTCGTGAAATTACAGTAGAAGCGACGGCATATACAGCAGATCCGAGTGAGAATGGTTCGTATGGTGGTCGTGTATTAACTGCAATGGGGCATGATTTGACAGCAAATCCAAATATGAAAGTAATTGCTGTTGATCCGAAAGTAATTCCGCTTGGCTCAAAAGTATGGGTAGAAGGATATGGAGAAGCGATTGCTGGAGACACTGGTGGTGCGATTAAAGGAAATCGTATTGATGTATTAGTCGGTTCAGATGGTAGTGCTAATAGCTGGGGGCGCAAATCTGTAAAAGTGAAAGTTATACAATAGGTTATCGATATTAATATAAAAAGCGGTTGCTTGAAATTATGTAAGCAGCCGCTTTTTATGGATTATTGAAATGGATAAATAGTTTTACCTGTAATAATTTTATATGCACTGCAAAATTGCGTTTGTATATATTCTGTATTTTTATTTTCTACATGTAATGTTGTTTCATGGAGAGTAGAATGAAAAGCCCGTAGTAAACAATTTAGGGCGAAGTATAATTCCTCTTGTGAACAATTTTGTTCTTTTGTAGAAGTAGCTAAAATGAGGTCTTTTGTCAAAGATGAAAAATTGATGGTGGATTGTTTCATAGTTAACTCATCCTCTCGAAACTATTTTTATCATGTATATGCAGAATTGGACAAACTATGTTCTTTTTTATATGTAATTTCATGTACCGAAATGAAAGAACTTGCAATCATGCCGTTAAAATTGGTAAGATTGGGTATAATCAATAGATGGAGTATATTACATAAAGAGAGTTGAATGATATGGGAGAATTGCAACGTGAAAAAGTTGCTGTCATCATTGGACCAACTGCTGTTGGAAAGACGAAGTTAAGTATCGATCTTGCCAAAGCGTTGAACGGTGAAATTATTAGTGGTGATTCCATGCAGATCTATCGAACGATGGATATTGGAACTGCAAAGGTAACAAAAGCAGAGATGGACGGAATTCCACATTATATGGTCGATATAAAAAATCCGGAAGATTCATTTTCTGTCGCGGAATTTCAAGAACGTGTTCGCAAGCATATTCAAGAAATTACAGAACGTGGTAACTTACCAATTATAGTTGGTGGAACCGGTCTTTATATACAATCTGTTTTATTTGATTATCAGTTTACAGATGATGCTGGTGATGTGATATACCGAGAGCAAATGGAAAAGTTAGCTTTAGAACGCGGTGTGGAATATGTACATAAAAAATTGCAAGAAGTAGATCCAGAAAGTGCAGAGCGTATTCATGCAAATAATGTACGACGTGTCATTCGGGCGTTAGAAATTTTCCACACGACGGGTGAAAAAATGAGTGACCAAATTGAGAAACAAGAAAAAGAGTTACTCTATGATGTTTCATTAATTGGCTTGACAATGGATCGAGAAATGCTATACGATCGCATTAACTTACGAGTGGATTTGATGATGGAACAAGGCCTATTAGAGGAAGTAGAAGGGCTGTATAATAGAGGGATACGAGATTGTCAATCTATTCAAGCGATTGGATATAAAGAAATCTATGATTATTTTGAGAATCGAGCCTCTTTAGAAGATGCGGTATCACAATTAAAGACGAATTCGCGTCGTTATGCAAAGCGTCAATTAACGTGGTTCCGTAATAAAATGGATGTCACGTGGTTTGATGTTACAGACGGTGAAAAAACGTCAGAAATTTTACGATACATAGAAGGAAAGTTACAAGTAAAGTCGAATAATAGTAAGTAGAGAAAAAGAGGAGGATTCGACATGAAGCAATCAATCAATATTCAAGATCAGTTTTTAAATCAACTCCGTAAAGAAAATACGTTTGTTACGCTGTACTTATTAAATGGTTTCCAGCTTCGTGGACTAATTAAAGGATTTGATAATTTTACAGTCCTACTGGAAACAGAAGGTAAGCAACAGCTTATTTATAAACATGCAATTTCTACATTTGTACCACAAAAAAATGTTTCAATTGAATTAGAATAGTAATGAATTATTGTACATAACAAAAAAAGAGCGAGTTTCTCGCTCTTTTTTTATTTGTCATAAACAATATATAGTGAAATTTAAGCGATTCTAAATACAGTAAGGCGGATGTTAGTATTTCCTGTCGCAGGAATCGTAATCTCATTAAGAGTAGATTGGACAGAAATTCTTGCACCAGCTACTAATGTTTCGATTGTAGTAAATGAAAGTGAGTCGCCTATTAAATTTGAAGAGAAATTATCAGTTGCGACTGCTCCATTAATTGAAATTCCTACTCCGAGTGGAGCGCATCCTGGCGCAGTTGTAGAAATGGATACGCTAATTACATAAATACCACCGTTGATAACAGTAACTGTATCTGTGCCGTTGAAGATAATATTGTTTACGTTAATTGCAGTACTAAAAATAAAGTTATTAAATTGCAGTACTGTTTGCTGAATATTGTTTGTTACAACAATTGTTGCTACAGGGAAGCTAGGTCCAGTAGGCCCAGTAGGTCCGGTAGGCCCACCAGAAGGTCCAGTAGGTCCAGTAACTCCTATACCAGTAGCGCCGGTAGCACCCGTTGGTCCTTGAATGCCTTGAGGTCCGGTAGCGCCGGTAGCACCCGTGTTACCTTGAACACCTTGAGGTCCAGTGGCACCCGTAGCACCCGTGTTACCTTGAACACCTTGAGGTCCAGTAGCACCAGTAGCGCCAGTAGCACCAGCAGGTCCTTGAATGCCTTGAGGTCCGGTAGCGCCGGTAGCACCCGTGTTACCTTGAACACCTTGAGGTCCAGTGGCACCCGTAGCACCTGTGTTACCTTGAACACCTTGAGGTCCAGTGGCACCCGTAGCACCTGTGTTACCTTGAACACCTTGAGGTCCAGTAGCACCAGTAGCGCCGGTAGCACCCGTGTTACCTTGAACACCTTGAGGTCCAGTAGCACCCGTAGCACCTGTGTTACCTTGAACACCTTGAGGTCCAGTGGCACCCGTGTTACCTTGAACACCTTGAGGTCCAGTGGCACCCGTGTTACCTTGAACACCTTGAGGTCCAGTAGCGCCAGTAGCACCTGTGTTACCTTGAACACCTTGAGGTCCAGTAGCACCCGTAGCACCTGTGTTACCTTGAACACCTTGAGGTCCAGTGGCACCCGTGTTACCTTGAACACCTTGAGGTCCAGTAGCGCCAGTAGCACCTGTGTTACCTTGAACACCTTGAGGTCCAGTAGCGCCAGTAGCACCTGTGTTACCTTGAACACCTTGAGGTCCAGTAGCGCCAGTAGCACCTGTGTTACCTTGAACACCTTGAGGTCCAGTGGCACCAGTAGCACCTGTGTTACCTTGAACACCTTGAGGTCCAGTAGCGCCAGTAGCACCTGTGTTACCTTGAACACCTTGAGGTCCAGTAGCGCCAGTAGCACCTGTGTTACCTTGAACACCTTGAGGTCCAGTGGCACCAGTAGCACCTGTGTTACCTTGAACACCTTGAGGTCCAGTAGCGCCAGTAGCACCTGTGTTACCTTGAACACCTTGAGGTCCAGTAGCGCCAGTAGCACCTGTGTTACCTTGAACACCTTGAGGTCCAGTGGCACCAGTAGCACCTGTGTTACCTTGAACACCTTGAGGTCCAGTAGCGCCAGTAGCACCTGTGTTACCTTGAACACCTTGAGGTCCAGTAGCGCCAGTAGCACCTGTGTTACCTTGAACACCTTGAGGTCCAGTAGCGCCAGTAGCACCAGCAGGTCCTTGAACACCTTGAGGTCCAGTGGCACCCGTAGCACCTGTGTTACCTTGAACACCTTGAGGCCCAGTAGCGCCAGTAGCACCAGTAGCGCCGGTAGCACCCGTGTTACCTTGAACACCTTGAGGTCCAGTGGCACCAGTAGCACCTGTGTTACCTTGAACACCTTGAGGTCCAGTAGCGCCGGTAGCACCCGTGTTACCTTGAACACCTTGAGGTCCAGTAGCACCCGTGTTACCTTGAACACCTTGAGGTCCAGTAGCGCCAGTAGCACCAGCAGGTCCTTGAACACCTTGAGGTCCAGTAGCGCCAGTAGCACCTGTGTTACCTTGAACACCTTGAGGTCCAGTAGCGCCAGTAGCACCTGTGTTACCTTGAACACCTTGAGGTCCAGTAGCGCCGGTAGCACCCGTGTTACCTTGAACACCTTGAGGTCCAGTGGCACCCGTAGCACCTGTGTTACCTTGAACACCTTGAGGTCCAGTAGCGCCGGTAGCACCTGTAGCACCTGTAGCACCTGTAGCACCTGTGTTACCTTGAACACCTTGAGGTCCAGTAGCACCGGTAGCGCCTGTGTTACCTTGAGGTCCCTGAGGTCCGGTAGCACCGGTAGCACCCGCAGGTCCTTGAGCGCCTGTATTGCCGGTAGCGCCTGTGTTACCTTGAGGCCCCTGAGGTCCGGTAGCACCGGTAGCACCCGCAGGTCCTTGAGCGCCTGTATTGCCGGTAGCGCCTGTGTTACCTTGAGGCCCCTGAGGTCCAGTAGCGCCGGTAGCACCCGCAGGTCCTTGAGCGCCTGTATTGCCGGTAGCGCCTGTGTTACCTTGAGGTCCCTGAGGTCCAGTAGCGCCGGTAGCACCCGCAGGTCCTTGAGCGCCTGTATTGCCGGTAGCGCCTGTGTTACCTTGAGGTCCCTGAGGTCCAGTAGCGCCCGTGTTACCTCGAGGTCCAGTGGCACCAGTAGCGCCTGCTGGTCCAGTAGGCCCAGTAGGTCCGGTAGGTCCTTGAATGAACGAAGCAGAATTAACTAGAGCAGTTTGTAATGCTGCTATTAATTTAAGAAGCTCTTGAAGTGTGCAAGGGTCAATTCGGAATAATTTTGTAATGTATAGTAAATAGTTAATGAGATTTTGAAGCTCAATAAATACAGCGCTTGCTACAAAGGTTGGATTTCTTAATATAGTTATTAAGTTTTTAATAATAGCTAACCCTTGTGCTTTCAGGGAGGAAGTAGCGTCTAGTGAACAAATAAATTTACTTAGTAGGTTCAATGTATCGATTAGATCTTCAATGTTTTGGGGAGATGGATTTGCGAAAAGTTTTGGGATTATTTTTGTTAAATCAATAATAATCGCACGAAATGTTCTAAGTTGAGCTTTAGTAATTGGGATTGATGGAGTATTTGGGATTCGTCCGGCGCTACTTGGAAAGCATGGTTTGGAGAATTTGTTTTGACTGTCGTTATAACGAGACATTAAATCTCTCCTTTCTCATGAAAATGTGAACGAAACTCATCATAGTAGATGCAGAAATTAGTTAAATGGTCATAGTAAAATCGTTTGTTTAAAGAAAAAATAGAAAAAACGCCTTACAATAAGGCGTTTTTTCTATTTTCTGCGTATTGATAATATCGCTTTAATGAAATTTTTGATTTGAATCCAGCGAGTTTTATAATTTCTGATTCAGGAGTTTCTTTTTTTATTAAGTTTAAAATATAGGTGTTACGAAAATGTTGTCCTGAAATTCCTTTACGTAAATTGGCTCTAGCCACTTCGAGGCGAATCATTTTTTGTATAGCAATTTCCGTTAATGCCTTTGGTGCATCATTTTCATATACCCACCTGTATGTTCCGCGGTTAAAATCAAATGCGACAAACAATGAATCATCACTATGATACTTAGGACGAACTGGTTCTGGGATACTTTTGTAATAATTATATAGTTGTTTTTTGTCTTCTTTTGCTAATGTAATTGTTCTTTCTACACCTGCGGTTGCTGGGATTGACAATGTGTTAGTTTCAAAGTGAACGTGATGCATTGTTAATGCTGTAAGTTCCTGTAAGGATAAACCGTAGTCGATCAATAAATTTAAAATGGCGATATTGCGATCCATTAATAAAGGGCGCACAGGAAGTTGTTTTTCTGAAAGTCCTTCTAATGAAGTGACTATATACTTTAATCTTTTTTCTTCATCAGGTGAAATGAAATCTTCGTTACGAAGTGTACGGTCTGGTTGAATAGATATTTCCATATTCTTCAATGGATTGGGAATGTTTAGAAAGTGATGCATTCTATTTAGTACAGTAAATACACGATGCATCGTTTTTTCTGAGTAATGTCGATTCGTTTTTAAATCGGAAAAGTAATCTTCGTAGTCTTTTGTACAAAGTGTAGCCCATATATTACTGGAAGGGAGCTTTTTGTTTTTTTCTAACCAATGTCCGAAGTCTTCAACGTCATAAACATAACGTTTAATAGTTGAAGGTTTTCGGCCTTTATTCAATAAAAAAATAGAAAAGGCTTGTATTGTATCATGGAATTCCGTTGTATCCATAGTCCCACCACCTTAATTATTTCTTATATTATAGCAAACTTTTCTGAAAATAGGCATTTACAAGGGGGACAGGAATAATAATATTTGGTGAGTGGATAAAGTGAAACTATAATCAGTGGGGATTTTGTTCATCCTCTGCGATTATTAGTTGAACCAATCGGGCATTTACGGGCGGTTATCTCCCGCTTAAATACCAAGCGTTTGCTGAATGTCGAGGTGGGAGTCTTACTGCCCGCAAATAGCGGGATAAAATGAGGTGATTGTATGGAACAATCGATGCGAAAGAAAAACAACAATCAAATTAATATTGTGTTAAACCATCGAAAGAAAATTTCTTTGCCAGCCACAGAAAATAAAACGGTAATTTCAAATGAAACTACAATTAAACATGAAATGCTGCAGAGAATTGAAGAAGAGATGGGGAAGCTTGTTGGGATGGATGATATAAAAAAGATAATAAAAGAAATATATGCTTGGATTTATGTGAATAAAAAAAGACAAGAGAAGGGATTGAAGTCTGAGAAGCAAGTACTTCATATGTTGTTTAAAGGGAATCCGGGTACAGGGAAGACAACTGTTGCTAGAATGATAGGGAAATTGCTGTTTGAGATGAATATTCTATCGAAAGGCCACTTGGTTGAAGCTGAACGTGCTGATCTTGTAGGAGAGTATATCGGCCATACAGCTCAAAAAACAAGAGACTTAATAAAAAAAGCAATGGGAGGTATTTTGTTTATTGATGAGGCTTATTCTTTAGCTCGAGGAGGAGAGAAGGACTTTGGAAAAGAAGCAATTGATACGCTTGTAAAACATATGGAAGATAAACAACATGGTTTTGTATTGATTTTAGCTGGATATTCAAGAGAGATGAATCACTTTCTTTCATTAAATCCAGGGCTGCAATCTCGTTTTCCATTTATTATTGAATTTGCGGATTACTCGGTAAATCAGCTATTGGAAATTGGAAAGAGAATGTATGAAGATCGTGAATATCAGTTATCGAAAGAAGCTGAATGGAAATTTAGGGATCATTTACATGCGGTGAAGTATTCGTCGCAAATTACATCGTTTAGTAATGGGCGGTATGTACGGAATATTGTTGAAAAATCAATTCGTACACAGGCGATGCGGTTGTTGCAAGAAGATACGTATGATAAAAATGATTTAATTGGAATATCGAGTATGGATTTGATGCTCGAAGAGGAGACGCACAGTACATAAACTGTGCGTCTATTTTTGTGTATAAGTTCGTTTACTCTTTTTTTGCTTTTTCTTGGTGCGCTTTATGGAAGCGTTCCATTTTAGCGCTCTTTTCGTGTGCTGAAATAGGGTCGTGTCCAAATTGGTTTACTGAACTTTTTTGAGCTCCTTTATTAACGTGGTTTGTCATTTGTATTCACCTCACTTTAAAAATTAGTATAAACATTATATAAAGAAAAAATCGTTAGAAAAGAAAAACCTCTTTACGATATGTAAAGAGGTTAGATTGCTATTTATGCATTGAACGTTCTTTCGTTTCGATACGTCTGTGCGGTAAATGCCATTTGTAATGAATAGAAACCATGCGGAAGCAAACAATTAAAATGAATAAAATGTAAAGAGCCCAATCGCTAACAATAATTTGAGCGCCAATTAAGAAACCTGCTAAAATTGTCCAAAAGGCATATACTTCAGCTCGAAGAACGAGAGGTTTTCTGCGGGCTAAAAGGTCGCGAATGATACCGCCGCCGATACCAGTTAAAACAGCTGCCACGATTGTGGCGCTAATTGGTAAATTTAATTTTTGAGCATATAATGCTCCTTGTACAGCAAATGCTGATAAGCCGATAGCGTCAGTGATATTTTCCCACTTTTTCCAATGTCTAATTAACTTATTTGGAAAAAGAAAAATAATAGTCATTGATAAAAGTGCGATTTGGAATAACATGTCTTGTTGCCAAAACGCGACAATCGGATAACCGATTAATAAATTACGAAGGGCACCTCCCCCAAATGCGGTTGCCATTCCTAAAATATACACCCCGAAAATATCATAATCCTCTTCCATTGCAACAATGGCTCCGCTTAGTGCGAAAGCGATTGTGCCTATGATGCTAAAAATCTCCCATGCCATGAATTTTCTCCCCCGCTAACTAGATGAAATGTGCTTCCTCTGCTATTATATTAGAAGGTTTAAATTTCGAAAAGGATGAGTGAACATATTTGATGGAAGAAAAAGAAAAAGTCATATTAGTAGGCTGTCAATTGCCACAAGATGATGATGAAAAATTTATGCATTCCATGAAAGAGCTTGCATCACTAGCGAAGACTGCGCGAGCAGAATTGTTAGTGTCAACAACGCAAAAACGACCAAAGTTCCATCCGGCAACTTACATAGGTAAAGGGAAATTAGAAGAGCTAACAATGTTGACTGAAGAATTAGAGCCGGATGTTATTGTATTTAATAATGAATTAACGCCGAGTCAAATTCGGAATTTATCATCAGTATTAGATGCGAGAGTAATTGATCGAACGCAACTAATACTAGATATTTTTGCGCAACGTGCGAAGTCGAGGGAAGGTAAGCTTCAAGTTGAATTAGCTCAGTTGCAATATACAATGCCACGTCTTATGGGGCAAGGGTTGTCCTTATCACGTCTTGGTGGTGGTATTGGAACGAGAGGACCGGGTGAGACGAAACTTGAGACGGATCGTCGTCATATTCGATCGCGTATTGATGAAATAAAGAAACAACTTGCAGTTGTTGTGGAACATCGAAAAAGATATCGTGAGAGAAGAAAAGACAATAAAGTATTTCAAGTTTCATTAATAGGCTATACAAATGCAGGGAAATCGACACTGTTTAATAGATTAACGGAAGCTAATACGTTTGAAGAAAACCTTCTGTTTGCAACATTAGACCCGACGACGAGGAAGATGCTGTTACCTTCTGGTTATACAGTATTACTGACTGATACTGTTGGTTTTATACAAGATTTACCCACTTCATTAATCGCTGCTTTTCGTTCAACACTGGAAGAAGCGGGGGAAGCAGATGTTATTTTACATGTAGTTGATTCTGCGGATCCTAACTACATAGGGCATGAAAAAACAGTAAAACGATTATTATCAGAACTTGAAATTAATCATATTCCTATTATTACGTTATATAATAAAAAAGATGAATTACATCAAAACTTTATTCCGTTTCCGAAAAGTGATTTCTTAATGACTAGTGCTTTTGAAGAAAGGGATTTATTGCGTATAAAAGAAGCGATAGAAATGAAAATGAAGAAAGAAATGGATCGTTATCGAGTAGAAATCCCTCCGAGTGAAGGTAAGTTATTAACGCTTTTAAAGACGGAAACGTTATTAGCAAAGATGGAGTTTCTGGAAGATAAATTTGTATATGATTGTGCAGGGTATATTTTTACTCATTCATCGCTTAATGTGCAATTAAAGAGATTTTTAGTGGAAGAAGGAGAAAATAAAAATGTTTGATCGTTTGAAAAATGGAGAAAAAATTGCTCCAATCGTAAAAGAAGTAGAGAGTCAGATTACAGAAGTACATAAACGTGCGGATGAAGTAATTGAAAGTAATCAGTTTCGTGTATTAGAAAGTTTTCGTAAACATAAAATTAGTGACTCGCATTTTATCCCGACGACAGGTTATGGTTATGACGATATTGGCCGTGATACGTTAGAAAAAGTGTATGCTGATGTATTTGGGGCGGAAGCTGGACTTGTTCGTCCGCAAATTATTTCAGGTACTCACGCTATTTCTACAGCGTTATTCGGTATTTTACGTCCAGGAGATGAGTTATTGTACATCACTGGGAAACCGTATGATACGTTAGAGGAAATCGTTGGTGTGCGTGGGAAAGGTGTAGGTTCATTTAAAGAATATAATATTGGTTACAATGCAGTTCCGCTAACTGGAGCTGGGCTTGTTGATTTTGAAGCTGTTGCAGTAGCGATTCATAGTAATACGAAAATGATCGGTATTCAGCGCTCGAAAGGTTATGCTACTCGTCCATCGTTTACTATTTCTCAAATTAAAGAGATGATCGCGTTTGTTAAAGAAATTAAACCTGATGTTGTTGTGTTTGTAGATAACTGTTATGGTGAGTTTATTGAAGAGCAAGAGCCATGTCATGTTGGTGCAGATTTAATGGCGGGTTCGCTTATTAAAAACCCAGGCGGGGGAATTGTTAAAACTGGTGGTTACATTGTCGGTAAAGAACAGTATGTTGAAGCGTGTGCATTTCGTTTAACATCTCCGGGAATTGGTGCGGAAGCTGGAGCGTCTTTATACAGTCTGCAAGAAATGTATCAAGGTTTCTTCTTGGCGCCACATGTTGCGGGGCAAGCGCTAAAAGGTGCGATTTTTACAGCTGCTTTTTTAGAAAAGTTAGGAATGAACACGTCACCAGCGTGGAATGCACCAAGAACAGACTTAATTCAATCTGTTCAATTTGATGATAAAGACCGTATGGTTGCCTTCTGTCAAGCGATTCAATATGCATCTCCAATTAATTCGCATTTTACTCCGTATGCAAACTATATGCCGGGTTATGAAGATGATGTAATCATGGCGGCGGGAACGTTTATTCAAGGTGCAAGTATTGAATTGTCTGCTGATGGTCCGATTAGACCACCGTATGTTGCATATGTGCAAGGTGGATTAACGTATTCGCATGTTAAAATTGCGATTTGTTCTGCGATTGATGAATTGATTGAAAAGAATTTATTAACAATTTCTTAAAGGGGAGCTGTCGATATCGGCAGCTTTTTTCGTATAAAAGTAACGATTTATGCGATTAGAAAAAAGAATGAAAAAATTTATAAAAAATCATGTAAGAAAATCTAACATCTATTGACACTAAACATAACATGGTATAAAATGAGAAGCAGTTAAGGCGAAGGAGGAACTGAAAAATGAAAGAAGATAGACGTTCTGCCCCGCTGTTTCCAATTGGTATTGTTATGGATTTAACACAATTGTCTGCACGTCAAATTCGCTACTATGAAGAGCATAATCTTGTTTCTCCAACCCGTACAAAGGGGAATCGTAGATTATTTTCATTTAACGATGTAGATAAGTTGTTAGAGATTAAAGATTTGTTAGATCAAGGCTTGAATATGGCTGGTATTAAGCAAGTGTTACTAATGAAAGAAAATCAAACAGAAGCAGTGAAAGTAAAAGAAGAAACAAAAGAAATTTCAAAAACTGAGCTTCGCAAAATACTTCGAGATGAACTACAACATACAGGTAGATTCAATCGAACTTCATTGCGACAAGGTGACATTTCAAGATTTTTTCACTAAAGATAACTGATTCTGAAGGCGATTAGAGGGACTAAGGAGGAATTTATAATGTCTAGATACACAAAAGAAGATATTTTCCGTTTGGCGAAAGAAGAGAATGTAAAGTATATCCGTTTACAATTTACGGACCTTTTAGGGGTAATTAAAAACGTAGAGATTCCAGTGAGACAATTAACGAAAGCTCTTGATAACAAAATGATGTTTGATGGATCTTCGATTGAAGGTTTCGTACGTATTGAAGAATCTGATATGTATTTATATCCTGATTTAGACACTTGGGTAATTTTCCCTTGGACAGCTGAAAAAGGTAAAGTAGCTCGACTAATCTGTGATATTTACAATGCAGATGGCACTCCATTTGATGGAGACCCACGTAACAACTTAAAACGTGTGTTAAAAGAAATGGAAGCTTTAGGATTTTCAGACTTCAATCTTGGACCAGAGCCAGAATTCTTCCTATTTAAGGTTGATGAAAAAGGAAATCCAACATTAGAACTAAACGATAACGGTGGATACTTCGACCTTGCGCCGATGGATCTAGGGGAAAACTGTCGTCGTGATATCGTTCTTGAACTTGAAGAAATGGGATTTGAAATTGAAGCATCTCACCATGAGGTTGCTCCAGGGCAGCACGAAATTGACTTTAAATATGCAAATGCAATTCGCTCATGTGATGACATTCAAACATTCAAACTTGTTGTAAAAACGATTGCTCGTAAACATGGTTTACACGCAACATTTATGCCAAAACCACTATACGGTGTGAACGGTTCAGGTATGCACTGTAATTTATCATTATTTAAAAATGGTGAGAACGTATTCTTTGATGCAAACGGTGACTTACAATTAAGTGATGATGCTCGTCACTTCATCGCAGGTATTTTGAAACATGCACCAGCGTTTACAGCGATAGCAAACCCAACTGTAAACTCATACAAACGTCTAGTACCTGGATATGAAGCACCTTGTTACGTAGCATGGTCTGCACAAAACCGTAGCCCGTTAGTACGTATCCCTGCATCTCGTGGTATTAGTACACGCGTAGAAGTACGTAGTGTTGACCCAGCTGCAAACCCATATTTAGTAATGGCTACATTATTAGCTGCAGGTCTTGATGGAATTAAAAACAAATTAACTCCACCAGCTGCAGTAGACCGTAACATCTATGTAATGACAAAAGAAGAGCGCGAAGAAGCAGGTATCGTTGACTTACCAGCAACATTAGCGCAAGCGTTAGTTACATTACAATCTAATGAAGTAGTATGCGGTGCACTAGGAGAACACTTACTTGAGCACTTCATCGAAGCGAAAGAGATTGAGTGGGATATCTTTAGAACACAAGTTCACCAATGGGAACGCGATCAATATATGTCTCTATACTAAGAGGCTTAAACCCTTGATACAACTCGTATCAAGGGTTTTTTAATTCCCTATTATTACAATTTTATGTGGTTGCAAAATGAAAAACAGCCACATAAAAGCCAACAATTAATAACAAGTAGTGATATCACAGAAGAACATTATCAGATAAACGTAAGTTTTATATGATTTGTGAAATAAAAAGCCTTGATACTACGGTATCAGGGCTTTTTTAGTGAAGTTATTGGATATATTAACTACTAGATAATGGATTGTTTTTGGTTATTTTGAATTATGTTACTAAGAAAATCTTTTCAAAAGAATCGATCTTATCTTTTTTTAAAATCACTTGTGCTATGACTTAATAATTCTTTACTGCCTGTACAACGCGACCAATGATTTTTACATCTTCAGCTGAAAGATCGTAAGTTTTTGGTTCGTGGATAGGGTCATTACTCAATGGTATTAAAGTAATGATGCTTCCAGATTTTGAAATCTTTTTCACGGTAGCATCATAACCATTGACTTTTACAACAGCAATTTGTCCGTTTTCAACATAAGGAGTTTCCTCTACTAAAACATAAGAACCATCAGGGAATTCGAGATTCATGCTAGTGCCTTTTACAGTAAGGTAAAAATACTTTTTACGCTTGTTTAAAAATGTACTTAGCATTGGTAAATAGCCTTCGATATTTTCTTCAGCGAATATAGGTGTACCAGCTGCTACAGAACCAATGATAGGAATATGAATAATATTTGATTGATCGTTTTGGATGGTTTCATAAATAGAAACTTCTTCTTTAACAGTATTGTCCTCTTGGGTTGCGAGTTTTTCTAAATCATCAGTAGTGATTCCTAATCCCTTACAAACTTTTATTACATTATCAACAGATGCTTTACCAATCCCTCTTGATAACATGGATTGCAGTGTTGTGGGGGGGAGACCTATTTTTTCGGCGAAGGCTCTTTTGCTATAGCCAGCTTCTTTTATTAAGCGTGTTACAACCTCTGCTTTTTTCATTACTTTCACCATCTTTCGTATTAAAATGTATACGATATTGCGTATTTCTGTATATATCATAACCTAACTGAATTTGTTAGTAAATAGAAATGTATACGAAATTGAGTATTTAAATACGTTTTTTTGTTGACTAAATACGAAATTGAGTTTATATTTAAATGGAAATGAACGCAATATCGTACATAAAATAGGTGGTGAGTCGATGTATCCGAATTTGCGTGCAGAGATGGCGAGAAAAAGAATTATGATTACACAAATTTCTTCGCATCTGAAACTTCGCCACGCAACAGTGAGCGACAAAATAAATGGTAAATTTCGTTTTTATTATGATGAAGCTTTTGAAATTAAGAAAACTTTTTTTCCAGAACATAATTTGGAATATCTTTTTGAATTTGAAGAAAACGAAGCGAATTGAAATCGGAGGAGAATTGTTTAAAATGGATAACCGAATTATTGAATAATGACTTAATAAAAGGGTTCATATCATAGTATTTATATTAAATTTCGATAATTAGTTAATCTGTAAAAAGAAAGCAACGAATTATGCGTAGTGCGAAATTATCTCAATACAATAAAGATAGTTCAAAATTAGTAGTGAGGAGGAGATGAGGATGGGGCAATTAACTGACTCATCAGTACATAGTTCATTAGTATTTGAAGTTAATGGCAAAGTAGTAACGGATAGTTTGGTAATTGCAAAGATATTCAAAAAAGATCACTTCGACGTTTTGAAGGAAGTTCGAAAACAAATTGTATATGTAGATGAAGAGTTTGGAGGAGAAAATTTTCACGAGTCCACTTATGTTAATTCAAAGAACAGGCGGATCCCTAAATATGATTTAACAGAAGAAGCATTCACGTTACTTGTTATGGGATATACCACTAGAGAAGCGGTTGGAATGAAAATTAAATTTATGAAAGAGTTCAAACGAATGAAGCAGTATATACAAAATCAACAAAATGTGCCAAAGGATCCAATGGGGGTTTTAAAGTTAACATTTGCTGCGTTAGAAGGGCATACTCAGGAGATACAAGAGATTAAGTCTGAGGTGAAGGAATTGCGAGAAAATACGCCGCTTTATGCTATTGAGTGTGAAGAGATAATAAGGGCTGTAAAGAGGTTAGGTGTTATGTTATTGGGAGGTAAAAATTCAAATTCTTATCAGGATATCGGCCTTAGAAGGAAGTTATATACAGATATTTATAGTCAGTTACATCGGGAATTTGGTGTGAATAGTTATAAAGCTATTAAACGTTATCATTTGGATAGAGCGATACAAATTATTAATGAAGAATATTCAATTCCAACTGTTTTAAATGAAGAAATTACAGTTAAAAACTCAAAAATAAATATGGCAGAAATTCAGTAGGAGGAAAGAACATGCAAAGAAAGATTTTAGTCATTACTAGCAGTTTAGCAGGACTACTAACTGTCAGTGAATTTAAAACAAAAGAAGATGCAAAAGAGCAGGTTAGAAAGCTTATTCAAAAAGGAGTGAGTCAAAATGTGATTCGTATAACACAAGAAATTCCTATGAATATCGAAATTCAAGTGGATGTTGAATTTGAGGAATAAGAGAGGTTTAGGAGAAAATTGATATGGATAGCATAATTGTTTTGAATGAATGTATAAGAAAAGAATCCGTTCCAGCGGATTCTATAAGAAAAAATATCTCTAGATAAGTATACCATTGAATACCGTTTTTGAGAATTTATGAGGTGGCTAGTATGGGAATTATTCGAGTGAAAAAAGATAGTAATTATTCCGTTATAAATAATACTGGTTTAAAAGATGAAAGGTTGTCTTGGAAAGCGAAAGGAATCTTAGCCTATGCGCTTACATTACCAGACGATTGGACTTTTCATATTAGCGAATTAGCTCGACATGCTAAGGATGGAGAAGATTCGCTCCGTACAGGTTTTAAGGAATTAAAAGAATTAGGTTATGTAAAACGTTATCCTGTTCGTGATGGGAATACCAAAAAAATTACAAGGTGGGATACGGAAATTTACGAAACGCCACAAAGGAACATGCCACAAGTGGAAAACCAAGATGTGGTAAAGCCATATGAGGAAAATCAAGCACTACTAAATACTAATAGAATAACTACTAATAAACGAAATACTAATATACAAAATACTAATCATTATGATGATATTGATAAATTAGATTCTTGTGTATCCAGCAATGAGAAGGTTAAAGTAAGTTGCAACTTTATTAAGGGGACGGGCATTCCGTTAAGTGAAATTGCAATTGCAGAGTTGGGGGATTTTTGTAATTTGTTTAGTGATGAATTAATTCAGCATGCAATTAATAAAGCCGTTGATGAGAATGCACCAAGATGGAACTACATTAAGGCTATATTGAGGAATTGGAAGGAGCAAGAAGTTAAAACATTAGTTGATGTGGCCATACTAGATAGACGTTTCGAAATGAGCAAGAAAAAGAAATATAATGGGATAGGTAGGAAGTATTCAAATAGAAAAGAGATTGTACCTTATTGGTTATACAAAGATGATGAATCAACAAATCAAGAAGAGGAAAGAAAAATCGTGCAATCTACTGATGAAGAGCGTGAGAGATTACAAGAAGTGTTAAATAAATATAAGTCATAAGAAAAAACGTTAGATGATTTTGTTATTTTGAAATATATTACCTTAATAAAAAATAATACATTTATATTCTTTAAAGATTCCCGATGCATAGTGAACAGTATTATAAAGATATTAGTGAATGTTTGGATCAAGTATGAACCATTTGTAATTTCAGTTTATTTCTTAAAGTTCTATGGGAACTGTTAGAAGTTTTTTCAAAAGGATTCAGGAATTAATTACAATATCTGAATTCTAAAGATGTAAGGAACTTATCAATAGAGGGTAAAAAAATGTTAGGAAAGGGTTGTGTTTATAAAATGAAAGATAATTTACAAGTAATAAAGATTGAAAAAGTTAATAAGCATATTCATTCTATTAAATTAGTATTAAGAGACTTTGTAAAAAGAACGGAAGTGGGTGAATCGGTAAGTGTTCGAATGGCTCAAAGATTATAAGAAGTTAGAAGAAGAAATTACTTATTTAGAATACAACTTAGATAAATCAAAAGCCGAATTGAAGCGTTGGGTTAGTGGTGATTTGCAAAATGTACGATTAAACGCTGAATCGGAAGGGGCTAAGGTAGAAGGACGAATTGAAGTAATTGAATATGAATTAGCTTATAAGATGAATGAAGAGTATGATTTAAAGCTTTTAATTAATAAGTTTACAGGACTGGATCATCAAATACTTAAAATGAAATATGTTGATGGAATGACTTTAGAACAAATAGCGTTTGAATTACATTATAGTACAGGCTATATCCGCCGAAAACATGCTGAAATAAGAAAGATTGTCAAGTTTTTAGATGGGTTTTAATGTTACCTTTTTGTAGGATACATGCAGTGTACAGAAAGTATTGAAAAAGTGATTTATAGTAGTAATATAAGATTTCGACGAAAGGGCAACTATTTTTATGGTTGCTCTTTTTGTTGTGAAAGAAGGTGAGTAACATGAAGTGATTTTATAGATAAATGGGCATTTGGCTTCCGGTTATATTTAGTAAAGTAGTAGGTTTACAGGCGAAAATAATAGCAAATAAGGAGATGTTTAATGATGAATTTATTAGCTGCTTCAGTCAAAACAAAGAATTTGCCACAACAAGTGTTACGTTGGCAATCAATGGTAGAAAGTGAATGTTCCGCACAAGGAGTACCTGAGTTAGTTCCTTACGTACTTGGAATTATTATGGTGGAAAGTGGAGGGAACTCTGAAACAACCCCCGATATTATGCAGTCCAGTGAATCACAAGGTTGGCCAATGAATACAATTAAAAATCCTAAGGATTCAATTTATTACGGAGTAAAGCATTTAAAGGGAGCTTTTGATGATGCAAAGAAAAATGGTATTACAGATTTAAGTGCCATTGTTCAATCGTATAATTTTGGACGAGCTTACCTTCGCTGGTTAGCTTCTAACAATAAACAGCATTCATTACCGGTAGCAGATTTGTATTCTAAAACAGTTGTTGCTCCATCACTCGGAAATACAACTGGTGCTATGGTGAAATATAGTCACCCTATCGCTGTTGCCTACAATGGTGGTTATCGATATAAAAATGGGGGGAATTTCTTCTACTCTGAAATTGTTAAGCAATATGTTGATTTTAACGGAGGAACTGATGGTGGTGACAATAAACCGTTACAACCAAAAGGACTAGGAATCGCAACGTCTAAATACCCAGAAGGATCGGGTATCAATTTATATAGTGGCCCTGGAAAAGATGCTTGGTTCACAGGTCATGTCATTAATACAAAAATGCCATATTTAATTATAGATGCTGCTTGGTATGGTGGGAATGAAAATATGTTGTGCCTAGGTTGGGAAGCATGGGCGAAAGAAGAACACTTTGAAGTAGAGTGGTTCCATGCTTATTCAAAATATCCAGCAGGTTATGGTATTAACACATATGATGGTCCAAATGGAAATTATAAAGGAAATGTAGATGGATCTTATCCATATGGCGTTTTTGCGAGAAAAGATGGCTATATCGATATTGGACAAAATACATGGGTAAAAGAAGAACATTTTAATGTAAGGTAATAACAAAGGGTTTCTTATTCTGCGATTATAAATATTAAATTTAAATATAAAGAAAAAATGTTATGAAAGGGTGCTTTTTTAAGTGCCTTTTTATATCACTTATAAATAGGAAGGAAGATTATTATGGCAAAATTTATTTATCCAACCGATACAACGAGAGTAACAAGTGGTTTTAGGGGGAGTAGACCAGATCATCATGGGATAGATCTGGCTGAATCGGGTTATCATCCGATTTATGCAGCGGCTAGCGGACGAGTTAGTCGTTCTTATGTTTCATCTAGTTATGGTGAATGTATTATGATTGTGCACACTATTGATGGGGTTACATGGGAAACAGTATATGCTCATATGCGTAGCGGTTCTCGAACGGTGAAAGAAGGTGATTATGTTACGCAAGGACAAACTATTGGAGTTATGGGTAGCACGGGAGAAGTTACTGGTCAACATCTACATTTTGAATTGCATAAAGGGTCTTGGAACGTTAATAAGAGTAATGCTGTGAATCCATTAGATTACTTAGGAAAAGGAGACGGTGGTGGTACAACAGATCCTTCTAATAAACCACTACAACCAAAAGGGCTAGGTATCGCAACGTCTAAATACCCAGAAGGATCGGGTATCAATTTATATAGTGGCCCTGGAAAAGATGCTTGGTTCACAGGTCATGTCATTAATACAAAAATGCCATATTTAATTATAGATGCTGCTTGGTATGGTGGGAATGAAAATATGTTGTGCCTAGGTTGGGAAGCATGGGCGAAAGAAGAACACTTTGAAGTAGAGTGGTTCCATGCTTATTCAAAATATCCAGCAGGTTATGGTATTAACACATATGATGGTCCAAATGGAAATTATAAAGGAAATGTAGATGGATCTTATCCATATGGGATTTTTGCAAGAAAAGATGGTTATATCGATATTGGACAAAATACATGGGTAAAAGAAGAACATTTTAATGTGAGATAAGGATATTAGAGTAGGGTCACTCGTGTGATTCTTTTTAATTTTTGAAAAGGAGATGAGAACGATGGAAGAACAAATCTTCAATTCAATGATTCAACAAGGAGCATTCGCAGCTTTATTTGTGTGGATGCTGTTTACTACGCAAAAAAAGAATGAACAGCGCGAAGAACAATATCAAAAAGTTATTGAAAAAAATCAACAGGTCATTGAAGAACAAGCAAAAGCATTTAGTTCGTTGTCAAAGGATTTATCAGATGTTAAGCAAAAAATATTGGGAAACGGGGATGAGAAATAAAATATGATATTAAATTATTTGTCGCGTATGTAGGTTCTCAAATAGAAATTCAATTAATATATAATAATGAGAAAAAGCCCTAATACCGATAAGTATTGGGGCTTTTTCTCATTAGCTATAGTGAATAAGGTTGTGGTGGATTCTTCAAGAGGAAAGAGTGAATGAAGTCTAATATTTAATGTAAATGAAATGAAACCTTGAAGGATGCTTAGTTATAACACAGTCTTATTCAGGGATTCGTTAGTTCGCTTTCTAAATTTAGGGAATAAATATAGCTTAGTACCTTGCAATAAATAATACTAAGTGGTATATTATGGATAAAGCAGGTACCGTGTATTGAACAGTACTGAGATAGGGAAGGAGGATGGCACTTGAACGTTCAGTTTAAAAAAGGTGTGCTTGAACTTTGTGTATTAGCACTTGTAAAACGTAAAGATAGTTACGGTTATGAACTTGTTCAGCAAATCTCTAATAAATTTTTAATATCGGAAGGGTCAGTATACCCTTTGTTACGTCGTTTGACGAAAGAAGGGTATTTTCAAACGTATTTAAAGGAATCTACGGAAGGGCCACCTCGTAAATATTATCAATTAACAGAGCAAGGGGAGACGCAATTTCATTTGTTAGTAACAGAATGGCGTGATTTTGCGAAAGGGGTACAAGAAATTATTGAAGGGGTGGAATGGGATGAGTAAAGAAGGGTTTCTTAAAGAATTATCAAGTTATCTTAGAAAGTTACCAGAGGAAGAGAGGCAAGATATTTTATTGGATTATGAAGAGCACTTTCAGTTTGGACTAGAAGAGGGGAAAACTGAATCAGAAATAATACAGGGCCTTGGTTCTCCGAAAGTAATCGCAAAAGAATTACTTGCGATGTATCGCTTCGATGAAATGAAAAAAAATCCATCGACTTCAAATGTGACAAGAGCTGTTATGGCAGCGATTGGACTTAGTTTGTTTAATTTTATTATTGTGTTAGGCCCGTTAGTCGCAATTATTGCTTTTATATTTTCTTTTTGGATTGGTGGTATTGCTAGTGTAGTAACACCATTTTTCGTTATTGGAAAAGTATTTATGGGTACTTTTATATGGTTGGATCTTTTCGTTAGTATAACGTTTGTTGGAGTAGGTTTGTTGTTATGTATTATCGCTTTTTATAGTACAAAGTGGTTTAAGAGATTGTGTGTACGATACGTAATATGGAACTTCAAAATGATAAAAGGAGAGTAAATGATGAAAAAACTATTTTTAATCGCTATCGCTTGTATCATTATTGGAGTAATAGGAATTTCCCAAACATATGAAAAAGCAGTACAAACTGCTGAAAAAGGCGATAAAGAAGATGTAATTAAAAACGAAACATTAAAAAATATAGAAGTTAAGTTAGATGCCGGAGATATTGTTATCCAAAAATCTCCTGACTCTTCTTTTTATGTAAAGCAATCAGGAGATGTACGTAAACAAGAGATTCGTATTGCAGAAGATGGTGACACATTAAAAATTATTGGGGAAAGAGAAAAAGGTGCTTCATTTGATTTTTCTTTTTACGATTTTAGGTTCCAAACGTCTAAATTGACTCTCCTTGTGCCCGAACGCTCTTATCAAGATGTAAAAGTAAATTCATCTGCTGGACAAATCGAAATGAGTGATGTGAAAAGTGATAGTGTAAGTGTTAGAACACTTGCTGGAGAAGTAGAGCTGAAACAAGTAACGTCTAAGAATGTGGAGGGATCTACAAAAGCTGGTGAGGTGAACTTTAAAAAAGTAATAGGGAAAGTGACCGCAAAAACAACAAGTGGGGAAATAAATATTCAAGATCATGATTCTAAGTATAATCTAGAAGCAAGTTCAACTGCGGGAGATATAGATATTACTTTATCGGAAAAACCACAAGATGCGGTAATTACTGGGCAAAGTGCTGCCGGAGATGTAACAATTTTTAATGAAGAAAATAATAACGTAACAATTGGAAATGGTAGTAAAAAGATTAGCGGTAAAACGGCTGCTGGAGATGTCACGATTGAAACTCGTTAATAAGAAATAGAGTGCATGGAAATCTATCAAAATACAAAAAGAAGATAATTACCGTATATAAATAAGGTAATTATCTTCTTTTTGTTATTTTTAATGTAAATCACGATATACGCCAATTACTTTCCCGATAACTGACACTTGTTTTAAAATGATAGGTTCTAATGAAGAGTTTTCTGGTTGTAGACGGAAATGGTCTTTTTCTTTATAGAAACGTTTAACAGTTGCTTCGTTATCTTCTGTTAAAGCGACTACAATTTCACCATTATATGCAGACTGTTGTTGGCGAACAACAACTAAATCTCCATCGAAAATACCAGCTTCAATCATACTATCTCCAGAAATACGTAACATGAACACTTGGTCTGCTCCGGAAACAATGCTAGCTGGAAGTGGGAAATGTTCCTCTACGCTTTCGACCGCTGTAATTGGTAAACCAGCAGTAACTTTTCCGACAATTGGAACTTGAATAACAGATTGTGTTTCCGTATCCATTCGGTCTTCGCCTAAAATTTCAATGGCACGTGGTTTTGTTGGATCGCGTCGAATGTATCCTTTTTCTTCTAATCGTGATAAATGTCCGTGCACTGTAGAACTAGAAGCGAGGCCGACTGCTTGACCAATTTCACGTACGGAAGGTGGATATCCTTTTTCTTGTACTTTTAGCTTAATAAAGTCGAGAATGTCTTGCTGGCGTTTCGTTAACTTTTCCATGTTTTCTAACACCTCGTTTTCTTTCATTTTTCTTATTAATAAGTATAACATGTGAAAAAACATTCTACAAACATAAGTTCGAACAAATGGCGGATTTATGTTACACTATAGGGAAATGATAGGGAGAAAGAGGGGTTCAAAATGAATGCAATTATTTATGCACGTGTGAGTACAACGAAAGAAGCGCAAGAAACATCATTATTACGTCAAAAAGATGAATTATTGCATTTAGCTGAGCGCTATCAAATGAATGTTACGAAGGTGATTGAAGAGCAGGCTAGTGGGTATACAATTGAACGTGACGGTATATTAGAGGTGTTAGATACAATTCGGGACGAACAAATTGATGTGTTACTTATACAAGATGAAACGCGCCTTGGTAGAGGGAATGCGAAGATTGCATTAATGCATTGTTTACATAAAGAAGGCATAAAAGTATATACACATACACATAATGGTGAATTACAATTGTCGGATTCTGATTCGATGGTATTAGATATTATTGGTATTGTTGAAGAATATCAAAGGAAGATTCATAACTTGAAAATTAAACGAGGTATGCAACGTGCAGTAGAAAAAGGTTATCGTCCAGAAAATAATTTAAAAAATCGTCATTTAAGTGTAGGAAGAGAGAAAAAAGAAGTGCCAATTGAGGAAATTGTACGTTTGCGAAAAAGTGAACTCACGTTTGAAGAAATTGCAGCAACACTACGTGGATTTGGTCATAATGTTTCAAAGGCGACTGTACATCGTAGATATGTAGAGTATACGAAGCAATTGCTTGATAAAGAAGAGTAACTATTGTATGATAATAATCAGTTTTGATTAGAAGGGGGATTCGAGATGATTAATCACGAACTCGTTGAACGCATTAACTTCTTAGCGAAAAAAGCAAAAGCTGAAGGTTTAACTGAAGAAGAGCAACGTGAGCGTCAATCGCTACGTGAACAATATTTAAAAGGATTTCGTCAAAATATGTTAAACGAACTTAAAGGTATTAAAGTTGTTAACGAAGAAGGTACAGATGTTACACCGACGAAATTAAAAGCTTTAAAAAAGCAAGATAATGCAAAATTAAATTAAAAGATGGGCGAAGCCCATCTTTTTTATTTGTAAAAATCCTTATTTAATAACTTTCCAGTTGTTATTAACGGTTGCTTCTATCGTTCTATGTTCCAATATATAATTAGCGATAAGTTCAGACATATCAGTGGGTATATCTTTTACTACCGGTTTGTTTTGAAACATAAAGAAATTTCCCCCGCCACTTGCACGATAATTATTCATTACAACGTCATATTCTTCATTCATATTAAGAGGAGCACTGTTATGCTGTAAAGATTCTACTCTTTCACCAATTGGTTTTGAAATGTTTAATACATATGAAATCCCTTCCCACATATCATAATTATAATGTTGTGGCTTTGGTTCTATGTAGGTAGGGCTTACGATGATGGATCCATCTGTTTTTAATGTGAAATAAGAAGCAGAGAGTTCAAGAGCATCTTTTATATCTGCTCCAGTTATTCTAATTACTTTTAATGTGTTTGGATAAATATAATTAGAAACGATGTCACGCATTGTTACATGTTCTGGGAAGCCTGGAGATGTATTATGGAACAAACTTGTACAAGAAATTGATACATTAGCTATATCCATCTGTATTTTATTTATGAACTCGATAAAAGGATGATCATGCAAACGAGTTTGCATAGCATCTGAAATTTGCATGTCCCCCTCAATAATTCCAATAGGTTGATCAAGCCACTTTTGTGTTTTCTCTTCGTAATCGGCTACCAATGAAAGTACATCTTGGTCCGCTGCAACCCCTTGTACAGATAATAATTCAGAAGAACTCTCTTTTTTCACCCATTTATGTTTCATTTTTTCGAATGTTACTTTTACTTTTCCAACTGAGTGTCCATTGCATCCGGTCTGTAAAATTGTTACACCGTTAGCCATTGTGTGAGAAATGTCTCGGTGTTGATGACCTGTTAGTAAAAGATCTATGCCTTCAATTTCCTGGCACATTGCATATCCTTGGTTTTCACCTGTTAACACTTCAGTCGGTTCCCCGGTTTGTAAATCACTTTCAAATCCACCGTGATAGGCTACGACTAATAAATCTGGTTTCTCGTGTTCGTGAATATAAGAAACCCATTTTTTTGTAGTCTCTAATGCATCTTCAAATAGTAAATCTTTAATATGATGGGCCTGTTCCCAATTTGGGATGTAATGTGTTGTTACCCCTAAAATAGCAATTTTTATATTTGATTCAATCTGTTTGATTATATAAGGTTTTCCGAAATAGGGTTTCTTTATGTTTTTATCTAAAATGTTTGCTGATAGGTACGGGAAGTTCGCAGTAGTCACAGCATTATTTAATATGTCCATCCCGTAATTAAATTCATGATTGCCGATAACTGCAGCATCATACTGTAGGTAATTCGCTAATAAGGACATTGGGTTTTTTTTGTTTTTTTCGTATGTAACATAATGATAAGTAAATGGTGTTCCTTGAATGAAGTCACCATTATCAATTAAAAGAACGTTTGTATTTTGGGAACGTTCTTTTTTTATAAGAGTAGAAATTTTAGCTAAACCAAGTTCTGCCGGGGAGTTATCTTGGTAGTAAATGGGATAAACAGTGCCATGTATATCGCTTGTTAATAAGATGTTTAAAGTTACAGTTTGATTTTGTTCCAATATGACTCACCTTTTCTATTGTTATCTTCCAATTCATCATATCAAATATGTGAAGTGAATTTTGATGTGAATGTATAGAATGTGTAAAGATTCTGTAAATAACAAATTGTGCATCAAAATATGTGATATATTTCTTCATGTTTACGGAAGCTTATTTCATAACAAGAAAAATGGAGGCATTAATATGTTGAAAAAAGTTTTTGCAATGAGTACAACAGTTGTACTAGCGGCGGGATTATTAAGTGGCTGCGGAGCGAAAGAATCAAGTGCAAGTAAAAATGAAGATACGAAAAAAGATTATGTACCAAAGACCTTAAATGTTCAATTTGTTCCTTCTCAAAATGCGGATACGCTAGAGGCGAAGGCAAAACCATTGGAAAAGCTATTAAGCGATAAATTAAATATTCCGGTAAAAGTTAGTATTTCAACTAACTACAATACAATTGTAGAAGCGATGGCATCTAAACAAGTAGATGTAGGGTTTTTACCGCCAACAGCGTACGTGTTAGCACATGAAAAGAAGGCTGCTAATGTAATTTTGCAAGCACAACGTTTTGGAGTAGAGGATGAAACAGGAGCTCCTACAAAAGATTTAGTAGACTATTATAAATCTGAGTTTGTTGTTAAAAAAGACTCTAATATAAATAGTGTAAAAGATTTAAAAGGTAAAAAAATTGGTTATCAAGATGTAACATCATCAGCAGGATATGTATGGCCTGCAGCTGTTCTATTAAAAGAGGGAATTGATCCGCTAAAGGATGTGAAACCTGTTACATTAAAAGGCCATGATCAGTCACTTATTGCACTTTTAAATGGTGATGTAGATGCAGCTGTTGTATTCCAAGATGCTCGTAATATTGTAAAAAAAGATTATCCGAATATATTTGATCAAACGAAAATAGTGAAATTTACTGAGAAAATTCCGAACGATACAATTTCTGTACGCTCGGATTTAGATGCAGAGTGGAGTAAGAAATTACAAGATGCTTTCATTGAAATTGGAAAAAATGAGGAAGGCCGTAAAATCATTAAAGAAGTATATTCCCATGAAGGATATATTAAATCTGATGATAGTAAATTTGATATTGTTCGTGAATATGGAAAGACAGTGAAGACGCAATAATACATAGTGAAATGGCGGCTAGCTGGAAGGTGTGAGATTTCAGTTAGTTTGCCGTTTTTTAGTTATTGATAATACACTGAAAGTAGGTAAGATGTGTGATAGAGTTTCGAAATGTTTCCAAAATGTATCCGAATGGCACAAAGGGATTGAATAATATAAATTTAAAGATTCAAAAAGGTGAGTTTATTGTAATGGTCGGATTATCCGGAGCCGGAAAATCTACACTTCTCAGATCCGTAAATCGTCTTCATGAGATTACCGAAGGAGAAATCATTATTGAAGGTGAGTCTATTACTTCTGCGAAAGGAAAAGGATTAAGGCGTATGCGCCGGGATATCGGTATGATCTTCCAAAGTTTTAACCTTGTAAAGCGATCAACAGTATTAAAAAATGTATTAGCTGGTCGTGTTGGATATCATTCCACACTACGTACAACGTTAGGTTTGTTTCCGAAAGAAGATGTGGAGCTCGCATTTCAAGCATTAAAAAGAGTGAATATTTTAGAAAAAGCATATGCACGTGCTGATGAATTATCAGGAGGACAACAGCAACGTGTATCGATAGCTAGAGCATTGGCGCAAGAAGCAAAAATCATATTGGCAGATGAGCCTGTTGCATCGTTAGATCCACTTACGACAAAGCAAGTGCTAGATGATTTGAAAAAAATTAATGAAGATTTTGGAATCACGACAATTGTAAATTTACATTCTATTGATTTGGCTAGACAATATGCGACACGCATTATCGGATTACATGCAGGAGAAATTGTTTTTGACGGTTTAGTAGAAGAAGCAACGGATGAAAAATTTGCTGAAATTTATGGGGACGTTGCTCAGAAAAGCGAATTATTAGAGGTGGCAGTAAAATGAATGACGTGACGATATATTCAAATGAAATACCGAAGCCGCCGAGTAAATTGAAACATATGTTAACGTTTATTTTAGTTATTTTAATGTTGTGGAGTAGTAGTGTACAAGTAGATGCATCATTTTCAAAACTGGTAGACGGTTTTCCAAATATGGTAGATCTATTGAAAGAAATGGTGCCACCTGATTGGAGTTATTTTCAAGTTATTACAACAGCGATGTTAGATACAATACGTATGGCGATTATTGGGACGACCTTAGGAGCGATTTTAGCTATTCCACTTGCATTGTTTGCAGCAAGTAATGTGTTTACTAACACATTTTTATACAGTCCAGCTCGAATGATTTTAAATTTTATACGAACGATACCAGATTTATTATTGGCGGCTATTTTCGTAGCGATTTTTGGAATTGGGCCACTTCCAGGTATTTTGGCTCTTACTTTTTTTTCAATTGGACTTGTAGCGAAATTGTTGTATGAATCAATTGAATCAATTGACCCTGGCCCACTAGAAGCGATGACAGCTGTAGGGGCTACTAAGGTGCAATGGATTATTTATGGAGTCATTCCACAAGTAAAAGCACACTTTGTTTCCTATGTACTATATACATTTGAGGTGAATGTACGTGCAGCGACTGTCCTAGGTTTAGTAGGAGCAGGTGGTATTGGACTATATTATGATCGTACACTTGGATTTTTACAATATCAACAAACTGCTTCTATAATTATTTATACCCTTATTGTTGTTTTGTTAATTGACTACATTAGTACATTGTTGCGGGAGAAACTATAATGAATAGAACGACGATGATTGTGCCAAAACTGAAGAAACCGAGTGTATATCGCTGGGTTATTTTTATAGCAATTACATTTGTTTATGTTTGGGCCTTTTCAGGAGTACCATTAGAAGGGATAAAGGACACAGCAGGTGAAATCACGAAAGCAATTATGACAGGGGTATTGAATCCAGACTGGTCGTATGTATCTTTGCCAGATGGTGAAGATTTATTGCATGGATTAATTGATACGTTGGCAATTGCGATATTAGGTACATTTATTTCTGCATTTTTATCTGTTCCGTTTGCCTTTTGGGCGGCAACGAATATGAGTAGTGGAAAATTAACTTCAGGATCTGGAAAATTTGTACTTAGTTTTGTTCGTACGTTTCCTGAATTAGTTATGGCTCTTTTATTTATAAAAGCTGTTGGTCCAGGCTCTTTTGCAGGAGTGTTAGCCTTAGGATTACATTCTATTGGAATGTTAGGAAAACTATATTCAGAAGGAATTGAAAACATAGATAAAGGACCGACGGAAGCGTTACTAGCAACAGGAGCAAACCGTTTTCAAATACTTTGGTATGCAGTGTTACCACAAGTGTTACCAGACTTTCTATCGTATACGTTATACAGATTTGAAATTAATGTACGATCCGCTGCGATTTTAGGGGTTATCGGAGCAGGAGGGATTGGTACACCTTTAATTTTTGCGCTGAGTTCACGGAATTGGTCTCGTGTTGGGATTATTTTATTAGGTATTATTTTAATGGTAATTATAATTGATTTGATTTCAAGTTCGATTCGCAAACGGATTGTTTAACTTATTTGAAAAGCATCGAAGTTAGATGCTTTTTATATTTTTAAAAACGTATTTAAAAACGTATTTAAAAACGTAAGTATAGAAGAAATTTGTATAAATATACAGATAATTCCCTTTCTTTTTAAAATAAAAATAATGAAAAAGTATGTCATATTGAATGCCCATACATTCCCGGAAACATTGATTTTTTTATAAAAAATCAAAAAAATATCAACATATTTGTCGATACATGTTGTATAATCTTGCGTGGGAAGCTATCATATAAATGTATAAAACGTTTACTAATATAAGCGAAGGGAAGAATAGCATGTCACATTCAATCGAACAACTTTCTATCAACACGATTCGCACATTATCCATCGATGCGATTGAAAAAGCAAACTCTGGTCACCCAGGAATGCCAATGGGTGCAGCACCAATGGCTTATACATTATGGACTCAATTTATGAAACACAATCCAAATAACCCAACGTGGTTTAACCGTGATCGTTTCGTATTATCTGCAGGTCATGGTTCAATGTTATTATACAGCCTACTTCATCTATCTGGTTATGATGTAACAATGGATGACTTAAAGAACTTCCGTCAATGGGGAAGCAAAACTCCAGGACATCCTGAGTACGGTCATACAGCTGGTGTAGATGCAACGACTGGTCCACTTGGACAAGGTATTGCAACTGCTGTAGGTATGGCAATGGCTGAAAGACATTTAGCTGCTAAATATAACCGTGATGCGTATAATGTAGTAGATCATTATACATACGCTATTTGTGGTGATGGAGATTTAATGGAGGGCGTTTCTGCTGAAGCATCTTCATTAGCTGCTCATTTACAATTAGGTCGTCTTGTTGTGCTTTATGATTCAAACGATATTTCATTAGATGGCGATTTAAATCGTTCATTCTCTGAAAGTGTAGAAGATCGTTACAAAGCATACGGATGGCAAGTGATCCGTGTTGAGGATGGAAACGATATTGAAGCAATCGCGAAAGCAATTGAAGAAGCGAAAGCTGACGAAAAACGCCCAACGCTAATTGAAGTAAGAACGACAATTGGTTTCGGTTCTCCAAACAAATCAGGAAAATCAGCTTCACATGGTTCTCCACTTGGTGTAGAAGAAACAAAATTAACGAAAGAAGCATATGCTTGGACTGCTGAACAAGACTTCCACGTAGCAGAAGAGGTATACGACAACTTCCGTAAAACAGTACAAGATGTTGGTGAAACTACGCAAGCAGAGTGGAACACTATGCTAGGTGAATATGCGCAAGCATACCCAGAATTAGCAAACGAATTCCAAGCAGCAATGAACGGTCAACTTCCAGAAGGTTGGGAGCAAAACTTACCAACTTATGAATTAGGATCAAAAGCAGCAACTCGTAATTCTTCTGGTGCTGTAATTAATGCAATTGCAGAGTCTGTACCATCATTCTTCGGTGGATCTGCTGACCTTGCTGGTTCTAACAAAACATACATGAATAATGAAAAAGACTTTACAAGAGACGATTACAGCGGTAAAAACATTTGGTACGGTGTACGTGAGTTCGCAATGGGTGCAGCAATGAACGGTATTGCATTACATGGCGGTTTAAAAACTTACGGTGGTACGTTCTTCGTATTCTCTGATTACTTACGTCCAGCAATTCGCCTTGCAGCATTAATGCAATTGCCAGTAACGTATGTATTCACACATGACAGTATCGCTGTTGGTGAAGATGGTCCAACACATGAACCAGTCGAACAATTAGCAGCGCTTCGTGCAATGCCGAACGTTTCTGTTATCCGTCCAGCTGATGGTAACGAATCTGTTGCAGCTTGGAGACTGGCTTTAGAATCTACAAACAAACCAACTGCTTTAGTATTAACTCGTCAAGACCTTCCAACATTAGAAGGTGCAAAAGATGATACGTATGAAAAAGTAGCAAAAGGTGCATATGTAGTTTCTGCAAGCAAGAAAGAAACGGCTGATGTTATCTTACTTGCAACTGGGTCTGAAGTAAGCCTAGCTGTTGAAGCTCAAAAAGCATTAGCAGCGGACGGCGTTGACGCAGCTGTTGTCAGCATGCCATCTATGGATCGTTTTGAAGCTCAACCTGCAGAGTACAAAGAATCTGTATTACCAAAAGCAGTAACAAAACGTTTCGCAATCGAAATGGGTGCTACATTCGGATGGCACCGTTACGTAGGTCTTGAAGGAGATGTGTTAGGTATCGATACATTCGGTGCTTCTGCTCCTGGTGAGAAGATTATGGAAGAGTATGGATTTACTGTAGAGAACGTTGTTCGTAAAGTAAAAGAAATGCTTTAATGATTTCAGAAAAATCTCTCCGGCATGGAGAGATTTTTCTATGTAAATGAGTTTTTTCGACAGAAAAAGTTTTTTATCTCTCCGCAGTCAGACAATCATTGCAAATTTTCTTATATATAATGAAGGGAAAAGGTTGTCCAGATTGGGAGGGGAAAAATGAAAACGTATGAATTGTATTTAATTCAAGAGGATATTGCGAAATCTTATTTTGGTCGTGAATATTTGTTTTTTGATTTATTTGCTCGATTTTCAGAATCTGGGTCCCTTTCGGAGAAAAAAGTGTTATATAAACAAATGATGTATATAACGAAACCATTGCAAGTAATGAAAATTCATCATAAATTAGAACAAGCTTTGCGCGTTCTTGGTAAATATGATAGAACACATCATACACATACACTTTATACGGGAGCGGAGTACGGTGAAATAATGGTGAAACCGCACTATATTCGTATGAATACCTCTGGAAATGTCTCTATGGAAACGACTTTCTTTGAGGTGTTAAGAAAGTGTGAATTAACATTTTTAGCTATGGATTATGAAAATACAAAGTACGGATGGCTGAATCCTCTAAAACAAGTACGAACATATGTGTAAAAAATGTCGAATTGTATCTTGTCTTATTGAAAAGGTTTTAGTACACTGTAAGGTAGACAACATGAAGGAGGAAAATATATGCCAATTTGGTTAGGTATTCTAGTGGGCGTAGTAGCACTAGTAGCAGGCGTGGCGTTAGGATTTTTCATTGCCCGCAAATACATGATGAATTACTTACAAAAAAATCCACCAATTAACGAACAAATGTTAAAAATGATGATGATGCAAATGGGACAAAAACCTTCCCAAAAGAAAATCAATCAAATGATGAGCGCGATGAACAAGCAACAAATGAAATAAGCGCTAAAAGACACTCACTAAGAGTGTCTTTCTTTTTGTTAGTTACAGTTTTTAAAACTTTTAAAAATTCTGTATTTTTGGTAAACTGAAAACATCGCTCATTTTAAGGGAGGAGGAAAAAAATGAAAGTGTTTATGAATTTAGCGTGGTTTTTTAAACAAGAAAAACGAGCGTACATAACCGGAATTATTTTATTATTTGGCGTTGCACTTTTAGAGCTCGTAGCACCAAAAGTAATTGGAATCGTTGTAGATGAAATTAATGATGAAACATTGACGACCGATAAGTTACTAAAATGGGTTGTACTATTAGTAATTGTAGGTATTACGATGTACATATTGCGTTACATATGGCGTATTATGATTTTCGGGTCTTCATTAAAATTAGCTCGCCAATTACGAAAAAATTTATATGAACATTTTACAAAGATGAGTCCATCTTTCTATCAGTCAAATCGAACAGGTGATTTAATGGCACATGCGACTAATGATATTCAAGCAATCCAGCAAACTGCTGGAGCGGGTGTTTTAACGCTTGTTGATTCATTAGCTGTTGGGGGATGTGTACTCGTAGCGATGGGTTTTACAATTAGTTGGAAGTTAACATTGTTAAGTTTAATTCCGATGCCGATTGTAGCCATTTCGACAAATTATTATGGAACGTTATTACATAAAAGGTTTCATAAAGCACAGCAATCGTTTTCGGAAATTAATGATAAAGTGCAAGAGAGTATGAGTGGAATGAAAGTGATTCGATCGCTTGGACAAGAGAAAGAAGATTTGCAGGCGTTTCGAAAAAAATCAGAAGATGTTGTGCATAAAAATGTGTTAGTTGCACGTATTGATTCGTTATTTGATCCGACAATCGCTCTTATCGTTGGATTTTCTTTTTTAATTGCAGTATGTTACGGATCGGTATTAGTTGTAAGAGGTGAATTAACAGTAGGTGATCTCGTTACATTTACGACATATTTAGGTACCCTCGTTTGGCCAATGTTAGCGTTTGGATGGTTGTTCAATATTATGGAGCGTGGGCGTGCTTCATATGACCGTGTAGAAAAAATTCTTTCACAAAAATCAGATGTAGTAAATAGAGAAAATGCTGTACATACGATAGCGAGCGGTAATGTTTCATTTGCCATTGATTCATTTTCGTATAAGAAAAATGAACTGTTACATTTAAACGATATTCACTTTGATTTGAAGAAGGGCGAAACGCTAGGAGTTGTAGGACGTACAGGTGCAGGGAAAACGACTTTATTAAAATGTTTAATCCGTGAGTATGATCATTTTAATGGTGAATTAAAAGTTGGGGAGCGAGATATTCGAGATTTAACACTTCATGGTGTCCGTTCTGCCATTTCATATGTGCCGCAAGATCATTTTTTATTTTCAGCAAGTATTGGTGAGAATATTGCCTTTGGAAAGGCGGATGCTACATATAATGAAATTACCCAAGCTGCAGAGATTGCTTGTATTCATAATGATATCCTCCAATTTTCAGAAGGATATGAAACAGTAGTAGGGGAAAGAGGCGTTTCGTTATCTGGTGGTCAAAAACAGCGGATCTCTATTGCTCGTGCTTTATTAACAAATGCTGAAATTTTAATTTTGGATGATTGTTTATCAGCGGTAGATGCAAAAACAGAAGAGACAATTTTAAGTGCCTTAAAGAGGGAAAGAGCAGGGAAAACGACGATTATTACTGCACACCGATTAAGTGCAATTCAGCATGCTAATCTTATTCTTGTTGTTGATGAAGGTAGAATTGTACAAAGAGGTACACATGAGGAATTAATGAAGGAAAAAGGCTGGTATAAGGAAATGTATGAAAGCCAGCAATTAGAAGCTTTAGTCGAGAAAGGAGGCGTATGATGGTAGAGAAGAAGCGAAGTGATTTAAGTAGATTGCTTTCTTATATGAAGCCATATAAAGGGTTGCTATCTTTAGCATTTATCTTTTTAGTTGGTGCGACAGTAACGGAAATGATGGGGCCTTTTTTAATTAAACAATTCCTTGATGAACACCTAGTACCGCGGGATTTTGAACGATCAGCACTCGTTACTTTATTTGTAATTTACATAGTTGCTCATTTATTAAAAGTATTATTTACGTATTTAAATCTATTGTACTTTCAGAACATTGCTTTTAAGATTGTTCAAGATATGCGAGTTGAAGTATATGAACATGTTCAAAATCTGTCATTAAGTTTCTTTGATCGTACGCCAATTGGTACGCTCGTATCTCGTATAACGAATGATACGGAAGCGATTAAAGATTTTTATGTCAGTGTATTATCAACATTTGTGAAAAATGTAGTCTTTTTAGTAGGTATTTTAATAGCGATGTTTTTATTAGATGTAAAATTAGCGTTATTTTCTCTCATATTAATTCCGATAATGTTCGCGATTATGGTATTATATCGCCGGAAAAGTGCAGCTTTTTATTTAGAAGTACGTAATCAACTAAGCGTGTTAAATGCAAAATTGAACGAGTCCATACAAGGAATGAATATTGTTCAAGTGTTCAGACAAGAAAAACGTATGAGAAAAGAGTTTGAAGAAGTGAATAATAAACATTATAGTGCAGGGCGACGTACTTTGAAGTTAGACGCATTACTTTTACGACCAGCTACGGATTTAGTACATATTGTAGCTATTGCGTTAGTACTAGGTTTATTTGGGATTGATGCTTTAAAGAGCCCTGTTGAAGTAGGAGTTTTATATGCTTTTGTTAACTATATACATCGTTTCTTCCAACCTGTAAATGAGATGATGATGAAATTGTCCTTTTTCCAACAGGCACTTGTTTCGTCATCACGTGTATTTCATTTAATGGACGAGAAAGATTTAGCACCGGTTCAAAAAGGCAATGAGAATCCTCAAGTTGTCGATGGAGATATTGAATTTAAAAATGTTACTTTTTCATATGATGGAAAGCGTGACGTTTTAAAAAATGTATCATTTCACGTGAAACAAGGGCAAACGGTTGCTTTTGTTGGGCATACTGGTAGCGGAAAAAGTACGATTATGAATTTGTTAATGCGATTTTATAATATTAAGTCGGGAAATATTGTAATAGACCGTGTAGATTTAGAAAAATTTGAAGAACGAGAAATTAGAAAGAAAATAGGACTCGTATTGCAAGATGCATTTTTATTTGCTGGAAATGTAAAGCAAAATATTCGTATGTATAATGAAGAAATTACGGATGAAGAAGTAAAAGAAGCTGCTCGATTTGTGCAAGCGAATACGTTTATTGAAAAGTTACCAGAGCAGTATGAAACAGAAGTAGTAGAAAGAGGTGCAGCATTTTCAAGCGGTCAACGACAATTAATTGCTTTTGCTAGAACGATAGCAACGAATCCGAAAGTATTAGTATTAGATGAAGCAACAGCTAATATCGATACAGAAACAGAAGAGGCTATTCAAACAGCGTTGCAACAAATGCGAAAAGGTAGAACGACGATAGCCATTGCGCATAGGTTATCTACAATTCAAGATGCAGATCAAATTTTTGTGATGCATGATGGAGAGATAGTAGAAAGAGGAACACATCAAGAATTACTAATTGAGCAAGGTTTGTATTATAATATGTACTTGTTACAAAATAAAGGGAGTTTGCAAAAGGCCTTGTAAATACAAGGTCTTTTTTTATTTTGTATACAAAATATATTTACTCTTTGTTTCTATAGCATAAATGTCGTGTCCTCTTATGAAACTTGTACATATTGTATGTATACGAAGTAAAAAAATTGATAGGAGATTTTATATGCAAAACAGATCGAGTTCAAATGTTACGTTTATTGATGTGTCTCATTGGGAAGGGAATATTGATTGGAATGCAGTGAAGGCATCTGGAATTCCAGCAGCGTATGCAAAAGCGACAGAAGGTGTAGATTACATTGATCCTACTTTTACTAAAAATGTACAAGCAGCCCGAAGTGCGAATGTATTAATTGGTGCATACCATTTTGCACGCCCAGAACAAAATGATGCAATTTCAGAGGCGAAATATTTTGTGAGTATATTACAAAGTAACCAGACAGACTTAATGCCAGTTCTGGATTTAGAATCACCAAAAGATCCGATTAATAGTAATTTAACTGGTAGCGCTATATCGAATTGGGCAAGAAGCTTCATAAATTATGTGAAACAGGCTACTGGAAAAGATGTAATGTTATATACAGGAGTTTGGTATATTAATGAGTTCGGAATTAGCGGATTAAGTGATATTCCGCTTTGGGTTGCTAAATACTCGAGTACACCGCCTGCTGATGCTGGTGGATGGACAGCGTGGACAGCATGGCAGTACACAGATTCTGGACAAATTTCAGGTGTAGGAAATTGTGATGTATCAGCTGCAGTTTCACTAGAAGCTTTACAAGGGAATGGAGCAAGTGGTGGAGGGAATGTTTCCCCGCCTAATAATGCAACTCCAGTGTACGGGGTTGCTATAATTAATGGAGATAATGTGAATTTGAGAAGTGGACCATCTTTGCAGTCTAGTGTAATTCGCCAATTGAATCGTGGCGAAACATATGAAGTTTGGGGAGAACAAGATGGATGGCTTTGTTTAGGGACAAATCAGTGGGTATATAATGATCCGAGTTATATTCAGTATAAACATTATGTGGCGACTATTACTGGTGATAATGTAAATTTGCGTGATGCTCCATCATTAAAAGGAAATGTTATAAGACAGTTACATCATGGTGAATCGTATCGAGTATGGAGTAAGCAAGATGGATGGCTTTGCTTAGGGACAAATCAATGGATATACTACGATCCAAGTTATATTCAGTATGGTGTACAATAGAGTGAAAATAAAAGGTGCCCCGTCAGAGGTGCCTTTTATTAAAAATATACAACTTTTACAAAGTCTGTATCGAAACCATAGTATACTATAGTAGATATATTTATAAAAAATAATCGAAAATGAAATAAAGGGGTAAAAATATGAATTATGTGCTAATAGGTGCGGTTTTAATATTATTAGCTGTAGTATTTGTGCTGTTTTATAAAAATAAACAGTTAGAATCAGAGAGTCAGCAAGTAGAATTTGAAAAGAAACAAGCGATTGAAACGTATAAAAATGAAATTGCAGCTACGGTGATAGAGCATACAGAACAACAAAATAATTTGAAAAATATGGAACATAAAAAATACAATGATTTACAAGTAAGTGCAAATAGAGAAATTGAAAATATGCGTATGATGAAAAATCAATTAGCTGTGCAGCATAGTAAAGAACGTAGTGAAATACAAAATAAACATAATAATGAAATACATATGTTTCAAAAATTAATTGCAAATTTACGAGAATATACTAAAAACGGCGCTGAAATGAATACGTACGAAACATTACATTATATGAAGCGAGGATTCATAGAGCAAGGCATCATATTAGATGCTGAAATTCAAATCATGCCGAATGTTTTTATTAAAAATAATAGTGAAATAAACGATAATCGAATCCATCATCTCATCTTGTGCAAAACTGGTATTTATCTACTTGAGACGAAAGAATGGGAAGAGAAATTAGTTCATGGTTTAACGAAAGAAAATGCTGGTATATATTCATTTATGATTGATGAAATGGGTAAGTATCAACAAGAAGTTGAAAAAGAAGAGACATTTGAATATATAGTAGGTAAAGATTCGTCAACTATACAAGTGAAAAATGAAGGGAATCCAGTATATAAGGCGAAGAAACTATCTCAAATTTTATACAATTGTTTGAAAGAAATGCAGACTAATAGTATAAAAGAAAAGGTAAAACCAGTTGTATATTTTTATAATGAAAATGGAAAAGAAATAATAGATCTTTCTAGTGAGGAAACACCTAGATTAAAAGATCGGGAGCAAATTGTAACGTTCTTCAGAAATGAAATCTTAGCAGGGAAAATAGTATATACAGTGCAAGAATTAGAACAGATTCGAGAAATGATTAGCAGGATGAATTATATAGTGAGTTAAAAGGGGGGATCTTTCTGAGCGCTATGCTACGTGGCATTTTGTATGTCTATTTTTGTTTGTATATAGTAATGTACATTCTATTTATATTCGTCATCGATATGATCCATATGCCCTTAAGTGTAAGGAGCATTTTTGTAGTATTCATACCATTTGTTTTATTAGTCATGGTTCAAAGGGTTATTTTATATGCTTCTAAAAATCGTAATGAAGAAAAGAAGCAAATGTCTGGGGTTTTAATAGTAGCACTCATACCATTAATAGTATGCACTGTACAACTAAGTGTAAATGAATATACGTCAAAGTTTAATCAAAATAGATGGTTAAATCATGCAGAGAAACGGATACATATGGTAGATGATCTATTACAAAAATATAAATTAATAGGGAAATCAAATGAAGAAATTACACAATTGTTAGGAGCTTCAACGGACACGAGAAGTGGGGAAGAAGGAGTTATCACTTTGTATTATCTTGGGACTGAACGTGGCTTTATTCCAATAGATAGCGAACAGCTTGTTTTCCAATTTGATAGAGATGGAAAAGTCATGGAATATACGGTGCATAAAGATTAAAGAAATGTAGAGGGAAGCTATATGTTATAGCTTCTTTTTTATTTTTCAATATGTCACGGAAGGGGGAGAAGGTTTTTGAGTGGAATAAGGAATGAAAGCGGAGGTGATGCATATATATAGATGCATTGGGTGATTATTAGTCCGATTGGTGAGGGGTAATAATTAATAAGTACGGAAAAACCCCCCACTGATTAAAGTTTCATTTTATCATATTGTATAAATGAAAAGGAGGTAAGACGGTGAAAGCAATCCCGACTGATGTCCTGAGTAAAGAATTGATGGAAAGAGAAGGAGTTATCTCTATTACAGTAAAGGAATTTGAAAAGATAGAAGTAGCTGGAGTGGTGGTCGCTGGTCCAGCAGTTATTTTGATTAATCAAGATTAAGTACATATCATTGAAATAAAAAGCATCCGTCTAGGATGCTTTTTATTTGTATGTAAGGATAAATATGATGGATAATTGTGTTACTGGAGGGAAAGTCTGTGGCAATTATTATAACAATGTTAGTAATGGGTATTTTATTAGGATTTGTTGGAGCTGGAGGAGCTGGATTTATTATCGCGATACTCACTTTAGTATTCCAAATTCCTATTCATGTTGCTCTTGCAACATCTTTAACTGCAATGGCATTTACGACATTATCAGGTGTTGTAAGTCATTACCGTGAAGGCAATGTTGCACTTATTATAGGCGGGATTGTTGGGGGATTTGGCGCAATTGGCTCTTATATTGGTTCTAAATTTGGTTCACTTATACCAGCACATCTTCTTCATTGGTTTACAGCTGGGATGTTATTTTTATCGGCAATTTTTATGTTTATTAAATTAATTATGTTCCAAAACAAAGAAAAGTCGTCTTTATATAAACATAAAGAGTTTTCCGTGAACTACTTGTTGAAATGTGTATGCCTTGGATTAGTTACTGGAATGATGGCTGGTTCATTTGGGATTGGTTCTGCACCGTTTATTCAACTTGGATTAATGGTTCTATTGGGACTTACGATTCAACAATCTGTAGGGACAACAATGCTTGTTATATTACCGATTGCAATTGGAGGCGGGATAGGATATAGTTCGGAAGGATATTTAGATTATATATTGTTATTACAAGTATTGATTGGGACCATGTTAGGGGCATACATTGGCGCGAAGTTTACAAATTATGCACCGCGAACGCTTTTGAGGTTTTCGATGATTATGACACCGGTTTTAGCTGGTTGTATGCTATTGATGGAATAAAGTGAAATTATAATCAGTAGGGGGTTACTGCTTACAAATAGCGGGATAAAATTAATATAGCAAACTATTAATATATTTTACGAATGAATTATATAGGTAATTCATATTTCCCATATAAAAGGATTTGTTTTAATATTATGAGTGTAAAGTTCGAGTATTCGAAGTACTACTTGAATTATATCCCTATCCCTTTTCTAAAAATGCGAACAAGTTTTGCCCTATTCTATTCAATAGTTAATTGCATAGAAATATATTGTTCGATGACCATTATGGAACGTACATAATGGGAAAATCCCGATCCTTAAAGAGGATGCCCCTAATCTTCATGTGAAAATATGATCGGATATGAAAGCTGACCAATTTATGGTCAGCTTTCTTTTTGTTCGAAAATTATTTCTTCTTTAATTTCTGTTTGCAATAATACAGTTTTTCCGAAGCGACGTTTGCATTCCGCGCGCACTTTTTCAAGGGCTAGTAGCTGAGTAGTGGCGGGAACTGTGACAATAGCTTGGCGAGGTTTTCGATTTTCTTCACAAAAGACACATTCCACAACATAATTAGAAATCATATTTTCATCCTTCCAGTTTTAATTTCTAAGAAGGGATTGTCTATGAAGTTGATGTAACTTTTCGTCATTGTTTTATTATTTTCCTCTTTTTTTCAAGGGGAAAATAATAAAGAAGGCGAATTTTAGTAGGGGAGGGATGTTTATGGAGAGATGGATAGGTAGTGCAGCGGTATGTGTAAATGAAAAAAATGAAGTTTTAATGGTATTGCAGGGCAAAGAGGGAGAAGAAAAAAGGTGGTCTGTCCCAAGTGGAGGACTTGAAAAGGGAGAGACACTAGAAGAATGTTGTATCAGGGAAGTTTGGGAAGAAACAGGTTACAATGTGGAAGTTGTAAATAAAATATATGAAAAAGAGGGTATTACATACGGTGTTCCAGTGTATGTCCATTATTATTTTGTTAAACAAATAGGCGGTAATATGAAAATCCAAGATCCTGATGAGTTAATACATGAAATTGCTTGGAAAGGGATACATGAAGTTGAACAATTGTGTTTAGCTTTTCCAGAGGATTATGAATTGCTGTGCCAATATATAGATAAAGAAGCAAGTATGTAAATACTTGCTTCTTTAATGTATCCAAGACAAGAAAAGCGGAACGATAACTAAACTAGCGCCTGCTGTTAAAAGCATAGATAAACTTGCAATTGTTCCTTCCACAGGACCGATTTCGAATGCTTTTGATGTACCGGTTCCATTTGCGCTCGTTCCTAACATAATCCCTTTTGCGATTGCTGTTTTAATACGGCAAATACGTATGAGAGAAGGACCGAGCAATGCTCCTGTTAAGGCAGTTAAAACGACAAATACAGCAGTTAATTGTGACATACCACCAATCATTTCTGAAATAGCCATTGCGATTGGTGTTGTTACGATATGTGGCGCTAAACTATGTTCTAGTGATGAATCAATTTGAAAATAATTTGCTAGTAGTGCTGAAGTAATGACTGATAAAAACGAACCGACAATGACATTAAGTAAGATAGCCATTCCATGTTTCTTTAATAAATCAAAGTATTTATAGATTGGCCATGCAAAAGCAACTGTTGCGGGCTTTAATAATTCAGTTAACCAGTGACCACCAGATTCATATGTTTCATAAGGTGTATCTAATCCGAGCAATAAAGCAATTAAAATAATGGGACAGACGAGAAGAGGAGAAAGTAGACTCCAATTCCAACGTTGATACATTTTTTTTGATAGCCAATATGTGAATAGTGTTAATAGTAAACAAAGAAATCCGATCATTGCGTTGATCCTTTCCGCTTTAGTAGCAATTCTGTTAAAAGTCCTGTAACTAAGGTAACGCAAAGAGTGCTAATCATAATAATTAAAATGAGATCGATTCCATATTGTGTTAGTGTATCTCTGTAACGTATGACAGCGACTGCAGAAGGGATGAAAAATAAAATAAGTTCTTTTAATAAAAAATCTGCTCCGTCCTGTATCCATTCTTTTTTAACTAGGTTAAATTTTAATGAAATTAATAATAAAAAAATACCGATTATACTTCCTGGAACTGGGAGGTGTGCCTGTTTTGCAATCCATTCACCTGTCCAAGCGAAACAAAATAGTAATAAAATTTGTCCGCTTAACTTCCACCATTTCATACAGTAACCACCTCTTTCTTTTTTTACATAAAAATTGTAAAAAAGAATTAACAATTTCTACTATACGTTCATTCAAAATATTTGTCTAATATATAAATTATATGTTATTAATATATTAGACATATTAATCGAAAGTGAAAAGGGTGTCCAAAAATGGAATTACGGCATTTGCAATATTTTGTTGTTGTGGCAGAAGAGTTACACTTTGGACGGGCGGCTGCTCGTTTACAAATGACACAACCACCACTTAGTCAACAAATACAGCAATTAGAAAAAGAAATGGGAGTTACATTATTTTCAAGAACGAAAAGAAAGGTTGAACTAACAGAAGCAGGAGAAATGTTTTTAAAAGAAGTAAAAAAGGCGTTTGAACAAATTGAAAAAGCAGTAGAAGTTGCACAAAGTGCGCAAAGGGGAGAAGTAGGATCACTTTCAATTGGTTTTGTAGGTGCGGCGATATATGATATTTTACCATCAATTGTTAGGGAATATAGAAAGAAATTTCCGAGAGTGTCTGTTGCATTACATGAATTGTCAACACCAGATCAAGTTCATGCACTTCATGATAACCGTATCGATATTGGCTTTTTACGTCCACCAATTCCAACACAATTATTAGAATTAGAGCCAATTCAAAGGTTATCTTGCACCTTATGTTTACCAAAGGCACATCCACTTGCAGAGAAAGATGAAATACATATAGAAGATTTACGAGATGAGCCGTTTGTATTTATTACGAGACCAGTATGGCCAGCTTTGTATGATACAATTTTATCTCTTTGCAGAGAAGTTGGATTTAGTCCGCGTATTGTACAAGAAGCAACAGAGTATCAAACAGTTATGGGGCTTGTAGCAGCAGGGATTGGAATTACAGTAATACCCGTGTCGGCAAATAAGTTATATAAAACAGAAGTTGTATATAAAGAGTTATATGATTCTAATTTTGTTGCAGAAATGTCAGTGGCTTACAAAAAAATGAATAGTAATCCAGAGCTGCTAGAGTTTTTAAAAATTGCCAGAGAGAAGAAAAGAATAGAAGTAGAAGATGAGCAATAGTAGTAACAGAATATGGATTTAATTCAAATCCATAAAAGTACACCTTATTAAACAATAAAGCGGAAATGCAACTTAAGTTGCATTTCCGCTTTATTGTTCTTTTTTTAGCTCGATACTAAATAGATAAACGTGTTCATTTTCTTTTAAGAGTAGATCAATACCTGTTTCTTCATCAATGGTAGGAACGCTTACAGTTTCTTTACTGGTTTGGATTACAGCAGCTAAAGTTGTTTTTTGATTGTATTTTAAATTTTTTATAGATTGGATTGTAGTAGTTGCAGAGCTATTTACGCTTGGTGGCGCTTCTTCAGGAACAAGTGTTGAACCACCTTCAATATTCAGATACCACTGCCTTTTTTCTTGTATATCTTTATCGAATTGGAAATGTGGTGGTAAAAAAGAAAGCTTTACTTTCTTTTTTGAAAAATGTGAGGTAGCTATATTAGCAATTTCTTTTGTTTTTTTACCATTGTTATAATAATCAATTGTAGCATTTATTTCATCTTTATCATTTTTAAGCGTAATGTTATAAAACATGCTATTTCCTTCTTGAAAAGGAGTCATTTGTAAAATAGAAGCTTGCTCTTTTGTTAATTTGTATGGCTCAACAATGGCAACTTCATTGTTTTTTAGTGGGCTACAACTTGTGAGTAATAATAAAGACAAGATTGATAGTAATTTTATACGCATGCAATCTCCTCCTTTTTACAATTATATTCTAAATGTGATTTTTTTATCATTTCGTTTTCTAGGACTAAAGACTTAGAAGAAATTCCGATCGTAGTGCGATGTTTAAAATGTCATATTTTTATACACTAGTAGTATAGAATGCGTATGTAATAAGGTAGGGGAAGAATTTTATGTCTTTATGTCGGCTAGCGAGAAAAAATATTAGAACATTTGCTACCAAAAGGATGAAGCAATTTATTTGGATTGCTATGAGTACTATGATTTTGTTTTTTATGATATCGTTACAATTTAATGAAGGAGCCATTTGGAAAGTAGGGGATACATTTGTATTTCAAATGTATTTTTACACGCTGTTTATTGTACTAATTTTCATATGTATTTTTACTACATATCAAATGATGTACTCCCTTTTGCATGTGAGGAGAGAGGAGTTTACATCTTATGTAGCAGAAAATATGAAAAGAAAAGAAGTGCTATGTTTATTATTTCAGGAGCAATTATTCATTTATGGAGCAGCATTTGTTTTCGGATTAATTAATGGGATGCTATTTTTAAAATTATTTACGGTTATCTTTATGAAAATCGCAGGGATACAAGGAGTAAATAGTGCGCCAATTACAATATATGCAGTTGTAATTATTAGTATAATTATGATGGCTGTCGTTTTAATATCGATGATGCAATGTTATCGATTTGTTCGAAGTTTAAAAGATGAAAATTTGCTGTGGTTTAAAGAAAGGGCATGAGAAATCATGCTTTTTTCTATTTTACACATAAAAATAATCATGTTACAGTGAAAAGACCTGACAAAGAATGGGAAGGAAAGGTTGTATAGAATGACGAATGAACAATCAATTGTAAAAGTTGAGCGATTAACGAAGCGAATCGGCTCAAAGACACTTGTACAAAATATTAGTTTTGAAGTGAAAAAAGGCGAGGTTGTCGGTTTACTCGGACCAAACGGTGCTGGAAAAACGACTTTAATGAGAATGATGGTTGGTATGATCCGTATGACAGAAGGTGAAGTCTGGATTGATGGTCAATCTGTGAAACAGCAATTCGAAAAAACCGCTGCGAAAATTGGAGCGGTAATTGAGACACCTGAATTTTATCCTTTTTTGAGCGGCTATGAAAATTTAACATATTTCGGACGAATGAATGGTAATGTGACCGAAGAACGTATCGATGAAGTAGTTAAATTGTTAGGAATGGGACAAGTAATTAATCGCAAAGTAAAAGCATATTCACTCGGCATGAGACAACGTTTAGGAATAGCTCAGGCGCTTATTCACGATCCAGACGTGTTGATACTAGATGAACCGACAAATGGATTAGACCCTAGTGGAATACATGAAATGAGAATGTACATAAAAAAAATTGCACATGAACAAGGAAAAGCTGTACTTGTATCAAGTCACTTACTTTCAGAAGTTGAATTAATGTGTGACAGAGTTATCATTATTCAGCACGGGGAATATGTGGCTACGCAAAATATTCAGCATAGCCAAAGCGAAGAGATGGAGACGATCCGTATACGTGTAGATGATGCGAATAAAGCAGCAGAAATATTAGGGCATGATGTTTTAGTAAAAGATAATGAATTACTTATTAATGTAAAAGATGAAGAAATCCCAAATGTTATTCGTATATTGCTTGAGAAAAATATTCAAGTGTATCGTGTATATGAAGAAAGAAAAACGTTAGAAGAGCAATTTTTAGAATTAACAGGGGGAAAAGATATTGTTTAATTTAGTATATAACGAACTGTATAAAATATTTAAGCGGAAGCGAACGATTATTCCATTTGCAGTTATTGCAGTATTAATAATCGGATTAGGATGGGTTACGGTAAAGTATTTTGAACCGGAAACAAAAGGATGGAAAGTAGATTATACAGAACGTACTGTAGAAATTGAGAAAAAGCTTGGCATGAAAAAAGAAGCTATTTTAGCAGAAAAATCAGGGGATGAGCTTGTAAAAGAATACCAGCTTAAGATGAAGCATTTAGATACGGATACAGCACCGGCAAGCAGTTCCCCACTTTCTTTCATGAGAGATACAGGTTTTATCGTATTTCCAATTTTGCTCCCATTTATCCTCGTGTATGCAAGTACAATTTTTGCGAATGAATATAGCTGGGGAACATATAAGTTTTTAACAATCCGTCCGGCGAGTCGATTTAAAATTTTAACAGCAAAGTTTTTAGCAATCGTTATATTTGCAGCTTTATTGTTTATATTTAATATGATTTTCTCCGCTTTATGTGGACTTGTTATTTATAAATTCCAACAGCCTGCATGGAGTGAGTTTATTTTCCAAGATGGAAATATAATAAAACAAAATATTTTTGTAGAAGCAAGTAAATATTATGTTTTATCGTGGTTACCAACGGTTGTGTATGCATCGTTTGCATTTATGATTTCTGTGTTAACGAGATCTAGTGGAGGTGCAATTGGTATTTCACTATTCCTTGCTTTATCAGGCAATATTGCGTTATTAGCAGCCACTAGATATAACTGGGCGAAATATTTATTGCCAGCAAATACAGATTTATATAGTATTTCAAAGAATGGAAGTTTTATTGATGGAGTAACATTCCCGTTTGCATCATGTATGTTACTACTTTATTTGTTTGTATTTTTATGTATTTCATATACTGTGTTTTTAAAACGCGATTTAACTTAATTAGAAAAGCCGTTCAGAGTGCTGAGATGCACTTTGAACGGCTTTTTTTTATGAGAATTGTTTAAGTGCTCTTTCGGCTAGTAAAGCAAAGTATTCTGCACTTATAGGCAGTGCCTCTTCATTAATTGTAAAAGCAGGATGATGCCATTCATGTGTACCGCTCGTTCCCATAAAGACGAATGAACCTGGTATTTCCTGTTGGTAAAATGAAAAATCTTCTCCAGCCATTGACGGATTAGGCGAGATGATATTAAGATTCATCTTTGTGGCAACTTGAGTAGATAAGTCTGTAAGAGCTTTATCGTTGTGAACAGCAGGAGGACCTGAAAAAAAACGGAATTCCGTTTTTACACCTAATGCATCAGACACACCTTGAATAATACGCTCCATGAGTGCTGGAATCTTTTCACGTGTTTCAGCTTGGAACGTGCGAATAGTTCCTTCTAACGTAGCTTTTTCAGGAATCACGTTCCACGTATTTCCCGCATGAATATTTGTAACACTAACAACTGCATTATGAGATGAACTTATATTTCGGCTTACAATTGTTTGCAGTGCCATCACAATTTGAGAGGATGCGACAATAGGATCTACGCCAGCATCTGGTACAGCCGCGTGTGTACCAACTCCGTGAATTTCAATTTCAAATCGATCAACTCCGGCCATCAGTGGACCATCTTTAATGCCAATTGTACCTACTGATAAATCAGGTTTATTATGCATGCCGAAAATCGCTTGCACATTACGTAAATGTCCAGCATTAATAACTTTGCAAGCGCCATTACTACTTTCTTCAGCTGGTTGGAATATGAAGCGAACCGTTCCATTTAGGGAAGATTCTCTTTCTTTTAATAAGAAAGCAGTACCTAAAATAGCAGCTGTATGAAAATCGTGTCCACAAGCATGCATTTTCCCTGGTACTTTAGATGCATAGGACAAATGTGTTTCTTCTTGAATAGGAAGGGCATCAATATCAGCACGAACTGCTACAATTGGTCCGTTTTTATTACCAGACACTTCAGCGATAATTCCTGTTTCTAAATTGGAATCAATGATAGTAATGTTTTTTTCTTCTAACCAATTTTTTATTGCTTTTGTTGTTTTAAACTCTTCATATGATAGTTCTGGATACTCATGTAAATGTCGACGGATGGAAATAAGTTTTTCTTTTAGTTGATTTGAAATAGATACCATGTAGTATGCCTTCTTTCTTCAGCAAAATCTTTACTATAAGTATACAACAATAAAAGAGAGGATTTTCAAATGAAAATCCTCTCTCGTTCATGCTGCTATTTTTTTATGCGTATGATGTTTACGATAACGTCCGCGTCCACGCATTGCGTATGCAATTTGCGGGATTGCAATCCCGATTAAAATAAGTGATACACCGAACCATTGTGAAGATAGTACAGCCTCTTTTAAAACGAATACTGACATAATTGTTGTAACCGGTAGTTCCGCTGCACCAAGAATAGTCGCTAAGCCAGAACCGATTTTTGGAATCCCGATTGTAAAGGCAATAGATGGAATTACGATACTAAATGTTCCTAATCCTAAACCGTATTTCCAAAGACCTTGAGAAATGGCACCATTAAAAATAAATGTTGGTGGAAATACAATCATGACTAAAGTTAAAGCACCAGTCATTAAGAGAACACCGCGCGGTAATGAAGGTACTTCAACAGCAACTTTTCCGCTCACGAAAATGTATGTTGCGAATGTAACAGCAGATAATAAACCTAAAATGATTCCAGTCGTATCGAAAGCACCTGCTGATTGTTCTAGTAAACCACTGGATAAAAATGTCCCTACAAGTAAGAAAATAACAGAAATAACTTTTTCTCTTGAAGGTAATGTTTTTGTTGCGACTGCTTCAATGATAATTCCGACCCAAACGAATTGGAATAAAAGAATAATTGCAATAGAAGCTGGTACAGTTTTTAATGAAGCATAATAAAAAATTCCGGTAAAACTTGCAGATGTTCCTGCAACGAATAAAAGTAATGCTTGCTTTAAAGGAACGCGATGTCTAGAAAATAGAAGTGTAATAGCAAGCAAAATAATCCAACCGAACAAATATTGGCTGCCAATTACTTCTCCAAGTGAAAATCCTTCTGCATATGCAAGCTTAACAAAAATAGCTAAAATTCCATAACTACACGCTCCTAATAAAACTAAAAGAGAATAACGAAGCATGAAAAATTCCTCCCATCTATATGAAGTTGTTCCGTATCGAAAATATATAACTAGAGGGAAGTATACAAAATTAGAAATAAAGGGTCAAATGAAAGAAAAGTATGACATTTTATAGAATAATAATAAAAGTATGATATTTATGCATAATCTTGAAATTATTAATAGTAGAAGTATTATAAAATCAACTTTGCATTGTATAGAGACAGCATTTGAAAAAAAAATTTTTTAAACCAATATGTAAATAGGCGTACTAGTAGCGTGCTAATTATTTGAGAAACTATGTTACCTTTGTTATGTTAATAACAATTAAAGGAGTTTCATAATCCATTTGAGTTTTTTCTATATAATAGAAGGAAATGAAAACGTTTTATTAGAAACTGTGGGGAAGTGTGGTTTTTCTTATTGCCACGTTGTAAAAGTGATTTCACGAATTGTTCATAGTATTTTTATGTGTTTTTGTTACAATATTTAGGGAGAGGAGTGGAATGATGCAAGATATTAGTATTTTTTTAGCGTTTGGCGCCGGGTTCTTATCATTTATTTCCCCATGTTGCTTACCGCTTTATCCGGCATTTTTATCGTACATAACAGGTATGTCGGTTTCTGAATTGAAAGAAGAAAATGCAATGCTTCGCAAAAGAAGTATGATACATACAGCGTTTTTCTTACTTGGATTTTCAATTATATTTATTGCAATTGGATTTGGTACAAGTTTTATTGGAGGAATCTTTACTGACTATAAAGATTTAATCAGACAGTTAGGTGGTATCTTTATCATCGTGTTCGGCTTAATTATTGTCGGGGTGTTTAAGCCGAAATTTTTAATGCAAGACCGTAAATTTACATTTAAAAATCGTCCAAGTGGCTATTTTGGATCAGTACTAATTGGATTAGCCTTTGCAGCAGGATGGACGCCATGTACCGGACCAATTCTAGTGTCCGTAATTGGATTAGCAGCAACAAACCCAGAATCTGCAATGATTTACATGATTGCTTACATACTTGGATTTGCTATCCCGTTTTTCGTACTGTCATTCTTTATTACGAAAATGTCTTGGATTAAAAGAAATAGTATGGCCTTCATGAAAATCGGAGGATATATTATGATTGTTATGGGTGTCTTCTTATACTTTAACTGGATGACGAAAATTATCGTATATTTCTCAAGTTTATTTGGTGGTTTTACCGGTTTTTAGTATTATTCTGCGAAAATGTTGGAAATACTAACGGAAAAGCATATAATGAAAGTATATTTTGCATATAGCCACAAAAAAGGATGAGAAAATATGAACATAGTTGTTTTATCCAGTATCGTTGCTGTTTGTATGGCTGTCGGTGCGATGTTTATTCGTTTAAAAGCAGCTAAGAAACCTGCAACATTGAAAAAAATTATACTTCCACCATTTTTTATGAGTACGGGCGCATTGATGTATGTTTTTCCTGAATTTCGATTAACTCCAGCAGAAATGTTAGAAGCAATTGGTGTCGGTTTGATTTTCTCTATTTTTCTTATTAAAACATCTAAATTTGAAATTAGAGGACAAGAGATTTATTTGAAGCGTTCAAAAGCCTTTGTTTTTATATTAATTGGATTACTTGTAGTGCGGATTGTATTTAAAACATACTTAAGCCAATCTCTTGATTTAGGACAACTTAGTGGCATGTTCTTCTTACTTGCGTTTGCGATGATTGTGTCATGGAGAATTGCAATGTATCGTTCCTTTACGAAATTACAGAAGGAAATGGAAAAAGAAGATGGGTTTTATAATGAAAAAGATATGAAGCTAACTTAAAAACTGTATATGTACCAAATAAAAAGACAGCGTCAAAGGCGCTGTCTTTTTTATCGAAAATAATATGAAGTTACTTTGCGAGTAAAGATTGATAGTTAGAATAATCAATCTTTTTTTCTTGTAGTTTTTTAATTAAAAATTTATGATCACGCTTTGGTGTGGCAATGATATATCCTTTAATAATTAAGTCTTGTGTAATTTGAGAGGCATTTTCTTGTAATGCAAGTTCCCCAATTTTGCCAGCGATTTTTGATTTTGCAACATCGCGAAATAGTTCTGGAACAGGACTTACAAGCTCTTCTAACAATTGTTTTTGTTCGTCAGCCCATAAATGTCTCGTTTTATTTATGTAGTGTTCTTCCCAATCCAAAATGGACATGCCGTCTTCTTTTGGTAATCGTTTTAAAAATTTTCTGAACATAAAGTATCCACCGATAGACATAAGTCCTAATAAAATAACCGTCCATAATACAATGAACCAACTGAACCATCCTTCGAGCAAGCATATCCCCCCTTAATGATTACGGTTTTCTTTTATTCATATTATATACAGTGAGATTAATAGAAAGCAAGAACGCTTGGTCATTTTGACCAAGCGTTATAGTTTAAACGAAGTATAGTTGTTCAACACATAAATTATTATTATCGTCTTCAACATACTCAATAATAAGTGTGCCAACTTTACGATCTTTATCTTCAGTTGTGAAAATAGAGTAAGAAGTAAAACGTGTTTTTGATAGGCCGCTTATATGTGTAGGTAAAGAAATGTAGTCGTTATCGCGGAAGAATTCCATCAGTTCAATATCCTCAAATTCTTTTCGGTCAACTTGTTTGTTTGTATAGCGGCGTTGAAGTTGTTTTAAAGATTCATTCCAAGAAATTGCTTTTGTGTCGTATACCATTGTTCTATCTCCTTACTGTATGTAATTATTAAGAACATACGTTCCAATCTAGTATACTCTTTTTATTAGAAAAGGGAAAGCAAAAAATAATGTAAGCTTGGATTTCCAAGCTTACATTATTGATGCGTCCGTCATAATCTCTATTTTTCATTATAAGTTAGATAAGAATAAGAAACAAGATGATATATATAATGTTGAGAGTTTTCAAATTTCTGTATATTATAGGTGTACTAAAGTGTAAGGGAATGAGAGGCATGGCATACGTAATTTCACTGCAAGGGCCGATGGCAAGCGGAAAAACAACATTGGCTAAAAGATTAGAAGAGAGAGGATATTCGGTTATATATGAAAATCCTTATCCAATTGTAGAAAAGCGAAAGCAATTAAATTTGGATGTGAATTCAAAAGAAGGGTTTATCATAAATCAAAAAATGTTTATCGAAGTAAAAATAAAGGAGTTTCAAAATGTGAAAGATTCAGTTGTTATTTTTGATCGTGGACCTGAAGATATTGAATTTTATACACTTTTTTATCCAATGATTATAGGGAAAGAGTGGGATATAGAAACTGGATTGAAAGATGAATTATATAAATTAAGAGAATGTCGTTCAGATGCTATTTTTTATTTAGATGTGACGAAAAAGAATGTATATGATAGAAAAAATAACGATAGGACAAGAAAACGAAGTACATTTGATGAGCAATTTAAATTAGTAGAAACGGAAAAAGATTGGTATAGACAATTTCCTGTAACTTATTTGGACACGAATAGATTAACAGTGGACGAATTAGAGGCATATTTTATGAGATGGTTGAAGGAGAAAGCGTTATGAAAAAAATACTTTTATTCGTATATCCAACATTTGCGGAGTTTGAAATAACGGTAGCTACAGCATTGCTGAAAAAGAAATATGACATCATTACAGTAGGTTTAACTAAGGAATTGGTTATAAGTGAAACTGGGTTGCAAGTGCAGCCGCATATAGAAGTAAGTGAAGTACGTGTAGATGAGTATGAGGGGATACTTATTCCAGGTGGAGAAGAAGTACAGTTAAAAGATGCAAAAACTCTTTTTTCAATCATTCGTCAATTTCATGAACAAGAAAAATTAGTGGCGGCAATTTGCGCTGGACCGTATGCGCTAGCAAAAGCAGGCTTATTTAAGGGGATTTCTTATACTGCGACCATAGATTATCAAAAATTCGATTGTTTTCCAGTAAAAAATTTTGTGTATGAAGAAGTTGTGAAACATTCAAATATTATTACAGCACAGGGGCATGCATTTGTAGCATTTGGAATAGTGATTGCCTCTTATTTTGGAGTGGCAGACGAACATAATACAAATTTTTATTGTGGTAAAGGCAATGTAGTAATGGAGAAACTTTTACGAGAAAACGTGTAAAAGCTAGCAAATGCTAGCTTTTTTCTTTTTTACACCGATAAATTACTAACGTTTTTGGATCGCGCCATATACCGTTATGGAGAGATAATTCCTTGTTGATTTCTTCTGTTAGCCATTCTTTCATCTCGGCTTGAAGATACATATTATCGGGTATATTTAGCGATGGAAACATGCTAGAAATATAGTTTACTATTGGGGTAGCATGATGAAAAACGAGCGCATTATGAATAACTGTTTCTTCAACAGTTGGAAAAACGGATTGTAATATCTCTTTACCGTTTTCTAAACAAAATGGAGTGACTGATGATGTTGTTTTCGGTAAATCAAATGCGTCTAACATGCGGTTACACATTTCAATTATACGAGGTAGTGTAACGTTAGAATTTGTTGTAGCTAAAAGTGAGCCGCCGGGACGAATTACTTTATGTAATCCTTGAATTGTTGTTTCAACGTCTTTCACATGGTATAACATATGTCTTGCAATTATTAGGTCATAACAATTTGTTTCAAAAGGAAGTTTATTAGTATCCCCTCGTTTCCATTCTATTAAGTTATTCGTCTTAGCAGCTTGAGCAAGCATAGCTTCGGATTGATCCAACCCGGTTAATGGGCCTTTATGACCATTTGTTTGTAAAAGGGAAAGGAATTTTCCACTAGCGCACCCAACCTCTAATATGCTTTCTTCCCCTTGAAGTTGTAAATGTTCAATAACGATTTCATCTAAATTCACTTGTTTTTCTTCGTAATGTTTATGCGTATCGATACGTGTTTGTAAATTGTTACTGACGCTATATTGCCGTTTTACATCATTCATTTTTTCACATTCCACCTTCGTGCAAAATTGCTGAATCGCATGTGTTAATACGTCGGTTTTCTTTAAACCTTCATATTGAAGTGCAGATTCAAACCTTTCAAGTAATTTTTCTTCAATTCGAAAATGAATATCTTTTCGCTTCGTCATTGAAATATCGCCCCTTTGCATCTGTTAGTGAGACTATAGCATGTCTGAAAAATTTGTGTAAATCATTTGTGTACACAAATGGAGGAGATGAAAAAAATGTTTGAATGTGAGTTTAAACTATTGACGATTTAACCGTTTTCATATATTCTTAAATTAAGAAATATTCAAATAATTAAAAGAAATGAGAGAGTCACATGCTTCTTCAAGGAACACATCGAATTGGTCGTATGGCCATGTTGTTGGCACTTGCGGATGAGAATGAAAGCCCTGTATTATCTATTCCAAAAGGTTGGAAGTATTGTACGGGGAAAGTGGGTTCGATGAATTCGCAAAAAGTTGTAGCAGCAATGGAAACAGCGGCTAAGAGCAACCAAGTTATTGAAACAGATGTTTACAGAGAAACACATGCACTTTATCATGCAATTATGGAAGCATTGTACGGAGTGACGAGAGGTCAAATTCAGTTAGCAGACGTTCTTCGTACAGTAGGACTTCGATTTGCGATTGTGCGCGGTAGACCATACGACGGAAAAAAAGAAGGCGAATGGGTTGCTGTTGCGCTATATGGAACGATTGGTGCACCTGTAAAAGGATCTGAGCATGAGGCGATTGGTTTAGGAATTAATCACATATGATTTGCCCATAGTCTATTAGTTAGAAGGGGGCCTTACTTTTTTAGGACAGAAGTCTGTCTTAAAAAGATAAGGTCCCCTTTTGCCTTTTTAAGGAGGAAAAAAAGAATGATTACGTTAACAGGACACACATTGACAATTGAAGAAATGAAGAGATTGTTACTTGAAGGGGAAGGTGTAACAGCCTGTCCAACTAGTATGCAAAAGGTGGCGGAGTGCCGCGAAGTTGTTGAGAAAATTGTCGAGGACGGAAAAGTCGTTTATGGTATTACAACTGGATTTGGAAAGTTCAGTGATGTGCTTATTCAAAAAGATGATGTAAAGGCACTTCAACACAATTTAATTCAGTCACATGCATGCGGTATAGGCGATCCATTCCCTGAAGAAGTATCACGCGGTATGTTAATTTTACGAGCGAACACGATGCTTAAAGGAGTATCTGGTGTTAGACCGCTTGTTGTAAATATGCTTCTTGAGTTTGTAAATCGTAAAATTCACCCAGTTGTCCCGCAACAAGGTTCACTTGGTGCAAGTGGAGATTTAGCACCTTTATCTCATCTCGCTCTCGTATTATTAGGCGAAGGTGAAGTGTTCTATAAAGGGAAACGCGTTCATGCAATGGTTGCTCTTACAGAAGAAGGGCTTGAGCCAATTGAACTTGAAGCGAAAGAAGGCCTTGCGTTAATTAATGGTACGCAGGCGATGACAGCACAAGGAGTTCTTTCTTATATAGAGGCAGAAGCAACGGCGTATCAAGCTGAACTAATTGCTTCGATGACAATTGAAGGGTTACAAGGCATTATTGATGCATTTGATGAAAATGTTCATAAAGCACGTGGTTATAAAGAGCAAGTAGATGTAGCAAGTAGAATTCGTGACATTCTTCATGATAGTAAGTTAACAACAAAACAAGGAGAACTACGTGTACAGGATGCCTATTCACTTCGCTGTATCCCGCAAGTACACGGTGCTTCTTGGCAAGTTTTGAATTATGTGAAAGAAAAATTAGAAATTGAAATGAATGCAGCAACGGATAATCCGCTAATCTTTGATGGCGGAGAAAAAGTAATTTCGGGCGGGAATTTCCATGGTCAACCGATTGCGTTTGCGATGGACTTCTTAAAAGTAGGAATGGCGGAACTTGCAAATATTTCGGAGCGTCGTATTGAGCGTTTAGTAAATCCGCAATTAAATGATTTACCTCCATTTTTAAGTCCAGAACCAGGACTTCAGTCTGGTGCAATGATTATGCAGTATGCAGCAGCATCACTTGTTTCTGAGAATAAAACGTTAGCACATCCAGCGAGTGTAGATTCAATCCCGTCGTCAGCTAACCAAGAAGATCATGTAAGTATGGGAACAATTGCTTCACGCCATGCACATCAAATTATTCAAAATGCAAGACGTGTTCTTTCAATTGAGATGATTTGTGCAATGCAAGCAGCAGAATATCGTGGTATTGAAAACATGAGTACAGTGACGAAGAGCTTCTACCATCAAGGTCGTCAGCAAGTACCTTCTATTACAAATGACCGTATATTCTCAACGGATATTGAAAATATTGCGCATTGGTTAAAAACGAATTATTCGATAAAAGAAAGATTAGATGTAAACGCAGCACTATAAAATGAGAAAAGGGAGAGATTGAAATGGAAAAAGTACAACAAACAATTCGCGCGCCAAGAGGTACAGAGTTACAAACGAAAGGGTGGGTGCAAGAAGCTGCACTTCGTATGTTAATGAACAATTTAGATCCTGAAGTTGCTGAAAAACCAGAAGAATTAGTTGTATATGGCGGAATTGGCCGTGCAGCTCGTAACTGGGAAAGCTACAATGCAATTGTAGATTCATTAAAAACGTTAGAAAGCGATGAAACGTTACTTGTTCAATCAGGAAAACCAGTTGCCATTTTTAAATCACATGAAGATGCACCGCGCGTTCTGTTAGCGAACTCAAACTTAGTACCAAAATGGGCGAATTGGGATCACTTCCGAGAACTAGAGAAAAAAGGACTTATGATGTACGGACAAATGACAGCTGGTAGCTGGATTTACATTGGAACACAAGGGATTCTACAAGGAACATATGAAACATTTGGTGAGGCAGCTCGTCAACATTTCGATGGTTCATTAAAAGGTACATTAACACTTACTGCTGGTTTAGGTGGTATGGGTGGTGCACAACCTCTTGCTGTAACGATGAATGGCGGTGTTGTCATTGCTATTGATGTAGATAAGCGCAGCATCGATCGTCGTATTGAAAAGAGATATTGTGATAAGTATACAGAATCATTAGAAGAAGCATTGGCTATTGCAAACGAGTATAAAGAGAAGAAAGAGCCTATTTCAATTGGATTATTAGGTAATGCAGCAGAAATTTTACCTGAGTTAGTAAATCGTAATATTATCCCTGACTTAGTTACGGACCAAACATCTGCTCATGATCCATTAAACGGTTATATTCCAGTAGGTTATACGTTAGAAGAGGCAGCGAAACTTCGTGAAGAAGACCCAGAACGTTACGTACAATTATCAAAAGAAAGTATGACAAAGCACGTAGAAGCAATGCTTGCGATGCAAGAAAAAGGCGCAATTACATTTGATTATGGAAATAACATTCGCCAAGTTGCTTTCGATGAAGGTTTGAAAAATGCTTTCGATTTCCCAGGATTTGTTCCAGCATTTATTCGTCCATTATTCTGTGAAGGAAAAGGACCATTCCGCTGGGTAGCTCTTTCTGGTGATCCAGAAGATATTTATAAAACAGATGAAGTAATTTTACGAGAATTCGCTGACAATGAGCATTTATGTAACTGGATTCGTATGGCGCGTCAACAAGTGGAGTTCCAAGGGCTTCCATCACGTATTTGTTGGCTAGGTTACGGTGAGCGTGCGAAGTTTGGCCGCATCATTAATGAAATGGTGGCAAATGGTGAATTATCAGCACCGATCGTTATTGGTCGTGACCATTTAGATTGCGGTTCAGTAGCATCTCCAAACCGTGAAACAGAAGCGATGAAAGACGGTAGTGATGCAGTAGCAGACTGGCCAATTTTAAATGCATTAATTAATAGTGTAAACGGTGCGAGTTGGGTATCTGTTCACCACGGTGGCGGCGTTGGTATGGGTTATTCACTTCACGCTGGAATGGTTATTGTTGCAGATGGAACAGAAGCAGCAGCAAAACGTATTGAGCGCGTATTAACTTCTGACCCTGGTATGGGTGTTGTTCGTCACGTTGATGCAGGATATGACTTAGCAGTGGAAACTGCGAAAGAAAAAGGCGTTAACATTCCAATGATGAAATAAGGGGGAGAAAACATGCTGGACACTTTACTAATAAATATCGGTCAATTACTAACAATGGATCAAGAAGATGGCTTGTTAAGGCGGGAAGCGATGAACACGCTTCCTGTTATCGAAAACGGTGTGGTTGGAATTGAAAATGATGTAATCACTTTCGTTGGAACAGCGGAAGAAGCGAAAGGACTTCAGGCGAAAGAAGTTATTGATTGCGGCGGGAAAATGGTTTCTCCTGGTCTTGTTGATCCGCATACTCATCTTGTATTTGGTGGATCTCGCGAAAATGAAATCGCACTAAAATTACAAGGAGTTCCGTACTTAGAAATTTTAGAACAAGGCGGAGGTATTCTTTCAACTGTAAATGCAACGAAACAGGCGTCGAAGGAAGAACTTGTTCAAAAAGCGAAATTCCATTTAGACCGTATGCTATCTTTCGGAGTTACTACTGTAGAAGCGAAGAGCGGTTACGGATTAGATGATGAGACGGAATGGAAACAATTAGAGGCAACAGCACAATTACAAAAAGAGCATCCGATCGATTTAGTTTCCACATTTTTAGGTGCTCATGCAGTTCCGAAAGAATATAAAGGTAGATCGAAAGAATTTTTACAATGGATGTTAGACTTATTGCCAGAAATGAAAGAGAAGCAATTAGCGGAGTTCGTTGATATTTTCTGTGAAACAGGTGTGTTCTCTGTCGAAGAATCAAAAGAGTTTTTATTAAAAGCGAAAGAGCTTGGCTTTGATGTGAAAATTCATGCGGATGAAATAGACCCTCTTGGTGGTGCGGAAGCAGCGGCAGAAATTGGTGCAGCATCAGCGGACCATTTAGTTGGCGCTTCTGATAAAGGGATTGAAATGCTTGCAAACTCGAATACAGTAGCAACATTATTACCAGGAACAACTTTCTATTTAAATAAAGAAAGCTTTGCTCGTGGTCGTAAAATGATTGATGAAGGTGTTGCAGTTGCGTTAGCTACAGACTTTAACCCAGGTAGCTGTCCAACTGAAAATATTCAGCTTATTATGAGCATTGCGATGCTAAAACTGAAAATGACACCAGAAGAAGTGTGGAATGCCGTAACGGTTAACTCATCATATGCCATTAACCGTGGTGATGTAGCTGGGAAAATTAGAGTTGGTCGTAAGGCAGATTTAGTTTTATGGGATGCTTATAATTATGCTTACGTACCGTATCATTACGGCGTAAGTCATGTGAATACAGTATGGAAGAATGGTAATATTGCATATACAAGAGGTGAACAATCGTGGAGCACGGCCACTATTTAAAGAAGAATGCAAAGTTTATTGATCGTGAAGTGACAAAATGGAGTGAGATGATTAAAGATTGGGAGGAAGGCGTAGAAATATTCGGTGCTGCCTTAATTGGAGCACCCCTTTCTAAGCCATCTATTAGTCATTCAGGAGCAAGTTTTGCTCCAAAAACAATTCGTGCGATGTTAGATGCATATAGTACGTACGCAATTACAGAAGAACACGATATGAAAGAAAGTGTCTTATATGATTGCGGCGATATCACGATGCATGTGACGGATATAAAAGAAAGTCATAACCGAATTGCGAAAACAGTTGGTCATGTAACGAAAGTAAATCCGAACATGGTACCAATCGTTCTTGGTGGTGACCACTCGATTAGTTTTCCGAGTATAACAGGCTTTACAAACAGTAAAGGAAAGGTCGGGATTATTCAATTTGATGCTCATCATGATTTACGTAATTTAGATGATGGAGGCCCGTCAAATGGTACACCATTCCGTAGTTTATTAGAAAATGATGTCATTACAGGGAAACAACTTGTTCAAATTGGAATTCGTAATTTTTCTAACGCACGTGCGTACCATGAATATGCAATAGAGCATGGCGTAACAGTGTATACAATGAAAGACGTACGAGAGCGAGAAATAAAAGATATTATCACGGAAAGTATTGAAGTATTAAGAAAACAAGGTGTGACTTCTATTTATATTTCTCTTGATATGGATGTACTAGACCAAGCGTTTGCACCAGGTTGTCCAGCAATTGGGCCTGGTGGAATGGATAGTACGACTTTACTAGATGCGATTGAATTCCTTGGTAAAGAACCGCTCGTTCAAGGAATGGATATAGTAGAGATTGATCCAACTCTTGATTTTAGGGATATGACGAGCCGAGTAGCTGCGCAAGTAATTATGAGTTTTCTTTTAGCGAGGGAAACAATTAGTAAGCGGGTTAGTATATAGACGGAAAAGTAGATCTTTATCTATGCATTATCAAAAACACATTACTACTCAAAAGTAGTGATGTGTTTTTATGTTAAAAGAGAATGAATGTGTATGGAACCGTTAATAAAATTGCGGGTTGTTATAGTGTATTGTGTAAATTTAATTTCTTGCTTCTGAAGTGTTGACTTGTAAAATAATTTTATGATAAAATAAAATTTTTGCTAAAAAACTAAAAGTATGTTAAGCTTGAGAAGGTTACCATATATGGAGGTGGATTATTTGTTTCAAATTGGCGATAACATTGTTTATCCAATGCAGGGAGCAGGTATAATTAAAGCCATAGAAGAGAAGGAAATCTCAGGAGAAAAACAACAGTATTATGTTATAAAAATGTCGGCTAGTAATATGGAACTAATGATTCCAGCAGGGAGAATATCGAATTCGAATATACGACCAGTTACGGATATAACCGCATTAGTACACATAATGGATATTTTTCAACATGGGGAGTCAGATAGATTACTTACGTGGAAACAAAGGTATAAATTGAACACTGATAAAATAAAGACGGGTAAAATGCAAGAAGGTGCTGAAGTTGTGCGTGATTTAATGCGTATACAGAAAGAAAAAGCACTTAATGCAAGCGAAAAGAAGATGTTAGATAACGCATATGAATTTTTGATTAGTGAGCTGGGATTAATTGAAGGTATCACAGAAAATCAGATAAAAAGCTTTTGTTAAGGTTCATTACAAATAATGTATTATATCCCAAAAAAGATCTTGAATTTTTTGGGAACATAATTATAGAAAATTTATCATTTCAAAGACATTCAACTCTTTCACACCACTTTTAGAGCATTACCTCTATTGTTATTACTACAATCAAATCCATTTTTATTTTTTAATTTCATTTATGAATGTTCGAAGTTTAATTGAATACTTCGATAAAATAGTTACTTGATTTTTGCAATCCTGATTCACACTGGCACGGACGAGGAGCCGTAAGGATGAAAGAGAGGTAGGGCTTTCATTGTTTTAGGTATATAAGTTATTATTTTTAGAAGAATACTGAACCATATTCACTTCTATTGATAAGGTATTTTTTATATTAAAGAGATAAATGAATTGACAACCATATATGTTCAACAAAAAAGGTTTCCTTCTAAGGAAACCTTTTTAATATTATTTATAGCATTTTATTTTTTTTATATTCGAATTTTTTATTGTAAAGTCGTAAAAATTGACGTTACTATCTAAAAGTAAGTATGATGCGATTATAGTAAGATTTTTTAGGGGGAAGAAAGATGACAAGTTCAAGTAATAAAGCAGCGAGTATTTATGAAGGAACAAATGTAAACGCTGGGGGATCTTTTGAAAACGTTGAAGAAACAAAGTTGTTTGATCCAATTCAAATTGGAGCTTGGTCTCTTCGTAATCGTATAGCAATGGCACCAATGACAAGATGCTTTGCAGATAATGAGACTGGAGCAGTGGGTGCTGATGTAGTGGAATACTATAGAAAGCGTGCTGCTGACGGAGTTGGATTAATTATTACAGAAGGAATTGTCATTAGTCCAAGAGCGAAAGGGAATCCAGGAGTACCAGGAATTTATACACAAGAACAAATCGATTCTTGGAAACCTGTTACAGAGGCAGTACATAAAGAAGGCGGGACGATTATTGCTCAAATATGGCATGTTGGGCGTATGAGTCATCATGAAATAATTGGTGGCCAAATGCCGCAAGCACCATCTGCTATCGCTGCAGAGGGAAATGTTCCACGTTTTCGTAAACCGTTTGATACGCCAGAAGCAATGACGTTAGAAGAAATACAAGAAGTGATTGGTCAATACGCACAAGCTGCGAAAAATGCAATCGAAGCTGGATTTGATGGAATAGAAATTCACGGTGCACACGGATATTTAATTGATCAATTTACGTATGACTCTGCGAATAAGCGAACAGATAAATATGGCGGTAATTTAAAACAAAGGTTAACGTTTATGAAAGAAGTAACGGCTGCTGTAATAGAAGCTGTTGGAGCTAATAAAACACTTCTTCGCTTCTCTGCTTTCAAAGGTGATAATCCTACTTATATGTGGGAAAATCCTGAGCTTGCAATTGAAACGTTCGTAAATATGTTCAAAGAAGTTGGATTAACGATGATCCATCCTTCAACGATGAATTATACGCAAGAAATTGCTGACGGAAAGAATTTTCATCAACTAGTAAGAAAATATTGGGATGGTACAATTGTTGGGGTTGGTAATTTAAATCCGAAAGAGGCCGAAAAAGCGTTGCAAGAAGGAACGATTGATGTAGTGGCATTCGGCAGACCGTTAATTGCTAATCCAGACTTTGTTCATCGAATTAAACATGCTGAAAGTTTAGTTGAATATGACGCGAAAGAGCATCTTGTTACGTTAGTATGAATAAAGATAAAAGGAGAACACATCGAGTGTTCTCCTTTTATTATGGGATTTTATAGGGGGAAGCGGGATGAGTGAAACGCTACTCGTTATTATTAGTATATTACTATTTTTAATGTTGCTTTTAATCGTCTTTTTTATCATTACATTTTTTATAAAAAAACGAACACATCATTCTATTTTAAAGTTACATCCATACTTAGGAAGAATGCGCTACTTACTGGAAAAGATAGGGCCTGAATTTCGACAATATTGGTTTGATCATGATACGGATGGAAAGCCTTTCTCACGTTATGATTTTCAAAGTGTTATGTTTTTAGCGAAATATCGCTCTGAAATACTTGGTTTTGGATCAAAACGAGATTTTGAAGCTTCTGGCTATTATATTGCTAATACATTATTTCCGATATTGACTGAGGAATTAAGTGTGAATCTCACGCAAGAGCGAGAAGGTAAAAAGTACGTGATTCATAAAGAAGGGTTATTTTCAAGAAGAGAAAAATTGACAGCGGATACAACGAATCTTTGGCTGTACGAAGAAGATGATGCAATTATAGTCGGTGAGAACCGTAAATATCCGTGGAAGCTACATGGTATGTTTGGTGCATCTGCGACTTCTTACGGCGCGATTGGAGAAAATTATATTTTAGCGAGTGGTTTTGGAGCAAAAATGGCAGGCGGATCGTGGATTAATACTGGTGAAGGTGGCGTTATTCCAGAACATTTACATACAGGAGCAAATATCCTTGCGCAAATTGGTCCAGGGTTATTTGGATACCGCGATGAGGACGGTAATTTTTCAATGGGAAAATTCAGGGAGAAAGCAAAAGAAAGTAATATTAGAGCATTCGAATTGAAATTTGGGCAAGGTGCTAAAATACGTGGTGGTCATCTAGAGGGACAAAAAGTAAATGAGAAAATTGCTTCTGTTCGCAACGTCAGAAAGGGAGAGACGATTAATTCACCGAATCGATTTTCATTTTTAAAGAATGCAACGGATACACTTTGTTTTATTCAACAGTTGCAAGAAAGCGGCGGTAAACCAGTTGGAATGAAAATTGTAATTGGTCAGCAGGAGCCTTTGGAAGATTTATTTAAAACGATGAAAGAGTTAAATATCTATCCAGATTTCATTACAATTGATGGTTCAGAAGGTGGATCAGGAGCGACGTATAAATCGATGGCAGATAGTATGGGAATGCCGCTTATTCCAGCGTTACTGACATGTATTGATACAGCGAATCATTATGGTGTTCGGGACAAATTCAAAGTGTTTGCATCGGGGAAATTAATCACACCAGATAAAGTGGCGATTGCTTTAGCGATTGGAGCGGATGCTGTAAGTTCAGCCCGCGGATTTATGATGGCAAGCGGCTGTATTATGGCCCTTCAATGTAATTCTGGCCAATGTCCATCTGGTGTAGCCACGACGAATCCGCATTATCAAAAAGCGTTAGATCCGTATGAGAAGAAGTGGCGAGTCATGAATTATATTATTAGTATGAGATATAGTTTATTTTCATTAGCAGCGGCAGCGGGAGTGAAGAGCCCGCGCCATTTAACTAGAGAGCATATTGTGTTTAAAGACGAGATGGGGAGAGTAGTTCCTCTTTCGGAATTGTTTCCTATAGTAAATCAAATCTAAAAGTATATTTGATATGTAAGATTTTTCAGAGGAATAATCATATTGTTTGGAAAAATTAGGAGTATAATAGGGAAGTGTTTTTAAAAATGACTATTTTTAGGGAGAGATTCACTTGCAGCAAGGTTCGTACAGTATTACAATTTTTTTACTCGTCATAGGGCTCGTTATATTTAGACGCATGCGTTCTATGAATCGACCAATTAAAAATAAAGGAAGACGATTACTATTGCCATTATTCTTCTTATTACCAGGTTTTTCTTTATATGCTGCACCGATACAACTTGTTGGTTGGCAAATTGGTATAGCTGCTGGGATCGGTCTGTTATTGTCAATTCCACTTATTATTTTAAGTGGGTATGAAGTTAGAGAAGATGGCCAAATTTATGCGAAAAAAAGTATCGCTTTTATTGCTACATTTTTAGTTATCGTTCTTTTACGTGCTTATTTTAGAAGACATTTACAAGGTTTAGATCCAAAGTCAATTGGCATTCTTTTCTACACTCTTGCGGTTTGTTATATAGTACCCTGGCGTATTGGATGCTATATGAAATTTCGTAAAGTATATGTAGAGAAAGAGAAAATTGAGATGTCAATAAGCTAAAAGTCATACATTTGTATGGCTTTTTCTTTTAAAATTTATCGGGTAAACGAATGAAAATAAGGTGTGAAAAAAACATCGTTTAATTTTCTGAATATTTTTACTTAAATTTCTTGAAAAATCATTGTAATCCACTGGGATAAAGGCGTTTATAAAGGTTTTCACATGTAATGAAAAGTGCTCGTTCACTTGAAAGAACAAAAAATGTTTGTTAAGGTAGGGAACCATAAGCGAATACAAGAAAATAGAAAAAGTCATTTTTCGAAATTTTGAATGGCTTATGGGCTAAGGGAGAGATTTGGTGAAGATTGAAATTATGGTTTCGCTTGCTATTTATATGGCAGGTATGTTGTATATCGGATATTGGTCTTATAAGAAGACATCCGATTTATCAGATTATATGTTAGGCGGAAGAGGACTCGGTCCAGCAGTTACAGCTTTATCAGCTGGTGCTTCTGACATGAGTGGTTGGATGCTAATGGGATTACCTGGTGCGATGTATGCAACAGGATTATCAAGTGTATGGATTGCGATAGGTTTATTAATAGGTGCTTATGCAAACTATTTAATCATTGCCCCGCGTTTACGAACGTATACAGAAGTGGCAAATGATTCAATTACGATTCCAGACTTTTTAGAAAATCGGTTTAAAGATCGTACGAAAATACTTCGTTTTGTCTCCGCTATCGTCATTTTAGTATTTTTCACATTTTATGCGTCGGCTGGTTTAGTTTCAGGTGGACGTTTGTTTGAAAATTCTTTTAACCTTGATTATAAAATTGGTTTATTTGTAACAGTGGGTGTCGTTGTTGCGTATACACTATTTGGTGGTTTTCTAGCCGTAAGTTGGACGGACTTTGTGCAAGGGTGTATTATGTTTATTGCGCTTGTACTAGTGCCAATTGTTGCTTTTACGGATGTCGGTGGTGTAACAGAAACATTCAATACGATTAAGCAAGTTGATGCATCACATTTAGATATGTTTAAAGGGACTACAATACTTGGTATTATTTCATTTTTAGCATGGGGTCTTGGGTATTTTGGTCAACCACATATTATTGTCCGCTTTATGGCAATTACCTCTATTAAAGATTTAAAAACTTCTCGTAGAATCGGTATCGGTTGGATGACGATTTCAATTATAGGTGCAATGCTTACTGGTCTAATTGGTATCGCTTATTATGCTAAAAATAATGCGACATTACAAGATCCAGAAATGGTCTTTGTAACATTCTCAAATATTTTATTCCATCCATACATTACAGGATTTTTATTATCAGCTATTTTGGCTTCGATTATGAGTAGTATTTCCTCACAATTACTTGTTATTTCAAGTGCAGTAACGGAAGACTTTTATAAAACATTTTTCCGTCGTAACGCAAGTGACAGAGAACTTGTATTTATCGGTAGATTATCAGTATTAGTAGTAGCTATGATCGCAGTTGTTTTAGCGTATCATCCAAGTGATACAATTTTAACACTTGTAGGTTATGCCTGGGCTGGATTCGGTTCAGCATTCGGACCAGCTATTTTATTAAGTTTATATTGGAAAAGGACGAATAAGTGGGGCGTTCTTGCAGGTATGATTGTTGGTGCAGTAGTTGTTATAGCATGGGTACAAATTCCAAGTTTAAAAGCGACTATGTATGAAATGGTACCTGGATTCTTCTGTAGTTTATTAACTGTTATCGTTGTAAGTTTATTAACGAAAGAACCCGTTAAGGCAGTTCATCGTGAATTTAATGAGATGGAAGCAGTGCTGGAAGAGGAAACGAAATAATTAGCGAAGAGAGTAAACGAAACTGGCGTTTACTCTCTTTTTATTTAAAATGAAAATACGGAATCCGTTGACAACTAAAAGTAAGCAACTTATAATAAATTTTAGTTCAAGATAATTTATGTTACGAATACAGATTTTAAATAGAGTAAATATTTTTTGAGAATTATCTCGAATTTGAGATGATTTTGATAAAGTAGACATTCAAGTGTGATATTATAATTAATATCTCGAATTCGAGATAAGATTATAATGACGGATTTTACTTTTCAGTATGGACAAAATGAATAATGAATTTTAATGAATAAAAGTTTTTAAAATGAAATAAAAAGGGGCGGAGAAAATGACAAAGAAAACGATGGGAATTCACCACATTACAGCAATCGTAGGACATCCACAAGAAAATGTAGATTTTTATGCTGGTGTATTGGGGTTACGTTTAGTGAAACAAACAGTGAATTTTGATGATCCAGGTACGTACCATCTTTATTTTGGAAATGAAGGAGGAAAGCCTGGAACAATTATTACGTTTTTCCCATGGGCAGGTGCTCGTCAAGGTATTATTGGAGATGGTCAAGTAGGAATTACGTCTTACGTTGTACCAAAAGGTGCAATGGAGTTTTGGGAAAATAGATTAGAAAAATTCGATGTTTCGTATACAAAAATGACTCGTTTTGGAGAACAGTATTTAGAATTTGATGATCCGCATGGTTTGCATATAGAATTAGTTGAAAGAGAAGAAGGCGAATTAAATAATTGGAGTTTTGGAGAAGTTACACCAGAAGTAGCAATTAAAGGGTTTGGAGGTGCTGTTCTTTTATCTGCACAGCCTCAAAAAACAGCTGAATTGTTAGAACATATTATGGGTCTTGAGAAAATTGGAGAAGAGGGTGAATTTGTTCGATTCCGTTCTTCTGCTGACATTGGAAATATTATTGATTTGAAATTATCAACAATCGGTCGTGGCCAAATGGGCGTTGGCACAGTTCATCATATTGCTTGGAGAGCGAGTGACGATGCAGATCAGCTAGACTGGAAAGAGCATATGACTCGTTTTGGATATCACGTAACTCCTGTACAAGACCGAAATTATTTTAACGCGATTTATTTTAGAGAACATGGTGAAATCTTATTTGAAATTGCAACAGATCCTCCTGGTTTCGCTCATGATGAATCGTTAGAGACGATGGGTGAGGAATTAAAGTTACCGGAACAATATGAACAACATAGAAAACAGATTGAACAAACGCTTTTACCATTTGAAGTGAGAAATTTAGATTAAAGTGATTGAAGGGGGAAAAGGATTATGATGAAACATGTTTTTCAAAAAGGAAAAGATACGTCAAAACCAGTGTTGTTATTACTTCATGGCACAGGTGGTAATGAATTAGATTTACTATCACTTGCAGAAATAGTTGATCCGGAAGCGTCGGTATTAAGCGTTAGGGGAAATGTGTTAGAGAATGGGATGCCGCGTTTCTTCCGCCGATTAGCAGAAGGCATTTTTGATGAAGAGGATTTAATTTTCCGTACGAAGGAATTAAATGAATTTTTAGATGAAGCGGCTAAAGAATATAAATTCGATAGAAATAACATTGTAGCTATCGGTTATTCGAATGGGGCAAATATCGCAGCAAGCTTATTATTCCATTACGAAAATGCATTGAAAGGTGCTGTGCTTCATCACCCAATGGTACCAAGAAGAGGAATGCAATTAGCAAATTTAGCAGGGAAATCTGTGTTTATTGCTGCTGGGACAAATGACCCAATTTGTTCATCAGCAGAGTCCGAGGAATTGAAGGTACTATTAGAAAATGCAAACGCGAATGTAACAATACATTGGGAAAATCGAGGGCATCAATTAACGATGGGTGAAGTAGAAAAAGCAAAAGAGTGGTATGACAAAGCATTTTAAAAAAGAAGCATCTGCTAACGATTAGCAGATGCTTCTTTTTTATTTAAGACTGGATTGCAAGATGAGATGAAGAAAGTGGTAGCTCAATATCAACAATCGTACCTTTATTTAATTCGCTTGAAATGTGTAATTTACCATGATGTTCTTCAATTATTTTGTAACACATCATTAATCCTAGTCCTGTGCCTTTTTCTTTTAAACTATAAAAAGGTTCGCCTAGACGGGAGATACGATCTTCTGGAATGCCACAACCTTCATCGATAATTCGTATTAAGATGAAATTATCCTCTAATGGTTTTGTTTGAATGAAAATATTTCCGCCATTTGGCATCGCTTCTATCGCATTTTTTAATATGTTTATAAAAACTTGTTTTAATTGGTTACCGTCACATTGAATATCATATACGTAATCAAAATGATCCATGATGATATGAACGCTATGCATAATTGCAGTCGGTAAAATAAATGTAACTACCTCTTCAATTAAAGTTTGTATGTTACAAGTTTGGATAGATAATACTTGTGGCTTAGACATCGCCATAAATTGACTCGTGATGGATTCCATTTGTGAAATCTCACTTAACATAACATCGATATACCATTTTTGCTCCTCATTTATTTCAGGGAGGAGCAACGTTAGAAAACCTTTTAGAGAAGTGAGTGGATTTCGAATTTCATGGGCAATTCCAGCTGTCAGTTGTCCGACTACTGCGAGCTTCTCAGATTTTCGTAATAACTTTTCAGTTTCTTTTAGCTCAGTAACATCTCTCCCCATCACGATAAGACCTTTGCGAGAACCGTCAGGATGATAAAGCGGGACTTTTGATATACTTAAGATTAGATCGAAATCATCTCTATGTATAATAAATTCCTCGCCATGAAGAATTTGTCTTTGTTGCCATGCTAGTTCATCAATTTCTTCACAATGTAAAAAAGCTTCTCGGTATGCTTCATTATATTGAATGAGTTCGCTATCTTTTTTCCCATGGTAAGGTACATGATGGAAATTGAAGCAAGAAAGTGCGTAGTCATTTGCCTCAAGCCAGCGCCCTTCATGATCTTTAAATATAACAAAGGCAGGCATGGAGTTTACTAATGTACGTAATCTCTTCTCACTTTCTTTTAGCATATTCTCAATTCTTTCTGATTTTTCAAGGGGCTTCATAATAGCATATACGCCAGTAAGACGATTTTGAACAAAAATAGGAACTAGTTTTGTCACAACATCTAATAAGAATCCATTTTTATGATAAATAGATAAGATATACTCTTGTTGATTATCCGCTTCAGTATTCTTTATATTTTGTAATACTTGCTCAGAAATATGGGCTTCTAAAATAGAGGTAATATTTTTCTGTTCTAATTCTAAAGAAGTGTAACCTAATATTCTTTCGGCAGAAGGATTTATATGTAGAATAACTCCTTCTAAATTTAATGAAATAATACTATCAGGATTGTGTTCGAACAGAGATGCGTACATTTCTGTTAATGAACGATCTTGTATATGGTTTCGCAAACGTCTAGAAATGTTCGGATGACGTTTTTTTTGAGTTGGTGAATATTTTTTACGACTCATAATAGTTCCTCCGTACAAATAGCATCTAAAAAGATTTGTCTATTCATAACTATAATATAGATGTAATGTGTATTTCTATAAAAAATGGAAGTTATAGAATAAATTTTGTTTTTTTTATTTTTTGCAAGGTGAATGCAGGATGTTAATAAGGGGAGCTTATATTGTTTTATAAACCTTTTGTAAGTTACAGACGGCTGTTTTCCGTATAACATTAGGGTAGAGGAGGGGGAGAGAAAATGAAAAATTATATTCAAGGGATTAATCACGTGCAAGTAGCTGCACCTGTAGGGTGTGAAGAAGAGGCGCGTGATTTTTATGGGAATACGATTGGTATGGAAGAAATTCCAAAGCCAGAAAAGTTGAAAAAACGAGGTGGATGTTGGTTTAAATGCGGAAATCAAGAAATCCATATTGGTGTGGAGCGGAACTTTACACCAGCTAAAAAGGCTCATCCAGCTTTTTATGTGAATGAAATTAATGAATTTAAGCAAACACTTATAGAGCAAGGTGTTAAAGTGATTGATGATTATGCACGGCCAGATGTAATTCGATTTTACGTGTCAGATCCATTTGGAAACCGAATTGAATTTATGCAAAATAAAGACTAGGTGGATTCCCACCTAGTCTTTAACTTCTTCTGAAAAGTCCTAATACTTCTACAGTTTCTGTAATATTAACGAATGCATTCGGGTCGATTTCAGAAATTGTTAGTTTCATACTTGCTAATTCTTCACGAGAAACGACGGTCATAAGTACACGCTTTTTCTCGCTTGAATAAGCACCTTCGCCATCAAGTAACGTTATTCCACGTACAACAGTTGAAAGAAGTTGTTTTTTCATTTTTTCTGCTTCATTTGTTACAATCATAAGTGTAACTTTACGATGTTTTGTATGAACAGCATCAATTACTTTACCAGTTACATAAATTGAAAGTAAGCTTGTAAGTGCAACATCCCAGGTGAAGAAGAATCCTGCGATTATTACAACGACTGCATTTAAAATAATAAGGAATCCGCCAAGTTTAATGTCTCTCTTGCGGGATAAAAGCATACCGATAATATCAAATCCACCAGTGGATCCATTACAGTTAAAAACAAGACCAATACCAGCTCCGGCGATGACACCTCCGAAGATAGAAGATAACAATGGATCTGTTGCTACGACTTTTACTGGAACGTAGTATAATGCAACAGATAATACAACTACAGAGACAACTGTGTTAAAAATTACTTTTTTTCCAAGACCTATGTACCCTAAAATAAGGATAGGTAAGTTTAATACAAAGTTAATAATGCCTGTGTTTACAGGGGTTACAATTCCTAAAATAATAGCAATTCCGCCAATTCCACTACTTAAAATTTTGTGGGGGATAAGGAAAAGATTAAAGGCAACCGCAATAATAATAGAACCGATAATAACACCAAGGAATCTGACCATTTCTTTCCCGTCCTTCACTGAAAAATTCATATTATTTCAAGATTATATATGATATTGAAAGTTTTGGGTAAAAACAGTTTATTTCGGTAAATTAGATTAATCAAAAGAATTTGAGTATTTTATTATTTGAAAGGGGATACAGTTGTGAAGATAAAAACATATCAACAGAAAAGCCCGTTGAAGCAAGAATGTGAGGATTCTTATTTTTGTAATAAAGAAAAAAAGATTTATGGTGTATGTGACGGTGCAACACCACTTGTCCCGTTTGGTGATGAAAATGGACATAATGGAGCATACATCGCTTCGCATTTATTTGCAAGTTATTTTACTTCATTACGAGAGAATCATAGGTTACGATTTGCAGTTGCAAAAGCAAATGAAGCATTGCAAAGCAAAATGTTGGAATATAAAGTAGATACGAGAAAGAAAGATCATTTGTGGTGTACATGTATTGCGGCAGTTCAAATAGATGGTGAGAAAATTGAATATGCGCAGCTTGGGGACTGTATGATTGTCGCAACTTTTCAAAATGGAACGATGCAAGTATTAACGAAAGACACAGTTAAAGGAATTAGTAACCGAGCAAAAAGGAAGAGGGAAGAAGATCGTAAGAAAGGTTTATCTGTCCCGGAGGAACATGTTTTTCAAGATGTTCGAGAACAGTTAAAGTACAATCGTTATCTTGCAAATATGCCAAATGGTTATTCAGTTGCAAATGGAATGAAAGAAGCGATACATTATTTACAACATGGTGAATTACATATAGATGAAGTGAGTGGAATTTTTATTTGTTCAGACGGGTTATTTCACCCAGATTGGCCACTCGAACAAACAGTTGCATATATAAGAAAGAATAGTATAAACGAATATGTAGCAATCATTGAAGAGCTGGAAGGGGAAAAGAGAATAAGACCAGATGATAAAACGATTATTATGATTGATTTTTAAGAGGAGGCAGTTCAAATGGAAATTAAACGTGTCAATCTAACATTTCAAGATGAATTAGTTCCTTTAGAAAAAGTAAACAAACTGATTATTCACCATACAGCTGAAGATGGATGGGACGTGTATAAAACGCATGAATTTCATCAAACTGTAAAAGGGTGGAGCGGGATTGGTTACAACTATTTTATCGAAGAGGACGGAACTGTAGTGGAAGGACGAGGTTTACATATTGGAGCGCATGCGAAAGATCATAACCGCCATACAATTGGAATATGTATGACGGGAAATTTTGATAAATACGATCCAACTCCTGCACAAGTGAATGCATTATATTCTTTATGTAAAATATTTATGAAGCAATTTGCTATAAAGAAAGAGAATATACTCGGTCATAGGGAGTTAGAAGGAGTTACAAAAAGCTGTCCTGGTAATCGTTTTTCTATGGTAGAGTTAAGGAAGATATTATCTTAAATATAGAGGAGTAACAACGATGATGAATATAAAAATACCAAATGATAAAAAAGAAGAGCTTGTAGCACAAATTCAGCAATTTTTCATGGAAGAAGATTTAGATGAAATTGGACGTTTCCAAGCAGAGCGTTTAATAGAAGAGATGATTAAATTAGTTGGACCATTTGCATACAATCAAGCAATTGGAGATGCAAGAAAGCTTGTAAGTGAGAAATTAACGAATATTGAAGAAGATTTATACGTGTTAGAGAAGAATGAAGGAAAATAAAAAAGAGCCGATGGGCTCTTTTTTATTTTCCTTTCTTATGTTCTTTATATTCATGTACTTTTTCTTTCACATTACCAACTGTATCTTTAGCAGTGCCTTTCACCTTATCCCATTTTCCTTCAGCTTGTAATTTCTTATTGTCAGTTACTTTCCCAACAACTTCTTTTACTTCACCCTTTACCTTATCAATAGCACCTTCTACTTTTTCTTTTAAACCATGATCATGTTTAGTCATACATTTCTCCTCCTTGTAGTTTGATTAGAATTCTCTTTTCATAGTGCAAGTTGAATGATGTATCTAGTAATAGCGTAACAAATATAGTTTGAATATTCAAATGATTAATAGGGTAGAAAAGAAAGTGTCATAAAATGTATAAAATTGTAATGAGAAGAGAAAGAATGTAAATTACATGTCTTTTGCAGTCCATATTGATTTCGTATAAGCAATTTTCATATGGGCACGTTCCATATTATTTTGACTGCTGCTACCGAACTTTGCTTGTCCAACTACTAAGTTACAGTTGGATTCAATAGCCGTCTCTATTCGTTTTTGAATTAATGCAGTATGACAGCCTTTACGCTGAAATTCTGGCAAAGTAGCAGAAGCAGCTAATGATGCAATCCCATTATTTATATACAGGACACCAATACTCGCAGGAGTGTTTTGAACTTCGGCTATGAAAAAATGCCAGCCAGGTTTATTGTAGAGAATTTCGTTATTTTGATGGACGCCATCTTTTGTAAAGGATGGCATGTTAAATCCGCGTACGTATATGTCTGAAAAAATATGAAATTCATTTTCTTTTAGTTCGCGTACTGAAATGTTAGAAGGAAGAAGGAAAGGGTCTTCTCTCGGTATACTATATAAAGCGGTATGGAAGCTGGATTGGTAAAATCCTCTTTGAGATAAGTATTGAAATAATTTGGCTGTACCTTGAGCGGGTGTAATTTCAAAACGACAAGGGATTTGTAGCGATTGATAATAAGAGACGATTTCATCTATCTCATCTGTATTTGTAAATGTAATACCTTTTACCGTATTAAAAGCTGGACCAGCAATTATTTTTGATGAAAAGGCAGTGGCACTACCGAATTTTTTCATTTGCACTTGCATTGGGTTTCCGCTCATTGTTTGTAGTCTCTCTAATCTAGAAGAGAGCATATGTATTTCTGCATTTTCAATTTCTGTTGCTATATCGAGTGTTATAACAGTAGTCATAAAATTCCTCCATTAATAAATATATTTCATGGTATATATACGATTTTTGTTTTGAGATTCCTGTTGAAATGTGAGAGAATAAGAGGTTTTTTGGAAGGGAAATGGAAGTGAGCTGTCGAAGGGAGTGGAAACAGATTAAAGGTGGTGCTCTCATGAAACAAAAAGCCGTGCAGGCATGCTCTAATTGTGGTTCTCAAAACATAGGAGAAGGTGAGTTTGTCGGATATGCACAAATACGGAAAAAGGAAACGATGTTCACATCTTCACCGGTGGATGCTTATATTTGTACAGATTGCGGGAATATCCTTCTATTAAAAGTACGACATTATGAAAAGTTTAAGCAGAAGCCGTTATGATTATTGGGAAGTGGTCATATCCAACGTTGTATACGAAACGACTTATGTTAAGGAAAATGAATATGAGTGATAGTTTACATATATACGAGTATGCTACAGATAAAGAGATGACAACTTTTACTGTATGGGATGCTCATCGATCGTTATGTGACACATATAACTATGTAGAAGAAATTGTGGGTCAATATAATGAAGGGCAAGTAGCACCTCTTGGAATTGTATTAAAAGAGGAGAAAAAACTTATAGGCACGTGTGGATTTATAAAATATGATTTGGTCACACATACAGCAGAAATTGCATACGCCTTATCTCGAAAATATTGGGGAAGAGGATTAGCTACCGAGGCTGCGTTAGCTTTTTTCTACTATGGTTTTCATGATTTGTATCTTAATAGTATTGAAGCGGGATGTGATTCAGAAAATGAAGCATCTGAAAAATTAATGAAACGTTTGAATATGGAGTACGAGTGCACGATTCAAAAGGATATGTTCATTAAAGGTAAGTATCGTGACACGAAAAGATATTGTATATCTCGAGAAAGATATATGGATAAATGAAATATTTCATATTAAAAACTCCTTTAAATGAATAAGAGAGTTTTTATTTTTTTGCAACAATAATTACCTTTAATTGTTATAATTGGTTATTAAAAGGTGAAGGTTTATTAACACCATATTTTTAGAAGGAAAATAGCTAAATCGTATACAAAACCGCTATATAACACAATCGCAACCGTAAGTTGACAAAGTGCAACCGTAGGAAGATAGAGATAGTGACAATGTTTACATACAATTTAGTTAAGAAAACGAAGGGGGACACACATATGGAATTTGGTGAGAAGCTTTTTAAATTAAGAAAGGAAAAGGGTCTTTCTCAAGAAGTGTTAGCTGAGAAATTAAAAACAACAAGGCAAGCGGTTAGTAAATGGGAAAACGGTCAAGGATTTCCTGAAACTGAAAAGTTAATAATGATTGGAAATGTATTTGAAGTATCACTCGACTATTTATTAAAAGAAACTGCTGAGCAAAGTAATGAAAATGTGGAGGGCTATTACGTAAGTCAGGAAATGGCAGAAGGGTATATAGTGTATGGGCAAAAAATTTCTAAATATATTGCGCTAGGATTTAGTTTGCTCATTTTATCTACAATACCGTATTTATTATTTAAAGAAAATGCAACAATTTCGACATTCCTTGTTATTATCATTGCTGTCCTTGGAATTGGAGCAATGATGGTACCTGTAACAATAGAAGAGAGTAGATACAATGTATTAAAAAAAGAAGAACTACTATTTGATCAAAACTTTCTAAAAGAATTGACAAAAAGATATGAAGTAATTAAGAAGAAGTATGCTGCAGTAATGATCGTTGGATTTTGTTTTATAGCAGCAGGAGCGATACCATTTTTATTTGAGAAAAAGCATATCACTTCAGGAGAATTAGTACAGTATTATCCATACTGTGTTGTACTTATTGCGATTGGAATCTATCTTTTTGTTCGTGTTGTAGGAGTGTGGGAGATGTATCGGATTTTAGTAGAGAATAAAGAATATAGCAATCGTATTATTTTTAAACTAAAAAAGAAAGTGAGAGATAAAGTGGATAATTTTTAATAGGAGAAAATCTATTTTATTAAAAGCTAAGATAGGAGTGAAATGATGTCAAATATTCTGGAAATTAAAAATTTAAGTAAATCATTTGGAAGCAACGTTGTTTTAAAAGATGTTACATTCAATGTGCCATCAGGGGCAATTATTGGATTCATTGGTGACAATGGGGCAGGTAAATCAACAACATTTAAAACAGTACTAGAATTAATTTCTAAAGATAGCGGTACAGTAAAAATATTTGGTGAAGAGAATATAAATAAAGATGCCAAGAATAAGGGGAAGATTGGAGTCGTATTTGATGCTATGAATCTACCGGCTCATCTTACGATAAAGCAATTAAACAAAGTTTTTAAAAAGATGTTTGAATCTTGGGATCAAGATAATTTTTATCGATTAGTTAATACTTTTTCTTTACCTACTAATGAGAAAGTAGGTAAATTCTCGCGTGGAATGTCAATGAAACTAACTATAGCTGTTGCATTGTCGCATAATGCAAAATTATTAATTCTAGATGAAGCGACAGGAGGTCTTGATCCTTCATCTAGGGAGGAGGTGTTAGAGGAATTAAAAAGTTTTGTGAATAAAAGTAATGGTGGTATATTACTTTCTTCACATATTATGAGTGATGTAGAAAAAATAGCTAGTCACCTTATTGTGATAAAAGATGGAGAAATTTTATTGAATGAAGAAAAGGATAAGGTTTTGGACAATTATGCCATTGTAGATGTTGATGAGGAACAACTAACTTTAATCAACAAAGATATAGTTGTGGTGAAAAGGAATAATGGTTCTTATTTCAATGTACTTGTATCAGATGTTCATAAATTACCAAGTGATATTGCTCATAGAACCATCTCGATAGAAGAAATGAGTGTCTTATTAACGAGGAGTGAAAAATAAATGAAAGGTTTATTATTGACAAACTATTATCTAGTGTATCGAACTTTCTTTACGTTCATGGGAATAGCGATATTAGGAGCCGGATGCGTTTTTTATTTTGGTGATGCTTCAATGTACCGTTTAATTGCTACGTTTATTATCTTTTTTGCTGCAATTCCTGCACTTGAAGTTATTAAATATGAGAGTAAGTCGGGGTATGAAAAATATGTACTTACTTTACCGGTTACTAGAAATAATATTGTACAAAGTCACTATCTTTTCTATTTTTTAGTTGTAATTATTGGTACTTTATTATCGTATGGCATATTTTATGTACATGGTTTAGTTTCAGATACACCAATTGATGATGGTATATTTAAGAGTGTTTCTTTAGGGACGTTCATCATTCTTAATGCCGGAGCAATAGCTTATCCGCTTCTCTATGTTTTTGGAGCAGAAAAATCTGATGCTATTACAATTGGAGGCGCATGTGGGGGACTTGTTACTTATTTTGGATTACAAAGTGTAATTGGATATCTAATAGAACAATTTCCAATATCAAATTTAAATTCATCTGTATACGTTTCAATTCTATATACAACATTTGGCGTTATCATATATATCTTTTCTTATTTCATTTCGATATTTATATATCGTAAGAAGGAATTTTAATATATTTTCTCTTAGTATTTTCTGAATTATTTCCAAAGAAATAATTCAGAAAATACAGAAAAATGTCGTAATCATTTGTAGAAGTCTGTTATAATAAACGAAAAAATGAAAACGCTTTAAAGGGGGATATAACCAATATGATGATGAATGTACCGCTAACAATTAGTTCTATGATGGAAAGAGCAGAAAAACTGTTTTCAAAGAAAGAAATTGTTTCACGGACACATGATACAGTTACGACGTTAACGTATAAGCAGTTAGGTGAAAGGACGAGAAGGCTTTCTAGTGCGTTAAAAAAATTAGGAATTAAAGAAGGCGAGCGTATAGGAACGTTAGCGTGGAATCATCATCGACATGTGGAAGCTTATTTTGCTATTCCTGGTATTGCTTCTGTTTTGCACACAATTAATATTCGTTTATCACCTCAACATATTTCATACATTATTCAGCACGCAGAAGATCGCATTCTACTTATAGATGAAGATCTCGTACCACTCGTTGAAAATATTCAATCACAATTATCAACTGTACAAGCCTACATTATTATGACTGATAAACATGAACTTCCAAATACTACGCTAGAACCTGTATATCATTATGAAAAACTATTAGAAGAAGGCGATCCAAATTTCCAATTTGTAAAAGATATTGATGAAAATACACCTGCTGGTATGTGTTATACGTCAGCGACTACAGGGAATCCAAAAGGTGTTGTATATACGCATCGTAGTACTGTACTGCATTGTATGGCACTCGGTTTAGCGGATACAGCTGCTTTATCGGAAAGTGATGCGGCGATGGCAATTGTACCGATGTTCCATGTGAACGCTTGGGGACTTCCTTTTGCAGCTACTTGGTTTGGAACTAAACAAGTTCTGCCAGGACCAATGTTTACTCCAAAAATTTTATTAGAGATGATCCAAGCTGAAAAAGTAACGATAGCAGCAGGTGTGCCGACAATTTGGCTCGGTGTATTACAAGAATTAGAAAATCATAGTTACGATTTATCTAGTATAACGAGAATATTATGCGGTGGTGCTACTGCACCGAAAAGCGTTATTAAAGCATTTGAACAAAAATATAATGTTCCTTTCGTACATGCATATGGTATGACTGAAACGAGCCCACTCGTAACACTTGCACGTTTAAAAAGTTATGAAACAGAATTATCATATGAAGAGCAATTAGAAATCCGCTCAAAACAAGGATATCTTGTCCCTGGTGTAGAGATGAAAGTAGTCGGTACAAAAGGTGAAGTGAAGTGGGATGGTACTGAGATGGGAGAGTTATGTTTACGAGCACCTTGGATTGCTGAAAGCTATTATAACGATGATCGTACTGTCGAAGGATTCCGAGACGGTTGGTTATATACTGGTGATGTTGTTACAGTTGACGAGGAAGGCTGCGTGAAAATTGTTGATCGTACGAAAGATGTTATTAAAAGCGGGGGAGAATGGATTTCCTCAGTTGACCTTGAAAATGCTTTAATGGCACATGATGCTATATTTGAAGCGGCCGTTGTTGCAGTTCCACACCCGCAGTGGCAAGAGCGTCCAGTTGCCTGCGTTGTACAAAAGGCAAATAGCACTGTTACAAAAGAAGAACTATATGAATTTTTAAAACCACAGTTTGCAAAGTGGTGGTTACCAGACGATATTGTATTTATGCAGGAAATTCCGAAAACATCTGTTGGGAAGTTTTTAAAACAGGCGCTTCGGAAAGAACTTGAGCATTTGCATAAGGAGAAATAATGGGAAAAATAATTGTAAACCTATATTTAAAATAAGTTGACAAATACTAAATAGAAAGATAATATAACTCCTATAATATGTTATCTGAAAAACATTTTAAGTTTACAAATAGGAGAAGCAAATATGAATACAAAAAACTTAGTTTTCGTCGCTTTATTTAGTTCTATTATGGGAGTGTTAGGGTTAATACCTCCAATTGCTCTTGCTATTACACCAGTTCCGATTACATTACAATCACTCGGTGTTATGCTTGCTGGTGGATTGTTAGGATCACGTCTTGGTGCGTTAAGCCAGCTTATTTTCTTACTTATTGTTGGAGTTGGGGCACCATTACTTGCAGGTGGACGAGGTGGTCCAGGTATATTTGTTGGGCCAAGCGCAGGATATTTACTTGGTTATATTGTAGGAGCATTTGTTATTGGTTATTTAATTGAGCGTTTACGTGAAGTTTCTATTATAAAAGTATTATGCATTAATATAATTGGTGGTATTTTCGTAGTTTATGTATTTGGTATCATTGTACAAGCATTCGTAATGGATATTTCTATATGGCAGACGATGAAAGTGAGTGTCGTATTTTTACCAGGTGATTGCATAAAAGCGATTATAGCAGCAATTCTTGTAACGAAATTACATCGTTCATTGAAACATATTATTACGCCTGCTCTAAAGAGTGGGAAATATACAAATGCGGGATAAGAAAGAGAAGAAACACGTTCATTGCGTGTTTCTTTTTATTATTATGTAAAGAAAGGACGTCTCAAATGGGGATTACAAAAGAATATAAAAAGTATGCCTCTTTACTATCAAGTAAAATAGCAATAAAGGAAAATGCTCGAGTATTAACATATAAAGAGTGGTTTGAGTCAGTATGTAAAGTAGCAAACTGGTTGAATGAAAAAGAATCGAAGAATAAAACGATAGCAATCCTATTAGAAAATCGTATAGAGTTTTTACAACTATTTGCTGGTGCTACTATGGCCGGATGGGTTTGTGTGCCGTTAGATATAAAGTGGAAAGAGGATGAGCTCAAAGAAAGAATTGCGATCAGTAACCCAGCTATGATTGTGACAGAGCGATATAAGGTAAATGATCTACCGGATGAAGAAGGAAAAGTAATTGAAATTGATGAGTGGAGAAGAATGATAGAGAACTATCTGCCTGCATATGCCCCTGTAAAAGATGTACAACATGCTCCGTTTTATATGGGATTTACATCGGGATCGACTGGGAAGGCGAAAGCATTTTTACGTGCACAACAATCGTGGGTTCATAGTTTTGATTGCAATATACATGACTTTCATATGAAAAAAGAAGATTCTATTTTAATAGCTGGGACGCTCGTTCATTCTCTTTTTTTATACGGCGCAATAAGTGCATTATATGTAGGGCAAACGGTGCATATTATGAAAAAATTTATTCCAGATCAAGTGCTGGATAAGTTAGAAACGGAACACGTTTCGGTCATGTATACAGTTCCGACAATGCTTGAATCATTATATAAAGAAAATAGAGTAATAGAAAATAAAGTGAAAATTATTTCGTCAGGAGCGAAATGGGAAGCTGAAGCGAAAGAAAAAATAAAGAATATATTTCCTTATGCGAAAAGATATGAATTTTATGGTGCATCAGAGTTAAGTTTTGTAACAGCACTAGTCGATGCAGAAAGCGAAAGAAGGCCAAATTCAGTAGGAAAACCTTGTCACAATGTGCAAGTTCGAATATGTAACGAAGCAGGAGAAGAAGTACAGAAAGGCGAGATAGGAACTGTTTATGTGAAAAGTGATCAGTTTTTTATGGGCTACATATTGGATAAGGTTTTAGTTCCAGAGTTGACTGCGGATGGCTGGATGACAGTGCGAGATGTAGGTTATGAAGATGAAGAAGGCTTTATATATATAGTAGGTAGAGAGAAGAATATGATTTTATTTGGAGGAATTAATATTTTCCCAGAAGAAATAGAAAGTGTATTACATGAACATACAGCTGTTGATGAAATAGTTGTAGTTGGTGTGAAAGATAGTTATTGGGGTGAAAAACCTGTCGCCATCGTAAAAGGAAGTGCTACGAAGCAACAATTAAAAAGTTTTTGCTTACAACGATTATCCTCGTTTAAAATACCGAAAGAATGGCATTTTGTAGATGAAATACCGTATACAAATAGCGGGAAAATCGCTCGTATTGCAGCAAAAAATATGATTGAAAACCTGGAGAAAATATATGAATAGAGCGGTTATTGTAGAAGCAAAAAGGACACCTATTGGTAAGAAGAATGGGATGTTGAAAGATTATGAAGTTCAGCAATTAGTAACGCCGCTTCTTACGTTTTTAAGTAAAGGAATTGAGAGAGAAATAGACGATGTCATATTAGGTAATATTGTGGGGCCGGGAGGGAATGTTGCGAGATTATCTGCTTTAGAAGCAGGACTTGGCTATCATATTCCTGGTGTAACGATTGACCGGCAATGTGGTGCCGGATTGGAAGCGATTCGTACTGCATGTCATTTCATTCAAGGCGGCGCAGGTAATTGTTATATTGCAGGAGGAGTAGAGAGTACAAGTACATCACCTTTTCAAAATAGAGCGCGATTTTCACCAGAAACAATTGGTGATCCTAATATGGGAGTGGCGGCTGAATATGTTGCAGAGCGTTATAATATAACGCGAGAAATGCAAGACGAGTATGCTTGCCTTAGTTATAAACGGGCACTGCAAGCATTAGAGAATGGATATTTACAAGATGAGATACTTTCGTTTAATGGATCTTTTGACGAAGCTATAAAACGAGAAATGAATTATGAAAGAATGATTAAAAGAACAAAGCCCGCATTTTTACAAAATGGTACAGTAACGGCAGGTAATTCGTGCGGTGTAAATGATGGAGCATGTGCCGTTCTTGTAATGAAAGAGGGGCAAGCACGAAAATTAGGATACAAGCCTGTTCTTCGTTTCGTTCATAGTGCTGTAGTGGGAGTAAATCCAAATCTTCCGGGGACTGGTCCGATATTTGCGGTAAACAAATTATTAAACGAAATGAATGTAAAAGTAGAGGACATCGATTATTTTGAAATAAATGAAGCGTTCGCTTCAAAAGTTGTTGCTTGTGCAAAGACGTTACAAATTCCGTATGAAAAATTAAATGTCAATGGTGGAGCAATTGCGCTCGGTCATCCGTACGGTGCATCTGGTGCTATGCTCGTAACACGATTGTTTTATCAGGCACAAAGGGAGTATATGAAATATGGAATTGCGACGTTAGGAATTGGTGGTGGAATAGGGTTAGCGCTATTATTTGAAAAAGTAGAAGACTAGAAAAGAACTAGTTTTCTACTTTTGAGGAACATAAGCATTGCTACCAGGTTTTGCTTTTATTTCATTCCAAGCAGCGATAGCATCAGTTTTTGATTTCCCTTTGTTATTTGGATCTTCGAAAAAGTCGCGAGTAAAGCGATTGTATTCAAACTGTGCGCTGATAGTTGTTTTATAAATAGGATCTTTTTTTCGTTCGTTTTCTTCATACCAAAACGTTATCGCGTCTTCATATGTTTTTCCGACATTCTCTTTAAAAAATTTTTGGAGAGCTACTGTAAAGCGGAAGTTTGCTCCGATTTTTTCTTTGAAAAAAGCACGAACATCTTCGCTACAGCGGTGATTGTTAGTAATAATCGTTTGAAGAGAAAGTTCTTTATAAGAGAGAGAAGCTTTACTCACCTTTTGACCAGAGCTGTTTTTTAATATTTTACCAGTAGTTAAATAATGTGAGATACGCTCAGTTATTTCAATCTTAGAGCCACTAGCTGGCAAACCATGCTCACGGCAAAATGTTTGGAGTTCTGCTTTTAACCAATAATAGTTTTGGAAATCTTCAAGTGATATAGGTTTTGTTAAGGGTGGACGCATAGATGTAACAACTTCTTTCTTCCATAATTTTCTTTAATTATAAAACATACGTTCTTTTTGTGGAAGGATTAATTTGTAAATATAATGGGAAGAGGGGATTACATATGGAAAATGTAATGCAAGTTCGTGTTACGGGAATTTTAATTGAAGGTGAAAAAGTATTGCTAGTAAAGCAAAAAGTTGCTAGTCGCAATTGGTCTTTACCTGGGGGAAGGGTAGAGAATGGTGAAACGTTAGAAGAAGCGATGAGTCGAGAGATGAGAGAAGAAACAGGGTTAGAAGTTAAAATTAAGAAGCTACTCTATGTTTGTGATAAACCGGATGCTAGCCCATCTTTATTGCATATTACGTTTCTGCTTGAAAAGATTGAAGGTGAAATTACGCTACCTTCTAACGAGTTTGATCATAATCCGATTCATGATGTGCAAATGGTACCGATTAAAGATTTAAGTCAATATGGTTTTTCGGAAACTTTTATCACTCTTATAAGTGAAGGTTTTGCAAGTGCAGGGAGTTATCAAGGCTTGAAACAAAATATAGGCCTGTAAATATAGTTGAAGGACAGCAGTTAGCTATCCTTCATAAACATGTTTTACACTGCTGACTGTATAGAAGAAATAAGTTGATTTAAAAACTCGTCCCCAGTCATAAGCGCTTTCCCGCCGCCGCGCGCACTCTTTTTATTTCCGCCACCTTTTCCTTCAATTGCAGGAAGAGAATCTTTTAAAAGTGCGTTCATATCAAGTGTGACTGTTTTTCCGCAAGCGAGGATGCATTGTAGTTTGTCATCATTTTCGATAACGAAATATGTAATGGCATGCTCTTGTTGTTCTGTAATACTAGCAGAAAGCTTTGCGATTTCTTGCATAGAACGATTTGTAAATACTTTAGAAATAAGTATGCCAGCGTGTATTTTTAAAGGCTGTTGAAGTAGTTCATTTGCCTCTGCAAATAATAATTTTTCATTCATTGTTTGTATTGCTTTTTCATTTTCTTTTTGAGAAGTAAGAAGTTGTGCTACTTTTGCTGGGATATCACTCTCGCTACTGTTTAATTGTTTAGAAACATCTTTCATAATTTGTTGTTGTTTGCCCATTAAATTTAGTGTGCGCCAACCAGCGATAAATGTTAATCGTATGCCACCTTTATTGCGCTCCCACCCTAGTACTTGAATAGGACCTACTTCACCTGTACGTTTCGGATGCGTTCCGCCACAGCCGTTGTAGTCGAAGTTCTCAATTATAACAACACGTATATTTTCTGTTATAGTCGGTTCTTTACGAAGGGGGAATGTTTTCGCTTTTTCTAAGTTCATCCATTCGATATGGATTTGATGGTTTTCGAAAACAATTTTGTTGGCAATGTTTATTGCTTTTTCAACCGTTTCTGTATGAAGATTTTCTATTTCTAAATCAATTGTTACCGTTTCTTTACCAAGGTGGAATCCAATCGTAGGTATGTTAAAATGGTCCCAAAAAGCAGCAGATAAAATGTGCTGAGCCGCATGTTGCTGCATATGATCAAAACGGCGCTCCCAATTGATTTTACCTTCTACTTCTTCTGTATGTAATTTTTCTACAATGAAGTGACGAATTTCCCCATGTATCTCTTCTACATTGATTACATCGATATCATTTAATGTGCCAGTATCATGCGGTTGTCCGCCACCTGTCGGATAAAATGCGGTCTCGTTTAAAACGACGTATAAGTTACCGTCTTTATCATAATCTTGCTTTATAATTTTTGTAGTAAAGTCTTGCTTATAAGCGTCAGTGTAATATAATTTTTGCTCCAATTTTCTTTCCCCTTTCGCGTTCACTAGTTTCATTGTAAAGCAATTGAAATTAGTTTCCTAATATTTCAGAAGAAAGAAACTATTTTTAGAATTTTCTTGCTATAATAAGAAAAAGAAAATGCGGGGGTGGAATGAATATGTTATATGAAAACGGCGTAGATAAACTTCTTAGTTTAAGTAAAAATATTTCTGAATTGTATCGAGAATTAAATGAAATGACCCGGATTTTAACGGATTGTAATCGAGAAAGTGTGAAGTTTGATCGGTTATATGTAAAAGAGTTACTGTGGAAGAAAGAAGATGTAATAGAGAAATATGACCAGCTACTTGTGCAACTTTGTATAAATGAATGCTTTGATTTAAAAAGTGTCATTACAGGGGAATATAAGTATACATATGAAGAAGTAGAAAACATAGTTTTACAATTTAATGAAAAGTATAATGTCGCAATCTTAATTAAAGATGTGTGTAAAGAATTACAGTTCACATATGGAATTGATATGGACATAACGAGAACAACTCGGGTATCAACAGCTCAAGTATAGAAAAAGGAAAAGAAAGCAGATCCTTTGCTTTCTTTTTTTTGTGAAAATAGAGAGAGTAGGTTTAACGATGAAGGGGAAGTTACAGCATATTCATCCGCTTGGAATGAGTATTATTTTAGGGACATTGTTTGCTAGGTTTGCAACTTCAATGAGTATCCCTTTTTTAGCGATTTATTTAACGACTGTTAAAGGTGTATCAGCTGGAATGACAGGTGCTATTATCGGAACGAGTGCACTTGTTGGTGTTTTTGCTAGTTTTATCGGAGGGAATTTATCAGATCGATTTGGCCGGAAAACGATTATGCTCTGGTCCATGATCGTTTGGATTTTTGTGTTTATAGGTTTTTCACTTGCGGATCATGTTTTAAGTTTCTTTTTATTAAACGCTTTAAATGGATTATGTAGGTCGTTTTTTGAGCCAACATCAAGAGCATTATTATCAGATTTAACGAAACCAGAGTATCGTTTACTCGTATATAATTTGCGTTACGGTGCAATCAATGTTGGAGTGGCGATTGGCCCTCTTGTCGGATTACAGATTGGAAGCGCAAAATCTACAATTCCTTTTTTAGTAGCAGCTGGAGTGTACATTCTATATACAGCTATATTAGCATTCCAATTTAAGAAGTATCCAATTGAAAAAAAGAAAATAAATACAGAAAAACCTGTCACAATGTTAAATGCAATTCGCATTTTGCGAAAGGATGTCGTATTTTTAGTTGCTTTAGTCGGTATTATTTTGAGTAATTGTGGTTTTTCTCACTTAACGACAACAGTATCTCAATATTTTGCAAATGCACATATATTTCAGGATGGAGTGAAATTATTTTCATATATGCTAGCTTTAAATGCGATTGTTGTAGTGATTATCCAATACCCTGTTATTCAAATGTGCAAAAAGTATACACCGTTAACATCAATTATGGTGGGGACTTTATTTGTAAGCGGAGGATTATTTGGCTTTGGAATAGTAGAATCTATGCTAAGTGCTGCCGTTTGTACAATTATTTTTACAATTGGAGAAGTCTTAATGTTTTCGATGACGGATGTATTTATTGATGATATTGCTATTGCGCATCTAAAAGGAACATACTTCGGTGCGATGGGCTTTTCGGGAATTGGAGCAGTAATAGGTCCGTGGTTTGGAGGAGTACTTCTCGATTACTACGGCTACCAAAATGGGTTTGTAGTATTCTCAGCACTAGCTATATTTTCAACTGTGGCATTTCCTGTGCTTTTAGTTACAAAAGGTTTATCGAAAAAAAGATATGATGCAAATTCTAATATAGAAATGCATGCGAAATAACATAAGCCCCAGTAACCAACTGGGGCTTAGTTTATATTATATTAACTCTTAATTTGAAAAAAGAACTTTTTTTTCATGCTTATCAGCAACTTCATTTTTGGAAATATGAATGGCTAAAAATCCGTTTTCTAAGCAGGCTAGCATCTTTTTATAAATGATAGTAGTAGGTAAAGGGATTGTTCGTTGTAAGGAAATGTTTTTATGAAGTATGCATATAGCTAGGCCTGTCTCTAACTTTTTAATGAGTACATTTTGTTCAGTGACATTTTGTACATCTGTTTCCAAAATATATTCTTCTTCGGTTTCGCAAAGGTCGATGTGAATTTGATTTGGAAAGCTAAAGTTACTATAAGAATCGGAACAAAATTGATCCATCCATTCTTCGAAACCATCAACATGAAAAAGACAATTCTTCTTTTTCTTGCCCATGTAAGACACCCTCCGTAAAATATCAATTCATATCATGTTATGCATGAATGAAACAGAGGTGAAGAATAAATGATGAAATACAAACATTTTATGTTGAATGTGCACGGTATGTGAATATTTTTTATTACATATCATGATGTGCATGTTTTTTTTGGCGTGAATGGTTACGGTTTTTTACTTTATGAGATCCGCTTAATGGCTCAGGTTGTCCTTTTTTTTCTTTAGATTCACGATTGTTTTTACTCATTATATGTTACACCTCCTCTTTCTTTTTAGAATGAGAGAAGTTGACGATTTTATACAAGAATGTTTTTAGAAAAAAAGGTAAAGATAAAGGGGACTAACTATTATAGAAAGGGGATTATATAATGCCATATCATAAAGATAAGCAACAAGCCTTTCAAGCGGCACAGCAAGGAGTTACACAAGCAGAAAATGCATTTAATAATATTGTGAAGAATGACCCTAACTATGGTCATGATTTAAAAGAGTTACGCCAAGAGGTTCAGGAAGCATATGAACAAATTCAAAATGCACTAGAGGTAGCTTCAGAAACACAACGTCCACAACTTGAGCAATATGAAAATAATCTCCAAAATATAATGCGAAATGTAGATCAATTAGAAAAGTAAATAAGGTTGTTGTCTATTCGACAACCTTGCTGCTTTAGTGAACGTTATGTTAAAACAGAAAATTCTTTTAATAGTTTTTTCTTTATTATGCGCAGTACATATATTTCAAGTGGAAAAAGTGGAAGCGAAAATGTTGCTCAGAAAAGAGTTAGAACCAACTGGTTATGTAACATGGGAAGTACCTAATAATGAAAAAATTATTGCAATTACATTTGATGATGGGCCAGATCCAACATATACACCGCAAGTTTTAGATTTATTACGTCAATATAAGGCTGAAGCGACATTTTTTATGATTGGATTTCGAGTTCAGCGCAATCCATATTTAGTGAAACAAGTGTTAAAAGAGGGACATGAAATTGGAAATCATACGATGAATCATTTGTATGCGAGTAATTCGTCAGATGAAAAATTAGAAAATGATATTTTAGATGGAAAGAAATTTTTTGAAAAATGGGTGAAAGAACCTTTGCTATTCCGTCCTCCTGGTGGATATATTAACGATGCTGTATTTAAAACAGCGAAAGAAGCTGGTTATCAAACTGTTCTATGGTCATGGCATCAAGATCCACGTGATTGGGCAGATCCAGGGGTTGAATCCATTGTAAATCATGTAGTGAAAAATGCTAAAAGTGGCGATATTGTATTGTTACATGATGGAGGAAATGATCGTAGTCAAACGGTAGCAGCGCTAGCAAAAATTTTACCTGAGTTGAAAAAGCAGGGCTATCGATTTGTAACGGTTTCGGAATTACTACGTTATAAACATTAGAAAAAATCCCAAAAGGAAAATAGACCTTTTGGGATTTTTCTTTACTGGTTCTTTTTACGTTTCTTATTATTTTGTCGCTCTGCTGGAGTTAAAGGCTCGTTTGCAAATTCTTCATTGTAACCAGTTCCTTGTCCTTGTGCAGATGCAACATTCATTCCTGAAATAGTATGATTTGCTTTTCTTTTACCCATTTTATTTCACCTCTATAACATTTTTTGTATGTTGAATGATGAGCAGTTCATAGTATGTATGAACTGTAAGTAAATCGCTGATAGAGCACTTTACTTTATGATAATAGTATTCATAAGGAGCATGAAAGCTATTCAAATTTAGAAACATAAAGAAAACTTATGATAATCTATAAGTTTCTTATTATTTACTTATTTAGAAAGTTGTAATAAGATATTATCGTAAGGTATTGAAAAGTTTGTCTACATTTTATATTCAGACAACTTAGTCACGTTTAACAGGGGGGAAACATAATGGTCAAACATAATCCATTTCAATCACGTGCAACTTTTGAAGTAGATGGAAAAACGTATCATTATTATGATTTGAAAGCGCTTGAAAATGCAGGGGTTGGCAACGTATCTCAATTACCATATTCCGTGAAAGTTTTACTTGAATCAGTACTTCGTCAAGTAGACGGACGTGTAATCACAGAAGAGCATGTTACAAATTTAGCGAAATGGGGAACGAAAGATGTGCAAGATATCGATGTTCCATTTAAACCATCTCGTGTAATTTTACAAGATTTCACTGGTGTTCCAGCTGTTGTTGATTTGGCTTCGCTTCGTAAAGCAATGGCAGACATGGGTGGGGATCCTGACAAAATTAATCCTGAAATTACTGTAGACCTTGTAATTGACCACTCTGTACAGGTTGATAGAGCGGGTACGGCAGACGCGCTTGCATTCAACATGGACTTAGAGTTTAAACGTAATGAAGAACGTTATAAATTTTTAAGCTGGGCACAAAAATCATTTGATAACTACCGTGCAGTTCCACCAGCTACAGGCATTGTACACCAAGTAAACCTTGAATATTTAGCACCAGTTGTTCATGCTGTGAAAAATGCTGAAGGTGACTTAGTTGCATACCCAGATTCATTAGTTGGAACAGACTCACATACAACAATGATTAACGGTATCGGCGTTCTTGGATGGGGCGTTGGTGGTATTGAAGCAGAAGCAGGAATGCTTGGACAGCCTTCATACTTCCCAGTACCTGAAGTAATCGGTGTGAAATTAACTGGCACACTTCCAAGTGGTACTACGGCAACAGACGTTGCATTAAAAGTAACACAAGTATTACGTCAAAAAGGTGTAGTTGGTAAATTTGTTGAGTTCTTCGGTAATGGACTAAAGAGTATGCCTTTAGCTGACCGTGCAACAATTTCAAATATGGCACCAGAATACGGCGCAACTTGTGGATTCTTCCCAATCGATGATATTTCATTAGAATACTTACGTTTAACAGGTAGAGATGAAGAGCAAATTCGTATTGTTGAAGAATACTGTAAAGCGAACGGTTTATTCTATACAGCAGATAGTAAAGATCCAATCTACACTGATCTTGTTGAAATTGATTTAAATACAATCGAATCTAACCTTTCTGGACCGAAACGCCCACAAGATTTAATTCCACTTTCAGATATGAAAGATGCGTTCCACAAAGCTGTTTTAGCACCAGTTGGAACACAAGGACTTGGATTTAATGAGCAAGAGTTCGATAAAGAAGTGAAGGTTACATTAGAAGATAAAGAAGTAACGATGAAAACAGGTGCAATTGCAATCGCTGCAATTACAAGCTGTACAAATACATCAAACCCATACGTATTAATTGGAGCAGGTCTAGTTGCGAAGAAAGCAATTGAAAAAGGACTTGTAGTACCTGAGTACGTAAAAACATCATTAGCACCAGGATCTAAAGTTGTTACTGAGTACTTAGATAAATCCGGTTTAACAACATATTTAGATCAATTAGGTTTCCAAACAGTTGGTTACGGTTGTACGACTTGTATCGGTAACTCTGGTCCATTAGCGCCAGAATTAGAAGAATCAATCGCAGCAAACGACTTACTAGTAACATCTGTTTTATCTGGTAACCGTAACTTTGAAGGTCGTATTCATCCTCTTGTAAAAGCAAACTACTTAGCATCACCACCACTTGTTGTGGCATATGCACTTGCAGGTACTGTTGATATTGACCTGAAAAATGATGAAATCGGTAAAGATGCAAATGGCAATGCTGTTTACTTCAATGATATTTGGCCATCAGCTAAAGAAATTGAAGATGTAGTTCAAAGCGTTGTTACATCTGAATTGTTCAAGAAAGAATATGCACAAGTATTTAACAGCAATGAGCGTTGGAATGAAATCCAAACTTCAAACGAAGCTTTATATACTTGGGATAATGATTCAACATACATTCAAAACCCACCATTCTTTGAAGGTTTATCTAAAGAGCCAGGTGAAGTTGAAACGTTATCAGGTTTACGCATAGTTGGTAAATTTGGTGATTCTGTAACAACAGACCATATTTCACCAGCAGGTTCAATTGGTAAGCACACACCAGCTGGACGCTACTTATTAGAAAACGGCGTACAACCAGTTGACTTTAACTCTTACGGTTCTCGTCGTGGTAACCATGAAGTTATGATGCGTGGTACATTTGCAAACATCCGTATTAAAAACCAAATCGCACCAGGAACAGAAGGCGGATATACAACATATTGGCCAACTGGTGAAGTAACATCTATCTATGATGCTGCTATGAAATATAAAGAAGATGGAACAGGTCTTCTAGTTGTTGCTGGTAAAGATTACGGTATGGGAAGTTCTCGTGACTGGGCTGCGAAAGGTACTAACTTATTAGGTATTAAAGCAGTAATCGCAGAAAGCTTCGAACGTATTCACCGCAGTAACTTAGTATTAATGGGTGTATTACCACTTCAATTTAAAGAGGGCGAAAGTGCTGAAACATTAGGCCTTGTTGGTAACGAGTCATTTGAAATTCAAATCGACAAATCAGTTAGACCACGCGATCTTGTAAAAGTAGTTGCAACTGATTTAGATGGCAACGAAAAACAATTTGAAGTAGTAGCTCGTTTCGATAGTGAAGTAGAAATTGACTACTACCGTCACGGTGGTATTCTGCAAATGGTTCTTCGTGAGAAAATCGAAGAGTCAAAAGTGTCGAACTAAATAATTGAAATGAACAATAAGGAAGCTAACAATAGTTAGCTTCCTTATTTTATGGAAAGGGATGAAACCATATGGTTTCATCCCTTTCTTTTTAATATAAAAAATGGGGGAAACGTCATGAAAGAATATAAAAGAATATTGTTACCATTACGACAGGAGAAAATATTAGTTATAGCAGCCATTTGTAGTGGAATTATAGCTGCTATTTTAAACTTATCGCGCCCAATCTTCATGGGGGTAATTGTAGACAATCTTATTCAAAGGGAGTTAAGAAGTGCCTATTTATATATAGCTTTGTTTGCGGGTAGTCGCTTTTTGATATGGACGAACAATCTTCTATTTGATTATATAAGTTCAAAAGCGAGTCAACGTATATTACAAACGAAACGTATAGAATTATTGCGTCACTATTTCTCATTACCGTTTGAAGAGAGTGAGAAGATCAAGCGAGGGGAGTTAGAAACTTGGGTCGTATCTGATATTCCGAACTGGATCAGATTATATGGCTTTATATTAATAGAGTATATACACGCTATTGCCCAATTTATTGGAGCTTTCATAGCACTACAACATATAGATATACAGTTTATATTGTGGGTAACTCCGTTTTTATTTTTAAGTACAATTGTTCCAATACTGATGGGAAAAAAGGTAAGAGATATTGCAAGCGTTGCTCAAAAAAATCAATCGAGTGTTGTAGAGATGGTGTCACAGTTTGTAAAGGGTATACAAGATTTACGTAGTTTACAAAAAGAAAAATGGGCTATTCGCTTATTTAAAGGAGTAACGGCACAATCTTATAAATCGGAAGTAAAGAAGACGATGATGCAACACTGCATTGGAGTAGTTGGAACAGTGATTGAAACAGGGGCATATATCGTTGTTCTCATTATAGGCGCGCAAAAAATAATGAAGGGAGAAATGGAAGTTGGCTCAATTGTTGCCGTGTTAGCCACAATTGAAATGCTCTTTTTTCCAGTCCGTTACGTTGGCGATTTATTAATGATGACACAAGTTGCAGTCGCTTCGGCAAATAGAATTTTTTCCTTTTTAGATAAACAAGTGGCAGATAGTAAGGTAGAAAGAGCGATGGGGATGACAGTAACAAATGTTTCATTTCAGGAGAATGATGAAGAGAAATGCAGAATTCATAATATTGATTTGCAAATTAATCCAGGTGAACTCGTTATTATTGTAGGAGAAAGTGGCGCAGGAAAAACAACGCTTTTAAAATTAATGACAGGGTTGTATAAACCATCTAATGGTAACATTGTTTATTATGGTGATGAGGCTCGTATGACTACAGTGTGGCAAGAACCTCGTTTCTTTCGGACGACAGTAAAAGAGAATATGTATTTCGAGGAAAAGTGTTTAGAAAACCAGTTAGAAAAAAATATTGAGCTTGTAAATGTGAAGCCGATAATTAGAGGTTTATCGGAAGGGCTTCAAACTGTACTACATAAAAGCGGTGAAGAGTTTTCGGGGGGGGAAAGAAAACGTCTTGCATTATTACGTGCCATTGTTTCAAATCCGAATCTTATTATTTTAGATGAACCAACTGCGGGATTAGATCCGAGCAACCAAGAAACTATTTGGAATATGATAGAAGGATTAGGAAGAGAGGTCACGAGAATTGTGGCAACACATGATGTAGAGAAAGCGATACTAGCAGATCGTGTTGTCATAATGAAAGAAGGACGTATTGTTGCATGTGGAAGTCCTAAAAAATTAATAAATAGTCATTCGTTTTGCAAGTGATGTGAATAAAGATAAGAGTACTGCTCTTATCTTTATTCAGCATCATTTATTTGATACTCGATAGATTCTGAATGATTCAGATCAACGTTAAAGGTAGCGGTCGTAAGGAAAGTGGCAATTCCAAGAATTAAGAAAAGGACGAATGAGACTAGAGAGACGTAGAGACAAATACGCCCTACTTTCTTTTTTTTAAGGTCTTTACTAAAGAGTGAAATGATCCATGTAATAATACCGACTGGGTATAAAAGAAAACTAAGAATATATAATGTTGTTTTTTCGAATGAATTCATAAAAAATCCCCCTTTTGTTGTAGGTTTATAACTACGAGAGTAAAAAGGTGAATGGGTCCATAAGAAGATAAGCAACACTTCATTTATTTTTCTAATTATATGATAAAAAGGAAAAAAATTCACTTTAAATAAGAATATTCTAATTATTTCGACTGTGAATATTTCCAAGCTCGTCCGTATAAGCTAAAATAAGGTATATAGTATTTGGGTAATTAGGTTAATAAGAAGATAAATACGTTAGGGTGATATAAAATGTGGCGGAAGCTTACGATTATTGTAGTGTTACTTTGTTTAGCGGGATATGCAGCTTATGAACAATTTGGTAAAAAAGATCAGGCGGTACAAGGGGAGCAAGAAAAAAGTGAAGCTGCTATGAAAGAGATGATTGCAAGTAATGGTATCGAAATAGGGAAGAGTGCGCCAAACTTTGAATTAACGAAGTTAGATGGAACGAATGTAAAGTTATCGGATTTAAAAGGAAAGAAAGTGATTTTAAACTTTTGGGCAACGTGGTGTGGACCATGTCAGCAAGAAATGCCGGATATGGAAGCTTTCTATAAAGAACATAAAGAGAACGTAGAAATTTTAGCAATAAATTATACGCCTTCAGAAAAAGGTGGGGGAGTAGAAAAGGTAAGCAATTTTGTTAAAGAAAAAGGAATTACTTTTCCTATTTTATTGGACAAGAACATTGATGTGACAACAGCGTATAAAGTAATTACGATTCCAACTTCGTATTTTATAGATACAAAAGGTGTCATTCAAGATAAGTTTATTGGGCCGATGACGCAAAAAGAGATGGAGAAAAGAGTTGCTAAATTAAAATAATGGTGAAAAGGTAGAGGTGGAGAGTTCCCATTTCTGCCTTTTCTTTTTCAAGTAGTAATAACTTCATGATATGATGTAAGAAATATAAACGTTTAGAGATAAAGGAGTGTATGGAGTGGGGAATGTATCCTTACCGTTAGATTATGTTGTAATTGATTTTGAAACAACAGGATTTAACCCTTATAATGATAAAATTATTCAAGTTGCAGCAGTGAAATATCGTAATCATGAATTAGTAGATCAATTTGTTTCATACGTGAATCCAGAGCGGCCAATTCCGGACCGAATAACGAGTTTAACAGGTATTACTAATTATCGCGTTTCAGATGCACCGAAGATTGAAGAAGTGTTACCTTTATTTTTAGCATTTTTACATACAAATGTTATTGTGGCCCATAATGCTTCTTTTGATATGCGCTTTTTGAAAAGTAATGTAAATATGCTAGGGCTACCTGAACCTAAAAATAAAGTAATTGATACTGTATTTTTAGCGAAGAAATACATGAAGCATGCGCCTAATCATAAACTTGAAACGTTAAAGCGAATGCTTGGCATTCGTTTAAGTTCTCATAATGCATTTGACGATTGTATTACGTGTGCCGCTGTTTATCAAAAGTGTGCAGCTATTGAAGAAGAAGGGAACCGAAAAGTAAATAAGGCTGTGCTTGATGAAACTGCGGTATACGAAGCGGTGAAAGAAATGCTTGTATGTAATAAACGTAATGTAGAATGGCTACGTTGTATGAATGTAGGAAGTTATTTAGATATAAAAGCTTTTTATCCAGTTATGAGAGTAAAGGTAAAAGGGCGAAAGAAATATGTATTAACAGAAATATTAGAAGATGATGTGAAAGAAATATGTACAAGCTTAAAATGTGAACCAGCGTTAAAAAGTGAAGTTGGTAATACGAGAATTATGCTTAATAGCTTAGAGGATGTTATGAAATTAGAAAGTTATATTTTAGAACAGTATGATTTTGTGTTACAGGCGCTTCATGATTATAAAGAAATTGAAATGAATGCAGATGAAAAGTTGAAAGAGTATTTAAATATTATGGTATGAAAAACTCCGTGTGCAATATATTGTACACGGAGTTTTTTTAGGAGTACTAAAACATAAAATTTTCTTACAAATCTGATTAAAGAGTTTTTCGTTTGCTCATACTATGTAATAAGAAAGCGAAGGAGAGAGGGTGAACAACATGAGAAGAAGTCGACGTAAATCGTTTGAAGAACTTGTAAATGAAAATAAACAACAATTATTAAGCGATCGCGATGCAATTGATCGCATTGAAGAGCGCATTGAAAAACGTTATGAAATGAAACTTTTTAAGCAAGCTGAATAATTCTTAACACTAGTACGATACTAGTGTTAAGGAGGCGATAATAATGGGTAATCCGAAAAAAAATTCAAAAGACTTTGCACCAAATCATATTGGAACACAATCGAAAAAAGCTGGTGGAAATAAAGGAAAGCAAATGCAAGATCAAACAGGTAAACAACCGATTGTTGATAACGGTTAAAAAGGAGAATGTTATCATTCTTCTTTTTTGTGAGGAAATGAAAGATGAGTTTTTAGCAGTAATATGAAAAAAAGGGCTGACTTTTGTCAGCCCTTTTTCGTAATCGTGAAATTTTCAACGAGTAAACGCCAATTTTGCGAGAATGGTAAACCGATTTTCCAGTAACTAATACCACCTATACCTTGTTCTTTCATTAAATTGAATTTACTTTGAACAGACCGTGAATCTTCAAACCAAACTTCGTGTTGCACGCCGTTTTCATCAAAATAATTAAAATGAGGAGCTTGGGCTGTGAAATCATAACGAATAGGAACATTATATTTACGAGCTAGTGCAACAGCTGCGACGGAGCTAATTGCTTTTGCAGGTGGATTTCCTTGTTTAAATGGAAGCTTCCAATCAAACCCGTATAAATTTTGCCCCATCATAATTTTTTGTGGAGGCATTTGAGATTTTGCATATTGAAGTACTTCTTTCACTGGACCGATAGGAGAAATCGCCATCGGTGGTCCGCCCTGCCATCCCCAGTCATATGTCATAATGACGACGAAATCAACAATTTGCCCTTGCGCTTTATAATCATGAGCTTCGAAAAATTTGCCCTTTTGATTGGAACTTGTTTTCGGTACGAGAGTTGTGCTCAATGTGTACCCACTAGGTAAGCGTGTTTTTACATTTCGTAAAAAGCGATTATACGCCTCGCGGTCTTCAGGTGCTACACTTTCGAAATCGAAATGAATGTCTCGCATGCCATATTTTTCAGCTGTTTGCAAAATGTTAGTAATAAATTTGTTTTGAATCGTTGCGTCGCGTAAAATAACTGATGTTAGATCGGCACTGAAATTACCATTTTCAATATTTGTAATAACGAGCATAGGGATTGTTTTACCTTGCGTTGCAATATTAGCAATTTTAGCTGTTTCAGTAGGTTCTTTTAATGTGCCATCTCTTTTTGCCTCAAAACTAAAATAGGCTAAGTATGTTAAAAATGGATTGATGGCGCGTGTCGCATTAACTAAACTCTCTTTAATCGGTATAGTTGAAGGTTGTAAATAAGCGATGGATTCTACAGCTCGTTTTGTGCCTTTTGGTACATATAATTGTTGTCCGACATGGAGAATAGATTTTAAAGATAAATTATTAACTTTAGCTAAACTAGCGAGGGGGACATTATATGTTTGAGAAATTCGATATAGGCTGTCACCAGGCTGTACATAATAATTATTTCCTTTCGTATTAACGATAAGTGCCTGACCAACAACGAGCGTTTCAGCTGGATTTAGTCCATTGTCTTTTACTATTTCGTCAGGTGTTGATCCATATTTTGATGCCAAGCTATATACGCTATCACCACTACGAACAGTTACAATTTGAATCATATGCTGGCTCCTTTCAGTAAAAGATTCACTGTTTTTATTTTATTTTTGATGTTACTGTATTATGATTAAATGTATGCAAGGTAGCAGAAGTGAAAGAAGGCGAATACATATGTTTGTAGCAGAACATGAAGTTGAAATCCGTTATGCGGAAACAGATCAAATGGGTGTTGTTTACCATTCAAACTACTTAGTGTGGCTTGAGTTAGGTCGCACGAAACTTATACAAGATTTAGGTTTTTCATATGTTGAAATGGAGAAAGAAGGAATTATTTCTCCTGTGTTAGATTTACAAATTTCATATCGTAAAGCGATGCGTTATGGAGAAAAGGCAATCGTAAAAACATGGGTCGATACTGTGAGCCCGCTTCGCGTTGTATATGGATATGAAATATATAATGGTGATGGTGATCTTTGTATTACTGCAAGTACGACGAATATTTGTGCGAAAAAAGAAGGGTTCCGCCCTGTATCATTTAAAAAGTTATATCCTGAGTGGTATGCGAAATATGAGGAAATTAAGAAAAAATAAAAAAGCGTGGCAGAAGCCGCGCTTTTTTATTTTTCATAATTAAATTGTGGGAAGTCGTCACCTTCATGAAGTGTAACAGATAAATTATGTCCATCGAAGAACCATTCATCATCGCATTCAATAAAGAAGTTAATACCTTCTTCTTGAATTTGAACAGCAGGGTGTGCAGGATCATCTTTACGAATACCTAAAGAAAGTCCTTTTTGCACAGTACTGCAACCACCGTATTGTACGAAAAAGCGTAGTGTTTCATTTGATTGTAAGTTTAATTCATTTTTATACCATTGTGCTGCTTCTTTTGTTACGGAAAGATTCATGTATAGTTCCTCCAAGTTATGTTGCTTTTTCTTTAGTATAAAAAATAACGCAAAAAGACGCTATTAATATGCTTCACGTTTTCTTTTTGCGTTATGTGGGTTACGATCTTATTTTTGCTTTTTTGAAAAGTTTGCTTTTGGTTCAGTTTTATTTATAATTCGTCCGATATTTGCACGGTGTTTATAAATAACCATACCTGCTAATAAACACATCGCAATAATGAAGATTTTATCCCCGCTAACAATGGATGCAATAACAGCAACAACTGCTGTTACCATAGAAGAAAGTGATACGTATCTTGTTGTAAATAAAAGGGTGAAAAATACAACAGCCAATATTGCAAAAACAACTGGTGAATAGCATAATAGCACCCCAGCAGAAGTTGCAACTGCTTTACCACCACGGAATTTCGCGAAGATCGGGTAGACATGTCCAAGAACAGCCGCTAACCCGAACCATAGTGGGTGAATATCTAATCCGAAAATCATTGGTAGACTTGTTGCTAATGTCCCTTTTAAAATGTCAGCAATTGTAACGGTAAAACCTGCTTTTTTCCCTAATGTACGGAATGTGTTTGTTCCGCCTAGATTACCGCTCCCGTGCTCACGAATATCGATTCCGTAGCCAATTTTTCCAACAACTAGTGCAAATGGAATCGAGCCAAGCAAGTAGGCAACGATAAATAAAAGATATGTAGTAACCATAAGTTCAGTCTCCTTTATTCAAATGTGTTGATAAAGGGTAAAAAGAGTTTTTCCCGTATATTGTACCATACATTTGTAAAGAGCACATTTCTTTTTTGTAAATGAAAAATTCATTATTTCGTGAAAAAAATTTCACAGTAATGTTACATTTCTCACAGAAACAGCAAGACTATATGTAGTAATATTTTAATCAAAAGACAACAACATATTGGTGGAGGGTTATAAATGTTACAAAATAATACATGTGGAGAAGAATTAATGAAAGTGTTCGAGACGATAGTCCACGGCAATGAACAAGATTTAATGCAAGAAAATGCAAATGTAGACGGCCGCTCTCCAATGGGTGTAATGGGAACGTTCGCATCTGAGAGTGCAAAATATTATGCTGTTGAGAATTTATTGTCAGATCAAGTGAAAAAAGCGATAAATGAAAATATATTATATCCACATGATTTAGATTTTTATGCGACAGGAACGACGACTTGTTCGCAAATTCCGTTAGCGCAAATGCTTGCTAACGGTTTTCATACTGGACATGGACATATGAGACAACCACAAGACATTAAAAGTGCATTGGCTCTTTCGTCTATTATTTTTCAAGCGAATCAAAATATGCAGCATGGCGGTCAATCGTTTGCACTCTTTGATATTGATTTAGCACCTTATGTACGAAAAACAATTGAGAGACATAAAAAACGATTACAATCATATCCGCTTACGAAAGAACAAATAGAAGAATTTGCATGGAAAGAAACGGAAAATGATACGTATCAAGCGTGTGAGGCTTTCGTTCATAATTCGAATAGTATGCATAGTAGGGGCGGAGGACAAGTACCGTTTATTTCTATTAATTACGGAACAGATACATCAAAAGAAGGAAGAATGTTAATTAAACAACTATTAAAAGCAACACAAGCTGGACTTGGTAAAGGAGAGACACCAATTTTTCCGATTCAAATTTTCAAGATGAAAAAAGGTGTGAATTTTGAAGAAAGTGATCCGAATTACGATTTATTTGAATTAGCATTAGAGACAACTGCAGAGCGATTATTCCCTAACTTTTCATTTTTAGATGCTCCGTTTAATGCAGTGCATTATGATGGAAGACCAGAAAGTGAAGTATGTTACATGGGATGTCGTACCCGTGTTATGTCTAATATACATGGAGAAGAAACAGCGATTGGTAGAGGGAATTTATCATTTACGTCTATCAACTTAGTGAAATTAGCGTTAATTAGTGGTTCAAAAGAAGCATTTTTTGAAGCGCTAAACTACTATTTAGATTTAGGAATTAAGCAGTTATTAGAAAGATTTGCGTATCAATGTACGAAGCGAGCAAGAGATTTTCAGTTTTTATATTCACAAGGTGTATGGCGTGGTGGAGAAGCATTGCAGCCTGAAGACTCCGTAGCTTCGATTTTAAAACAAGGGACGTTAAGTGTTGGTTTTATCGGTCTTGCGGAATGTTTAGTAGCTTTAACAGGAAAGCATCATGGGGAAGATGAAGAATCATGGAAACTTGGGTACGAAATTATTTCCTTTATGAGAGATAGAATGGATAAAGCGACAGAAGAACATCAACTGAATTTCTCGATAATTGCAACTCCAGCAGAAGGATTATCAGGAAAGTTTGTGAAAAAAGATAGAGAAGAATTTGGCGTGATTAGCGGTATAACGAACCATAATTACTATACGAATTCATTCCATATTCCAGTTTATTATAACATTCAAGCGATAAATAAAATCCGTTTAGAAGGCCCGTTCCATGCTCTCTGTAATGGAGGACACATTACGTATATTGAACTGGACGGAGCAGCGATGCATAACAAAAAGGCATTAAAACAAATTGTACAAGCCATGGCAGAACATGGCGTTGGATACGGTTCAATTAATCATCCTGTTGACCGTTGTAAGTGCTGTAGTTATCACGGGGTTATTGGAAATGAATGTCCAAGTTGCGGGAATGAAGATGAGGCTAATATAGAAAGAATTCGCCGTATAACAGGCTATCTTGTAGGAGATATGTCGAAGTGGAATAGTGCGAAACGTAGTGAAGAGATAGATCGGGTGAAACATAAATGAAAGTGATGAATATTATTCATGATAGTGTAGTAGATGGAGAAGGATTGCGGACAGTCGTGTTTTTTGCGGGCTGTCCGCATCGTTGTGTCGGTTGCCATAATCCGAAATCGTGGAATATTTGCAACGGAACGGAAATGACAGTAGAAGAAATTGTGAAAGAGATTGCAAGTAATCCATTAACTGATGTAACATTTTCAGGTGGAGATCCATTTTTTCAAGCTGCTGAAGTGAAAAAGGTAGCAAAAATCGTGAAAGATTTGAAAAAAAACCTATGGATGTATACAGGTTATACGTTAGAAGAGATACAGAGTTCCCAAAATAATGATATGATAGAGTTGTTACATTATGGGGATGTTTTAGTCGATGGAAGGTTTGAAATTGAGAAAAAAGATTTAACACTTCCATTTCGCGGAAGCTCCAATCAACGTATTATTCGATTGAAAGAGTAAAAAGGCGGGATAGATTATATGAATAAAACAGTATTGCTTGTTGAAGACGAAAGAAGATTACGTGAAATTGTTAGTGATTATTTTCGTAATGAAGGCTTTGAAGTAATCGAAGCAGAAGATGGAAAGAAAGCGTTAGAGTTATTTGCAGAGCATGAAATTGATTTAATTATGTTAGATATTATGTTACCGGAAATAGATGGATGGTCTGTTTGTAGACGAATTAGAAAAGAATCAGCAGTACCAATTATTATGTTGACAGCACGTTCGGATGAGGATGATACATTGCTAGGTTTCGAATTAGGTGCAGACGAGTATGTAACGAAACCATTTAGTCCGAAAGTGTTAGTAGCTCGTGCAAAGACGTTATTGAAACGTGCGGATGGCGCGGTAGGAGTAGCGGAAGAAAATGCTATGTCTTTAGCTGGAATTGAAGTGAATCGTCTATCTAGAACTGTTTTAGTAGATGGAGAAGAAATTATATTGACACATAAAGAATTTGAACTTCTCGTTTATTTAATGGAGAACAAAGGAATCGTATTATCACGTCAACATTTATTAGACCAGTTATGGGGATATGACTATTACGGTGATGACCGAACGGTTGATACCCATATTAAAAAACTTCGAAATAAGTTAGGAGATAAAGCGAAGCATATCGGTACTGTTATTCGAGTTGGTTATAAATTTGAAGAATAATCTAGAACAATTTGTGTAATTTAGCCTAGGAAAATGGCAATTTTATACTCTCTTTTGAAGGTAGAATGTACAAAAAATACTTTTCTTGTCTACAATGTTAGATAGGAGTATTTTTTTAATTGGATTTCACGATGAGTTCACAAGAAGGACACAAAACGTGACTATACTGAAAATACGAATTCACCAGAGAGGGGAAATAAAACATGGGATATTACGACGGACCAAATTTAAATGAAGAGCATAGTGAAACGAGAGAAGTGAGAAAATCAGGTAGTAAAAAAGGCTATTTCTTCACAGGTTTAGTGGGAGCTGTAGTCGGAGCGGTTTCGATTAGTTTTGCAGCACCATATATGCCATGGGCTCAAAATAATGGAGCACCAGTATCATCATTTAGTTCGGATTCAAAAGTAGAAGGTACTGTAGTTCCTGTTGTAAATAAAGCGAAAAATGAAACTGATTTACCTGGTATGATTGAAGGAGCGAAAGATGTTGTTGTAGGCGTTATTAATATGCAACAAAGCGTTGATCCATTTGCAATGCAACCGACAGGTCAAGAACAACAAGCTGGTTCAGGATCAGGTGTTATTTATAAAAAAGCAGGAAATAAAGCATATATTGTAACAAACAACCACGTAGTAGATGGAGCGAATAAACTTGCTGTAAAGCTAAGTGATGGTAAAAAGGTAGATGCAAAGTTAGTAGGGAAAGATCCTTGGTTAGACTTAGCTGTTGTTGAAATTGATGGGGCTAATGTAAATAAAGTTGCAACTTTAGGTGACTCAAGTAAACTTCGTGCGGGTGAAAAAGCGATTGCAATCGGTAACCCACTTGGATTTGACGGAAGTGTAACGGAAGGTATAATCAGTAGTAAAGAACGCGAAATCCCAGTTGATATTGATGGGGATAAACGCCCAGATTGGCAAGCACAAGTTATTCAAACAGATGCAGCGATTAATCCTGGTAACAGTGGTGGTGCATTATTTAACCAAAACGGTGAAATAATTGGGATTAATTCAAGTAAAATTGCACAACAAGAGGTTGAAGGAATTGGATTTGCTATTCCAATTAATATCGCAAAGCCAGTTATTGAATCACTTGAAAAAGACGGAGTAGTAAAACGTCCAGCTCTTGGAGTAGGTGTCGTTTCGTTAGAAGATGTGCAAGCTTATGCAGTCAATCAATTGAAAGTACCGAAAGAAGTAACTAATGGTGTTGTATTAGGTAAAATTTACCCAATATCACCGGCAGAAAAAGCTGGTTTAGAGCAATATGATATTGTCGTAGCATTAGATGATCAAAAAGTAGAAAATTCACTTCAATTCCGTAAATATTTATATGAAAAGAAAAAAGTAGGCGAGAAAGTAGACGTCACATTCTACCGTAACGGTCAAAAAATGACGAAAACAGCTACTTTAGCAGATAATTCAGCTACAAAGAATCAATAATCGAAATAAAAGAAAGTCTCTTTCATATTGAAAGAGACTTTCTTTATCGGCTATACTAAAGGAATAGGAGGGATTAATTATGACAATTGAAAACCCAACTCGTACGGAAATTGGTGAAGTGTTAAAGAAAAGCAAAACAATTGCGGTTGTTGGATTATCAGATAAGCCAGAACGTACATCGTATATGGTTTCAAAAGCAATGCAAGATGCTGGATACCGCATTATTCCAGTTAATCCAACAGTAAATGAGGTGCTTGGAGAAAAGGCAGTTTCTTCACTAAAGGATATTAAGGAACACGTTGACATTGTAAATGTATTTCGTCGCTCAGAGTTTTTAATGGATGTTGCAAAAGAATTTGTCGAGATTGATGCAGATGTTTTTTGGGCACAATTAGGAGTACAAGATGAAGATACATATAAACTTTTAAAAGAAAAAGACTATACTGTAATAATGGATCGTTGTATTAAAGTAGAACATGCGATGACAAAATAGTATAGACTTAAAGTTAGAAAGATTGATTCAGCCCTCATTATAGATAAGTAGGGCCGATGAACGAGGTGTTCATCATGAGATTTTTTAAAGGCTGTTTTTGGGGATTGTTATTTGTAATCCCATTTTGGATTTTGATCATTTGGATCATAATAAAGGTTTGGAATGTGTAATCTTGGAATACATATCCATTTCTCGTTGACAAACGATTATTTTTCTGAAATAGTAGCCTAGAGGAATCCTTGTGAGAAAACAAGGATTTTTCTATTGAAAATGGTATATAAAAGAGATAAGATAACTTGCCAAAACTATAGTCGAGGCGTTATTCTATAATAGAAACATATGTTCTGATTTTGGATTAGGAAAGGGGCAAGGAGTTTGGCGAAGCATCAGTTCCAATATAATGAAGATGCGATTCAAGTGTTAGAAGGACTTGAAGCCGTTCGAAAACGCCCGGGTATGTATATCGGGAGTACGGATAGCCGTGGATTGCATCATTTAGTATATGAAATAGTAGATAACTCCGTTGACGAGGCGTTAGCGGGATTTGGCGACGAAATTTCTGTCGTAATACATAAAGATAATAGTATTAGCGTTATAGATAAAGGGCGAGGAATGCCTACGGGAATGCATAAACTTGGGAAACCTACACCTGAAGTTATTTTAACTGTACTTCATGCAGGTGGTAAGTTTGGTCAAGGTGGCTATAAAACGAGTGGTGGTTTACACGGTGTTGGGGCATCAGTTGTAAACGCCTTGTCAGAATGGTTAGTAGTAACAATTAAACGTGATGGTAACATTTATGAACAACGCTTTGAAAATGGTGGCGTTCCTGCAACAACGTTAGAGAAAATCGGGAAAACAAAAGAGTCTGGTACAACAATGCATTTCAAACCAGATACAACGATTTTTAGTACGACAAATTACAATTATGAAACATTATGTGAGAGATTACGTGAATCTGCATTCTTATTAAAAGGAATGAAAATCTCAATAAAAGACGAACGTAATGATTTAGAAGATATATTTCATTATGAAACAGGAATTGAAGCTTTCGTTTCATATTTAAACGAAGAAAAAGATTCAATTCACCCGGTTGTATATTTCACTGGTGAACAAAATGGGATTGAAGCAGAACTAGCATTCCAGTTTAATGATGGTTACTCAGAAAATATTCTTTCGTTTGTAAATAACGTACGTACAAAAGATGGTGGAACACACGAAGCTGGATTTAAAACAGCAATGACGCGTGTGTTCAATGAGTATGCTCGTAAAGTTTCATTATTAAAAGAAAAAGATAAAAATTTAGAAGGTACAGATATTCGTGAAGGTGTAGCGGCTATCGTTTCTGTACGTGTACCAGAAGAAGTACTGCAGTTTGAAGGACAAACGAAAGGGAAACTTGGTACAAGTGAAGCTCGTTCTTCTATTGATGCCATTGTATCAGAGCATCTAGCTTACTTTTTAGAGGAAAACCCGGATGTAGCTACACTTCTTGTGAGAAAGGCAGTTAAAGCAGCGCAAGCACGTGAGGCTGCTCGTAAAGCGAGAGAAGAAGCACGTAGTGGTAAGAAAAAGAAAAAATCAGAAGGTACTTTAAGCGGGAAGTTAACACCTGCACAATCACGTAACCCTCAGAAAAACGAATTGTATTTAGTAGAGGGTGACTCGGCTGGCGGTTCAGCAAAGCAAGGGCGAGATCGTCGTTTTCAGGCGGTACTACCATTGCGTGGTAAAGTAATTAATACGGAGAAAGCAAAGCTTGCTGATATTTTTAAGAATGAAGAGATTAATACAATTATTTATGCAATTGGCGGCGGTGTAGGAAATGAATTCGCTGTTGAAGATATTAACTACGATAAAGTTGTTATTATGACCGATGCAGATACGGATGGAGCTCATATTCAAGTATTGTTATTAACGTTCTTCTACAGATATATGAAGCCACTTATCGAAGCCGGTAAAGTGTTTATCGCACTTCCTCCTTTATACAAGGTAAGTAAAGGGAAAGGTAAGAGTGAGGTAATTGAATACGCTTGGTCAGATGAGGAATTAGACGGTGTAACGAAAAAAGTTGGCAAAGGCTATATGTTACAACGTTATAAAGGACTTGGTGAAATGAATGCGGATCAATTATGGGAAACAACAATGAATCCTGAAACGCGTACATTAATTCGCGTGAAAATTGATGATGCAGCAAGAGCAGAGCGTCGCGTTACAACATTAATGGGCGATAAAGTAGAACCGCGCCGTAAATGGATTGAACGTAATGTACAGTTTGGTATGCAAGAAGAAGGAAATATTTTAGAAAATGAAATGATTATGGAGACGGAGGTGGAATAACATGCAAGCAGAGAAGTTTCATGACCTCCCGCTTGAAGACGTGTTAGGTGACCGCTTTGCACGTTATAGTAAATATATTATTCAAGATCGTGCACTTCCAGATGCACGTGATGGCTTAAAGCCAGTACAAAGACGTATTTTATATTCTATGTATGTAGAAGGTAATGTACATGATAAAGCGTTTCGTAAATCAGCTAAAACAGTAGGTAATGTTATTGGTAATTATCATCCACATGGAGATTCCTCTGTATATGAAGCAATGGTTCGCTTAAGCCAAACTTGGAAAGTACGTAATGTTTTAGTTGAAATGCATGGTAATAACGGTAGTGTTGATGGGGACCCAGCGGCAGCGATGCGTTATACGGAAGCTCGTTTATCACCAATCGCATCTGAATTATTACGTGATCTTGATAAAGAAACAGTTGAATTCGTGTCAAACTTTGATGATACGAGTGAAGAACCGGTTGTATTACCAGCAGCGTTCCCGAATTTATTAGTAAACGGATCTACAGGAATTTCCGCTGGTTATGCAACAGAAATTCCTCCGCATCATCTTGGAGAAGTTATTGACGCTACAATGATGCGTATTGATAAGCCAAATAGTACTGTTGATGATTTATTAACAGTTATGAAAGGACCAGATTTCCCAACAGGCGGTATTATTCAAGGGATTGATGGTATTAAAAAGGCGTATGAAACAGGAAAAGGTAAAATTATTATTCGCGGAAAAGCAGAAATTGAAACAGTGCGCGGTGGGAAACAACAAATTGTAATCACTGAAATTCCTTACGAAGTGAATAAGGCAAACCTTGTAAAGAAAATGGATGAATTACGTCTAGATAAAAAGTTAGATGGCATTGCTGAAGTACGTGATGAGACGGATCGTACTGGTTTACGAATCGTTGTTGAATTAAAGAAAGAAGTAAACGCCGAAGGTATTTTAAATTATTTATATAAAAATACAGATTTACAAATTCCATATAACTTTAATATGGTAGCGATCAATAATCGCCGTCCAACACTTATGACATTACCGAAAATTTTGGATGCTTATATTGGACATCAAAAAGAGGTTATTACGAGACGTTCACAATATGAATTAAGAAAAGCAGAAAATCGTCAACATATTGTAGAAGGTTTAAAGAAGGCATTATCGATTTTAGACCAAGTAATCGAGACAATTCGAGCTTCAAAAGATAAACGTAATGCGAAAGATAATTTAAGTGCAAAATTTGGCTTTACAGAAGCACAAGCAGAAGCAATTGTATCCTTGCAATTATATCGCTTAACGAATACAGACATTACGGCGTTACAAGAAGAAGCAGATGAGCTTAATAAGAAAATTCTAGAGCTACAGTCAATTTTACAAAGTGAAAAAAGATTACTTCAAGTCATTAAAACTGATTTGAAGAGAGTTAAGAAAACATATAGTGATGATCGCCGTGCTATTATTGAAGAACAAATTGAAGAAATTAAAATAGACGTAGAAGTGATGATTCCACAAGAAGATGTCATCGTTACTGTAACGAAAGAAGGATATGTGAAACGTACTGGATGGCGCTCACATAATGCATCAAACGGCAAAGACTTCGGTATGAAAGAGGGTGACATCTTACTTGAACGATTCGATACGAATACGACTGAAACAGTTCTTTTATTCACAAGTAAAGGGAACTATATATATCTTCCAGTATACGAAATGCCAGATATTCGTTGGAAAGATTTAGGTCAGCACGTTGCAAATATCGTTTCACTCGACCGAGATGAAACGATCATTTGGGTAACGGTTGTACCGAACTTTGAGGAAGAAAAACGATTTATCGTATTTGTAACACGAAATGGTATGATAAAGAAAACAGAATTAAATCAATATAAAGTTCAGCGTTATTCAAGGGCATTCGTTGCTGTAAACTTGAAAAAAGGTGATGAAGTTGTCGATATATTTGCGACAGATGGAACGAGTGATATCGTTCTTGCTACACATGGTGCATATGCACTTATTTTCCATGAAGATGAAGTAAGTCCAGTCGGTGTAAGAGCTGCTGGTGTGAAAGCAATTAATTTAAAAGAAGATGACTATGTCGCTTCTGGTAAACCGTTAAATGGTGACAAAGATCAACTTATTCTCGTAACGCAGCGCGGTGCTGTAAAACGTCTAAAAGCATCAGAAATTGAGAAATCAACGAGGGCGAAACGAGGTCTTGTTATTTTCAAAGAGTTAAAACGTAATCCATACCGCATTGTCGGTATTGAAATTGTTCGGGACGATGAATTAGTTTATATGAAGACAGAAAAAAATATTGTAGAAGAGATTGATCCGAAAGCGTATCGAAATAAAGACCGGTATAGTAATGGTAGCCTAGTGCTAGATGTTAATGATACTGGTGAAGTAGTAGAAACGTGGACGAAAAAACGACCGGAGTAAAGTGAAACTATAATCAGTGGGGATTTTGTTCATCCCCACTGATTATTAGTTGAACCAATCGGACTTTAACGGGCAGTTGGTCTCCCATCTAACTCCTTCGCGGTCGGGAGCCTTACTGCCCGTTAAAGCGGGTTAAAAAAAGCATCTTGCTATGAATAGTAGCAAGATGCTTTTTTCTAGGCAATTTATTATGTAAATAATAATAATCTTGTTATAATAACTGAATGAAATCGTTCTCATAAAGTGAAACTTTAATCAATGGGGATTTTCTTTATCCCCACTGATTATTAGTTGAACCAATCGGGCTTTAACGAGCAGTTGACTCCTCACCTAATTTCTTAGCTTTCGCTGGATTTTGAGTTAGGAATCTTACTGCCCGTTAAAGCGGGACAAATGGAGGGGCAACATGAAAAAAATAGGTGTAGGGATTGTAGGATTTGGTTTTTCTAGTACGACATTTCATATCCCACTATTACAAACAATAGAAGAATATGATATTCGTGCTGTATTATCCTCAAAAGAAGAGGTAGTAAAAGAAACATTACCAAACGCTAATGTTGTTAGTACAATTGATGAATTGGTGAAGCGAGCTGATGTTGACTTAGTTGTTATTACATCACCTAATACAACTCATTTTCCGTATGTAAAAGAAGCAATTTTAAACGGTAAGCATGTTGTTGTAGAAAAACCATTTGTTGTTTCAATTGAAGAAGGGGAAGAGCTTATTTCATTAGCAGAGCAGCATAATGTAATGTTAAGCGTATATCATAATCGTCGTTTTGATAATGATTTCTTAACAATTAAGAAATTGTTAGGAGAAAACAGAGTAGGGAATGTATACGCATATGAATCAAATTTTGATCGTTTCCGTCCACATGTGCGTGATCGATGGAGAGAAAAAAATCTACCAGGTTCCGGTATATTATACGATTTAGGATCGCATTTAATTGACCAAGCGTTATCAATATTTGGGAAACCAGATGCGATAAGTGCAGATGTAATAAAACAACGACCAGGTGCAGAGGTGGATGATTATTTCCACATAGTACTGCATTACGGAGCTAAACGTGTCATTTTACGTAGTAGCAGTTATGTGAAAAAAGCTGGACCGCATTTTATAGTGCATGGAGAGAAAGGTTCTATCGTGAAGTACGGTATGGATTCGCAGGAAGAGCAATTAAAAAATGGAATGAAGCCAGGTGATAATGGTTATGGAGTAGACGATGAAGAGAATTTTGCTACTTTAGAAACAGAAGAAAGCTTAGAGCGCATTCCAACAGAAGTCGGTTGTTATGATAATTATTATAAAGGTGTACGAGATAGTATATTAAATGGTGAGAAACTACCTGTAACAGCAAAAGAAGGCTTAGATGTTATTAAACTGATTCAATTAGCGATTGAAAGCAGTGAAAAGGGTAGAGTCATTTCTATAAAATAAAAAAGACACGAAATTCGTGTCTTTTTTATTAGGAATATGTGAATATGATTAATTATTTAGTTTAGTCGTTTATCATACATTAATTGGATTTGTATGCCATAAGGATCTTCAATAATACCATATGCTTCACTAAATATATTTTTTTCTAGGGGAGAGATTATTTTCACATGTTTATCGGAAATTAAATTATTATAAAACCTTTGTATTTCTTCTAAATTAGCGCTTTGAATGCAAAGTGACATGTTATTTCCAACGTTATAACGTTCATTAGGCTTCATTGTATCTTCTGCTATCATTAGCTTTGTATTCCCAATTTGTAAAACAGAGTGAGCAATATGATCTTTATTTTCACTTTTAATTTTAAAAGAACTATCTCTTTTCGCCAGTTCTTCATACGTAACAACCATTAACTTTTTGGCTTCTAAATGACGTGTATAAAAGTTAATCGCCTCCTTTGCTTGCCCATTCATTGAAAGAAAAATAGCTATTTCTAATGTCATAAATATATAACTCCTTTATTAGTTGATAATTATAATATAGATTAAAAGGGTTTCAATACATGACACCTTTTTGGGAGGGAAATATGAAAAAAACGGAACGAATAAATGATATGCTTATTTTCTTAAATAATAAAAGATATTTTAATTTAAAAGATTTAATGGTTAGATATGATATTTCTAAAAGTACCGCTTTGCGAGATATTCAATCATTGGAAGAAATAGGTGTACCCATATATTCTGAATTGGGTAGAAATGGAAGTTATAAAATTATAGAAAATAGTGTTTTATCGCCAATTTATTTTAGTGTGGATGAAATGTATGCCTTATATTTTTCAATTCTTACGCTAAATGGATACAAGACAAAACCATTTAATGTAGAAAGTATTGCGCTTGAAAATAAATTTAAACATGTATTACCTGATAATGTGAGTAAAAATATTTCAATTATGGAACGAACGCTTTCCTTTGAAGTAACAAATCATAGTAATTTTAGTCCGTTCTTAAAAGAAATTTTACAGGGGATTTTTGCTGAGCGAGTTTATCATTTAACATATTTAAAAAAAGGTGAGGAGAAAGCATTGGTTGCCCAATTTATTCGAATAGAATCTAAATTTGGCCAGTGGTATGCTAAAATCTTTAATTTTGAGACGAATAATGTTCAAATAATTAGATGTGATAAAATTCTTTCTATTGTGGAAACGAGCAATATTAATCCAAAAAATCTTGAAGAATTATTAAGTTATCTTACTACTTTTCACAGAAAGCCGGATGCAATTAATTTTAGCGTCATTGTTAATCAAAAAGGAAAAGACATTTTTGATAAAGAGAATTACCCTTCCATGAGGATGCAAAAGGAAAATGAAAATTACATTATAACAGGCTATTTTAACAAGCAAGAATTTGATTTTATTTCAAATTATTTTCTGAATTTCGGTGAAACGATTATTTCAATTCAGCCTGTTATGCTAAAAGAGTTAATCTATAATAAGGTGTTATCTATAAAGAAGCATTTAACTTCTTTAAGATAAAGTTAGTTTTAGACATTTTTTGATATGAAAAAGCCCTTGCGATTTAAATATCCAAAGGGCTTTTTGGTAATTCTATTTGTTCTTTAGAAAAATTATTTTTCTGGGACGGAGAGTCCATAAAAGAACATCGTAACGATATCTTGTATATGTTTTTCACGATCTCCTTCAAGAAGTTGTGTTCCAAATTCATCACCTAATTTTGTAAACATTTGAATGTAAAGTAACATCATTTCTTTAGTAAGGTGAGGATTAATTTCGTTTTTGCGCTGCGCTCGTTCTAATATTTCTAAATACCAGGGCAGGATTTTTTCATTTTGATAACTATAAATAAACTTCCGGAGTTCTTCGTCCCTTTGCATCATTTGTAGTAACATATCAGGTTGAAATAGCCCGCCAGTATTCATTTTTCTTACAATCATTTTTTGCATCATATCATGAAAAGGTAATTTTTCTTCTGCAAGCTCTTTATAATATTGAAATTCAGATATGATAAATTCTTGTATAAGCTCCCTAAATAACGCATCTTTACTTCCGAAATGATTATAAATTGTAACTTGAGAAACGTTCGCTTCTTTTGCAATATGTTCTATTTTCACTTCATTAAATCCACGTTCTGAAAATAATACGAATGCTGCTTCTTTAATGGCACGTTTTTTCTTTTCTTTTACTCTTTCAAATCCGTTCAATGCAATCACCTCACTTAAAATATACAAGAAAAAATAATGGAAAACAATAATTTTGAAATATGGACTAATAAATATTTCAAAAAGTTGTTGCGAATATGAAAGATGAGGAGTACAATGATTTTGAAATATCACATATTAAATATTTCAAAAAATGAGGTGGAATTATGATTTCAGTTCAGGATGTCACAAAACAGTTTTCGAATGGAAAAGGTTTGTTTCATATTACATTTGATGTAAAAGAGGGAGAAGTATTTGGTTATTTAGGACCGAATGGTGCCGGGAAATCAACGACGATTCGTAATTTAATGGGATTTATAAAACCGACAGCTGGTAAAGCGACAATTTTTGGATTAGATTGTTGGAATGAAGCAGCGAAAATTCAAAGGGAAGTTGGTTATCTACCGGGTGAAATTTCTTTTATTGAAGGAATGAACGGATTAGAGTTTTTAAAATTAATGCAAGGAATGCGTGGATTAAAGGATACGAAAAGACGAGATGAACTGATAGATCGTCTGCAATTTGATGTGAAAACACCGATTCGCAAAATGTCTAAAGGAATGAAGCAAAAAGTGGGGATAGTTGCTGCATTTATGCACGATCCAGAGGTGTTAATTTTAGATGAACCAACATCTGGACTTGATCCACTTATGCAGCAAGTATTTATAGAATTAATATTAGAGGAAAAGCAAAGAGGAAAAACAATCCTAATGTCATCACATATTTTCACTGAAATTGAGCGTACGTGTGATCGAGTAGCGATTATTAAAGATGGTCGACTCGTAACGGTTGAAAATATTCACGATTTACAAAGTATGAGACGACAGGTAATAGATGTAACCGTATCATCGCAAGAAGAGATTGAATCTCTTACAAAGTGTAATTTGCAATTTGAAGTGGTAAAAGGTAGAGAGGCATCTATCATTGTACAAGGAAACTATCAAACTGTTTTACAAACAATTTCAAACTATAATGTAACGGCACTTCAAACGAGAGCGATGGATTTAGAACATTTATTTATGCATTATTACGATAAGAAAGAAGGGGTAACGCATGAATAAGCAATTATTTTTAGCTAGTTTGAAAGAAACACAAAAAAATATTTTGAGTTATGCGTTTGGTGCGGCTTTATATTTGTGGTTATTAATTTGGATATTCCCGTCAATGGTATCAGCGAAAGGGCTAAATGAACTAATAGCTGCCATGCCTGATAGTGTGAAAAAAATCGTTGGTATGGAAAGTCCGATTCAAAACGTAATGGATTTTTTAGCTGGTGAATACTATAGTCTATTGTTTATTATCATTTTAACAATTTTTTGTGTAACAGTTGCAACACATTTAATTGCTCGTCATGTAGATAAAGGAGCAATGGCATACTTGTTAGCAACACCTGTATCTAGAGTGGAAATTGCTATTACACAAGCTGCTGTTCTCATATTGGGACTTCTGATTATTGTATCTGTTACGTATGTAGCTGGGTTAGTAGGTGCAGAATGGTTTTTACAAGATAATAACTTAAATAAAGAATTATTTTTGAAGATAAATGTAGTCGGAGGGCTCATATTTTTAGTCGTTAGTGCGTATTCATTTTTCTTTTCTTGTATATGTAATGACGAAAGAAAGGCACTAAGTTATTCAGCGAGTTTAACTATCTTATTTTTCGTATTGGATATGGTAGGTAAATTAAGTGATAAGTTAGAGTGGATGAGAAGTCTATCATTATTCACGCTGTTTCATCCGAAAGAAATTGCTGAAGGAACGTATAATATATGGCCGGTAAGTATAGGTTTAACTGCTGGAGCACTTTGTATTTTCATAGTAGCAATTGTAGTTTTTAAGAAGAGGGATTTACCGTTGTAAAGTAGAAAGTCCACTGAGAAAGTGGGCTTTTTTTATTTGTAAATTAAATCTAGTATGTTTATTACATAACACTTATAAAGGATATTTGTCTTTTTATTTACAAAAATATTCAAAAAAATGAACCTTTTCCTAGGTTCCTACGTCTAATACATGTAAAGTTAAATTTGAAGTGAGGATGAAACAGGAGGAGCAATTGTGAAAGTAATCCCTTTATATAAAATGATTATAAAAGAAGAAACCGATGTTTCTTTAGCGAAAAAAGGCGATCATGAAGCCTTTATAACGCTTATACATACAGAAAAAGTGAAGATGTATCGAATAGCAAAGGCGATGTTACGTGATGAGACAAATATAGAGGACGCGATACAGACAACAATTTTAAAAGCTTATGAAAATATAAAAAAACTAAAAAAAGAAGAGTTTTTTCAAACTTGGTTAATTCGAATTTTAATGAATGAGTGTAACAATATTATTAGAGCGTATAAAAATGTAATTGTGACAGAAGAGAATGATTACAATATGAGTGCGTGTGATCAGTATGAAGATATAGATTTGTATAATGCGATTCAATCGTTACATGAAGAATTAAGAGCTGTTACGGTGCTTTATTACTATGAAGATATGAATCAAGATAGTATTGCGAAGCTGTTAGAAATACCGAAAGGAACAGTGAAATCAAGATTATCGCGTGCGAGGGAACAACTACAAAAACGATTAAAGATGGAATAGGGGGTGTAAAGGGTGGATAGTGAAAAATTATTTGATGAGAAATTAAAAAAGAGAATAAAAAATGAAAATGTTATAGTACCTCCAGAGTTAAATGAGAAGATTAATGGTACACTACATAATCTTCAGGTAAAAAAGAAGAGTTACAAAATCCATATGATGATAATTAGTGCAGCGGTTTGTATACTTTCAGTGGTATCTATGTCTGAGTTTTCTATACAAAGTTTCGCGCAAAACGGTGGAGTGTTTGAATATGTAAAGAAAAAAGCGTTTTCTGATTATGAAAATGAAGAAGAAATAAAATCAAATGTACATTATCCAGATAAAGAAAAGATTCATCAAAAGATGCTAGATTCTATTGATTATTTTAAAAATAGTTCAGGACAATTTGAGGAATATTCTAGCTCATCAAGAATTGCTACAACATATAAGTATGCAATTGATACGGAAAAACAAAGAGGTATCTCTTCGAAAGAAGATAAACTAGCGAAAAAACGAACAATTATATATAACGAGGGCAAGAAAAAAGAGTTTGATGATGAGAAGTATACCTATAAAGAGACAAAATGGAACCCGAAAGAAAGAAACAATGAATTATTAAAGTTAAATCCTACGGAAAGGTTATTGAGAAAATCAGGTGAAAAAAAGCGATATGATGATGAATATGTAGGACTAGCGAAATATAGTATTCAATCAGAATTCGCAGATTTGTTAATTCGATATAAAGATTGGAATTATAAAGAAACGAAATATCTTGGATTAGATTGTTACAAAATTGAAGGAGTCATCAATATAGAGATGCCTGTTAGCACCTCTGAAGATTTAAGAGGGAAATTCGAAATGGTTGTGGAGAAAAATACAGGGATTATGTTGAAATTTCTTAGTTTTCAAGAAGGCTTGATTCAATATTCACTTACGACAGAATGGATACAAATAGATAAGGGATTGAAAGAAAGTATGTTTCAAAAGGATAGCGCTAAATATGAAAAACATATTGGATGAATAGAAACAGGAGGAGAGTAAATGGGGAATCATTCATCTTTAAGAGAAGAGAAAAATAAGCAAAAATATAAAAAGAAAACGATAATAAGTTTACTACTAGCGGTATTGCTATTTGGTGGAATTGGCTATGGAGCCTATGTATATATGAAAACTTCTAGTCTCGTACAAAAATCTAATTTGAATTTAGCACGAGGTGAAAAATCCAATTTACGTGAGAAATCTGTAAAGCCAATTGCAAATCATGTTTCACTTTTAATTATGGGAATTGATGAAAATCAAGAACGACAAAAGGAGTATAATGGTGCATTTCATACAGATGCATTATTGTTAGCGACTTTTAATAAAGACGATAAAACAGTGAAATTAACGAGCATACCGCGTGATACATATACATACGTTCCAGTTGAAAAGAAAAAAGATAAAATAACCCATGCATATGGAAGTGGTTTCGTTAAAAATGGTAAAGATGGAGGACCGCAAGCTTCTGTGGAAGCGGTAGAAAAATTGTTACAGGTGCCCGTTGATTATTTTGTGAAATTTAATTTTGGTTCCTTTACTAAAATTGTTGATGGGTTAGATGGTATTGAAGTAGATGTCCCAGTTGAATTTACGGAGCAAAATAGTAAAGATGAACCTGATGCGATTCATTTGAAAAAAGGATTGCAAAAATTAAATGGGGAAGAAGCACTTGCACTAGCAAGAACGCGCCATATTGATAGTGATGCGATGAGAGGGCAGAGGCAACAACTTGTTATTGAATCGATTTTAAGTAAATTAAAAAGTGTAGGATCGATTACGAAGCTAGAAAAAATAGTTGAGGCAGTTGACGACGATTTTAAAACAAACTTAGTAATGGATGATATTTTATCTTTTTATAAATACGGTTTAAACGGTTCAGTTGAAAAAATACAACTAGCTGGTGATGATTTATATTTACCTAATGGTCCAAATGGGCAACGTGTATATTATTATAATCCTAATAAAAAAGATTTGCAGAGTTTGAGTAATACTCTTAGAACACATCTAGGGTTAAGTGAAAAGCAAATTGAGGAGAATTAAAGCAGACGTAATGTCTGCTTTTTATTGTGTATAATAGTATGTCATTTATTTTTAAATGTTATATACTATTTTCAAATTAAAGATAATAGTGTAACATAAAATTGTGGTTTAAGTTAAATAGCAAGGGGGCTATCACATAGAATAAATGTTATTGCTTAAAATAGTTTGGGAGAAATGAAAATACAGGGGAGTAGCAAAAATGAGAATTGCAAAGAATTTAACATTCCAAGTTATTGTGGCCATTATTTGTGGTATTGCAGTAGGGGCAATTTGGCCGAGTGTTGGACAACAAATGAAGCCAATTGGTGAAACATTCATCAATATGATTAAAATGGTTATTGCACCGATTATCTTTTTAACAATTGTGCTCGGTATTGCAAGTATGGGAAGTATGAAAAAGGTAGGCCGTGTTGGTGGGAAGGCACTATTATATTTTGAAATTGTTACAACAGCGGCTTTAATTATTGGTATCATCGTAGCGAATGTTGTGCGTCCCGGAGACGGATTAGATCCCTCAAAACTAAAGGGCGGAGATGTTTCGCAATATGTACAAAGCGGACAAGAAATGAAATGGATGGATTTCTTTTTACATATCGTGCCGTCTAACATGTTTGAAGCATTCGCCAAAGGTGATATTTTACAAGTTCTGTTCTTCTCCATTTTATTCGGCGCAGGGTTAACGATGTTAGGGAAAAATGGACAACCGGTTATTGACTTTTTTGAAAGATTATCGAAAGTATTTTTTAACATTTTATCAATTGTAATGAAATTAGCACCGGTTGGAGCATTCGGTGGGATGGCATTTACAATTGGGAAGTATGGTTTAAGCACGCTCATACCACTTGGCAAATTAATGATTTGTGTATATGCGACAATGGCATTATTTGTTTTTATTGTTTTAAATTTTATTTGTAAACTGTACAAATTTAGTTTGTGGAAATATTTAGCTCACATTAAAGAAGAATTACTCATTGTTCTCGGGACATCGTCATCAGAATCAGTACTGCCGCGAATGATGACAAAGATGGAAGACTTGGGGTGTTCGAAGCCAGTAGTAGGTTTAGTCATTCCGACAGGATACTCATTTAATTTAGATGGAACGACAATTTATTTATCGATGGCTACTATATTTTTAGCTCAAGTCTTTCATGTCGATCTTTCACTAGGTCAACAATTAACTATAATAGCTATTTTATTAGTTACATCTAAAGGTGCAGCAGCAGTAACTGGTGGAGGTTTTATTGTGCTAGCATCTACTTTATCTGCAATGAATGTTATCCCATTAGAAGGTTTAGCGCTATTACTTGGTGTAGATCGTTTCATGTCAGAAGCACGTGCTATCGTTAATTTAATTGGTAACGGTATTGCAACTGTAGTTGTTGCAAAAAGTGAAAATGAATTTGATGATGAGAAGTATACGAAAGTAATAGAGGAAATGAAAAGAGAAAAAATAGCCGGGTAAAAAGTCAGTTTTGCTGACTTTTTTTATTTTTGTAGGAAAGGAGTTTCTAAAAATATACATTATTTATTAACAAGAGCTCATAGATATTTAATGTGTAAATATGATAAATACCATTAAAGTGGTACATTTATATGAAAGAGAAATAGAATTTGAAGATCATATGGAATTTTTATGAATATTACTGTAAGAAAATAATTTTTTAAAAATTTTCAATAATAATACTTTACAAATTTTAAAAAATTAGTAGAATAAGAAGTAGTAAGAATCGTCTGATAAATATATAGAGAAAAACAGAATTATCAGAAAATTGTTGAATAGCTATCGTTTAGAATTAGGGAGGGTACAGAAAATGAAAAAGAAACAAATGAAAAAACTAACAGCAGTTGTAGCACCGGTTTTAGCAATGAGCATGGCGTTAACAGCATGTTCTACATCAGGTGGAGATAAGAAGACAAGCACAAATTCTAGCTCTGGTGGAGATAGTAAGTCAGGGGAAAAATTAGCAACGAAACAAGTGCTGAATCGAACAGTAACACAAGAAATTCCAACTATGGATTCTTCTAAATCAACTGATACAGTATCTTCACAAATGCTTGGTAATACGATGGAGGGTTTATATCGTCTTGATAAAGACAATAAGCCGATTCCAGCAGCGGCAGAATCTAGTACGAAAAGTGAAGATGGTAAAAAATATACGTTCAAACTACGTAAAGATGCAAAATGGTCAAATGGAGATCCAGTAACTGCAAAGGATTTCGTATATGCTTGGCAACGTCTGTTAGATCCAAAAACGGCTGCTGAGTATGCATTTATTGCATTCCCGATTAAAAATGCAGAAGTAGTAAATAAAGGAGAAAAACCTGTAACTGAATTAGGTGTGAAGGCGGTAGATGATCTTACACTTGAAGTTGAGTTAGAGCAAGCGGTACCGTACTTCTTAAATTTAGTAGCATTCCCATCATATTATCCATTAAACGAAAAGTTCGTTAAAGAAAAGGGCGAGAAGTTCGGTTTAGAGGCTGATACAACTGTCTATAACGGACCGTTCGTTCTTAAAGATTGGAAGCATGAACAAGGATGGCAATTAAAGAAAAATGATCAATATTGGGATAAAAAGACTGTAAAACTTGAAGAAGTTAACTTTAGTGTTGTTAAAGAGGCTGCAACTTTAGTCAATCTATATGATAGCGGTCAAGTTGACTTTGCTTTATTAAATGGAGAGTTCGTTGATAAATATAGAAGCAAGAAAGATGAATTTGGCACATATTCACAAGTGAGTACGTATTTCATTCGTATGAACCAAAAACGTGATGGACAAGACACGCCATTAAAGAGCAAAAAATTACGTGAAGCAATTGCGCTATCAATTGATAAAAAGAATTTAGCAAATGTAATTTTAAATGATGGATCAAAAGAAGCTGACTTCTTAGTACCAAAAGGATTAGCAACGGGACCAGACGGTAAAGATTTCCAAGAAACATTTAAAAACGGTTTGAAACCAAATCCTAAAAAAGCTGCTGCAGCTTGGGAAGAAGCGAAAAAAGAACTTGGAAAAGATCAAGTTACAATCGAATTCTTAAACTACGATACTGGTAATGCGAAAAAAGTTGGCGAATATATTAAAGATCAGATTGAGAAAAACTTAAAAGGTGTAACAGTTAATATTAAACTTCAACCATTTAAGCAAAAACTAAAATTAGAAACTGAACAACAATATGATATTTCGTATGGCGGATGGAATCCGGATTATGCAGATCCAATGACGTTCTTAGATATGTTTGAGACTGGACATTCACATAACCAAATGAGCTTCTCTGACCCTAAATATGACGGCATGGTGAAAAAAGCTGGGACGGAATTAATGAGTGATGCGAAAAAACGTTGGGAAGAGTTAGGAAAAGCTGAAAAAACATTACTTGAAGAAGATGTAGCGATTGTACCTTTATACCAACGTGGAGATTCTTATGTTTTACAACCAAATGTAAAAGGTGTAGTAAAACACAATATCAGTCCAGAATTCAGCTTTAAGTGGGCATATGTAACTGAAAAATAATAGAGTTGAAAAAGCATTTAAAAGTGGCTTAGCTACTTTTAAATGCTTTTTTTGTGAGCTTAAAATACTAATTTTTAGTATGGTTAAATAGAGGAGAATAAGGTGTATAGTATGTACATATAGTAGATGGGAGATAAATCCTACTAAAAAAAAATCAGAATATTCAAAATGAAAATATTTGCAATTAGGGAAAAAAGAGTAGAATGACATTAGTTGTAATCTTCTAAAAAAAGTCTTTAGTAAGGGGTCTCTCAAGGGTTGGTAATGTACATATAATTAGGGAGGGTACAAAAATGAAGAGAAAAAATGAAAAAGTTAACGGCAGTTGTAATACCAGTTTTAGCGATGAGTGTTGCATTGACAGCATGTTCTGGATCAGGAGGGGAAAAGAAAACGACTACTACATCAAATAGTGGGGAAGAAAAAAATCTGATATTAAATATGCAGCGAAACAAGTATTAAATCGTACGGAAAACCAAGAAATTCCGACGATGGATACTTCTAAATCTACTGATACATTAGGTGCGCAAATTTTAGGGAACACGATGGAAGGCCTATATCGCCTTGATAAAGATAATAAGCCAATTCCAGCAGCGGCAGAGTCTAGTACGAAAAGCGAGGATGGCAAAAAATATACATTTAAACTACGTAAAGATGCAAAATGGTCAAACGGTGATCCTGTAACAGCGAAAGATTTCGTATATGGATAGCAACGCTTACTTGATAAAAATACAGCGGCAGAATATGCGTTTATCGCTTTCTATATTAAAAATGCAGAAGCAATTAATAAAGGTGAAAAACCTCTAACAGATTTAGGAGCAAAAGCGGTAGATGATTATACACTAGAAGTAGAATTAGAAAAGCCAGTACCGTATTTCTTGAATTTAATGGCATTCCTATCGTACTATCCTTTAAATGAAAAGTTCGTAAAAGAAAAAGGAGATAAGTTCGGTTTAGAAGCAGATACAACGTTGTATAACGGACCGTTCGTTATGTCTTCATGGAAACATGAACAAGGTTGGCAGCTAAAGAAAAATGATAAGTACTGGGATAAAAAGACTGTGAAATTAGAAGAAATTAACTATAGTGTAGTAAAAGAGGTTGCAACGAAAGTAAACTTATATGATACAGGATCAATTGATTTTACATTACTATCAGGAGAGTTTGTAGATAAATATAAATCGAACAAAGAAGAATATGGTGAGTATGCGGAATCAAGTACATTCTTCTTACGTTTAAATCAAAAACGTAACGGAAAAGATACGCCTTTAAAGAGCAAAAAACTTCGTGAAGCAATTGCATTATCAGTTGATAAAAAAGGCTTAGCGAACGTTATTTTAAATAACGGTTCAAAAGCAACAGATCAATTAGTACCAAAAGGGCTTGCGACAGGGCCTTATGGTGAAAATTACCAAGATGCATTTAAAAATGGTCTAAAATATGATCCGAAAAAAGGTGCAGCAGCTTGGGAAGCAGCGAAAAAAGAACTTGGAAAAGATCAAGTTACAATTGAATTGCTAAGCTATGATGATGGAACTGCGAAAAAGATTGCTGACTATGTAAAAGATCAAATTGAGAAAAATTTAAAAGGTGCAACAATTAATACGAAAATTCAGCCGTTCAAACAAAAATTAAAATTAGAAACTGCGCAAGATTATGAAATTTCTTATGCAGGTTGGAGTCCAGACTATGCGGATCCAATGACATTTATTGATATGTTTGAATCGAAGAGCCCGTACAACCAAATGAGTTATTCAAATCCAAAATACGATGAAATGGTAGGAAAAGCAGGTAATGAATTAATGAGTGATGCGAAAAAACGCTGGGAAACGTTAGGGAAAGCTGAGAAATTATTCCTTGAAGAAGATGCAGGGTTAGTTCCTTTATATCAAACAGGAAGATCGTACGTAATGAAACCGAATGTAAAAGGAATTGTGAAACATAACATCAGTTCAGAATATAGCTTTAAGTGGGCGTATGTAACTGAGGATGGCGGAAAAAATAAAGTGAAATGCTTTTTAGTATGTATAAGGGAATAAATCTCGTTAGCCTATTGAGAATCGGATAGGTAATAAAGAAGGTTCTATCCGAGGAAATTAGAGAGGTCAGTAAGTAGTAAGAAAGATGAATGATAGTAAGAGACCTCATGCTAATAAGAAAAATATAGAACGTAGTAATAGAGTGGAATAAGGGAATGGATGTTTACATATAGTAGACGGGGGATAATTCATATAGTAGTTAAAACAACAAGTTACTATCATAAAAAAATAAATTTTTAGAAAATTTACAAAAATACTTTACAAAACTAGAAAAAACAGTAGAATATTAATTAATAAGAATTTTCTGATAACGAAAGTTAGTAGGGAATCTCTAAATGTTAATAGCGTACATATAATTGGGGAGGGTACAAAAATGAAGAGAAAAAAGATGAAAAAATTAACAGCGGTAGTAGCACCAGTTCTAGTAATGAGTATGGCATTAACAGCTTGCTCTGGATCTGGGGAAAAAGATAAAGCAAGCACAACACCAAAAAGCGGTGAAAAAGAAGGCGGAAAGCTAGCGGCGAAGCAAGTGCTTAATTTAACAGAGTCTCAAGAGATTCCATCTATGGACTCTGCTAAAGCGACAGACCAAGTATCGTTTCTCGCTTTAAACAACGTAATGGAAGGTTTGTATAGACTTGATAAAGATAATAAAGCAACACCAGGGGTTGCTGAATCATATAAAAAGAGTGATGACGGTAAAAAATATACATTTACATTAAATAAAAATGCAAAATGGTCAAATGGAGAGTCTGTAACAGCAAAAGATTTCGTGTTTGCTTGGAAACGTGCGATAGATAAAAATACAGCAGCAGAATATGCATACATTATGTTTGATTTAAAAAATGCACAAGCGATTAATGAAGGAAAAGCTGAACTAGATACGTTAGGAGTAAAAGCTGTAGATGACTATACGTTAGAAGTAGAATTAGAAAATCCAGTTCCTTACTTTGTAGAATTAACTTCATTTGGAACATTTTATCCATTAAACGAGAAGTTTGTAAAAGAAAAAGGAGAAAAGTACGGTTTAGAAGCAGATACAACGTTATACAACGGACCATTTACATTAACAGACTGGAAACATGAAGAAGGTTGGAAGTTAAAGAAAAATGCACAATACTGGGATAATAAAACAGTTAAGTTGGAAGAAATTAACTTTAATGTGGTAAAAGATAGCGGTACACGTGTCAATTTATATGAAAGTGGACAAATTGATCGCTCAGGACTTACATCTGAATTTGTTGACAAATATAAATCAAGCCCCGATTTCTTTACACAAAAAACACCGTCAACGTACTTCTTACGCTTAAACCAAAAACGTGGTGGGCAAGATACAGTGCTAAAGAGCAAAGATTTACGTTTAGCGATTGCAAAAGCGTATGATAAAAAAGGCTTAACGAATGTAATTTTAAATGATGGTTCTACACCTGCAGATTACTTAGTACCAAAAGAATTTGCTAAGAGCCCAGATGGAAAAGACTTCCGTAAAGAAAATGGAGATATTTTAAAAACAGATGTGAAAAAGGCAAAAGAGCATTGGGAAAAAGCGAAAAAAGAACTTGGAAAAGATGCAATTACAGTAGAACTATTAAACTATGATGGTGATGGTGCGAAAAAAGTAGGAGAATTCTTAAAAGGAGAACTTGAGAAAAACTTACCAGGCTTAACAGTGAATTTGAAAAACCAGCCATTTAAACAAAAGTTAAAATTAGAATCAGATCTAGATTATGATTTATCTTACGCTGGTTGGGGCCCTGACTACTTAGATCCAATGACATTCATTGATATGTTCGTTACAAATGGTCCTCATAACCAAACAGGATATTCAAATCCTAAATATGATGAAATTGTGCAAAAAGGTAAAGGCGAGCTATTAACGAAAACGAAAGATCGTTGGGATAGCTTACTGAAAGCGGAGAAAATGTTACTGGAAGATGCAGCAATTGCACCATTATATCAACGTGGTGATGCTATCGTTCAAAGACCTAAAGTAAAAGGTATCGTTCATCATCCAGTTGGTGGAGACTATAGCTATAAATGGGCATATATTACAGAGGATAAGTAAGATGAGGGGCGTACAATACGCCCCTTTTTCTATGCACTTTTCTTCCGTCCTCGAATATATAAAATAAAAAAGGGAGAATCCCATGAAACGAAACACATACATCGATTTCCTAGCTTATTACGGAATAGGAAGTGCTCATCCTGGCGGGTTTACGTTAACAAAACAATTGCTAGCACAACTGCCTTTTAGACATGGATCGAATGTTCTTGAGATAGGTTGTGGAACAGGGAAAACAGCGGCGTATATGACAAGGGAACTTGGTTATAAAGTAACAACGGTTGAAAAGAATAAAATTATGATTCAAAAGGCAAAAGATAGATGGTTGTTTGAAGGATTAGATATACAATTAATTGAAGGAAATGTAGAGCAATTACCTTGTTTGAATAACTCATTTGATTTCGTACTTGGAGAATCAATCATCGCTTTTACAGAGAAAGAAAGAGCTATCTCGGAGTGTTACCGTGTATTACAGCAGGACGGTAAGCTTGTTGTTATTGAAATGATTATTGATAGGCACATTGATAAGGGTGAGGAAGAAAAAATAGCTCAATTATATGGCATGAAAGAACTATTAACTGAGAATGAATGGGTACAATTATTTCAGAAAGCAAATTTTAAAAGAATTACAATTGCTGGCGGTGGTACAATTGCAGAAACGATCTCAAGCTATGTAGAAGAGCCGGAATGGAATGTATCCTCACATATTCCAAATGAGTTATATGAGGCATGGGTACAGCATGAAAATGTACGGCTTATGTACCAACATATTTTAGGGCATCGTATTTTTATATGTGAAAAATAAAGAAAAAGAGTTGGCTAAAGGTAGTCAACTCTTTACTATGTTAAATGAAAAATAATGCAGCTAATGCAATTCCGAAGATGAAACCAAATCCGAGTTCAACACCCCAGCCACAACCGCCGCCACCCCAGCCGCCGCAACCACAACTACTACAACCACGCCCACCACAGCCGCAGCTGCTGAATCCACCACCGCCACCGCATCCAAATCCGCAACTATCACATCTGCTAAGGCCGCCGCAAAGGTCACAACCACCGTTTGCATAAGCGTCGTAGTATCCGAATCCTGAATCAAAAGATGAGCGCTGTTGCACCGGTTCGATCCATACAGAGCTTTGTGTCACATCGATTATTTTACCTAAATGTATACGGCCATCACGGTCTTCAATCCGAACAACTTTTCCGAAGTAACGTCGGCATGTATCATAACATTTTTGTCTATGCATGTTCTTTCCTCCTTCCGCATTACAGTAATACGATATGTAAGGGGGACAAGTGCGGCTTGTACGAATGCCCTATCTATCATAATTGTTATAGGAAAGGGGAAATATAAGAAGAGGATATATAAGGAGGAAAAGGCATGAAATCTACAGATCAGTTTCAGACATACGAAGTACCGTGGGAAGAATTTATTGAAGCGTTGCGAGAGGAAATGAAGAAGCAAGTAGGAGCAGATATTATTGATACAGTAGTTTGCAATTTAGAAGATGGTTTTGAAGTGTATACATATGTGCAGGGGGATTTAGATTTTGAATATAAGGAAGCGCTTGAGAGAAAATACGGAAGTGATGCGAAGACACCTAATGTGTTAACGATAATGTTACTAGCTAGTATTTATAATGCAAGTGAAGAGAATATACGCTTGCATGCGGATAATAAAGAGAATCCGATTGTTGAAGTGTATGTAAAGCAATGAAACACGCTGTGAAAGGCGTGTTTTTTATTTGTATGATAAAATGTTAGAAAATTGAGAAAGAAGGTGGAGGATTGGGAATTAAACATCTCAATTTAACAGTTACAGATGTAACAGCATCTAGAGAGTTTTTAGAGAGGTATTTTGGTTTAATTTGTAGTGGAACAAGGGGGAATGCCTTTGCAGTTATGCGTGATAATGATGGATTTATACTAACTTTAATGAAGGGAAAAGAAGTTCAGTATCCAAAAACATTTCATGTAGGATTTCCACAAGGAAGTGAAGAACATGTAGATAAGATAAATCAAAGATTGAAGAAAGATGGATTTTTGGTGGAGCCTCCTAAGCATGCCCATGCATATACATTTTACGTTGAAGCACCTGGTGGATTTACAATAGAAGTGATGTGTTAAATCAAAAATCAAACTTTTTATTATGTGTTTTTAAAATAAAAAGTAGGAAAAGTCTGTTTTAAGTGTGGAGCTTAAACAGGCTTTTTTACTTATATAATTGGATAGAGAATGCTAGAAGGGATATTACCAAGTGTATGATCTGTTTACATAATAAAGTTATGGTGGGTTAGTTGTCCTAAAATACAAGTCATATATCTTGTTTCCTCTCATAAATTTAAACATAGGAATTTGTCTACAAAGGTGGCGAAGCCTCATCATGAAAATCCGAATTTGTGCCACGTTCATGTTATTTCTATTTATATGTTTACCTTTATCAGCTTTTGCAAAAGGAGAGGAGGCAAAGGAAAGGGTCGTTTCACTTGTATATGATGATTCGGGCAGCATGAGAAATAACGATCGCTGGAAATATGCCAATTATGCTTTGCAAAGTTTAGTTGCGCTATTAGATGAAAAAGATAAATTTTCTTACGTTCCAATGAGTAAGCCAAATGATCCATTAAATATTTCGTTAACGAAGGATAAAAGGCAAACAGAAATTGAGGGAATTGGAGCGTGGAAAACGTATTTAAATACTCCATTTAGCGCGGTAGAAACGGCGATGCAATCTATAAAAAAGGAAGCAGATATAGATGGAAAACGTGAATTTTGGCTTATTGTATTAACTGACGGGGCATTTAATGATTTAGAGAAAGATAAGATTGGCGGAAAAGAACAAATTACACAGAAATTAGCCCAGTTTAAGAAAGAAATGGATGCAAAAAAGATATCGTTACATCCAGTCTTAATTACGATGGAAGAAGATTTAGGACAACAAGAAAAAGAACAACTAAATACGTTCAAGGAAATATGGAAGAAAGAGATAAATGGTGTTACGATGCCGTCAAGCGGAGAAGATGGCATTGTAAAAAGTGTAAATCAAGTGGCAGCATTAGTTGCAAATCGTGATCCATTCTCCTCTGTTGAATCGATTGTAAAAACGAAAGTAGTGGGGAAAAAAGTAGAGATTACAACACCGTTTCCGTTAAAGCGTATGACGCTTGTACGACAATCGCCTTCTCTGCCCGATTATCAGGTCGCACAAATTTCTAAACCATTACAATTACAATCTTCTTTTTCCATACATGCACCAGGAGAAGCAAAATTGTTCGGAAATATAGTTCATATAAGTACGGAAAATCAGGAAGTTATTAAACCAGGAACTTATACGATAGAAGTCGACCAGGACATTGAGAAAGAAGGACTACAAGTACTAGTTGAACCGGCGCTTAATTATACGGTTTCTACTTATGACAAAGATGATAGTAGTCAAAAAAATGTAGAGAAAATGTACGAAGGTGTTACTGCTGTTATTGAAGCAAAGCCTACGGAGTTGCCAGTTCAGTCTTCTTACTTTCAAGCAGAAGTAGAAATAGACGGAAAACAATATCCGATGAAGTGGGACGATAAGAGGCATGTGTTTTATTACGAAACTAAGCTTGGTAAAGGGTTAGTACGCGGGAAAGTTCATATGAATATAAAGGGGTTTTATAGACAGACGAAAGAATTTAAAATTGAAACAGCTGAGAAACCGAAATTATCACTTCAAACTGTTACAAAAGATTATAAAGAAAAAGTAACAAATTTAGAGAAGAGTAAACCATTTGTTTTACAACCACAGTTAGATGGTAAGCCGATGACAGAAGAAGCTGTAAAAAAACTATTAAAATCTACTGGTGTCACATCTAAACAATCAATCAATTATGAAATAAAGCAACATGGAAATCAGATCTATGTTTATCCTCGTCCCTATTACTCCGACACATTTAATTTTACAGATACCGGCACCGTAGAAGCTACCATCGTAATGCAGGATTCAAAGTTACAAGAAGTAAAGAAAAACATAACATTCCATATTCAAGATGCTCCGTTTTATGAAAAATATGCGCTCATTTTTAAGTTTGTCATTCCTATCACTTTATTACTGCTAGTAGTAGGAATCATTGTTTTAGGATGGATTGTTCGGCCGAGATTTCACCGGAAGGCACTACTGTATTATGAATGGGATCAAGAGGTAGCGAAAGATTGGCTATATCAATCTGAACCAGAATTACTTCGAAATAAATGGTGGAACCATTATTTTGGTATCCCATTTAGAGCAGAAAGAAAAACGGTGCAATCTGTTACATTTATAGCGAAGAAAGGTTCGAAATCTGTCTTTGTAGCGAAAGAATCACAAGTAGTTGGAATGATTATTGATGGAATGTTTATAACAGAGGATGAAGTAGGAATGGAACATAAGACACTATATCCAAATGAACTTTTACTAATTGATAGAGGATATGGTAAGGAGATTTACAAATACGAATGTGAATAGTAGATAGGGAAAAGAAGGGGATGGAGTATTGATTCTCTTTCCCTTTTTTCAAACAAGCAAGAATAGGAAGGTGGTTCACATGACATTACAAGTTCCAACAATATTAATTGGTTTAGGTGGAATCGGTAGTACTGTGACGCATCAAATATATGAAAAACTGCCTGAAGAGCGCCGAAAAAAGGTAGCAATGCACGTATTTGATACAGATGTGAATACTTTGAGTAAATTTGATCATATTCGAAAGTTTAAGACACAAACAAGTTCTAGTAAAACGCCTAGGGAGTATATTGCGGGAGATCCAACGATTCCAGAGTGGTTTCCGATGGATCCGACTATACTTGATAAACCATTAACAGAAGGAGCAGGACAGTTACGCGTCATTTCACGTTTAGCATTACGTGCTGCGATGAAAGAAGATAAATTGACCTCTTTTTGGCAAGAAATCGAGAAAATTTTTCCAGTTACAAGTGATCAAACAGAATATGGTGTGCGTGTCATTATAGTAACATCACTAGCAGGCGGAACAGGTTCGGGGATGTTTCTACAAATTGCATTATATTTACGTGAAATGCTTCGGAAAAAATTGCAGCATCATAACATTTTAATACGCGGTGCGTTTTTAATGCCTGATGTTTTAGTAAAGACGAGAACAGTTAGTGCGAAAGAGTTTGAGACGGTGCAAGCAAACGGATATGCATCGTTAAAAGAATTACATGCTATTACGCTCGGTTCTACTGGAGAATTATCAAAACGCGGCGGGGTAACAATTGAATTAGAGTATCGCCCTGATCAAGTAGATGAAGACGGAAGAACGAATCATACAATTAAACAACATCATTTACCGTACAATTATTGTTTCTTATACGACTACGAAAACCTACATGGACACCATTTGCACAATTTATCAGATTATATGGAGCAAATGGCAAATACAATTTATTTACAGTTATTTAGCCCGATGTCTACAAGTCATTTTGCACAGGAAGACAATCAAATTCAGCAATTAGCAGAATCAAGTGGAAAAGGACGATATTGCGGGGCAGGAACGGCAAAACTCATTTATCCATATGAGCATGTGTTAAAATATTGTGCTTTAAAATGGGCGGTGCAAGGTTTAGATGAATCGTGGCTGCATTTAGATCAACTGTTTCAAGAGAAGAAGCAAAGATACGACCAAGATGTAAAACGTGGGATGCAGCGTGAAAAGCCGGAGAGAGGTAAAAGTTATTTAGAGGACTTGGAGCATCTTGCTACCCGTCCAGAGCAAGCTCATATTTTCTATAGACAAATGTATAATGAAACACGTGAAGGAGCAGAAGGTGGTAAGCTCGGAGTTGCGAAATCAAAACTGTTTTTAGAAGCTGTAGAAAGTTATGTACAACGAACGGTGCAAAAAGATGAGGAATTAAATCGTCTGCAACATGAGTGTAAAATTTCAGCTGCGAAACTGAAAATGATGGAACAAATGAAAGGTGAAGTGGCAAGAGTGGATCATGCGGTTCGCTTATATGCATATGCGATTCCGAGCCGTGTACATGAACATGTAACGACACTTTTATATGACATGATTGAATCAGACCGCTTTTCACCAAGTGGTTCTGAAGGGCAGTCCTATCAATTAAATACATGGTTTTTAAAGAAAACAGATCCAGTTCACCCAGTAGCAGCACGTTTTATGTTATATGAAATTCGAAAACAGTTAGTAGAAAAAATGAATCGATTACATGAAAATAATGAACAAAAGCGTAATGTAATTCAAAACTACGATAAAAAATTTAATGTAGGTAATATCGATGGCACGGTAACGGCTGTACGCCGAGTAGAAATTGCTCAACAACAAGGCTGGTTCGGAAAAATGATTAATAATCAGCAACGTTTATTCAAAAGAGAATTTGAAGACATCGTAACGCAATATGTACACAAATTAAATGAATATCGAAAAGAAATGCTATTAGAACTTGTGTATCAATCGCTATATCAGGCAGTTAATAAAATGATTCAATATTGGGAAAGATTTTTTGATAATTTACATGAAACACGTGAAAATTTATTGTTTGAAATCCAAAAGCGCAGTAAGGAATTTGAAGGGAAAACAAACCCGACGAATGTATATGTATTAGCAGAGGAACAGCTGCAAGAAAAGATATGGCAAGATATGCAGCAACATTTAAATTTAGGTGTACTACCGAAAGATATATCAGCGGAAATTTATATGAGTTTGTATGGGGAATATTGTCGTGATGCGAAAACAGAAGAGATTCAGTCGAAAAAGGTAGAGGATTTCTATCGCGAACATATACTGAGCTATTGTTATGACGAACTGCAAGTACGCTATCGTGATAAATTAGAATTGAATATTATTGAAGCATTGCGAAAAGAAGCAGATTATAAGAAACGTGATCGCAATGAATACGTGCGTGAAAAAATTGAAGACCTGTTCCATTTAGCAAGTCCGTTCATTCCGAAAGTTGCTCATCATAGGGAATTACAATATTGGGGTATACATCCTTCTTTAAAGAAAGAGCTACAAGAGGAATTGATTCAAGAAATGTTTAAAGAAAAAGATACAGTACACGAAGCCTTTTCGCCATTTGAAGTGATCTGTTATCGAGCACATTATGGCTTATCGCTGCAAGATTTTCCTAAATTATCATCAGGACATATTTCAAACGGATTTATGAATGATAAAGGGGACTATTTCCAATCGTATTATCGCCGTGTAAACAAATTAAATAGTAAAAAATCTAGTTTAACGCCGCATTTAGATAAGTATTGGCACTTACCAGCCTTTATGCCAGATTTGAATGCGACTCAAACAAAATTAGATTATGATAAATGTAATCGTGCATTACTATACGCATATATGTATCGCTGGATTAGTTTAGTTGCTGTTGATGGACAGTTTGTGTATCAATATAACGGTGTGGGACGTAGCTTTTTAATTCAGTCGATGGGGAAAAATATTTCAAGCGAAAGTTATAAATTACACAGAGCATTGCTTCATAATCCGTTTATTTATGAAAACATCTTGTCACGATTTGAAGAAGAGCAAGAAAAGGCGATGATACAAGGTGGACATTTATATACACATCCGTTCGTATTAGGAGCCCAAGATGTAAGATGGCTTAGAAAAGAACATGTCCACAATCTTTTAGACATGATTTTAATGTATGACCGTGAAGCGAAGTATGATCCGACGTTAGAAGAAACATCAGATGAATTATTAAGACTATTCCTTGATGAAATCGAGTTGTATTTCCAGAACTATTACGGTACAGGTGCTGATATGGTTGCAAAGAAAGAGAAAGAAATGTTTATTAAACAATTGTGGGATCGCTCGCATGCGAAAGGATATGTAGATCCAAATAGCGCTCCGTATAAAAAATGGCAAAATTTATTAAGTATTCAAGATGAAGAAGAAACGCCAAAAACGAATGTATAGTGAATGAAAAGGGAATCCTTAAAAGTGGCAATACAACTTTAGAAAAGAGGGATTCTGATGCCGTTTTTAGGAAGTGTATATCAAATATTTGGGTTATATCCGGAACTTTATTATGGGATGATTTCAGCAGAGTTGCAAGAGGAAGCTCAGAAGGAGCATCTTGAAAATAGTAGTGCAGAAGCTGAAGTGGAAGAATAAAAAAAGTGCAGATGAAAATCTGCACTTTTTTGTTAGTATTAAAATGGTGAAATAACCTCAAATTAATTATTATTTTTGAATAATAATTAATTTGAGGTTATTATGATTTTCATTACATTGTATGTAATGAAGGTTGTATGAAAATCAATGTAATAAAATGAATATGAATATTAAGGTGGGAAACAACAATGTTTTTGAGAAAATGATTATGTATAAAAATAACATTTGATACATAATCAACCGATTATTTTTGAGTGATTTATTATTGACAATATAATTAATTGTATGATAAATTCAATCAGCATTCTTAATGGTTTTTTGGTATGATTAATATTTTGAAAATTCAATACGATATAAAGAGATTGATTTTTCTGTTTTTATTGAGACGGGTTACTAAGTCTATAGGGGAAGTGAACTATGTATATTTTTATTTTTAAAATAGAACAGTAATAAAGAATGTAACAAGTAAGAGATAAACTTGAAAAAGAGGTTTCAAAGAATGAGTCTTTTCATAAAGAAAGCAATGGATGAAGAAAAGAAAAAAGTATTGAATCAAACTTTAGGAGCGATTGATTTAACTCTTTTGGGTATTGGAGCAATTATTGGTACAGGTATTTTCGTATTAACTGGTATTGTAGCAGCGAAACATGCTGGTCCGGCGATTGTATTATCTTTTGTATTAGCGGCAATTATATGTGCATGTGTAGCTTTCTGTTATGCTGAATTTGCATCTACAGTTCCAGTTTCGGGAAGTGTATATTCATATACATATATGACACTAGGTGAGATTTTTGCATTTATAGTTGGCTGGTGTGTTATGCTGGAGTATTTATTAGCGACTTCTGCGGTTGCAGCAGGCTGGTCAGCATATTTTCAGTCACTGCTACTAGGTTTTAATATTCACATTCCTACGGTTTTTGCTTCGGCACCAGGAATGGAGAAGGGTGGAATCATTGATTTACCAGCAGTTCTTATTATTTTAGTTGTTACATTTTTATTAAGCCGTGGTGCAAAAGAAAGTGCACGAATTAATAATATAATGGTTATTATTAAACTGGCTGTTATTGTAGGATTTATTGTTGTAGGGACACAATATGTAAGACCAGAGAATTGGCAACCATTTCTACCGTTTGGTTTTCACGGTGTGGTAGGGGGCGCTGCTACTGTATTTTTTGCTTTTTTAGGATTTGATGCAGTTGCAACAGCCGCAGAGGAAGTGAAGCGTCCACAACGTAACGTGCCAATTGGGCTACTTGTTTCCTTGTTCATTTGTACCGTTCTATATGTAGGTGTTTCATTCGTGCTAACTGGAATGGTTCCGTTTACGGAATTAAATGTTGCTGATCCGGTTGCATATGCGTTGCGCACTGTAGGAGAAGATAGAATTGCTGGGTTGTTATCGGTGGGAGCGATAGCAGGGCTAACAACAGTTCTGTTAGTAGCTATGTTTGCATTTGTTCGTGTATCTTATTCGATGAGTCGAGATGGACTGTTACCAAAAAGACTTTCAAGTGTCCATAAACGTTTACAAACTCCATTTTTTAATACGTGGGTTACAGGTATACTAGCAGCTTTATTAGCGGGATTAGTGGATTTGAATTTATTAGCTAATTTAGTGAATATGGGAACGATAACAGCATTTGTGTTTGTATCTATAGCTGTCATTGTATTAAGAAAGACACATCCTGATATGAAGAGGCCATTCCGTGCCCCTCTAGTACCTTTTTTACCTATTGTTTCAATAGTAAGTTGTATATATTTGGCTTTGAACCTTTCTAAGCTTACTTTAATTAGTTTTGTGGCATGGATTATAATAGGCGTTTTCATATATTTTGTATATGCTAAAAAACATAGTAATGTTAGAAATGGAAATAGAGTATAGTCCATTGAAATAATACTTGTAATGGAAATGAAAACACGCTACTTATTCATATAAGAACAAGTAGTGTGTTTTTTCTATTTAATAATCCCATTTTCTAAAATTTTAATAGTTGATGCCACTTTCACATTAGCTTTTGAAAAGGCACTTGGCCAATCATCTTCAACTTGTTTCCATTCTTTATATTGAAACGCTCTCGCATAATCACCAAATCCGAATGGATCAAGTTGCTGTTTTTGAATTTTGTGGATTAAATCGTTTAAATCATTGTTTAGTTGTTTTGTAATAAGAGAAGTTAATTTTTTTCTATCATTTTCTATATCCATGTTGAATGTAAGTTCAGATACGGCAATTTTTAAATCCATTTTAATATTAAATTTGAAGCGGTTATCGCTATAGTCTGTACCGATATCATGATTCATACTAAGAATATTTATTGTTATAAAATCGTCGCCTTTTGTATCTTTTAGATGGCTATTACTTTCAACTAAATTAGAGGGGATTTTCATTGTAAGTGAAACGGGTATATTAGCTTTCTTTTGCACCATAAGAAGAAGGGCACTTTCGTAGCGATTTAAAGACATCTTATAAGTTCCACGAGAGGTTAATAGTGCCGAACCGGTAACAATAACATCTTTCTTCCCTTTTTTTATTTCTGAAATAGCAGGAGTTACGCCTTTATTAAAAGTTTGTCTATGAAATTCATGGAATGTCGTAAACACGGTCCGATTGTATAGTTTGTTCGTATTAATTAAATCTGTTAAATATTCAGGAAGAGCAGGCTTATCTTTGAAATTATTATATATAACAGAAGAAATGGAGCCATCTACTGCAACCATGCGCATATTCCCTGTATTTTTAGGGTCGCGATACCAAACATCCAGATAAGGCATAGCTCCTTCTTGTTTTAAAAAATTCGTGCTAAACAATATAAGCTGTAACTTTTCTGTGGACACTAAACCGCTGCTTGAACTGTTAAACGTATCTTTTGCTTCTCGGGGTGTATGTACTTTCGCTTCATGAATTTCGTACTTTTTCTCTACATCTTCATTGAAAATAGGGTTTACGTGATACACAATTAATTTTCCTTTTGCTTTTGCGTCAAAACCGTAAATTAATGAGATGGATTGTTTTTCTAAATCAAGCCGATCTTCACAACCTGCTAAAAAAATTATGAGAAAACAAAATATAATAAAATGAATAAAGCGTCTCATTTAAACTTTTCTCCTTTTCCAATGCTGATAAAGTGTCATGTATAAGAGAAATACAACTGGGAATAGAAAAACGATAAAATAACTAGCAGTTCCCCAAAATTCCCGCAACGAACTTATCTGATAAGAAGAAGGGATATAAAAGAATAAGATGAAAATACACCCGAATAATAAAAAATAAATAGGTAATGAACTGCCTTTTTTGTTAAGTAATTGATTAATACCATCTGAAGCAGTAAAAATATAAGGAATACAGGAATCAAAAATAATAAAGAGATAAAATGACAAAAAGATAATTTCAAACCGCTCAAGAAATGAGAAGTGAAACGGTGTAACAAGAGAAAGAGTTGGCCATAAAAACTTTGTTATACCATCTGGACTAAAATAAATAAAAGAAACGAACGTGATTTGAAGATAAATAAATAGCGTAATCAAATTTGCAATAACAATTCCTTTTTTTGCAGATGCTTTGTTAGTTAAATAAGGATAAAGGACAAACGCAAACTCGAATCCGAGAAACGCAATGATAGTTGATTTTACGGTGTTTATAATTGGTAGCCATCCTTCCTTGATAAGAGGAAGAAGATATATAAAATGCCCATCTTTAAGAGGAATAAATAATAATAATGGCATCCAAAGTGTAAAGATGACAGTGAAAACAGCAAAACGACTAATAATAAGTGCTCCTTTACATGCAAGCATAAGCATTGGAATAGATAGCAAAATCATAATTAAAGACATAGGAGATCTAGGTAAAATCCAAATATGAATAACGTATAAGAGGGAAAAAATTAAGGAAACAGCTGCGAGTACAGCATATAAAATCCAAAAAATCATTACTACTCTTCCTAGCCATTTTCCAAGATAGCGTATCAGCACATCAAGTAAAGTATATCCTGGATGTTTTTCCATGATTTTTACAATACATAGACTGACTAAAGTAGTAATGACACATCCGATAATAATAGACATCCAGCCATCTGTATTCGCTCCTTGTGCAACTTCACGCGGGAGTGTAAGTACGCCGAATCCGACTTGAACACCACTAATAGTTAAAATGTATTGAAATAAAGTGATTTCCCTCTTTGCACGTTTTGTCACTTATTCTCCTCCTTTTCCTCAACATCTCTTTGCCGGTTATCTTGTTTTAATTGTAGAGATAGTGGCCGTTTCTTCATAATCTTCCAGGGGAAACGTACAAGGGTATCTTTTAAATCCGAAGCATATGACGGAGAAAAAGGACTACCATATGGCACACCAAGTGATTCCATAGAAAGAATATGGATGATAATGATTGCCATTCCAACCATAATTCCAATGACGCCAAATAAAGAGGCAGCTATCATCATTGGGAATCGAAGAAGCCGAATTCCTGCTGACATTTCTAAGTTAGGAATAATGAAAGAGGCAACCGCAGTAATTGATACGACGATAACCATAACGTTACTAACAATCCCAGCTTGAACCGCAGCTTGTCCAATTACAATTCCTCCTACGACGCCGATTGTTTGTCCAACAGGCCCAGGAAGCCGAATCGCTGCTTCTCGGAGCATTTCGAGAACTAATTCCATTAATAAAGCTTCTAATATGGGGGGAAAAGGAATTTTGGCTCGAGATTCTCCAATCGTTAACAACAATTTGAGTGGAATCACTTCATAATGGAAGGAAATCATAGCAATATAAAGAGCAGGAGCAAATATTGCAATAAATAACCCAGTGAAACGAAGGAGTCGTATAAAAGATGGAATCATAGGTCTGAAGCTGTAATCATCTATCGTCTGAAAAAAGGATGAAAAGGTCATCGGTCCTATTAATACGCCTGGTGAGCGATCTACAACAACAGCAATTCGCCCATTCAAAATATGATGTGCCGTTGTGTCAGGACGTTCAGTGATAGACAATTGTGGGAAGAGAGTATAGGAATTATCTTCAACAAATCCTTCTAATTCACCGGTAGTAAGAATAGCATCTACTTTGATTGATTCAATGCGGCATGCCATATCTTGTACAACATCTTCGTTTGCAACATCTGCAAGATAAAGTAAAAAAACTTTAGAGGTTGCTCGTTCGCCAACAGTGAATTCCTTCACTTTTAATTCGCGATTTGGAATATAGCGACGAATAAGTGCGATACTATCACTTGCCACTTCATTAAATCCTTCGTGTGAGCTTTTTATGGAAGTCTCTGTTGTAGGTTCTTCAATACTCCTTTTTGGCGCCGCTTGTGTATCTAGTTCTAAAGCTGATAATTGCCCGTTTATAAATAAAATACTTTTGCCATGTAAGAGAGATTGCTCAATGTCTATCCACTTCTGAACTTTTTTAATATTCCCTATAGAAACAGAAGATTCCCAAAAATCATCTTCATTCCATTCTTTAAATAAGAGAGGACGAAGAATATCTACATTAATAACAGTTTTATCTACAAGTCCTTCCATATATATAAGAGCAGCTTCTTTTCCGTTTTTTAACGGGAAAGTGCGTGTAATTAATTCTGGAATACCACTAAATAATTTGGATAAGTGTTTAAGATTAAGCGGCATGGAGGAAGAAATTTCTTTATTTAATACAGTTTCAGATTGCTCATGTGTAGAGAAAGATTTTTCGCCCCTTATCCATTTTCGAAAAGATCCCATATATTCACCTTATTCCTCGTTGAACTTTATATGGGTTATTATGGATAGTTACATACAGACATATGCGCAGTTTAAAATTTATATTGTATATTTGTACATTTAACGCTATAATTATAGTGTTAAAGATGGAATCGTGATATGACCTGTTATGAATCTATCGTTTTATTTATGAATAAATGGATTGGTATTTTAGCAAGATGTGCTAATAAACTACTCCACCATGATGATAGCGTGCCCAAAATGTGGTGCGTATATTTTCGTGGTGGAGTTTTTTTTATTCTCAAAAAGGGGGAAAGACCATGAATGACAACATGGTTCATATTACAATTGACGGAAAAAAGTATACAGCGGAGCCTGGTTCAACGATATTGGGTGTTATTAATGAGAACGGGATTGAACATCCGCAAATTTGTTACGTGCCGGAAGTAGATCCTATTCAAACATGTGACACTTGTATTGTAGAAGTTGACGGAAAGTTAATGCGTTCTTGTTCGACGATAGCAACGGAAGGTATGAACGTTGAGCGTGCTTCTGTTCGCGCAAAAGAAGCACAAACAGAGGCGATGGATCGGTTACTAGAAAATCATTTATTATACTGTACAGTATGTGACAACAACAATGGGAACTGTAAACTGCATAATACAGCAGAATTAATGGAAATTGAACATCAAAAATATCCTTATGAACCGAAAGTAGATGTAAGTGAAGTTGATATGACGCATCCGTTTTATCGCTATGACCCTAATCAATGTATTGCATGCGGTCAATGCGTTGAGGTGTGTCAAAACTTACAAGTAAATGAAACGTTATCGATAGACTGGGAAGCGGAACGCCCACGAGTTATTTGGGATGAAGGAGTAAATATTAATGATTCTTCATGCGTTAGCTGTGGTCAATGTGTAACGATTTGCCCTTGTAACGCTTTAATGGAGAAAACGATGCTCGGTGAAGCTGGATTTATGACGGGATTAAAACCAGATATTCTTGAACCGATGGTAGATTTAATTAAAGAAGTTGAGCCTGGATATAGCGGTATTTTTGCGGTATCAGAAGTGGAAGCGGCCATGCGTGATACTCGTACGAAGAAAACGAAAACAGTATGTACATTTTGTGGTGTAGGTTGTTCGTTTGAAGTGTGGACGAAGGGGCGTAAAATCCTTAAAGTACAGCCATCTTCAGATGCACCAGTTAACGCAATTTCCACTTGTGTAAAAGGGAAATTTGGTTGGGATTTCGTAAATTCTAAAGAACGAATTACAAAACCTTTAATTCGTAAAAATGGAACGTTTGTTGAATCTACATGGGAAGAAGCACTGAATGTAGTTGCAAATAAATTAGGTACTATTAAAGAAGAGTACGGTAAAGGTTCTATCGGATTTATTTCTTCCTCTAAAATTACAAATGAAGATAATTATGTAATTCAAAAATTAGCTCGACAAGTATTTGGAACGAATAATATTGATAACTGCTCACGTTATTGCCAATCACCAGCAACGGATGGTTTGTTCCGTACAATTGGTATGGGCGGTGATGCAGGAACGATTAAAGATATTGCGCAATCTGGTCTTGTTATTATTGTAGGATGTAATCCGACAGAAGGTCATCCTGTTTTAGCTACACGTATTAAACGTGCACATAAATTACACGGACAAAAGTTAATTGTAGCTGATCTTCGTAAAACAGAAATGGCAGAGCGATCAGATGTCTTTATTAGTCCAAAACAAGGAACAGATCAAGTTTGGTTAATGGCTGTTACAAAATATATGATTGATCGAGGTTGGCATGATCAGGAATTTATTAATGAGAATGTAAACTTCTTTGAAGATTTCAAAGAAAGTCTAGAAGAATATACACTTGCATATGCAGAAGAAGTAACAGGTATTTCAAAAGAAACACTTATTCAAATGGCTGAAATGATTCGTGATGCAGATGGTACATGTATCCTTTGGGGTATGGGGGTAACGCAAAATACAGGTGGTTCTGATACTTCCGCTGCAATTTCAAACTTACTTCTTGCAACAGGGAACTATCGTCGTCCAGGAGCAGGTGCGTACCCACTTCGAGGTCACAATAACGTACAAGGTGCTTGTGATATGGGTACTTTACCAGGATGGCTTCCAGGATATCAGCACGTTACTAACGAAATGGAACGTGCGAAATTTGAAACTGCTTACGGAGTGAAAATTGATAGTGAACCAGGTCTTAATAATATTGAAATGCTTCACGCAATTGACGAAGGAAAAATGAAAGCAATGTATCTTGTCGGAGAAGATATGGCTCTTGTAGATTCTAATGCAAATCATGTACATGAAGTGTTGTCGAGCCTTGATTTCTTCGTTGTGCAAGATGTTTTCCTTTCTAAAACTGCTCAATATGCAGATGTTGTATTACCAGCAGCGCCATCTCTTGAGAAAGAAGGTACTTTCACAAATACAGAGCGCCGTGTCCAAAGATTATATCAAGTTCTTCCTACGTTAGGAGATGCGAAACCAGACTGGTGGATCGTCCAGGAGGTTGCGAATAAACTAGGGGCAAACTGGAATTATAGCCACCCAAGTGAAATCTTTGCTGAAATGGCAAGTTTATCACCATTATTCTCGCAAGCGAACTATGAAGTGCTTGAAGGATGGAACAGTTTCCATTGGGGAAGTTTTGATGGAACAAATACACCACTTCTGTTCCAAGATGGATTTAACTTCCCAGATAAAAAAGCTCGTTTTGCGATTGCTGAATGGGTACGTCCAGCTGAATTTCCAGCGGAGTTCGACCTTCACATTAACAACGGTCGTATGCTTGAGCATTTCCATGAAGGGAATATGACAAATAAATCAACAGGTATTCAAACGAAAGTACCTGGTGTTTTCGTTGAAATCTCTCCAGACCTTGCAAAAGAACGTGGCGTAAAAACGGGTTCGTTAGTTCGTCTTGTCTCTCCTTTTGGAGCATTAAAATTACGTGCACTCGTTACAGATCGTGTAAAAGCGAATGAGTTATATTTACCGATGAACTCTACAGATAACGAAACGGCAATTAATTTCTTAACAGGTCCTGCTGTGGATGTACGTACGAATACACCTGCGTATAAACAAACGAAAGTACGTATGGAAGTGTTAGAAGTTGATGGCGAAAATCCGATGCCAAAAGCGAACCCACGCAATAAAAAACGTCACCCTCAAGCTGGAATTGAGGTACATCGTAAGTGGGCACGTACAGGGTATGTGCATTTAACGGATAAGTAGGAGGAGAAAACTATGGCTGCACCTATAAAAATGATTCAAAAACAAGAATTAACTGAGGAAGAAATAAAACAGCAAAAGTTAGATGATTTAAAAGAGCTTCTAACTAATAATGAAGAAGCTCTAAATCAGATGTTTAATATAGTAGGGGAATTAAATGACATTGGAATGCTAGAAGCTGCAAATTCTATGCTAAAAGCGAAAGAACCAATTGCGAAGATTGTTCTAGGTCAAGTAACTCGTGAGCCTGTTACAAATTTAATTAATAATATGATGGGCGCTGCAGGTGCGTTAACTGAACTTGACCCAGAACTTACGAAAAAGCTTATAGGTAGTTTATTAGTCGGGCTAGAAGAAGGTAATGAACATCTAGAAAGTAAAAAAAAAGTAGGGGTATTCGATCTTATGAAAGTATTGAAAGACCCAGATATTAACCGTGCGATCGGGTTTGGGCTTCATTTCTTAAAAGGAATGGGGAAAGGGTTAAAAGACGAATAAACTTCATGAAGTGAACCTTTTCGCCCAAATATTTGTACGAAATAGTTTGGGCGGAAGGCTCATTTTGGTAAAATATATAATAAAGTAAAATGAGGCTTTTGGGAGGTATAATTGTATGTCAAAAAAAGTACATGAATTTAATGATATGATCCGAAAACTTCGAAAGGAACTTTTCGGAAAAGGACCGGAACGAATTCATACTGTTTTTGCAGAAAATATGGCTATAGCGACTCTTTATGGAAACTTAACACCTACTGAAAAATTTATTTCAAGTACGATGGACGGTGCGGAAATGGTTCATCTGGCTAGAACAAAAATGATTCAAGAAGTGTATGCTGCGAATTCCCGTGAACATTTGGAGGAACTTGTTGGCGCGAAATTAGTGAATTTGTTTTCAGATATGAAAGTAGAAGAAGATATTGCAGTTTCGGTATTTGTTTTTGATAAAAATATAACGTGAGAGAAGGATACTGATCGTGAAACCGATACAGGTAGAAAGAGAAATCTTTCGTTATGAACAAGAGGTATTTAAGCATATAGAGGACAGCATTGTAACAGAGTTTCCTGTCACCATTAAAATGAACGGACAGGAGTTTGTTACAATGGTTAGTACTCCAGAATATATAGAAGATATGGTAATAGGCTTCTTAGCATCTGAAGGAATCATTCGAAAGTATGAAGATATTGATAGTGTATGGGTGCAGGAGAAAGAAGGATTTGTACATGTAACAACGACAAAAGTAAATCCGTATTATGAACAAATGCAAAATAAACGATATATTACGTCTTGTTGTGGTATGAGTAGGCAAGGATTTGTTTTTGCAAATGATGCACTAAGTGCAAAAAAGATGAAGGGTGTCCATGTACAGGTTGCTGCCGATGATTGTTTTCGGTTAATGAAAGAAATGCAGCAATCTGCGGATACGTTTCATCATACTGGCGGGGTTCATAATGCAGCTTTATGTGATGTGAATGGTATTATTTTAAGCCGAATGGATATTGGTAGGCATAATGCACTAGACAAAATTTACGGTTATTGTTTAAAAAACTATATTTCTATAAAAGATAAAATCATTGTTTTTAGTGGTCGTATTTCTTCGGAAATATTATTGAAAGTTGCAAAAATCGGTTGTGAAATTATACTATCAAAATCAGCTCCAACTGAGTTAGCTTTGCAACTAGCGGAAGATTTAGGTATTACGACAATAGGATTTATTCGTAATCAATCCTTAAATGTGTATACCCATCCAGAGCGTGTTTTAAATATAAAATAAAAGTGAGGCAATGAAGATGAAATCAGTTACATTAGACAAGTTGCAACGTCCGTTAAAGGATTTACGTATTTCAGTTACTGATCGCTGTAATTTTCGCTGTCGATATTGTATGCCAGAAGAAATATTTGGTCCTGATTACTCGTTTTTGTCTAATGACAAAATTTTATCTTTTGATGAAATTGAAAGGATAACACGTATTTTCGTTTCTTTAGGTGTGAGAAAATTACGGATTACAGGCGGAGAACCGTTACTTAGAAGAGGGCTTCCAAAGCTTATTGAGCGGCTTCATAAAATAGATGGTGTAGAAGATATCGGTTTAACAACCAATGGATCGTTACTTAAAAAATTTGCTCCTGATTTATATAAGGCGGGACTATCACGTGTAACAGTTAGCTTAGATTCCTTAGAAGAAGAGCGGTTTTTCTATTTAAATGGTAATAGGAGCAAAGTGCAAAGGGTTCTGGAAGGAATACAGGCTGCAGCTGAAGTTGGAATGAAAATTAAAATAAACATGGTCGTTCAAAAGGGAAAAAACGAACAGGACATTTTGCAGATGGCGCAATACTTTAAGGAAAACAAGCATATTCTTCGTTTTATTGAGTATATGGACGTTGGAAATTATAATGGTTGGGATTTAAAAGAGGTCGTCTCTAAACAAGAAATAGTAGATACGATTCATCAAGTTATGCCGTTAGAACGGATAGAAGCAAATTATTCTGGTGAAGTGGCTACTAGGTATCGTTATATAGGAAGCGACGAGGAAATAGGTATTATTTCATCGGTAACAGATTCTTTTTGCTCATCATGTACGAGAGCTCGTATTTCTGCAGAAGGAAAATTATATACTTGCTTATTTGCTTCTAAAGGAAATGATTTAAGAGAATTGCTTCGTTCTGAACATACAGATGAGGACATTACAGATGTAGTACGCGATATATGGAATAATAGGGAAGATCGTTATTCAGATGAACGCTTAAATCATAAAAATAAGAATACAATACCTAAAATTGAAATGTCACATATCGGTGGTTAATATATAAAGCTAGCGTCATAGTGAAAAATGGGGAATTTACAAGAGTTGTGGATTTTCTATTTTATAGTAAAAGTGATGATTGATATCTCTGTAAAAGATGTGCAGAGAAATTAAGCAGCATTCAAAAACCTTTATTTTGAGGAGGTTTTTTGAAGCTGCTTTTTTATTTGGAGAAAATGGAGGAATGGGTAATGGCATTTCATAAGCCGGAACAAATTGCTGAGCTTGTCATTGAGGCCGGTGTTCAAAAAGTAAGACAGACATTGCCAGCGATGCTTATTCTCGGTTTTTTAGGAGGAGCGTTTATTGCGATAGGTTTTTTACTTAACATTCGAGTTTTAGGGAATTTACCTGAGCGCTGGGGGAGTCTAGTGAATGTTTTAGGAGGAGCGGTATTTCCTGTTGGACTTATGCTCGTAGTATTAGCAGGAGGAGAATTAATTACGGGAAATATGATGTCACTGTCTATGGCGCTTTATGCAAAGAAAATTACATTGATAAGTGTACTGAATAACTGGGTTTGGATTACTCTCATGAATTTTATTGGGGCAATTTTCGTTGCGTATTGCTTTGGACATCTTGGCGGATTAACAGAGGGAGAGTATTTAAATAAAACAGTAGCGATAGCGGAAGGGAAGTTACATGAATCATTTGGAAGAACTTTAATTTTAGCAATTGGTTGTAATTGGCTCGTTTGTCTTGCTCTTTGGCTCGCTTACGGGACGAGTGATTTTGTCGGAAAAATCATCGGAATTTGGATTCCAATTATGGCATTTGTAGTGATTGGATTTCAGCAAGTAGTAGCAAATATGTTTGTCATTTCCGCTGTTATTTTTGCTGGTCATCTAACGTGGATGGATTTGGCTAAAAATTTTGTTCCTGTTTTTATCGGAAATGTAATTGGAGGAGCTGGGTTTGTTGGTTTTGCTTACTTTGCTTGTTATCAGAAACAACATTCTAATATGAAATAGAGTTCTTGAGAGGAAGGGTATGTAATGGCTGATCGGTATTCACGACAACAGTTGTTCAAACCAATTGGGAGTAAAGGACAAGAAAAAATTCGAAATAAACATGTGTTAATTGTAGGGGCAGGCGCATTAGGAAGTGCAAGTGCCGAAAGTTTCGTACGTGCAGGTGTTGGCAAGTTGACGATTATTGATCGTGACTACGTTGAATGGAGTAATTTACAAAGGCAACAATTGTACTCTGAACAAGATGCGAGAGAGAAAATGCCGAAAGCAATTGCTGCAAAAAATCGGTTAGAACAAATTAATTCGGAAGTACAAATACATGCTTTCGTAATGGATGCAACTTCAGAAAATATGGAAGGTCTATTAAAAAATGTAGATGTAATCATTGATGCAACAGATAATTTTGATATTCGATTTGTAATAAATGATTTATCACAAAAACATAATATTCCTTGGGTATATGGTTCTTGCGTTGGATCGTATGGTATGAGTTATACAATTATTCCGCAAGAGACACCGTGTTTACATTGTATGCTGAAAAATATTCCTGTTACAGGTGTGACATGTGATACCGCTGGAATTATTAGCCCGACTGTTCAAATCGTCGCAGCATATCAATTGGCAGAAGCACTCAAAATTTTAGTGGAAGATTTCTCAGCAATTAGAAAAACATTTTTCATGTTTGATATATGGAGTAATCAAAATCATTTTATAAAATTAGGGAAAATAAAAACAGACGCTTGTCTCTCATGCGGTTTGAATCGAACTTATCCTTATTTATCATACGAAAATCAAACGAAAGCAGCTGTTTTATGCGGAAGAAATACAGTTCAAATTAGAACAGTAGACAATAGGAAATACAATTTTGATGATATAGAAAAAGTATTACAAAAACTGGGGAAAGTAGATCGGAATCCGTATTTACTATCTTGCCAATTCGATGATTACCGCGTGGTTGTTTTTCGAGATGGTCGTGTTTTTATTCATGGTACAAATGATATTTCGAAAGCGAAACAACTATATTATCGCGTATTCGGTTAATAGAGAGGGTGTCAACAATGGAAAGAAGAGTGCCAATTACGGTTGAAGAAGCTGTTCGTAAAGTGATGGGATTTGCTGATAAAGGCTTAAAGGAGCTATTACCAATTGAATTAGCTTATGGACGTATATTAGCAGAGGATTTAATAGCTGACCATGATGTACCGTCATTTAATCGTTCGCCGTATGACGGATTTGCTATTCGAGCAGAAGATACTAATTTAGCAAGTTATGAAACGCCAATTGTATTTGAAGTAGTGGGTGAAATTGGTGCAGGATCGCTATTCCATGAGAAAGTAGGTCCGTTTCAAGCAGTTCGAATTATGACGGGAGCACAAATTCCGAATGGGTGTGATGCGGTTGTTATGTTAGAGCTGACTCGTCAATATGAGAAGAATGGCAACAATTATATGGAAGTGAAGCGATCATTCAAAAAGGGCGACAATATTTCTTTTCAAGGTGAAGATGCTCGTAAAGGAACGGTTCTTGCAAAGAAAGGATCGTACATTAATCCAGGTATTTCAGCTCTTCTTGCTACATTCGGTTATAGTGAAGTGCCAGTTGCGAGAAAGCCTGTAATTGGACTGTTAGCGACTGGGAGTGAATTGCTTGATGTCGATGATTCATTACAGCCAGGGAAAATCCGAAATAGTAATACGTATATGATATTGTCTCAAATTCGAAGAGCAGGCGGCAGAGTAAAATATTTTGGGAAGTTTAGTGATGATTTTAATACATGTTTTACAGCTGTGAAAGAAGCGCTTGGCCAAGTGGATATGTTAATTACAACGGGCGGTGTATCAGTAGGAGATTACGATTATTTACCAGCTATTTACGAAAAGTTAGGTGCCTCTGTTCTTTTCAATAAAGTTGCAATGCGGCCAGGGAGTGTTACGACTGTAGCACAATTAAATGGCAAGTTATTATTTGGTTTATCAGGAAATCCATCAGCTTGTTATGTAGGGTTTGAATTATTCGTAAGACCGTGTATTCGGGCGTATATGTTTAGTGAAAAAGTACATTTAAAAAGAGAAAAAGCGTTATTAGGAGAAGATTTTCTAAAACCGAATCCATTTACAAGATTTGTACGAGCGAAATTGCAATATGATGAGGGGAAATTAATAGCTTATCCATCAGGTTTTGATAAATCTAGCTCAGTTTCCTCATTGGCAGAATCAAACGTGTTTATCGTATTGCCGGGCGGGACAAGAGGATATAAAAAAGATATGTTTGTCGATGTTCTTTTATTAGAAGATAACGAAGGTAGTGAATGGCCTTGGACATTTCATAAAGTGAGAGGTGGTTCTAATGGGACAAGTGTTATTTGAGATTGTAGATAATCCGATTTTAGTTGAAGAAGTAACGAATAAAGTCGCAAGAAGGGAAGCGGGTGCGATTACAACATTTATTGGTACCGTGAGAGAACTTACAAAAGGAAAACGAACGCTACATTTAGAGTATGAAGCATATAAACCGATGGCAGTAAAACAACTTATGAGAATTGGTGAAGAAATTAGTGAAAGATGGCCGGATGCAAAAGTAGCAATTACGCACCGTGTAGGGCGGCTAGAAATCATGGATATTGCGGTAGTCATTGCAGTTTCATCACCGCATCGTAAAGTAGCTTATGAAGCGAATGAGTACGCGATTGAACGTATAAAACGAATCGTTCCAATTTGGAAAAAAGAATTTCGGGAAGATGGAACGATGTGGGTTGGAGATCAACTTGAAAACACACCATATCCAGAAGGAAAACCAAAGAAGGAAGAATGAGAAAATGATTACAATTTTATTGTTTGCAAATTTGCGTGAGGAAGTCGGATTGGATCAATTAATAATTTCAGAAAAACAAGAAATGACTGTTGGGCAATTAAAAGAATGGTTGAAAGATAGTTATCATTTGCAATCCTTGGATACAGTAATGGTTGCAATTAATGAAGAGTTTGTAACGAATGAAGAGATGATAAAAGTAGGAGATATAGTCGCATTAATCCCGCCCGTTAGCGGAGGGTAATAAGCTTTTTCAACAGATGAAGCGCCGAGAAGATGTTGTATATAAATTAGAATAAGAGAAGGGATGAGTTCTATGCTTACTCAAGAACAAATAATAAATGCATTAAAACATGTAGAGGATCCAGAGTTACACAAAAGTGTTGTAGAATTAAATATGGTTAGAAATATACAAATGAACGGAACAGAGGTTAAACTTGAAGTAGTACTAACAATACAAGGTTGTCCGTTAAAAGCAAAAATTCAACAAGATATTGAAGAATCACTTCACGCAATTGGTGCCTCTAAAGTGGATGTAACATTTGGTTCTATGACACAAGAAGAACGTGCAGCTTTAACAGAGAAGTTAAAGAAAAATAGTAGAACAGAAACTGGTATGCCGAGCATGCTTCGCCTTGATTCAGGAGTACGGTTTATTACTGTAACGAGTGGAAAAGGTGGAGTTGGAAAATCAACGGTGACAATTAATCTTGCAACTGCACTAGCTCGTATGGGCAAAAAAGTGGGGATATTAGATGCAGACATATATGGTTTTAGTATTCCAGCTATGATGGAAACGAATAAGAAACCAACGATGATTGATCAAACAGCAATTCCGGTCGTTAGTCACGGTGTTAAAATTATGTCGATGGGATTTTTTACGGAAGGAAATAACCCGGTTATGTGGCGCGGACCGATGTTAAATAAATGGATTCAAAATTTCCTTGCGAATACGCACTGGGGAGAATTAGATTATTTACTTCTTGATTTACCACCTGGTACAGGAGATGTTGCTATTGATGTTGCAGCAATGATCCCGCAGGCGCAAGAAATTATCGTTACAACACCACACAATGTAGCTTCGTTCGTAGCATCTAGAGTAGGAGTTATGGCAAAGCATACGAAACACGAGATTTTAGGGATTGTAGAAAATATGGCTTATTATGAAGAGCAAGATGGATCGAAAAACTATCTCTTCGGAAAAGGTGGCGGCGAAATGCTTGCAGAACAATTGCAAACAGAAGTGATCGCGCAAATACCTTTTGCAAAACGAGAAGAAAATAACGGTTCATCTGTATATGATGAAGACTCTCTTGTAGGAGAAGTGTTTACATCGTTAGCTGAGGATATTATTTATAGAGGATAGAGGGGGAAGTTTAATATGGCATGTAACATTGATCATTCTATTGAAGATGTGATGAATAAGCTTGAAAGTCAAAAGAGTTTTTTACCTGAAGGGATCTTTAAAGAGTTAAAGAGTTTTTTGCAAGGTATTCATTCACAGAAATTATTAAATGATGTTTTTCACCTCCTAAAAAAGTATGATTTAGTCAGTGAGGAAGAACGAGAGACGAGAAACGCACAATTATTGTACATTTTGAATTAAGTACTCTTTGGCTTTAGAATTTTTTCAGAAGGGGTGAATGTAATGAATATGAAAAAGATGATTGAAATGGTAGAAGCAACTAAAGTGACTGACGAAGAATTATCGATTTCTACTTTACATCAAAAGCTTGTGAAGTTGTATAGTCAAAAAGATTGTGCAGAGTATACGGAGTTATTAAAATATATTTTATCATTATCCGTGCAGCTGAAGCTGAATCTCGTATTGAAATATTTTGGTGTGCGTCCGGTTGTTGCTGCAGACGAGCGTATGCAATTTCAAGAGATATTTAAATGCTTAGCTAAGAAAGATGAGAATGGGGAATGGTTTCTAAATTTTGTTTCTTTATATGTAGGGCTAATTGTAGTTCTTCATTTTGATGAGAAAGTGATTGAGAGCAATTTTTTTGATGATATGGTAGTGGGTGAATGTAATGAAATATAAGATTCTGCTCATAACGTTTTTCTATTTAAATGCTTTAATTGCGATTTTAGTTGGTTATATAAATATGAAGGCAATTAATTAAGAAAAAGGAATGAAACTAGTTGGATAAAAAGAGTTCTTCAGTTGTTTCCGTCGTTTTTTCGTGTTACTATTAATCGAATTTTTCATAAGGAGAGAAAGCGATGAAATGGATTTATTTTCTTATTATTAACGTTATAGCTTTTAGCCTTATGGGGCTTGATAAACGAAAAGCAAAGAAGAAACAGTGGAGAACGCCAGAAAGTACGTTGTTTTTATCGGCGGCAGCTGGAGGAGCAGTTGGAGCTTGGATCGGCATGTATATGTTTCATCATAAAACTCATAAAAAGAAATTTGTTTTCGGCATACCGTTACTTGTTGTAATAACGGTATGTTTATTATTCGTTGTATGAGAAATGTCGAAAGAAATGCAGATTGATTATTGGTAAAGTGAGCATGTGAGACCGTATAATGGAGAAAAAATGAGAAGAGGAGAAAAAGGAAGATGGGGAGTCAATCAGCAGAGCAAAAAAAAGGGATACTATATGCGGCTGGTGCTTACACGATGTGGGGAATTCTACCGATTTATTGGAAATGGGTTGAGGAAGTTCCAGCAGATGAAATATTAGCGCACCGCATCGTTTGGGCATTTGTTTTTATGTTACTTGTATTAGGTGTTACGAAGAGGTTTCGCCAGTTTATTGGGGAATTTGTGAATCTTTTTAAACGACCTAAATTATTAATGTCATTAACAATAGCTTCAGTCTTGATTAGCGGAAACTGGTTTGTTTACATATGGGCCGTTAATCATAATCATGTTATTGAAGCGAGTCTTGGCTATTATATTAATCCGCTTATTAGTATTTTACTTGGTACAGTCGTTTTAAAGGAAAAGTTAAACTTTTGGCAATATGTTGCAGTTGGTTTAGCAGGAGTAGGGGTTGTCATTTTAACAGTACGTTTCGGATCTATTCCGTGGGTTTCTCTTTCACTTGCCTTTTCATTTGGATTATACGGATTAACGAAAAAACTATTAAACTATGATGCTACAATTGGACTTACGATGGAAACCATGTTAGTGACGCCGTTTGCGATCATTTATCTTGTTATGACAGGAGCACATGGTTTCGGCTCATTTGGATCTATTTCAATGTTATCAACGTTACTTTTAATAGGAGCAGGTATTGTAACAGCATTACCACTATTTTATTTTGCAAAAGGAGCACAACTTATTCCGCTTTATATGGTGGGATTTTTACAATATATTGCGCCAACAATTAGCTTAATTTTAGGTGTATTTGTATTTGGTGAACATTTCACATCTACACATATGATTGCATTTTTCTGTATATGGGTTGCTTTATTTGTATTCTCGGTAGCGAAAACAAAGTTTTTAGTGCAGAAACAACCGAAATTTATAAAAAATAAATCAGCAAAAGTATCATAATGCGTAGTATTTTCTACGCATTTTTCTTTATACTTATATTATATAGAATTTCCATTATAGTCAGTAAGGAGCTGAGAACATGGAAACAATTTTACATAATGATCCGCTTATGGCAGCTGTAATTTCATGGTTTTTAGCACAATTAACGAAAGTAGTCTTTAAATTAGTTAAAACGGGTGAATTTGATTTTGCAAAGTTTTTTGCTTCAGGTGGGATGCCAAGTTCTCATGCTTCAACAGTTACAGCGCTTGCTACAGGAGTTGGAGTTGTGGAAGGTGTGGAAAGCTCGATGTTTGCGGTTGCTGCTATTTTTGCCATTATTGTTATGTATGATGCTTCAGGAGTAAGGCTTGCAGTAAGTAAACAAGCAAAAATATTGAATGACTTTTTTCACGGTAGAGAAACAGAATATAAGAAGTTAAATGAACTTGTTGGGCATACACCGTATGAAGTAGTAGTCGGTGCTTTATTAGGGATTATTGTCGGAGTAGGATATTGTTTATGAGCAGAACATTTTATATGTTCTGCTTTTCTTTGTTTTCATACATATTCAGCTACCTTTTTGAATATCGTTATACGGATTTCGAAAGGGTGGGTGAGTAACTTGTTATTATATGAAAAAGTGCATGAAGAAATAGCGAGAAGAACAACTGCACTTCAAATGATGCAACGGCAAGATGGTACGTGGCGGTTTTGTTTTGAAGGAGCGCCACTAACAGATTGTCATATGATTTTTTTATTAAAATTATTAGGTAGAGATAAAGAGATAGAACCGTTTGTAAAAAGATTAGCATCACTCCAAACAAATGAAGGAACATGGAAATTGTATGAAGATGAAGTGGGTGGTAATTTATCTGCTACAATTCAATCTTATGCTGCCTTACTTGCATCGGAAAAATATACAAAAGAAGATGCGAATATGAAGCGAGCGGAAATGTTTATAAATGAGCGCGGGGGGGTGGCGCGTGCTCATTTTATGACGAAGTTTTTATTAGCGATTCATGGAGAATATGAATATCCTTCTCTCTTTCATTTGCCAACACCAATAATGTTTCTGCAGAACGATTCCCCCCTCAGTATATTTGAATTGAGTAGCTCAGCACGTATCCATTTAATTCCGATGATGTTGTGTTTAAATAAAAGATTTCGAGTAGGGAAAAAGTTATTGCCAAATTTAAATCACATTGCAGGCGGGGGCGGAGAATGGTTTCGGGAGGATCGGTCTCCAGTTTTTCAAACGTTATTAAGTGAGGTGAAGAAAATTATAACGTATCCACTTTCTTTGCATCATAAAGGATATGAGGAAGTAGAACGTTTTATGAAAGAGCGTATTGATGAAAATGGAACATTATATAGTTACGCAACTGCCTCGTTTTATATGATTTATGCTTTACTTGCATTAGGGCATTCTATTCAATCGCCAATTATTCAGAAGGCTATAACGGGAATCGCATCTTATATATGGAAGATGGAGAGAGGGAGCCATTTGCAAAACTCTCCGTCAACTGTATGGGATACAGCTTTACTCAGTTATGCTTTGCAAGAAGCTCAAGTTCCGAAAGCAAGTAAAGTGATTCAAAATGCATCAGCGTATTTACTAAGAAAACAGCAAACGAAGAAAGTAGATTGGAGTGTACATGCACCGAATCTATTCCCAGGTGGTTGGGGCTTTTCGGATGTGAATACGATGATTCCAGATATTGATGATACAACTGCTGTGTTAAGAGCACTGGCGCGAAGTAGAGGGGACGAAAATGTAGATAATGCTTGGAAGAGAGCGGTTAATTGGGTTAAAGGATTGCAAAATAATGATGGTGGTTGGGGAGCTTTTGAAAAAGGGGTAACGAGCCGTATATTAGCAAATTTACCAATCGAAAATGCAAGTGATATGATTACAGATCCTTCTACACCAGATATTACAGGAAGAGTGCTAGAGTTTTTTGGGACATATGCGCAAAATGAATTGCCCGAGAAACAAAAACAAAGTGCGATAAATTGGTTAATGAATGTACAAGAGGAAAATGGATCATGGTATGGGAAATGGGGAATTTGTTATATATATGGTACATGGGCAGTGTTGACTGGTTTACGGTCACTAGGAATACCATCTAGCGATCCATCATTAAAACGAGCAGCTTTATGGCTTGAACATATACAGCATGAAGATGGTGGCTGGGGAGAATCTTGCCAAAGTAGTGTGGAAAAAAGATTTGTTACTTTGCCGTTTAGTACACCATCACAAACGGCATGGGCGTTAGATGCTCTCATTTCTTACTATGAAAAAGAAACACCAATCATTCGAAAAGGTATTTCATATTTGCTCTCCAACCCTTATGTAAATGAAAAATATCCTACTGGAACAGGTTTACCAGGTGGGTTTTATATTCGTTATCATAGTTATGCTCATATATATCCGTTGCTTACTTTGGCTCATTATACAAAAAAATATAGAAAATAAACCGAGAGATGTCTCTCGGTTTATTTTGTTGGGTAGTAGGTCCCTTTTGAAAAGAATAAGGTTGTGATGTACCTTATTTTTCGGTTGACTGGCGTTTTTGACGTGCATCAGCGGCATTTGCACGTGCGTTTGCTTCTAAGTCATTGTGGTCAGCGAGTTCGCGAGAGAACTCAACATCAATGCCATCAGTTGCTTTGCTTTGTTTGAAATTCTTTTTGTTCATTCGACACAATCTCCTTGCGTTTATGCGACGTTGCAAAGTTAGTTTGACACAAATAGACTTTTTTATACAAAGAGGAATTGGAAAGCAAAAAGCCGAAATATACAGTATAAGTAATAGAAATGGGGGATAGGAATGGAGTTTTTAAATGGGAAAACAGCTGTTGTAACAGGAGCTGCACAGGGAATTGGAAAAGAGATTGCAAGGGTTTATGCAAAACTAGGGGCGAAAGTATTAATTAGCGATGTAAATGAAGAGAATCTACAAAAGACGACACGTGAGTTATCAGATGAAGGATATGAAGTGTGCTCATATCAATGTGATGTGAGTAATCAAAATGAAGCAAAGTCGTTAATTGAATATGCGGTTCAAAAATTTGGTACATTACATATTTTGGTGAATAATGCTGGAATTACAAGAGACGCAATGTTACATAAAATGGAGAAGTCTGCTTGGGAACAAGTATTACAAGTGAACTTAACTGGAGTTTTTTATTGTATGCAACCAGCGCTTCTTTACATGAGACAACAAGGGTATGGACGCATTATTAACATATCTTCAATTAGTAGAGAAGGAAACATAGGTCAAGCAAATTATGCGGCTACAAAGGCAGGAGTTGTAGGATTAACAAAAACAGCAGCGAAAGAAGTTGGAAGTTTCGGTATTACTTGTAATGCGATTTGTCCGGGGTTTATGAATACAGATATGACAAAAACGATACCAGATAAAGTGAAAGAAAAGATGGTGGGCGCTATTCCAGTTGGTAGAATTGGAACGCCAGAAGATATTGCGAACGCAGCAGCCTTTTTAGCATCAGAATACGCATCTTATATTACAGGTGAAGTATTAAATGTGAGCGGAGGACTGCAAGTTTAAAGGAATACATAATGAAAAGAACCTGACCAGGTAAGTCAGGTTCTTTCTCATTAATTTAAGTTAAGCCAAACGCTCTTCACTTCTGTATAGTTATTTAATGCGTAAGATCCCATTTCACGGCCGAGACCAGATTGTTTAAATCCTCCAAATGGAGATGCTGCATCAAAGACGTTATAACAGTTTACCCATACTGTACCTGCACGTACTTTACTTGCAACATAGTGTGCAGTTTTAACATTTTCTGTCCATACACCAGCAGCTAAGCCAAATTGAGATTTATTCGCACGTTCAATTACTTCATCAATATCGTTAAACGGTATTGCAGAAATAACTGGACCGAAAATTTCTTCTTTTGCGATCGTCATTTCGTCATTTACGTCAGCGAATACTGTAGGAGAAACGAAGTAGCCTTGATCGAATGGATTATTTCCTCCGCAAAGTACTTCAGCGCCTTCTTCAATCCCTTTTTCAATGAAGCCCATTACACGTTTTTGTTGTTCTTCGGAAACGAGAGGACCGATTGTAGTTTCTGGACTTAGACCAGCGCCTTGATTTAATTTTTTAGAATAAAGGACGAGATCAGCCATGACATTATCATACATTTTCTTCGGAACAAATAAGCGTGATCCAGCAGAGCATACTTGTCCTTGGTTAAACATAACACCAGAAAGTGCACCAGGAATCGCGCGAGATAAATCAGCATCTGGCAAGATGATATTTGGTGATTTACCGCCTAACTCAAGTGTAACGCGTTTTAATGATTCGGATGCTTGTCGCATAATTTGTTTACCGACAGGAGTAGAACCGGTAAATGCGATTTTATCAACGAGTGGATGATTAACGAGAGCTTGTCCAGCTGATTCACCGAATCCAGGTACGATATTAATAACACCTTTCGGGAATCCAGCTTCTTCAATTAATTCAGCTAAGTATAGAGCAGATAGTGGAGTTTGTTCTGCAGGTTTTAAAACGATTGTACATCCTGTAGCAAGCGCTGCTCCCATTTTCCACATTGCCATAAGAAGCGGGAAGTTCCAAGGAATAATTTGACCAACGACACCAACAGCTTCATGGCGTGTATAGTTAAAGTAATCACCGGAAACAGGAATTGTTTGACCAACGATTTTCGTAGCCCAGCCAGCGTAATAGCGCATATGCTCAATTGCAAGTGGTATGTCTGCTGCCATTGTTTCACGGATTGGCTTTCCGTTATCTAATGTTTCGAGCTGTGCAAGCTCTTCTTTATGTTCTTCCATTAAATCAGCTAACTTGTACATGAGACGGCTTCGCTCAGCAGTGCTCATACGAGACCAAGGACCTTCGTCAAAAGCCATACGAGCTGCGACTACAGCTTTATGAATATCTTCACGACCAGCTTCAGAAACGACGGCAAGTGTTTCACCAGTTGCTGGGTTAGGTGTTTTAAATGTTTTGCCGGAAGCGCTTTCAATGAAAGATCCATTCACATATAACTTTTTTGTACCTTGAAGAAAATTTTCTACCTTTTCATGAAGATTTACAGCTAGTTGACTCATTGTATAACCCCCTTGAAAATATAATGTAAACGCAGTACGAGACGGCGCTTATTCCGAAATCAAGGATGTGGAAACTAGATGGAAAGCCTCTAATTAAAATCATAATTAATAAATACTGAAAATTCAAATTTCATTTGTGTTACAATTGTAAAAAATATGTAATGTAACAGAACCTTCTATATGATTGTAAAAAATCCTGCTTGTTTTTGCTTTCTAGTAGGAAAAACTAGAAGAACAATGGTACAATAATACATCGTGAGAGGAGGGGGAAAAATGAAAGATTATCATGATGATCCACGCTTTCGAATAGCCCATAGAGAAGCGTTAATTGGTCTTGGACTTGCTATTATTAATTTTATAATATGGTACGGATTCGCTTATGGGCTTGGTAGTAAAAATCCGAGTGAATATACATATGTATTAGGTTTTCCCGCATGGTTTTTTTATAGCTGTATCGTTGGATTTATCGTTATGGTTATTTTACTTAGTTTAGTTGTTCGTTTTGTATTTCAAGATATTTCACTCGATGAGGAAGAAAAAAGTGAGGAATAATAGATGAATTGGTATGTAATCATTCCAATGATAATTTCGTTTATCGTTGTATTTTTAATTGGTGTATATGCTTCAAGACGCGTGCAAGCAACTGCTCATAATAAATTTTTACAAGAATATTTTCTAGGTGGGCGTGAGCTAGGCGGTTTATTATTAGCGATGACAATGATTGCTACGTACGGTAGTGCAAGTAGCTTTATTGGTGGCCCTGGTATTGCTTACAATATGGGGCTTGGATGGGTACTGTTATCTGCGATTCAAGTTGTAACAGGGTATATCGTTTTAACGGTTATGGGTAAAAAGTTTGCAATTATCGCTAGGAAGATGGAAGCAATTACTCTTATCGATTATTTAAAAGGGAGATACAATAATAAAGCAGTTGTTATACTCTCTGCGTTATGTATTATTATCTTTTTATTTTCGGCGACAGTAGCCCAGTGGGTCGGCGGTGGACGATTAATTGAGTCACTAACGGGTCTATCGTATACAACAGCACTATTTTTATTTACTTTTTCTGTACTTGTGTACGTATTAATTGGTGGATTTCGTGCAGTCGCGCTATCAGATACATTATTAGGAATCATTATGTTAGTTGGAACGACAATCATTTTAATTGCTACTGTCATTGCTGGTGGTGGAATTGAAAAGATTATGCAGGAACTTGTTCAAATTAATCCAAATTTAATTACACCATTCGGAGCAGATGGCAGTTTAACGAAATCATATGTTACATCATTTTGGATTTTAATTGGAATTGGCGTTGTAGGTTTACCGCAAATTAGCGTGCGTACCATGTCTTATAAAAATTCAAAAGCTATGCACCAAGCTTTAATAATTGGAACAGTTGTCGTTGGTACAATTATGATCGGTATGCATTTAACAGGTGTATTTGCAAGAGTAGTACTTCCAGGTATAACGGTACCAGATAAAGTAATGCCGCTACTTGCGATGGAAGTGTTGCCACCGTGGTTAGCTGGAGTTTTCTTAGCCGCACCAATGGCAGCGATTATGTCTACAGTAAACTCTTTATTATTACTTGTAAGCTCGTCAATTATTAAAGATATATACGTAAATTACATAAAGAAAGATGCAGCAGACAGTACGATAAAAAAAGGAAGTTTGTGGATTACTGGTATTGTAGGACTACTCGTTTATGCAGCGGCGATTAAACCACCAGATTTTTTAATATGGCTAAATTTATTTTCTTTCGGTGGATTAGAAGCAGCATTCATTTGGCCAATCGTATTAGGGTTATATTGGAGGAAAGGAAATGCTACAGGAGCGCTTGCTTCCATTTTCGTTGGAGTAGGTTCATATATGTGTATTCATCTTTTCTATCCAAATCCGTTCGGTATACATACAGTTGTCTTCCCAATTTGTTTTGCGTTTATCGCTTATGTTATTGGAAGTATGAGTGCTGTAAAAAAAACAGTATAGGTTAGCTGAAGAACGTAGTCCTTATAGGACTGCGTTTTTTCGTATGAAATTGTTCTTTTTTATTCTGTATACCAATTGTTATTCATAAATTAATAACAATTGAGGGGATGGAGTTGAGGTCGATGAAAAAAGTATTATTTTTAGGAGACCCAGGAATTGATGACTCTTTAGCAATTATGTATGGATTGTTGCATCCTGATATTGATATTGTTGGTGTAGTAACGGGATATGGAAATGTAACACAAGAAAAGGCGACAAGTAATGCCGCATATTTGCTGCAAATGGCAGGACGGGAAGATATACCTGTTATTAATGGTGCGAAAATTCCTTTATCCGGAGATGTTACAACGTATTATCCAGAAATTCATGGGGCAGACGGTTTAGGGCCAATTAAACCTCCAAAAACTTTTTCACCAAATATAAAGTCTTTTTGTACATTTTTTGATCTTCTTGAAAAATATAAAGGAGAATTAATAATAGTCGATGCTGGTAGATCAACAACGTTAGCGACAGCATTTATTTTAGAAAAGCCGATGATGAAGTATGTGAAAGAATATTATATAATGGGCGGTGCTTTTTTAATGCCTGGCAATGTAACACCAGTCGCAGAGGCGAATTTTCATGGTGATCCCATTGCGTCACAATTAGTCATGCAAAATGCCAAAAATGTGACATTAGTACCACTTAACGTTACATCGGAAGCAATTATTACACCGGAAATGGTAAAATATATTACGAAACACTCTAAAACGAGTTTTAATAAGTTAATCGAGCCGATATTTACGTATTATTATAAAGCTTATAGAAAGTTAAATCCGAAAATAACAGGAAGTCCAGTGCATGACGTCGTTACAATGATGGTTGCGGCAAATCCATCCCTTTTAGATTATGTATATCGTCGTGTCGATGTAGATACAGCTGGAATTGCAAAAGGAGAAAGTATTGCAGATTTCCGTCCTCAACCTGATGCAAAAGCCTTGAAAAATTGGGTGCGAATTGGTTGGTCATTACATTATAAAAAATTTCTTGAGGATTTTGTGAAAATCATGACGTAGACATAATAGGAGTATACAAGTTAAAATAATGGAGATGGTTATTCAAATGACCATCTCCATTATTTTGTTTTTTAATGATAAATAGAGAAGAGTTATACAATAGGAGAGGAATTTTACTTGAAAAAAACTATGGTATGCGCAGTAATTGTGGGTATTTTCGTTTTGCTAATATCGGGTAACTTTTTAGTGAAAAAAGTATGGAGTTCAAATAATGATGATGCACAGTATATTGCATCTTTTATTGAAGAACATAAAGATGAAAAAAATAGTGCACTTCTAGTAAAGAGAAATGATAAAGTTGTTTATTCTGTAAATCCCAATGTTGTATTGCCAGTCGCTAGTACGATGAAATTAATTGTGGCGCTTGAATATACGAAACAAGTTACTGAAGGGAAAATTGATTCGTCTAGTTTCGTTTCGATTAATGATGTGAATCGTTATTATGTTCCGAATACAGATGGAGGTGCACAAGATAGATGGCAAAAGTATTTGGAGAAGACAGGCAAGATAACTGAAGGAGCGGTTTCTTTAGAAGAAGTGGCAAAAGGAATGGTTAAGTTTAGTTCGAATGCGAATGCTGAATACTTAATGGAATTGTTAGGATTAGATAACATTAATCGGAATTTACAAAGTTTATCACTTCCTGCACATCAACCACTATTTCCAATCGTTTCATCTTTATATATCCCGGGATATTTGCATAAAGAATTGCATGTTCCAAAATATAAAATAGAAAAAAAGTTAAAAGAAATGTCTCAAGAGCAATATCGTGAATATGCGATGAATATTCATGAACGCTTAAAGAAGAAGGGACCATTATTACAGAAGGAAATTCCGCTTTATTTAGAGGAACGTTACGACAAAATTTGGTCAGATAGATTACCAGCAGCTTCCGCAAATGATTATATGGTATTACTTCAAAAAGCAAACCATAAAGGCGGCTTGACAGAGGCTGAAGAAAAAGTATGGGCAAATATCGTTGAAACAGACATGAGTGCCAAGAAATACCGTAAAACATTTAGACATGCTGGGCAAAAGAATGGTTACACACCATGGACGGTGACAAAAGCAGTTTACGCTATGGATAAACGTGGAAACTGTACAGAAATTGTGTTTTTAGCGAATAATTTAAATGAAGACGATAGTGCAGAAATACGGAAACATTTAGCAAACTTACATTTCCAAGTGTTGCAAAGTGATAAGTATGATGCGACTTTTATTAAATAAACTCGGTGCAGAGAGCACCGAGTTTATTTTTATGTACAAGCACTTTTTTTCTATCTCTGGGTATGATGGGTAGTAATACTTAGGTGAGAGGGGAAAAGGTGATGAAACAGAGTAAGGAAGAGTTTATAAAGAGTGAAGGCGCTGATTTCCCTGGAAAAACATATGTGGATTGTGTATTACAACATGTATTTGATTTTCAACGAAATTACTTATTGAAAGATATGTTTCAAGTGCATAAAGCACATATTACGATGTTGACTGAAGAAAGTTTAATGAAAATAGAAGAAGCTAAAGTTATATTAAACGCACTTAGAAAAGTAGAGCGAATACCAAAAGATAAATTGGTATATACAGAGCAGCATGAAGACCTCTTTTTTTTAGTCGAACATTTAATTTCTCAAGAAGCGAAATGCGATTTTGTAAGTAATATGCATATTGGTAGGAGTAGAAATGATATGGGTGTAACGATGTATCGCATGAGTTTAAGGCGATATGTACTACGGTTAATGGAGCATCATTTGTTATTGCAAGAAAGTATATTACAACTTGCCGATAATCACAAGGAAACGATTATGCCAGCTTATACACATACACAACCAGCGCAGCCAACAACATTTGGTCATTATACTTTAGCAATTTATGATACGATGCAAAGAGATTTAGAACGAATGAAAAAAACGTACCAACTTTTAAATCAGTCTCCAATGGGGGCGGCTGCACTCTCTACAACAAGTTTCCCGATTAAACGAGAACGAGTTGCTCATCTACTTGGATTTACAAATGTAATTGAGAACTCATATGATGCTGTTGCCGGGGCGGATTATTTATTGGAAGTTAGCTCGCTACTTATGGTAATGATGACGAACACGAGTAGGTGGATTCATGACTTTTTGTTGTTAGCAACGAAAGAATATGACGGTATTACTGTTGCAAACCCATATGTACAAATCAGTAGTATAATGCCGCAAAAACGAAATCCAGTTTCAATTGAACACGCTCGTGCAATTACGAGTGGTGCTTTAGGAGAAGCATTTACAGTATTTCAAATGATCCATAATACGCCATTTGGTGATATTGTCGATACGGAAGATGACTTGCAGCCGTATTTATATAAAGGAATTGAAAAGACCATTCGTGTTTTTTGTATGATGAATGCAGTTGTTCGAACGATGAAAGTAGAAGAAGAAACGTTGAAAAGTCGTTCCTATAAACATGCAATTACGATAACTGATTTCGCAGATGTTTTAACAAAAAATTATGACATTCCATTTCGGCAGGCGCATCATGCAGCAAGTGTTATTGCGAAAATGTCATTGGAGCAACAAAAGGAGCTGCATGAATTACATTTAAAAGATGTAAATATATACTTACAAGAAAAGTTTAAAATACATTTATTAGAAAAAGAGTGGGAAGAAATTGTATCGCCAGAAGCTTTTATTCAAAAAAGAAATGTATACGGTGGACCGAGTAAAAAAGAAATGGAGCGCATGATTAAAAATCGAAAAGAGTCATTTCAAAATGAAGAAGAGGTATTTGAAAGGGAAAAACAAAGAATTTTACAAGCTGAAACGAATTTGAATTCATTAACTTTGAATATTGTTGAATCGTAAAAGAGGAATTTAGTGAATTAATCGCCAATACTTTATGAAACTATAAATAGAGAGAAGAGATTGTCGATGATTCAATTACATGTATATGAAGAGATTTTTCATTTTAAAGAAGATGTTACAACATTTCTAGAAAAGAATGAGCAGGAAAACAATCTCATATTAGGTGTATTACAAATGGTCCAAGAACCGATATTTATGGGGATAGCGAAACAAGGAGAAGAAATTGCCGTTGTATTTCTGCAAACAGAAGAGAAGAAACAAATCATTGTTGCAACTTCTGAAATTGCAGGAGTAGCTATTGAGGAACTTGCAAAAGAGTTAACGAAAGTATACCCGGATATTCCTGGATTGATCGGTAATAAGAAAATTGTACAGAAATTAGCGGAAGAGATTGCGGTATTAGAAAATAAGAAAACGAATGTTGCAATGGAGCAAGGTGTGTATGAGCTGAACAGAGTAAAGAAGAGGTGTAATGCGAACGGACTTTTCCGGGCAGTAAATAATGATGAATTACCATTAATAGAACAGTGGATATATCAATTTTGTGAAGATGTAAAGCTTCCTACTACGAAAGAAGAAGCAAAACAAACTGCGCATACATTAATAACTACAAATCGACTGTTTGGTTTGGAAGTGGATAGGAAACTCGTTTCTGTAGCTGCAAAAACGAGACCAACTAAAAATAATATAACAGTTAATTTTGTATATACGCCGAAAGAAGCAAGGAAAAAGGGATACGCATCTAATTGTGTAGCGGCACTTAGTCAACGTATGTTAGATGAAGGGTACAAGACGACTACGTTATATACTGATCTAGCGAATTCGACATCTAATAAAATTTATCAAGAAATCGGTTATGAGCAAATTGCGGAGTCTGTGCTTATATTTTTAGAGAAGTAGAACAAAAAGGTGTGCTAAAATAGCACGCCTTTTTATTATTCATCAATCCTAATAACCTCGCCTTGAGGGAAGTCCTCAGTTTCTAGTAAGTTACGAATAGCTTTCGCAACATATTCAGGTGATAATAGTTTTCCTTCTTCTTTTAATGCAATGAAGCGGTCCAAATTTATAAAATCTTCTTTATTTGTTTCACGAATTTGTGATTGCATATTTGTATCAACAACACCAGGTGCAAAAGCGACGATTTTTACTGGATATTCTTTTTCTACTTCTTCAGTTGCTACGCACTGTGTAAACATATTTACACCAGCTTTCGTTGTGCAATAAGCGCCCCAGCCAAAGTAAGGATTTTTTCCTGCACCAGATGAAATGTTAATAACGCGTTTATCTACTTTCCAGCCTTTCGTATGCTTCATAAACGTAGATGTAAGAATCATAGGTGCAAGTAAATTAATGTGAACGTTCGTAATGAATTGTTCGCTTTCAGCTTTTTCGATTGGCTTCATAGGTGCAACTGTACCCGCATTATTAATTAAATGAATAGAGGATACATTTTCTTTTCTAATAGATGAAATGATCTCTTTAAAGTTAGTTTCTAAGTTATGTACATCTTGAAGATCTAGGGAATGAAAAATGCAATTGCTGTTATATTGTTCTGCAAGTTTAGTAAGCTCTTTATTTTCTCTTCTAGAAATAGAGATGACAGTTGTATTTTTTTCTAATAATTGCGTGGCAATAGCTTCCCCTAAACCTTGTGAAGTTCCTGTTATAATAACATAGCGCATAGTTTTATAAACTCCTCTCATATGTGCGGAATTTTGTTGGACAACGTACATCCCATAGGTTGTCTACATTTTATAGTATAGAGCACTTTTTACTATAAATGAAATGAGATGATTGTGTGCCTTTTATAAATCGTTTTACGACAACAGTACCTGGTGCCGTCACGTTCACTGGGAATACACTGGGACTTAGTCCTACATCACCTGCACCAGGTAATATTTTTGGTACACTTGCTGTGTTTACGACAGTAAATACAGCATTGCAAGTACCAGGATTCCCAGCAGGGACAACAGATGAATGGGAATTGAATTCTTCAAGTGCAATTTTAAATCTTCCAGCGGGAAGCAGTGTGTTATATGCAGAATTAGTTTGGGCTGGTACGTTCCGGACTGATACGGAAGATGTGTTACCATTTTTAAATGATAACATTACATTTACAACGCCAGCAGGGACGTTTTCTGTTACGCCAGATCCTGTTACCGCGCAGCAAGGTTCAGTAGGAAACCAGTTTTATTATGCTCGCTCTGCCAATGTAACGAATCTTGTTAGTGCAGGTGGAGCAGGAACATATACAACGGGTGCTGTGCCAGCTGCAAGAACTTCAGCCGACCCAACAATCAGTCGTTCAGCTGGATGGACGCTTGAGGTTGTGTATCAAAATGCCAATTTACCACTTCGAAATTTGTCAGTATATGCAGGTCAAGAAATTATTGATGCTTCATCACCACCAGTTGATGCCACTATTTCAGGATTTGCTACTCCAGCTACAGGAGCTGTAACAGGACGAGTGCTCGTAACTGCTCAAGAAGGTGATTCTAACATTGTTGGAGATCAACTTCGCTTTGGACCGAATGCAAATGCTACAGTTGCATTATTCGGACCGAGAAATCCTGCGAATAATTTTTTTCAGTCACAAATTTGTAATGACAGTGGAAATTTAGATACGAGTGGCACGTTTGGAGATTTGAATCAGCCGTTAGGGATAGCTTTGGCCGTCCGAAGACAGGGGTGGGATATTACAAATGTAGATGCCTCCTCATCTTTAGTAAACAATCAAACATCAGCAACGGTTCGATTCGTTACTAATGGAGATGGATACGCTGCAGCTGGTTTTGGGGTTCAAATTGATGCAACGGGGCCAATTATTAATCCTGTTAAATCGGTCAATAGAACAGTTGCAGGAGTTGGAGATATTCTTACCTACACAATTACAGTTCCTAATACAGGTACAGGAAGTGCAGAAAATGTTATATTACAAGACAGTATTCCGAACGGAACGACGTTTGTTACAGGTAGTGTAACAGTAGGTGGAGTAACACAGCCGAATGCGAACCCTGCTAATGGAATTAATTTAGGCACAATCCCAAATAACACGCAAAGAATTGTTACATTTCAAGTACGAATAACATCGTTTCCGAACCCAAATCCTATTCCAAATCGTGCAATGGTGTCATATCAATTCCGTCCTTTCGTTAGTAGTCCTCCTATTACAAGTACGTCTTCTTCAAACACAGTACAAACGACAGTGAATCAAGCGACTATAAGTATGCAAAAATCTGTAGATTTACAGACGGCAACGCTTAATGATGTATTAACGTACACAGTTAATGTCACAAATAATGGGAACGTTACTGCAAACAATGTTATTTTTGTTGATAGTATACCTGCTGGAACAACATTTGTTCCAAATAGCGTTACAGTGAATGGAGTAGCACGCCCAGGAGCGAATCCAGCAAGTAGTATAAATCTTGGAAGTATTAATGCTTCGCAAACGACTATAGTGCGCTTTCAAGTTCGAGTAACATCTAATCCTCTTGTCAATCCAATTCCCAATCGTGCAAGTGCTACATTTACCTTTACTCCAGTGCCTGGTCAACAACCAGTTTCAGGGCAAGCGACAAGTAACACTGTAGTTACGACCGTTAACATAGCTGATATAAGAACGAGAAAAACAGTGGATAGAGCTTTTGCGACGGTAAATGATGTTCTTACGTACACTGTTACAATTGAAAATACAGGAAATGTACTTGCGACGAACGTTATTTTTCAAGATCCGATCCCAATTGGAACGACATTTATCGCAAATAGTGTGACTGTGGACGGGGTTTCACAACCTGGGGCAAATCCAGCAACTGGGTTTACAGTAGCTAATATATCTCCTGGCGGAAGTAGGACTGTTACATTTCGAGTACGAGTTACATCTACACCATCGGGAGGTACGATTGCGAATCGCGGAAATGTGTCTGCTAATTTCGTCGTTATTCCGAATCAGCCACCGATAACAATTAATAGACAAACGAATACAGTTGTGACACAAGTTAATACAGGCGGTTTAAATGTAATAAAAGAAGTGAATACAACGCAAGCGGCGGTAGGGGATACTTTAACATACACAATTGCCGTCCAAAATACAGGAAACGTTCCGTTAACAAATGTATTTTTCCAAGACCCTATTTCTTCTGCTGTTTCATTTGTTGCAAATTCTGTAACAATTAATGGAGTATCGCAAAGTGGATTGAATCCGAATACAGGATTTTCTCTTCCGAATATTCCTGCGGCTCAAACAGTTGTAGTCACATTTGACGTATTAATTGTACAGGATCCAGAAAATGAAGATATTTTAAATCAAGCAAATGTAACAGCAAGTTTTCAAGTGAATCCGAGTGAACCACCAGTAACCATCAATGTTCCGAGTAATGTTGTGAATACGACAGTACAAACAGGGAACTTTGAAGTTGTGAAATCAGTGAATACGGCTGTTGCAACTGTAGGGGATATTTTAGTATATACAATCGAAGTTATAAATGCAGGTAGTGTACCAGCTACAAATGTATTTTTCCAAGATTCAATTCCACAAGGGACATTATTTATTGAAAATAGTGTAGTTGTGAATGGTGTTTTACAAGAAGGGGCAGATCCAGAACTTGGATTCCCATTAAATGATTTGCCTACTGGCGCGAGTGTTATTGTTACGTTTGAAGTATTAATTGATGAAATTCCCCAAGGGAATAATGTCGTAAATAATGCGAATGTAACTGGAGATTTCCTTGTAAATCCAACAGAGCCACCGATTACTGTAACAGTACCAAGTAATACTGTTATGACGATTGTGAATTCTTCAGGGTTAAATGTAATGAAAAGTGTAAGTGCTACTGAAGCCGGTGTAGGAGATACGTTAACGTATACAGTTCGTATACAAAATAGTGGAACGGTGACAGCGACAAATGTATCATTCCTTGATCCGATTCCAGTTGGAACCACTTTTGTAGCGAATAGTGTAACAATAAACGGGACACCTCAACCAGGTTTAAACCCGACAATTGGATTTCCACTTGCTAATATTCCAGTAGGAGGTATGGTGACGGTCACTTTTCAAGTGGCAATCACGAGTGTACCACCAAATAGAGTTCTTCCGAATAATGCGAATGTAACTGCTGATTTCCAGGTAAGTCCTCTCCAGCCACCAATTACAATTGTAACGATTAGTAATATTGTTGTGACGCGAGTGAATGTAGGATCACTTAATGTAATGAAGAGTGTAAATACACCACAAGCTGGTGTAGGAGATACGTTAACGTATACGATTCTTATTCAAAATACAGGAACTGTTCCTGCAACAAATATTGTTTTTCAAGATCCAATTCCGTCTGGTACTGCGTTTGTAACAAATAGTGTGACGATAAATGGAGTTGTTCAGCAAGGTGCGGATCCTATGCTAGGTTTCCCGGTACCAAATATTCCGGTCGGGCAAACGGCTACGATTACGTTTCAAGTTACAGTGACGAGTGTTCCGAGCGGTGGAAATATAAGAAACCAATCGAACGTTACTGCAAGTTTTCTTATAAATCCAGCAAACCCTCCAATAACGACTGTTACAAATAGTAATTTTGTAGTGACGCAAGTAAACACAGCACAGTTAAATATACAAAAATCTTCATCTGTACAACAAGCAGCACTTGGAGAAACTTACACGTATTCTGTTGTCATTCGGAATAACGGTACAGTAACAGCAACGAACGTCTCTTTCCTTGATCCAATTGCTTTAGAAACAACATTTGTAGCAAACAGTGTAACGATAAATGGAACGCTACAACCTGGATTTGACCCAAATGTTGGTTTCCCGCTTCCTAATATTGCTGCTGGAACATCATTGACAGTAACGTTCCAAGTTACGGTAGTTGCACCGTCTACACGTGGAGCAGTATTAAATACAGCATCTGCTACAGCCACTTTCTTATTAAATCCTTTACAACCACCTGTAACAACCACGAATTCAAGTAATACAACGGTAGTTACAATACCGTTACCTCCTCCTGGTGAAGTAACAGCAACAAAAACAGTTGATGTTGCAACTGGGGCCGTTGGGGATGTATTAACGTATACTGTGCTCATTTCAAACGTAGGAATTATCCCTGTTACAGATGTGTTCTTCCAAGATGTCATACCAGAAGGAACGACGTTTGTTGACAATAGTGTAACGATAGGTGGAGTGCAGCAACTTGGTTTAAATCCAGAAATAGGATTTACAGTTACTCCATTATTAATCGCTGGTGGAAGTATTGAGGTCACATTCCAAGTGACGATTACAGAAATTCCAGATAATGAAGTCATATTAAATGATGCAGATGTTACATTTACTTCACAACCAAATCCGCAGGAACCACCGATTACGGAAACGATATTAACAAATTTAGTCGTTACGACAATTAATATAGCGTTTATTTTTCCATTGAAACTAGTAGATAAAGAAGTAGCGACGGTAGGAGAAATATTAACGTATGATGTATTGATTTTTAATTTCGGAACAGTGCCAGCGACGAATGTTCAATTTATCGATACTACTTCCGCGGGTGTAGCATTTGTACCAGGAAGTGTGAGCATAAACGGGGTACCAGCACCAGGATTAGATCCTTTCATTGGTTTTACAGTTCCAGATATACCTGTCGATGATTTTGTACTTGTCACATATCAGGAAGTGGTTACAAGCATACCAGAAGGTGGAACGATTGTTAATTTTGTAGACGTTACAGCTACATTTGCTGTAAGTGAAACAGAACCGCCTATTACGGAAACAACGACAAGTAATACGACATTAACAGAAATCAATGAGCCTGGTTTGAATGTTTTAAAATCAGTGAGTCAGCCGGTTGTTGCAGTAGGCGATACAATCACATATACAACAGTAGTTCAAAATACAGGAACAGTGCCAGCAACGAATGTTCAATATAGTGATGTATTACCTTCCTCTATAGCATTCGTACCGAACAGTGTAACGATAGATGGTGTGTTACAACCTGGATTCAATCCGAATAACGGATTCCCGCTTCCAGATATAAATCCAGGTGAAAGTGTAGAAGTGACCTTCCAAGTAACCGTTGTTAGTGCGCCATCAAACGGAACAATTGCCAATACGGCAAATGTAACTGGAAGTTTTGTATTAGTACCAGGAGAACCACCAGTTATAGTAACAGAGCCGAGCAATACAACACTTACAACTGTAAATAGAGGGCAATTTAATGTTATTAAACAAGTAAATAGGGTTGCTACTCTCGTTGGAGATATATTAACGTATACGGTTCAAATAACGAATACAGGAACAGTAACAGCTAATGCTGTTCAGTTTGTTGATACCATTTCAGCAGGGGCGTCATTTGTACCAAATAGTGTAACGATAAATGGAGCCTCGCAACCAAACTTAAATCCAATTACTGGATTTGGAGTTGGAGATATACCGGTAGGTGAAACAGTTATAGTGACGTTTCAAGCGACAGTTACAAACATCCCGTCATCAGGAACAATTACGAACGTTGCAAATATAACAGGAAGCTTTACTTTAGTGCCAGGAGAACTACCAGTTGTAGTAACAGAGCCGAGTAATACGACGATAACTAGAGTGAATAGAGGACGATTCAGCGTTATAAAATCTATAAATAAAGAAGCGACACGATTAGGAGATACGTTAACGTATAGTGTGCAAGTTACAAATACAGGAACGGTAACAGCAACGAATGTTCAGTTTATCGATGTTCCATCACCTAGTTTAGAATTCGTTCCTGGAAGTGTACAAATAAATGGGGTTCCGCAAGTAGGTTTAGATCCATTTGTAGGCTTTGCATTGCCTGATCTTGCAGTAGGGGATAGTGTATTAATTACATTTGAAGTAAATGTAATCGCAGTTCCGCCTTCTAGTAGCGTTATGAATACAGCAAGAGTAACGGGAGATTTCGAATTGATTCCAGGAGAACCTCCGTCTACAATTACAAATTCAAGTAATACGACGGTTACGCCGGTAAATAGAGGCAGCTTAGATATGCTAAAAGAAGTAGACCATTCAGTTGTTGGTGTAGGAGAAACGGTAACGTATACTGTTCGTATATTAAATACTGGTACTGCTGATGCAATGAATGTTCAATTTATCGATGTGCTATCTCAGGAAGCTGATTTCATTCCAAATAGTGTAACGATAAATGGGGTTCCGCAACCGGGGTTAAATCCGCAGATTGGATTTACGATACCTGATATACCAGTTGGTGAGACGGCACTTGTAACATATGAAGCTACGATTACAAGTTTTCCGGATGGTGGAACAGTAGTAAACGTTGCTGGAGCGTTAGCAGAATATATTTTAGTACCAGGAGAGCCGCCAGTTACAGTGATGGACACGAGCAATACAGTTATTGTAACGGTAAATACTGCAATCTTATTTGTTGCAAAAGGAGCAAACTTTGAAGTAGCAATGATAGGGGATGTTGTCACTTACGGAATCGCTGTTATAAATGATAGTACAGTTCCTGTGACCAATATTGTGTTAACAGATATCATTGATCCGAATACGCTATTTATAAATGGTACGGTAACGGTAAATGATGTACCTCTTCCATTTGCTAATCCGAATACTGGTATTCCGTTAGGTGATTTTCAGCCAAATGATGCAGCAATTATTAATTTCCAAGTTGTAATAACAGGAGGGCAAGTAAATAATTTAGTTACAAATACCGCTACAGCGAATGGGCTCGCAACTGTAAATCCGAATGAGCCGCCAGTAGTAGTTGAAGGTGATAGTAATACAGTTGTTATCCCGTTTATTCCTCAAAATGTCTCAACGACAGTCGTAAAAACGGCAGATTTACAGGCAGCAACAATTGGAGATGTCATTACGTTTACGACAGTCATCACAAATACGGGTGATACTGTAATGCAAAATATTCGTTTTCAAGATATGTTAGATAGTAGTGTTCGATTTGTTCCTGGAAGTGTAACGGTTGATAATAGGCCAGTGCCGAATGTAAGCCCGGCAGTAGGGTTTCTTATCGGAATTTTAAATCCTGGTGAAGCAAGGACAGTTTCGTTCCAAGTAGCAGTACAGAGCGCGCCAAATGGCTCAGGAAATTATATAAATCAAGCGAGTATTCGTTTTGAACATCAAGTAGGCACAGTATTGCCACCTGTTACACAAATAGTAGAAAGTAACATAGTTGTCATTCCATTTGTTCCAACGATTGAACAAATTTGTGAAACAAACTTTAATTGCTTAGATAAAATTCCATTTCAATGTTCTCCGTGTAATCATTTGCATGGACATAAAAAATAAAAACAGAAAGAGCATCCTGAAAAATAATTGGATGCTCTTTCTGTTTTAATCATATAGATTCATTTTCGGGTGAGGTGAAAAATTCGTCGGTTTTGTCGGAGAGTAGTAATGGAATGGCTCCTTTTATAACAGAAATGTCCCAGTCCCACCATGCGAGATTCTCTAGTTTGTCAATCGTTTCTTGTGGGAAACGATATCGAACAAATTTTGCAGGATTACCAGCTACAATTGCATACGGGGGTACGTCTTTTGTAACAACGCTTCTGGCGCCGATAATGGCCCCGTTACCAATTGTAACACCAGATAAAATGCAGGATTGATAACCAATCCATACATCATTGCCGACTACGATATCACCTTTTGAAGAAGGGTGACCAGTAATATGTGCTCCTTCATCAAAAAGTGCATTAAATGGATAAGTTGTTATCCAGTCTGCGCGATGTTCACCGCCGAGTATGAAAACGACTTCTTCTGCTAATGAACAAAACTTACCTATTTTTAATTTTGTTTCATCGTTCCAAGAAAAAATGGTTGGCCCTACTTTACTATAAGTATAATCACCAATATCATATTTATTATATTCAGGTTTTTGATTTAAATATAACATGCTTCTTCAGCCTCCTTTCTCAATTAAGCGATACGTATGGAATATTATATGCAAGATGTAGTAATGTGAACTGTATTAATAGGTGAAATGAAAAAAAGGGAGTGGGATGTATGCGATACGAAATGGGTTTATATAATAAACCGTTTCAGTCAATTCAATCAGGAAAAAAAGTATATGAAGTACGCCTATACGATAAAAAACGTCAACTAATAAACAAAGGCGATGAAATCGTATTTACGAATCTTACGACGACAGAAATGATGACGGTAAAAGTAACGGAAATAAAGCGATACGAGAGCTTTAAATCTATGTATGAACAAATTGATAAAAAATTATTGGATTGTGAGAATGATAGTTTAGAGGAAATGTTAGAAAGTACATACAAAATATATACGAAAGAACAAGAAAAAGAGTGGGGAACAGTCGCGATTCGTATTGAGGAAATAAAATGATAAGAAATCGCGGGGCGGCTATCATTGTACAGGAAGGGAAAATTGCTCTTATAAAACGTATTCGAGAAGAGGAAACATATTATGTTTTTCCTGGCGGAGGGGTTGAGGAAGGTGAAACGCCTGAAGAGGCAACGAAAAGAGAGGTATATGAAGAATTAGGGCTACATATAAAAGTGGAGCACCTTATTGCAAAGGTAAAATATAAAGGAAATGAATATTATTATGGTGCCTATATTACAGGCGGAGTGTTCGGAAGTGGAACAGCTGAGGAATTTCAGCGGGAAGGTAGAGGAAGTTATATTCCGTTATGGCTACCGATAAACGAGTTGGAAAAAGTGAATATAAAACCTTATGAAGTGGTCGGAAATATATTTAATCATTATAAAATATAACGTCTGACAACATACAAAAAAAACCATTGACATAGGCTTCTGATTTAAGTATTGTATTCGAGTATGTTTATAATCAGGAGGTTTATATGAGCAATCAAACTACTACACATCATGTGAAAATGACAACAGCGGATCCATCTGGAATTGGTCTATTTGGATTAGCAATGGTAACACTTGTAGCATCATCTCAAAAGTTAGGCTTAACAGATGGCGTTTCACTTGTATTACCATGGGCAATCTTTTTAGGAGGATTTGCACAAATCTTTGCTTGCATTCACGATGCAAAGCATAACAATACATTCGGTACGACAGCATTTGGTGCGTACGGCCTATTTTGGTTAGGTGTTGGAATGACTTGGTTAATTCAACTTGGAGTATTTGGCGAAAAATTAGCACAAGCTGCAGATTCAAAACAGCTTGGTGTAGCCTTTATCGGATATTTGATTTTCACAATCTTTATGACGATTGGTGCAATGGAAACACATAAAGTATTATTTATGATCTTTGTCCTTATTGATTTCTTATTTATTGGTCTTTCATTAAGTACTTTAGGTGCTATGCCGCACGCAATGCATAATTTAGCAGCATATTCTGAACTTCTTATTTCATTATTATCTTTCTACGGTTCAGCAGCAGCAGTGTTAAATACACACTTTGGAAAAGTTGTTTTACCAGTAGGAAAGCCTTTTGGTATTTTTAAAAAGTAATAAAAAAGCACAGATGATTGTATAGTCATCTGTGCTTTTTTATTTATCCCGCTATTTGCCGGGCAGTAAGACCCCCCACCTCAAAATTCAGTGGAAGCAAAGAAGTTAGGTGAGGGCCCTGCAGCCCGTAAAAGTCCGATTGGTTCAACTAATAATGAGTGGGGGATGAACAAAACTCCCACTCATTAAAGTTTCACTTTATTTGAAATAAGTAATGTAAATAAAAGTAGAAAAAATCAATTGAAATTGATTCTCATTATTAATATAATGAGAATGAGAATCATTTATTGTTAGAGGGGGATGCCAAAGTGGCAAAAATTTTAATAGCTTATGCAAGTATGTCAGGAAATACAGAGAGTATTGCTGATTTAATTAAAGTTAGTTTAGATGCTTTTGATCATGAAGTAGTATTGCAAGAAATGGAAGGCATGGATGCTGAAGAATTATTAGCTTATGATGGAATCATTTTAGGATCTTATACGTGGGGCGATGGTGAATTACCATTTGAAGCGGAAGATTTTCATGAGGACTTAGAAAATATAGATTTAGCTGGGAAAAAGGTAGCGGTATTCGGATCAGGTGATACGGCGTATGAACTATTTTGTGAAGCGGTAACGATATTTGAAGAACGTCTTGTAGAACGCGGTGCAGAGCTTGTACAAGAAGGGCTGAAAATTGAATTAGCTCCAGAAGATGAAGAGGATGTTGAAAAATGCAGTAATTTTGCAATTGCATTTGCTGAGAAGTTCTAAGAATGGGAGTGTCAACGTGGAGACAATGTTAAGTGCAACTGCTATTGCAAAGTTAAGAGATGGAAAACTGTTGTTAGCTACTACATATAATGGCTTATTTATTGAACAAGACGGAGAATGGAAACGAATTTTAAATGGTTTTCAAAAACGAATTAGGGATTTACATAGCGAAGATAATGTAGTTTATGGTGTAGGTGACGAAGGGATTTTTATTCGTAGTATGAATGGTGGAGAGAACTGGACAATTCAGCGTTTTCCAACAAAAGCAACGAGTTGGAATGTATGTAGCAATGTACAAGGAACTGTCATTGCTCATGGAGAAAAAACGCTGTATCTTTCTAATAATTTCGGTTCGACATGGGAGACTATTCATCCGTTTCTTGAGTATGGCAGTGCGGCACCGTCTATTCGATCGTTATTTTTATATAAGCATTACTTATTTATTGGTACGAAAATACATGCTAAATATGGTGGTGTTTGGCTCTTTGATTTGAAGACACGTAAATTAAAGAGGATTAAAATTGCGATGAATCAAATGATCTCCGCGTTGACTTTACACAATTCTTATTTAGTAGCGGCAAGTGGATCGTGCAAGGGAGTTAGCGGGAATATTTCTTATTGTAAAATAGATGAAAGTATTGCGAGTGAAAAAATATATTGGCATACATGTCAAAGTGAGCAGAAAGCAAGTAGTTATTTAGACTTAAGTGTAGATCAACATGTTTTATATACAACTTCAACACAAAATAAGGCGGGTATTAGTAGTGTGTGCCGTGTGCTTCTTGACGAAGGTATTGTTACAGTATGTGATTCAGTTAAAGGGCACGGATGGCGCATTGTTAATCAAAAAGATGGTTATGTAGTAGCCGGATCAGGCGAATTAAAAGCAATGCAGTGGGAACAAAAAATAATTTAAGAAAAAACTTTACTTTTATTATATTGATATGATATAGTGTATTTAAACCATTTTACTTTTAATAATATAGAGATTTAAATGAGCTGTAACTTCCGAGGAGGATAGCAATGTTAAATCTCCTCAGGGGTTGCAGTTTTTTAATATCTGGCTTATTATTGTAAGGTGGTTGAAAATGAATATGTACATATAGGTACATTGTAGGAGGATTTTTTTCATGCAAAACGGTAAAGTAAAATGGTTTAACTCAGAAAAAGGTTTCGGTTTCATCGAAGTTGAAGGCGGAGAAGACGTATTCGTTCATTTCTCAGCTATCCAAGGCGAAGGCTTCAAAACTTTAGAAGAAGGTCAAGAAGTTACTTTCGAAGTAGAACAAGGTAACCGTGGACCTCAAGCTACTAACGTAAACAAGAAGTAATTTTTGAAAAAAGAAGGGCTCGCCCTTCTTTTTTTTGCATTTTTATAGATGTCCTCCTACTTACATATCATAACGAGACTGAATTTTCATTTATTTATTCGGAGTATTTTTGTATAAAGTACATGAATAAATAAATACTGAAAATAGAGTGTTTGTGTGAAAAGGAATTTAGAAAGAGGTAAATAAATTGAAAAACGCTACACATTTCATTGTGTTTGATATTGAGAGGAATTTCAGACCGTATAAATCAGAAGATCCGTCAGAAATAGTTGATATCGGAGCTGTAAAAATAAAAATAGGTACAATGAAGATAATTGAAGAGTTTTCGGAGTTAGTAAAACCAAGTGCACGATTAACTCGTCATACGACAAAATTGACTGGAATTACAAAGGAAGATTTAATTGGTGTAGAAAAATTCCCTCAAATTGTAGAGAAATTTATTCAGTTCATCGGCGAAGATTGTATATTTGTTTCATGGGGAAAAGAAGATTATCGCTTTCTATCTCATGATTGTGCATTACATGGTGTTGAATGCCCAAGTATAGAAAAAGAAAATAGAATTGATTTGCAAAAATTTGTTTTCCAAGCGTATGAAGAATTATTTGAACATACGCCAAGTTTACAATTTGCAGTAGAACAGCTCGGTTTAACATGGGAAGGGAAACAGCACCGAGCTCTAGCAGATGCTGAGAATACAGCAAATATACTTCTTAAAGTATATAGCGAGAGAGATATTCATAAACGGTACAAAAGACATGGCGAACTGGAACTTGTAAAGGACGGGAAACTAACGGAAAAAGCGAAAAAAAAGATGCGAAAATGGGTGTTTAAAGAACTAAAGAAAAATACAGAACGCTCTTTTGAATGGAGTACATTTGAAAGTAGTGACACGTGGGAAAGTATTACGGAAAGATATTATATAAGTGAAAATACAGTAGAACTGCTGAAAAAACATTTTCGTACGGCAGTGCGAAAAGCAGAACGGCAGATTAGGTATTTGGCTGAGATGGAGGAGAATGTAGAGGTTAAATGACATTCTCCTTTATTTCTAGCTACATAAATTTAACATCATTATATTGATGGATGAATAAAGTATTCATATTAAATAGGAATTGATTTGTTGTGATTGGGCCATTATAATTGCTTTGAAAATTAAGGGGCGGTAAGAATTTTTAAATACATTCATAAAATTAGAGCCCATAGAAATGAAAGAGGATACAGTTAAATGGAAGCAATCTTTAACATTGTAACAGTTGTAGTTTTGGGGATAATATTTACCACGCTATCAGCAGTAATTATACTTCCTTTCATAGCAAAGAAGAAGAATTGGAAAAAGCTTAATATATCTTTAAAGCGTGGTGTATTAAAGATTAAAATCGAAGAGTAAAATATGAGTTTTATACAAGGGAGGTGTGATAGTGATAGACTTGGATATTAAAGACGTCACCGTACAGATGGAATTAAACGGTGTCTTTTGGAATGAGGATGGGGTTGCTGAAATGACGGTGACTACAAAAGCTGAGCATTCTCTTCTTCTTCGTTTAGTAGTTGACTTAAAAAGTAAAACTATTAGGGCGACAAGTGCCGACATAGTAAATGGATTCTGCCCTCTGTGCAAACAGAAAAAGGACAAATGTAGTGAACTTAATGACTTGCAAAACAAAATGGAAATTTTAGAAGAAGCCTACGATTGGGTGAGAGAGCATCCGGAATATCGTTTTCAATTATCTTTTTACGAGTATAATAAATTTGAGGTAGTGAAGTGAAGTTTTCATTTTACCAACATACATAGTGACTACTCTAATGGAAATACGCTTGCACAACAAGGAAGGAATTTACTTGATTCTGCGACAATTGATATCTTGAATCAATAATAATTTTTAAAAATAAGCATATTTTTGTTATAAATCAGGAAAAACGATTCTATTAAGAATCGTTTTTTAATATAAACATCAACTAAGCTCAAAATAAAAGAGCGCTTATTAAAAGCGCCCAATAAAAACAGATATATGGAAGGATTTATTCAATCCCGTTCGGATCATACGAATACTGTTGCTTATTCTCAATCCGCTCAATCACATCTTGCAGCTCATCTGGCTTCAGAAACTCAATAGGAGAGAAGCCCTTTTCAAATGTAAGTGTGTCTGCTTCAATCATAAGTACATATCGGTCATTTACCTTCGCAATATGTATTTGATCCCCGAAATCAGCAAGTAACGCCTTCACAGAAATATGGTCTGCTTTTAGCTTTAATTCCACTTCAGGAGCATGCTCAACGATTTGAGCGGTAGCTTCCATTACTTCTTCGGTTGAAAATTGTTCCATAATTTCGCGTTTCGGACTGGCAGCCCATACTTCCATCGCTTGGTCGAATTGTTCGCGTTCTTCTGTACCTTCTTCAAATACATCTTCAATTTGGTCGTATACCATGTCCATTACTTGTGTTTTCATAATTTCAGGCATAGAGCGTTCATATTCGACGAATTTTAAGAAGTCTTCAAAGTAGCGGGCGTGTGATGCTTGGTGAATTTTTAATTCGCCCACTTCGACCATACCTTCTTCAGGCATGTACGGATATTGGATAGATTTCATATTCTTTGTTGTGATGGCCATTTCAACGTTACGAATCAGTGTTGATTCATCAGAAATAGAAGCCACCTTTGGTTCGAAGTCGCATTTCATTACAAATACGAATGGATCATCAAAGTATTTGCGTAGTTTTGCCTGAGCAATTAAAAATACACCACCGCGTACAGCGCTTGTGTCAAGATATGTATAAACGAGAGGTTCGCTCATATCTTTAAAGTTTTCCTTTGTTTCTGCAAAGCGAATACGATTAAAAAGGTTGTAATGAGGGTTTGAATCAAGTTCGTGCCCTTCTTCTACAATAAAGCGACCAATTTTTGTTGGGGCTTGTTCGGTTTTTGCATGACGTTCTACTTTTCGCTTCGATATTTTTAATAACTCACCATTCAAAAATTCTTTTAAGGAGCTATCTTCATACTCTTCAGCGTCTAAAGTTTGAAAATGTTTGTAGCGTTTATCAACTGCTTCACCTTTTCCTTCTACTTGTACAACATAAAAGGAAAGATAATTTATTTCAAAATCCATATTTATCACCTTGTTTCATTTCATTAACTCTTATCAGTATAGAGATGGAAAAAACTTTCGTCAATTTATATAAAGGAAGGGGGAGCCCCTTCCTTTATATAATTTTTATCCCGCTATTTGTCGGGCGGGCTGCCCGTAAAAGCCCGATTGGTGAAGGTTGATTAAAGTTTCACTTTATTTTCTCGATTAAAATCCGTCTTCTAATGCTGCGAATGGAATGTTTAGTCTGTTTTCTACTGTGCGTAAACGTTGGTTTAAGCGGTTTAGTCTACGTGTATGGCGCTCAACTGTATTTTCTAGTTGACGTACTCTTTGTTCAAGCTCATTTACGCGTCTTTCTAATTGACGATTTCCAGTGCCAGGAAAAGAGATTGGAAGTTGGAATTGTCTATTTTGGTCATATGGATTCGTTTGCTCTGCTTGATCTGCTTGATCTATATAAGATTGGTATTGTGCTTGTAAGTCATACTGTGGTTGTTGGTACGCATATTGATTATATGGATCATATGGATTGTAGGGATACATAATAACATCCTCCATTTCTTTAAAATAGGTTGAATTCACCATAATGTATGTGCAAAAGCGGAGCGGTGGCACGGCAAATACCTATTTATGTTGAGGGATTTTTCTTTATAAAAAATAGCTTGAGGGTTTTTGATTTGTATTTCTTTTGCTTAATGGTATATACTGGATAAAAGGGAGAGTTTACATAAAAGTTACAATTCTATCAAACTCAAACTTTTATGTAAATATGTATAGACATTTGTAAAAGAAAAGAGTAATTTATATAGAGTGAAAAATAACTTGTAACATTTTATAAACATATTGTAAAATGATTGTAACAAAACATACATAAAAATGAAATAAATACATAATAGTGATGTTGGGGAAAGGGAGAGAGTATATTGTTCCGTAAAGTAAAGGGTATATTAGTTGGGGTGTTATGTGTAGCTGTAGTGAGTGGCTGTGGTACAAAAGTAAGTGATGTTGCATTGGTAAGTGATATTGGTGGGCACACTGTAGAGGCTAAAGCAGAAGTGCAGGATACTATTAGTTTAGTTGATGGTCGAACTGGTACTGAAGTGAAAAAATTAGATTTATCTGGTTTAGGCTATTTTGAAGATGAAGCGAAATTTAAAAAGTCTGTAACAAAGGTTGTTGGTGAGGTTGGAAAAAGCGTCGACAAAAAAATGGTTCCTTCACGTATAGCACCTGATGGAAGTTGGCAAGAAGGAAAACCTTCTTATGAATTAATGGAAAAAGAATTAGTAGATAAATTGTTAAATGTGGGTATGTGGGATGCTACGTATCAGTTGCCGATCGTGGAGAAAAAACCAGTCGCAACATTAAGTGATGCGCAAGGAAATGGTACGGTAATTGGTAGATATGAAACGAACTTAGGCGGTTCAACAGGTGGCCGTATTGAGAATATTCGTTTGTCAGCAGCGAGCATAAATGGAGTTGTGTTAGCAAAAGGAGACCGTTTCTCTTTTAATTCATTAATCGGTGATACAACACCAGACAAAGGATATCAATTAGGGAAAGAAATAGTTGATGGTAAATTAGTAGATGGATACGGTGGTGGTGTTTGCCAAACATCTTCAACTTTATACAATGCAGCAGATCAAGCTGGCCTGAAAATGGTGGAGAGAACTACACATTCTAAAACGGTAGGTTATGTTCCTCAAGGAAGAGATGCTACAATTGCATATCCATATTTAGATTTAGTATTTGAAAATACGAATGATGCACCTGTGAAGCTTTATATGGGCATTCAGGGTGGAAAGCTAGTTGCTGAAGTACATAAAATGAGATAAGCGTTAAAAAGCCCCCTTTTCTGAAAGTTAGAAAAGGAGGCTTTTTTTATTATGAAAATAAAAATGTATGTAAATTCTGACTTTTCTTATTTACATAGGATGATTTTAGTTGTATCCTTCATAGTAACGGTTATATGTAATGGTAAAATATAGGGATAAGGAGATGAAGTTATTCATGGTACGAATTCATCCGAAAACACGTATTGGTCATGTTGAATTTAAAGTGAAAGATTTAGAGCGTCAAATTGCTTTTTATAAGAATGTTGTAGGATTAGAGGTGATTAAGCAAGAGGGGAATAAAGCATATTTAGCAGGAAAAGGTAGTAAGAATACATTACTTGTTCTTGAAAAGATAGAGGACGGGGTACTGCAAGAACCGCGTACGACTGGTATATATCATGTAGCCTTTTTAGTTCCGACTCGTGAAGCTTTTGCTTCTGCGCTATTTGGGGTCCTTCGTAATAAGAATGTAATTGACAGCCCAGCTGAACAAGAAGGGCGTTATACATATTCAAATGAAATTTTACCAATCTCAAGGTTTAACAGTGCAAGTGATCATACATATAGCGAAGCGTTTTATTTGCAAGATCTAGAGGGGAATGGTATTGAAATTTATGCAGACCGTCCGCGTGATCAATGGGGAGAAGGACCAGGAGGAAGTACGCCACTAGATTTAAAAGAGCTGGCAACACTCGTTGATTATGAGGCTGATGGATTACCTGCTAATACTGTCGTTGGGCACGTACATTTACGAATAGCTGATGTAGAAAAATCACACGAGTTTTATGTAGAGACAGTAGGGTTTGAAGTGCAACAACGTGAAGATGACTGCTTATTCATTTCTGCAGGAGGATATCATCACCATATCGGTGCAAATACGTGGAACGGAGTAAATAATCCACACCCACCAGTACATGCAACTGGACTAAAGGTATATACAATTGTACTACCGCATAAAGAAGCGTTAGATGCAGTGAAAGAAAGATTAATAGAAAAACAACATGAAATAAATGAAACTACAAATGGGTTTACGGTAGTAGATCCAAGTGGTATTACAGTGCAGTTTGAAATAGAAGCAGTGTAAAATAAGCGAGAAAGTGTATAATCACTTTCTCGCTTATTTGTGATCATTCATAGCTCAATCCAATATCTTCTTACTACATTCCCATCTTCCTCAGTGAAATCATCATCACGAAGCCCGCCGTTATGTAAAATCGTTTTTTCAGAAGCGGTATTCACTGCGTCGCAAACGACAAGTACTTTCGTGATGTCTAATTCCTTCGTTTTTTCTAATGATAATGCTAGTAATTTCGTAGCATAACCTTTTCTTCTTTCAGAAGGGCAAATGCCATAACCGATATGACCGCCAGCGTTAAATAGATGTTCAGTTAAACTATGACGTATATTAACAGCTCCGACAATTCTATTATTATGTGTAACGAGCCAATATGTAGAATCTGGTACCCAAGTTTCAGGGATATTTATTCCGTTATGCGCATCGAGAAGTTCTTGAACCATAGCTGGGAAGTTAGCAGGATTTTTTGAGATAACCCACGGGATCATTGTTTCACCGCTATCTTTCCATTCGTTATAGAAATCTAAGTATTCTTCTTGTAAATCAGTAGTAGGTGTAAGTAACGAGACGTTCATTGTTAGTAAGCTCCTTTGTTTATGTAGTATTTATAAAAAAATTATGACACAAAATGAAAGCGTTTTCTTAAGTTTCTCAACCTAATTTCATGTAATTCACCTTTGATTTTTTAGAAAATTAGTGAAGATTTAAAATTAGAAGTTATTTATTTTATGTTAATGTTTTAAATATTAACATAAAATGGTCGGAGTATTAAGTGTATTTTAGTGGTATTCCTTCATGTTGATAAATGGATGTTTGTGATAATTTTTGTTTTATCTATCTATAATGAATGAAAGGGGGAAGTGCCCGTGAGTGTAGATTTTGATTTTATTATACGAATCGGTGTTGCTGGCTTGTTAGGAGCAATGATTGGTATTGAAAGAGAAATTCGATCGAAAGAAGCTGGATTAAAGACTCATTTCCTCGTAGCGGTAGGAAGTGCGTTAATAATGGTTGTTTCGAAATATGCCTTTTCAGATATTGTGTATGAAGAGCATACGTCTCTAGACCCAAGTCGGATTGCAGCACAAGTCGTTAGTGGAGTTGGTTTTTTAGGTGCAGGCACAATTATTATTCAAAAGCAGGCGGTGAAAGGATTAACGACCGCGGCTGGTTTATGGGCTACTGCCGGCATAGGATTAGCAATTGGAGCGGGAATGTATGTAGTAGGGATTGGAGCGACGATTCTCGTTTTAATTGGTTTAGAAATTGTGAGTCGTATTTTTAAGGTGCAATTTTTATTTCCACAAAATATAACGGTGCAAATGTGTATAAATAAACATGAAGCGGTACAACAAATAGTAGAAACGCTACAAGTGAAAGGCATTCCAATAGTTTCATATGAGGTGGAGGCTTCACAGCAAGGTACAGAAACTGTTTATAAGGTAGGGATGCAACTGAAAAATATATCGTCAGAAGAAAAGAATGAGTTTATTCAGTATATGCAAACATTACCGGAAGTTACGTTTATAAAGTTAAAATCATAGTGTTGAAAACGAGGATAGATGTAGCAGGAATTTTGCTATTATCTATCTTTTTTTGATATAAAACGCACATAAAGTCAAGTGCTAATTTTGCGCAGCAAGGATACATATGTGAACGTTCCCTTATTTTTTCTCAATACAGGACAAAAAGTAAAAATAGTAAAATAATGGAGAGGGACACTAAAAATGTAAGGTAGGGGAGAGTATGAAAGGCTATTCAAAAAAAATGTTAGTAGGGGTAAGTTTTGCTAGTTTAATGTTAGGGAGTTTTCAAGGGGTAAGTTTGGCAGAAGATACTAAGGGAGAGCAAGTTTCTTATCGAAATGTACTCAAAATGGAGCCAGTCGGTGTACAACTACCAGTACAAGAATTAGCTCATTCATCGAAATTGCTCGAAAGCAAGTCTTTTGAGCAAAGGATACAATTTGCTGATTTATCACAAAGACCGCCTGAGGTAAAAAAGGAAAGTAAGCAATTAGCTGTAGCGAAAACTTATACAATTGCTGAATTAAATCAATTAAGCAATCAGCAGTTAGTAGATTTACTTATAACCATTGATTGGGAGCAAATTACGGGGCTATTTCAGTTTAATACAGACAGTCTAGCATTCTATCAAAATGATAGTAGAATGCAGGCGATTATTGATAAATTGAAGCAGCAAGGACAAGCCTATACGAAGGATGATTCAAAAGGGATTGAGACATTAGTAGAGGTATTACGTTCAGGATTTTATTTAGGATTTTATAATTCGGAACTTAGTAAATTAAATGAACGGAGTTATCATGATAAATGCTTACCTGCATTAAAAGCGATAGCTAACAATTCAAATTTCAAGCTGGGTACATTAGAGCAAAATAGAGTGGTATCATCATACGGAAAGTTAATAGGAAACGCTTCGAGTGATGTGGAAACGATAACATCGGCTGCAAAGATTTTTAAACAATATAATGATAATTTCTCTACATTAGTAGATAATCTTTCAGCTGGAAATGCTATTTACGATATTATGCAAGGTGTTGATTACGACATTCAATCGTATTTGTACGATACGAGGAAAGCACCGAAAGATACAGTATGGTATCAGAAAATAGATAGTTATATTAATGAACTAAGTCGTTTTGCATTAATGGGAACGATTACCGCAAAAAACGGTTGGCTTATTAATAATGGCATTTATTATACAGGTAGGCTCGGTTCGTTCCATAGTACAGGAACGAAAGGATTACAAGTTGTAACAGATGCGATGAAAATTTATCCGTATTTAGGGGAGCAATATTTCGTAGCTGCTGAGCAAATCGCGACGAATTATGGCGGAAAAGATGCAAATGGTAAAGTGGTGAATTTAGATCAAATAAGAGAAGATGGAAAGAAAAAATATTTGCCAAAAACGTATATGTTTGATGATGGGGCAATTGTTTTAAAAGCTGGAGATAAAGTGACAGAAGAAAAAGTAAAACGTTTATATTGGGCGGCAAAAGAAGTGAAGGCACAATTCCATCGTACGGTTGAAAGTGATCAACCTTTAGAAAAAGGAAATCCTGATGATGTATTAACGATGGTTATTTATAATAGCCCAGCAGAATATCAGTTTAATCGTCAATTGTACGGATATGAAACGAATAACGGTGGTCTTTATATAGAAGGAACAGGTACGTTCTTTACTTATGAGCGTACGCCAGAAGAAAGTATTTATAGTTTAGAAGAATTATTCCGACACGAGTTCACGCATTATTTACAAGGTAGATATGAAGTACCAGGGTTATGGGGTCAAGGGAAAATATATGAAAATGAAAGATTATCTTGGTTTGAAGAAGGGAATGCTGAATTTTTTGCAGGGGCAACGAGAACGGATAATGTTGTACCGAGAAAGAGTATTATAGGAGGATTATCTTCAAACCCAGCAGAGCGTTATACGGCAGAGCGAACGTTAAATGCAAAGTATGGAACATGGGATTTCTATAATTATTCCTTTGCTTTACAATCGTATATGTACAATAAGAGATATGATATGTTTGATAAAATACATGATCTTATTAGGAAAAATGATGTAACAGCATATGATGCATATCGCTCTACATTAAGTAAAGATGCGAATTTAAATAAAGAATATCAAGATTATATGCAAATGCTATTTGATAATCGTGAGAAATATAACGTACCATTAGTATCAGACGATTATTTAGCAAATCATGCACCGAAACCAGTTTCAGATATTGCGGCAGAAATAACGGCGGAAGCAAAATTGAAAAATGTATCAGTGAAGAAAAATAAATCAAAGTTCTTTAATACATTCATACTACAAGGAACATATACAGGAACTGCAGCAAAAGGAGAATATGAAGATTGGAAAATAATTACACAAAACGTTAATGATACGTTAAAACGTTTAAGCGCAAAAGAATGGACAGGCTATAAAACGGTAACAGCATACTTCGTAAATTATCGCGTGAATGCATCAGGACAATTTGAATATGATGTTGTGTTCCACGGTATTAATACAGAAGAAGGTGCAGAGAATAAAGCGCCAGTTGCGGTTATAAACGGTCCGTATAGTGGAAATGTGAATGAAGCAATTTCATTTAAAAGCGACGCATCAAAAGATGAAGACGGGAAAATTACTTCATATAAATGGGAGTTTGGAGACGGTACTGTAAGTAATGAGCAAAATCCAACTCACGTATATACAAAAGAAGGAGCGTATACAGCGAAATTAACAGTAACAGACGATAAAGGAGCATCTAATACTGCTACAGCGACTGTAACTGTTCAAAAGAAAGAAGATAACAGTTTAGAAAAAGAACCGAATAACTCATTCCAAACAGCAAACAAACTGCAGTTAAATCAAGTTTTACGTGCTAGTTTAGGAAATGGAGATACAAGTGATTTCTTTGAAATTAATGTGGAGACTGCTAAAAATCTTCAAATTAACGTAACGAATGAAAATAATATCGGAATGAACTGGGTACTTTATTCTGAAGCAGATTTAAATAATTATGTTACGTATGCTCAGCAACAAGGGAATAAACTAGTAGGTAGTTACTACACGTATCCAGGGAAGTATTATTTACATGTGTATCAGTATGGTGGTGGAACAGGGAATTATACGGTGGAAGTGAAGTAGTAAAAGGGGAGTTGTCTTTTTCAATGAACGGCATAAGGTCTGTACTTTAATGAAAAAACAACTGTAGGAAATGTCCCTAACGATAATAACAAATTAAGTGTCGAGAGATGCTATATTTACATTAAACAAATCTAATTAGTAAAAGAGATAAACTATTATTTCATCCAGATGTAAGAAAAGTTATAAATATTAAGTGCGTTTACTGTAATTAAACTAAAGGATCAGAGTGTATCTGTAACAATAGATAAGCTCTGACCCTTATTATTTTATAAATTTAAGATAATTAATAAGTAAGCTAGCTAGCGGGATTCTTAAAATTCATTTATATAATTAACTAAACAGAAAATTTTTATCACATTAGCAAGGGATACTAATAGAAAAGCGTGTCCCTTTACCTAATTCACTCTCTATCTCTATATCTCCGTTTAATTCTCTAATAATACTATAAGCAATCATAGTACCAAGCCCAGTTCCTTTTTCTGTTGTTGAATAGAATGGCAAAGCAATTCGTTTTATTTGTTGAGATGACATCCCAATTCCTGAATCAATAATATCAATTATGATATTTCCTTTTACTTTTTGTATATTTATTTGTAATAATCCACCATTTTTCATAGCCTCAATTCCGTTTTGGATGATGTTGTTTAGACAGAGTTTGAATTTTTCGGGGTCCCCATTTATATAAAAGGAATCTGTACTATTTTGTTTGATTTCAACTTTGTATGATAGAGCGAGTGGTGAAATAGTATCTTTCACCTGATTTAAAATGTGATTAATATCTATTTTCTCTTTTAGGGTGTTCTGTGGTTTGGTTAAAGATAAATAGTTATTAATAGTAGATTGTATTTGCTGCATTTCAATTAACATGATTTCTAAGTATTGATCCTGAGATAGCTTAGAGGCATGTTTTTCATTTAATAATTGAGTGAATCCATGTACCGTGGTTAGTGGATTGTGGATTTCGTGTGCAATTGACGCCGCTAGTTCGCTAGCTATATAAAATTTTTCAGCCCGTTGCAGTTTTTCTTCCATTTTATATTTCTCAATCATTCCCTCTATTAAATAAACTGATAATAATACTGTGAAAATATTAATGACTATATAATTTAATAAAAATTCTATGAGAGTAGAGTCTATTTTCCCTCCTGTATTTATTTGAGTTACAATACCGCAAATAGAAAGTGAAGTTGTACATACTAAAATAAGGAGTAAGCTTAATAATACTTTTTTTTCTTTAATATACATAGGTAATAGGTAACGAAAGAGCATTGTTATACCAAAAATAATAGTGAAGATAATAAATGATGGAAGAACGCCATTTCCGCCTAAGTAAAACCGATAAGAAAGATATAAAATTCCTATAAAAATAATGTTTTTTGTATTTCCATATAGAAAAACTAATATAATAGGAATAAAACGTAAATCATAAATAAATCCCACATGTAAATGAAAAGGAAAAGTCATACAAAAAATAATAGCAATGGAGGAAAGGATAGAAAATAACATATTATTACATGTTGTTTTTTCTTTAAACTCTAGCCAAAATACGTGATAGCTAAGGATACAAATTATTATAATAAAGGTATTTAATAAAAGAGTAGAAATTCCCATAGTTTTGCATCTCCGATAGTTTGTAAGTAGAATTATGTATGAGTTGGACATAGATGTTTAGTATTAGTAGACTTTTTATCTAAAAAAGGAAGGGTACTTGAAAAACATGCTGTTATATTACTCGTATTAAAATTGATAAGGAAAATAGAAAAAATCTATTTAAATTTATGTACATATGAAATTATCAACTAACTTTTGTATGGGTAAAATCGGGATTTAGTTACTGATAAAATAAGGTTTTTAAAGTATGAATATTCTGTGAAAATGATATGCGTGGCGACTTCTGTTTTGTAGCCTCCGTTATATTAACATGGAATATATCAAATTACAAAGTGAAATTTTAGAAAAATTTTATTAGTACATTTTATCTGAAATAGAAATGCTATTTATGTGAGTATTTTGGTACTTACTCGTATAAAACTTTGTTAGAAAAAGACTTTAAAATTTACATGTTTTTTATGAAGCGTAATATTGTAGCTTTATCTATGTGGGGTTCTCAATAAATGTTAATACAAAAAGTTAAGATATATAGTTTTATAGATATGAATTATTACATAAAAACGCACTTGGAAAAGGATGTATGATGGTAATAGAATACAAACATCAAGGGGGAACTTAAAATGAAGTTAAATAAACTAGTGCTTAGTTGTGGAGTAGTTTCAGCATTAACACTTGGTGTGTTAGGGAATAATACTTATGCTGAAGAAGTACACAAAACGAATGATCCAATTCATGTAGTTGAACATGTTTCTGCAGACTTATTATTAACCCAAACAATGGATTATAGTGGCGAGGCTGAAACTTCTTTCGTATATGATGGGAGTACTGACTTAAGCTTCTCTATGAAAAATAATGGTCAAAATACAATGGGATATAGTGTAAAAGGTCCAAATACAGAGCTAATTGTTGGTGGTTATATAAAACCTGGAGAACAACAAATTAATGTTACAAATGTACGGAATGCTTTATCTCCATTACCGAATGGAACATATAAAATTTACGTTTCAAATGATGATGGTTCTAAGGGGCAATTCCAAGTTTCAGTAAGATCTATGAATTAAATTTAAAACGCTTTGTTTTTAAGTTAATTTAATCTTTACTTATTGGAAAGAAGCTAAATTGAATTGAGAATTACCGATAAAAATGAAAACGAGCACCTTATCTAATTGTGAGAGGGTGTTCTTTTTTGCTATTAAACAGAAAACAATTACTTCCAACCACCTATAAATATATTTTGATATTTTCATTGCTAATCTACTAGTTTGTGTCAACGAGAGAATGTCTACTATAAAAGATATTAAAATAAAGATGATGTAATATTCAGCTAAATTATATGGGGAAATAGAAAAACCACTCTTATATGAGTGGTTTTTAGTAATTATTTTTAGGTTATACATTTAAAATTAGGCTAAGTTATAGAAATAATAAACATTTAATCCCGCATTAACTGGCAGTAAGACTCCCACCTCAAAATTCAGCGGAAGCAAAGAAGTTAGGTGGGGGTCGGGCTGCCAGTAAACGCCCGATTGGTTCAACTAATAATCAGTGGGGGATGAACAAAACCCCCACTGATTAAAGTTTCACTTTATTCGTTGTGATTATTTTGGTTCTGGATAATGATTGTAGTAAGAGATTCTAATAAATTCTTGGTAGACATTTGTTAATTTGGCATCTCTAAGAGCATCGTTGAATTTTTGCATACGTACACTACCTTGAGCGTAGCCTCCACCTGGGGCATAAGGGTTTCTAGCTTCAAAGTCATCCAAAAATACTTTTAATTTTTTATAGTCTTGAGATTGATAGAAAGCCACGGCCTCTTCAGGAGTGACATCAAAGTAAGAGGATGATGTTGAGTTATAAGAAGCTGCTTGAGCAGTAGGTGCCTCTAGCATAGTTGCAGCTCCACCGAACATAGTAAGCGCCATAGAAGATACAATAATTTTTTTAAACATAATAAAACCTCCATGTAGAATATTGGACTAATAGCAATCCTGTAATCATTATAGTTACATTGAAAATGATTATCAAATGCAATGTTGCATAATGTATCCTGCTATTTGTGGGCAGTAAGGCTCAAAGCAGAGAAGTTAGATGGGGATCGGGCTGAATAAAGTTTTACTTTATTCTTTGAATGAAGAGTCACCCTTATATCTCAATGAAGGAGCGTAATAGAGAATTAATAGATTAAAAGAGGTGTATAAATTACTCGGATTAACAAGAAAATGAAAAGGCTATTTTTAATAAGGGGAAGGTTAATAGAAGATTAATAACTGGAGCAAAGGAATTGCTATTTATATATTTAACATACATATTTGTCTTTTAAATTGTAGGCGTGTTTTAGAATTTGTATATAGTAAATTCGTTAAAAAACTTGATAAATAATAAAATGTGTAAATTTTTTGACTATTTCATTAAAATTATTTAATATTTGTAATTTATTGTTTTATAATGATAATCGGGTCGATCGTGAATGTTTTAGATATTGCGATATATACTCGGATTAATTTATTCTAGGGAGGTTACAAAATTGGGTAAGAGAGTCATTATAAGAGTTTTTACATTATTATCAGTACTGGCATTATTCCTTAATGTATTTTTACCTAGGGCTAGTGCAGAGGTTATGACGCACGAGAAATATTCAATGAACTGGAGTTATAGTAATAGTTTAGGAAAGCACATTCGAACTGAAATGATTAAAAATTCAAGTGGTCAAATTGCTTATTGCTTAACTCTTGGACTAAAATCACCAAATGGTGAAGATCTTCCTGAAATGGGGAAAACAGATAATGTAGTATATAGGGTCCTATTAAACGGTTTCCCGCAAAAAAGTGTTCAGCAGTTGGGAGTAGCTAATCAGAATGAGGCACACTACGCAACTCAGCTTGCAGTTTGGAATGCATTAGGTCAACTTGATGTAAATGAATTAAAACATGAGAATAAAAATGTTGAAAAAGCAGCTAAGGCTATTATTAGTAATGCTAATAATAGTGAGGAGACTCAAGATGTTTTTATGAATGTGATTCCTGCTGAAAAGCAAAAAGCAGAATTAAAGGGTGAATTCTTCGAAACAAATCTATATTCAGTACAAACAAATGCTAAGGGTGGTTCTTATAAAGTAGTAGCAAAAAATGCACCTAATGGAGTAAAAATTGTTAGTGAAAATGGTGAAGTGAAAGATCAACTTTCAGTTGGAGAGAAATTCCGTATCCAAATTCCTAAAAATACTAAAACAGGTGAATTTAATCTAAGTGTTGCTGCAAACTTAACAAAAGTTCAAGCAATTGCTTACCGTGGTACGGATACTGTTCAGAATGCTACAGTACTATTAGAAAGAAATGAAGAAAAGCTTAGTAGTGATCTTGCAGTAAATTGGGAAGCAGCTGGTTCTTTAAAAATTAAAAAGGTTGGAGAAAATGGAGAAGTTTTAGCTGATGCAGTATTTGAGGTCTTTAATGCAAATAATGAATCAGTTGGAAAAATCACGACTGGTGCTGATGGTATAGCAGAATTAAACAACTTACCAATTGGTACTTACACATTAAAAGAAATTAAAGCACCAACAGGCTATGTTTCAGATGATAAACCACAAACTATTGAAGTTAAGACAGGAGAAACAGGAGCTGTCCAAATAGTAAATAACAAAGTAAAAGGTAACATCGAAATTAAAAAGCTTAGTGATTCAGGAAAGGTTTTACCAAATGTTGAATTCACAGTCTTCACTGAAGATGGTAAAGAAGTGAAAAAAGTAGTAACAAAAGAAAATGGAATTGCAAACGTTGAAGGTCTTACGTATGGTAAATATTATTTCTTAGAGACACAAACACTTAATGGATATATTGGAAATAAAACAAAGTATCCTTTTGAAATTAAAGAGCACAATAAAACACTTACTTTTACAGTGGAAAATACAGAAGTAAAAGGTAGTGTAAAATTACTTAAAGTGGATAATGAAGATGTTAGTAAAAAATTAGAAGGTGCAGAATTCGAGCTAAAAGATGCAAGTGGAAAAGTAATTGGTGAATATAAAACAGATAAAAATGGTGAGATTAACGTCAAAGATTTAGCGTATGGTAAATATTCATTTGTAGAAAAGGCTTCTCCAAATGGTTATGTTCTTGTTAAAGAACCAATTATGTTCGAAATAAAGGAACATGGAAAGATTATTGAGTTATTGGCAGTTAATCATCTTATCAAAGGTGATCTAGAAATTACAAAGGTAGATGTAGCTGATGGAAATAACAAGCTTCCAAATGCAGAATTTACGATTTATAACGAAGCAGGAAAAGAAGTAGTAAAAGGAAAAACAGACGATAAAGGAATCGCTAAATTTGAAAAGTTACCATTTGGAAAATACACATATAAAGAAACTGTTGCACCAAAAGGTTATGTATTAAATGAAGAAACGTTCTCTTTTGAAATTAAAGAGAATGGTCAAATCATTAAACACATTGTCAAAGATGAAAAGATTCCTTCAATAAAAACAACAGCTACTGATAAAACAGATGGTACAAAAGAAATGCACACGTCTAAGTCTGTAACAATCCAAGATAAAGTGGAATACAAAGATCTACAAGTAGGTAAAGAGTACACTGTAAAAGGTAAATTAATGAATAAAGAGACTAATAAACCATTAGTTGTAAATGGTAAAGAAGTAACTGCTGAAACGAAGTTTACACCAACAGAAGCAAATGGTTTTATTACACTAGATTTTACTTTTGATGCAACTGGTTTAGAAGAAAAAGAAGTAGTAGTATTCGAAGAGTTACTGAAAGACGGAAAAGTTGTTACGACACATGCTGATATCAATGATAAAGGTCAAACAGTTAAGTTCGTTAAGCCATCAGTAAAAACGACAGCTACAAACAAAGCTGATGGTGGAAAAGAGATTCATTCAAAGGATTCTATCACTATTCAAGACAAAGTGGAGTATACTAACTTAGTTGTAGGTAAAGAGTACACTGTAAAAGGTAAACTTATGAACAAAGCTATTAACAAACCATTATTAATTGATGGAAAAGAAGTAACAGCTGAAACGAAGTTTACTGCAAAAGAAAAGAACGGTTTTGTAACATTAGACTTTACTTTTGTTGGTGCTGAACAGCAAGGAAGAGAAGTAGTCGTGTTTGAAGACTTATTACATGAAGGTCAAGTAATTGCAACTCATGCTGACATTAATGATGTAGGTCAAACAGTTCGGTTTGTAGAACCTTCTATTAAAACGACAGCTACAAATAAAGCTGATGGTTCTAAAGAGTTAGACGCTTCTAAATCTGTAACAATCCAAGATAAAGTGGAATACAAAGACTTAATCGTGGGTAAAGAGTACGTTGTAAAAGGTAAACTAATGGATAAAGCAACAAACAAGCCATTATTAGTTGATGGTAAAGAGGTAACAGTAGAATCTAAGTTTACTGCTAAAGAGAAGAATGGTTCTATCATACTAGATTTCACATGTAATGCTTCTGCATTACAAGGTAAAGAAGTAGTAGTATTTGAAGAACTGTATCAAGATAATATATTAATAGCTATTCACGCTGAAATTGAAGATAAGGGACAAACAGTGAAATTTAAAGAGGTAAAGCCGGAACAACCTAAACCAGAACAGCCGAATTCGGATGAAAATACTCCAACACCAGAGCAACCTAACGAGCAAGTAAAAGAACAACCACAACCTAAGAAAGAAATCCAATCTAAAATTGGATGGTTACCACAAACAGGTACTAATCTTACAAGTTGGATCTCTATGGCTGCAGGAGCATTACTGTTAATTGTTGGTGGAGTGATTTTCTTAAAACGTAAAAATGCATAGAAATTAAAAATAAGCACATCTGTTTTTATAACAAGATGTGCTTATTTTTATCATTTTAGCCAAGAAAACTCCTATATTTAAGTCTGAATGGCATTTAAAATAGCAACTTTATTTGTAGTAAATAATATATAATTTTGTTTTACTGTTTTAATTAAAATACGGTCTGTTGTCCCATAAGCTGCTCCAATACGTATTACATCTACGTCTTCAACACCAGCATAGGTAGCATCTTCGGTAACCTCAATCACATCACGTAATGGAATTGTAATCTCCGCCAATTGCCATGAAATAATTAACTCTTCATTTGTTTTTTTACATTAATGCCTAGCATTATACCAAGACCCTTCAACAATAATATGCTACACTTCTAATCTCGTTATATAAATTTTTAGATTTTTTATCTATATGTAGCCATAGAATTTATTTATATTTGTGAGCATCTTAATGATGTCAAACAAATAGAAGGATATACAGTCTTTCTATTAAGAAATATGTTAAGAACAAAAGTTCACTTCAAATTAATATGAATTTGATATGGTTGAGATATTATGAACGAGAAACAGTAAGAGTTGCAGGAAGGAAATGAATAATGAGACTTAAATTAGTAGGGATTTTCAGTTGTGTAATTATGATGTTAGGTATTTTTATAATTTACACCAATCAATCTATTGGTAAAGAACCAGATAAGACGAACTATGAATCTCGTGAAAACTCCATAAATAAAGAGAAAGATAGTAGAGGAAAAGGGCAATCAAAATACAATGAAAGTTCTTTTGCTAGTATACAGGCTGTAGTTAATAAGGAATATGGATTACCCGAAGATTATAAACCAGAGGATTTAGTTGTACCAAATGTACCATTCTCATTTAGTGGAACGGTAGAAAAGAGCCACCTCCGTAAAGAGGCGGCAGAAGCACTGGAAAAGTTATTTGATTTAGCAAAGCAGGAGGGGATTCAGTTAAATGCTGTTTCGGGATTTCGTTCCTATGACTATCAACAACGACTGTATGCGAACAATGTGAAAAGAAAAGGACAAGAGCATACGGATCGCTTCTCGGCAAAACCAGGACATAGCGAACATCAAACAGGGTTAACAATGGATGTTTCTTCTAAAAGTGCGAACAATGAATTAGAGCTATCTTTTGCTAATACGAAGGAAGGAAAATGGCTGAAAGAAAACGCGCATCGTGCAGGGTTTATCATTCGTTATCCTAAGGGGAAGGAAAGTATTACAGGTTATGCATATGAACCTTGGCATATTCGCTATGTAGGAGATATTGCTGAAAATATATATGAACAAAAGCAGACTTTAGAAGAATACATGAATCTATGAAAATAGAATTGAAGAATTAAACGGGCTATCAATAGACGTGAGATTGTAAAAGGCAGGGGATATAAATTAAGGTGTTTTTTAATTTTTTTAGTGAAGAGGGAAGGTATCCCTCTTCTTTTTTCATTCCTTGTAAAATTTGAGGATGTCTTAGGGGAGTGAAAAGATGGATTGTGTAGGTGTATTAATAAAGGCTACTTTCGATGGCTTCTGGAGATGTTTTTTGAGGGAATATATTCATTGCAGCAATTGACTATATTATAGGAGCATTCACGTTGGGATATAACAGAGAATTATAGAGTAAAGTAGGATTCAAAAGCATTGTTAACAATGTGGGTGTTATAAGTTATTTTCCTATCAAAACAATTAGTTTTTGTTCAAAATTTAAGAGTGTTATTTTATTATATCTAGTAACTATTTATATTATTTAATAATTACTTGATTTACTATTAAGGTGATTATCTTACAAAATTGTAAGGTTATTTTAATTGACACTCGTATGTATAAGTAACTATACTAGTTACACAATGTTGGTGAGTATATTTAATAATCTTTATCTATAAGTGTATGTCCGAGGATTATTTTTGGAGCAATAATTCGATTTTAAATTTATTATCTGATATATATTAATATAAACAACTTAATCTATTCTTTATTCAAGGTCGTATTATTTAAAGATTAATTATAAATGATATATTTACCAAATTGTAATAATTTGATAGAGGTGTTACATTTTGAAATACAAATTAATTGCTACAGGAATTCTTGCTGGAAGTCTATTAACCTACTCATCTAATACATTTGCAAATACTCATAAGTTCCCAGATGTTCCTGCATGGGCGGACAAATCCGTTAATTATTTAGTTGATAAACAGGTATTGAATGGCTATCCAGACGGAACGTTCGGTTCAAATGACTCATTAGACAGAGCTTCGGCTACAAAAATTATGACAAAAGTTTTAGGTATACAAATTGACTCTAATGCAAAACCATCATTTACAGATTCACAAAACCACTGGGCTACTCCGTATATTGCTGCTGCTGAAAAAGCTGGTATTGTTAAAGGTGAGGGAAATGGAATCTTCAATCCATCCGGAAAAGTAACTCGTGCTGCTATGGCTACGATGCTAGTAAATGCATATAAACTACAAAGCGCAGCAAATCATAATGAGCAGGTTAAATTTGAAGATTTAAAAGGGCATTGGGGAGAAAAATATGCCAATATTTTAATCGGTTTGAAAATTTCCAATGGTACTGAGAACGGTTGGCAACCAAATAGATTTATAACACGTGCTGAAGCTGCTCAACTTACTGCAAAAACAGATATGATGCAACATCGTCCCCAAAACCCATTAGAAAGCAAAACAATCATTATTGATCCTGGACATGGTGGCGAAGATCCTGGGAAATCCACAAAGGGATTACCTGAAAGTAAGATTGTACTAGACACTTCTTTACGTCTACAACAATTACTTGAAAAGCATACACCATTTACAGTTTTATTAACTCGTCAATCTGATAATAGACCGGGGCATGATCAAAAAAGTTCTTTACAGGAACGTGTTAAATTTGCTAAGAAAAATCAGGGTGATATCTTTATAAGCGTACATGCAAATGCTTTTAATGGTAATGCAAAAGGGACAGAAACATATTACTATAAATCTTCTAAATCCGAAAAAACAAATCCTCATGTGGAAGAAAGTCGTGTTTTAGCAGAAAAAATTCAAACACGTTTAGTAGAGGCACTTCAAACACGAGACAGAGGAGTTAAACATGGAGACCTTCATGTAATAAGGGAAAATGACATGCCAGCTGTGTTGACGGAACTGGCGTTTATAGATAATGGTATTGATTACAGTAAATTATCTACGGAAGATGGCAGACAAATTGCAGCAGAAGCCATTTATGAAGGAATTTTAGATTATTATGAATGGAAAGGAAATAATGTATCTGAATATAGGCTGTAATAAGTAATTGAAAATATAGTAATTCTCGAAATGAAGAATTCTATAATTTTTTTGTATTTTTTTAAACAATAATTTTAAATTTGTATTTAAAATTATTGTTTAAATTTTTATTTTATGTTTTAATATTATTGATAATAGTTATCAATAATAGTGAGAGGAAGATTAGTGAAACATGTGTTTTTAGTTAGTGTCATAAAAGTTAATGAATTTCTATATTGTATGGCTATGAATCTATCTCTATTTTTGCGAACTAGAAATAATATATTTATATCTTTTAAATGTTTAAGAAGGAGTGGCTGTCTGTATGAAAAAAGCAAAAGAAATAGCTAAATGTGTTGCGGTAGCGTCCGTTATTATGTCTGGATCATTTAGTTTACAAGCAACATCTGCATTTGCAGATTCTAAAGGAACTGTAGAAAATCTTCAAAATGGTGGGAAGGTCTATAATAGTTTTAAAACTACTTATGACATGAAGCAGAATATCAAAAATTCGATAAAGGTTTCTTTTATTGAGGATCCTTACGCAGATAAAAAGATTGCAATTGTGACCACTGATGGTAGTAATATTGATGCTAAATATACAGTTAATAGTGGATACTATAACGCAGGCTTAAAATGGCCATCAGCTTATCATACTGAAGCAGAAATAACAAGTGGTGATAGTGCTCAGTTCCATAAAGCTGCCCCAGTTAATACAATGACTTCAGCAAAGGTCACTTCTGAGGTAGGGTATACACTTGGTGGAAGTGTTAAAGTAGGAGTAAATGATAAAGGGCCAAATGCCGATGCAAGTATCACAGGTAGCTTTGCTTGGAAAGAAAGTGTATCTTATGATCAAGTAGATTATAAAACGGTATTAGAGACTCACACAGATAAGAAATTAAATTGGAAAGTAGGATTCCAATCATTTAATTTCCCAGAGTGGGGAATTTATAATCGTGATTCATTCAATACTTTCTATGGTAATCAACTATTTATGAAATCACGTAGTTATAATGAAGGGACGAATAATTTTGTTTCAAAAGATACAGTACCAGCTTTAACAGGATATGGTTTTTCTCCAAACGTAGTAGCGGTTATTACTGCTGATAAAACAGAAACTACATCAGATTTAAAAATAACAAATCGTAGAATTTCAGATCAGTACAATATTGAGTGGGTAAGTTCAAAATGGTGGGGAACAAATAATAAAGATACATATAATGAATTCTTTACGAACCACTATAAATTAGACTGGAAAAACCATCAAGTTACTCTTGATAACCAAAAATTCCTTGAAGAACAAATGAATAGTATCAACAGCGTGAATGATAAACTTAACAAAGGAAAAGGGAAGTTATCTCTTTCAATGAATGGAAATCAACTCAAAGCTACGTCTAGCAATGCTGGTTATGGTATCAGTTATGAAGATAAGAATTGGGGTATCTTTGTAAATGGTGAAAAGGTCTATACTTTTAATGAAAAATCAACTGTAGGCAATATATCTAATGATATTAACAAATTAAACATTAAAGGACCTTATATCGAGATTAAACAGATCTAGTCAGAAAATGATGGACGATTGATGGATAATTCTCTCATCAAGCTACGAGTATACTAGTTTATCCCGCTATTTGTGGGCAGTAAGACCCCTCACCTCAAAATTCAGCGGAAGCAAAGAAGTTAGGTGGGGGCCCTGCTGCACCTAAAAGCCTGATTGGTGAGGGCTGATTAAAGTTTCATTTTATTTTAAATCTGTATAATGTAACGAAAGGACCAAAGTTTATCTATAAAATGGATAAACTTTGGTCCTTATTATGTTTTTATTCGCACACGAAATTAAGATAAAATTAGATGTTTTTTGTCTATTCTTTTACTCAATTAGAAAAGAGCGTAAAGTATTTGAAAACTATTGATGCTACGCAAGGGGATATTGTTTAAAGTAATCAGAACTTCATCGGTTGTTAAGTTACCACTTTAAATATATAATTAAATTTCATTAAAAAGATACTCTATTCAAAGTCCTTATTGGGTTTTTGAAGTGAAATATATACTATTTGAGGTGTGTGAAATGGGGAAATCTCGAGAGCAGACGATGGAAAATATCTTAAAGGCTGCTAAGAAAAAATTTGGAGAGCGTGGCTACGAAGGTACGAGCATACAAGAAATCGCAAAAGAAGCGAAAGTGAATGTTGCTATGGCCTCTTACTATTTTAATGGGAAAGAAAACCTATATTATGAGGTGTTTAAGAAATATGGTCTTGCTAATGAGCTACCCAATTTTCTTGAGAAGAATCAATTTAAACCTATCGATGCCCTTAGAGAATATTTAACGGTTTTTACTAAACATATAAAAGAGAACCCTGAAATTGGATCATTGGCATATGAGGAGATTATTAAGGAAAGTGCACGATTAGAAAAGATTAAACCGTATTTCATAGGTAATTTTGAACAGTTAAAAGAAATATTACAGGAGGGTGAAAAGCAAGGAGTTTTTCATTTCTTCTCCATAAATCATACGATACATTGGATCACTTCTATTGTTTTATTTCCAAAGTTTAAAAAGTTTATTGATTCTTTAGGGCCAAATGAAACGAACGATACAAATCATGAATGGATGCCAGAAGACTTAGTGGACAGGATTGTTACTGCATTAACAGATAAACCTAACGTGTAAATTATTCAGTATTTATGAATTCTGTTATTACTATTTAAAGCCTAATTTCTCAATGTATTGTAGAGAAATTAGGCTTTTTTCAACACGTCATTAAGGTTTTTATAGTTCAAGGACTCAAGTTAATGATTATATTTTCAAGTATTCGTTTTGAGCTACATAGATATAGTTTTTGTTGCAACTGTTTGTTGAAATGCTTTATCATGCTCAACAATAACCATTGTGGGATTAAATTGTTGAATAAGTTCTTCAATCTGCATACGGGAATAGATATCTATAAAATTTAGTGGTTCGTCCCATATATATATATGGGCTTTTTCACATAAACTTTTAGCGATAAGCAGTTTTTTCTTTTGTCCACCAGAATAATGAGATATATCTTTCTCGAATTGAATTCGATCAAAGTCCATCTTACTTAGGATGGATTTAAATAAGGTTTCATCAATCTTGTGCTCTTCAATGAAGTCTGATAGCGACCCCTTCAAATGAGAAGTATCTTGTTGGACATAGGAAATGATGAGTCCTGTACCTAAAGTAACTAAGCCTGTATGCTGTATCGGATGTCCTAGAAGTAGTTTTAGGATACTACTTTTTCCGCTCCCATTCGTTCCATCAAGTACAATTCGGTCACCTTGTTCAACTATGAAGCTAATCGGCTCATTCACAATTTGGTCATTGTACTTAACGGACACGTCAACCAAAGTAACCAATTCATTTGATTTAAATTGCAATTGTTCCAATTTTAATGACTCAGTTTTTTCCACATTTTTTAGTAATTTTGACTTTTCCTCAATAGCTTTTTGTTGCCTTGATTCAAGGTTTTTTGCTCTTTTCATCATCTTGGCTGCTTTATGTCCTACAAACCCCTTATCCAACTTAGAGCCTGAATTCCTCGTTCCATTTTTTGAAGCTTCCACGTCATGAGACCAACTTGCTGATCGTTTGGAAGACTGTTTTAATCTCCCTATGTCTTTTTGTAGACGCTCATTTGTAGCCTTCTCGTGCTCTTGCTGTCTATCAAAATTTAACTTCCAAGAAGAATAGTTACCACTTTGAATTTCAATATTTGCTCTATTAATAGATAGGATATGGTCAACGCACCCATCTAAAAAGATTCTGTCATGTGAAATTAAAATAAATCCTTTTTTCTTTCTTAGATAATTAGAGACTATCTTTCGTGCATCTGTATCTAAGTGATTTGTTGGTTCATCAATTAATAGGAATTGACCCGCATTTAAAAACAGTGCAGCAAGCAACACCTTTGTTTGTTCCCCATTTGATAATGTTTTAAATGGTCTGTACATGACCTCAGCATCAACATTTAAATAGGATATCTCACGTAGAAATTCCCAATCTGCGGCTTGGGGACAAATTTCTTCAAGGATTTCATGAGTGAATTTGTTCCTATCTGAAACAGAGTAGGGGAAGTAATTGAATTCTACCGAAGCAAGGATTTTCCCGCTATACTCATAATTCCCTAACAATAAATTAAAGAATGTCGTTTTACCTCGTCCGTTTCTACCAATAAATCCTAGCTTCCAATCCGTATCTATTTGGAAGTTTACACTTTCAAAAATATTATCAAAGCTACCTGGGTATGAAAAAGTTAAGTCTTGGACCTTTATCATTGACATAATAATTCCTCCTTTATATATCGAAACGTTTCATATAAAGTCGGAACATCCATCCATTTTTTAATTCCTCTATATAAGTTTGATGGATATTAACGACTTATATAGAGCATTACATGTGTAACAATAGTGTCTGAAGTACTCATTTTTCTCGCTCCTTTATTTGTGAAGTACATTTAACAATTAGTAAGTTTCAACTAAGCTAAACGGGAATAAAAAAATCCCCCAATTTGTAATCGGAAGGATTAGTCTTTCGTCTATACTTAATAAGTACTTATTAATCATTTGAATCATGACAAATAAAGTATGAACTGAATTTTAAAAATGGATAGACTAACCCTATATTTTGTAGTTTGAAGTTATAAAATTCAACTTAAAATATAAATTAGTTAATCATTATTCATCCATCATTCCTTTCATAATTCTATTTTTAGAGTAACATTCTTTTTAGGGAGATGCAATATTAGCTTCAATTTCATCTAATCCTAGATCATTTATAATTCTTTGAGTAAGGAGATAAAATTTTACCTCTCTTTTTATAAACATCAAATTTTTGTTCAATAGGTCATGTCTTTTGTCCGTTAAAAAGGGAGGATATGAAATTGACATCAACCTTTGTTGTAACTATAATAGTTACAGTATGTTCCGTAAACTAATTCGAATTGCTATGTTAATGATAGTATATTTTCATTCCTTTTTAAGTGTGACAGGTAGCAACTAACTATAATCCAATAGAGGATTAGATTCTATCTCATATTTAAAGGGTAGATAAGTTGTACCCGCCAAATTTACGATGCGCAAATACTTAAAAAACTACATTTTTCAGCTTATCCTTTTTGGAATCCTCAGTATTGATAATTGTAAACATCTACAAAAAGTTAGCAAGACTGTTGTATGTAGAAAGAAATCTTTTAAAAAGATCATAATATGGATAATAGGTAACACACATTTAAATTTAGTAGGAGTTGTGCCACTATCAAGAAATTTTTTTAATAAAAGTATAGAAAAAACTCAAGAAGGTGAGTCCATTGCGTAAACATGCATATGTGCAATTTTATGTATTGATATTGGCTTTAATAGCTTATATAAGCTTTTGCTTTATATTTATATTTGTTTTTCCAAGTCTTTATTTCGTATCAGATTTTAATATCCGACTATCATCTTTAGTTGTTGAAACTACTGTATTTATCTCACTACTGTATTCTATATTATCCAGAAAAATTAAGTTAGGAGTATTCTGGGTGTGCATTATTATTGCGATAGGTTGTTTCTTGATAGGGAATTTTATATCTGCTTTTCAAGTACTTAATGTAGAATTACCAATAAAAAATTTTAATATCTCTGATGTATTCTTGTTGCTTTTCTTATTCTTCTTTCTCTTTGCGTTCTTTTATAAAATCATGATGGAATGTAATAAATGGGAGAAAGCATATTTGCTTTGTGATTTATGCATTGTTGTTACTGCTATTTTTACATTAGAGTGGTATTTATTTAATAAACCTTCTGCAAATATCTTATTCTTATCAATTGGAGATGTTTTTCTCTCATTTATTTTTCCGATTATAGATTTATTACTTCTATTACTTGGAGTTACACTAATCTTTCGACCTGCTATTTTCAATGCAAAAAGCAAATTGTATATTTTTATCCTAGTATTAACTGGATTAGCTATTACGGACTATTTGTATTTTTACTTACAAGGTGATTTGTCAGAGCGTTCAGTTATATTTTTAAGGTGTTTGTATAGAGTTTTCCTATTATTTATTGCTATTGCTGCTACAATTCCAAAGGATGCTTCTTCTAAAAGAAATTATTTTATTATTAATCCGACATTTGGAGAGAAACTTCTTGGCATATTCCCTTATCTTGCAGTTGCAGTCTTAATTGGCTTTACTTTGAAAGAGCAAACGTCTTCAGCTACATTGATTACGGGAAATTGTATTGCTTTTGTATTTGTACTGATTCGTCATACAATCGTACGAATGCAAAACAAAGATTTAACTGAAACATTAAAAGTGTTTAATAATCAATTAGAACAAACAGTATCTCAAAGAACAAGGGATTTAATAAACAAATCTAATGATTTGGTAAAAAATCAAGAAAGATTTAAGTCATTATATGAGTATCATCCGGATCCTATTTTAACGATTGATTCAACTGGTATCGTATTAAATATAAACCAGGCTGGAAGTATGTTATTAGGAAAAGACAGTGCTGTATTAATAGGGAAAGAGTGCTTCTCTATTTTTTTAGATGAAGATAAATCTGAATTGGAAGCGGCTATAAAGAAAGGGAGACGATGTAGTTCATCTTCACTACAGTTGCGTGTGAAAAATAACAATGAGAAGGACATGCTGTTTTGGTATGTCACTATAGTTCCTATTATGATAGAAGGTCAAACTTTTGGGAGTTATGTAATGGTAAAAGACATAACGAGGATGAAACAACAACAGGATGAGATAAACTACCTTGCATTCCATGATACGGTGACGGAGATTGGAAATCGTATATTCTTCCAACAAGAATTAGATAGATCCATTAAGCGTGTGCAAAAAACACAGGATAAATTTGGGCTCCTGTATATTGATTTAAACCGCTTTAAGACTATTAATGATACACTGGGCCATTCCATTGGTGACAGGGTTTTAAAAGAAGTTGCCAAACGTTTTAGGACATGTCTTTCACCGACAATTCCTCTAGCAAGAATAGGTGGTGATGAGTTTGCAATCATTGTCCATAACCAAACAGAGCAACAGCTATTGAATTTGTGTAAAACTCTATTTCTTATAACTGAAGAACCATTCGTAGTAAATCAGCATAGTTTTTACTTATCTCTTAGTATAGGAATAGCAGTGTATCCATTTGGAGGAATAAATACTACTACACTTTTACAACACGCTGATATCGCTATGTATAGCGCAAAGGAAAAAGGTAACAATGCTGTTTGTATGTATGACGAGAAATTATCTCAAAAAGTAACCCGTCGATTACGATTAGAACAGGATTTACCAAATGCAATTGAAAATAATGAGTTGTTTTTATTGTATCAACCACAAATTGACAGTAAGGAAGGTAAGGTTATTGGTGCAGAGGCTTTAATACGTTGGCAACATCCAGAACTTGGGCTGATTTCTCCGTTTGAGTTTATACCTATCGCAGAAGAAACGGCGCAGATTATTTCAATTGGAAAGTGGACGTTACAGAAAGCGTGTCGACAACTGAAAGAATGGCATTCTGCGGGCTTTTCAAATCTAAAGATGGGGATAAATTTATCAGCTATAGAGTTTGAACAGAAAGATTTTGTTCAAACCATTATATATACCATAGAAGAGATAGGAGTACCTGCTAATTCGATTAATTTGGAATTAACAGAGCGAATCGCCATGGTAGATGAAAAAGAAACTTTATCAAAGTTAAAAGCATTAAAATCATTTGGTGTACATTTATCAATTGATGATTTTGGTACAGGTTATTCTTCATTAGCGTATTTACCTCTTTATCCAATTGATACTTTGAAAATTCCAAGAGAATTTGTTAATAGGATTGGAACTTCTACTGATGGAGGTGAAATTATACAGACCATTATTTCACTTGCTCATACTTTAAACATGAAAGTCATAGCAGAAGGGGTAGAAACGAAAGAACAATTAACAGTGTTACAACGTAATGCATGTTATCTAATTCAGGGCTATTACTACAGTAAACCTGTAAATGATGATGAATTTATTGTTTTTTTAAGTACAATACAAAATGAATAAATGAAAAATCAGTATATGTATGAAATAAAGTGAAAAGAGGTTCTATCCATATGGATTTGAACCTCTTTTCACTTTATTTTCAGGAGTTATGCAGCAAGGTTTCAGCCTTTGAAAGTAAAATAAGTATCTATATTCCTTGTATTTTGGGTTAATGGGATATGAGGTGAAAGTTGCTTCTTGTGAAAAAGAATTAGAGCCAGCTTGTATATTCTTAAAGCAATTTGAAAAAGGATTAGCAGTTTGTATGGAATTAGGAAATGAAGAGTATGTATATCATTTCAATATTTTACGTTCTCTTAATGAAGATGAAGCAATTAAACTCTTAGAAGAAGTGAAAAAAGTATTTCTTACTTCGAAAAGCAAGGTTTATGGGATTTCGTAGAAGAATATGCAGATCTAAAAAAGGAAGAAATTATACAATAATCACATGCTATCATTTTTAATAGCTAATTAACAAAGGGACTCCAATTATGGAGTCCCTTTGTTAATGGGGTAATGCTTTGGTTTATCTAATTATAGCAATATTTGTAAAAAGTGTAAAGGGGTCCTAGTTTGGAGGGGGAATTATTTAATCTTTTTTATTTAATAAAAGGGATAATATTTAGTTATCTGCGCTTCTTAATTATGTTTTCTATCACAATTTGAAGTGAATTTCAGTTAATCTTATTTATTTTATGGGAATTATAAGGTATACTAAAAGTAGGTGCAAAATGTACCATTTGAAAAAGAGTGAATTGCAAAAAGGAATCCGTAAAGGATTCCTTTTTTGTTTCTTTGAAAATGAAGCAATGTTCTAATTATCTCATTCATTTTTATGAATACGCTGCGATCTTATAAACTAAAAAGGCTTTTATGGAAATTTGCCATATTCCTGTAACAAAACAAAGGTATGTTATGTGTGTTAAATATAAAGAGAAAGAAGGAAAAGTTGTGAAAAAAATTTTGCCAATTGTTGCGTTATTAGGCATGATGAGTTTTGGAGTACAGGAAATGAATGTAAGAGCTGATACATACCACAAGGGCGATTCGAAAATTAGTTTTTGGGATTCGAAAAGAAAGGGTACTAATTTCATGAATAGTACGTCATTACCTGAAAACTATAAAAGTGCAAAAGAAGCTAATATTGAATATGTACGTTTAGCACCTGATAAATGGGCAAAAGATAAAGATTTTCTATTTGAGGATAAACCAGATACTTCTGGAAAGGATTTTCTGATAGGTAATGCAGATAACTATCAGGGATTAGTAAAGGAGGATTTAGAAAAATTAAAGGCGGATTTAGATGCCGCACAATCACAAGGAATGAAAGTTGTTCTTACAATGTTATCTTTACCTGGTGATCGATGGCGCCAATTTAATAATAACAAGAATGACGACAGAATATGGGAAGAAGAGAGGTATCAAGAACAAGCAAGTCAATTTTGGAAGGACCTTGCTCTGGAATTAAAAGATTATCCTGCGGTGGTGGGTTATAATATTATAAATGAACCACATCCAGAAACAGCTAAAAATAATAGATATAATGATTTTTGGACAGAAGATTACGAGAAATGGTATGCAAAAGTGAAGGGAACGACAGCGGATTTAAACAGATTGTATCAAAAAGTAATCAATTCCATTCGTGAAGTAGACCAAGAAACACCAATTATTTTAGATTCAGGTTTATATGCTACTCCATGGGCTTTTAAATATTTAAAACCAGTAAAGGATAAAAAAACGCTTTACGCATTTCATATGTATGAACCATATGAATTAACGAGTCAAGGTGAAAAGAAAAATAAAGAATATCAATATCCAGGATTAGTAAAAGTAGGAGACTTAGAGAAACCTGTAATGTGGAATAAGCAGGGATTAGAGAAATTTTTGAAGCCAATCCAACAATGGTCTAAGAAAAATCATGTATCATCTAATCGAATTATTGCAGAGGAGTTTGGAATTAACCGTACTGTTCCGGGAGCTACCCAATACATGCAAGATCTTATTTCTATCTTCAACCAAAAAGGTTGGCATAAATCATTCTATGCATTCCGTGAAGACACATGGACAGGGATGAATTATGAATTGGGAACAGGAAAAATAAAATGGGATGAAGAGGGTAAACCGGTGCCTCAAGATAATTCACTCTGGGAAGTAATAAAAAAAGATTTACAACCACATAAATAGTTTAGAATATTTGTCCTAAGGACTAAATGTAAGCATCTAATTCAAGTAGAATTAGATGCTTTTTTTCAAAAAAGGTGGAAGTTTAAACAAATATAGTTGCAATTGAATTGACCTTTAAACTGAAAAATTTTTATGAATTTTTTGTGAGATTCCAACCCTTAAATGTTGAAAATTATTTACTGATTTCTCCAATTGGATATATTTCTCCAATCGGATGGAAGTTTAGAATACAGAATCAAAACATAATAAGCTGTTATCGATGAGTTTATCGTAAAGTTGTTATTTAATGTGTCATCAAATAACATTTATATACAATAATAAATAAAGAAAAGGAGATGTTTATGAAAAAATATAGAGTAATAGATACAACTTAAATAGTATGAATAGTTTAGATTGTAAAAACATGAAGAAGAAAACAAAAAATCCTTAAGAGTACTAAGGAAAAATGAAGGAGATAATATGGGGAATAATTCAAAATATAAAACTAGAAAAATACTTGCAGCTACTGCTACAGTAACTATGCTTGCGACTGGAATGATTTCTTCATCAGATGTCTTTGCGGAGCAAAAGGAGCAGCAAAAAAATTTATCGACATCACTGCAAAGTGAAAAATCAGTTAAATCAGAAAATAGAACATTTACAGTCCCAGGAAAAGGGGATGTTGAGCTAATAAAACAACAGGAAAGAAAAAGTATGGCATTTAGTCCATATGAACCAACTGGTTTATATGCAAAACCAAATGAACAAATAACGATTAATGTAGAAGGTAATCAAGATATTCAGGTATATATTGGAACGTATTCATATGATGCTTCTTGGAGAGAAGATTCTAAGATAAAATCATTTACATTAAAACCAGGTATAAACACAATCCAATCTCCAAATGGGGGGATGATTTATTTTTATAATAAACAACAAGGTGGTACCATTCGAACAACAATTACAACAGGCGGAACGACTACGCCTTTCTTTGAACTAGGAAAGCATACGAAACAAGATTTAATTAACATGCTGGACCAATATCCAAATGCACATGCAGTGGAGTTAAAAGGAGAACGTGTATTAATTACGGCCAGTCCTGCACGTATTAAGAAATATTTGTTGGGTTCTAATACAGATCCTGTACAACTCTTAAAAAAGATGGATGAAGCTACTCGAATTCAAGACAAAGTAGCTGGATTATCTGAAGAACAAGTAGATAAACATTATGTTCATTACGTAGAAGAAAATCATTCTCCCGATTATTATATGTATGCGACTTCTTATCGAACTGCATATGTAGGAGATGCAATTCAATATGTATTAGATATTAATAAATTTATAAAAGATGGTTGGGGTCCATGGCATGAGGCAGGGCATTTGAGACAGCAATCACCTTGGAAATTTTATAATATGACAGAAGTACAAAATAATATATACAGCCTTTCTGTAGAAAAAGCATTTACATCTAATCAACCTTTTAGATTGCAACAAGAGGGTGCTTATACTAAGGCATTTCAATACTTAGAACAACCTAATAAAAATTATGACGAAGTTAGTGATGTTTTTGTTAAGCTTGTTATGCTTTGGCAACTACAGCTAGCATATGGAGAGGATTTCTATCCTAAATTGCATCAATTGTATAGAGACATGCCTTCAAGTGAACTTCCACAAACTGATGAAAATAAAAAACAATTATTTATGATTTCAGCATCAAAAGTAGCCAAACAAAATTTGATTCCTTTCTTTGAGAAGTGGGGATTACGTCCAAATAACGATACTATTCAAAAAGTAGCTGCATTAGGATATCCAATTTTAACAGCAGAGATTTGGAAGAGTACGGATTCTAATCCAATTAAACCAGATATGCCTAATGAAAATAATATTTTAGAAGGAAACCAGTTTGCATGGTCACTAAAAGGAATTAGTGATTTCGAGTTTGCAAAAGTCAATTTTAATAAGTCGACAGAAGAGATGCAAATTGATTTAAAAGCAGGCGTACCACATCATTATTTTAATGAAACATATGCGAGTATTAAAGTACAAAATGCATCAGGAAAAGTAGTATACAATAAAGATATTTATGGGAACAAACAACAAAATGCTGAATCGCAAAAAGTTCCAGTTAAAGTAGGGGATTATGTTGAGCTGACACATCTAGAAGGTGTGCATAGAGCTACTTTAATAAATGTAGGTAATAGTAAACAAGAAAGTTTTGGAAAAAAAGGCATGTACGAAGTTACAAAAGAAGGCTTGAAGAAAGTAGAAAAAATGCCAGAAACAACGGTTTTAGATGGAAATCATTTTGGGTGGTCTTTAAAAGGATATAGTGATAGAGAAATCGCAAAAGTAGATTATAATAGGACAACAGAGAAAATGCAGGTGAATTTAGAAGCAGGCGTACCACATTCTTACTTTAATAATACGTATGCAAGTATTACAGTAAAGAATTCAAATGGTGGTGTTGTGTACAATAAGGAAATAGTAGGGAATAGACAACAAACTGCTGAAAGCCAAACCGTGCCCGTAAAAGTGGGAGATTACATTGAGTTTACCCATATAGAAGGGGAAGCAGTAAAGGAAAAAACACGCGCTACACTTATTAATCTTGAGAATAATAAACAAGAATATATGGGCAAAAAAAGAACCTATCAAGTTACTTCAACGGGATTAAACAAAATAGATTAACATGAAAAACATTCTAAGTATTAGTTGGATGCAAATAGTCGTTCATTATGAACGGCTATTTGGCTTTTATTTAAAGAAAGGTGAAATGAAAATACTCTCTCTTTTGTATATACTTTCGTTTCCAAAAATTTCTACGTTTTTTTATCAGGGGGAAAATAATTTAAAAAATGTGCTTGAGAATTGATACATGTTTAATTGCTATAGATTTGAGAAAAAAGAAACAGAATAGTAAGGTATTTGTTGATAAATCCTCTCAAGTGTTACAATATTTTACATATTTGGTATGATATATATGAGTTCTATGTATATTAAGGGAGGAATGGGAATGAAAAGGTTCATAACACGTGCAAGTGGTAATACAATCTCAAAAAGGTTAGTTTTAATGGTGTTGTCGATGGTTTTAATGATAGTGATGATTACACCATCGAATGATGTATCGGCAGCCAATCTATCAAAAGCAGGTTCACTAAAAGGCGTGAATTTATTTAATGGAAGTTGGACAGTTGCTATACAGGCAGCAAATTTACAATATGTTTCGGCTGAGCCTTCGGGAAATATAATAGCAAATCGTAATGCAGTTAATGAATGGGAGAAATTTGAATTAATTTCGACTGGGGAATTATATACGTACGCTTTAAAAGCTAAAAGTAATGGGAAGTATGTTTCGTTTGAGCCAAATGGTAGAGTAGTAGCAGATCGTACATCAATTGGTGCATGGGAAAAGTTTATCTTATATAATGGTGGAGACAATAGGATATATGTATTACAAGCACTAAGTAATGGTAGATATATATCAGCAAATGGTGGTAGAGAATTAACAGCTACTAGTTATGTAGCTGGAAGCTGGGAAAGATTTGTTATTGTATACTTCTAAACTTTGAAGTGTTATATATCTAAATGATAATAGCATGTTTAGTTTGTATAAATACCTAATACAATAAATTGTTAAGTATGTAATACAAGTGTATATTAACGTGTAAAAGGGCTGCAAATAATTAGCGGTCCTTTTTGCATGTTAAATAAGCACTTACTGAGGTTATAATGAAAAGAAAAAGAACCCTATAGGGTTCTTTTTCAAGGCATATTAACAGTAAGGAGAATCATGAAATGCTACTTCAAATCTTTATTAGGGGAAAGATTTTGAATAAGCTTAACATACATCTATTTTTACATAAATGTAATATATAGTAAATTGATAATGTTTATACTTACTATTACTAATATTCAATTAAGATAGTTAGCACTATTTGTATAGTGTTAATGAAGTGCATATTTAGAAAACTAATAATGGCCACAAGTTGGTTATATATGTCTAATATTATATTTTATTTACTAAAAGAGCTTATAGATATATTATTTTAAAAATTAATTAACATTTAAACAATTTTAACTGAAATTGGGTGTGTATTAACTAAAAGTAAATAAAATAAACAAAGACCCTGTAATGAATACAGGGTCAAATACAGGGTTAAGGGAACGCATAGTTTCTCAAAATCATAATAGCATATATTCTTTGTATAGCTACATGAGGATTTTGACAGAATTAAGAAAAAGACAGAAATCTGTAAGAAAGCAAATATATTGCTGGAAATTTGATTTGAAATTAAACTATAAGGCATATTGAAATAGATGGAAACTCTTGAGTACCGTGATTAAATATGAGGTTTAGATTAGAGGGATAATTGGATCTTACTGAAAAGGCAAAATGTTTTTTAGATTAAAAGAAGAAAAGGCACTTTTGGGTGCCTTTTCTTTAGGTAAACAGTTTACATATTGCTGAATTATACACGAAACCATAATTCGACTATGAAGTAAATCTTAATATAATTCTAAATAGAAAAATATGTAATATTATATTTGAGTTTTTAATTATTTTATCGAATATAGAGTAGCAATGTAAATAAAAGGGCATGCATTCGTATCTGCAGCCCTTTTTAGGAGGAATTCAAGATACCAATAGGACACGTATTGGTAAACAGGTTCAAAAATAGTATATGTGAAAAGAAAAAGTCCTATACCAAAAGTAGACAGGACCTTATTTTTTACAATTTCAAAAATGACATTCTGTCCTTTTTGAAATTAGTACAACACACACTTGGTTTGTAATAAAGTTAGAAAAAGTATACATGAAAATGGCAGACAACTATTTTGTTGCCTGCCGGTGCTAGTGGGTTGAATGAGTTAGTCAATTCAATAAATTGCTACCCCATTACCAGAAGAGTGAAGCCGCTAGTTCAAACGGCTTATACATAGTTTTCCTAATAAAGAAAAAATTATGAGTAAAGATTTTGTTTGCTCTATATGAAAAGATAAATAGATATTCATCAGACAAGGATAATTTAGCATACCTTGAATAGGGTGAAGGAACGAATTAAATAAAAGGATTTTTGTTTAGGAAGGGACTGACTCAGGAATGGGACTTTCGGACAGGGTTTGGGGGGCGATGATTGCCTTTGGCATTGCGACTAATATCGTTGCTTGTATGATGGCAGTATACATTCAAAAATATGAGCTAATGATAAATCATCTTACAAATATTTTATTTTTAATAATTATCTCTTTAACGTTTATTAAGATGAAAATTAACAGATGGGTGGCTTTAGGATTTACATTTGTTGTAATAGAGAAAGGTATTAAGGCGGGATATGACTTCTACACACATGATTATTATGGTGTCAGTTGGAGTTTAGCTATCATTGTCTATTGCATATACGAGATGAAAAAGTATCATATTGAAATAAATGAATAGTCTCAACAATAAGATGTTAGTAGGTGTAATTTTTTAAATAATAAAAAAAAGACACTACAAGAGTGTCTTTTTTTTGAAAATACTCTATAATTAACTTTGGGGAAGGTAATGTTAGAGTATTCGTTTAGCATTATCTTTATATTTGATAAACCATGAAATCGAAGGATTTTGTGGTTTATTTTTTGAACAATAGATATTACAGTATTGGCAGTGAGCTAGTGATCATTTTAAGCATTAGGAGAGAATGGATTAAAAGTCTAACATCGAATAACGGTTCCGGAATATAGTGTTGCGAAATGATCTCCCATATCCCAAACGGTACTTGCCTGTATATAGCCCTTAAAGCCTTCTGAAGAATAATAAATCTCTTTTGGTATACTTTCTTTAGTTTGGAAATGTGCTTTAGAGTACTTTACATAATGGTTTTTAACAACTTTTGCATCTGGAACAATAGTGTTTTTTTGTTCCAATGTTGGCCTAGCACTAGAAGGTGATATAAATTTTACAGTGTCTTGGTAATTAGGATCTAAGGTGTCAGCTTGTACACTGTGTGACGAAACAATTGTGCTTAAACTACTTCCCGCGATTAAAGTTGCAAATACTAACTTTGAGAATTTTGTTAATCTACTCATTCTATAATCTCCTTTTTATTATTTTGTAAGGTATCTCCTTACACCTCACAGTCTATATCCACTACAAAAGGGTGTACATACATATTGATAGACAAAATCCTACAAAATACCTCATGTTTTTGGGGACGTGTATAATAATCCAATGTTTAATAATTTATCAGAAGTAAAAAAGTAAGTCTTATATAAAAGAAAAAGAATAATTTATGCAGGTAATGTATATAAAATTATTGTTTGAATATTCTAAAATGAGTTGATAAAGATGTGGGATTGTTTTTTAGAAAATAAATGATTCCAAAGATTAAATTTAGAAGTTTAATTCTCTTTGTAAGTTTATTTTTATAATACTATTCACAGGTGTAGATTACTAAGATTTAAATATAAAATGTCTAAAGATTTTTGTACAACCAAACAGTTAAAATATAAAAAAGTGAGAAAAATGATAAACATTCTTCTCACTTTCATCAATTAGGGTGGCATATACATAAATATGCGTTTGGGTAGATTTTTGAATGAAAAATCCACATGCATAGTATAACAAAAAAAATAGGGCTTTTCACATGTAATATTGCATATGAAATATAGTAAAGTTTTAAATTTTAATATTACAAACTTGTATATACGTGTTACAATGTAATTCTCTAATTTATTTTATTCAGCTATTTAGAATTTATGTTTTAGTTAATTTATTATGGTAAGGATTTCATCTGATTGGATTAGCGCTAAACTAGATTTTTATCCAAACAAATCCAATAATTATTTTTAAAATGAAGTATATGTTGTATCCAATTTATTTGGAATAATTCGTAGTCTAATAATTGCTGAATCTAGAAAAAAACATATTCGAAAGGAGGACAGATAAAACTCTGCCTGTGAAATTTAAATCGCTAAATGGTAAAGTGCGGATGATAGGATGTAATTGTGATTTCATTTCGAATGGTACCATAAATGAATATGGAAAAATATAGGATAAAAATTTAAATAAACTATATAAGTAGTAAAAATGAAAAGGAGAAGTATCTAGTGTTTAATATAAAAGAAAGATTGGGACAAATAAAGCTTAAAACGAAGTTGTCTATGGCATTTATAGCAATATTAATTATACCAAGCCTTATCGTAGGAGTATCATCTTATAATAAAGCAAAAACAGATCTTAATGAAACAATTCTACAATCAGCAAAAGATAATATAAGTATTTTAGACAAGATTGTTGATGATGAATTAGAAAATAAGCATACAGATGTCACTCATTTTGCAAAGGTACTCACACAAGGGGATTATAATCCTGAACAATCGCAAAATGTACAGAGTAAATTTGATCAATATATACAGTTACATCCAGAGATAGAAACGATTTATACGGCATCCAGTAACAATCAATTTATTCATGCACCTGTTGGCAAAATACCAGAAGGGTTTAATCCGTTAGAAAGTAGTTGGTATAAGGATGCAGTAAAAGCAAATGGAGAGATTATTGTTTCATCTCCCTATAAATCAAAGTCTACAGGAAATATGGTAATTGCAATTGCAAAGCAAAATGCAGATAAAAGTGGTGTCATTGGCGTAGATTTGAATATTACAGATATCGTAAAAACATCCAAAATGATAAAAATTGGAAAGCAAGGATTTGTATCTATAGTTAGTCAAGATAAAACTATAGTTGTTCATCCATCACTAAAGCCTGGAGAGAAATTAGAGAAAACTTTAGCGGATGAATTGTACAAGACAGAAGATGGAGTAATTACTTATAGCCTCAATGGCGAAGATCGAAACATAAGCTTTAAGACAAATAAAAAAACAGGTTGGAAAATAGCTGGCGTAATGCCTACGAAAGAAATTGAAGAAGCTACTAATCCTATTTTTTATAAAACGTTCACTATAATAGGGGCTTCATTATTGTTAGGTGGAATTGTAATTCTATTCATACTCAGATCTATAATTACTCCACTAAGACAATTAGTCATTTCAGCTCAAAGAATTAGTCAAGGAGATTTAACCGAGAAAATAGATATTCGTTCAAAGGATGAACTTGGTCAATTAGGTGGTAGTTTCAATACAATGGCAGAGTCGTTACGTAATATTATTTCTCAAATTAACACATCTGCAGGACATGTAGCTGCGTCTTCTGAGGAACTAACTGCTAGTGTAGAGCAAGCAAGTGTTGCGACAGAACAAATTACAAAAGAGATGGAAGAAATCTCGAACAGTGCAGAAGTTCAAAATAATGAAGTTGAGTCTGGAGCCGAATTAATTGGTGAGGTAACACGAAATATTCAATATGTAGCTGAGAATGCATCTGAAGTATCGGCTTCATCCATATACACAAAACAAAAAGCCAATGAAGGTGAACAATTAGTAGAACAAACTGTAGCACAAATGCAGTCTATCCATCACTCTGTTTCTCAATCCGATAATGTAATAAAATTATTAGATAAGAAATCGCAACAAATTGGAAGTATATTAGAAGCGATTCAAAATATTGCGGAACAAACAAATTTATTAGCATTGAATGCAGCAATTGAAGCAGCTAGAGCAGGAGAACAGGGTCGAGGGTTTGCAATTGTTGCGGATGAAGTTAGGAAGCTAGCAGAGCAATCATCCGAATCTTCGATGGAAATTGGAAGCTTAATTAAGGAAATACAAGCAGACGTACATGAGACTGTAAAAGCTATGAATGAAGTGGGAGTAGAGGTACAGTCGGGAATTAAAGTTGCGAACGATACAAAGCAAAGTTTTTATGAGATTTCAAAATCTGCAAATGATATTGTGTCAAAAGTGCATGGTATGGTGGAACTATCTAATACAATGACTACTGATGCAATGAAAGTCGATACATCGATTGATCAAATAGCTATGGCTGTAAAAGAGAATTCTTCAAGTATGCAAACGATTGCTGGTTCATCTGAGGAACAACATGCTTCTATGGAAGAGATAAATTCTTCAGCAATACAATTAGCACAGATGGCAGAAGAACTTCAAGAGTTAATTGGTGGATTTAAGATTTAAGTTGAGATTCTAGGAGAGAATGCTAGAATCTTGTTACAGAGTGGAAATGCATAGTAAATAAGTATAATATATACTCTCTATGCGCGTATTGAACAGGCAGAAAACCCATTTAAAAACCCTCCATTTGGAGGGTTTTTAAATACATTTACATTAAATTTGTGGTGGTGCACCACCATAATCGCCAACACTATATGAAGGAGCAGGATAATGCCCATGAGTAGCAAGCTGATCTGTTTTAGAAAACTGAAAAATTCCCACCGTTAATACCCCAATAAAAGCAATGCCTGATAATAATAAGCTAATTTTTTTCATTATTTTAACACTCCTTTTGCAATTGATTTTTGTCTTGCTTGATAACAAATATGGAAATAGTCACTTACTTTTTGGTGGTTCTCTAATTGTCTACATTTTGTGGCAAATAATTCAGCGTATTCGACAACATATTCCCATAATTCTTCTTCCTTAAAGTATAAGATTCCTTCTTGAATGATTTTTTCTAATTCTTCCAATGGAATATTTTCGTTTAATCTTTTTAAAATAGAGAAGTGGTGTGTGTATTCTTCGTTATGAATTTTTCTGCAAATCTGTAATCCCTTATCAATGAGTTGGCTGGCCGTTGATTGTTCTCCTAATTTATAATGTTCCTTAGCTTGTAGGAAGATGGCCTTGAAGTGTGTAGGGATTTTCTCTGTTACTTCTGAAAGGTGACGAATAGCTAAAGTAGACATACTTTGATCAGAATACAGCCACCCCATAGTATTTTTTACATATAACAAGGAATCTTCTTCCCTATTTTTTTGTAGTAAATCAATTGCACAATGTAGATATTCTTCTGCTTGTTCGTACTGTTTTAAATAGATGCAGCAACCACCTAGCAAACTATTACAAAAGGCTGTTTTTACTTCATAACCTTCATACTTTGAAAAGATTGCTCTCGATTTATTTGCGTATTCGATAGAAGCGAGATTGTTATAGGTATGGTGATAGAAAGTAGCAATTCTATAGTAAAATTCAGCATGTTCAATTTCATCTGGTATAGCTACCAATATTTTTTCTGCTAGTTTATAATGTTCTTCTGCCTCAGTATAATTTGATATAAAAGTGGAATGAATGGATTTGAAAAAGTGATAATAGAATCGTAGAAATTGATCTGTAGGCATATCATAATCGCTAATAGTATCAAAACTATTTTGTTGAATACCAAGGCTATCTGTTAAGACCTTGTAACGAAATTCGAGTAGTGAATAGTATAGTAACAAATTTTGATCCTGATGTTCTTGATCCGGTTCAATGCTTAACTTATTAATTTTTTCATCAATTTTCTTTTTTAGATTAGTAGCTTTTATAACTTGTTGAGATAGCATTGCTCGATACCAGTCGTTCAATAGAGAGGTTAATTGCTCATTTCCCTTTACTGAAACACTCATAATATACGCCCCCATTTTCTAAAAAAATCCTAATCCAATTTAATTATAAACATCATAACAAAATAGAAGAAAAAATGGAGTGATATTACAATGTTTTTCAAGAAAATTCAGAAAAAATAATCAATTTATGTCGAATATACTCATAATAAAACATCCGAAAATTATCAAAAGATAATATGAGTCTTTATACGTTCTATCAGGTGAACTTAGAAACTGTGATTGAAGATTTATGAAATTTTCTTTTCTTAAAACGGATCAATTACGTATTAATTTTTAAATTATTTTATCGGATACATATAGTATGTATCACCACCAAATGTATAAATCTTGCGTATGTAAATAAGAAAAGAATAAAGAAAACAAAAGAAGAACTTGTAAGAATTTCTACAAGTTCTTTTTTGGATAATGTAAAAAGGTGAAACAGACTATCTCATTATTTGTAATAGTGAAATTATCTTACTTATGGTTTTGTTTTATAGAAGATGTACTATTATATTTGAAGATTTGTTCTAAATGTTGATTAAAGGAAAATTAAAGACTGGTAGGGGAGAAGTGCATAAAAGAGAAAGCCTTCTTTACTTATTCTGAAAAGATAATTCAAAAAGCAATTTGTGTATAGAATAAGCAATGCATGAATTCATCGACATTGGTGATAATAAATAAGAGAATCATAAGCATGAACTTTAGTGGAATAGCTACAAGAAGGGGATAATTATAAAATTGTTAAAGCTCAGTATAATTCTATAATAGTAGATATAATTATTGGAATTTTCAACTTAGTTACTTTTCGGGTAGGGTAAGTAGAAGAAAATAGGAAGTTTTTCTTTGAAGAAAGCTCTTTTGACAGGAATAGATTTTTTCATAACTAGAACAAATAAATTAATAATCGCATATACTGTATTGTCGTTAAAGCAAGACAGTATTTTCTCATAACAAGGGAATCACTAGAAAAATATGTGATTCCTTTATTCTTCAGTATAATGTCAATAGTTGATTTGAAATAATCGAAGAAATAAAATCTTTGTTAATGGACAATCACATCATTTTAGGTATAGTAGGTTTATAATTTAGACTATAAAATTAATGTGTCTTTTATTATTTTAACCAAGAAGACTCCCTCCATAAGGAACTCACAGCAAGTATGAGTAAGTGGGAGTAGTTCAAAGCATGCAATATTGTTTGATTTGGCTAATACATAGATTTATCATCTCAGAACTGGTGTAAGAATTATAATGTTTATACCATTCTATTGTATTTTCTAAAGTCTGTTGTAGGGACCATTTTGGTTGCCAATCAAGATTGAATTTTGCTTTGCTAATGTCAAGATTTAGTAAATTTGCTTCATGAAAATTTATTGCGCCTATATTTTCTGCAGTCCAATCCCCACAGCCCCAAATATCTAGTAAACTTGTCACTAATTTTTCTACTGGAACAATATTGCTGCTTAAGGATGGCCCGAAGTTCCATGCTCCTGAATAAAGGATACCATTATTTATAATTTTTTCTGTAAGGAGTAAATACCCGCTTAAGGGTTCTAGTACATGTTGCCAGGGTCTAATAGCAGTAGGGTTTCTAATAATAATCTTTTTGTTTGATTCTAATGCTCGTATACAATCAGGAATAATTCTATCTATTGACCAATCACCACCACCAATTACATTACCAGCTCGAACGCTTGCAATTATTTTCTTGTGGTGAGAAAAGTTTTCTTCTGAAAAGTAAGAATTTCGATAGGAAGAAATTAAAAGTTCGCAGCATCCTTTGCTTGAGCTATATATGTCATGGCCACCCATAGGATCAATTTCACGATAACCCCAAGGCCATTCTTTATTTTCATAGCACTTGTCACTTGTCACCATAATTCCTATTTTAGCTGATTCATGTAATCGAATTGCCTCTAGTACATTCATAGTTCCTACAACGTTTACCTCGTATGTTTCTCTAGGATATTCATATGAATACTTAACTAGAGGTTGGGCAGCTAAATGGAATACAATTTCAGGTTTATAATCTGTAAAAACCTTATTTAATTTATTAAAATCCCTAATGTCTCCACGAATATCAATTATATTGTTTTGAAGGTTAGTAATGTTAAAGTTATCATTTTTATTTTTAGGATCCAATGAATATCCGATTACAGTAGCACCTAATTCATTCAACCATAGGGATAACCAAGAACCTTTAAAACCAGTATGTCCAGTAATTAAAATTGTCTTTCCGTAAAAAGCATTATTAAAGTTTTGATTTAACAATTAGTCCACCTCCTTTAGTACCCTATTTTTAGGGGATTAGGTATAAATGTTTATTATTTTTATACCAATTAACAGTTTTTATAATTCCTTCTTCAATATTAATTCTAGGTTCCCAGGAAAGAGAGTTTTTTATTTTTTGCACATCTGCTTCAGGAACCCATCTTTCATTCGTTCTAGATGGAATTGCACCGTAATTTGGTCTGGAATTGGTTTTCAAATGTTTGAATAATAATTCTACATAATGTTTCAAGGGGTAAATAGTGCCACTCCCAATATTAAAGATTTCATTTTGTACAGTAGTATTCTCTACTGCTAGGATACAGGCATCTATTATATTTTCTATATAACAATAATCTCTTAATTGATTACAGAAAGTTAAATTTACATCTTTGTTTTGTAATACTTGCAAGATTATATAGCTAAAAATTTTATGTGGCTCCTCGCTTTCTCCGAATATGCCAAAAGGTCTTAATGTTATAAGATTAATGCTGTTTTCGCTAGCAATTTGATGGGCGAGTATAGTAGCAGCAGCTTTGGTACTTCCGTAGATATCCACAGGAGTTAGTAACATATTTTCATGAATAGGTTCCATCTTGTTACCGTATTCAGAACTACTCCCAAAATTGATAATTTTTTTACAATTCACCAATTTTGCTGCTTGAATAATGTTACATGTCCCTATAATATTTGTTTCTATAGCATGCATGTAATCTGTATGGGCAGAATTTACACCATAGGCTGCCAGGTGAAAGATATAATCCGGATTAACTTTCTTTATTGCATCCTGTACTTGTTTTCTATCTCGTATATCTATTTCATAGGTTTCAATATTTTTTATAATATCCTTTAGTCTCCAAAAATTTGATGGTGTTCTTATGAAAAGAACAATTCGTGCTTGTAAATTTAAAAGTCTTCGTGCCAAGTGAGAACCAATAAAACCGTATCCACCAGTAATAAGGAAAGTTTTATTTTTAAATGAAGTAATCATAGTGAAAATCTATCCTTTATTAAGATTTATTTTTAAATAAGGAGAGTATCAGTCTTAATTGTAATGAGGGGAGGAGTATTTAAAATAATTTTTTATTGTCGTTGTATCAATTTGGTCAGCAAATAAAGAGGAGGGGGATTTTTGAAAAGTATTATGAAGGGTATGACATGTCTTGTTCAATTGTTCAATATAAGGAATGTATATATAATCTAAAACTTCTGGAGGTAATTCTAAAGTTTCTTGTTTCCATAAATCGAACTCATTTGGATTAATAATTTGCATACTTCCAAAATGAAAAGCTATTAATTCATCTTGATCAATAAAAACTTTTTTATCTGTTTTTGATATAGAACTGCTATTTAAAATGACATTCCAAGGTGCTGCATCAATACCTTTATGAGTCATGATTTTTATATTAGAAAAGATGTTAGGAATGTGATTTAAATATTTTTGGTCACCCCATCTATTCATTTCAACATCATAATGATTATTGCAATATTCTAGGCATTTATCTTTCCACCATGTTAAAATTTCTTTGCTATTTTGATCGTTTTTGAAGCCTACTAAACCAGCTTGATATATACCGTGTATGTTTTCAATTTCAGTAGAGCTTCTTTGAGGGCAAAGGAATACAGAGTATTTCCACCATTCATCAAGAATGATATTAGGTGCTGTAAAGAAATACATATCAGCATCACAATATATAATGTGATCAACTTCCGGATAAAGACTAAGGACATGTAGACATAGGGGCGCTTTTAATGTCCAACAATATTCTTGTAAACTTCTATCATTTTTTATACTGAGGAGTTCATGATTTTCAATATCTTTTACCGGAATTAGTATGGCGTGCTTTAATTTTAATGTCTCTAATATTTGATAAGTTAAATCATCCATACAACAGATCCATACAGTAAATTTAGCGTTGAAATTTTCTAAGGAATAATAAGAGGTCAATCCTTGAATTAATCGTTCTTTACTTATAATCATGGAAAAGTTCATAAAATGATTGGATTGATTCATTTTTCTTCTTAATTGTGAATCTTTATATAAGGTTTGAGCTTTATTTATATCTTTTTTACTTAAAAATTGTTTAGTATCTTTATTGAATTTATTTTTTAATTGATTTAAAACAAATTGAATTCTCTCTAAATACGGAGTGTAAATATGGTTTAATATATTATTGGGTATTGAAATTGCTCCTAAAGACCAAAGATCAAAATCATTTTCATTAAAGATAGTAATACATGCAAAATGGTAAACAACTAGTTTGTCGTTTTCAATAAATACATCGTTTTTAGTCTTGTCAATTTTATAATCGTTATTATATATACAGTTCCAAGGCGCAGCATTTATACCTAAGTTATTTGAAATTTTTACTTTTGGAAAATATATAGGGATATAATCTAAATACTTTTGGTCTCCAAATTTCCCCTCCTCAGCCTCGGCACTGCACCAATCTAGACATTTATTTTTCCACCATCTTACACTTTTTAGTCCATAGAGATCATTCTTAAATCCAATTAGCCCAGCCTGATATTTTCCATACATTTTTTCTACCCAATCACGATCTCTTTGGGGGGTAAGGAAAATAGAGTATTCACCCCATTCCTCAAAAATAATATTAGGATCAGAGAAAAAGCATAAATCACCATCACAATATAGAATAGATGGTAAATCATAATTGACCAATAAATATTCTATCAAGACAGATTTTAAAGTCCAACAATATTCATTTACTTTTCTTTTTCTTTTAATTGCTTTTAGTTCACTATCTTCTAATTCTTCAACTTGTAACAGGTTTACATTAATTAAATTCATTTCTTTTAATAGTGAATATGCAAAAGGGTCTATACAACAAATCCACAACGTGAATTTTTCTGAGTACTGCATTAATGATTGCTGTAAAGCAATGATTTTCAAGACATATTCATTACCTACAATGACACAGAAATGATTATTTAGATCATGTTGTTGATTATAGAATTGGGGATTCATTCTTTTTTGAGTATTTTTTTTGGAGAGATTTGAAGCTTTAATTCCTGTTGAAAGCGGGTTAACTATTTTCTCATTAGAGGGGATATACAATCGAGGTAAACTTATTTTTTTATCATTAGAGTTCAATGTTTATTCAGTCCTCTCCACTAAAATTTATTAGGATTCCAACTTTCATCTACAGTTTTTAAATCTTTAGGTGTATCGACACTAGCCCAAAAGTCATTGTGTTCATAGACTGCGAGTTCATTGTCTTTTATTAAATTGCGAAGAGGATCTTCTTCTAGAACACAATCATCACTATCACCTAAATAATCGAATATTTCTTTGTTAAATACAAAAAAACCGCCATTAATTACTTCATCAAGTAATGGTTTTTCTTTAAAATCAATAGCAATTCCATTTTCGACCGTCAATAGGCCATATTGACTATTTTTTTTAATTCCAGTTAATGTAGCAATTTTTCCTTTTTCTTTATGGAATGCTATTAGTTGATCAATATCTATATTTGCTAATCCATCGCCATAAGTTAATAAAAAGGTTTCATCCTGTACAAAGGGTTCAAGTTTTTTTAGCCTTGCCCCGGTCATTGTATCAATTCCTGTATTTATAAAGTGTATATTCCAATTTTCTAATTCCTGAAGTAGCGTATATTGATCGGTTTTAAAATTCAAACTAAAGTCATTCTCTTTCCAGCTAAAGTCCATAAAATATTCTTTAATTTTCTCACCTTTATATCCTAGGGGCAAAATGAAATCAGAATGTCCATATTTTCTATACCAATTCATTATATGCAAGAGGAGAGGCTTTCCTTGAACTCGAACTAATGGTTTGGGAATGTCCTCTAAAATTCCTTGCATCCGAAGCCCTTTTCCGCCACACAAAATTATGACTTTCATAAATTTCTTTCCTTCCTCTCTATATATTTTACTAATTTAAACTATGTAGTTTGTTTGATAAATGTATACACGGTTGTACCATAATGACAATCAACTAAAAAATATATGTTAGATTTATAATTCAAATGCTGATTAAACGTGAAGAATACGCACTGTAGTTTATTCTCAATCTTATGTAAATTAGGTTATTCTAAAATCAATGCTTTATTTAATACTAATGAAAGAAATTACTTGTTTGTAAGATAAAAGAAGGGGAGGGAGATCAAGGGAATTAAAGAAGCTTATAATGAAAAATCTAAGAAGGAAATTAACTATTTAAAGGAAGAGTGAACAAATATTACATTGTAGATTTTACAAATTTAAAAAAGAGCACCGTATAAAGGTGCTCTAGTGATGGAATCAATTTTGTAAAGAACCATTTATTCAATAAAGAAGGACTTATGAGTTATTATATGAACGGTTTATTAATTAAGTGTGTATCAATTAGATGGGAATTTTATTTCTCTACACCTATTTTAATTTACTAGAAAAATCATGTTAAAAGTAAGAAGAAAAGTATTAAGTTAATGTTATTTTATTTAAAATATAATCCCAATCGGAATCATCACCTTCCCATCTATCCTGATAACGTGGGAGTTCAATTGAACAAACCCTCGATATTCCCCAATTTTGTTCAACGATATTAGATATATCCTCCTTAAAATTGACAATAAGAATATTAAAATCTTTATTTGTAATTTCGGATAATACGTTTTTTAATTCAACCGCTTCATCTCGATTTCCCCAAATCCTAATGAATAAAATTGATTCACTACTATTTATTTTTTCAAGGAATCGATTAATTCTAGTGTCTAATTTAACTTTAAAAGAAGGATAGGTTGATTTCCAATCCTTTTCTGAGTCAATAGGAAAGTCATGCATTGAAAAACAATTATAATAAGTGTCCTTTATACAATAGGTAATTCGTTCTGCCCATTTAGTTTGATTATCAAATTCTGATTCAATAAGACCGTAACTTTCTGAACCTTCTATGACCATATTTTCCAACTTCATAAATTTTTCAAATCGATTTTGAAGTAATCCGTTTACATCTGAAAGTGATGGATAATAAAACCAATCTAAAGGTCCAGAAAATGTTCTTAAATGGTGCCTTTTGATTTGGTTAGTGACTTGACACAAGCCTCCTAAACTTACAATTACGCCATAGGATTTTTGTATATCATCTAGGTTCATCCTCATCATCCTTTTTAAAAGTAATTTAAATTATCTATTCAGTATATGATGCAATAACATATTGATGTGGACATATATATCAAAGTACATAGAGCTAAGACATTGGTATAAATTTGAAAAGTCAAAATCCCTAAGTTAAGGGATTATATCTTTAATGTTATATCATTGAGTTGCTATTGGGATGAAAGCTGGTAGGGATTATACTCTCCAGTAACTTAAATTAGAAACCAGTTCTTGATTACTACAGTAAAATTGTTGTGCCTTTAAAAGAATCCTTAGATAAAAAAGAAAAATCTATTGGTTAGCATTTAACCAGTAGATTTTTCTTTGAGTTATTATCTTTTACATAATAATTATAGAAGATGGAAAATTCCACTTAGAAATAATTTTAAGCAGAAGAATAGACTAGTCTAATTTCTAATGGTTCCAGTATCTTTTATTTTGACGTGTGTCTTTACATTTATTTTAGCCTCTGCTAACGCTTGCAACCAATTTCCTTTTACTTTTTTCCACTCTTTATATTGAAATGCTCTAGCATATTGGGATAATCCGATTGGATCAATTTTATTTTGCTGTATTTCATATAACATATTTTGTAAATTATTATTAATTTCTTTTTGAATAGCACTTTTTAAATTATTTATATTTTTTTTATTATCATAGTGCCCTTTAATTGAATTCGGATTGGTTTTTTCTATTAAAGCTACATTAGCGTAAATATCGAGATTAAATACAAACTTTCCGTTTTGAAAATTAACAACTACCTTCCTTGTCGCGTTCTGTACGAATATAGAAGTGTTTGTTTTTTTGTTGGACTTTTTAGGAGGAAGCGCAAGGTGTAGTATCATTCGCCCGCTACTTTTTTGCTTATTTATAAGATTGAAAAATTTAACATCTTTTTTAGGGATATGAGTTAAATATTTCCCTTTTCGATTTAAAAATGCAATTCCTACTGTATCGATTTCATTCTTTGTTTTTTTGATAATTGGAACAGTTTGCGTCATTCCTTCTTCATTTTGTTCTCTCATTAATTGTTGAATTGTAGAAGAGACGGATTGGTTATTTTGAATTGACGATTCGATTACACCATTTATATAAGATGAAAGTGATGGTTTACTAGGCTTATGAATTGTAAAAATTTGTTCTGCAGGTCCATCTACAAGTACTACTTTAGCATTAATGGTAGCGTAAGGGTCACGGTAAGAAGAATCAAGCTCCTGCAACCAATTTGCTTCTTGCGCTAATTTTTTTCCAATTAAAATGATTTCAGCTTTGGAAGCTGTCATAAAGCCCGTTAACTTCGTATCTATCTTACTGAATCCAGTATATACAGTTGATGCTTGTGTCCAATGTTCTATAGTACTTTTTTGCTGTTTATGATGAAAGAGTGGTATGCTTGTTCCAACTTTTATGTCTCCATTAGGGGTTCTATCCAAGCCAATTAACAGGATTAATGAAACCTTCTCAAGAGGAATTCTCTGACTACAACCAATTATATATACACAACAAATTACAATCCATATCCATTTTCGAATCAAAGTTGTTTCCTCCTAGTAATCCAAGTAAAAAGAATACTGTAAGCGAAAAATAAGATTGGTAATAGAATAAAGAAAACGACATTTAAGATATCCATAAGAGAATATATAAACAAATATTGATCCACATCGGGATTTAGGAAAATAAATAGGCCAACTATAAATAACATAAAAGCAAGCAGCGCCCAATTGCGGGCGTTTTTTTGAAGTGAAATGGCCACAGATTCAAAACTGAAAAATAAATACGGATATATCGTAGTGGAAAATACAATTAAATAGTAAGCGATATATATAATTTCTAATCGTTCCATGAAAGAAAAACGAACCCCTTTTAACAGATGAAATACTGGCCAGATTACGTCTTTTATCCCCTCTGGACTAAAATATATATAAGAAAGAATAGTAACATATAGATAGAAAAACATGGTTCCAGTATTCGCTATTAGTAGTCCTTTTATGGCTTTTTGTTTTTTTTGTAAGAATGGATATATATAATATGCAATTTCTAGGCCAGCATAAGGAGTAATGGTTTCTTTTGTTGCCTTTACAATAGGGTATAATCCTTCTTTAAATATAGGTAGTAGGTGTAAAGGATTGTAGTTAGTCTTTAGTGAAAAAAGAAGAAATAGTGGCATCCAAGTAGTGAAGAAGAAAACAAGCATAGAATAACTAGTAAGAGCCCTTAACCCACTCAGGGTTAAAATAATAAAAGGTAATAGTAATAATATGGTGATTTGATAAGCAGGAGTGGAAGGGAATATCCACACTTTTACAATATCGGTTGCCTTTAATAAAGTATTAAATCCAGCAAAAAATAGATAAAAGGCATATGCAAGAAAAAGAATTGTCCCTATCCATTTACCAAAGTATGTTTTTAAGATTTGTGAGAAATTTTTGTTAGGATTTTTTTGTAACATTAATATAATAAATACCCCGATTATAGAAGTAACTATCCATCCGAGAATGATCGAAATCCAGCCATCTGTGCCAGCATTAGTAGCAAGGGGGCTTGGCATAATTAACATACCAGATGCAAGTTGAAGCGAATGAATGAAAATAATAAATTCGAATAAAGTTACTTTTTGGAACTTAAGATTTCCCATGTTAACCACCTTCTTTTTTCTTTCTTTGTTTCGGCTGTCCTGTACTCGAGCGGGTGGTAATCATCGAAATAGGAAATCTTACAAAAGAATCTTTTAACTCTTGGAGACGAAATGGTGCGATTGGCATTCCATATGGTGAACCATAGGAAGTTAGTGAAACAAAATGAGCAAATAAAAGCATTAATCCACTAACAATACCTACAATCCCATAAAAGTAAGCCAATAACATCATTGGAAAACGGATAAGGCGTATAGAACTTGATAAATCATAATTAGAAACAATAAATGAAGCAATGGCTGTAATAGATACGATAATAACCATAACGTTACTAACAAGACCAGCTTGAACAGCCGCCTGTCCAATTACAATCCCTCCAACGATTCCAATAGTTTGTCCAATTGGTTGTGGTAAGCGAATGCCAGCTTCACGTAGCATTTCTAGTGTAATTTCCATTATAAAAGCTTCCAATAAGGGGGAGAAAGGGACTTTGACTCTTGATGTTGCAATAGAAGTGTATAAGTCTATAGGAATAATTTCAAAGTGAAAAGAGACTATAGCAATATAAAATGCGGGTAAAAAAATAGCTATAATAAATCCTGCAAATCGTAATAAGCGAAAAAATGATGCGATGAGCCAATGAATATTATAGTCATCTGGGGTTTGAAAAAATCCAATCAAATTCATAGGAACAACCATTGCACCAGGTGATCTATCCATTAACACTGCTACTTTCCCATCAAGTATATGATTTGAAATGGCGTCTGGGCGTTCGCTTAAATAAGCCTGTGGAAAAGGAGTCCAATTTTGATCTTTTGTATAATTAGATAGCTCTCCAATACTTAATACCGCATCTGTTTTGATTTTACAGATTCTAGTTTCTATTTCTTGGACTACATCTGCGTTTGCTACATCACCTAAGTAAATTAAATAGACTATAGAAGTGGCTCGTTCTCCAATCGTCAGCTTTTTGATCTTTAACTCTGTAGAAGGAATATATCGACGAATAAGACCTATATTTTTTGTGGCATTTTCAATAAATCCATCATGGGATCCTTTAATAGTAACTTCTGAAATTGGCTCTTGAATCGCCCTTTCTGCCCAGCCTTTTGTGTTTATTAGAAGTGACCGCTTTTCTCCCTCCATAAACAGTACACATTGCCCCTCAAGTAACCCTTCTTTAATTTCATTCCATGTATATACTATTTTGGTATGAGTAGCAATAATATTAGAATTAAATATTTGACTGTCTTCATTTACTTCTTGTAATAATGGTGTAACAACATTGGTTTTTAATGCAACACCATCTGTAAGGCCTTCAAAATAATATAGTAAAATATTCGTGTTTGTTTTTAATTGCAAAGGATGTTCAATTAAATCTGCACTAATATCAAAGATATTATCTAGTGTATTTTTAAGTTGTTTTAAGTTACTTGTTTGGATCTTTTCAATGGTTTTATCTGTCGTAGTTTCTAAGGTCTCTTCATTTAAGGACAAAATTGACACCTCTTTAATATATAACGATTAGTTGTATTTATTATTTTTATATGATTGAATTTTATTCACTAATTTAAACTAATTGGAGATAAGAATTAATAAATTTGATGTGCTATATTATTAATTCAATAATTGAGAGCAAAAAGCAGATGTAATTTGTGTGGAAATTTAAGTATTAAGATAGAATTGAAATTTGAATGATTATAATAAAAAGAACCCTTGATAGGTTCTTTTTTAGTTGGTAAATATGTTGTCAACAATAGATGGCGATAAAGGTAGTAATTTAGATGTCTTTATGTTAATCAGCTAAATTTTGTAGGAAGAATTCATTTTTCATTTATTTGGGTGTTCTAGTGTATTTGAATTTTGCGCACTAACAAATTTTGTTTAGGGACAAAATGCATTTTCTTAATTATCAGAAAAAATAGCGCAACAAAATTCCTATTAATTATTTTGGTAGGTATCAAATATTTCTTTGGCCTTATTTTCTTGATATTACCGTACGTTTATATGTTTCTAAGGGAAAGAAATACTTTCATGTTACCATCTATTGTTTGATTAAGATGGTAACATGAAAGTGAAACGTTTACAACCAGAAAATAAAGAAAAAATATTAAAATGCGACTTTTTTCGACAATTATTCTATGTTTATATTTAATTTTATTATAGGAAAAGGCGGAGGGAAGCGGACCTTTTCCTATAAACTGTTTTGTTGGAATTAGAAATAACTAAAAAAGTAATAATAGCTTAAAATTAAAATGAAATTCAATGATAAAGTTATTATTGAATTTTTGAACCTCAGGTGTCTTGAAAGTATGGTCAAATTTTAATCCACTTTGCATTTCTTCCTTTTGTAACTAGCTTAATATGGCCAAACAGTTGCAAGGAATTTAAAGCCTTACTGATTGTACTCTCTGCAATGTCTGGATAAGTGTTACGAATACTTTCTTTAGTAAAGGGTTGTTTTTGTTTAAGTATAAAATCCTGAATTCTCTCAACTTTAGTATGTTTACATATAGAATCTAGAACTGTGTTATGAAGATCTTTGTAAGCCTCTAATATAATGGTTAAAAACGTTTTTAACCAAAAGCTATTATTATGTTCCTCGCAGTACCAATTCACCGAAGATTTATAAATCGAATTGTAATAATCAGATTCATGTTTCTTAATATATTTATCCAAACATACATATTTTACAAATGTATGTCCACTCTTAATTAACAGCAATTGCATTAACATAAATGCCAACCTGTTATTACCTTGATTGAAAGGGACTATGCAATAAAAATTTAATATAAAACGAGCTATTAATAAAAGTGAATGAAGCCCCTTACTAGTATTTAATGAGTTGTATTGATCACATAATTGCTCCATAAACTGTGGAATAAGTTCATGTGGAAGAATGCGGTAACTATTCAAGTGCATTCCATGTTCTGGAATTCCTGGAATAATAAAAGGTTTTTCACGCCATTTGGCACTGTCAGAGGTAATGTAATGTATTAGTTGAAAATGTAATTCCTGTATAGTTGCTGGATTGATTAATAAAGTACAGGAGTTTTTATGTACAAAAGAAAGTGTTTGATAATAGCAAAAAATAGCATCTTCCGAAATATTTTGAGGTACGATATCATCTAAAATAAGTTCTTTTAATCTTTTATTAGGAACTTTTATATCCTCGTAAATAGTTGTGAAATTTTTTATGTAATGTAGTGGTATAGTTTTTTCTAAGCTATTAAATATGTCCTTGTTTTGTTCCTGATAAGCAGCTAATTTTCCTTTGAATTCGCTAATTTCACTTATTAAATTTATTAACCTCCTTTTCAATTCAATATTTTTATACTTATCATCAAAAAAGTCTCTCATTTTTGTTCCCCCTGTAACCCCTTAACACGTTGTTGCATATATCTTTCCATTCTAAAGGTATTCCACGACATCATTGTAAAATAACGACATTTTCGTTCTGATTTTAAATATATATCAGAATCTATATTTTTATTTAACAATTAAAACATGGAGATTATAAAGAAGAATCGTTAGGATTCAATTTTAATAGGCATAATCCTAACATCAAATGTACAAATGTACAATAAAAAAATAAAAAATATAAAACTATCGACTCTTTTGAAAGATTATTTAAAAGGGTTTTAAGAAATTGTAGGTATAGAGTGCTTTAGTTTAGCAGTAAATATTGAAGTGGTAATAAAGTTTTCATAGGTAATCATAAAGTAGATAAACTATTAATTTGTGACAATTATGTGTCTAATCTATTATATACTTTTATGAGAATTCTAAAATTAAATCCTAAAGAGCTGAATTTTCTATATTTATCATAAAGATCAGAAGAGGTGTGTTGATGAAATGTATCATTTTATATAAAAATATGTAACGTTTAATACTCGTATTGTAAAATATTTTGACATACGTTAATTTAAATATTAGGTACAGGAACATTTAATAAAAACTCAGTACTAAAATACCCTTTAAACGTTTCACCCTAAAATCGTTCTCAAGCACACTGAAGTTCATCCTTTGTTTCTGTGCCTTATTAGCTAAAAATAACATAATAAATTGTTAAAATGTGATAATTAAAAATGGGATTTTAAATCTTTTCTCTTTTCTTAAACGTTAACAATCTCTTGATAATCTGTTTAAAGTAAGGAAATACAGGATAGAAAATAGCTATTAATAAAGAAAATACAGTTAAGCTAGATACCTTAAGCTATTTTATGAGTAATTAAGCGTTAGTTTGAATTAGTAGGGGTATTATATGTGTTTTAACCTCAAGTGTATATGTTTAAGGTTAAAGGATTTGTGAGTGGTATAAAAGCAAAAAAGTCTGGAAGAAACGGATATAATCGGTTTCTTCCAGACTTTTTTGCTTTTTGTAATATAAAAAATTTATTTTTCCTATATGAGGAATTTTTTTGTTTTAATATTTGAATTTTTTGTGAAATTAAACGGAGTTTTTATTCTTCTTTTAATACATAATGTTACAAAATTGCGTAATTGTATTTACTTTATTTTTATAGGAGATTAAAAATAATAATAAATGTACCAATTTATGAGAGATATTAATATATTAATTGATGATTTGTTCGTTTATCCTTATATTGCTATTATATTAGCGAAAGCAATATATTGGGGGGACAAAAATGAAATTGAAATTAACATCTAAATTGGAAAGATTAAGAACAAGTAAAAAGGGGATTGGTGCTTGTGTTTTGGCTGCAGGCATGACGGCAATCACAATGGCTCCTCAAAGTGCGTATGCACATGGGTTTGTTGAAAAGCCGAGTAGTCGTGCTGCTTTATGTAGTCAGAATTATGGGGTATTAAATTTAAATTGTGGAAATGTAATGTACGAACCTCAAAGTCTAGAAGCACCTAAAGGATTTCCAGATAGTGGACCGATTGATGGGAAAATCGCTTCGGCAGGAGGGTTGTTTGGAGGTATTCTTGACCAACAAACATCAAATCGTTGGTTCAAAAACACAATTAAAGGTGGAGTAAATACATTTACATGGAAATATACAGCAGCACATTCTACAAGTAAATGGCATTATTACATTACAAAAAAGGGATGGGATCCTAACAAACCATTAACACGTGCTGAATTAGAACCAATTGGAACTGTGAAACATGACGGTTCGGCTGCATCAAATAATTTAACACATACAATTAATGTACCAACTGATCGTAATGGTTATCATGTTATTTTAGCTGTATGGGATGTAGCAGATACGTCAAATGCTTTTTATAATGTAGTTGATGTAAATTTAGTAAATAATGAAACTCCTGATACAGTAGCTCCAAGTCAACCAACTGAATTAAATGCCTCTAAAGTTTCTGCCAATAGTGTTGAAATAACATGGAAGGCTTCCACTGATAATATAGGTGTAAAAGAATATCAAGTGTTACGTAATGGAGAAGTAATTGATACGGTACCAGGTACAACTTTTATTGATAAAAAATTAAAAGCAGATACGGAATATACTTATACAATAAAGGCATTAGACTCTGCTGGAAACATATCAAAAGAAAGTGAAAAACTGAAGGTTAAGACAACACATACAATCCCCGATATGGAGGCTCCAACTCAACCAAAAGGATTACATAGTATGGGTACAACATCGACAACTGTTGATTTAATGTGGAGTCCGTCAGAAGATAATGTAGGTGTTGACCATTATATTGTATATAGAGAAAGCGCTGGGGTTATGAATAAAATTGGAACAGCGGCTAATACATCCTTTATGGATAAAGATTTGAAGGCTAATACATCGTATAATTATGTAGTGACGGCGGTTGATTTAGCTGGAAATGAATCTAGTAGAAGTGATGTTTTGAATGTAACAACAAAGTCAGAGAATTCCGCATATGAAAAATGGGATGCAAGAAAAGCATATACTAAAGGTGATAGAGTAGTACATGAGGGGAAAGTGTACGAAGCGGTTCAAAATCATCAAGGAAATGGCGACTCAAATTGGATTTTTGCTTTATCGCTTTGGAAGCCAGTTTTGAATAAATGATAAGCTGAAAAAGATAGTTTACAATTTTGGATTGCTCTTTAAAAATTAAGGGCTGTTCCAAATATAATTATCTAATGGATTAAATGATATGTTAATAAAGTGAAACTGTAATCAGTGGAGGTTTTGTTCATCCCCCACTGATTATCAGCCCTCACCAATCGGGCTTTTACGGGCGCCCGTTAACGCGGGATAAAATTTAATCGCTATCCTAATGTTTACGAAATGAAATTAAAAAAAGAATCCCAATGGAATTCCATTGGGATTCTTTTTTTCTAATTTGTAATAGCGTAAATTTTCACTGTGAATTTGCTAGTGGCACCAATTGGACTTGCAATATAATATTTAGTATTTGTGCAAGCTTCAGTCGTAGATTCATGTGAAATATTTTTCCAACGAGTGGAATCTATTCCCAGGGAAACATCAATCATTACATTGAAAGAAATAGTAGAAGGATAATCTTTTTCTGAAGGCTCAATAACCCATTTTAATTCTTTTGTACCTACAGGTAAACTATCAATTTTAAAGTTTTGGCTGGATCGATTTTGTTGCCCTGATAAAGGACTAGATTCAGATGCTATTTGCGAAATTAATATTTCTTTTTCATTTGAATGTATACCATTTAATTTAATGATACTATCAATTAAACCTGGACCAGGAAAATCAGCTGCGATGATACCAGAATGTTTAATTGCGCCTTGTTGTAAGAGTTCGGTCCCAAGTATATTCATCCCCCCATAGTATACTTGTCCGTTTCTATCGCGAGGGAAATCACTCCACGCATTAGTGGAATTCGTTTGAATCAATTTAGGACTACTGTCAGTATTTCTGCCTTCTTTTCCGCTTGCAACAAACCAAGGATATACATTATTTAAAAATGCGGCTGCGCCCCCCGTACCACTAAAATGGTTGAGGTAAATTTTTCCATTATTAAAGTTAGTATTTGTATTTTGTAGATGGTTTTTTATCGCAATCCATTTTGTGTATATTTCGTTTGGTCCGCTTCCAATTTCAAATTTATCTTGTATATTCAAACCTTCGTAATCAATTCCGTACAATTGAGTGGATGTAAAGTTTTGTAAGATTACAATTTTCCCGCGGGTATCTCCTAAAGTAGGATTATTTCTATCTGAAGTTTGTACGGAATTAGGATCCCAAAAATATGAAGCATTAACGTTTTTGTATTTTAAAAATATCTCCTCAAATGATAGAGATCCATTTTCAGGAGTAGTTTCTTCTTTTAAGCGCATTAATATTGTTTCTGTTGGATGAGCTTTTAAAAATTGAATGGTCTCTTTCAATACATCTTCAAACACAGCTTTTTGATTTACAACACCATGATACATTGCAAAAGAATCTTTTACACGTTTAACACGCATATCTACATATCGAATTCCGGAATTTAATTGTTGGGATAAACTCATAGTTTGATTTCTTGTCAAATTTTCATCAATAAAACTTGCTCCATGTAAAGCCATTGTACCGTGAGTCCCTGGAATAGATATTTCACTTATTTTTGTTGAATCTTCTATTTTCGCCATCCACGATGGATTTTGATACCCTATATTGGATTCATAGGAGTAACCTGGATGACTATTAGCTAAAATAGTAGATGGTGTACTTAAACTTGCTAGTGTAATACAAGTAAGGATACTAATTTTAAAGAAATTTCTCATTTTTATTTTGTTCATTTTTTCTCTCCTGACCTTTAAACAATTGTTAGATGATTTTTTACTATATTTATTGTTTTTCATTCTTAAGATAATAAATTTTTGTATTTGAAAATAATTAACAATAGGGGGAGTAAGTTATTTGAGACTTTAATAATTTGTTATTATAAATTGTCTCTAATAGCCAAATGGATTATTGAAAAATCGAAGTATAGCCTCCCAAAAAAACAACTGTTTATTGCATTGAATACAAACAAAACAGAAGTCCTAAAAAAGACTTCCATTTTGTGACATATAATGAATAATAAGGTGGTAAACAAATCAAGATAATGTGATTGAGTGGTAAAAATTTATTAATAGCTGTTTTAGAATCTCTTATAACAAGGCTGATTACAAAAAGCGGATCTCTACACTGCTAATAAAAATTGAAAAATTCTACTCATTAAAACTTAGACTAACTACAGTTGCAATTGATTGGGCTGCATGTTCCCAGCTTCCATCTATAACTTTACCAATTTGCTGACCAAGTGTATTTAAATCATTTGGATTAACTGGAATTCCATTATACGCAGCAAGAATTGATAAAAGTGGAGCGGCAAATGGTGTCCAACCACCTCTATCAATATTAAATACAGGTTTATCTAGTACCTTTCCATCTTGTACTGTAAACTCATAATAAAATTGATCATCTGGACGAAAACTTAAATGATGAGAAATTTGCCCCTTAACATATTTTTTTCCTGCACCTAGGTTTACTACTTCTATTTCTTTTACATTAAATTCATGTTCAAATACTTTAATTTTTTTGACTTCTGGACCATTTAAGGCAGCTTGAACGGCTGTTTCCAAATTATTTTGTGCCAAAGGTTGAATACTCGATTGTGCCTCTTTGTGTTGAATAGGAGCCTCTTTTTCTGCAGCAAACACCGAGGTAGTAGGTAGTGCACCTGTAGCTAACGTAGCGGCAAGTGCTGTTGTCATAATGATTTTTCTTTTCATCTTCATAGTTTTTCTTCCTCTCTTAAAGTTATGATATATAATCTTTTAAAGACTGACACGGTGCAATTTTTTTCATAATGCACGTAAAAAATTAGTTTAAGAATTATGTGAAATCTTGTCAGAAAATTAAAGTTAATTATATATGTATTTAAGATGATATCTATCTACACATATTTTTTCAATTTTTAGATAAATGAAATAGTAATGACTTCTTAAGAATTAATTTAGCACCTTGTTTATCTAGAAAAGTCCTATAAACACATTTAATTCATAGTAAAAGTAATATATTTGATATTAAATGTCTTGCATAATGCGATAAAAGTTCACAATTTTTTTATCATTATATACAGAAAAAGGTAACGAAACTTAAGCGATATGTAATACTTGTCATAGTTGTGAATTATGTAAATCTATTTAGTGTAACAGCTAAGATGTTAGATCTTGTTTTTCTTAAAAACATTACTTATTCGGATTCATGAAAAGGATTTTAATGGATTAGTTTGATTTGATATAAAAAGAGGACGCATTTTTATTTGCGTCCTCTTTTTATGATAATTTATTTTACAAGTTAAGAAGAATCTTTGATCATCTAAATAAATTCTATCACCCTATTAGGAGATGCTAGTAGAACAATATGGACTTTTATTTAGTTCATTTTCTAACAGTTCGTTTAATTCAATACTATAGGCAAGCATAGTACTTAGTTCAGAACCTTCTTCTATTGTTTTATTGATAATACTCTTTCTTGGTACTATTCTAAGTATTTTTCAGCTAGGTAAGAGGGGTATGATGAAATAGGAGGGCCCATCTTAAAGTAGGATAAATTGGTCTTTGAAATCGGTATACAGTTCTTTAATAAATATAGTTTTTGCAATATATCTTTATCTATGGGATGAAGCATATAATCTGTCATGATGAAATAATTGTGATGGTAGATAAATACTTTTCCTTCTGGTAAAACCGCGTGACGAGATAAATTTGGATAAATAGGTGGTCCATCTGAAAATTGATTTAAACTACGTTGTGAAACTTTAATAATTTCTTGAACTGAAAATTTAAATTTGCGAAATGCAATGGTGTCAATAAATGGACGTTTTTGATTATTTTCTATATAAAATAACTCTCCTTTTTCACTTTGCACAACCCGTAGATTTGGAATTGACTCTGTAAGGGTTATGGGGGGCCCTTCTGTATATTTGTAGATAAATGGATCGGGAATTAAGACAATTTCATTTTGATTATATTTGAAGTAAGAAAGCATATCTTTCGAAATAAGCCTGCGTTTAAAGTTATCAATTAAAAATACTTTACCTTGTGAATTACTAAATAAAATACCATTTAAATCTTTTGAAGGGAGGTTAGCATATAGGTTTTGGAAAGAGAATGGTGTTTTAAAAGTAATATCGAGCACTTTGTTAATGGGATAAAAAGGTTGAAATGTATTTAGGCGTTTCCAAAACATTGCATCTCCAGCAAACCAATATAAAGGATTTGTATCCCAATATCCACAGTACTTTTCATAGACTTTTAATAATATTCTTCTAGTATGCATAATTGAACAATGATCTACAACATTAGCAGCTGTATATAAAATTTCCGAAGCTTCTCTCACAAATTCATTTGTAGGTTGTAGGTTATAATCAACATATTTTACGTATTGGGAAGAGTAGACTACATCAATTTCAGGATGTTTTTCTAAGAAAGACAACATTTCAGCTAATCTGTTTGGAAGGTATATAGTATCATCTGTTAAATAGCAAATATAATCCCCACAAGTTAATGGTAGTGCCTCATTGATAAGTGTTGCATATCTTGTAGTTTTATATCGTTCATCATCTTGTATAAAACTATTCGTATAAGTAATTCGAGGATCCTCTAGATAATTTTTTATGACATTTATAGTTTCTGGACAGGAGTTATCATCCATAATAAAAAGTTCCCATTCTTTATAAGTTTGCATTAGAACACTTTCAATAACTTGATTAATTAATGATGGCTTATTATAACTAGTAAGGATAATTGATATTTGGGGTTGCAAAGTCTTCACCTCTATTGAGAATATTGAATGTGTTTTTCTAGTGAAATCTAATAATTAAAGCTTTATCGACACTTTCTTTTTTATACTTAAATAATTTATGACTTTTTCATAGATATGGTATGGACTATAGTGGAGAAAAAAGAGACATGGGTGAATATAAATACTGCTATTAATTTTTTATAGATAAAGAAACCTTTTTTAAAATTATCGGAACGGTTTGTCCTTTCTATTTATATAATAACGTAACTGTTTTTGTATTTATTGATAAGGAGGAGAGAGAGATTTGCCTAAAATTTCAGTTATAATGACAAGTTACAATAAGCCTGCGTTTGTTGAAAAATCTATATTAAGTGTATTAAACCAAACCTTTCAAGATTTCGAGCTTTTTATAATGGATGATGATTCAGATGAAATGACCCAGAAGGTGATTCAACCATTCATAAATAATGAAAATGTACATTTTTATAAAAGTAATGTAGCTCGTATTTCTGAAAGGACAAAAAAAGTAAGATATGCCGCTTTAATTAATGAGGCACTTAAGCATGCTAAAGGAGAATATATAACTTATATTACAGATGATAATCAATATGAAGAAGAACGTCTTAAAAAGATGTCTAGTTATCTTGATGAGAATAAAGATGTTCAAATTATTTATTCTGCATCAAAAACGATTCATATAGATGAAACAGAGATGCCTATTAAAACGGTTGAGAGACCTGCAAAAAAAATTACGAATAATGCTCCATGTACAATTGATCATTGTTCTATTATGCATAGAGCATCTGTTTTACCAATTCTTGAAAAAAGGTGGAATTCTTATTGGGATGAAGATCCTCAGTTTTACCGGATAGGAGATGCACGCTTCTTTTGGAGATTAAATCACTATTGGGATTTTTATCCCTTAGATGAAATTTTAGATATCAATTATATTACTCCCCATTCAATACATGCGCAGTTATTTGCAGAAGAAAAAAATGAATTTGTGCAATTATTACCACCACAAAGAACATGCAAAGAATTAAGGGAAGACTTAAGAAGAAAAAGAGGGTGAAAAATTGAGTGACATTTATTTGAAAAATTACTGGCTATTAAATTTAGAGTATATAAATATTTTTTCAAGGTTAAAGCATTATAATATTCCTTTACCATTACTGAGTAATTTTTATCAATATTTAGATGAAGATATAAAAAATAAAATGAAAGATAATAATTTTTACAAGCAATTGTCAATTGAGCCAATAGCAGAAACACAGTTACAGTTAGAGTTTGAAAAAATAATGTCTGTATTTCAATCAAAAATAAAAAGAAAAAACCAAAATGGAGCAATCCTCCTAAATTCAGATTATCTCCGTTTTTCAGTAAGTAACTTTACTCACTTTAATCCAAATCAAACAAAGATATTAACTAGATCAAAAAAGACCGAACTCTATGGTCTTCCTACAGTTTGTGCACCAGATTATATAAATAAATCTGCTAATACCGCACATGTTTTTATAGAAAAAGCTAAAGAAATCTTTTTAAAGTTTAATAAGCACCCACTATTTTCAAACCTCTTTTTTCAAAAAAAATTACTAAGCGACCTTCCTATCATGATTGAGAAACTTAATATGGCTCATTTTATTTTTAAAGAACAAGATATTTCTGGTGTGATTGTCGGTACTACGGAAGATATAACAAGTAGAGCTCTTACTTTTCTTTCTAGTAGTGAGGGTATACCGAGTTATTGTCTGCAGCATGGTGCAGTAATGGGGGAAGAAGCATACTTTCCGGTTTTCGCAACAAAACAGGTCGTATATGGGAAATATGAAGAAGATTGGTACCTTCAAAAAGGGGTCAGTGAATCTCAAATCGAAATACTAGGGCACCCCAGATATGATGAGATCTTTGATAGAGTATATATGGATAAAAAGAATCTTTTTAATAAATTAAAAATAGACCCCTCTACAAAAGTGGTTTTTATTGCAACCCAGCCATTTAAAACTTCATTTTATACTGAATTGACAGAAAAGTTAGTGGAAGACAAAAATATTACGGTTATTATAAAACCACATCCTTGGGAAAAAGGGCGTAATTTAGTGGGAGAATATATTAAGTTAAGTAACTTATATCCTAATGTTAAATATATAACAAATGAAGTAAACATATATGATGTTATTTTACATGCAAATCTTGTGGTTATCTCAAATTCAACAGTGGGATTAGAGGCAATGTTATTAGATATACCTGTAGTTGTTTATAAATCTTTATTAGAGGAAAGGGATTATAAATATTACGATACATTAGATTGGCTTGTAAATCATTCTATGGAGGATATGACTAGCACGATTAAAAAGGTTCTAAATAATCCTTTACAATCAAATTTAGCAAAAGAATTAAGAAGAAAATTTATTAATGAAAACTATCCGCAAGAAGCATGCACAAAAAGATTAATAAATTTAATTCAAATTGAAAAAGATTAAAATCGTCACCATTTATAAATATTTGAAGTAAAAGATTATATCCTCAGTTTTCAATGATTAATATGTATTTTAAACTTGCAATAGAAACGTATGTTTCTATATCCGGCAAACTAGTTTATCTCTCAACAAATGGATTGCCTATGGAATTACAAACAAGTTGAAGAGAGGTTTTTTGCTAAAATTATTTTTTAATATGAGGAGGTATATATTTTCATGTTTTTTAAAGATAAAAATGTTTTAATTATTGGTGGAACAGGAACAATTGGAAAAAGCATTCTTTCTAATGTTCTACAGGAAAAGCCAAAAGTGGTAAGAGTTTTTAGTAGAAGTGAATACAATCAATTTTTATTACAAGAAGAATTTAGGGATAAAAATCGAAATATTCGTTATTTAATTGGAGATATTCGTAATTATGATCGAGTATTTAGTGCGATGGAAAATATTGATTATGTATTTCATGTGGCCGCGATGAAGCATGTTTCGTTTTGTGAATATAATCCGTTTGAAGCAGTTTTGACCAATATTTTTGGAACACAAAATGTAATAAAAGCGGCAATTGCTCAGAAAGTAAAAAAGGTAGTTTTTACAAGTTCTGATAAAGCGATTTCACCAACAAATAATTACGGTGCAACAAAATTGACTGCTGAAAGATTGATTACGTCAGCGGAATATTCAAAAGGTTCAAGTGAAACGACATTTACAAGTGTTCGCTTCGGAAATGTGATGGGATCAAGAGGCTCTGTCATTCCTTTATTTGAAAATCAAATTAAAGAAAACCAAAAAATAACTGTAACGGATCTTAGTATGAGTAGATTTATGATGACACTGAACCAAGCAACTATGTTAACAATTGAAGCAATGAAAATAGCAAAGGGTGGTGAAACTTTTATATTAAAAATGCCAGTTATTTCATTAAACGATTTAAGTGAAGTGATGATAGAAGAAGTTACAAAGTTATATGGATTGTCCAAGGAGAATATTAAAATTGAAGAAATTGGTTTAAAACCGGGTGAAAAAATGTATGAAGAACTTATGACACATGATGAATCTTTACAGGCTTTTGAATTACCAGATATGTTTATCATTCCTAGCCCATTAAAAAAGGGTACTCAATATGAAAATGCAAAAAGGGCGAAGGCAGGCTTTTACCGTTCTGATAATCAAAATGCTATTTCAAAAGAAGAGCTTAGAAATTTAATATTAAACCAGCAGCTATTAACAGGAGGGGAGAAAATATGAAAATATTAGTAACTGGTGGTGCAGGTTTTATTGGTAGGTGGGTTGTAAAGAGATTATTGCAGGATAAGCATGAAGTATGGATATTAGACAACTTAGCAAATTCAACTACTGCAAATATTACCGAGTTTGCACACGATCTAAATTTAAAACAATGCATTCAAGGAGATATTAAAGATAAAAAATTAGTTGCTCAATTATTTGAAAATAATTCATTTGACCTTTGTTATCATTTAGCAGCGAGTATCAATGTTCAAGATAGTATAGATGATGCTAGAGCAACTTTTGAAAATGATACAATAGGTACTTTTAATTTGCTAGAACAATGTCTTAATTATGATGTCAAAATGGTCTTTATGAGTACTTGTATGGTATATGATAAAGCTACTAATATACAAGGGATATCAGAATTAGACCCAATTAAACCAGCCTCTCCATATGCGGGATCAAAAATTGCTGCTGAAAACATGGTTTTATCTTACTATTATGCTTATAAGCTACCAGTAGTGGTTATTCGCCCATTTAATACGTATGGTCCATTCCAGAAAACAGGTGGGGAAGGTGGGGTTGTTGCCATTTTTATAAATAATAAATTAGATAATGTACCACTGAATATATATGGGGATGGAAAACAAACGAGAGACCTTTTATACGTTGAAGATTGTGCAGATTTTGTTGTGGCAGCAGGATACTCTGCAAAAGCAAATGGTCATATTATCAACGCTGGAACAGGGCAAGATATATCCATTAATAAATTAGCAGAATTGATTTCGGGAAATAAAGTAAGCATTCAACATGTAACTCATATCCATCCGCAAAGTGAAATTCAAAAATTATTATGTAACTATGAAAAAGCAAAAACAATATTAAACTGGGAACCAAAAGTTTCTTTAGAAGATGGAGTTATTAAAACAGAAGAGTGGATTAAATCTTTAAAAATTAATCCTAAGGAGAAAGAGTAATGGTAAGGGGAATCCTCGGTATGCATGGAGGAAAGCCTGTTAGAGAAACTTATTTACCATATGGCCAGCAACAAATTGATGAATATGATATTCAGGCTGTTGTAGATGTATTAAAAGGGGATTTTTTAACAACAGGACCAATGGTTCAACAGTTTGAAGAGGCTATAGCGAAATATGTGGGAGCAAAATACGCTGTTTCCTTTTCAAATGGTACAGCTGCATTGCATGCTGCCTGCTATGCAGCAGGCATAACTGAGGGAGATGAAGTAATTACAACTCCGATGACATTTGTAGCAAGTGCAAATTGTATTTTATACCAAGGGGGAAAGCCGGTATTCGCTGATATTGACAATGGAACATATAACATTAGTCCTAAATCTATAGAGGAAAAGATTACAAACAAAACAAAGGCTATTATTCCCGTACACTTTACTGGGCAGCCTGTAGAGTTAGAAGAAATACAAAAAATAGCAAAAGAAAACAATTTGATTATCATTGAAGATGCAGCCCACGCATTAGGAGCCACATATAAAAATAAAAAGATTGGTTCAATTGGTGATATGACAATGTTTAGCTTTCATCCGGTGAAACATATTACTACCGGAGAGGGGGGGGTAATTACCACAAATAATCCTCTGTTTTACAAAAAACTTTTTCAATTCCGTACGCACGGAATTGAAAAGAATCCTCGAAATCTTCTTGAAAATCATGGGCCTTGGTATTATGAAATGCAATTCTTAGGTTACAACTATAGAATAACGGATATACAAGCTGCTCTTGGCTTATCACAGTTAAATAAATTAGACTCTTTTATTAAAATTCGAAAGAAATATGTAGACATTTATAATAAAGAATTTAGTTGTTTATCTGAAATCATCATACCAAAGCAATTGCCTCAAACCGATTCAAGCTGGCACCTTTATATTATTCGTTTAAATACTAAATTATTAAAATGTAATCGAAAAGAAGTTTACGAGGCATTACAAAGAGAAAATATCGGTGTGAATGTGCACTATATACCCGTACATTTGCAACCGTTTTATCAAAAATTAGGTTATGGAAAAGGTATTTGTCCGCAAGCAGAAAATGTATATGAGGAAATTATTACGCTGCCTCTATTTCCTAAAATGACAGAAGCTGATGTGTGGGATGTAATACAAGCTGTGAGAAAAGTTCTTTCGTTTTATAGAGTTGCTAAAAATTAAATGAAAGGGGTGTTATTAAAATTGCAAAACCAAAAATTGTTAAGAGCAGTTACAAAAGGTGACATTAAAAAAGGAGAGATTATTACAGCTAATAAAGTAACAATGGAATTAAATGTTGTAGAAAATGCGCTGACCGAGCTTGAAGCAGAGGAATTATTACCTCAGGTAGCTGTATATAATTTGTCTGCAGGTACCCCAATAACAAAAGAGGTTATTGAACCTCCAAAGGTAGTAATAATTGTACTTTGCCGCTTAAAATCTACTAGGTTACCTTTAAAGGCAATATTGCCAATACACGGAGTTCCTTCCATTGAACGATGTCTTATAAATACATTAGCTATTCCAGGAAAACACCAGGTCATACTTGCTACTTCAGATATTGCACAAGATGACCCTTTGGAAAAATTTAATTTAGACGGGAAAGTTAAGATTTTTAGAGGTGATCCAGAAAATACCGCTGATCGCATGTTCCAAGCTGCAAAACAAGAAAATGCAAATATTGTCATACGGATTACAGGGGATTGCCCAGCTGTGTCACCTGAAATAAATACTTTTTTACTAGATGAACATTTGAAAAGTGGTGCAGACTATACACAGGCAGAGTTAAGTACGTTACCTGTTGGAACAGCAGGTGATATTTTTACATTAGAGGCAATCGAACGATTACTACAAACCCCAAAACCTTTAACTTATGCAGAATACCTTCCGTTTTATTTTATTAATAATCCACATTTATTTCGTATCAATGTAGTGAAACTTCCTCCAGCAGTTTGTTATCCTACTTGGAGGTTAACATTAGATGAACAACCAGATTTAGATATGTTCAATGAACTTTATAGAGGTCTGAATGTAAAATCTAAACCTTTATTCTTTCATCAAATAAAAGATTACATCCTTCGAAACCCTGAACTTATTGAAATTAATAGTCATGTAAAATTGAAATGGGCAAATCAACAATCATTAGTAGATGAGTTAAATAGAGAAACGATATTATAAATTAATAAATTGTAGTGCTTTTAGTGAGGAGGGAGTATCTTGCTTGAGAAAAAAATTGCCTTTCGCGCCGACGCATCTATTGAAATAGGTACCGGTCATATTATGCGTTGTTTAACACTGGCCCACGAGTTACGGAATAAAGGTGCTCAAGTATATTTCATTTGTCGTAAGCTAGAAGGTGATTTACATCAATATATTTTAAATAAGGGATTTTGTGTGTTTGTATTAGATGGAGATAGTGAAAATACAAATTTCTTAAGTTCAGAACACGGGAGTTATTTAAATTGGCTCAAATATCATTGGTTTGTTGATGCACAGCAGACCAATGATATTTTGTCGCAACTTCCCAAGTGTGATTGGTTAATCGTTGATCATTATGGATTAGATAATAGGTGGGAGTCTGCTTTAAGAAAAACTGTAAGGAAAATCATGGTAATCGATGATCTTGCAAATCGAATGCACGACTGTGATTTGTTACTAGACCAAAATTTATACGATAACCCTAATGATCGCTATAAAGATTTAATACCAGAGCACTCATTAGTAAAATTGGGGCCTAAATATGCTATATTACGGCCAGAGTTTCATGCTGCTAAGAAATTTTCACGAAAAAGAACAGGAGAAATTGAGAGGATTTTTATTTTTTTTGGTGGGCATGATGTAACAAATGAAACATTAAAAACATTAAGAGCTTTACAAAATATAAATCAAGATAACTTAAAAATAGACGTTGTGGTAGGAAGCCAAAATCCACATAAAGAGGAGATTCAAACTTATTGTAAGAGTGTTTCTAACGCTTCATATTATTGTCAAATAGAAAATATGGAAGAGCTTCTCGTACGAGCGGATTTAGGGATAGGAGCTGGAGGAACAACCACATGGGAACGCTGCTTTCTTGGATTACCTTCTATTACAATTATAACTGCCCAAAATCAAATTGAAGTAACCAAGGCTGTAGCAAAGGTTGGAGCTACATGGAATATTGGTACAGCTGAAAGTGTTTCGGATAAAGCAATTATGGAATGTCTAAACAAACTTTTATCAAATTCTAAAATAGTGAAAGAAATGTCTAATAAAGCTCTTTCTATACAGTGTGCCAGTAATTCAAATGAAATAGCAAAAAATATTTTAGGAGGATAGTATGTTAGATATTGAGGATTTTCAATTGGAAAGGTTAGAAAAGAAAGATTTAGAACTTATTTTAAATTGGCGGAATGCAAAAGAAATACGTTCAGTTATGTATGAAGATCATCAAATAACAATAGACGAACATTTAAAGTGGTATGAAAAACTCGTAATGGATGAAACAAAGGTTGCAAGAATATTAATATATAAAGAAAAACCAATTGGATTTGTTAATTTTACAAAAATAGATGAAATGAATCGAACTTGTTATTGGGGATTTTATATAGGTGAAAAACAAAGTGTAAGACGTGCCGGAACTGTATTAGGTTTATTAGCATTAAATTTTATTTTTGAAATTAAAGACATACACAAAGTATATGCAGAAATAATAGAATCAAACTGTATTAGTTTAAATTTTCATCAGAAACTTGGTTTCCAAGAAGATGGAAGATATGAAGATTATATTTATAGGGACAATGATTATATAGATGTCATTACAATGACCTTGTCCCGTGAACAATGGGAGGAAAGAAAAGAAGCTATAAAAATAGAACTTGAAGGTGAAAAAAATGAGTAATGTATATATCGGAGGTAGAGAGATTGGCAATAGTTTGCCACCATTTATTATTGCAGAAATGTCAGGAAATCATAATCAATCATTAGATAGAGCGTTGAAAATTGTAGAGGCAGCTGCGGAGGCCGGGGCACAAGGATTTAAAATTCAAACATATACACCAGATACAATGACTTTAAATATAGAAAATGATGATTTTTCAATTCACGATACGAAAAGTTTATGGAAAGGCAAATCACTTTATCATTTATACAAAGAAGCATATACACCATGGGAGTGGCATAAACCAATTTTTGATCGCTGTATAGAGTTAGGGATGATACCATTTAGTACGCCTTTTGATGAAACAGCTGTAGACTTTCTAGAGACATTAAATGTTTCATGTTATAAAATTGCATCTTTTGAAAATACTGATATCCCCCTCATACGTAAAGTAGCCGCAACAGGAAAACCAATAATTATTTCGACAGGTATGGCTTCAATTGCCGAACTAGATGAAACAGTAAGGGCTGCGAGAGAAGAAGGGTGTAAAGAACTAATTCTATTAAAATGTACGAGTACGTATCCTGCGTCTCCAAAATCTACAAATATAGTTACCATACCTCATATGAAAGAGTTATTTAAATGTCAGGTGGGTTTATCTGATCATACACTGGGTGTAGGAGTATCTGTAGCGAGTGTTGCCTTTGGGGCCACAGTAATTGAGAAACATTTAACGCTCTCGAGGTTGGATGGAGGAGTTGACGCTAAATTTTCAATGGAACCAGCTGAATTTAAATTATTAGTAAGCGAAACTGAAAAAGCATGGGAATCTTTGGGGAATGTATATTATGGACCGACTGATATAGAAAAAGATTCTTTAAAATTTAGAAGATCATTATATGTAGTAGAAAACATAAAAGCGGGAGAATTCTTTACAAATGAAAATGTTAAAGCTATTAGACCAGGGAATGGCTTATTACCAAAACACATATCCAAAATTATTGGGAAAAAAGCGAATAAGGATATCGAAAAAGGGACGCCTGTTTCATGGGATTTAATTTGATATCGAGGAAATGAGAGTGTTTATAGAAAGATTTATAACAAAAATACTATTTAAGTAGAGAATAAATTTTAAAGGCCCTGTTTAAAAACAGGGCCTTTAAAAAGGGCATAATATTTAACAACTGAAGGTACCTTCATATTACCATTATTGGAATATCGATACCATATGTTAGGTGTTGAGAAATAAAAAGTTCATTCGGTACAACAAAGTGGCCAGCGAAGCTAGCTAAACACTTGTTGCACAAAAGAAAATTAGGCCCTGAAAGTAATAGATATGTAACCTAAAGTTACATTTATAGTGTTAACAAGCTTGCATATATTATACGAAAAGGTATCTAGTAAAAAATTTATTTTGTAGAAATAAAAAAGAAATTGTCACCGGATCACCTTTTGATAAAACAGCGTACTTTCAAACATAATATATTCAAATCCTTATGATATATGTAAATAAAAGAGCAGCTAGTGAAAGCTAGCTGCTTAATACAGAAAAGAGAAGAACTACAGGGACGTTTAAATGAGTTCTGGCTTTCGCCTATCTTTAGTATTGACGGAATGTTTAGTTTTATGCTGAAAAACTTAAGAAGAGCATCTATAAAAAGACCTCTTTAAGGAAGAAATGAGATATTGAAAAGTGAATTAGGTTTTTAAAATTCAAGAAAATATATGACTATTTCATCATAATGTGACGATGAAACATAAAATAGTAGTTAACAAACTGGCCAGTATGGAAGCACAAACTTTGCATTTCAGCAAGGTAGGAACTATTTAATTGGTTTTGTACTGTTAATATTAGTTGCAAGTATTGATTGGGATCAATGGCAAAATTTATCTTGTCCAATGTATATTATTGGATTTGCATCAATTGTTATATTAAAAATACTACCAGAATCAACATTTACTCCCGTTAAATTGGGAGCAAAAAGATGGTTTCAATTTCCTGTTATTGGTCAAATTCAACCATCGGAGTTTTTCAAAATTGCACTAATTATATTTGTCGCAAATTTAGTAATGAATCATAACGCTAAATATATGATTCGGACATATAAAACTGATTTCCTGTTGGTTGGAAAAATTATGTTAGTCTCAATTCCTCCTATTGCTCTGGTATATAGCCAGCCAGATACAGGGATGGTGTTCTTATACGCAGCATCTATTGTATTTATTCATATCAGGGATTCAAAAGAAATTAATTGCATTTTGTACATTCATTCCGGTAACTCTACTATCTACATTAATATTTACATACGTAAGATATCCAGATTTTTTCTTTAAAGAATTAGTTACTAGGTTAAAACCTCACCAACAATCACGCATTATAGGTTGGCTGAATCCAGCTGAAAATACAGATCAAGGGTATCAAACGCAACAATCTCTTTTAGCTGTTGGAAGTGGCGAATTACATGGAAAAGGATTTGGTCAAGGAAGTGTATATATTCCTGAAAAGCATACTGATTTTATTTTTGCTACCATCGCTGAAGAAGGTGGATTTATAATAGCGGCTCTCGTTGTATTGGTCTTGTTACTTCTTATATATCGAGTAACTATAATTGCTTATTCAGCAGAGAATCTGTTTGGTACATTACTATGTGCGGGGCAATTAGTGTTCTAACACTTCGAATCTTCGAAAATATTGGTATAATGCCAGTAAAAGGAATTGCACTTCCTTTTTTATCATATGGAGGAAGTTCACTGTTTTCAAATATGATAATGATCGGGCTTATCTTATCGGTGCATAAAAATTATAAAAAATACATGTTTCAAGTGAAATAAAAGTTAAGAATATGTTATAGATTAATTTGAAGAAATCCCCTTGTGCATCTATATGCACAAGGGGATTTCTATTTTAATAAAGCTGTGACTGTAAAATAGTTGTTATAAAGTGGATTCTCTTATGAAAAGTATGCTGTGTTATCACTTTTGTATGAATTTTTTCAACCATTAATCTTTTTGAAATCGTGTCATCTAAATAAAGAGATACTTTATTTAAACAGTCTTCAAAGCTGTTATAGGATATAATTTCATCTTTATTGAAGAACGATAAAAGATCAGACTTTTCTTCAATAATTTGAAAGCCTTGGCAAGCGGCAATATCAAACGTACGATTATTAATAGTATTATTTTTTACTTTATTTTTATTTTTATTTTGTGGAAATAGATGACTACGATGAGGATTTAAAATAAGACTAGCGTTGTTATAATAGAGCGCAACTTCTTGAGGTGGAATCCATTCTTCTATAATTTTAATTCTTCGGTGATTTTTCCATTTTTTTAATAACTTATTTCTCCAATGTCGGCCAATAATAGTATAGTGATAGGGGGTATTTTCTAAAAGGAAATGTATTAATTTTACTCGGTTTGGATAAGGATAGCCAATGAATAATACTTCACTTTTATATTTTATATTTTTTAGACTAGGTTTAAATACGTCTATATTAGTTGCTAATGGTAAGTGATATACATTGGTATATCCTAAAGCTGTGTAATATTTAAGTGCTTCGCTATCAATAGTAAATATAAAATCAAAGTTATTTAATAGAAGAAGAGAAGTATCTATATAAAATGGATCCTCAGTTAACCAGACAGCTAATTTAATGTTCCATTTTTTAAAATATTGAATTGCTTTTTGTGGTAGATGATTACCTAATAAGGTGAATACAATATCGGGATGAAAAGTTGTTGTAATGAAATCCAATTGTTGTATTAATTCACTCGGTTGTATCGCTAACCATTCGAAATTTTGATCTATAAGTGTTCCTTGTATGCTTTGATCTAGATATTGATAAATTTTTGAGTAACCAGAAGTAATGTATAAGAGTTTCATATTTCAACCCCTGCTTTAGGTTTAAAATATATTATGAGATAAACGTAACACTTTCTATTTCTTTACAACTAATTTTAGTAATACTTGTAGTAGGAGGAGTAACTGAATTTTCCTCTTCTAATGTGACGATACAAGTATTAGGGTTAAAATTTGTAAAAATAGCAGGTCCAATAATATTCCCAGATTTACCAGTCACAGTAACGACTTCGCCTGGCTGTAAATTTTTAAAAATACTACATACTCCACCTGAACAACCAAATAAATTGCATAAGAACAAATTTATTCCTCCTTTAAACAATATACTATATCATATGAAGTTTTGTAGAACGATGTGTAGACAAGTAACCTTTAGAAGAGAAAAAATTTAAATTAAAGCAATTTATTGAAATAATAGGTCAATAGAATGTTACATCTCAGGGGATACTGATTAGATTTTTCATGAAAAAAGACATTCATTAGAATGTCTTAAATATGGATTAAGCTAGAAAAATATGAATCATTTTAAAGAGTGGTTAAAGTAACACTTTCTATATCTTCACAACTTATGAATGTAGTATTGGTAGATGAAGGGGTTATCACATCTTCTTCTTCCAATACTACTGCACATATATTCGGAAAGAACAGTGAAAAAGTAGCAGGTCCAATAATTTGACCTGATCTAGTAGTAATTGTAACAACTGTTCCCGTTGGCCACGAAGAGAATAGAAAACAAGCTAAACCTGTACAATCTGCCATAATAAATCCTCCTAACTTTAAGTTTTAATTGAAGTAATAAAGTCCAAACATTTTATAGTGTATGTGGGAGTAACATGAAGTGCTTGGACTAATAGAAATCACTTTCTGGTTTTATCTCTTTATGATCAATGAGATAACTATTAAATCCTACAATACAAAGGTTTAATAAATACAATATGGTCAGAAGGTTTAATGAAAAAGATATTCTATGATATAGTAATTAGCTATTCCAAGGTCAAAATACTGTGAATAGGAATTATAAAGTGAGGAATTTTTCAGAGTAACAAATGGAAGTTTTAATAATGTAACAAAAATTGAACATAATCTTCATTAAAAAAAAGAACACAAATCAGTGCTCTTAGAAAGTAGACTATAGGGCTTTCGGATTAGTATATACTATCATATGCTCGTTTTTTTTAAGGGTGTAAACAAAATTAAATAAAAATAATACATATGAGGTTTTTAAAAGAGTAATAGCTCAACAGGATGGATTTGCATACATATAAACTAAATAACCATAATTTCATTTGTAAATTTATATAAACAAAAATATTTGAAAACAAACTTTTCGCGTTGCTAAATTGAATATTCCGGTTCTTATAAGTGACAAAGGATACTTTGAGAGAGTATTGAGACAAGGATAAACTGTAAGGAAAAATTATATAAGTGATTAATTAATATAAAACCATCCTATTATTGTATATGTGGACACTGGATGTTTCTATGTAGTTTGTTTCAAGTGACTTATAATCCAATGTCTATTGGCATGTGATGTAATTAAATGTAGCTAGAATACAGTATAATATTGAAAAATATAAAGTTTGTAGTGTTTGAAACAAATTAAAGAAGTAACATAAGGAATTTACGCATAAAGTAATGTTGATGGTAAAATTAATAGAATTTTCATTTTAATAAGATAAAAATGTGATGTTTTTAACGTATAATAATTTTACTACGATGAAAATACGGCCACAAATTAGTTAATTTAAAAATTAAATTTAGATAGGAAGAGGATAATGAAGACCAGAGATAGTTATAAAATTATTGTCGTTGGTGCTGGGACTGCAGGACTATCTTCTACTGCACATTTATTAAGAAATATCCCCCTATTGAAAGAAAGTATAGCGATTATTGATCCGTCAAAAAAACATTATTTTCAGCCACTATGGAGTTTAGTGGGGGGAGGAATTGTTTCAAAGGAAAGTACAATGCGTGATCAAGAATCGCTTATTCCAAAAGGGGCAACGTGGATCCCTAAAAGTGTTGTTAAGTTATTTCCGGATGAAAATAAGATACTGTTAGATGACGGACTGCTGCTTGAGTATGAAATTCTTATTGTAGCAGCTGGTATACAAATAAATTGGGAAGGTATTAAGGGCTTAAAAGAATCTATTGGGACTAATGGGGTATGTAGCAATTATTCTTATACATATGTTGACTCTACTTGGAGAGAAATCGAAAAATTTAAAGGAGGAAATGCGCTTTTTACCCACCCTAATACTCCTATTAAATGCGGTGGTGCTCCACAAAAAATTATGTATTTAGCAGAGGAGTATTTTTGTAATAGTGGTGTAAGAAACAGAAGTGAAGTAATGTTTTATTCTGCAAACACTGACATATTTCAGGTTCCACGATATGCAAATACTTTAGAACAAGTACTAGAAAGAAAGCAAATTATAACGAATTATAATAAAAACTTAGTAGAAATTATCGCCGAAAAGAGAGAAGCAATTTTTGAAGATACGCAAACGCTGAAAAGAGAAACCATACCATATAGTATGATACATGTTGTTCCACCAATGGGGCCACCAAATTTTATTAAAGAGAGTGAAATAAGTGATTATCAGGGATGGGTAGATATAAACCCTTATACTTTGCAGCATGTAAAGTATAAAAATATTTTCGGACTTGGAGATTGTACTAATTTACCTACTTCTAAAACTGGAGCGGCAATTCGAAAACAAATACCTGTCTTAAAACAAAATATTATGGACGTACTTAGTGGAAGAGATTTGCAGGCTAAATATGATGGGTATACATCTTGTCCAATTATTACAGGATATAAAAGTCTTATACTCGCTGAATTTAACTATAAACATGAGCCTCAAGAAACGTTTCCGTTTAATCAAGCGAAAGAAAGGTATAGTATGTTTTTACTTAAAAGATTTATGTTGCCATATATGTATTGGAATTTTATGTTGAAAGGGATCCTATAGGGGAAGATAGAAAGTGGTTATAAAAATTGAAAAGCAATTTGAAATACCTATTTGGAGGGAATAGCTATGCTTTTAAAATATTTTTATGATGAAAAATTAGCACATGCTTCCTATTTAGTCGGTTGTCAGAAGGAAGGCGTAGCAATTGTAATTGATCCAGGTCGCTATATAGAACAATATATAGAATTTGCTAAGAAAGAGGGAATGGAAGTAATTGCTGCGGCTGAGACTCATATTCATGCTGATTTTCTTTCTGGGTCTAGAGAACTTTCCAATCTTTATCATGCAAATTTATATGTATCTGATGAAGGAGATTGTGATTGGAAATATCAATATCTTAATGAAGGTCGATACAAATTGGTTAGAGAGGGCACAGAGTTTAAAGTAGGTCATATAAAATTTAATGTAATTCACACCCCAGGGCATACGCCTGAAAGTATTTCTTTTTTAGTGACTGATACAAGTCAAAATAATTATACGAATGATAAACCGATAGGGATATTCACAGGTGATTTTATATTTGTAGGAGATATAGGAAGACCGGATTTATTAGAAACTGCAGTCGGTATGAAAGATACTGCAAAAATAGGAGCGAAACAATTATTTGATTCTATACAAAAAATAAAAATACTTCCTGATTATTTGCAAATATGGCCATCACATGGTGCGGGAAGCGCATGTGGAAAAGCATTAGGAGCAATTCCAACTTCTACATTAGGTTATGAAAAGATGTTCAATTGGGCATTTCAGTGTAATGAAGAAAGTGATTTTATATCAACTTTATTGACGGGACAGCCAGAGCCTCCAAAGTATTTTTCATTAATGAAGAATTTAAATAAGTATGGTCCGCCAATTCGTAAGAAGAGAAAAAGTAATGCTATTAATACAGTAGAAGAACTTCAAGAAATTTTGAAGAGCGTTCATCAAATAGTTGATATAAGGGATGTAGAGAGTTTTGCTGCAGGTCATATCGAGAAGTCAATTAACATACCTTATAACAATTCTTTCACAACTTGGTGTGGATGGTTATTAGATTATAAAACAGAAACGTTAATAATTCTAGATGAGGAAAAGGTTAAAGTGGAGGCAATTATTAGAGAATTTGAATCTATTGGGTTAGATAATATTATTGCTTTTGCACCCTTAAAAGTAATACAAAGACTTGATAGATTTGAAAGTTACAAAGAAAAAACATCGATTGAATTATATCCGCATATAAAAGGTGGAAGCGTTAAGGTTATCGATGTGCGTAGTAAAAAAGAGTGGGAGGAAGGACACCTTCATGATGCAATACATATCACTTTAGGTAATCTATTTGAACAACTAGATTATATACCGAAAGATTGTCCAATAGTTTTGCAATGTCGAACCGGATTACGTTCCGCTATAGCAGCTAGTATTTTACAAAGAGCTGGTATAAAGGAAGTAGTGAATTTAAAGGGAGGATTTCTTGCATGGAAAAAAGAAAGGCTTCCTTATACAACAAGCAATCTCAATGTGTAGGAAAATATTATTACAATAGTAAAGAAGGTCGCCATTCACGGCGACCTTCTTTACTATGCGTTATACCCAAATAATTTTAAATCTTCTCCAGACCCTGAAATAATCTTCTCAAATCGTAATCCTACTTTTTCTAAAAGCTTTCCTGAGGCGATGTTATCTATAGAAGTAATTGCTACAATTCGATTCATGCCGAGCTTTTGTACACCGTATTCGATTATTGCAGAAGCTGACTCGTAGCCATATCCTTTTGAACGGAATGTTTCTAAAAAGGCAAATCCGATATCAACGTCTTCTAATGAATCTCTTTTAATAAGGCCACACATACCAAGTGGAGTGAGATCTTCTTTTCGTTCTACTAAGTAAAGGCCAAATCCGAGTTTGTTATACATATCGATGGGACCGTTTACAATATAATTTTTTGCATCTTCTAAGTTTCTAACTCCTTTGTCACCGATAAACTGAATCCATGCAGGATCGTTTACTAACTCAAGAATAAAAGGAGCGTCTTTTATATCAAACCAACGAAGGTTAAGACGTTCTGTTTTAAGAACTATCAATGATTACACCACCTTTAAAAAGTTATAACAATTAGTATGGATTGTGTAAAACAAAAGTGCAACATATTTTAATGGGGGGTTGTTCACATAAAGTTCGTTTGTTTTGTATAGAGAGATATTTTATAATTAGGATTGATTGTAAAGAGTGAGATGCTTATACAATGACTCCTAGGTAACTAGGAATTTTTACTATATAACTATCATTATTGCTAAATATGACACACTACACATTCTACTCAAGGAGGTACATAATGAAGAAATTATATAATGCATCGTTTACGTATTTGATTATCGGTTTATTATCAGGGATTTTCGCTAGGGAGTATGGTAAGTATAAAGGGATTTTAGGATCTACTTTGTTAAATCTTTTGCATACACATACACTTGTACTTGGCTTTTTCTTCTTTTTAATTGCTTTAGGATTAGCAAAAGTATTCGCGTTTCATGAAGTGCAAGGGTTTAATAAGTGGTTTGTTTTACATAACATTGCATTAACATTAATGTTAGGTTCGCTAGCAGCGAGAGGGCTTCTTCAGTTAAATGGAGCTGACTTTAAAGGGTTAACTTATATTGTAGGATTTTCTCATTCGTTGATGGCAGTTACTTTAATTTGGTTTATGTTGTTAATAAAGAAATCGTTTAAAATGTAGTGAAAAAGAACTTGTAGCGTGTGCTGCAGGTTCTTTTTTGTATGTTCAGGTTTAATAATCTTATTTTTCTAATTATTTTGTATAAAGATGGTATACTTGTTTTAAAATTAAAAAGGAGAGTTGATTATGGAAATAACAATTGAACATGTAGTAAATGAATTAAAAGGCATACTTCCTGAAGATCGAGTAGTAATAAATATGACAGTACGAGAGTTACATAGTAAAGATGAATCTTATCATACTAGTAGTTTACCTGATGTAGTTGTTTTTCCAAAAACGACCGAAGAAGTTAGCGCGATAATGAAAATAGCGATTCAGCACGGAACAGCTGTCGTTCCATTTGGAGTAGGGTCCAGTTTAGAGGGACATGTAATTCCTTACGAAAAAGGAATTACAATGGACTTTTCTCTTATGAACAAAATACTTGAAATAAGAGAAAAGGATTTTCTTGTGAGAGTACAGCCAGGGGTGACGCGCTCTCAGCTTAATAAAGAATTGAAAAAGTATGGATTATTTTTTAGTGTAGACCCAGGAGCTGATGCAACGTTAGGAGGAATGGCTGCTACAAACGCGAGCGGAACGACAGCAGTAAAGTATGGTGTAATGCGTGATCAAGTTCGAGATTTAGAAGTCGTTCTTGCGGATGGAGGGGTAATGCATACCGGGAATTTAGCGGCGAAGTCATCATCAGGTTATCATTTAAATGGTATTTTCGTAGGATCAGAAGGAACACTTGGATGTTTCACGGAGTTAACTTTAAAAGTATACGGTATACCAGAACATGTTATGGCTGCGAGGGCATCGTTTCCAACTATAAATGATGCAGTAGAAGCTGTAATTAACATATTACAAGCAGGTATTCCAATCGCGAGAATTGAACTCGTTGATGAATTATCTATGAAACAAGTAAATCATTACAATGAAACAAGTTACAGAGAAGAACCGACACTATTTTTAGAGTTTCACGGCAATGAAGCAGGGTTAAAGCAAGATATTGAATTTACGAAAGAAATCGTTCTTGATCATAAATGTAAAGAAATTGCGTTTGAGACGGAAACAGCAGCAAGAAATAAACTGTGGGATGCAAGGCATAACTTAGCGTACTCTTACGTGCATAGTTATCCTGGTAAAAAGCTAATGAGTACAGACGTATGTGTGCCAATTTCGGAATTAGCTGGCGCGATTCAACATGCGAAAGAGGTATTAGATAAAGTAGGGCTTATTGGCGGTATTCTAGGTCATGTTGGAGATGGGAATTTCCATGTACTCTTAATGATTGACACAAATGATAAAGAGGAAGTAAAGAAGGCAGACGAAATAAACGAAAGTATCGTTTTGTATGCTCTTAAACGAGGAGGAACATGTACAGGAGAACATGGCGTTGGAATCGGAAAACGAAAGTATCAAGAAGAAGAACATGGGGCGGCATTATGTGTAATGGAGAAAATAAAGAAAGCTCTTGATCCGCAAAATATTTTGAATCCGAATAAGGTGTTTCAATTAAAAGATAGGGGCTGATCGGGTGAAAGTACTAGAAGCGATAAGTAATATAGCTGGAAAGTATTTTGCATTTTGGGTTATTTGTATTGCAGCTATTGCATATTTCATTCCCGCGCCATTTCTCGGGTTAACTAGTTACATAACGATTTTACTTGGGGTTGTCATGTTTGGGATGGGATTAACATTGAAGGCTGTTGATTTCAAAATCATAGCTACAAAACCATTAGCAGTTATTATCGGTGTATGTGCTCAGTTTATTATTATGCCACTTGTCGCATACGTACTAGCCTACGTTATGAATCTGCCAGCGGAATTAGCAGCTGGGTTAGTGTTGCTCGGTTCAGTACCGGGTGGCACTGCATCAAATGTTATGGTTTATTTAGCAAAAGGGAACTTAGCGTTGTCTATTGCAATGACTTCAGTATCAACGTTACTAGCACCAATTGCTACACCGCTCATTCTACTATTACTTGCAGGGCAATGGATGCCAGTAAATGCTATGTCCATGTTTCTTTCTATCGTACAAGTCATTATTGTGCCTATTATTTTAGGACTAGTAGTGAAAAAGTTTTTCCCTCATATCGTTAATAAAGGAATGACTGTTATTCCTTTAATATCAGTTGTAGCAATTATCATAATTGTTTCTGCAGTTGTTTCAGCAAATGTAAGTAGCGTTACTTCTTCAGGACTTCTTATCTTTATTGCGGTGATGCTCCATAATGCTTTCGGTTTTTTGCTCGGATATATAACTGCGTTCGTACTTGGACTAGACGAAGGGACAAGAAGGGCTATTTCAATAGAAGTAGGAATGCAAAATTCAGGTTTAGGTGTTGCACTGGCGACAGCGCATTTTGGACCGGCGGCTGCACTCCCAAGTGTATTAGCGGCAGTATGGCATAACATTGCAGGGCCAATATTAGCAACCATCTGGTCAAAAAATGCAAAAAATGAAAAGAATACTTTTAGCGATGAAAATGTATTAATAAATATAGAAAAATAGGAATGATAAATAATGCAAAAACGTATTGTACATTTTGAAGGAATGGTTGTATTTTTAGCCGCGATTTATATGTATTCGATATATGAGTTTAGTTGGATTATATTTTTTGTATTCCTTTTAGCGCCGGATCTATCAATGTTAGCATATGGGATTAATAATCACGTTGGTGCGAAAATATATAATGTATGTCACACATATATCATATCCATATTAATTGTTCTAATAGGTGTCTATTTTAAGATAGATACCGTTATAATGATTGGCTTAATATGGACAGCACATATTGGAATGGATCGAATGTTTGGATATGGATTGAAATATGAGACGGATTTTAAGGATACTCATATTCAGAGGTTATAAGAAAAAGTATTCATATTTACAGCGGGTCTATTAAAATATTGAACAAAATTCAGTGAATGAATTTTGTTCAATTGTTGAGAAATATATATATAGATAGATACAAATAATCGAATTATGTTATTTTTATGATAATTAAAAGAAGGAGAGTGGATTTGATGAATATACAAATCACTGGCAATGAATTAATTAATAAGATGCTGAATGATTGGTATCGAGATATTAGAGCTCAACGTATAAGTGAAGCAAAAAAATTAAAAGAAGAGATCGATAAAAAGCTTTATATTATCGAATCAGATGTAAAGGTTTCATTTCACTATTATCTGTTAGAATTTCGATATAAAGTGCTAATAGATGGTTTAGGTAATTTGAAAAAAGCTTTTGATAAAATAGATGCATTGCCTAAACCGAATGATGAATATTCTAATTATTATTATTATTTATTCAAAGCCATTCATTATACAATTCTTACTAATTATAGTGAAGCTAGCAACTATTTTGAAAAAGCTGAAGGGTTATTAGAGCATATTTCAGATGAAATTGAATATGCAGAGTTTAATTATAGAGTTGCTATATTAAAATACCACTTGCATTACGCATATTCAGCTATTGAATACGCTTCAAAGGCAAGAGATATCTTTGTTAAACAAGCAGGGTATGAAGTGAACATAGCGCTGTGCGAAAATATATTAGGATTATCTTTTTCGGAATTAAAGCAGCATGATAAAGGTGAGGAATATATTGCGTCAGCAATAAACATTTTACAAAAAAATGATGCTGAAATGTTAGTATTAAGAATCAGACATAATTTAGGTTTATTGTATGCGAGTCAAAATCTTTCAGTTTTAGCAATTAGACACTTATCTGAGGTTTCTAAAAAAATGCCTACTCATTATAAGGCAATCTTTTTAGAGGCAAGAGAATATTATAAATTAGGTGAAATAGAAAAAGCGAAGGAATTAATTGAAAGTGGATTGAAGGTTTGTGAGGAATTAAAAAATGATGAATATAGATATCACTTTTTAATTCTAAAGGGATTTTGTCAGCATTTAGAGGTAGAAAAAATAGAAAAAATTATTCTTGAAGGTTTTTCTTACTTTGAAAGAAAAAATTTATCGGAGTATATTCACGAATATACCGAAAGTCTGGCATTAGAGTTTCATAAGGTAGGTAATATAGAAAAAGCAGAAAAGTATTTTTTTATGAGTTATGAAATAAAAAAGAGAATATTTGAAAAAGAAGCATTAAAATAAAGAAAAAACTTGGATTATCTATAATGGGAATAGCAGCTGGAGTTATGGGGTTTTATGGTAGAAGGTCTTTGCAATAAATTAGCTCACAGTGGATATGGTAGAATGTTTATAATTATAAAACCTAATGAAAATCCATATGCTGTCTCTGAAGATACAACGATGCCTGCAAAACAAATCTTCTATTGAACGTGGGTAATTAAACAAGTCACAAATTATAATTTGTGACTTGTTTAAGGTTGGATACTAAATGTGTTGCTTTCAATATTGAAAGCAACTTTTAAGTTTGTGATTAATAGTTAACTTAATAAATTTTGGGTTAAAATAAAAACAAATTTTTAATCAAGTCCCACAAAAAGTACGATAAGGGCGATTCGTCGGTGCAGGCGGAATGCAGTATTCTTCTTGATCTGTAGAATACGCATAAGGGTTTGATAAAGCTTCAAGAAGTTTCTCCATTACGCTATAGTCGTCATTTGTAACAGCTGCTTCTAGTGCTTCTTCTACACGGTGGTTCCTTGGGATGATTGATGGGTTATTATTTTTCATCATTTCGTAGGCGTTTTCTTTCGATTGTTCTTGTCTTTTTAATCGAGATTGCCACAGTTTGTACCAATCTTTATATTCAGGACTTTCAAATAGAGCTGTATTTTCAATAGCATCAAGAGTTAATGAACGGAATGTATTTGTATAATCTGCTTTATATTTCTCCATCATTTTTAAAAGTTGCTCAATAAGTGGTTGATCTTGTTCTTCGGTACTAAATAGTCCTAATTTCTTTTTCATTCCAAGGAACCAATGGTTTTCATACTGTACGCTAAATTTCGAAATTTCGTCTTGGGCGATCTTTAATGCTTCTTCTTCATCTTCGTGCAGAATTGGTATTAAAGATTCTGCTAATCGAGCGAGGTCCCATGCGGCCATATATGGTTGATTTCCATATGCATAACGACCTTGTGTGTCAATAGAGCTAAATACGGTTCCTTGATTGTAATTGTCCATAAATGCACAAGGACCGTAATCAATTGTTTCGCCACTAATCGTTATATTGTCAGTGTTCATTACACCGTGGATAAATCCAACAAGTTGCCATTTTGCGATAAGACTGGCTTGTCTTTTAATGACTTCTTGTAGTAATGCAGTATATCGGTTTTCATGAGCTTCAATTTCTGGGTAATGCCTTTTTATCGTATAGTCAGCTAGTGATTTCAGGTCCTCTATTGAACCACGAGCTGCAGCATATTGAAATGTACCGACGCGTATATGGCTACTAGCTACTCTAGTTAAAATTGCTCCAGGTAACTTTGTTTCACGATATGTTGCTTCACCAGTTGTGACAACTGCTAAACTGCGAGTAGTCGGAATATCAAGTGCATACATTGCCTCACTAATGATATATTCACGTAGCATCGGACCGAGTGCAGCACGGCCATCTCCTCGGCGTGAATAGGGAGTAGGGCCAGAACCTTTCAGTTGAATATCGAAACGCTCACCTGAAGGAGTAATTTGTTCGCCAATTAAAAGAGCACGACCGTCGCCTAACATATTAAAATGTCCGAATTGATGGCCAGCATATGCTTGAGCTAATGGATGAGCTCCTTCTGGGAGTGCATTACCAGCGAAAATAGCAATTTCAGCTTCCTTTTTCAGTTCTTCAGGGGTCAAGCCAAGAGATATCGCTAATGAATGGTTTAGTTTAACTAACTCCGGTGAACTTACGGGAGTAGGGGGGATTTCTGTATAAAATGATTGTGGTAAAGTCGTATAACTATTATCTAAATTCCAACCTGTTTCATTATTTTTAGTCATTGTATCTCCTCCTTTTTGTATTTTAAGTTATGTATTTGTACGTATGTATTCTTTGTAAAGTTAACTAAAAGTATAATATAATATTTCCCCTTGCAATCTATTGTAAGGACTTCATTGCACTATGTCTATTTAACAGCAAATTTAAAACCTCCATTTTAAGAAAATGGAGGTTTTATTATTATTTAATTTTTACAATTATTTTTCCTTTTGCTCTTCCAGACTCTGAATATTCCATTGCTTTTTGCGCATCTTCAAAAGGGAAGACTCGATCGATTACCGGTTTGATTTTTTCGGCTTCAATATAGTTTGCAATAGTACGTAATTGATCCCCGCTTGGCTTCATAAATAAAAATGAATATTGAGCATTATGCTTTTTTTCAAGTGCAGTAAGTTTTTTGCTGGCTAATGAAAATAAGAGAGTTTTAAAGAATCCTGAACCAAATTCTTTACCGAAGCGAGCATTCGGCATACCTGAAACGGAAACAATGTTTCCTCTGCTTTTTATAATATTGAATGATTTTTCAAGTGTTGCACCGCCGATTGTATCAAATACCGCATCATAATTTTTTAGTATATCTTCAAATTTTTCTGTTTTGTAATTAATAATTTCATCTGCGCCAAGAGACGTTACTAAATTTGCACCAGCTTCACTAGCAGTCGTTGTAACAGTAGCACCCATTATTTTTGCTAACTGAATTGCGAAAGTACCAACACCACCGGATCCAGCGTGAATTAAAATCTTTTGTCCTTTTTGTAATTGCATGATGTCATGTAATGCTTGATATGATGTTAAGCCAACAAGTGGAATCGAAGCAGCTTCCTCAAAACTTAAATTTTTCGGCTTTAAAGCTATATCATCTTCATGAATGGCTATATACTCCGCGAAAGTACCAATCTTATTTTTTCTTGGACGAGCATATATTTCATCACCAACTTTAAAACGAGTTACTTTTGATCCAACCTTCGTGATGACACCGGCAAAGTCATTACCAAGGATTAGGGGCATTTCATATTTCAGTAACATTTTTACTTTTCCGTCGCGTATTTTAAAATCAATTGGGTTAATACTAGCTGCATGAATTTCTGCGAGCACCTCATACTCTTTTATTTCAGGAGTAGGTACCTCTGCCATACGCATTGGGACTTTTCCATATCTATCAATTATCATTGCTTTCATTTCTTATACCTCCAAGTTTTAATAAAAGTTTTGCAATAGCTTCTCAATATCTAATACAAGATTTTTTAATAAACCTAATTTTGTACGTATATCAATATAATAAAAATTCTTTGTACCTTCTTTTCTCATTAAAATAATGCCAGCTTCTCGTAAAATCTTAAGGTGATGTGATACTGCTGGACGGGAAAGGTGTGTTTGCTTCGTGATTTCTCCTACACGTAATCCTGTTTGACATTCCGTTTCCATTAGCACTAATAAAATAGCTTGACGTGTTTCATCACCAATTGCCAATAATACTTTTTGAGAATCAATAAAATTTTTTTTTATAATATTTAATTGTTCTTGTTTATTCATTTCAATCACTTTGCCTCCTGCTAATTAGTCGAAAGGTTTAAGATAACGAACCATTACTTCGATACGGTAATGCTACATGATTGTTGTATGAGGTGCAATATTGGGAAAGAAAATCGAGACGAATGAATTTTTTATTTTTGAAAATTATAGGGAGATAGAAAAGGGATTGGAAGGACTACATAACACAATAGATGAAGTTTTAAAAACAAAAAATGATGTAACAATAAAATAAGCGGTCGTAACCTTGTATAATCCATAAGGTTACGACCGTTTATAATGTTTGTATTATTTTTGATTTTTACGATAGAACATAGTTCAACGTAAAGTACGTTCTTTTGTTTTACACTTTCATACAGACACAATTCAGGTGGATTATAGATGTATGAAAAGGTAAAAGGGATTTTGGGGCGTAATCTATCTATATGATAATTCAAAATGAAATATAAGTCTATATTTTAATGTTTTTTTTGATTATATTTATGTCACTGAGCTCAGAACAATGATGTGGAGGGTAAATATATGAAATCGAATTATGTACCAGTTTTAATTGTTGGAGGGGGATTATCTGGGTTAGCGTCTGCGTTATTTCTTGCAAAACATAACATTGAGTACTTACTTATTGAAAGGCATCCGTCTACTGCCATTCATCCGAAAGCAGGCGGTCTTACTTTACGTACAATGGAGTTATTTCGAGAATTAGGCTTGGAACAAAGAATTAAATTGGCAGGTAAAGCACTAGAGAACTGCCGAGGAAGAATAGCGGTTCATACAATAGCTGAGGCGAATAAAGAAGAATTGGAACAAATGAGAGCGACGCAATACAGAAACGATGAAGAGTTACTTCAAAAAATAGAAAAGATTAGTCCATCAAAACAAACTGCATGTTATCAAATTATTTTAGAAGAGATGATGTTACAAGAAGCAAAAACGCTAGGCGGGCAACTATCTTTTTATCATGAATTAGTTTCATTTGAACAAAATGAAAACGGGGCAAAAGCAAAGATTCGAAATCGTGAAACAGAAAAAGAAAGTGTCATACATTGTGACTATGTAATTGCAGCGGATGGAGCGAAAAGTAAAATACGTGAGCAGTTAGGGATTAAAACTGAGGGGCGTGGAACCATTGGTGGCTATTATATGAATATTTATTTTGAAGCTGATTTAAGAGAGTTTATACAAGGAGACGCATTCGGTTTTTCGATGGTACTTCATCCGGAGGTTCTTGGTGCACTTATCCCAGTTGATAACGTAAAAAAATGGATTTATCATGTAGCCTACGATCCATTAAAAGGAGAGGGGCTAGAGGACTTCACTATAGAACGTTGTAAACAAATTATTCAAATAGCAATTGGAAGTACAAGTGTTGAATCAAAAATATTAAGTGTTTTACCGTGGGAAGCGGCCGAAAGTACAGCGGTGAAATTTCAAGGAAATCGAACCTTTTTAGTTGGAGATTCAGCACATATTATGCCGCCAACAGGAGGATTTGGTTCAAATACAGGAATACAAGATGCGCATAACTTAGCTTGGAAATTAGCGGCTGTTATAAAAGGGAAGGCAAAACCAAAATTGTTAGAAACATATCATGAAGAGAGACACTCTGTTGCAAAATTAACGACAGCTTATGCAAGTAGTTTACTGTTTCGTGCTGCGAATAGAGAGGAAGGCAGTTTGAATAATATGGATGTTTTAGCTGTTACAGTTGGATATCAGTATTGTTCAGAGGCGATTATAGATAATTCAGTCACTCCACATAGAATGGATAGCATAGAGTTGAACGGGAGACCTGGAACGCGAGCGCCGCATTTATGGGGAACGTATGAAGGAAAGAAAGTTTCTACATTAGACTTATTCGGTAACAGTTTTGTATTACTTATAGGAGTAGAAAATATTTCTTGGGCTGAGGCAGCACATGCTGTTTCAGCTAAATTAGGAATAAATATAAAAGGGTATCGTGTTGGCTTAAGTGGAGACTTTGTTGTTCCAGAAGATATTTTTAGCAAATTATATGGTATAGAGAATGGAGGTGCTGTATTAATTAGACCAGATGGCTTTATCGGATGGCGTTCGGAAAAAACGGTAGTAAATCCAGATATAGTATTGGAAGAGGTAATGAGGAATTTATTATGTGATTTTTAAGTAACTACAGAAATATTGTTTTATGTGCTTCACTGTACTGAAAAAAATATTCACAAATTTCAATAGGTTTGATATGATTAAATTCGACAAGTTAATAGAGGCCGGAGATATTTGAGAAAAGCCATAAATTTATTTAGGGATACAGGAGTGTATTCTAAATAATTTATGGCTTTTTTTATTGAATGAATCGTACAAAATAGAGAGTTACATGTGAAAAGGAGGACTATAGGAATTAAATAGGATAATACTAGTTTTCTATATTAATAATATAGATAAAGTATATTTGTAAGATTGGAATTTTAATATAGGTTTATAAAAATAATGAAAGTGTGTCTTCTATTTCGTGTAAATCTCATTAGCTTGTTGAAATTTGCAACGTAGGAAGGGTTAGAAGGATGAGAAAGATTATTAGCGTTTTAGTTATTTTCTTTATGACGGGAAGTATCTTTGCTGGGGGAGCTGTTCATGCGAAAGCAGAAGGGAAGCATGAATGGAATACGAATAAGTTTTTAAATATTGCACATCGCGGAGCAAGTGGACATGCACCTGAGCATACTTTTGCTTCTTATGATTTAGTGAAAAAAATGAAAGCGGATTATTTAGAGTTAGATATTCAATTAACAAAGGATGGCCAATTAATTGCAATGCATGATACAGCAGTTGATCGCACTACAAATGGAACAGGCGAAGTACGTGATAAAACGTTAAGCGAAATAAAGAGTTTAGATGCAGGAACGTGGTTTAATAAAGCGTATCCAGAAAAGGCTAAGCAAGAGTATGTTGGGCAAAAAGTTCCGACTCTTGAAGAAATCTTCCAAAAGTATGGAAGAAGCATGAAGTATTACATTGAAACAAAATCACCAGATGTGTATCCAGGAATGGAAGAGAAATTGTTAGCATTGTTAAATAAATATAATTTAGTAGGTCAAAACATGTCATCTAGCCATGTTATGATTCAATCATTTAGTAAAGATAGTTTGAAAAAGATTCATAGTATGAATGAAAATATTCCGTTAGTTCAATTGCTTTGGTATTATCCAAATGAAAACAATGAAATTGTTGAATGGTCTGGCATTACACATGAACCGAAAAGTGTAACGAATGATGATTTTCAAGAAATTAAAAAGTATGCAGCTGGTATTGGGCCAAACTTACGTAATGATAACGGAGAACTAATTATTGATGAATCATATATGAAAATAGCTAGGAAAAATGGACTGTTAATTCATCCTTATACAATTAATGAGAAACCAGATATGAGACTGTTAATCAAATGGGGTGCTACAGGAATGTTTACAAATTATCCGGATCGATTACATAGTGTATTGAAGGGGAAATAAGTGAAAAAGGGTATACCAGTGTTTTAGGTACACCCTTTTTAATTTAACTCCCCGATAAACAGAATCTCTTTTTCATAGCATTCATCTTCATCATAAATAATTTCTTGAAAGCGAAGCGTTTCGAAGGAATGACAAACTGAAATTTCTAATTTCTCCCAAAAATCAATTTCATTTGAAAGAAGAATCCATTTTTGAAATTCACTATTTCTATTAAAAAAATTATGAAAGTAGTCCTCATTTTTAAATATAATGATTTGCGAACCCCACAAATTATTTATAGAAATTAAAACAACAACTCGATATGTATGTGTATCGCTCGGTTTCATATTTATTAAATGATTTGCTTGATTTAATAAGGTTTGAATACATAATCGCTTTACTTTTCTAGGTGTTTTACGAGAGTCGATAAAAGTTTGCGAAACTGGCAATAGCATATTCCAATATTCATCGTTATAGAAAATAGAAGGGAACGTTTTTGTATGTTCCTCAATTCGCTTTATTAAAGTGTTTGTTTTTCGTTTCATACCACGTATTTTCTTTTCACGCATTGTGAGTCATCTCCATAAATTTTTGTAATGCAGCAGAGTGATATATATCTTTTCTAGTAATAAAAGTAGTAGGAACTTTTTTGAAGCTATTTGGTAAAGGGTTGAATGATATGTCATGTTTATGATCATTTAAAATAGACTTCATCATAATTGCTATGCCCATACCTGATTTTACACATGCGAGTATCGCCTCAATTGTTCCGAACTCTAATACTCGCTTAGGTGAAATTCCTTCTTCTTGAAGCCAATCTTCTAATAAATTTCTATAATAGCACCCGCGACTAAATGCAAGTAAATTCATGTCTCCGATGTCTTTAAAGGAAGATAAAGGATTTTTGCTAATGAGAACTAATTCTTCTTCACGAAATATATTTGTATGAAGTTCAGTATGCTGAGTAGAGCCAGCTATAAACGCTCCGTCCAGTTTTCGTTCTAATACAAGCCTAATCAATTGTTCCGTCGTATTTGATTCTAAAATCAATTCGACTTTTGGGTATTTCTCATAATAGGCTGTTAATATAGATGGAAGTCTTACAGCGGTTGTAGATTCTGTACATCCAATTTTTAAAGTGCCTCTTGGTTCGATCCCATTACTTTGAACTGCTTTAACAGATTGATCTATTAAGTGGATAATTTGTTTGGCGTATGTTAATAAAATCTCACCGTTAGAAGTTAAAGTTACACCTTTTCCGTTTCGGTAAAATAAAGGCACACCTAATTCGTTTTCTAGTTGTTTCATACGCATTGTTACGCCAGACTGTACATAGTTTAAATTTTTCGCTGCGTGAGATATGTTTTTTTCTTTCGCAACTTCGTAAAATACAGTTAAATCTTTTATATCCAAGTATCATCCCTCCATAAAAGGTATCATTTTTTTTGATGGATTACATAATAAATCTTTATTTTATATGATATCAGAACTTTCATACAATTAAAGGGGGATGGAGGGATTATTGTGTTAATGGAAGAAAGGGTGAATAGTACTTATAAGTGGGTTATGTTAATTTTTGCGACAGTTGCTCAAATAACAGCGACACTTATAACGTATGGTGTTGGAGCGTTTGCATTATTTTGGAAAGAAGAATATGCACTTACGAATACGGAGAGTGGATTGCTAGTAAGTGTTGTAAATATAGGACCGCTATTTTGTATGCTTTTTGTCGGGCGGCTACTTGATCAATACAATGAAAAGTTGTTAATTTCGATAAGCTCATTTTTACTAGGAGGTTCATTTTTACTGACTAATATGGTCAATGAATTTAATGGGTTACTCTTTGTACTTTTATTAGTAGGAACGTTTTATAGTGTTTCGCAGCCAGGAGGGAGTAAGGTGATAATAAAGTGGTTCCCAAAAGAAAATCGCGGGTTAGCAATGGGGATTAGACAAGCTGGTATACCGATTGGTGGCACGTTAGCGGGAGTATTGATCCCGTTTCTTACAATAAAATATAATATGGCTTATGCGGTAAATAGTATTGCATGCATTTGTATAATTGGAGGGTTTTTATTTTTTATATTTTATAAGGAACCATATATTCAAGAGAAAGTTAAACAAGAACGTATTAAACTTTCTTTTTGGATGCAGTTAAAAGAAGTGATGTGTAAAAAAGAGTTGTATGCAATTTATATAACTGGCATTTGTATGATTTCATTGCAAATGGTGTTAGTTGCACACTTTATAAAATTTTTAGTATTGGAACAATCAATCACGCCAATTTTAGCTGGAAAAGTATTTTCCGTTATGTTCTTTTCTGGAATGGTTGGTAGGGTTATATTAGCAGCTACTAGTGATTTGTTTTATAAGGGAAATCGGCGCACCCCTTTATTTATAACTGTTTGTATTTCTATTCTCTTCATTCTAATATTAGTAATGAGCATACATACAATAACGAATGTATTGTATGGTGTAAGTGCATTGTTAGGGTTCTTTTCGATTGGATGGTTTAGTCTTTTTATAACTGAAGTTGCAGAATCAGCAAGTGAAGAATCGGTAGGGATGACAGTGAGTTTTGCACTTACATTAAATCAAATTTCCATTATTGTTGCACCTGCTTTATTTGGTTATATTGTAGATAAGAAGGGATATACGTATGCGTGGTTATGCATAGTTGTATTACTAACTATTTCAGCGGTTAGCTTATATAGGAATTATAGAAAATAAAGGAATGTTAGCAATGTAAATTTTTTGTGAAGAAAGTCTAAAGAAATGTTGAATGAGCGACATTTCTTTTTTTATTTGTTGTATAATCAAAATGTAAATGAGATTCGTTTTCAATTTCGTTCATTACCTCTTTTGAAATTACCTGTAATTTTAGCCATAATTAGCTGTTTTTCTTTATCGTTATTTGCATGATTTATTTTATTTAAAAATTTTTCAGCATCATTTCCTTTTAATATCATAATTTGTTTTCCGTAATATTCAATTAATACCATGTTGTTTTTTGTTATCCGATAATGAAACATCTTATCATCTAAACGGTTGCGTTTATCGGTGTTTTTCATATTACATCTCCATTCTTTTTAGTATGTAACAAATGTTACAAAAGAATTTGAAATTATAGTGTAATGCATCCGATTGTATGTTGGAAATTTTGCTAGAAAGAAATACAATAGAGAGTAGTCAAAATTGAAAATGAGAAAAAGGAATCTAGTTTTAACATAGTGAATATTAAATAATATTATAATATACTTGATAATTAAAAGATATAAAATAGAATGGATGTACGTTAAGTGAAACTAGATAAAAGAGGGTTCCTAGTATGTTAAAGAAATGGTTAATCGTTTTCTTTATTTTTGCTGTTTTTTGTGGAAGTGTTGTTACACTAATACATGCAAATAAAGGAAAAAAATATGATGTAAAGGCATTTTCAAATGTAAATAGTAAGCAAAAAGATGTTAAGCAGGAAGTTGATGCGAATGCGAAAAAGCGTTATGAAATTGCAGCTGGAAAACTAGATCAGTACTTAAAAGATAAAGGATTTAATGGGAGTGTTCTTGTAGCAAGTAAAGATCATGTCATTTTACGAAAAGGGTACGGTTATGCGAATGTGAAAGATCAAGTATTAACAACTCCAAGAACGAAATATCGCATTGGGTCTATTACGAAAACAGTTGTTGCAATATCTATTATGCAACTAAAAGAAAAAGGGAAGTTGAACATTGAAGACAATGTAAATAAATATATCCCATCGTTTCCGGCAGATAAAAACATTACGTTACGAAATTTGTTAACACATACGTCTGGATTACCAGAACAGGGACAAGGTAGTGTTGACGCAGCATCACGGTTAAAATTAGTAACGTGGATTGGGGCACAAACGTTACAATTTCCAGCAGGGACAGGATGGAAATATACAGATTATAATTATATGGTGCTTGCATATATTGTAGAAAAAATATCGAATAAACCACTTGCTGAATATGTGAAAGCAAATATTTTGACTCCTGTTGAAATGCATGAATCTGGAATGGGCGCAACACTTCCAGAGGATATTTTCTTAGCAGAAGGGTATACGAAAAAAGATAATAAGTTAATAGCCACGCCTCGCTTAAAAATGAACTGGCTGTATGGTTGTGGTGAAATGTATACGACTGTTGAAGATATGAAAAAGTTAGATGAAGCTATTATGGATGGTAAACTACTTTCTAAACAAAGTGTATCAGATATGTTTTCTGCATCACCTGCAAGAAAATATGGATTTAGTTTCTATATTTACCCAGATTATTATCATAACCACGGTGTATTAGCTGGCTGGAACACTTTTAATAATTTTAACTGGGATAAACGAACGTTTGTCATATTATTTTCTAACGTCCAAAATGGTATGAATGATGCATTTAATCAAGAATTTAGGAAAATGGCGAATGATTTAATAGAAGGAAAATAATTATAAAAAATCGGTATTGATATGTAATTATCAATACCGATTTTTTTATTTTGTAAAGTTTTACTTACTGCCCACAAATAGCGGGATAAATAGGTAAGAAAGGTGATTGGCATTTGAATAAACCAAAATAGGTAGTTAAATGCTAAGTAATGTAAAGAATAATTGGTAATTTTTACATTGATAAAAAAGCTTGAGCTTCACACTATGTGAAGCTTTACATTATTGGAGACAAGAACAGGAGGTTGAAAAAATGAAAAAAGCAATAAAGTTTTGTTTAATAGCTACATTATCTACAACGATTATTAGTGGATGCTCTTTTGAGGGTAACAATGAAAATGTTAAAGGGAAAGAAGGAGAAAAAGTAGAGGTACAGAAAAATGCTGGGAAATATACGATGCCAGATGAAAAAGATAAACATGAAGGTACATGGCTACAATGGCCACATGAATACACATATGGTGAAGAGTATAAGCAGGAAGTTGAACCTATTTGGGTTAAGATGGCAAGTGCTTTAACTGAGGGTGAGAAAGTCCACATTGTTGCATATGACCAGGAAGAAAAAGAAAGAATCAATAACCTTTTAACAGATGAAGGGTTAAATATGGAGAAGATTGATTTCTTTATCGCGCCTACTGATGATGTATGGGCAAGGGACAGTGGACCAATTTTTGTTTATGACAGCAATAAAAATCTCAAAATATTAGATCCAGCATTTAATGGTTGGGGGAAGAAAACACCTTATAAAAATGATGCTCAAATACGTAAGAATGTGAGTAAACAATCAGGAATTGAAAGAATTGATTGGGGGAAATTTGTCCTTGAAGGCGGCGCAATTGAATTAGACAGCAATGGGACTGCGTTATTAACTCGAAGTGCGGTAACGAATAAAAATAGAAATCCTAATTTATCAGAAAAGGAAATTGAAAAATATATAAGTGATCTTGGGGTATCAAACTTTATTTGGTTAGACGGAGTACCTAATTTAGATATTACGGACTTTCATATTGATGGATTTGCTAAATTCCATAATAAATCTACCATTGTAACGATGAAAGAAGATGACCTAGCCGAATGGGGTTTATCTAATAAAGATATGGATACATTGTTAGATGCAAAAAATGCTTCAGGACAGAAATATAAGTATGAATACTTGCCGCTTAGTAAAGAAAAGGTTGCTTTAGAAAATGGTAAAACTCTCGATTATAAGGGGTCGTATATCAATTATTATATCGGAAATACAGTTGTATTAGTGCCTAATTATAATGATCCGAATGATAAAATTGCAAACGATACGATTCAGAAGTTATACCCAGATCGTAAAGTAGTCGGTATTGATGTGAGAGAGTTGTATAAAAACGGCGGTATGATTCATTGTGTGACACAACAACAACCCATTGCATTGAAGTAATTGATTGTAATTTCGTTGTTCTGCTATATAGACAAAATAGGTGGAATCTTATTACCTATTTTGTCGTTCCTTATTATTTATAATAATAAAATTTTAATATAATGATAAATGAATTATAGTGTATATTCACTTTTCGTTTTATATGGTAAAGGAGAAAAATGTTTGTGTTAAAAAATTTTAAAATAGTGTTTTCGTATTTCCCTATCGTTTTACAGTACATTTTAAATGTAGCTTTAATTTGCTTAGGGGTTATTCTAAGTGTGTTTCTTATGAAAGAAGTCATTCAGTTTATACAAGAACTGAAATTGGATGGTAATGAATCGAGTTATCATTTAATTGATAGTATCGTTGTATTCTTTTTGTACTTTGAATTCATCGTAATGATTATAAAGTATTTTCAAATGAATTTTCATTTTCCATTACGATATTTTATATATATAGGTATAACAGCTATTGTGCGTCTCATCATTATAGATCACGATAGTCCGTTAGATTTATTGTTATATGCCTGTGCAATCTTTGTATTAATTAGTGCGTTGTTCATTGCGAATTCTAAAATGATGCGTCGGGATTTAGAATAGTGAACATTTGTTGTTGAATTAAATAAGATATTTTATCTTTTTGCAAAAAAGGAGTAACGGTATTGAAAGAAATAATCTTAACCAGCCCCATAATGATAGGGTTTATGATTCTATTATTTAATTGTATACTTTCGTGATTTAAAAGAATAAAAGGTTAATAGAGAAAGAGGTTTTTGTAAATATGGTTCATTACAATAATCAAAATAGTTTACATTTATAAGTTTTGCATTCATAGGTATTGAAGCAATAGGGGTTGAAATTGAAGATCCCTTTGGTCAGGATCCAAATGATCTTCCGCTAGAAGGAATTTGTATAGGAGTAGAAGCGCATTTAGTGAATTTATATAATCAAAACGATCTATTAGAAGTAATGGGTTTGAATCTTGATAAAAAAATCATTTAATCATTTATTGTTGTTTTAAAATATGGTATTTAAAAAACTTGTCAAGAGTCAATTTAAGGCTTAACGTCAGCTTTATATTTTTTATATAAATATATAATATTTCTCCATGCTATAATCCATTCATGAAATATACGCGGTTCATGAGTTGTAATGAAAAGAGAAATGAATTGAGGAATAGTTGGCTTTGTGAAATCAGTTATGTAACTACTATTAAAAAGCGAGGTAAATAATATGGAACAAAAACATAATGGGATTATTTTTACTGCAATACCAGACGAATCGAATGAATATTATCAACCATTTTATGAAGACTTGATTTACTTTAATGAATGTTTAAATGAAAAGAAATCAATTGCGGATCAACTTATATCTTTATCTGTTGAAGAACAAGACTTTCATACGAGCTGTTTTGAGTATGATGATATTTGGCTAAGAGATGTTGCACCGGTTGTCACAACTCATCTAGTTAAATTTAAATATAGACCCAATTATTTGCCAGATGATCAGGGGCGATATTTAGATCAACAGTTTAATAAATGGTTGAAAAAGAATGACTTTGAATATGTGAAATCCCCATTAATATTAGATGGTGGTAATCTTATTTGGAATAAAAAAGATACCGTAATATTAACAGAACGTATATTTGATGATAACGATGATTGGACAGAAGAGGAAATTATTGAGCAGTTAGAATGGGATTTAGATGTGAGCCGAGTTATTATTATTCCTGCTGAAGAAGGGGATGTACTAGCACACGCAGACGGAATGGTTAAATTTATTGATGAACATACAATGTTTATTAGTGATTTTTTAGGGGATCATGAATTTAGATATAGTGTTCAAGAGATTATTCAAGAACAAATGCCAGAAGCTGAATTTATAGTTGTTCCTTCATCATATACAGAGAAAGGACAATATGATCAAGAGATAGCATCAGCAAAAGGGTTGTATATAAATATGTTAGAATCATGTGATGCTCTTTATGTTCCTAAGTTTGGACTAGCTAAAGATGAGGAAGTTTTACGATATATTCAACAGTATACGGAGAAGCAAGTTATTCAAATTCATGTAGGAGAAATATCAACAATGGGAGGCGCAATGAATTGTTTAACGTGGTATTGTCCAAGCCATTTGTTACCTTCGAAAATGAGAAGATTTTTGATTGGTTTTAATAAATAAGTAATGAAAAGAAAATATATTCAAGGAGTATTGATATGTATACCATCGCTGAGTTTTCTCGGATTTGTAAAATGAGTACGCGGATGTTAAGACATTATGACAAAGAGGAGATATTAAAACCGGCATATGTGAATCCGGTTAATGGGTATAGGTATTATGAACAAGAGCAGCTGGAAGTAGCATTGAAAATAAAAAAGCTAAGGGAGTATAAATTTCCTCTTCCAAAAATTAAAATTGTTTTGCAGTCATCGGATCAAGATTCGTTTGTTCAACATATACAATCACAAATTATCGAGTTGTCTCAGGAAGTGAAGCAAAATTTACAGGTTATTTCAGAAATGAATGAAATGGTAAAGGTGAATAGTAGTCTAAATATTGCTCGTCATAGAAATTACGATATATTAATGGGAATGAGGAATGAAGTAACGATAATTATTCAAAGAGTAAAAATAGATATGGATGATATGGATGATTATTTTTATGACTTATATGAAGAGGTACAAAAAAATAATTTTCAAATAGTCGGTTCACCATCTGCAGTCTTTTATGATGAAGAATATATTCCAAGTAACAGTGATATTGAATTAAGAATCCCGGTTATGCAGGGGAATGATGAAGACGTAGCACAAGAGTATGAAATGAAAAAACTAAGTCCACATCAAATCGTTACTACTATGCATTATGGAAGTTACGACTATATTGGTTACGCTTATATAGCGTTAGAAGAATGGGTTGAAAAAAATGGGTGTGTAATAGTTAATTCGCCATATGAGGTTTATATAAAGGGGCCTGAATGTGATTGTTTAGTAGAGGAATATGTGACACAAATTTGTTTTATAGTGATGAAAATAGACTGAAGATAAGGATTGACATTAACATTATGTCAATCCTTATTCTATGTACGAAAGCAATTTATCATAATAAAAAGGCGAAATAAAGAGTCACCTTATAAAGTAGTTACAAGTAAATGAATATATATCTGTTGACCTTAACACGATGTCAAAGTTTAGACTGAAATTACATTCAAAGAAGGGGGGGAACACGTATGATAAAAAATTTATTTTATATGCCTGCTGAGTGGGAGAAACATGAGGGGACATGGCTCCAATGGCCTCATGATAAAGCTCATAGAGGTGAAGGTTACAGAGCTAAGCTAGATGATATTTGGGTAACGATGGCAAAGGAGCTTCATTACGGAGAAATTGTGCATATTGTTGTATATGATGAGGAAGAAAAAGTACATGTCCAATCGAAGTTAATGGAAGCGAAAGTGGATATGGATAAAATTGATTTCTTAGTTCAAGAGACGGATGATGTGTGGATAAGAGATAATGGACCGATCTTTGTAAAAGATAAGGAAGGCAATCTCTGCTTAACACACTGGGTTTTTAATGGTTGGGGAGATAAATATCCGTATGAAAATGATGCTGTTATTCCGGCAAAAATAAGTGAGATGTATAGTATTCCAAAAGTTAAATCTAGTGTCTGTCTAGAAGGTGGGGGAATTGAGATAAACGGAAACGGGACCTTAATGGCGGCGAAAACGTCTATTATAAATGAAAATCGAAATCCCACACTAAGTCAGAAAGAAATTGAAATGGAGTTAACGAAATATTTAGGAGTAACAAATTTCATATGGATAACTGGTATACGCGGAGAGGATAATTATGATGAAGATACGGATTATCATATTGATGGCGCGGCACGGTTTGTAAATGAAAATACGATACTATACGAATATGATCCTTTCGATGAAGGAGAGCCATACCTTTTGGAGGCGTACGAAAAGCATTATCAAGAATTGAGACAAGCAAGAAATATAGATGGAAAACCATTTCAGCTTATACCAGTACCGGTGACAAGAAAAGCTGTAAAAGAAGCAGATTGTAAGGGCTCATATTTAAACTTTTATATTGGAAATGAGGTTGTATTGGTTCCTATATATGGCGATGAGCATGACAAGTTAGCGCTTCAAATTATTGAAGGGCAGTTTCCGGGAAGAAGAATTGTCGGCATTTATGTAAATGAGCTGTTTGCGTATGGTGGCATGATTCACTGTGTGACGCAGCAACATTTAGCATAAAGTAACCGAAATGAAAAAAGCATGCAGAGTATATACTCTGCATGCTTTTTATAATGCTGAAAACTCCTCAACAAGTTGAGTGAATTGTTTCAATGCACTTTCAATCGGTTCTGGCGTAGTTAAATCAACACCAGCTTTTTTCAATAAGTTTAGTGGATAGTCAGAACTTCCGCCTTTAAGGAATTCAATATAATGTTTTTGAGCATTTGGATCGCCGCTTAATAGTTTATCAGCGATTTGAATGGCAGATGCGAATCCAGTTGCATATTTGTATACGTAAAACGGGCGATAGAAATGAGGGATTCTAGCCCATCCGTATTTTACTTCTTCATCAAATACAAGTGAATCACCGTTATATTCTTTAAATAGCTTTTCATAAATTTCACTGAAGACTTGTGCATTTAATGGTTTACCTTGCTCAGCCATTTCATGTGTGATTTTTTCAAATTCTGCAAACATGATTTGTGTAAAGAAAGTACCTTTAAATTTCTCAATAAAATGGTTAACTAAATGGTTACGCACGTTCGTTTCTTTTGCTTCTTTTAATAAATAGTGAATTAATAACACTTCATTTACTGTAGAAGCGACTTCTGCAACAAAGATAGAATAATGTGCAGAAATTCTTGGTTGGTATCCATGTGAATAGTGCGTATGCATACCGTGCCCGCATTCATGAGTAAGAGTGAACAGGCTGTTTAAATCATCGTGATGATTTAAAAGAATGAAAGGATGAACACCGTATACACCAAAGTTATAAGCACCAGAACGTTTTCCTGGTGTTTCTCTTACGTCTATATATCGTTTATCTTTAAAACTTTTTAATGTCTCAATATATTCTTCTCCTAAAGGAGCTAGTGATGCAATCATAATGTCAAATGCTTCACTATATGGAATGTCTTGTTTTGCACCCTCGACTAAATCGACGCCTAGGTCGTATTGTCTTAGTTCATCTACGTTTAATTTTTCTTTTCGAATTTCATTGTATGTATGTAATGTTTGAATGTTTTTTTTCGTTGTATCAATTAGGTTTTCATATACTTCTTTCGGAACCATATCGCCAAATAATGATTTCTCTAACACCGATGGATAGTGTCTTAGCTTCGAAACAGTAACATTATTTTTAATAGCAGCGGATAAAGTAGATGCGATGGAATTCTTTAACTGAACATATGGTTTGTAATATGCTTTATAAGCTTCTTTACGCTTTTCACGATTCGTATCTTCTATTAATTTTGCATACATTCCGCGTGTTAAGTTCACTTTCTCTCCATCGTCAGTCGTCACTTCACCAAATAATATATCTGCATTGTTTAACATACCAAATGTGTGCTGTGGAGAGGAAAGAGCTTCACCCATCTGTGATAAAATTGCTTCTTGGTCCTTATTCAATACGTGTTTTTTATAACGATATAATTCAAACAAGTCTTCTTTATAATATTGTAAGCCTTCTGTTTCTTCTATGTAAGAATGTAATGTGTTTTCGTCTATGCTAAGTAAGAAGGGGGAAAAGAAAGATTTAGCCGCACTTACTTTCACATGTAATTGTGATACTTTATCGACAAGAGATTGCGCGTCAGTATCGCGCGTATCAAGGTCAGATTGTAATCGTGCATAAGCGAACATTAAAGATATTATGCTAGAAATTTCTTCACTCTTCGTTAAATAAGCTAATAAACTATTGCCATCGTGAATATTGCCATTAAACTCGTGTAATTCCTTCGTTAAAACTTCAATTTTATGAAAATCACTTTCCCAATCTTCAATTGTATGGTAAATGTCTGTTAAATCCCATTTTTCTATATCAGCTACTTGTAATCGATCTTTAAGTTCTGTCATAATCATTTCCTTTCTAAACATGTAGTTATATTTCTATATAACTATGAAATACAACAAATTGCAAAAAATCCCTGCTGAAAATTGAAAAGCCTTGCTAAAATAACAAGGCTTACATACTTATAGTGTAATTCCGAATTTTGAATGTAAAAGGTTTGTATATTGCATGTCTGTAACGGTTTCTTTCGTTTTTTTACCATTTTTCGCTACTGTAAGGCTATCTTTCGTTAAAGAGGCATGCCCATCTTCAGTTAGTTTTACAATAAGAGGTACTTTATTAAAGGGTGATCCTTCATGTTCAACGATAATTTTTTGTGCTGTATTTGCTTTTTTTTCATCCACTTCTTCTATATAAAATGCATAGCCTAACGTCCAATCATCAGCAGAAGATTGATCCAAAAACTCATTGTTTTTACGCATCTCTAAAATGTAGTTTCCCTTTTCGGTCATTTCTTTACGAATACGATAATCTCCTGTAACAGAGTGAATGACTTCACCTGAGAAAGGGACAGGTGCAAGAGGTAAGTATGATCCGAATCCTACTTCAATTAAATAAAGTTCATTATGATGTGTTAAAACGGTTGCGATATGGCCAGAATCAACAGCCCATATGGAGTTTGCAGCGTTATAAACTGTTCCTGAAACGAGATGAACATCAAATCCAGCGTCTTTAAGGAAGTAATACATAGTAGGATTGAGTTCATAACAAAGACCGCCACGGTTATTTACTAAAATTTTCTCTTTCAAATTTTCTTTTGATATTTCTTTAAAATTCTTTTCGAGAATATTTAAGTTTTCAAAAGGAACAGTTTGTGCCATTGCGTACATAATGTTAGATAAATCTTCAAATGAAACTGTGTCTTTTTCTTCTATATATAATCGTGCGAAAAATTGTTTTTGAAAGTCTGTCATAGAAATCCCTCCGTTATGTTTTTATAGGTAAATTGTAAACAATCTTGAATAGGATGTGAAATTAAAACTACGTTGAATATTTGAAGTGAGATTAAAAATAATGTGGGAGAGTGAGAGATTGCTACTTTACTAACGGTGGAACGAATATTATAATAATTCTGATAAACTATGCAAACGCTTTCTTAGAAGGGGATGGTGTACAGATGTTTAAAAGAGTAACAATAGTCGGATTGTCAGTTGTTATGTTTTTACCTAGTATATATGAGGGGAGTAAAGCATATGCAGATACAGTTAACAATGGAACGTTAATGCAGTATTTTGAGTGGTATGCTCCGAATGATGGGGATCATTGGAATCGTTTGCGTACTGATGCTGAAAATTTAGCGCAAAAAGGAATTACATCTGTTTGGATACCACCTGCATATAAAGGAACTACGCAAAATGACGTAGGATATGGGGCATATGATTTATATGATTTGGGGGAATTCAATCAAAAGGGAACAGTGCGGACGAAATATGGGACGAAAGCACAATTGAAGTCTGCAATTGACGCTTTACATAAGAAAAACATCGATGTATACGGTGATGTAGTTATGAATCATAAAGGTGGGGCTGATTATACAGAAACTGTCACAGCAGTTGAGGTAGACCCAAGCAATCGAAATGTTGAAGTATCAGGTGATTATGAAATTAGTGCTTGGACAGGATTTAACTTTCCAGGGCGTGGAGATTCTTATTCTAATTTCAAATGGAAATGGTATCATTTTGACGGTACAGATTGGGATGAAGGAAAGAAATTAAACCGAATTTATAAATTTAGGGGCATAGGTAAAGCGTGGGACTGGGAAGTGTCTAGCGAGAATGGGAATTATGATTATTTGATGTACGCGGATCTTGATTTTGATCATCCAGATGTTGCGAATGAAATGAAAAAATGGGGAACGTGGTATGCGAAGGAATTAAATTTAGATGGCTTTCGTTTAGATGCTGTTAAACATATTGATCATGAATATTTGCGCGATTGGGTAAATCATGTTAGACAGCAAACGGGGAAAGACATGTTTACAGTAGCTGAATATTGGCAAAATGATATCCAGACTTTAAATAATTATTTAGCGAAGGTCAATTATAATCAATCTGTGTTCGATGCGCCACTTCATTATAATTTTCATTATGCTTCAACAGGAAATGGAAATTATGATATGAGAAATATTTTAAAAGGAACGGTAGTTGCGAATCATCCTACACTTGCGGTTACTCTAGTTGAAAATCATGATTCACAGCCTGGTCAGTCATTGGAATCTGTAGTGAGCCCTTGGTTCAAACCGTTGGCATATGCATTTATTTTAACGCGTGCAGAGGGATATCCTTCTGTTTTCTATGGTGATTACTATGGTACAAAAGGAAATAGTAACTATGAAATTCCAGCGTTAAAGGACAAAATTGATTCGATTTTGACGGCACGAAAAAACTTTGCATATGGTACGCAGCGTGATTATTTTGATCATCCAGATGTGATTGGCTGGACAAGAGAAGGTGATAGTGTGCATGCTAATTCTGGTTTAGCAACGTTAATCTCTGATGGACCAGGAGGGGCAAAGTGGATGGATGTTGGAAAGAATAACGTAGGGGAAGTATGGTACGATATTACGGGTAATCAAACAAATACTGTAACAATTAATAAGGACGGGTGGGGGCAGTTCCAAGTAAGTGGAGGATCAGTTTCCATATATGTTCAGCAGTAATTTTGTGATGAAAAAGGAGAGGTAGACTGAAATATAAGTTTTCCTCTCCTTTTTATATGGTGCATATTTATTTTTCCTGAATCTTTATTGTAATAAAAGAACTAGTCGACCTTTATAACAACAAGAGATGCATTGGAATAAATAATGTCACCCGTGGCTTCTCTTATTCGTAATCGAAGAACATCTCCTTGGTTTAAAGGTAATAGATCAGTTCTGGCGGATGTGGCTCTTACCCCAGAAGCACCACCAACTCGTGTTTCAATTGCGAATTGAATGGAATCGTTTATTGTAAGATTTAATATGCTAGACGAAATAGCTTGTATTACAAATACGATTGAAAAGGATACAGAGTATACACCAGTGGTATCAATTGTAATGGAGTTGTCTACTGGATTTAGAGTAGTTCCGCTAACAGGTCCTGGAATGGTAAAGTTGACATTTGTATTAACTACTGCTGAAAAACCGATTCCTACTTCAGAAGTTATTGTTCCAAATACGGGAAGAATCCCTAAACCAGTTGCGCCAGTGGGACCAGTTATTCCAATTCCGGTAGGGCCTGTAACCCCAGTGGGACCAGTTATTCCGATACCGGCAGGACCTGTAACCCCAGTGGGGCCAGTTATTCCGATTCCGGTAGGACCTGTAACCCCGGTGGGACCAGTTATTCCGATTCCGGTAAAACCTGTCGCACCGGTAGGGCCTGTGATTCCAGTAGGTCCAGTAGGGAAAGTAAATGGTGGAATTGATGGTAGTGTGGGACCGATTAAATTTGGTTCCAGAGCAGGTCCATGTAAAGTATTATATTCTTCATTCATATAGTAAACCTCCTATCATTGCTTGTCATAATTATTAAATGTATTAGAGGAAGTAAATGACATTCGCAATAGCGGAGCCGCTTCTATAATTTTTCCTCAGCAAATATAGGTCTAGTTTAAGTGATATTGAAGCGTACAGTTACGTACTACTTAAGTATGACACCTTTACTTCTCACGTAACATATAGTATGATGATTTCAATAAATTAGATTTCAATGACTATAATATAAATTAATGAGAGGTGCTTTTTGTGAGTGCGGTAGGTACTAAATAGGAAAAATTTAATGAAATAAGTCAGATAAGAACAGGGGATTTTTATGTATACCATACCCCTAACTTTGTCATGGATTTATTTCGATACCTATGAAGATACCTACAATACTTTATAAAGCGTGTAATAAGGGACTGCCATCTATTTTTTTATGGCTTATTTCCTCATATGTTATTACACATGCCTTGTAAATGTAAAAGCTGCGGTATCCCCGCAGCTTTTTTGTATATATTTTTAATGTATAAAAATGGTAATTGAATAATGTAGAACTCATTGGAATCTAATGAGTAGGTATCTTCATTTATGATAAAAATCAATCATAGTGAGGAGAAACAAAATGAATACGATGACTTTTGAAAAGTTACAATATAACGAATTAAAGGATATAGTGAAATCTTATTGTGTAAGTGGATTAGGTAAGGAATTATTAAACAAATTAGAGCCGAGTACGAGTCTAAAAGTAGTGAGAAATCGCTTGAATGAAACGACAGAAGCACGAGCTATATTAGATGCAGAGGGGCATGTTCCTTTCTTCGGCATTTCTAATATTGCTAGTACAATTCAAAAATTAGAAAAAGGGATGATTTTAGATCCAGAAGAATTAGTAAGTGTTTCAGACTTTTTACGTGGATGTAGAAAGATTAAAAAGTTTATGTTAGATAAAGAATTTTTTGCACCAGTATTAGCTTCTTATGCAAATTCAATGACTGAATATAAAAGTATTGAAGAGGAAATTAACTTTTCAATTAAAGGAAATAGTATTGATGTAGCTGCAAGTAAAGAGTTAAAGCGAATTCGAAATAATATTGATTCTGTAGATGGGAAAATAAAAGAACGTTTAATGAAATTTTTAAATAGTAGTGCAAATAAGAAATTCATTCAGGAATTCTTTATTAGTAAAAAGGATGACCGTTATACGATTCCAATTAAATCTTCCTATAAAAATCAAGTTGCTGGAAGTATTATTGAAGCCTCGGCAAAAGGCTCTACTGTATTTATAGAACCGCATACGGTTACGAAATTGAATGCAGAATTAGCAGGTTTGAAAGCAGAAGAAGCGGTTGAAGAGTATCAGATTTTAGCGACTTTATCAGGAATGGTGTTAGAAAACATTTATAGTATAAAGATTAACATGGAGCTAATTAGTCAGTATGATATGGTATTTGCGAAGGCAAAGTTTAGTAAATCGATTGATGGAATAGAGCCGAAGTTAAATGATCATGGCTACATTCATTTAGTGAATTGTAAGCATCCGCTTTTAACAGGGCAAGTTGTACCGTTACATTTTAAAATTGGTCAAGAGTATCGTAGTTTAATTATTACAGGGCCGAATGCGGGCGGAAAGACAATTGTGTTAAAAACGATTGGATTGTTAACATTAGCTACAATGTCAGGCCTTCATATTGCAGGAGATAGAGGTACAGAAATCGCTATTTTCGAAAATGTATTCGTAGATATTGGTGATAATCAAAGTATTGAAAATGCATTAAGTACATTTTCGTCTCATATGAAAAATCTTTCTGAGATTATGAGGATGTCAAATAATAATACGTTGCTATTATTTGATGAAATAGGGAGCGGTACAGAACCGAATGAAGGTGCAGCACTTGCAATTTCTATTTTAGAAGAATTGTACCTTGCGGGATGTATTACCGTTGCGAGTACGCATTACGGAGAAATTAAACGCTTCTCAGAAATGCACGATGACTTTATGAATGCAGCGATGCAATTTAATAGTGAAACGTTAGAGCCGCTTTATAAATTAGTTATCGGAAAATCAGGGGAAAGTAATGCACTTTGGATTGCGAATAAAATGAGCGTAAAAGAACATGTACTGAAAAGAGCGAAAGAGTACATGGGAAATAAAGAGTACGCTTTAGAAAAAGTGAATGAAAGTAAAATTAGAAAACCGAAATTTGTACAAGAAAAAAGAGAATCTCATTATGAGTACAAAATCGGCGATCGTGTGAATTTATTGGATTATGATGATTTTGGTATCATCTATAAGGAAAAAGATAATTTTTATAACGTTGTTGTATATTATAACGGTGAATTCGTTGAAGTAAATGTAAAACGTATTACTTTAGAAGTAGCAGCGAAGGAGTTATATCCAGAAGGATACGATTTAAATACACTATTTGTTGATTATAAAGAAAGAAAAATGCAACACGATATTGAGCGCGGATCGAAAAAAGCACTGCGTAAAATTCAAAAAGAAATAAGAAAGAATAGAGGATAAGTTAAAATGGTAACGATTAGACAAGAACAAAAAAATGATTATAGAAAAACAGAAGAAGTCGTAAAAGAAGCATTTTTACTTGAAGAATTTAGTGATAAAACAGAACATGAACTTGTAAAACGTATTAGAGAATGTGACGCGTTTGTTCCGGAGTTATCAATTGTTGCGGTAGATGAAGATATAGTTGGTCACATTATGTTATCGAAAATTACAATAGAACAAGATGGAACTTCTGTAGAATCGTTAGCACTTGCGCCAGTTTCAGTTGCTAGGGGCCATCAGAAGAAAGGAATTGGCGGAAAACTGATTACGGCTGCTTTAGAAAAAGCGAAAGAACTTGGATACGGATCAGTTGTAGTATTAGGACATCCAGAGTACTACCCGAAATTTGGTTTTAAGAAAGCAAGTGAGTGGAATGTAAAAGCACCGTTTGAAGTGCCTGAAGAAGTGTTTATGGCGATGGAGCTAAGAGAGAACGCTCTCCAAGGTGTAGAAGGAGTTGTTCAGTATTCGAGTGCTTTTGCTGAGTAGGAGTAACGGTTAAGAAATGTAATCATAAAAGATGCTATCTTTTTGTATGGATATACAGAAAGATAGCTTTTTTTATTAAGCGGATCTACTGACGTATATTTTGCTCAATGAATAATTGAGGTGGTAAAATTGAGATAGAAACGTAAAGGGAGAGAATAGAATGAATAAGCGAGAAACAGATAGCAATGAGAATGCAGTTACGTTATATGTTACAAGACACGGTAAAACAATATTAAATACGAATCATCGCGCGCAAGGTTGGGCTGATTCTCCATTAGTAGAAAAAGGTGTTGAAGTTGCCACAAATTTAGGAACAGGATTAAAAGATATTCATTTTATGAATGCGTATAGTAGTGATAGTGGCCGAGCGATTGAAACTGCTAATTTAGTATTAAAATATAGTGAGCAATCAAAATTAAAACTTGAGCAAAGAAAAGATTTGCGAGAATTAAATTTCGGTATTTTTGAAGGTGAAAAACTTGAGAATATGTGGGATGTGGTTGGAAAAGCTGCAGGCGTTCCATCACCAGAAGAACTTATGAAGTTTTCTATTCAAGAAGTGATTAATCTTATTAGAGTAGCAGATCCTACAAAACAGGCGGAAGATTGGGAATTATTTTCTACTCGTATAAAAGCTGAGATAGATAAAATTAGTGAAGAAGCTGCTGGAAATGGTGGCGGTAACGTTTTAGTTGTCGTTCATGGGCTTTTGATTACTACCTTAATAGAAATGTTAGACAGTAGCAAAACAAAACTTGGGGTGGAAAATGCTAGTGTGACGAAGATTGTATACCAAGATGGAACATATACAGTCGAGTCGGTTGGAGATATGAGTTATGTTGCAAAAGGGAAAGAAAGTGTGGAAATATAATTAAATCTCCAAGAGATATAAGAAAAGGAAGGTAGAGAAATCTAGCTTCCTTTTCTTATTGGAACGATTATGGAATTAATAAAATCTTCCCTGTACTTTTTCTGCTCTCTAATAATTTATGTGCAAGAGCACCATCTTGTAAGGAGAATGTAGTAGGGCACTCAATGTTTAATTTGCCAGTTGCGATCCAATCGAATAATTGAGTAGATCGTTTTTTACGTTCTTCATAAGTGGTAAGAACGTTCCAAAGGTCTCCGCCAGTTAAAGTTTTTGAAGTATCCATAAGCATACGTGGATCAACTGGCGCAGGATTACCACCAGCCATTCCGTAAAATACGACAGTACCGCCAATTTTAGTAGCGTTAAAACTGTCCTCTAATGTAGAACCTACTGATTCATATACAACATTTACTCCAGTTCCATTAGTCATTTCAAGTACTTTCGTATGCCATTCTTCGTTATATAAAAATACGTGATCGGCACCAGCTAATGTAGCTATCTTTGCTTTCTCTTTTGATGACGTTAAACCAATTACTTTTCCGCCATATAGTTTAATCATTTGAACAAGAAGTTGACCGACGCCACCAGCTGCAGCGTGTACTAAAGCTATATCACTTTGTTTTAGTTGATAGCTATCTTGCGTTAAATAATGTGCAGTTAATCCTTGTAATAAGACAGAAGCGGCTGTTTCAAAAGAAATAGAATCTGGTAGTGGGATTACTTTTTCAGATGGAACGGCAACTAGTTCTGCATTTGCAAATGGGACGTCCGCAAATGCAATACGGTCTCCTAGGTTGATAGTAGTAACGTCAGCTCCTACTTTTTCAACAATTCCAGCTCCTTCATAACCTAATACATAAGGCGGATTGCCAGCAAGATGATAATCGCCGCGGCGTCTATAAATATCAGCGAAGTTTAATCCGATTGCTTTCGTGCGGACTAGAATTTCATTTGGATTTATGATTGGATCATGTATTTCTTTATATTGTAGTACATCTGGATTTCCAAACTGTTCGAAACAAAGTGCTTTCATATGGAATCCCTCCATTTGTATTGTTTGTCGATGCTCTTTATCATACAATACAAATATCAATAGGCAAAGAGGATTATTTTGATGAAATCAATCGGAAATATCGATTGAAAAGAGGGATGATAAATGGAGATAAAACAATTAATTACATTTAAAGTAGCAGCAGACACTTTGAATTTTACACAAACTGCAAAGAAATTAAATTTTGCCCAATCAAGCGTAACGGCACAAATTAAAACGTTAGAAGCTGAGCTTGGTACACCGTTATTTGAAAGATTAGGAAAACGCCTTTTCTTAACTGAAGCAGGAAGAAAGTTTCAACTATATGCGGACAAGATAATCGCACTTAGTAAAGAAGCAAAGACGGCCGTGAAAGATGATGAGGAAATAGCAGGTACGTTAATAATTGGTGCACAAGAAAGTCAATGTACATACAGACTGCCTTCTATATTAAAGAGGTTTAAAGCACAATTTCCTCAAATAAAACTTATATTTAAACCAGCACATTCCAATAAAGATGCAAAGGAACAATTGATGGAGGGGAAAGTAGATCTTGCATTTATTTTGGACGAATGTAAAACAGAAGATGTTTTACATGTGGAACCACTTATGAAAGAAGAATTAAAAGTAGTAGCTGCTCCTACGCATCGTTTACTTGAACAACCTTCAGTTTCTATAAAAGATTTAGAGAGTGAAACACTTCTACTAACAGAATTAGGCTGCTCGTATCGGACTTTATTTGAAGAACTATTTCGTACAGAAGATGTGTATCCAGCAAATAAAATTGAGTTCGTTAGTGTCGAGGCAATTAAACAATGTGTTATTGCAGATTTAGGTATAGCTGTTCTACCAGCGATAGTAGTAGAAAAAGATATAAGAGAAGGGACAATAAAAGAGTTACATTTAGAAAATGCAATTTCATCGATTTATACACAAATTGCTTGGCATAAAGATAAATGGATGACAGCACCACTGCAGCAATTTATTGATGTAACAAGGGAGTTTTTTACAACGGATTAAGTGGAGAAATATTTATTTTATATAAAAGAAAAAATGGCAATTTTGTATAAAGAACCGATGCTTGAATATAACAAGTATCGGTTCTTTTATGTTTTAAATATAGAATGCTATAAAATGTGTATTTCTCAACTTTTTTCTTACAAGGATAAGTAAAATTCTTCGTATATTCCAATAATCATCAGGGAATTTACAACGTTTATTCGTTTCTGTAAGATGCCTCTAGGAAGAGTGAAAGGAGGGCTTACATAGCAGTATAGCTTGTCTTTAGTATACGTACTTATTGTGAGGGGGAATTTAAAATGTTTAAAAAGTTAATGAAAGTATGTGTGTTAAGTGCGGCAAGTATTGGTGTATTATTTAGTTTTCAAGGAAGTACATTTGCAGCTACTGATTTAAGTAGTTATTATGACGGGAAAAATCCAGCAACAACGAAAGTATACGGGGGAAGTACAACATGTGATGCAGATGGATTTAATGCAAAGTCTACAGCAGTTTATGAAGGTAGTAAAAAAGTGGGGACAGTGTATTTACGTTACAGTAATAAATGTCATGCAGCATGGGCTAAGTTTGTGTTAGATCAACCAGCACCAGCTGTTTCGGGAGGAGTGTACGCGTACGCTGTTGTAAATAAATACAAAAATGATGTATTCCAAAAATCAGTTACTTCTAATCAGGGGAACGGCACAATAAAAACAGGTCAAACGAGCACTTATACAGGAATGGTATTTGATTTAACTGCTGATTTCGGATACACAGCAGATGCTGAAGCAGTTACGTTTAATAACGGTTACGGGAAAACAGCACGTTACTAATAAAGGAGTGAAATTATATGAAACTTTTAAAAAAGACGAGTGCATGTTTATTGCTATCTTTACTCGTTGTAACTAGTATGTTTAGCACGATTAATAGCGATAAAGCATATGCAGAAGATCATTCATATGATGGGAAAAGTCCTTATTATAATAGTTGTGATCAATCCGCAGTAACGAAAGAGAAGAAATGGATAGATTCAAATTCTTATGTAGAATTAAAATTTAGCACGACGTGTAAGACGGCTTGGGCGAAAGTTACTGTAACTCGTCCAGCAGTTTATAATAACGAAGCTGATGCAAGGGTTGTTAGAAAAACAGATGGAAAGGCATATACTTGCGGAAGTGCTGGAGGAAATGGTGTTGTAAATAAAGGACAAACATCATGCTATACGCCAATGGTATATGACTTGGATCCAAGAAAAGCGCAAGCACAGGGGAAACATGCCATTCCGAATAGCGATGCTTATAATTATGCGGAGACTATTTGGTATTGATGAGGATATGGAGATTGTAAGGTAGAGTATTTTAAGAGCATGTTTAGATTGGATTTCAAAACATGCTCGATTTGTATTCATTCTAATTTTTTCGGTAATCATAAACCATTGAATTAACTAAGGTCAGTATCAGGAGGAGTATATCCAAGGTACCTAGCCATCGATACAATTTGTCCTTTATGATGAAACTCATGAGTCTCCGTATGAGTTAAAAGCCATAGCGGAGTTGTGCTCCAAGGTTCTTTTTGCCATTTCACTTCATTTGCTATATTTTCGAGCCAACGGTCATTGTATTCATCTAAAAAACGTTGTACAGTCTCATCTACTAACTTAAATCTAGCACGGACTTTTTCCACATCTGCATGCTCAATTTCGTAATCGCTAGCAAATGAAAAATCTGCTCTTTTTTGCTTGAATGCGAATGATCCAAGCCAGTATCGGTAGCAATCGGCTACATGAATATGAGTCTTTATAATGCTACCGCTTCCGAAATTAGGAACTGTGCTATGTAATGTTTCTACGGGGATTTCTTCCAAAAACGAAAATAGAGTTTCTCTTGTAGAGCTAATAAGATTATATTGTTGTTTTAAAATATGTAACATGCAAGTACACTCCTCTTTTATTTACATAGTAAGTAATTCTATATTTACGAGGAGTGAACCTTTTTATTATTTTTAATAAGCATATTAGATGTATTTCTTATTTGTTTCTGATAGATTAAACAAGGTGAAACGTTAATAAGTTGAACATTCTTAGTTCATAATAAATTGTACATCAAGAAGGGGAACGATAAAATGAATAGACTAGTGGGTTTAAAACAATTTGAAATAACGCGCGGGGCGTTACTTAAATTTATGGAAACGTTAGATGATAAAACTGCGGATACGCAGCCAGAGGGTTTTAACAATACAATTTGTTGGCATATCGGTCACGTGTTAACAGCAGCAGAAGTTTTCATGTTTGGAAAAGAATTCAAACAATTACCAACTGAATATCCAGGTATGTTTGGGTATGGATCACGACCATCTAAATGGAAAACAGAAGGACCATCGTTAGAAGTATTAACGGCTCAATTAAAAGAACAAGCAAAACGTATTAACGAAATTCCAGCAGAAGCATTTGAAAATAAACTGCCAGAGCCATTCCTAGGATTGGAAACAGTAGGGGAGCTTTACGGTATGATGCTTTATCATGAAGCTGATCATATTGGGCAAATGAAAGCGATGGAACGTATTATTAAAGCTCTTTAGTCTTAATTGCATATAACAAGCAATACAGTTGTAATGTTAAATAATATATACAAAAAAGGTAGATAAATTATTATCTACCTTTTTTGTATAACTTCTTGAAGGATTAGGGATTATCATCGTGGTGCTGATGAAGAAGGATTAGAGAATTTTATAATTTTTTAGGTTGTGATTATTAATTGTAGTATTCCTAAATATGGAATATAAGTATAATGATAGAGAAGAACTAGAAATAGGGGTGAATACTATGATTACATTAGAGCAAAAGTTAGAGCAATATAAACATACATATGTACAGTTAAAGGGAGAACTAAAATGGAAAACGAGTGATTCTCGAACAGGAATGATGATTGCTGCTATGTATGCAGGTAGTGATAAATTGTTTAATCTCGAACGTTTTTTAGAAATTAGTAGTTATATTAAGAATCAGGTAGGGATGTTTTCATACTTAAAGTCTTATCATCGTTTTGTAGTGGCCGCAACATTAGATATTCACTTTACAGATTACAAGAAAGCTTTTCGGACGTTTTTAGATTTATATGAACAATTGGTCACTAGTGGCTTTAGCCGGAGTATATTTACTTATCTCGCAGCAGCTGTGCTTTTAACAGAAGAAAATGAACAGCATGGCGCGCACATTCAGCGTTCGATGCAAGTATATAAACGCATGAAAAAGGATCACCTCTTTCTTACAAGTACAAATGATTATCCGCTCGCGGTTTTATTAGCAGGACAATCAGAGAATGTAGAAACACTTATGGATCGTGTAGAACGTCTGTATCAGAAACTAGCGAAAGCTGGTTTGCGTAAAGGGAATGATCTTCAGTTTTTAAGTCATATTCTTTCACTAAAGAAGGATGTCCGTGAAGAAATGTTAGTTGCAACATGTACAAACATATGGAATTTGTTAAAACAAGAAAAGGTAAAAGTGAAACAGATGCATTATCCAGCAATCGGGCTACTAGCGTTACTTGAAGATGGAGAAAAAGAGATTTATGCTATTAAAGCGTTGATTGAAAAACTGCAGGGGGAGAAATTATTCCGTTGGCATGCAGATGCGAATATTCTTATTGCTATTCAACTGTTCGTAAGTCAGAAAGGTGAGGAAAGTAAAGCTACCAACACAGGTTTACAAACTATGATAGAAGTCCTCATACAAGCACAACAAGCAGCTATGATGGCAACGATTGCCGCTTCATCTGCAGCAACATCTTCTGCTAGTAGTAGCTCATAATATGTAACTACTTTAATAAGGAAGGTAAAAAAGCCCATCACTTTCTAATGAGTGATGGGCTAACTATTTTTACATAATCAGCATTATTTTTTCGACTCTTTCAAATGTTTGAGTTGTGTAACAATCATAATGCTAATAACAACGAGTAAAAACCATGAACTAATTTTGCTTAAGTGAACGAGATTCCACGCTTCCCGTTGATTTGGATATTGCCATGCTCCGAAAAATGTTGCGATGTTCTCTGCAATCCAAATAAAGAACCCAATAAGGAAAAAGGAGAGAACGAGTGGCATTTTATATGTAACGCCTCGTAATGAAAATTCTACAAATGTCCGAAAGAAAACGATGAATAAAAGTACAGTTAATACCCATCTAAAGTCATATAGAAAATGATGTGTGAAAAAATTAAAGTAAATCATAGCGCCTAGCGGTATAGCAAAAATAGCCCTCGGCCAATGGTACATTTGTAAATGTAATCTTCTCCACGCTTGGCATATGTAACTGGCAACACTTGCATACATAAAGCCACTGTAAAGTGGAACTCCAAAAACTTTTGAATATGCCTCTTCTGGATAACTCCATGAACCGAAATGTACTTTATATATTTCTAGTAAAAGCCCGATAAGGTGAAAAACAGTAATTACTTTTAGTTCATCTTTCGTCTCAAGTCCAGTCTTATACATAATCCACTGCATAAGAAGACATACGATGAGTATGAAATCATAGCGGTATAACCCTGGGATGGAAATGATTTTTGATAGGGCTAGTGTTAAGAAAATAACGACTGGGAATAAACAGGATAATGCTTGCTCGTAAGTGAAATGTAATAGTTGTTTTATATAGAACATTGTATCTCCTTTTTGTTAGAAAAATCAAAATAATGACTAAGTATACTACAATTTAAAAAATAAACCAGCAGTCTATTTTGCATGTATTTGTAAGTTTTAGAAAGGAATTGTAATAAGTATTTTAATATTTAACAAATTAAAAAAATAGTTTGCTATTTTAAAAAAGTGAGGATATAATTTCTAAATAAAAATGATAATTATTATCAATAAATATTATAAAATAAAAATAATTATAAAAAACAACTGAATATAAAGGATGAAATGAAACATGTTACATAAGTCTGCTGTATATGCTGGCAATAAGCACATGAAACATATTAAGTTCATATGTTTCATGTGCTTATCAATTTTATGTTTAATCGGATCTATATTTTTAGCTATTGCATTCGGTGCAAAGGATATCCATTTGCAAACCGTATGGACAGCGGTTTTTGATTATAATCCGAAATTAACGCAGCACCAAATTATATATGAATTAAGGCTCCCAAGGGTAATTGGAGCAGCAGTTGTAGGAGCAGCTTTTGCGGTCGCTGGGGCTGTTATGCAAGGAGTAACACGAAATCCTTTAGCTGATGCAGGTGTGCTTGGCATAAATGCAGGTGCGATGTTTGTAGTAGCACTTAGTTTTGCCTTTTTTCCGCATATGCCATATTCCTATTTAATGATTGTCTCTTTTATTGGAGCGGTTTTAAGTACAGTACTCATTTTTATTATCGGATCGGCCACATCAGGCGGATTAACACCAATGAGGTTAACGATTGCTGGAGCGGTTATGGCAGCGCTTTTACATTCATTAAGTTCAGGTGTTGCGATTTATTATGATTTAAGCCAAGATTTAGCGTTTTGGTATGCTGGTGGTGTTGCAGGGGTTAAGTGGGAACACTTGAAATTTTTAGTCCCTATTATTCTTATAACGATTATTTTTGCGACAATGCTAGGGAGATCTATTTCACTCATATCAATGGGAGATGATGTTGCTACAAATTTAGGAGTGAAAACGAACCGAACGAGAATACTAGGGATGATTATAGTAGTCATTCTTGCAGGTGTATCTGTTTCAGCTGTTGGTTCTATCGGATTTGTAGGACTCGTTATTCCGCATATTGCTAGAAAATTAGTTGGTGTTAATTATCGACTCATTATTCCTATGTCAGCATTATTAGGTGCTATGTTATTAGTTTTAGCTGACCTAGGAGCAAGAGCAGTAAACCCTCCTAAAGAACTTGCGATAGGAATTATGGTAGCTCTTGTTGGAGTTCCGTTCTTCCTCTATATAGCACGTAAAGTTGGGAGGGAGCTATAAGTGAAGGGTCTTATTAACACAGATAAAAAAAGAGCCATTACTGTAACTACAATATTCGGTTGTATTGGTATCGCTGTCATTTTACTTAGCTTAAATACAGGGACACTTAGTATTGCACCGCTCAAAGTAATTCAAACGCTTTTCGGTTATGGTGATTTTGAAAGTGCAACCGTGCTATACGATTATCGTATGCCAAGAATTATAATCACAATGTTAGCTGGTATTGGCCTTGGGATTTCCGGTGCGATTTTACAAGGATTATCACGTAACGCACTTGCAGACCCTGGTATTTTAGGATTGCATTCAGGTGCATCTTTCGGGCTAATTATATTTGTTACTTTCTTTCATTCTATTAATGAGAATGCATCGATTTTAATACCGTTATTTACATTTGGTGGGGGAATACTAGCTGCATTTTTAATTATTATACTTGCGAGTGATCGATCAAAAGGTTTACTTCCTATTAGACTTATTCTCGTTGGTATTGCTGTTTCAGCTGGATTTAGTGCGATTTCGTTATTTTTCTCTCTCAAGTTAAATGATGAGACATATACATTCGCTTCCAGATGGTTAGTTGGTAACGTGTGGGGAAGGGATTGGATTCATGTCCTTGCATTATTACCTTGGATTTTCATACTAACCCCGTATGCATGGCTAAAATCTAAAACGTTAAATGCATTGTCACTAGGTGATAGTGTGGCAGCAGGACTTGGTGTTTCTGTTCAAAAAGAACGGTTACTACTTTTAGCTACAGCGGTTGGATTATCTTGCGCGAGTGTATCGATGGCAGGAGGAATTGGTTTTATCGGTTTAGTTGCTCCGCATATTGCAAGAAAGTTAGTAGGTACTACGTATCAACATTTTCTTCCTTTAGCTGGCATTATCGGAATGATTATTTTAGTGCTAGCAGATACGATAGGTCGTTCTATATTTGAGCCAAACTCTATTCCAGCTGGTGTAGTAGTGGCAGCTTTAGGAGCACCGTATTTTCTTTATTTACTTACAAAAACAAAATAAATACTTCAAAGAGGAGAACATATGAAAAAGAAACTTACTATTTTATTTAGCATGATGTGTATTTTAGTATTAGCAGCATGTGGTCAAACGAAAGCTAATGAAGAGGCAACGAAAAAAACGGAAAAAAGTAATGACCCAAAAATTGCTTCAATGTCTATTCATTTAACAAATGATTTACTTGCATTAGGAATTACACCAGTAGGTTCTGTTATTGGGGGAGATTTAAAAGATTTCTTACCGCACGCTAAAGAGAAGTTGAAAGATACGAAGAAGCTTGGTGTTGTAACAGATCCGAATATGGAAGCGTTACTTCAATTAAAGCCAACTGACATTTATGTTGATGAAAAATATGCTGGTAAAGATGTAGCGAAATACGAAAAAATTGCAAAAACACATTCTTTCAATTTAGATGAAGGTACGTGGAGAGATCATTTAAAACAAGTTGGTAAACTTGTAAACCGTGAGAAAGAAGCAGATAAATATATTCAAGATTACGAAGAGCAATCAAAACGAGTAAAAGGTTTAATAGATAAAGAGCTAGGTAATAACGAAAAAGTAATGGCAATTCGCGTTACTGCAAAAGAATTGCGTGTATTTAGTACGAAAAGACCGATGGGACCAATTTTATTCCAAGACTTAGGGTTACAGCCTGCAAATGGTGTAGAGAAAATTGATGGAAACCGCCCTTTCGAAGTCATTTCACAAGAAGTATTACCTGACTTTGATGCAGATGCGATTTTCGTTGTTGTAAATAGAGATGATAAAGCAAAAGCAGCATTTAAACAACTTCAAGAAACGCCAATTTGGAAAGACTTAAAAGCAGTTAAAGGCAAGCACGTATACATTATCAATGATCAACCATGGCTGGACTATTCTGCTTTAGGAAACAAAATGGCAATGGATGAAGCGGAGAAAATGTTTACGAAATAATATAGTTTTGCTATTAGGAAAGGCCCTCTAAATTTGGAGGGCCTTTCTATTATTGTTAGAATAAATAAAAAATTATACAATGAAGTTAATTCAATATGGAGGAGATGTGCCAATGTCAGCGCTTATTGTAAGTATCCCATTTATGAAACAGTTTATGGAATAAGGGGATAAATAGTCTAAAATAAGTATCCCCGTTATTTAAAAGGGGGAGTTTGAAATGACAATGAATCTTTTTCGAAATAAAACGATTAAATTATCAGCTATGAGAGAAATAGATGCTGAAGTAATGGCTATGTGGCAAGAAGATAGTGAGTATTTAAGACATGTTGATACAGATGTAGCATTCCCGCAATCTTTAAATGAAATAGCAAGTGATGAGTTATTAAAAGGACGGAGATCGAATAGTGTTTCTTTCATGGTAAGGACAGTTCAAGAAGATCGCTTAATTGGTTTTGTGGCGATTCATGGTATAGAGTGGAATAACAGAACAGGTTTATTAGCCATTGGTATAGGAGATGCGAATGATAGAGGAAAAGGATATGGGAAAGAAGCAATACATCTTATTCTAAAGTATGCTTTCTATGAATTGAATTTACACCGCATCGGTCTCGATGTTATTTCGTATAATAAACCTGCCATTGCATTGTATAAAAAGATGGGTTTTCAGATGGAAGGCTGTATGAGAGAAGCGGTTCAAAGAGATGGGAATTGTTTTGACCGTATGATTATGGGGATATTGCGGGATGAATGGATAGAGCTGCAAGGTTAGAAAGTACATTCGAAATTATATATGTAGTATGCAGGAGATATAATGGTAATTGGCGAAAATTTACAGTGTATTGATTGAACTTATAAGGAGTCATGTGAGATGAACTTAGAAAAAGAAAAGCCAGTAAATGAAGAGGTCGCCGAATTAAAAGAACTAATTAAAGAGTTACACGGAAGTGTGCACCAACTTCAAAGTGAAGTACAGCAACTAAGGCACGAAAGACCAGTTGTTGAAGTACGAAAGGGTGTTCAACTATCACCAGCAATCGTTGGACAAATTGGTGGTATGATATTAGGTGGGTTAGCAATTATCGGTATATTTTGGTGATGAAAAAAGGTTTGCAGCATAGTGCTGCAAACCTTTTGTATTTGACGATATAATTTCACGCACTACAACTTTTATATTAAATAACGCAAATATATATAAGCGTGTGATAATAGTAATGCAATGATTGTTAACGGTAACCCAATTTTTAAGAAGTCCATATACGAGAATCCATGTCCTTCACGTTTTGCAATACCAGCAACGACTACGTTTGCAGATGCTCCGATTAGCGTTCCATTTCCTCCTAAGCAAGCTCCAAGTGATAACGCCCACCATAGTACTTCGATTTGCGGAGAGTCGACAGATAGTCCGAGTCCTGTAGCTAAGTCTTGAATAAGCGGGATCATCGTTGCGACAAATGGGATGTTGTCGATTGTCGCAGATGCGATGCCAGATACCCATAAAATAAGTATAGCTGCGAATCCGATGTCACCGTTTGTTACGTCGAGTACTTCTTTTGCAAGTGAAGAGATAAGTCCGATATCAATTAACCCGCCAACGAGAACGAATAGTCCGGCGAAGAAGAAAATGGTTACCCATTCAACGTGGGCAAATACATCTTCAATATCATGTTCTTTCACGCTGGTTAACATAAGAAGTGTAGCGCCTGTCATCGCGATAACAGCAGCGTCTACATGAATAATCGAATGAAGTACGAAGCCTAAAATAGTTAGTCCTAAAATCGAAATGGATTTTAAAAGGAGGCTTTGATCTTTAATGTAATCTTTTTCGTTTAATGCCATTAGTTTTTCGATTTGTTCAGATGTTGTTTTTAGTTTGTTACGATACATGAAGTAAATAATGCCAAGTGTCACAATAGAAATAATAATTACGATTGGAGCTAAGTTAAGTAAAAAGGCGTTAAAGTCTAAATGTTTGTTTGCTGATCCAATCATAATATTAGGTGGATCACCGATTAATGTTGCTGTTCCACCTATATTTGAAAATAGCACTTCTGAAATCAAATAAGGCACAGGATTTACTTTTAAAATACGTGTAATGGATAATGTAACAGGAACGATTAATAAAACGGTTGTTACATTGTCCAAAAATGCTGATCCGACAGCGGTTAATAGGGATAGTAATAATAAAATGCGAATCGGTTTTCCACCAGCTGCTTTTGCCGCTTTAATGGCCACAAATTCAAATACGCCTGATTGACTCGTAATATGTACGAGAATCATCATCCCGATTAAAAGGGTGATCGTTTCCCATTGAATATGTGATGTGAAAGCGGTATGTAAATCTACAACTCCAAAAATAATCATAATAGCAGCACCGAATAGTGCGATTACAGCACGATTCAATTTTTCAGAAATAATAAATCCGTACGTGATTAAAAATACGGCAATTGCAAAATAATATTGCCAATTTGCTACTTCATGTGCTGATTGTTCCAATCATGTCACCTTCTTTAAAGTATGTATTCAATTGTCGAAATGTATCTCGCTGCAATAATGCGGGATAAAATATATTGTAGCAAATTCAAAAAAGAAAGAAAACTATTTAACGAAGTGAAGGAAAAAATGTATTTTTTACATATCATATAAAAAATATAAAAAACGCAGTGCAAATTATTAGGAAAAGTGAGCGTTGTCCTCTAATATAGAGATAGCAATTTACATTATTTTTGCGTAAAATGGTTTAAAGAGGTGAATTCCGATGGAAATAGTAAAAGATAGTTCTCTTATTCAAAATGAAATTGAACGTTTTGTAAATAAAGATGTATATATTCATTTAGAAACGACAAACGGAGCATATGCATCACACATAAATGAAAAGATGATGACAGTTGGTGCTTTCATTCGAAATGCGATTATCCGTTTTGAACGCGGGAAGATAACTGGAACAAATCCATACCGAGTTGGTCTGAAAATGGATCACGGTTGGGTATATGCTGAAGGTATTACGCACTGGGAAGTAGACGATCAAGAGCGTTTATTATTAGCTGGACATGATAATTTAGGTCGTCTAGCAGTTGCACTTGAGTTAAGCTTAACACCATTTAAGTAAGAAGGAGGGAAACTTATGGAGAGACATGTACTTGTTGTATTTCCGCATCCAGATGATGAAGCATATGCTGCGGGAGGAACAATTCGCTTATTAACAGATCAAGGAGTACCTGTAACATATGCATGTGGTACTCTAGGACAAATGGGACGTAACATGGGTAAGAATGTATTCGCTAACCGTGAAACGATTCCACATATCCGTGAGAAAGAATTGAAAGATGCTTGTGAAGCGATGGGCATTAAAGATTTAAGAATGCTTGGCTTCCATGATAAAACGTTAGAGTTTGAAGATGTTGATTTTGTTGCTGACAAAATTGAAGCAATCATTCAAGAAGTAAATCCATCTCGAATTATTACATTTTACCCAGAGCACGGTGTACATCCAGATCATAATGCATTTGGCCGCGCTGTCGTTCGCGCTGTATCACGTATGCCAAAAGAAGAGCGCCCAGTTATTCATGCTGTTGCGATTACGAAAAATCGTGAAGCAGTATTAGGAGAACCGGATGTTGTAAATAACATTAGTGAAGTATTTGATCATAAATTAACTGCATTAGGTGCGCACCGTTCACAAACAGAAGCAATGCTTGAAGACACGCATGCAAAAATAAAAAACAAAGATGCAGCAACATTAAAATGGCTGCAACTTGAACAGTTTTGGACTTATAAATGGGAGTAGGCTAGAAGGATACCTTCTAGTTGCTCTTATATAGAAAAGCGCCGTCACTTGTGATGGCGCTTTTTTTATTGAAGACTATATATTTCTTAGGGGGCTTCAAAATTTTTAAATTAATGTGCAGTATAGCCTCCATCAACAAGAAGTGTTGTACCGTTAACAAAACTAGCATCATCACTTGCTAAAAATAAGACAGCTTTAGCGACTTCTTCTGGTGTTCCAAGTCGGCCTTGCGGATGAAGTGAAGCTAAATATTCTTTCTGTTCAGGATTAACACTACCAAGTAAAGGGGTGTCAATATAACCAGGGCACACCGCATTAATACGTATTCCATATTTAGCGTAGGCAGTACATAAATTTTGAGTTAATAGTTTCACGCCACCTTTTGCAGAGGAGTATGCTGTTGGGGTAGGTAATGAAACAAAACTATGAATCGAACCAGCGTTAACGATGACACCACCTGTACCTTGTTTAAGAAATTGTTCAATCGAATATTTATCAGAAAGGAATACCCCAGATAAATTAATATCAATAGTTTTTTTCCATTTTTCATAGGATAATTCGTTTGCTGGTGCATCATCAGCAACGCCGGCATTGGCATACATAATATCTAATTTACCGTATGTACTTACAGTCTCATGAATTAGCTGTTTAATATCTGCTTCTTTTGTTACATCGGTTTTAATAAATAACGTATTATATCCATGTGCATTCAATTCATCTGATAGGTCTTTTCCACGTTCAGAAAAGTCAGCAATAACTACTTTTGCACCTTCTTCGATAAAAAGACGAACGGTAGATTCGCCAATTCCACTTGCACCACCAGTTATGATTGCTACTTTGTCTTTTAATTTCATATAAACCTCTCCATTCATCAATGAATTTAAGTCGAATTTTTAAATTTTGTTATTAAACTATCAACCTTAAATAGTAAGTAGATAGAAGAAAAAGCTCGCGTTTACTTAATTGTAAGAGTGCTATTTTTTCTTTAGTGTACTTTTTGATACAGTTATGGACGAAAATATTAATTTGGTCAATCTTATCATTAGATTGAATATTTGGTAAAGAGCTCTCGAACAGAGCGAGTGCCGATGCTGAAAAATTAAAATAAACATTCAGTATTATTTGTAGGGTAAGGAACAAAGGGGAGAGATGCATAACGAAAAATACTATGCTAGTTAAATAGGAAAAAGCCTTGCAGGGGGGCAAGGCTTTAAACAGGGTGTTAAAAATTATTGATTTATTAAGAATAACTTCTTCTTGTGAATAAACTAATTTTAGCATGATAACTCATATATATGTGTTACGAATTTGTGAATAAAAACTCAATGATAAAAGTATGAGTGCAAGGAAATAATGTATTTGAAATATGCATTATTACACAAAGTTCAGTTGAAATAGGGAGGGAAATAAAAAAGCGCAATGAGCAAAATAATTAAAAGACGAATTATACCAAAGATTAGTGGAACGCCTAATACTAAATTACTTTTTGCATTTAATTCTTTAGAACTGATTTTTAATAATGTATATAAGAAGCGTATATTTTGAATTATTTAATAGAATAATATATATTTATATTGATTTAGTGATTTTAGTTTTTTAAAAATGGGGAAATGGATATGAAGGTTAAATTTGCCGTAATAAAAGATGAGAACTTTGATTGTAGTTTATTGGAAACAAAATTATTGAAAACTTTTAAAGAAGTAGATTGTGAAGCAGATATTGTAAAGGTTGAGGATGAAATTTTTGAAAACAATGATATACAAATGCATTTGTCAGAAATAACCATTAATGTTACTGGGAAAAATATCGGATTTAGATCCGTTTCAGCCAGTATATTTATTGTTCTAGAGAGTTTATCAATACAGCTATTTCGTATTCATATTAGTATACTTTAAGCAGTTCAAAAAGTGGATTCTTCAGAAAATCATACTGATTATATTGAGTTGTAAATATGAAAATAATAGAAATTATCGTAGGTGCTCCCGAATGTTGGATTGCACATTGTTTGTTGTTAAATAAACAAGGGATACTTTTTCTAATTTGAACGTATCTTAACGCTAATTTATAAATAGAAGAATGGAAACATGTGAGTAATTCAATTAAATTGTACAAATAATTTGGTACGCGGATATACGGAATGTATTCACAGGTAAGAGGGTTGTCTCATAATATATATAGATTTTTCTATTAAGATGAACAGAGGGTGTGAATATATGGAAGATGTTTACGCTAAAATTGACAGTCTCAAGGCGGAGCAAAAAGAAATTATGCGAGACATTCGAAATTTAGAAACGCGTACCACTATTAATGAGAAAGACATAGCAACAATCAATAAGCAATTAGAAAAAATAAGTACAAACACAACTTGGATTTTGCGAATTATTATTAGTACGATAATAATGTCAGTTTTAGGATTGATATTAAAAGGAATGATTTAGTCTTGTGAAATAGAACAATATAAAAGAAAGAGGGGAGCTCCCTCTTTCTTTTATATAAATGAGAAGCTATAAATTTTCCGTTTCCTTTTCATCTGCATATTTTTCCTCTAAAGAAATTAATAGAGGAATGGATACAGTTACTAGAATGATTAAAGTAGTTATAAAAGATTTAGAAAGAGAAAAAGAACCTTCAATGAAAGGTGATAAAAACTTGAATGAAAGTATACTTGTTATTAAGGAAATTACTAAAAAGCTAAAAAGAGATATATTTTTATTCTTTATAGATGTCTCTATAAAGTTTTTAACACAGGTTATTACGACAAATATAGTTAATATGATAAGAGAAACAAAATAATGTGTTAAATTCGTCATACTAATAGTAGGGTCTTCTATTATGTAAGCAAGTAACTTAGATACTAATATTCCTCCAAACAATAAAATAATAAAAGCAAGTAATCCTTCTGATATATAAGTGCTGAAATTCTCTTTCTTGTTAAAGAGTTTGTAGTTCAGAGTGGATTGGATTATTTGAATTAGGAATAGGGTAATAATCCATACATAATATACAAATGGTAATTCTCCTGAGAATAGAGAAATTAGAAAGTTTACTACTGTCCTTAAAATTTCAATCATTACGAAAGTCCTCCTACTTGTTCAGCGTTATGATATTAGGAATATATCGGTCTATCATTTTATAATTAGGTTTATAAATTCAAACTATTTCTAATTATTCCATAATAAGGTGGTTATATCAAGTTGTTATCTTCTATGGGGTGTATTAGTTGTTCACTAATATAAAAAGAACATTTGAACGTTAATACTAGAAAAATAAAAGTAATATGTAATATAATTGAAAAAGTATGTTTTAAAATCAATGTTAATATTACCCTCCTATAAGTATTAACATACGTAATTGAGGTGTTTTCTTTGTTGTTTTATGACCGGATTTCTATAATGGCCCCTCCTGTTCCATAGCTTAGGAAAGTCTTTTTACTTCTGAGATTTTCAAAGTTATAGGAGGGTATGAAAAATGAAAAAAGTCTCGGTACCATCACTTTTGTTAATGATTGTTCTTGTCGCATTTCCGCAAATTAGTGAAACGATTTACACACCATCTTTACCAGACATTTCAAAGGCATTACAGGTAAGTAATAATGAGGTGCAGTTAACACTTAGTGTGTATTTTGCTGGATTTGCGTTAGGTGTATTTTTTATTGGTTGGTTATCAGATATAATTGGTCGTCGCCGGGCGATGTTACTTGGAATTGTCGTATATGGCGTTGGGAGTTTCTTGTGCTTTATTGCAAATTCCATTGAAGTTTTATTGCTAAGTCGTTTTATTCAAGCGTTTGGAGCAAGTGCAGGATCCGTGGTTACACAAACGATTCTTCGGGAAAGTGTAGATGGGCATAAACGCCATGTTATGTTTGCTCAAATTTCGGCAGTCATTGCTTTTACACCAGCGATAGGCCCGCTAGTTGGGGGCTTTCTTGATCAAATGTTTGGATTTAAAATAGTATTTTTAAGTTTAGTTGTTATGAGTGTCGGGATTTTTCTGTATACGTTTGTTTCTCTTCCAGAAACAAAAACAGACTCAGTGACAAATAAAATAAATGTCTTTTCAGTATTGAAAAGATTAATTACAAATCCGAAAGTAGTAACATATGGGCTATTAATTGGAGGAGCAAATGGTGTTTTATTTAGCTATTATGCAGAAGCACCGTTTATCTTTATCGAATACTTTCAGTTATCACCCAGTACGTATGGATTTTTAGGAATTGTTGTTGCGTCTGCTTCTATTGTTGGAGCGAAAGTTTCAAAACGTTTACTGGTTACTTATAAGCCAGAGAAAATTATATTTATCGGTTGTCTTGTAATGACAGGTGGAGCAGTCGTTTTATCTATTATTACTTCAGTTGGATCAAATCCAAATATAATATATATGATTGGATTTTTAGTAGCGATGTTTATATTGCTATTAGGAATTGGAGTAGCGTTACCTAATTGTTTAAGTTTAGCATTAGTAGATTTTCAAGATGTTATTGGTACAGCTGGTGCATTGTTTAGCTTAGGGTACTATATAATTGTAACGGTGACAATTTTGGGAATGAGTCAGCTGCATACAGGCTCGTTACTGGTGATGCCACTTTATTTTCTGGTTATTGTAGTTATTATGATGGTGTTTACTAAAGTGTTTATTTTAGGTAAACAAACTTCAAAAGCAATTTAAATATGAAATGGTAAAAGGGTCTCATTAAAAATGAGACTCTTTTATATTTTATGCCTCAAAATTGGACTGGACTAAAGAAGTTAGTAATTTATTAATATATTAAATTTCTGATTGGTATATGAATCTAACGTTTGGGAAATCACGTTATCAACTATGAAGATTGAAGTACATGAGATGTGAAACCGAGGAAGAAATGCCATCCTTGGTTATTTATATTGTAATAATATTCATACCGGAATCATATTGAATAGATGTATTTTATTGTTAATTTAGTTAAAAATTAAGCAGGCTTATGTATAATAATTTATTGAAAAAATAATTGAATTTTTCAGATTAATGAATTAATATAAGGTAAGTAATTTTAAGATTTATAGAATATTGGAAGATGAAGGTTTTGAGAATTTTATTAGGAGCACAAAACGATTTTAGGATAGCTTTAAAGCTAGTGTAAAATGACGTTTGCTTCATCATTTTCAGGGCCGAAAGGAATTAGAGGAAAGCATCTTGTTTTAAAATGCGGCTATGAATCATCTAAGAGGGGGAAGTGAAGTGGCAAACAAAGAATTGAAAAGAGGTTTAGAAGCACGTCATATTCAAATGATTGCTTTAGGCGGAACAATTGGTGTTGGTTTATTTATGGGGTCAGCCAGCACAATTAAATGGACAGGTCCGTCAGTAATGCTTGCTTATGCAATTGCAGGTATTTTTATCTTCTTCATTATGCGTGCCATGGGAGAAATGTTGTATATGGAGCCAAGTACAGGCTCATTTGCGACATTCGGTCATAAGTATATTCATCCGCTAGCTGGTTATATGACAGCGTGGAGTAACTGGTTCCAGTGGGTTATCGTTGGGATGTCAGAAATTATCGCGGTTGGAGCGTATATGCAATATTGGTTCCCGGATTTACCAGCTTGGATACCAGGTATAATTGCCATGGTCATTCTTGGTGCAGCTAACTTAATTTCTGTTAAGTCATTTGGTGAATTTGAATTTTGGTTCGCGATGATTAAAATTGTTACGATTCTATTAATGATTATTGCGGGATTTGGTCTTATTTTCTTCGGAATTGGTAACGGTGGAGAAGCGATTGGTATATCTAATCTTTGGTCAAATGGCGGTTTCTTTACAGGTGGTTTTTCAGGATTCTTCTTTGCATTATCACTTGTAGTTGGAGCATATCAAGGTGTGGAATTAATCGGGATTACTGCTGGTGAAGCGAAAAATCCGAAGAAGACACTTACAAGAGCAATTCAAAGTACAATTTGGCGTATTTTAATATTCTATATTGGTGCTATTTTCGTTATTGTAACTGTGTATCCGTGGGATCAATTAAGTACAATTGGTAGCCCGTTCGTAGCGACTTTTGCGAAAGTTGGTATTACGGCAGCAGCTGGACTTATTAACTTCGTTGTAATTACAGCGGCAATGTCTGGTTGTAATAGTGGTATTTATAGTGCTGGACGTATGCTTTATACGTTAGGGATAAATGGACAAGCACCAAAATATTTCACAAAACTTTCTGGAAATGGTGTACCTTTATTTGGTACAGTTGGCGTAATTATCGGTTTAGCGGTTGGTGTTGTATTAAGCTATATTGCACCGAAAAACTTATTCGTATATGTATATAGTGCGAGCGTACTTCCTGGTATGGTACCATGGTTCGTCATTTTAATTAGTCAAATTCGTTTTAGAAAAGAAAAGGGAGCAGAGATGAAAGATCATCCGTTCAAAATGCCATTTGCTCCTGTAACAAACTATTTAACGATTGCCTTTTTAATTATGGTATTAATCGGAATGTGGTTTAACGATGATACTCGTATTTCACTAGTTGTAGGTATTATTTTCTTAGCTATCGTTACAATTAGTTTCTATGCTTTTGGAATAGGGAAGCGAGCTCCGTTAGACGTTCAAAACAATAAAGAGATTTCAAGTAAATAAAGAAAAGGCTGTTCATCTGGAACAGCCTTTTCTTATTGTTGATATAATTTGATTTGTGATAGATATATTTGAAAAATCGTTGATATATTGTACGTTATGATAGATATATTTGAAAAATCGTTGATATATTGTACGTTATGATAGATATGTTCGAAAAATCGTTAATATAATTTCACATACTATCTGTCACTATCATGATTAAAATTTCTCTAATACGATTTTCCCGATGGTACGTCCACTTTCAAGTAGTGCATGTGCCTTCTTTAAGTTTTCAGCGTTAATCGGTGTTAATGTTTCATTTAAGGTAGTCTTTAAAATGCCTTCATCTAGTAGTTCGCTTACTTTATTTAATAGTTCGTGCTGCGTAATCATATCGCCAGTTTCATACATTGCTTTTGTAAACATAAACTCCCAAACGAGTGTAGCACTTTTACTTTTTAAAATACCCATTTCAAGAGGGTGTTCATTTTCTACGATAGAGCAAATTTTGCCTTGTGGTTTAATAAGGTCACATATTGCTTGCCAATGTTGATCTGTATTGTTTAAGCAGAAAATATAATCTACATCGCTGAATCCAAGGCTTTGTAATTGCTCTTTTAAAGGGGCATGATGGTCAATTGTATGGTCAGCTCCAAGCTTTTTAACCCAGTCTATCGTTTCGCCGCGGGAAGCAGTTGCAATTACATTTAGTCCAGCCCATTTCGCCAGTTGAATTGCAATTGAACCGACACCACCAGCTCCGCCGATAATTAAAATGTTTTTAAATGAGTTCGTATCTTTTTTAGTATGATCAATGCCTAAACGTTCAAATAAACCTTCCCAAGCTGTAATCGCTGTTAAAGGAATTGCGGCAGATTCAGCATCATTTAACGTTTTTGGTTTCTTACCAACGATTCTTTCATCAACTAAATGATATTCACTATATGTACCTTGTCTCGTAATGCTTCCAGCGTAAAACACTTCGTCGCCTTCTTTAAATAACGTACAACCTTCGCCCGTTTGTACGACAATACCACTCGCATCCCAGCCGAGTATTTTTGCTATATCTTCTTTTTTATCTTTCGGAGAGCGAACTTTTGTATCAACTGGATTAACGGAAATTGCGTTAATTTTAACGAGTATATCTCTTCCTGTAGCAACAGGTCTTTCAACTTCAATATTAATTAAACTGTTTTCTTCTTCAATAGGTAAGTATTCATGTAAACCAATTGCTTTCATTTCTATTCCCTCCATTAAAGTAAGAGTCATTTACTCTTTTATTATAGATGGTGAAATGCCATTATGTAAAAAAAGTACACTCTTTTTTATTTATGCTGGTATGAAAGTGTGGAAGGAGTTTATTTCTAAAAAGCAGAATTTTTTATTGTGTTACTTTATCTTAAATTAAATGTAAAGGTGGATACATAATGACAGTAAAAAAGCTTTATTTCATCCCAGCAGGTCGTTGTATGTTAGACCATTCTTCTGTTAATAGTACGCTCACACCGGGAAATTTATTGAACTTACCTGTATGGTGTTATCTTTTGGAGACGGAAGAAGGGCCTATTTTAGTAGATACAGGTATGCCAGAAATTGCGGTTAATAATGAAGGTCTTTTTAACGGTACATTTGTTGAAGGACAGATTTTACCGAAAATGACTGAAGAAGATAGAATCATAACTATTTTAAAGCGTGCAGGGTATGAGCCAGATGATCTCCTATATATTATTAGTTCACATTTGCATTTTGATCATGCGGGAGGAAATGGTGCTTTTTCGAATACGCCAATCATTATACAGCGTGCTGAATATGAGGCGGCGCAATATAGAGAAGAATATTTGAAAGAGTGTATATTGCCGCATTTGAACTACAAAATTATTGAAGGGGATTATGAAGTGGTACCTGGTGTTCGGTTATTGTATACACCAGGACATTCGCCAGGGCATCAGTCACTGTTAATTGAGACAGAAAAATCCGGTCCGATATTATTAACGATTGATGCATCTTATACGAAAGAGAATTTTGAAGATGAAGTGCCGTTTGCAGGATTTGATTCAGAATTAGCTTTATCTTCAATTAAACGTTTAAAAGAAGTTGTGGCGAAAGAGAAACCAATTATTTTCTTTGGTCATGATATAGAGCAGGAAAAGGGATGTAAAGTGTTCCCGGAGTATATATAGTGCAAAAAGTCATGAGCTCGCGTGCTCATGACTTTTTCGTTTAAATAATTTTTTTAAATAAATTATAAACTTTTTTTGAACTATCTTCGTTTAACTGATAGTACGTAAGGTTTACATCATCAGGAGTATCTTGCTGAGCAATCATCACTTCGCTGTTGTGATGATCAACTACCCATATGAAATATTTTTTATAAGTTCCATCTTCGAAAGTAATCCACATATCACAATCTATTAAATCTGATCCTTCCTCATCCAATGTTAATTTGCCTTTTTTTGCGGTATTCATACTGTTAATAAACGTTTTTAACTCATCTGTTTTTGTGAGAAAGATATCCTTTTTTGTTTTAATTGATTCGACATGTATATCTTTTATTTCCTGTTTTCCTAAAAAAACAGGAGGCTCATTTGGATCTCGGGAGCTTGAAATAATAGTAGCTTTCTTTTTCGGCTTATTTGCAGTATACAGATCTTGAATAGATTTTCCCGAGTTTACAAACCATACAATTCCAGAAATAATTAATACGCTACCTAACAATAAAATAATTTTTTTAATAGGATTTTCTCCTCTCTATTACTTTGTGTGAAGAGCTTTTCTATTAATATATGATAGGTAAGCGTAAAGTATTATAGTTGAACTTGGTTATGCTTCACAGTTTTTATCGGGCGATCTATGAGTAAATTGTAAGTGAGCCCAATTAATACGAAAATGCCACCGATAACTTTACCGATAGAGAGTTCATTTGTCAGGAAGAAATCAATAATAGTCCCCGCAAATAATTGTCCGATAAAGATGAGTAATGTTAAATAAAAGGCTGATATTTTAGGAGTAATATAGTTGGATAATGAAATAACGATAACGCCTACTAATCCGCCTAAGTACACGGCGATAGGAATAGATTGCAACGTATGAATAGGGATATACAATGAATCTGAACTGAAAATTAAAAATAACATAGAGAAAAATAATCCAGTAATATAATTGAAAAACGTGCCTTCCCAGTTTCCAATTTCCTTTGCTAAATTCGCGTTAATAATTCTAGCAACGACGATAGAAACACCAGCTAAAATAGCGATCGTAATATATAACATATTTTTGCCCCCATTAATAAATTGTCATGATAATAATCCCAGAAGAGATGAATGCTAATCCAACTAGTTTTTTCTTTTCAAACTTTGCAACTTTCATTCCTAATAAGCCGAAATGATCAATAACGATGGAAGCAATAGATTGACCGAGTAAACTTAATGCGATCGTAATAGAGGCACCGAGGACGGAGAAACTTATATTATTAAAAAGAACAGTGAATACTCCAATCGCTCCAGCGCTATATAAAAAAATCGGAATACCTTTATCGAAATGAATTTTATGTTTGTTTAAGATTAAAATGAAGATAACTGCAATTAAACCGACGAGGTGAATGACAACGCTTGCTGTATACTTCCCAATTAACTCGGATAAAATTCCATTCAATGGGAGCATAACGGCGATGAGCACACCAATAAAGACAGAAAGAAAGTTATACAATGTAATATCCCCTTTATATTTCATATTTGTAATGACTGTATCATGCTGAAATTGTGTATTGTTATGACATATGTCATAGTGGAAGAAGAAAATTTTAATTACAATGGGGATGAGTTGTAAAGGTGGGGGACTATGAAGAAAGTATGTAATTCTATTAAACTAGCAGAGTATATGAAGCAAAATAATATTGATTCATTTTTTAGTCATGATATGAAGCCGTATATGGAACTTATATTTTTTAAAAAGAATGAGTTTATTTGTAGAGAGAATGAAGAAATAGAGTATTTATTTTTCTTCGTTGAAGGAAAAGCGAAAGCGTTTAATACATTAAGTAACGGGAAATCTGTATTGCTATGTTTCTATGATAGTTTGCAGCTGTTAGGAGATGTTGAGTTAATTCATTCTCAAAAGACTGCTTCAAACGTACAAGTAATGGCAGATTCATATTGTGTTGCTTTACCTTTAGGAAAAGTGAGAAATCAGCTATTTCATGATGCGAAATTTTTAAGATGTATTTGTGGATCGTTAGCACATAAGTTAAATCGACTTTCAAAAAATAGTACAATTAATTTACTATATCCACTTGAAAATAGACTTGCAAGTTACATGTTAGCAGCAGGGGAACGAGCGGTGCAGCACGGAAATCGAATTGTGTTTAGTGGGAATTTAACGGAAACAGCTGAATTGTTAGGAACGAGTTATCGGCACCTATTACGTACATTAAATATTTTTTGTGATAAAGAGATTATAAAGAAAAACAATGGTTGCTTTGAAGTAGTGAATGTGGATGTTTTGAGGGAATTGGCTGCGGATGTTTATAAATAGGAGATGAAGTTATAAATGATTACACCTATATTTAGAATTTTTGATATTGAAAAAGCAAAACTATTTTACATAGGTTTTTTAGGATTTAAACTGGATTGGGAACATCGGTATGAGGAAAATATGCCATTATATATACAAATTTCGTTAGATGATACTGTGATACATTTATCAGAACATCATGGTGATGCCTCACCAGGTGGTGCGATTCGGATCAAAATAGATGATGTAAAGGATTATCATTCTGTATTATTAAGTAAAGAATATGCTTATTCGAAGCCGAATATAGAAAAAACACCTTGGGGTACAATTGAATTAACTGTGATTGATCCGTTTTTAAATAGAATTATATTTTATGAGGAAAAATTGTCGGAGTAGAAAGGATTCATATACAAATATTCATGGGTTAAGTAGTGTAGTTACGTGGTAAATGTAATGAAGAGTAGTTCATAAAGTAGTGAACTGCTCTTTTTCATGTTGTTAAACAGATTGAATTATTGAAAAATAAATCGTATGATAAAATACATGAACAAATGAGCATATATTCATTTGTTGTAAGGAGGAGGGAAAAGATGTTAGATGCAATCATTGTTGGAGCTGGTCAAGCGGGATTGACAATAGGATACTACTTGAAGCAGGCAGGATATAATTTTTTATTACTCGAGGCAGGAAACCGAATTGGTGATTCATGGAGAAATAGATATGATTCTTTGCGGCTCTTTACACCGAGTGAATATAGTAGTTTACCAGGTAGGATATTAAAAGGAGCAAGGAATGAATTTCCACATAAAGATGAAATTGCAACTTATTTAGAAGAATATGCAAGACATTTTCAATTACCGGTACAATTACAAACGGAAGTTCTAAAAATAAAGAAAGAAAAAGAAATATTTGAATTACATACTCCTACAGAAATTTTACAAACGAAAAAAGTTATTATCGCATCAGGTGGTTTTCAGCATCCATTTATTCCCTCGTTTTCAGAAAATCTTTCACCACATATTTTTCAAATACATTCATCACAATATAGATCATCATCGCAAATTCCACAGGGGAAGGTACTTGTAGTAGGTGGCGGAAATTCAGGAATGCAAATCGCAGTAGAACTTGCAAAAACGCATGAAGTTACGGTGTCTATTAGTCATCCCTTAACGTTTTTACCGTTACAACTTTTTGGAAAAAGTATTTTTAATCTGCTAGAAAAAGTGGGTTTATTGTACGCTGAAATAAATACAAAGAGGGGAAGATGGTTTCAGAAGAGAAAGGACCCTATTTTCGGTTTTGAAGGTAAGAAACTTATTCGTAATGGAGCAATCAAACTACAAGAAAAAGTAGTAAGTGCATCAGGAAATAACATTATGTTTCAGAATGGTGATATTTATAGTGCAGAAAGCGTTATATGGTCAACTGGTTTTGTTCAAAATTATAATTGGATTGAAATTGAACAGGCAGTGAATGAGAAAGGGTTTCCTAATCATATAAAGGGAGTTAGTCCAGTAAGAGGATTGTATTATATCGGATTGCCGTGGCAATCTCAAAGAGGCTCTGCGCTTATTTGTGGTGTAGGAAAGGATGCAGTATATTTGCTTTCTGAAATCAAAAAAATAGATCAGTAGCAATAACTACTGATCATCCATATGTACATGAATTAGGAGAGGTCAAACATTTATTAACTTTATTATAATAGATTTTCATAGAATTAAAAACTGAAAATTCAAATTTCATGTTGAGAAAGTTTTTTGTATCGAAATATATGAAAAAATAGGGATTTTCATCCCACATTAACGGACAGTAAGGCCTCCACTGATTAAAGTTTCACTTTATTAAAAGGAAAAATGATATTTATATTTTAGTAAATTATGATATAGTCTAAATAAGTGTGTTTTTCCATAAATGTAATTATTTTCATTGTAGTTTCGTTTATATAAGGGAAGGAGAAGTAATTATGAAGTTTGATGATCAACGCTTACTAGGAGTCCGATTAGGTTCTGTACTTGTGACAGAGGAAAATCAATATTTAGTAATTAAGAAAAAAGATCATTATGCACTATTAAATATACATAATTTAGAATGCACTCATGTTGAAGTGCAGTTAGAACATTTGGAAGAAATGTTACATGAAGATTTCCAGGAAAGTATAACGGAAATTATCGCACCAGAACATATAAAAATTGTTGCGAAAAATGTTATATAGATAAAGAAGCTGGAAGGAACAGCTTCTTTATTTTCATTATAAGGATAACGTTTTTACAACCTCACCAATGATCCCTTCCATTTGATGAACACCTAAATCGGAATTGGTCATAATAACAGCGCCATTCCCGCAGTATGGATAACAAACCATCATACATTGAAATCCGACGCCCCATCCGAGTGAATAAATCTGTAATTCTTCATTAGAATCATCTAGAAAAACACCTAATCCAGTCCATTTTGAGCAACCTTGAGGAGAAATCATGTCTAGTACTAATTTTTGAGAAAGTTTTAGTTTGCCCTTTCCTTGTAAGGAATGAATGATTTCAATGACTAAAGCTGATAAGTCAGTTGGTGTTGTCCAAATGCCTGAAGCAGCTGCGAATGGATAAAATGGAAATCTCTCATTTGTTACAGTTCTATCTTTATTATGGCCGCAAGCAAAAACATCGGTTTTATCTATGTCTTTTGGAGAGAAGAGTGTACTATTTTTCATTTGTAGTGGCTGAAAGATATATTCTTCAAGTAAAAGGTTAAATGGTTTTCCAGTTATATCTTCAAGTAGTAGTTCGATAATACAAAAGTTTGCATCAGAGTAGTGAAATTCACTTTCTGGTTTATAAGTTATTTCTATTGGTACTGAACAATATGATGTTTTACCAGCAAGGAGTTCAGATAAGTTTGGTCGCCCTTGTGCAAATGTAAAATGTTCAAAACTATTAGGAGGATCAATAATTCCAGATTGGTGACTTAATAAATTTCGCAGGGTGACTTTTTTCTGTGAGGTAAATAGATTGGTAGGTATGTTCCAAGATGTAAGTCTATCATTTACGTCTCCATCTAAATGTATGATTTCTTGATCTGGTAACGTTAGTACGAGCATTGTAGTGATAAACTTACTAATAGAACAAGAATTAAATATAGAATTCGTAGTGACAGTTCTAGTTGTTCCAGATTCAAGTGTTCCGAAAGTAATCGCTTCGTCTAGTTTGCCGTCACGTATAACGGCAAGACTTAAACCTGCAACGGAATATTGGTTCATTTTCTCGTATATATTGTTACTTTTTAAGTTCATAGTGACTCCTTTCTTCAAAAAAGACAGAATGTTAGTTCTATTATACTATAGTGAATAGAGAGTGTGAGAGAAAAAGAAAAAACTTCATCGATCAAAGATGAAGTTTTTTAGTTAATTTGAAGTGAATGTTTTAAAAAATTTATCGCGGTACATGTACATAATCCATGAGGTTGTTATTAAAGAAATGATGATTTGTTTGTTTTTAATTGGTGCATTGAAAACAAGCCAACCCACTATATCAAATAATAAATGTAGCATGATTGAAAGAACTACAAATTGAAGTAACGTATTTAAAAATCTTTTCATAAAGTGTCCCCCTAAAATAATAGGTTTTATTAACAGTTTGATATAGTGGTATTATACAGTAAATGTTTCTTGTGGTAAAATTTACATAAGTTAGTGAAATAAAACAAATGAAAGTTAGTAAGGGGGAACATTCATGGAATTCTGGATGGTTATACCGATAGTAGCCTTTGGTTTCATTTATATCGCTGAAAAATTAACTACAATTGAAAAGAAAAATGATGCGCGTTTAAAGAGAATTGAAGATAGATTACAATTAATTACGAAAGAATTGGGAATTGTAGAAAGAGAACCTGAAATTAATAAAGAACTACGCCAGCTTGTAGAAGAAGGCAAAAAAATTACAGCAGTTAAGAGAGTAAGAGAAGCTTTTGGTTTTTCCTTACTAGAAGCGAAGCAATATGTTGATAAATTATAAAAAAGATCACCCATTTGGGTGATCTTTTTCACTGCACCATGCGTGTATTTACATAAGCCGCGATTATAACGTGTCCAATTATAATGATAGGAAATAAGATTTTGGCATTAGGAGTAGTGAAGACACTACCGATTGTCGCAATGACACCAGCAATTAAATTATAAAGACCTACTATTTTTGATAGTGTCACTTTATCAAGCACGCGGCGTTCGTTGAATCCTGATAAGAGGCAAGTGTATTGTTTTACTCCGATGAAATAAGCTAGTGCAAATGAAATGATTGCTACTATGAATAATGATGGTGAAGCGAAGAGAGTCATTGCAAACACCTCCGTTAATGGGCTATAAATAAATTATAGTCTGAATGTTATAATTTAACAAAATACAATTTTGATTTTAAATGTAATAGAAAAATGGAGTATTTGTAATGAGGGGAGATTAAGTATGAATATTGTGGAGTTTCAGATTGGGATGACAAATTAACGAAGGAACTAATAGAAATGGTAGAAAAGAAATTTCAGAAGCGCGTAACGGATTTCATTATTACACATGCGCACGCTGATCGAATTGGCGGAATAAAAACGTTGAAAGAAAGAGGTATTAAAGCGCATAGTACAGCATTAACTGCAGAATTAGCAAAGAAAAATGGATATGAAGAGCCGCTTGGAGATTTACAAACAATTACGAGTTTGAAGTTTGGCAATACAAAAGTAGAAACGTTCCATCCAGGGAAAGGACGTACAGAAGATAATATTGTTGTTTGGTTGCCACAATATAAAATTTTAGCTGGAGGCTGTTTAGTGAAATCTGCGGAAGCAAAAGATTTAGGAAATGTTGCAGATGCATACGTAAATGAATGGTCTACATCGATTGAGAATGTGCTGAAGCGATATGGAAATATAGATTCGGTAGTACCTGGTCATGGAGAAGTAGGAGACAGAGGATTACTTTTACATACATTGGATTTATTAAAATAAGAAATTGTAGAAATACAAAAGAGAGGAGAAATAATTTTCTCCTCTCTTTCTTCTAACTATATTTAAATGCTGAATCTGTCGATTACGCCAGCATGTATTACTGAGATTTTAATTCCAAGTATACAAATACTAGAACTGTCATAATTGCTATAACAACGTAAGTAGCATCAAGCATTATAAGTGTTTTTAAAGTTTCAGTCATTCTAATTCACCCCTGTTATAAAAATATAACATGATCTTTTTATTGATTAGATAAGAGATCATAAAGATAAAATGTATATGAAATTTCTTAAGTAGTTTCTATATAAATATATCATATAAATAATGTAAGTAATGTTAAGATAGTGTAAATGTATTGTAAATAAAAAGCTTTACAATAAAGGCTTTAATAAAAAATGATAGTTCCTTAAAATAAAAAATACGCTATTCTTTCTATTGAATGATAGAAAAGGATGGCGTTTTTGTATGTCTATTTTCATATGTGATGAATTGCAACTATTTGTATAAGGATTCAAAAAATTTTCGTTGTATATATTTCTCCAAATTAATTATTTAGCTATTTAAAAGTATCGAAAGATGTGTGCACACTAATGTACATTTTTTAGTGTCAATAAAAATATTATGTCAACAATATGAACTGTCACAAATCTTTATATATTATTGTGATTGATATCACATCACTTTTTTTCAATGGGTATTATGCTTAAGGTGTAATGAATGATTGGGAGAGGGTGGGATGATATGTTTTGTTATCAATGTGAACAAACGCCAACAGGCGGATGTAAAGTGATGGGTGTTTGTGGTAAAAATGAAACGATTGCGAGTTTACAAGATACGATTGTGTTTGGGCTAAAAGGAATTGCAGCTTATCGCACACATGCTGCTCAGCTAGGGTATACGGATGCATTTGTAGATGCTACAACACAAGAAGCTTTATATATGACATTAACAAATTCTAATTTTAACGAACAAGAGCATATTGATATGGCTATGAAAGTTGGGAAATCAGCTTTACGGGTGATGGAGTTATTGGATGAGGCACATACGAATCATTTTGGTGTGCCAGAACCTGTACAAATTACACAAAATCGTGTAGAAGGTAAAGCAATTGTAGTTACGGGCCATAATTTATTTGCATTAGAAGAACTATTAAAGCAAACAGAAGGAAAAGACATTAATATTTATACGCATTCTGAAATGCTACCAGCACACGGATACCCGCAGCTGAAAAAATATAAACATTTAAAAGGAAACATCGGTAAGGCATGGTATGATCAAAGACGCCTTTTTGAAAAATTTACTGGTGCCATATTAGCTACAACGAACTGTGTTATGCCAATTAAAGGCTCGTACTCTGATCGATTCTTTTCATATGACATTGCAGGTTTAGAAGGTGTACAAAAAATTGAAAATGATGATTTTACAACGTTAATTCAAAAAACGCTAGAACTTCCAGAAGTACATATGGAGTCGGATGAACAGTTAGTGACAGGGTTTCATCATAATACAGTATTATCATTAGCTCCAGAAATTATTGACGCAGTAAAAAAAGGGAAAATAAAGCGTTTCTTTGTTATCGCCGGTTGTGATGCACCGGGAAAAGGCGGAGAATATTATCGTGAATTAGCAACGTCACTTCCGCCAGAAACGGTTATTTTAACAACTTCTTGCGGGAAATTCCGCTTTAATGATGTGGATTACGGTGTTGTACCTGGTACGGAAATTCCGCGTTACATTGATTTAGGACAGTGCAATAATTCAATTTCTACAGTGAAAATAGCGGCTGCTTTAGCTGATGCTTTTCAATGTGAAGTGAATGAATTGCCAGTAAGTATTGTCCTATCATGGTTTGAACAAAAAGCGGTTGCCATTTTACTAGGGCTATTTAGTCTTGGGATTCAAGATATTCGCATCGGTCCAAAGGCTCCTGAATTTATTTCAGCTGGCGTGCTTGATGTATTACAAGAAACATTTGGTTTAAAACTAATTACAAATGCAGCAGAAGATATGGCTATGATGTTATCGTAACGGAAAAGATGTTTTCACTTAATTGTGGCTTTATAAATCATTTGTATGTGTGTGAGTAAACGTACATACATACAAATGATTATTAATAAAGAAAATTTGCTATATCTATAAATTTTATAATTTTATAAAGCTTTTAAAGTGTAACACCACATGCCCATCACCTTAAGATTTTAAGTATCCCCAAAACGAAATTTTTACATGAATATCTATAATTTCACCTCTTTTTCATTTGATTTGAAAATAAGCTTTCTATTTTTAAAAACCAACGATACCACCTCAAATTATATGAATAAAATCCATTCATTTATTAGGAAAATGGATTAAAAATAATAAGGTAGACTAAAAAGTAAAATATTATTTATGATAATCATTCTTTTATAAAATTCAAATAGGAAATAGCCCTACTCATTTTCAAAATGGAGGGGCTTTTTTTACTGTAAAATCAATATCTGCAGCTTATTTTTGTTGAAAAAATTCTCATTCTTATTTTGATAGTGATATGGGTACATATACATGCACATCAATCTTTTATTATGAAGTAGCCCTTGAATATATTGTTTTTTATTGACAGACATAAAAATGATTTATTTGCTGTATTGATAATTTATAGACGTTATAATAAAATGTTTATGTATATGTAAACTTAATTTATTTTTGTTTGGTTTCATTGGGAGGTTAGGCAGTGTTAATAACAATAAAATAATGGATATGTCACCTGCAAAAAGAATGAAACCAATACGGAGAAGATGATTTCGTTAAAAATTCGAAAAATAAGCGTTATTAGCTCTTGAAGAAAAATGACTAGAAAAATTACAAGCATATGGAAAATAGGGTTATACAAAAAGTCCTAAAGGGGGACGGAATTATGGAGAAAAGAAAGTATTCAGTAACACCACAAGATCGAATGAATTATGTATTAGGTCTTTATTCTGCAGATCAACAAATTAATGCAGTTCTTTATTTTCCTGTAGGTATATCCAAGGAAATACTTGAAGAATCAGTAAGGATAACGTTGCAATTGCAACCAGTTTTGAACAGCCGGTTTGTAGAAAATGATATTCCTTACTGGGAGGAACATTCATCTGACACTAACTCATCTATTTGCTTTTTTGCAGAAGGAAATAATCAAGAACTTGAAATAATGGCAATAGATTTTATTAAAGAACCTGGTGATCGTATACAGGGGCCTATGGTTCAAACGAAATTATTACGGGGCACTACAACAGATATGTTAGTTGTGAAATTATCTCATCTATGTTCAGATGGTGCAGGAGTCAAGGAATATATTAAATTGCTTGGAACAATATATACGCACCTTTCATTGGGACGGTCTAAGAAGCAAATTATAAAGGAATTTGATGAGGGAAATGAGAGTTGTCGAGATCAATCACATGTATTCAAATACGCTGGAATATCGGACATAAAAAGTGCGTATCGTCCTAACCAAGAACAACAGGCATCGTTATGGTCTTTTCCATCTCAACCTAACAAAAATAAATTTCCCCAAATGTCCGTACGGCGATTGAGCCATGAGCAAACTCTACGTTTAACCCAATGGACAAAAGCACAACAGGCTACCTTGAATGATGTAATCATGACTGCATACTTCCGAGCTTTATCACATTTCACTGTGTATGCAGAACCTCGCACTGCAGAAAAAATGATTGGCTTGACAATTGATTTACGTCGATATCTGCCTAATAATACAACTGGTGCTATTTGCAACTTATCCGGTATGGAAATGCCAGTGATTAAAATGGAAGACGATGAAACATTTAAGCAGACTCTTGTTCGAGTTAAACAATCAATGGATAAAATAAAGTCTCAAAATCCAGGTCTTTCTTCAGCAGCAGGAATGGAGCTACTGGCAGAAATGAAGCTATCTACAGTGAAGGAAATGTATAATCAGCAATATGAAGAGGCTGTACAGATGGGGATGGCGTTGCCATTACTGACAAATTTGGGAGTGATCGCTGAGGAACCTATTCAGTTTGGTCAAATTCAAGCTGAGGACGGGTATATGGCATCACCTATTATGTATGCACCATTCTTTTCAATGGGAGTAAGCTCTTATAATGGAAGACTTACATTTACGATTGGTTATCATGCGCCGGATACATCAAAAGAAAAGGTAGAAAAATTTTTAGATAGTGTTGTTAATCAACTATCAGAAATAAAATAAAAGAGAATATAGAGAACAAATTTCTAACAGAATTGTATTTTAGGGGCTCGTATCATGTACGGATAATCTCTGGGAATTTTCTCTGACCGCACTTGCCTTTATGCTTTATATGCAATGGGAATGGTAGTGAGAAACAATTTGTATCGTGAAAAAACATGATATATCGGTATGAAAACAATAAAGCAGAGCTGATTTAAATTACACTTTGAATCAGCTCTGTTTTACTAGTTTGATGGCCCTTACAACAAAAAAAGGAGACTGTATCCGGTTAGGGTAAAGCGGATTTTTAATTTTTTTGAAAATAAAGTTGACATCCACAACTACTTAGTCATACAATGTAGTTGTAATAAGTAATACTAAATAGTGTAGTTTTACTCAAAAGCTATTCAGTAAAAATTCGCCTTAGTACTCTGTAGTACTGAATATAAGTCAGACAGAATAGGGGGTAAAGGAGGATCAGGACATGGAAAATTTAACTGAAATGCTGAAAGGTTCACTGGAAGGGTGTGTACTGGAAATCATTAGTCGCCGTGAAACGTATGGCTATGAGATTACCCGCCACCTGAATGATCTTGGGTTTACCGAAGTTGTAGAAGGTACGGTGTATACTATCCTCGTACGATTAGAGAAGAAAAAGCTTGTGAATATTGAAAAGAAACCATCAGATATGGGGCCTCCTCGTAAGTTTTATTCATTAAATGAAGAAGGCCGCCAGGAGCTTGAATTGTTTTGGGAAAAATGGGATTTTGTATCGTCAAAAATTAACGTCTTGAAGTCAAAATAGGTTCATAAGATAAAATGTTCTGGCCGATACTTTGAGAATTTCTTGTTCGGCTTTATAAAAAAGGAGGAAAATAAGATGTTAGAAATGTTCAAAAAGTTAATTGGTGATAAAAAAGAGTACAAAATGATGATGGCACGAGTTGAGGCTCTGCCAGAGGACTACCAATTTGTATTTAAGAAAATTCAAAACTACATGTGGAATTTCTCAGCGGGTAACGGGATGGATATGTTACACATACAGTATGAATTAATCGATTTGTTCGAAGCGGGTGCAGCGGAAGGAAGACAAGTGCTTGACATTACTGGGGATGACGTGGCTTCCTTTGCTGACGAACTAGTGGCAAACGCTAAAACTTACGTCTCCAAGTATCGTGAAGATTTGAATGAAAGTATTATGAAGAAATTGAGAAAAAAATAAATGGAATAAGTAATAACGACTGATTAGCTGGTTACACATATGAATTGCATCATAGCTATTCAGTTATATTTTTAACTCGGTACTAAGTAATACAGAATATCAGTGATACTAAATAGGTAGAGGTAAATAAATTATCTTCGCAAAACATTTTATAGGGAGGGAAAAAGTATGAGTAATGCAGCGATTTCTGTAAAAAGCTTGAAAAAATCCTTTAAAGACAAGGGAGTTTTAAAAGGGGTAGATTTTGAGGTGCAGCGTGGAGAAATTTTCGCGCTGCTAGGCTCAAATGGAGCGGGAAAGACGACAACGGTCAATATCCTTTCGACGCTAATGAAGCAAGATGATGGCGAAGTGAGTATTTGCGGTTTTGACGTCCAGCGACAACCAGATTATGTTCGTCAAAGCATCAGTTTGACAGGACAGTTCGCAGCTTTAGACGGCATGCTTACTGGAAGGGAAAACTTGATAATGATCGCTAAGTTACGTGGTGTTTCCAATCCCGCACAAGTTGCTGATAATCTACTTGCAAGATTTAGCCTGACTGATGCGGCCAACCAGAGGGCAGATCAGTATTCAGGAGGGATGAAGCGCCGGATTGATATCGCAATGAGTTTGATTGGGGCGCCAGCAGTTATTTTTCTCGACGAACCAACGACCGGACTTGATCCAGAAGCGCGGATCGAAGTGTGGGATACAGTAAAGGAACTTGCCGGTAGCGGTACAACTATTTTGCTTACGACTCAGTACTTGGAGGAAGCAGAACAACTGGCAGACCGTATCGCTATTTTGCATGGCGGAAAAATTATTACGACAGGTACTCTTGCTGAACTGAAAGAGATGTTCCCACCGGCAAAAGTGGAGTATATCGAAAAGCAACCGACATTGGAAGAAATATTCCTTGCGATTATTGGCAAAAAGGAGGAGATGTAAATGAAAAGTAAAACAGGTGTATTACTAGGTCGTTTAATGCGTAACATTATGCGCAGTCCGGATACAATTATTACAGTAGCAATTACACCGATTATGATGATGCTATTATTTGTTTACGTATTTGGCGGGGCTATAAAGACAGGAACGGATAACTACGTTAATTATTTATTGCCGGGAATTTTGCTAATGGCTATCGCATCCGGTGTAGCTTACACTTCCGTGCGACTATTTACGGATGTAAAGAGTGGGCTGATGGCACGTTTCATTACGATGCCTATTAAGCGCTCATCGATATTGTGGGCTCACGTTTTAACCTCTTTTGTTGCTAATGTACTTACTATCGTGGTGGTTATTCTTGTTGCGCTCTTAATGGGCTTTCGTTCTAGTGCAAATATGCTAGATTGGCTTGCGGTAGCGGGAATACTGGGGATGTTTACGTTAGCGCTCACATGGCTAGCTATCATTCCAGGGCTGAAAGCGAAGTCTATGGAAGGGGCGACAGCTTACTCGTACCCGCTAATTTTTCTTCCATTTATTAGTTCGGCCTTCGTACCTACTGAAACGATGCCTAAAATTGTTCGTGCGTTTGCAGAGAATCAGCCTGTAACTTCAATCGTGAATGCGATTCGTGCTCTTTTATATGAAGGAACTGTGGGTAACGATATTTGGATTGCACTCGCTTGGTGCGTAGGTATAATGGTCATCTCTTACTTTTTCGCCAGTAAAGCATTTAAACGTCAGTTAGGGTAAGAAACGAGATAAACGAAACCTTCAGGAATAATATATATTTAGAAAAGCACGGGAGATTTTCCGTGCTTTTATTATTTATCATGCTCTCATTGTAGTAAATGAAATGGTATTTAAAAATAGGATAATTATCCAGTGATAAAGCTTAATATTTGAGGCTCACTGCTTATGGAATGTATAAGCACACTCGTTTTTGTAAATCTGCTAATACTTCATCGGGTATTTCTTTGATTTTAATATCCTTCCCTAGAAAAAGCAGCCAATTTATTATTTCCATCACTTCATCGGGATTGTTAACATTGATAAAAGTTTTTAAAATGGCTGTGGATTGGTAAGGATTAGTATAAGATATTGAAATTTTTAAAGGATGGTATTTTTTGAACTGGGCAATTGCTGTCGGACCAAGTTCAAATACAAGGTTAATTGCTTCGTCCTTCTTACTTAGTTTTTCTAAAATCTTTTTCTTATTTAGCCTTTTGTTCGTCGTGTATGGTTCGATATTAATGAGATCATCGACAGGAAACATCATCTTCTTTTCTTCTTTTAAGTTAAACCCTTCAATGATCCAATGGCTTTTTTCTTGATAAAGGTGCAATAGATAAATTGGATAAGACTTGATTTCTTCATCTTCTTTCATAGTAATCAATAAATGGTTATCTAAAAGAAGGATTTGAATGAGTTTTTCTAACATAGGATGGGGGAGATCAGAAAGCTCAAGTAGATCGGGATTATAAGGATTAGTCCCTTGGAAAAGCAAGAGTTGATTTAAAAGAACGAGATCATCTTGCTGGGTTTCTGAGATGAGTCCTAGTAGTTTTTCGGCTAAAGATTGACGACTCTTTAGGTAGGGAAGTTGTTGATTCCTCGTAGCCATAAAGGCAATAAAAAGAGCTTTCACTTCATTATCAGTAAAGCGAACAACGGGCAGGATAGAGTTATGCATAACAAAATATCCACCAGTTCTTCCAACTTCAGCGACAAGTGGCATGCCCATAGCTTCAATTTCTCTTATGTCTCTAATAGCTGTCGATCGCGATATGTTAAATTCTCGTATGATTTCAGAAATTGTAAAGTGGGAGCGATTGTTGATATACCGCATAATTGTATTAATCCGTTCAACTTTTTTCATTAGAGTCTCCTAAACAGTATCATTTTTTGACATGATTTAAAGTTATTATAAACGTATCAGATGAAAAGATAAATCATTTGAATCATTTTAAAAGAAGGAAGGTTTTGAATATGAAAAATTATACGATTGAAGAAAAAGATAGCTTTATTGTGTTAGGTATTGGAACTGAAATTAAGAGTGACTATACAGACTTTGCTGGGATAAATAAAGAAAAGGAAGACTTTTGGTCGGCTGTTAAAGAAGATGGAAGGCTGGATACTTTAAAAGCTTTAGCTACAAACGAATACATTTTTTCTGTGAGTGAAGCGGTGAATAACAAGATGATGTATTATGCTGGTGTTATGACAGAGGCACAAATAGAAGAAGCATCTAGAGTAATCCAATTTCCGAAGGGAGAATACTTAGTAGTGAAAGGGGAAGATAAGACGGCTGAAGAGCTAAGTAATAAGCTGACTGGTATTGCCTTCGGTCAAGCTTTACCAGATGCAAAAGATTTTGCCTATGTTGGCGGGCCAAATACAACAGTTGAGATGGGACAAAGAAACGGCTTAGTATTTGGTGAAATGTGGATTCCGGTTGTTAGGAAGTAAAGTGATAAAAGGTACGAATATGGAAAGTAGAGGCTAACAATATTGAATTGTTGGCCTTTTTGATTTGAATATAATATTCATATACGACTACACAGTATGTTCTGATAAAATGGAATAAAAGGTAATTATTGTAAGGTGGTGGTGAGGTGAATAAAAAAAGGCTTTTTGAGCTATTCATAGTAGCGTTTGTGTTTCTATTCCTTCATGTAAGTACATTTACTAATGAAAGATTTAACGATAAATTGGGATCATTTACTTTCATTGTGCTCCTTCTTATGCTTTCTATTTACAGCGTATTTATAGAAAAGTATTTTGATGATATACAAAAGTGGATTCGAAATATTACATGTTGCTTTGCTTTATTCGTAGTGGTTTTAGTAGCTCTATGGATAGGTTATTTTTAGTCCTTACTTAAGAGAATGAGAAATATGTGATTACACTACATTCGATTCGATAATATGACTTAGCTGCATCGGTTTATATTAATCTTTTCTCTCCTCAATCATGATAAAATGTACAAAATGAGAATCCAATTTAATAGATATTATAAGAAAACCATCAATTTGATTATCCTTTTTCAAATTGATGGTTTTTATTTTTGAAATAAATATGTATTTTTTAAAAAAATATTTTTTGACCCCCATAAAACTATGTATTCCTCCGAATATGTATAGTGAAGAAAATAAATAGAAGAAAAATGACTATGAAAGAATATAGAAGCATTAATAAATTTACTAGATTAAGTGGGCATCCGAAATAAAAGGATGAAATTACCAATGATATAGAGAAGAGTTATTCAAGGATTGCAGATAAAATAGAAAAAGAATAAGCAAAACGAACGGTAGAAAATAAGAAAGTAGATAAAAATTAAAACTTAACTTTTGTGCCGAGAGAAAAGGAAAATCATTAAGAAAACGTTAGGAAAAGTTAGAATCGAAAAATATAACTAACAGCAAGAAGACAAGACCGAAGAAAAGTACCAAGAAAATCTGGTTAAATGGTCACTTGTGTAGTGGCCATTTTGCTATTTGAAGGAGGCTGGGAGATTACAAGTGTTGAGTTTAGTAATGAAGATCTTAAGAAAACCGAAAATAGAAGATATCGTATGTAACATACAAAACAACGAAGAAGACAAAGAAGCGTTTATCGTACAGTATCAGCCTTTTATTAGAAAATCAATCTCATCTGTCTGCCGCCGATATATTACAGAACAGGATGATGAATATAGCATTGGATTGTTTGCGTTTAACGAAGCAATTGAACAGTATTCATATACAAAAGGAAAATCCTTTTTAGCGTTTGCTGATCTTCTTATAAAAAGAGATGTAATTGACTATATACGTAAGGAGTCTAAACATAACTTTGTCTTTTTAAAAGAAGATGAGCAAGAGGAAATGTTAGAAATGCAAGTATCGCTTACGGAGTATATGAAAGAGATGGAAAATAGTAACCGTAAGGAGGAAATTCTTCATTTTCAAAGTGTGCTAGCTGAGTTTAAAATCACATTCTCAGAGCTTGCTAAAGAATCTCCTAAGCATCGTGATACACGTGAGCACTTAATAGAAATTGTAAAAATTATTATAAAAGAAGAGGAAATGATGGAAGAGCTGTTCCGAAAGAAAAAGTTACCGCTTAAACATATAGAACCACGTGTTAGGGTAAGTCGTAAAACGTTGGAACGACATAGAAAATACATTATTGCAATGTGTATTATTTTTGCAAACAACTATACATATATTCTGGATTACATAAGAGGGGAAAAGCATGATGAATAAAGGAATTGTGATGGATATAAAAAAGCATAGCGTAGTTGTTTTAACACCAAATGGAGAGTTTATTACGTGTAAAAGAAAAGGGGATTCTTGCATAATCGGGGAGGAAATCTTATTTGATGAGCAAGAACAAAAAGCATCGCATTTTTCGATCCCTTCCTTTTTAAAACCTGCATCAATACTTGTTGCTTGTTTTCTATTTGCAGTGCTGTTTTTCTACAACCAACCAGAAGAAAAAGTATTTGCTTACGTCTCAGTTGATATAAATCCAAGTTTAGAGGTGAGCGTAACAAAGGATTTTCGTGTTATAGATTTGCAGGCTTGTAATGATGATGGAAGGCGTATTTTAAAAGAATTGAAGCAATGGGAAAATAAACAATTGCAAGAAGTAATACGTAGGATTATAAAGCAAAGTCAAGAGGATAAGTATTTAACGAATGATAAGCAAGTTATGCTAACAGCTGTTGCAAAGGACAAGGCACTAGAACCACAGTTGGAAAAGGCGATGAAAGAATTAAAGAAAGAATATGAGCTAAAACATATTACAGTTGAATATCAAAGTAGCACAATGCAAGTACGAGAGAATGCTAGAAAAGCTGGAATTGGCACAGGTGTCTATATAAAGCAAGAGAGTGAGAAGAACAAATCGCTTACGCCTCCTGCCACGCCGTCTAATCCGGTGGAAAACGAAGAAGAGATACAATTGCAGCCGGAGTCATCTCCTGATGCATCACCGGATTTGTCTCCCGTACAAGAAAAAAAATATGAGAAGCCAGAGCATAAAGAACAAAAGAAAACAGAAGAACAGCCATCGAAGCAAATAAAAGAAAACAATGGAAGAGGATCCCAGCAAGAAAATAGAGGGAATCAACAGGAGAATAACAGTAGAGAATCTCAACAGGGAAATAATGGGGACCGACAAGGGAACAATGGAAGAGGATCTCAACAAGGAAATAATGGGAATCAGCAAGGGAACAACGGAAGAGGATCTCAACAAGGAAATAATGGGAATCAGCAAGGGAACAACGGAAGAGGATCCCAACAAGGAAATAATGGGAATCAGCAAGGGAACAACGGAAGAGGATCTCAACAAGGGGATAATGGAAATCAGCAAGGGAACAACGGAAGAGGATCTCAACAAGGAAATAATGGGAATCAGCAAGGAAACAATGGAAGAGGACCCCAGAAAGAAAATGGTGGAAACGAGCAAGGGAACAATGGTAGGGGGTCTCAACAAGAAAATAGAGGCCACCAGCAAGGGAATGAAAAGAAGAATCAATAGAATATGGAAGTGAGAGATTCATTTCAAAGCTAAAAGGATTTCTCTCGCTATTGTGGGCAGTAAAACTCCCATCTCAAAATTTGGCTTGGGCAAAGAAGTTAGGTGGGAGTTGGGCTGCTTGTAAATGAGGGCTGATTAAAGTTGCACTTTATTATTCTATAGTTCTATTAAGAAGGAGTATGTGAAAAATATAATGGAGAAAAACATTCAACAAGAGAAAGATAAAGAAAAACCTGTTTTTTATGATCCGAAAGGAAGGAGAAACATAGCCTTTATTTGGTTTCTATGTATCTCAATAGTTAGTGTAGGTGTTGTATTTTATTTTTTCTTTCAAAGTATTTTTTCAACACCAGAAATTCCAAACATGAATCCTACTGTAAAACAAGATACGAAACTTGTACCAATTAATCAAAAACTTAGTGAGGAGCAGTTAAAGAACGAAGAATTCAAGCCAAATACCGAAATGAAGGATAATAAAAATTTGGTGAATTCGACAAACGATAGTAAACAACCTAAAGAAGTGTATGGTTTTTATGTAAACTGGGATGAAAATAGTACCGCTTCTTTAAAAGAAAATATCGATTCATTAACCACGTTAGTACCAGAATGGTATCATTTAAAAGAAGATTTAACGATTAGAAGTGAGATAAAACCTGAGATAGTAAAACTAGCAAAGAAAAATCATGTGAAAATTATGCCGTTACTTACTAACTATACAGAAAAAGCTTCTGGCCCTGATAGTGAGCTTATCCATAAGTTACTGAATTCGCCGAATGATGTGAAGACGAAATTTATTAATGATTTAGTAAGCGAAGTTAAAAAGAATCAGTTTTCAGGTATTAATATTGACTTTGAGGCCGTACCTGAAAGTGATAGAGAAAACTTAACAAATTTCATGAAAGAAATTACTACGGTCTTTCATAAACATGATTTGCTCGTTACACAAGATGTTCCAGCTAATGATAAGGCTTTTGATTATGGTGCGTTAGCAAAAATAATAGATCGTATGATTGTAATGATGTACGATGAGCACTATGGAGCGGGGGAACCAGGACCAATTGCTTCAAATAAGTGGTTCCAACATACATTGAATGAACTGAATATTCCGTCTAATAAACTTATAGTTGCTTTCGGTAACTACGGATATGATTGGGAAATAAATAGTAAAAAACCTGCGAAGTCTTTAACTTTTTCAGAAGTTATGACAATGGCGAATGATTCCAATATGAAAATTCAATGGGATAACATGAGTGGAAATCCTTATTTTAGATATAAAACAGGAGAGAAAGAACATACTGCTTGGTTCTTAGACAGTGTTACTCTCTATAATCAAGTGAAAATCGCAATGGACAACAATGCAAAGGGGTTTGCGTTATGGAGATTAGGAGCAGAAGATCCTACAATATGGAAAGTTTTAAAAAATCCGATTGAGGTACAAAAAAATCCTGATGTATTACATAAAATCACTAGTTTAGATGAAGTGAATTATTCTGGACAAGGTGAAATTTTACAGATTGAGAATGAAAAGCAAAATGGATTGAGAGATTTTAAAGTAGGCAAAGATGGTTATCTTACAGATGAAGTATATCAATCTTTACCATCTGCATACGAAGTGCAACGATATGGAAAACCGAAAGGGAAACAAGTAGTATTAACATTTGATGATGGACCAGACCCGAAATATACGCCAGAAATTTTAGATATATTAAAAGAGAATAAAATAAAAGCTGCTTTTTTTGTCCTTGGTGAAAACGCACAACTAAATCCTAGTATTGTAAAAAGAATATACGATGAAGGGCATGAAATTGGCAATCATACTTTCAAGCATCCTAACGTAGCTGATACGTCTTTACTACGAACAAAAGTAGAACTTAATACGACGCAACGTCTGATCCAGGAAATAACTGGGCATTCTACAGTTTTGTTTAGGCCACCATACGAAGCGGATGCTAACCCGGATTCCTCAAATGAAATAGTGCCTATTTTACGGGCACAAAATATGAACTATACAATGGTAGCAGAAAAAGTGGATCCTGAGGACTGGGCAACACCATCAACTAATGAATTAGTAAAGCGTGCTCTTAATCCCGTTTATAAGGGAGAGGGAAATATTATTCTTCTCCATGATGCGGGAGGGAATCGTACCCATACGGTAGAGGCGTTGCCGATCATTATTAAAGAGCTTAAAAAGCATGGATATAGTTTTGTAACAATTTCAGATTTAATGAATAAAGAACGAGATGAAATTATGCCCCCAGTTTCTTCTGAGGGTGAGCAATATTTACTTTACAATAAAGCTGTCTTTTCAGGGGCGGGATACTTTAAACATATATTAACAACTATTTTTTATATTGCTATTGGATTAGGGATTTTTCGATTCTTATTCTTAATTTATTTTGCATGGAAGCAAAAAAGAAAAACGTTATCTCGCTCTATTAATTCGTCCTACCAACCTTTTGTTAGTGTTGTCATAGCAGCATATAATGAAGAAAAGGTGATAGCTAAGACAATTCGCTCAATTTTGGATAGTAAGTATGGAGAATTTGAAGTTATTGTTGTGGATGACGGATCGACAGATGGTACGTCAAAAGTAATGCAAGAAACATTTTATAAACACCCTAAAGTTCGTTTCATTCAGAAAGAAAACGGCGGGAAATCATCGGCAATGAACCTAGGGTTTCAACAATCTCGAGGAGAGATTATTGTCACTTTAGATGCGGATACTATTATTGCGCAAGACGCCATTTCTCTAATGATTAGACACTTTGAAGATCAGAATGTAGCAGCAGTTTCAGGTAATGTTAAAGTGGGGAATAGACGAAATTTGTTAACTACTTGGCAACATGTTGAGTATATTACAGGGTTTAATTTAGAACGTAGAGCTTTTGATGAGTTAAATTGTATTACAGTTGTTCCAGGAGCTATTGGGGCGTGGCGCAAGAAGAATGTAGTTGAATCTGGATATTTAAGCGAAGATACATTAGCAGAAGATACGGATCTTACTATTACATTTTTACGTCAAGGATATAAAATTGTATATGAAGAAAAGGCCTATGCTTTTACGGAATCACCTGAAGATGTGAAAAGTCTCATTAAACAGCGATATCGTTGGTCATATGGTACACTCCAATGTCTTTGGAAACATCGAAAAGCAGTGTTTCATACAAAACATAAAACGTTAGGATTTATTGCATTGCCTAACATGTGGTTATTCCAATATGTTCTGCAATTCATTGCTCCTTTTGCAGATATTTTAATGATTATGGGGCTGTTTGGTAGCAATCCGCTAAAAGTGTTAGGGTTTTATCTTGTATTCTTTTTATTAGACCTTTTTGCATCTCTGTTTGCATTTAAATTAGAGAAAGAGGACCCTAAACCGTTAGTGTGGTTAATTTTACAACGCTTTATTTATCGTCAATTTATGACTTATGTTGTCATTAAATCTATATTCTCATCTATTCGAGGCGTAGCGGTAGGATGGAATAAACTAAAGAGAATGGGGAGTGTTAAACATTCCACGGAACATAAGGAGGCATCATAAGAGAGCAGACTATCTGCTCTTTTTTTCATTGATTTTAGTTAGTTGAATGTAGAGTTGTAGCATAAAAACTGCTGCTTCTATAACGAGATTCCTATTCATCATTAATAGTGAGACATTATGTTAAGCTAATCTTTTAGTTTCGGATTAAAGTTTTTTTATATTTTTTTAAAATGACGGACACAAAAACGCATATACCTTCGAATTATATATATGGATAACATAAATATGTATATAAAAGGGGAGAAATAAGATGAAAGAAAAAAAAGAAATGTTTCAAGAAATCGCTGAGGTGTTAAAGGTATTGGCGCATCCAGTTCGTCTATCTTTAGTAAAAATAATGCTTGCAAAAGGTCCTACTAATGTAACAACAATGTATGGGGATTTGGAAATGCCTCAAAGTACAATTAGTCAACATTTATCTAAACTAAAAGCTGCTAAAATGGTTACAGGTACTCGGAAAGGATTAGAAATTTATTATGAGGTAACTGACAATCGCACAAAATCAATATTAGCATGTTTAGTTTAAATGCTGACTTCTAGACGTCAAAATTAAGAAGAGGATAGGAAAGCAATTCTATGGAGAGAATTTTTAAGGTTTTTACACAAGTGAAGATCTGAAGTAAAGTTCCTTAATAAATAAAATAGTTGTTTGAAAATATGGTATAAAATGGAATTTTTATACCATATTTTTTAATATCTGTAATAAAAGGAAGAATGTTTTGGTTTCAATTTATACGCTATCTTTATAAATTTTGATTACCTTAAACGTTTGACAAACTAGCAATAGGTCTGGAGTCAAAGTAAGTCCACACAGGCTTAATTCCTAAGTGGAAAGATCAACATGCTCAATATGCAAAAAAATATAACTTAAATCCTCTGCATCCTAGATTTTGCAAAATTACTTGTTACCTTATTTATTAAAAAAATCAATTAAGGAACTATTTAGTGAAAATAAATTGTTCAGTTAAAGGTGCATTTTATAGAATGTAAGGAAAGGTCTCAATTTCAGTAGACACGTGGATTCGCATACTGATAGAATAAGCGAAAATATAATAAAGGTGGAATGGATTTGAGAAAAAGGTTAGGATGCTTACATGCCCATTATTCAAATATAGAATATATAGAAAAGGCACTTACCTCATTTAACATTGAATTAATCCATTTTGTTGACCCGGCATTAATGTATCAGGTTACATCCAATGAAAAATTTCAAGAATCAGATGCTCAATTTAAAGTTAAAGAGCAAATAGAATGGATTGCTCAATGTAATGTTGATGCTATCCTTATTACTTGTACAAATTATATTGCAATTTTACATGAAGACCAAGACTCAATATCAGTGCCAATTATTAAAATTGATGTACCTTTCTTTGATTACATATGCAATATACAGCAACCTCAGACAATTGTTTTTACAAATCCTGCAACTGTTGAAGGCACAGTAGAACGTCTTAAACATCATGCTAATAGCCTTCAAAAATCTTTAGATTTAGAGGTTGTTGTCATAAATAGTGTTTTTGAATTGATAATGAAAGGACTAAAAAAAGAATACAACCAAGAAGTTACAAAGTTCTTAAATCAAATCATTAAAGATGAAAAGAAATTTATCTCTGTTGCTCAATTATCTATGGTTGATGCATCTAAGCAAGTTGAGTATAAAACATCTAAGACTATTATTACTCCATTGAATACATTGGTATCTTACATTGTTAATAAATTAAAATTAGAGAAGAAAAATTAGTGGTAGAAGACAGAGGATTTGGAATTATGTATGGCTTTCTATCAATTTTCCTCGGGTTAGGTACTGTTATCTTACATAATGTTTGGACACTTAATTGGCAGGGACTCATTACACTTATTGCATGGCTCGCACTATTAAAAGGGATTTATGTAATTGCATATCCTGAACCATCCAAGAAAACCGATTTTGAAGTAAGAGTACTATCTACTCGTATAGTGCTTGCTATCCTTGGTGCTTTATCTTTATGGATGCTTTTCATACTTTATATGAAATAGAGACAAATATTTTTGATCATGGGAGTATATAGGTGAGGAGTTTTGGGTAGTCCTTTGGAACGGGATTTTATAGTTAACTGTAAATATAGTGTTTCTTCCCTTGTAGATATGTTTTTATAAATAGTGAGATGGGCAAAACGAAAAGAGTCCTAAATAAATAGGATTCTTTTCGTTTTATAAAAGTGAACTTATTTTGTATCACTAATACAATGGATGATTATTTTTCCGGACTATTCGCAGTTATCTATCTTGGTATACTCAATGGTGGCTATGTGACCATCCGGTCGAATCAAAACGGTATCTATATTTTTTAACTTGGAATCTTGTATTTCTCCTATTATCACCTTTATGTGTGAATCAATATTTATTTTATTTATCTTATCTATATAAGTAGGGTGTATTAATAAAATAAATTTACCATCCTGCATTAATTCAAAGAGTTTATAACTTTTCTTATTTAGAGAAGAAATAGTGAGGTTTGTACATCTTTTTCCTATCAATGGATGCCTTTCTGTATCGTGCATCGACGAATACATTATCCCTAAGCCACTTACTCTTTCAGATAAATCTTGATTTATCTCGGGGTATGTAAGTAGGTACGAAAATAAATCCCTCAATTCCATTCCTGCGTTTGAAAAGTTTATCATTAATTGTTCTTGCGCTTGTACTTCCTTGAAAAATTGTTTTCCCACAGCATGTCTTTCAATATGATAACTTTCTAATAGGCTTTCATATTTTTTTTGTTTTATTGCGAGTCCTAATTTCCAGCCTATATTAAAAGCATCTTGTAGACCTACATTCAAACCTTGTCCTCCAGCAGGGAAATGAATATGTGCTGCATCCCCTGCTAAGAATACACGCTTATGTTGATAAGTATTTGCTAGTTTGGTTGCATTGCCAAAACGAGAAAGCCATATTGTGCTCTTAATTTGAAGATGTTCACCTGTAATACTATAAATACTATCTATAAACTCTTTTTCTGTAACAGCAACATGAACAGGTATTGTCTGATTCTTAGGATCAACAATTGCAAAACGAAATACATCAGTTGTAATAGGTACCATCATTAATATCCCATTTATATTAGAAGTAGATAAAAATGGAGTATCTGGTATATCTTCTAAAATAACATCACCTAATATAGCAGTAGTTGTTGTGTTTGTTCCATTAAACGGTATATTTGATAACTCACGAACTATACTTCTTGCTCCATCAGCTCCTATTACATATGGAACTTCTATTTTATATATTGTTTCTCTTTGTTCTATTTCTAGTTTTACAAATGTTTCATATTGTTTTAAGTCTTTCACAGTATGCCCGCGTTTAATGACTACACCTAATTCTAATGCACGTTCTTCTAATATTCCTTCTGTAATAGATTGGGGAATAAAAAGTGTATACGGAAAATCAGTATTTAAATTTTTAAAGTTTAATCTTGTATCTAAGGCAGCAAAATGACTTGTATTTAATTTCTTTCCTCTAGCTAAAAATCGATCTGCAATACCTCTCATAGCCATCAATTCTAAGGAGCGGGGGTGTAGTGTGAGTGCTCTAGAATTTCGTACCCGGTCTAATCTTCTCTCTAAAACAACAACTTTTACGTCTTGGATAGCTAATTCACATGCTGCCATAAGTCCAACTGGACCACCACCAACTACCGCTACATCATAATAATTGTCCATATCATGCCCTCCATTTATTTAATTGTTTAAGAGCTAATGTGAAAAATTGTAAATAGATTTATAAATGTTATCTATTGTACATATATAATTATACTTCATTTTGGTTTCCGAGGAAACTAAAATGAAGTTCCTAGGAGAAGTTTACTTAGTAAGTGTGTAGTTAAAGCTATATAGCGTGTCTGCAGCTTCTTCTGCTTGTACTATTTTTGCTAAAAATGCTACTACTGTAGTTCCATATGGGAGTTGTAAAGGTCTTTCTGCTATTCGTAGTTTTAATGAAGTAGTAGTGGTTGTAACTCGACTTCAAATAATTCGCTTTCAATTTCATTAAGTGCATACATTGATACAGGATGTGGAGAGGTATTAGATAAGACTTGTGATGAAAGGAGTTCTCCTGATGAGGAGTAAAATGTAACAAACACTTGTGAAAATGGAGGGACCATAATGATTACACGGTCAGTTTTTTGTAACGTATTAACCAACTCCAAAATAATATAGTTTTATAAAAATCAAAAAACAATAGATAAATATAAAGATATTATTATGGGTACTTTTCCAATAGTGAATTAAGCAAATTAATAAACTCTTTATTTTATTGTAAATAGTTTAAGAGCACACAAATATGCGTGCTCTTAGAATAGAAAGGTAGTTTTCTATGAGTAGGGAGTCCCCATACAATAAAATATGCTTGTCCAATTTAAATGTGAGAAGTTTTTTATAAAAATTCTATTTGGTAAGTCTATGTGAAAAATCACCTTGTACAGGAACTCTTTGCAAAGTATTTTGTCTGCAGTCATGATTATTAAAGTTGATGAGAGCTGTTATCCGAATAATAAAACCACATCTCAAATTGTTGACTATATGTCTAACAACTAGGATGCGGTTCAATGAATAAAAAGTGTCCGAATAAAATATAAGGTAAAAAGTATAGGATACTTTTGTTATAAAGAGTATTTGTAGATGAATGTTATTGTTTTTTACTTTTGAAAGATTTGGGCTTCTAAATTACGAGTTGTTGGAGTACCTCTAATATAAAATTTCAGTAGAAATATTGAACTACTAATATGAATGTAGAAGATTTAATAAAGACGGTAATGTTCTTTTAGTCATGTAATCTTTTCATTTGATGATCTTTTCCCCATTCACATAGTTCATCCATAATTTGCATTAAAGATTTCCCGTATTCGCTTATTGTGTACTCAACCTTTGGTGGTACTTCTTGATATACAGTACGATGGATAATCCTATCAGCTTCAAGTTGGCGAAGTTGTTGAGTTAGAACTTTTTGCGTAATGTTTGGGATTTCTCGTCGGATTTCGTTTGTTCGCATTTTTCCATCCATCAACACACATAAAATATGAACTTTCCATTTTCCGCCGATTACATCGAGTGTCGTTGCAATTGGGCAGTCTTCATTTTGATTCATATAACACCTCCACAGGTACTTTAAGGTTCCTATAGCACTTTAAAGTACGTACTTTTCAATTATATGTGACTCATTCATACTAATACGTAAAGGGTTGAATAATTTATAAAGGGGATGAAAAATGATGAAAACACTTGTAATTGTAGCACATCCTGATATTGAAAAATCAAAAATTAATAAAAGATGGATTGAAGAACTTGAGAAATATTCGGATGAAATTACGGTGCATGAATTGTATAAAGTGGCACCGAATTGGGAGTTTAATGTGGAAGAGGAACAAAAGCTGTTAGTAGAACATGACCGATATATATTTCAATTTCCTCTCTACTGGTACAGCTCACCACCTTTATTGAAAAAATGGTTCGATGATGTATTAACATATGGGTTTGCATACGGATCACAAGGAGATAAAGTGAAGGGAAAAGAATTTGGTGTAGCTATTTCTATAGGTGGATTAGAAAAAGACTATGAAAATAGTGGGATTACAATGGATGAGTTGACGAAACCATTCCAAGCTACATGCTTATATACAGGTATGGAATTTATACCTTCCTTTTATTTATATGGTGCAGAATATAAACTAAGTGATGAAGAGATTGATAAAAGTGCACCTGAATATGTGCAATATGTGATGAACAAGAAGTATTCTAATATATAATGAAAAATAGCCATTTACTTGTGAAGTAAATGGCTATTTTATATTCTTCTTATATTCACTAAGTGTAATCTTTAGTAAATTAATAGTTAATCTGGTAAAATAAAAAACCTAACATATATAAAGGGGAGTTTTACTTGAGAACGATGCAAAAATTATTACAAAAAAGAGCAATGCAATCACCAAATTTGGAAGCGCTTGTAGGCGGAGAGAAAAGGTATTCGTTTCAGCAGTATAATGAACGAGTAAATCAGCTTGCACATTATTTGTTACATAATGGTGTGCAAAGAGGAGACCGTATAGGAATACTATGCAAAAATAATCACCCGTTTCCAAGCGTTATGATGGCAAGTTTAAAAATTGGAGCGGTATGTATTCCGCTAAATCATCAGCTTACTGCTTATGAATTAGAAACGATTGTAAAAGAAGCGAAATTAAAAGTATTAGTTATTGATGAAGAATTTAGTGAAGTATTATTAAAGATTGATGCTGTTAAAGAAATCCCTTATGTAATTCAAACGACAAAAGAAGGCTTTGGTTCATTTGAATTAGAGTTGCAAAAACAGCCAACGTCAGAAACGAACGTAGAAGTTCATGAAGAAGACGATGCCATTTACTTATTTACTTCAGGAACGACTGGACAGGCGAAAGCATGTGTAATTGGACATAAAAACTTGCATCATTATTTTGCTGAAATTGCGGGCCAAAGAGAAATCCCAGCAGGTGAACGTTTTTTATCCGTGCATCCATTGTTCCATATGAGTGGCGTGCTTTCTATTTTAAATTGTATTTATCATGGCGTTACGATGATTTTCTTAGCTGATTCGAATCCTGCTATTATTTGGGATAAGATTGAAGAAGAGAAAATTACTACGATGCTTGCGTTCCCAGCTGTTTATAGTTACATGCTTGATGAGCTAAATAAAAAAGAACGTAACATTTCAACCTTTAAAGTAGCACAAAGCGGTGGTACAAAAGTGCCAGAAACACTCATTCAAAAATATATGGAAAAAGGAATATATATGGTGCAAGGCTATGGCAGTACAGAAGGTTGGGTTGTAACCTCATGGCATCCAATGATGGGAAAAGAAAAGATGTCTTCTGTAGGAAAAACACTGAAACATGTAGAGGTGAAAATTGTTCATCCAGAAACAGGTGATGAACTAACAACAAATGAAGTCGGAGAGATTCATGTAAGAAGTCCATACATGTTTAAAGGATATTGGAATAATGAAAAGGCGACAAAGAAGGTAGTGAAAGATAATTGGTTTAACATGGGTGATGCTGGCATGATAGATGACGACGGATTCCTACATATTATGGGAAGATATAAAGATGTTATCATACGCGGTGGTGACAATGTATATCCAGATCAAGTAGAAGATGTTATTCATGAACTACATGGTGTTTTAGAAGTTGCAGTAGTTGGAGTTCCAGATGACTTTTGGGGAGAAGTTCCAAGAGCTTACATTGTGAAGGATGGCGAAACAACATTAACAGAAGAAAGTATTACTCAGTATTGTAAGGAGAAATTAGCCAGTTACAAAATACCAGAAGTGGTATTCATAGAAGAATTACCGAAAAATGCTTTAGGAAAAGTGTTGAAGAGGGAATTACGAGATGTAGTTCTTATGAAATAGAAAATTATGAAACGATGGAGAACCCAGTTATGTATAAAGCATGACTGGGTTTTTATGTATCAAAAACATAATAATTTACTAGATTTTGTATTTTGTGTAAGATAATAAAGAATATTCAATTAATAATTCGAGGGATGAAATTAAATGAAGCTATCGTTATTAGAAGTAGAGACGGATAGACTCATTATCCGTCCATTTCAAAAAGATGATTACGAAAGTTGGTTAGATGGATTTAATAAGAGACTGCCATCGCAGTATAAATATGACGATGGCTATCAAGTTCTGGTATCATCAACAAAAGCATGGTTCACGGAATGGATAAGAGGTTTTGATGAAGTAGCACATAGAGATGAGATGTATGTATTAGGCATTTTTCGTAAAGAAGACGGAGCTAATATTGGAAAGCTAGAGCTGATAAAAATTTTACGAATGGATTACCAATGGGCGATGATGGGGTATTCCATACATAATCAATACTGGAAAAATGGATATGGCATAGAAAGCGTGAAAGCTGCGTTATCGTTATTTTATAATAGTCTTCATTTTCATAGAATTGAATTACATATACATGTTGATAATGAGCCATCCGTTCGTCTTGCGGAACAATCAGGTTTTTCTTTTGAATGCGAGAGAGAGGCGTTTTCTTTAGAGAATGGTAAGTGGATGGATTTTCTTATTTATTATAAAAATAAAGAAATGAACAAATAAGGAGAAAAGAAAATGAAGACTATAAACGTATTTCATTACGACGCATTTACGAATAAACCAAATAAGGGAAATCCAGCAGGTATTGTATTAGAAGCAGATGGATTAACGGAAGAGAAAATGCAAATTATTGCTGAAAAAGTTGGATATAACGAAACAACTTTTGTTCTTTCTTCAGAAGTAGGAGATATAAGAATGCGTTATTTTACACCTGGTTTTGAAATGGATTTATGTGGTCATGGGACAGTAGGGACGATATATGCCTTGCGCGAAAAAGGTTTATTAGAAGAGAAAAGTAACCTTACGATTGAAACGAAGGCTCGGATTTTACCGATACAAATAGGTGTAAATAAAAATGGAGAAACCTTTATTAAAATGAGACAGGCAGCACCTCAGTTTAAAGAATTTACAGGTTCAAAAGAAAAATTAGCTCATAGTATTGGTTTAGAAATAAATGATTTAGATGTAAGTTTACCGATTGTATATGGAAGTACTGGTAATTGGACTGTAATTGTACCGATTAAAAATCTTAATGCATGCGAGAGAATGAAACCTAATAATGCTGCATTTCCATCAGTATTAAAAGAAATACCTAATGCTTCTATTCACCCAATTTGTCTAGAAACTTATGATGAACTAGCACAAATGCACGGCCGTCATTTTTCATCAGCTTACGCTGGGACGATTGAAGATCCAGTGACAGGAACAGCTTCAGGTGTAATGGGAGCGTATTATGCGGAGTATTTAGAGAAAGATTTTGAACATGAATTGGATTTAATCGTTGAGTAAGGACAGGAAATAAATAAAGATGGTCGTGTAACTGTTTATGTAACGAAAGAGATAGAAAACGAGAAGTTACAAATAGATATTGCTGGAACAGCGGTGTATGTGAAAGAGTTTGAAGTTTCAATATAAAGTGAAACTTTAATCAGTGGGGGTTTTACTGCCCGGTGAATAGCAAGATAAAAAAGAAAGCCCGGAATACATCCGGACTTTCATTATCTGTTCAATACTTCAATGTACGAAGCATTTCCGGTTGTTCTTAAAGCGGAGCGGAAATTATTATTTTCTAACGCCACAGCAACTTGTTGTAACTGCTGTGCATCATCATGATGGATAAGTAAGCTGTCAGCACCGCTTTCTTCTATATGAATGTGTTCGACATTTCCGATAGCATCATGTACAGCTTTTAAAAATTCAGGTTTCATGGTGTCCTCCTATATGTATGTAACGTTGTTATTTAGTATTTCCTTATTTTTGAAATATAAAAGTAAATGAAAGGAGAAATAAAATGAATATAACGCAGTTTAACGAACAGATAACATCATTATTTGAAGAGCATCTTCACAAATATGGCGATGATGAATATGGTTTTACTCATATAAGTAAAGATGAATTTCACAAAATCGGTTACACAACAAATCTGACATTAGAGACGATTGAAGAAGCGTATAAAAATGGAGTCGATATGATAGTTACACATCATGCGCCGTGGAGTTTTTTATTTGGTATGGAAAAGGCTTGTATTGAGAAATTGAAGCAATATGAAATGAATCATTTTTGGATTCATTTGCCGTTAGATTTTGTAAAGTTTGGCACGTGTACGTCGTTATTTAACGGAATTGGGATAGATACAATACTAGAATATTCCACGTATGAGGAAGAAGAACTACCGGGAATAGGAGAATATAAAGAAGCGATTCCTTTTTCAAACTTAGTTGGAAAACTGGAAGAAAAAATGGAAGAGAAAGTGAAGAGCTGGAGAAATCATGATAAACCAGTAAAATGGATTGCGATTTTAACCGGTGCAGGAAACAATACAAATTTAATTGAACGTGCATTAGAAAAAGGATGTGACACGTACATAACAGGTGAAAAAACATTATATACAGTGCAACATGCGAAATTTAAAGGGATTAATTTAATTGTAGGCAGTCATACTTTTACAGAAGTGTTTGGTGTAGAAAGTTTGGCTCATAAATTACAAGACAGAGACCCGGCAATAGAAATTATTAGAGTATATGAAGAGCATTTAGAGTGATGAAATCACATCACATTACCATAAATGGAATGAACTATATGATGGAATATTGAAGAAAGCCATTGTAATAAAATAAAATTGTTGTTTGCTATATTAGGATGGTTGGCAGGATTCCCCTCACGTTTGTCAAATAATAGTAAAGTTGTCTTTTAAATTAAGGGAATCTTCCGAATTAAAGGGTGAGAGAATGGAAATTTCAATAATCACTGCACAACTAATTAAGGAAAAAGTTATTTCACATTATCCAAATAGCGTAAAAGCATTAAACGGGGGAACGACAAGTACTGTATATTTGTTGGATGAACAATACGTTGTAAAGTTGAATGAATCGGATGTCATACGTGAAGCAGCTTATTTTTTTCAGTTTTATAAAAAGGATGAATTATTTCCAAAGCTTTTATATAAGGAACCTTTAAATCGCTATATTGTTTACTCATTCCTTGAGGGCACAACGTCTTGCAAACTAGGCCATAAACGGAGTGTTCTTTGTAAACTTGTAAAGGAAGTTATCAATAAGTATGAAGTGGCTACAGAGGTTGATGGCTGGGGATGGAAAGAAAATCTGCTTCAATCTTGGAGTGAATTTTTAACAACAAATGTGATAGAAGCTCATGAAAATGTAAGACGTTACATAAGTGAAGAAGAGTATAGAACGGTTCTTAATTTAGCAAATAGGGATGCTGGAATAAATCAGCCATTTTTATTGCATGGTGATCTTGGATTTCATAACTTTATATTTAAAGAGAATAAACTGCACGGTGTAATTGATCCTTTACCAGTGTTAGGAGATCCTATATACGATTTAATTTACGCGTTTTGTTCAACTCCGGAAAATTTAACAAAAGAAACAATTAATTATGCGATGAAACAGTGTGTATTTCATAAAAAAGACTGTGATTTATATGAAGAAATAGTCATAGGATTATATTTACGTATAGACACATGTTTAAGACACCACCCGAAAGATTTAGAAGATTATTTAATAGCTTGGCGTTATTGGATGGGTGAAATTAAGCCGGCTTTATAGCACAAATATTTTTGGGGGAGATAGTGAAATGAATGTTGCAGAAGCGAAAAAGGATTTAGCAATAAAAACGAAGAGAGGCTTACCGATTATATTAGCCGGCGTTTTATTTTGGATAGTTATGAGTATAACGGGATTTGTTCTTTCTGAAAAACAAGTGGTGTGGGTATATTTAATCGGTATGGGCTGTGTGTTTCCTTTTGGCTTAATGATAGCTGCTATATTGAAAATTGATATGTTTGCGAAAGGAAATCCGTTAGGGGTTTTGGCAGGCTTAATTGGTGGGATAAATGTATTGAATATTCCACTTGTATTACTTGCCTATTTTCAATTTCCAGAATGGTTACCTTTTGTAGTAGCGATGTTAATAGGTGTTCATTTTATTCCGTACGTATGGATTTATGAAAGTAAAAGTTATGGTTTATTGTCAGTAGGGACTGTATTTGTAACGTCAGTTTGTGGGATTCTTTTTGCAGAAAAAGGATTTATTGTAATTCCATTATCGGTTACAGTTGTCTATTTACTTACTTTTATAAGTTTGTTAATTGAAAATAAAAAAGCAGATCATTATCAACAAAAGTCAGCTTAATAAAGAAATAGGGATAGGGGGAATTATTATGGAAAATTTCGTTTGTACAACGTGTGGTGTGCAGTATGCAGCGAGTGTAGAAGAACCGGTGAGTTGTCATATTTGTGATGAAGAGAGGCAATATGTTAACCAAAAAGGACAATCTTGGACGACACTAGAAAGCTTACAAACAGGTGATACATATAAAAATGAAATAATCGAAGAGGAAAATGGACTTTATAGTATTACGACAAAACCAGGATTTGCGATCGGTCAAACTGCATTTATAGTGAAAACAGATTCATATCGTTTACTATGGGACTGTATTACGTATTTAGATGAAACGACAATTGAGAAGATAAAAGAGCTTGGTGGATTAGATGCAATTGCATTGTCTCATCCGCATTATTATTCAACGCAGGTAGAATGGGCGGAGACATTTGATGTACCAATTTATATACATGAAGATGATAAAGAGTGGGTAATGCGCCCGAGTAGTCGTATTATTTACTGGTCTGGAGAGTCATTACAATTAGCTGATGGATTAGTCATTCATCGTTTAGGGGGACATTTTAAAGGTGGATCTGTCTTACATTGGGAAGAAGGTAATGATGGAAAAGGGATTTTGTTAACAGGTGATATTATTCAAGTTGTAGCGGATGAAAGGTGGGTAAGCTTCATGTACAGCTATCCAAACTTAATTCCACTACCAGCGAGAAAAGTGGAAGAAATGGTGAATCGAGTGAAGCCGTTACAGTTTAATCGTTTATACAACGCTTTTCATCGAGTAGTAAAAGAAAATGCAAATGAGGCAGTTGAACGTTCTGCTGAAAGATATATAAAAGCAATAGAAGGAAAGTTGTTTCATACGTAAAAGGAGAATAGCTTAATGAAAACGTTAGTATGCTTTGGAGATAGTATTACAGCTGATGAAACATTTTTTAATGGAATGCCGAGATTAACACCACGTTTGCAAGAGGTGTTTCCGAACTGGAAAATAGTGAATGCAGGTATTTCAGGTGATAATACATTTGATGCGTTAAATAGAATTGAAGAAGATGTAATATCATATAAACCAGATTTCGTAACAGTTTTTCTTGGTACGAATGATGCAGTCCCTTTTTCTCAAGTGTCATTACAAGCATATAAAGAAAACTTAGAGAAGATTGTGAACCAAATTTCATCAAATAAAGTACTACTGATTAGTCCTGCACCAGTTGATGAAGAAAGACAGCATAACAGAACAAATAGAGTACTTGGTCAGTATGCAGACGTGGTGGAGGAAGTGGCGAGGGAAACAGGAAGTTATTTTCTAAACGTATTCACTGAAATGATTCAAGAACGGGATTATAAAAGATTTGTAGAAAATGATGAAAAAGATGGATTACACTTTGGACCAGAAGGTTATGAGTATGTAGCGAAGTTAATTGGTGAAAAGTTAAAAGGGATTTTATAAGGAGCAAAGCACTTAGTGTTTTGCTTTTTCTTATTTCTTTCGCAGTCCATAAACTTATTGATTGCTGTAATTTGGACAAACGTTTTGCATTTGTATGTGCGTAAAAGGCTAGTACTGTTTTAAAGTAATATAAATTTATTTTTTAAAATTTATATTTCGTAGTTGAAAATCAACAAAGGTGTAACTATAATAGTTACAGTAAGTTCGTTGTTTTGAAATGTACACATTGAATTACAAGAATGAAGGGAGTTTTTATGTAAATCAAAAAGTTATAAAAATCTATTAATTTTTATAATGAGATAAAAAGTTTTTTGTTCGTACAAATTATTAAATATGTTATTTCTAATAGAAAACTAGAGGTGGAAAAATGAAAAATTTTAAGGGTATGTTGATATCATCACTTGCAATTACAACTTTTGCTGGGGTAGGTACGACATTTGTAACAAATACAGTACATGCTGCTAATAACGATTCTAGTAAAATACAAGTTCGTTCTAATAAGAGTATAAACACAACAACTGGCTCGAGAGGGCCTGTATTATCAGTCAATCCTTATGATGAACCTAGATTTTCGAGACAGGGATATCTTGAAGAGGCACCTTTAGGAATTAATGCTCCTTATGCTTGGGGAATTAAAGGAGGAAATGGTCAGGGAGCAACTTTTGTAGATTTGGAAGAAGGCTGGTTATTAAATCATGAAGATTTAGTCGGTCAAAATATTGAATTTATGTCTGGAAAAATGAGTAATGATCTTTCTCACGGTACTTCAGTTCTAGGTGTTGTTTCTGCAGCTGACAATGGAATTGGGAACATTGGGATTGCACCAAAAGCAAAGGCAAAAGTAATTTCAGTGATCCGAGATAATGGGAGAATCGATGTAAGAGATGCTATTTTAAGTGCCGTAGATTCTTTACAGGCTGGAGATGTTTTATTAATTGAAGAATCCTTTAAATATGATGGATATGGAGATGACCCTTTACCAGTCGAAGTGTATCCTAGTATATTTAACGCGATTCGCAAAGGTACAGATAAAGGCATTATTATTGTAGAAGCAGCTGGTAATGGTGGGATTGATTTAGATGAATTTAAAGACCGTAATGGTAAACAGATTTTAAATCGAAATAGTCCAGACTTTAAAGATTCAGGATCTATTATAGTTGGAGCATCTACTGCAAGAGTTCCTCATAAACGTTTAGCTTTCTCTAACTATGGTAGTAGAATTGATGTATATGGTTGGGGAGAATATGTTGATACATTAGATACATATCAAAATCAAAATAGTAAAGGACAAAAAGTTACAGATCAGAACATAATTAATCGTTATACTTCTAATTTCCGTGGTACTTCTAGCGCTTCGCCTATAATTGCTGGGGCTGCTGTATCGATTCAAGGGATTGCTAAAGAACATTTAGGTAAGGCATATACACCAAAAGAATTGAGAGCAATTTTAAGTAATCCTAATACAGGCACAAAGTCTAATAACCCATCATCTGATAAAATAGGGGTTTTACCAGATTTAAAAGCGATTTTGTCTAACCTTGGATTTCATAGTGATTTGACTACCAATGATCCTATGGTATTTCCAGATAACGTAGAAAAAAATGAAGGAAAAGAAAATTCAACTTTCGTATTTCCAGGTGAAGAAACAAAAAGAACAGGTGATAAAAATTCAACTGTAACCTTCCCAGAAGAAGATTTAAAACAGGAGGAAAAAGAAGAGGGATTAATTGTTTTTCCTGATTAATAAAAAAATACTACCTTCCATTTGGAGGTAGTATTTTTTATTTCTTGTCAATAACAAGCAGGCATGAAATTTGTATTTGTTTATCTTTCATAATGAACTTAACCACAAAATCGAATATTTGACTGTTAATTTACTTTTTCGTCTCAATCAATTATATGAATTAATCTAGAAATGCTTGCTGCAATGCTTTCAGTCCATCACTGTAAATGCCATGAAACAGATTAATTGCCTCTTCATCACTAACTTCAACAGGAGTGAACGTACCAGACCACTCTACTAACGATGTGTTACTTTCAGTACCTTCTTTAACCTGGATTGTAGATAAATAATTAGTGACTGGGAACGGTGCATTCATGATTGAATACGTGTAGTAGCGCTCTTTATCATTGAATACTTCTAATCGTTCTATAATTGTATCGCCATCTGGATTAGCTAGATGACGTACACGACCGCCTTCAGTTAATTTACTGCTAGGTATATAAGGTAACCAGTCTGGAAGGGAGTTGAAACCTCCGATTAATTGCCATACTTGTTCCGGTGAAGAAAAAATTTCCATAGATGTAGTAGTATGTGCCATATTCATTACGCTCCTTTTCATCCCGGTATTTACGGGTAAATAATCAGTGGGGATGCTCCCACTGATTAAAGTTTCATTATTATTTTACGTTGATTGGTAGTGGTGCATTAGGTGCTACTAGTTTTTGTTCGCGCATTTCTTCCCAGAATGCTGCTGGAATTACTGTATTTAAGGCGTTTTGGTCTTCTACAATTCGTTCCGGTTTACTTGCACCAGGAACAACGGCAGCAACTGCTGGATTTGCTAGTGAAAATTGTAATGCAGCAGCTTTGATGCTGATGTCGTGACGATCTGCAAGAGCTTTGATTTTCTCAACCTTTGCAATAATTTCTGGCGATGCTTTTTGATATTCGAAGTGAGCGCCTCCAGCAAGAATACCTGAGCTATATGGGCCACCAACAACAATATCCATATTATGCTTTACAGCTGCAGGCATTACTCGTTGCAATGCACGTTCGTGGTCTAATAATGAATAGCGACCAGCTAGTAAGGATATATTTGGTTTCGCTTCTTCTAAATCAAGCATAAGTTCAATTGATTCTACTTTGTTTACTCCAAGCCCCCAGCCCTTAATAACTCCTTCTTCACGTAAACGTGTTAGCGCACGGAATGCTCCTGTTCGAGCTGTTTCAAATTGTGAAATCCACTCATCACCATAAAAGTCTTGTGCTAAATCATGAATGAAAACAAAGTCTAGACGATCTGTTTTTAAACGTTTCAAACTTTGCTCGATAGAACGAAGTGTTGCATCTGCGCTATAGTCATTGATCATTTTATTTTTGCGACCAAATTCGAAAAGTCCGCCTTTTTCACCTAAATCACGTGCAGATGGATCTTCTAGTTCATCTGAAATCGTTCGACCTACTTTGGTGCTTAAAAAGTAATCATCACGATTTCTTTTTGACAGTGCTTCACCAAGACGGATTTCCGCTAATCCAGATCCATAAAGTGGAGCTGTATCAAAGTAACGAACGCCATTCTCCCAAGCAGCATCCACTGTAGCGATTGCTTCTTCCTCTGGGATATTACGGTACATATTTCCTAGTGGTGCTGTACCAAACCCGATTTTTTCTTTTAGTAATTTACTCATTATAGATATCCTCCTAAAATATATTTGAAAATTATTTATTCATTGTGAATGGATGTGAAAATGAAAACATGTCATTTCATCGTCTGACAAAATGTATGATAAAAATACTCACTTTAAAGTACAGGTAATTTCTAATACTTCATGACTTACTCAACTCTTACAAATGCTATTATGAAATGTATTTTACATAATGAAAAGTACGTACTTTAAAGTGATATAGATACTAAAAAGTAATACAGGTACTTTTTGGTGCCGTACTACTCATCTGCTGTTTACGTATGCTATTATGAAACATGTTTAACACAATAAAAAGTACGTACTTTAAGGTGCTATAGATACTTAAAAGTAATATTTAAATATTTTAGCTTATTTGTCTTATAAAATTATTAAAGGAGATTTTTATATGAAAACATACAATATTCCTGTAGAGGCAACTTTAGAGGTTATCGGTGGAAAGTGGAAAGTAGTTATCCTTTGTCATTTAAAGAAAGACAAAAAGAGAACGTGCGAGTTAAAACAATTAATGTCTGGTATTACACAAATATAGTAAAGAAGTAGGGATGAAAATCGAAATGGTTTCTATCCCTACTTTTTCATTTTATATACAAATTAAGAACTAAAACTATATACTTTTAAAAAGTAAACTATATAATAAATGTAGAAACGAAAATTTATGAGCAAGGAAGTTGAAAAATATGACATTAACAATGGGCTTTATTGGATTTGGAAAGTCAGCTAACCGCTATCACTTACCTTATGTAAACACACGTAATAATATAAAAATAAAAACGATTTTTGTACGTCAAATAAATGAAAAATTAGCGGCTCCATATAAGGAAAAAGGTGTTTACTTCACTACTGATTTGGACGAATTGTTGAATGACAAGGAAATTCAAGTCGTGACGATCTGTACGCCAGCACATACGCATTATGAATTAGCAAAAAAAGTTATACTAGCTGGAAAATCAGTTATCGTTGAAAAACCATTTTGCGATACAGTGGAACATGCGAAAGAATTATTAGCTTTAGGACGAGAAAAAGGTGTAGTAGTTATGCCTTATCAAAACCGCCGTTTTGATGGTGATTTTTTAGCTGTGAAGCAAGTAATTGAACAAGGGTTCCTTGGTGATATTATTGAGATTGAATCACATATTGATTATTTCCGTCCTGGTTCAATCACTCATGAAGCTCCAAAAGAAGAAGGTTCATTTTACAGTTTAGGTATTCATACGATGGACCGTATGATTTCACTATTCGGCCGTCCAGATACGGTGACATACGATATTCGTAATAATGAAATGGAAGGTGCGGTTGATAACTATTTCGATGTTGGTTTACATTACGGAAATCAGTTGAAGATTAAGCTGAAAACGAACCATGTCGTAGCAAAAGATTATCCACGCTTTATCGTTCATGGAACAAATGGATCATTTATTAAATATGGTGAAGATCAGCAGGAAAATGATTTGAAAGCGGGTGTTATGCCTGAGAGTGTAGGGTTTGGTGAAGATTCACCGATGTACTATGGAGTTGCTAAGTATCGTAATGCAAATGGTGACTGGATTGAAAAACAAATTAAAACGCCACTTGGTGATTACGGTCGTTTCTATGATGCCGCGTATGAAACAATTATAAATGGTGCACCAAAACTTGTGAAAGACGAAGAAGCGGTAACGAATATTGAAATCTTAGAAAATGGATTTGCTTCCCCATCACCTTCAGTTTACAAACTTGAGGCTTTACATTTGAATGAATAGAAGAGAGTTTGCAGTATAAAGGAGGTATGGAAATGGCAAGCGGATCAACACAAGTAAAATACCTCGGCATTTATCAAAAGATTAAACAGCAAATTTTAGACGGTGAATATAAAATCAACGAAAAAATTCCGAGTAGCCCCGTCCTTGCTGAAGAATTTGGTGTTTCAGCCCTTACTATTAAGAAAGCGCTGGATCTATTAGTTAGAGACGGCTACATTATCCGCCGGCGCGGAAGTGGAACAGTGGTGCAAGATTGGCGTCAACAGGAAAAGGCACGAATGATTCAAACTTTAACGGGTACGAAAGCTGTATACGGCAGTGAGGTAGAAAGTCAAATTATCGAGTTTGCGATTGTTGGGGCTGATGAAGTAGTTGCTGAGAAATTGGGAGTTTCAATCGGTGATTTCGTCTATAAAATCATTCGCCTCCGCATCATTCACAGCATTCCGACGATTATAGAGCATACATGGATGCCAATTTCGGTTATCCCAGGTGTTGAGGCTTCTGTTTTAGAGGAGTCGATATACTCACATATTCAAAATAAACTTGGTCTTGAAGTAGGGACATCTGTTGTCAGGGTTAAAGGAATTCGCCCAGATGATAGGGAAAAGCAGTTTATGAACTTAACAAATCAGGATTTCCTAATGCGAGTTGAACAAGTAGCTTATTTAACGGATGGACGAACTTTTGAATATTCTTATGCAGATCATCTACCCGAAACCTTTGAGTTTGAAACAGTCATTACTGCAAAAAATTATAAAGAGACATAAAAACCGGTTGAGGCAAGTATTGTCTCAACCTATTTTTATGTCTTCTACAGTTATTATTCATCTGCTGTAATCAGCATGGATGTGTTCCCGGTTTTTTCAAGATGAACTTCTCCCCAGGAACAGAGGGAATCAAGTATAGCTCCTAAAGACGAACCGTAATCCGTTAAAGAGTACTCTACTTTTGGTGGTACTTGGTCATATACTTTCCTTTGAATTACACCATCTTCTTCTAGTTCCCGTAATTGTTGGGTTAACATTTTTTGCGTAATACCAGGCATTAAACGTTTTAATTCACTCGTTCTTTTTGTTCCTTTTTTTAAATGACAAAGGATAACAACCTTCCACTTTCCACCAATAACTTCTAAAGTCGCTTCTACAGGAATATTGTATGTCTTCATAAAAAAAACTCCTTTGATGAATTTAGATTACAGTTGTGAGCCTACATCCGTTGCAATACTAAAATTATTTCTTTTTAGTACCTATAACACTTTAAAGTGCGTACTATTTATTGTGCTAAATATCGGTCATAATAACCGATGTAAGAGAGAAATAAGCAGAATGGCACTTGAAAATGCATATGTTACTTTTTAGTACCTATAACACTTTAAAGTACGTACTTTTTATTAGGATGAATATAATCCATAATAGCACTTGTAAGCAAGAAATGCGTGAAATGTGCTTTGAAGGAGCCATCATGCTATGGGGAATTTTACATGAGAATAATTTGTTGTGTTATTAAAATTAATCCAAGACTTAACAGTTGATTAATTGAACTGTAAAGTTTAAAATTACAGTAAGATTTTTAAAAGTGAGTTGTTAACGTCTGTAAAATGTAGCATGAATAATAGCGATAAATGAAACATTGCTGAATAATTAACATTATGTGAATTTGATTCTAAACTGTAATTTTTTTTAATACATTTCAATAAGCGATATTTAAAATGTACGTTTAATAACATTAAAGGAGTGAGTTAAATATGGTAATTCTATATACAACAGCAAGCTGTGCTTCATGCCGAAAAGCGAAAGCATGGCTTGAAGAGCATCAAATTGATTATATTGAAAAAAACATCGTATCAAATTCTATGACAGTTGATGAGCTTAAATCGATTCTTCGTTTAACTGAAGAGGGGGCTACTGAAATTATTTCAACTAGATCGAAAACTTTTCAGGACTTAAATACAAATATTGATGAGCTCTCGCTAAATGAATTTTATACATTAATAATTGAGCATCCATTAATGTTGCGTCGCCCGATTATGCTGGACGAAAAAAGATTGCAAATTGGTTTTAACGAAGAAGAAATTCGTAAATTTTTACCACGTAGCGTCCGAACATTTTTAAACATTGAACTGCAAAAGCTGGCTAATTAATAAGTAATATTTTTTAGGGGAAGTGGTATAAAAGGAGGAAGCAGAAAATGATAGAAGTATGTGTTACAGTCAATTATAACGATAGAAATTATCAAACAAATGTTATTGTAAGTAAAGATACGATATGGACAAAAATTAAACAATTGGCAGAAGAACAAGTGAAGAAACAATGGAGTCTTTAATGTATTTTTAACTTAAAAAGCTAAAGTGAGTTATGGAATCTATTTCTTTATGCTAAGAGTGGTTCTTATTATATTTTAACGTCTGGCTAACCTATCTGTAATATTTATCCTTTCCGGCAAGAAGAACCCATCTGATTTGGGTTACGGTTGAAACCCAACAATTCAGGTGGAGATGAATTGCCGTCAGAAGATAGGCTGAACGCTTTTGTTTCTTTTGTCTTACGATATAATCTGCCCTAGGTAAGGAGGGGATATATCGTAGGACAACTAAATTAGATAAGGATAATCATAATCATTTGGATACTTGGACCAAAAGGAATTACGATGAAGACCATGTTCACATTTTGTTCCGTTCTAAATATTGATTTGTCAAAAGTAATTAACAGTTACAAAAATATTTCTTTCCTAAGAAAAAACACGATTTTAGGAAAGAAATAATTGTAATAAACTCTCTGAGAAAGGTGGTGAAAACAATGGCTAGAAAGAAAGCAGTGAAAGTATTACGGAAACAAAAGAAAAGAGAAACCATGCAACGATTCACGCAGAAACAGAATATCGGACGAGCTTGCCTCACAGCTAAAGAATTTCGTTTACTGCAGCGCATGTCGCATAGTTCAAAAGCGTTGCGAAATGTTGGGCTATACACGATGAAACAAAGTTACTTGAACAATAACAGGATGGCTACTGTAAAAGAAGTGGACACTGCTATGCAAGCCGATACGAACTACTCGGGCGTTCAATCAAACTCTGTTCAAGCGATTCGTAGAGCCGTATTTACAGAAGTAAAAAGCTTTTTTAAAGCGTTGGAACAGTGGAAGAAACATCCTGAGAAGTTCACAGGTCGTCCGAAGTTTCCAAATTATTCTCGTTCCACGGACAAACGAATTATTGAAATCTATCAAGTGCCAAAAGTGGATGAGAACGGATATTGGATCATTCCGATGAATGTGGCATTCAGGAAAAAATTCGGTTCCATTAAAATACGTATGCCTAAAAACTTGAGAAATAAAAAAATCTCCTACATTGAGATTATACCGAAGCAAAAAGGTCGGTTCTTTGAGGTGCATTACACATATGAGATGCACGTTTCTCAAGTGAAGAAACCACCCACGACCACGAGTAACGCTTTGAGTTGCGATTTAGGTGTAGATAGATTAGTAAGTTGTGTGACAAATACAGGTGATGCATTTTTAATTGATGGGAAAAAATTAAAATCCATTAACCAGTACTTCAACAAAATGATACGTAATCTAGGGCGGAAAAATATGGACAATGGAATTTCAAAACGTATTGTAACGAATCAAATGGCTGTACTTTGGCACAAACGAGAACGACAAATAAATGGTTACATTTCACAAACTGTAGGCCTGTTGTTCAAAAAAGTGAGAGCATGTAACGTAGATACAATTGTCGTAGGGTATAACGCTGGTTGGAAACAAAAATCTGATATGGGGAAAAAGAATAATCAAACATTTGTTCAAATCCCATTTCACAAACTGATGGCAGCAATTGAGAATAAATGTATAAAAGAAGGCATCCGATTTGTAAAACAAGAAGAAAGCTATACTTCAAAAGCTAGTTTTCTGGATAAAGATCCGGTTCCAGTTTGGTCTAAGGATGGTAAAACTCATTATTGCTTTAGTGGCAAACGAATCACGCGTGGTCTGTACCAAAGTAAAGCAGGAACATGTATCCATGCTGATATTAATGGTGCGCTGAATACATTGAAAAAATCAAAAGTTGTAGAATTAGATGGCAATCTCAAGGTAAAAACGCCGATTCTATTAGAAGTGCAAAAACGTAAGGCTGTTGCTTCGCGCATAGCTTAGTGGGTGTGTCAACCATCCATGTGTACTCGACTTGTCGGGGCTTGTAGCACACGCCGGATTCATCTGAGTGGTGGCTTCTTCTATAAGGGAGAACTGCTCTTTTTCGAAAGGGTGGTGGAAGTGGGAAAACAATCATTCGTTGTCAGTACCAACCAAAAACATACTTGGGGTGTTACCATAAGGTGGCATGAACGCTAGAGCGTCAACTGTCTAGTAATAGACAGAAAAGACCTAGCATTCAAACTCAAGCCCCACTGAAAGGCTTTATCTCAGTAGGGGTAGTTGACGGCTACAGTATGTTAATATATGAGAAACAATATTTTTGATTGTAGGAGGAAAACAATGAACAGCGACTTTACCTTGGCCATACACAGTTTAACTTATTTAGCTTTACAGCCAGACCGGATGTCAACAAGTAATGCTATTTCAGAAAGTGCAGGTGTTCACCCAGTACGCATTCGCAAAGTACTAAGTTTGTTAAAAAAACATAAGTTTATACAATCGAAAGAGGGGACTGGTGGCGGTTTTATTTTCGCTCGCGATTTAGATGAAATTAATCTTTGGCATATTTATCAGATAACCTCTGAAGGTGCTTTGCAGCCGAAGTGTCCAGAATCAAACAATCAGTGTGTTGTAGGTTCGAACATGCGAAAAGTTCTTTTCGCTATTTTCTTAGGTGCTGAAGAGCATCTAGGTGAATACTTAAAGAATTATACAATGAAAGAAGTTGTTGAACTTATCAATCAAGAGCGTTAAGCGGCTTAATTATTATATAGCCGTGAGTTCTTAATACTTAAATGTAATGAAAAATATTACAGTATAATTTGTTTTTATATCTTTTTTATCGTCACAAAAAATATTTATAAGAAGGTGAAACGGTATGATGTCAAATAATAATCATGTTTTAAAAGTAGGAGATTGGGTTCGTGGAATATCAAATGAAGGTGAATTAATAGTTGGTTATATTGTATCACTTGATGATGTAGAGGATATAGTTACAGTTAGTATTGTGAAACGTGACGGCAAGTACACAATAAACGAAGCGATTTTACTCTTTAGTAAACACGTTAACAAACTTCCTGAATCAAAGGTAATAAATAAGGAACAAATCCTTTATCTTATAGATCTTGCATTATTAACAGGGGATGAAGAATGGTTTATCGAGCTTTCTTCAAAATTAAACTCGATAAAAGAGCTAGTTAATGAGGGATTTTAAAATTTAAACTTTTGAGGATGCACACAATCCGCCTTATGGAGAGGACATAATTACTTTTCGCATAAAAGGAAATGATGTAAAAACGATTCATTACAAACATAGAGATATCCCTGAAGAAGAGCCGAACAAACTACAATTAAGATGATATTGAAGTGATTTGTTTGTGTATTCCTGATAACGATAATTATGTAAATGAGCTGTCCATATGGGGCAGCTTTTTTGTTTTTTGCTCAGTGTAGCTTTTTAAATTGTATATGAATTCAATATTAATAATATATATCCTAAAATTTGGTTTTTGTATTTTGGGATTTTTTTCTTTTTACCTACATTAATTATTTATTAGAATATCTTTTATGTTTAAAATAAAATTTTTTGATAAAAGGGGATATAAGTATCTTTATAATAAGTCACCTAGAAAAACAATGTATTATTGTATTTTTTACTAACTAATTCAGCTTTAAGCGATAAAAACAATGGCTACATGCTAACTGTAAAATATTATCCATATAAAATTATTCCGCTTTAATATTTCTGAAAATATAAAAATATTAATTTTATAAATATACACGTTATAATGAGGGCGTCGAGAGAAATTTTATTATCTCTGGAGAAAATATAAAAAATGCGATTATTAGTAAGAAAGGTGTGTGATTAGAGGCGAAATGTATGTAATGTGCTTCAGTGGCTTGTGTAAGCAATATCATCAGTGCTACCGAAGTTATGAAGGTAATGTATAGAATTGAGAAAGAAATGCCTCGCAAATGAAGAGAGGCCGGTTTAGCTAAAATTACTGTTAAAAGTAAAAAAAGAGAAACCATTAAAGTAATACACTGTTATTAGAAATGTTGCAACGTATTTATGAAGTCTATTCTATATTGTTCTCTTAAGAGGTCTTTATATAAAGAGCGGATATTACGAGTAAACTTTTTTGTGAACGCTAACAATTATATTAGGACGCTAACTAGCGAATGTTTCAATTTGGATTCATTATGATGAAGGACATACAAAGTGGGGCAACTTGTAAGGAATTCATTTTCCGAAAAGGGAATATTTGTTAGGTGTAAAGAGAGATGTAGGAATAGATACAAGGGGGAGTTATTATATGAACGGGAATACTGCAAAGAAAATAGAAGTTCAAGCTGAAAATACCGCACTAAAAAATGAGCAATATGCAGATCCGAAAAAGTGGCATAAGCAGGATACTACATGGGCACTCAGTCTATTTGGAACTGCAATTGGAGCAGGGGTGCTCTTTTTACCGATTAATGCAGGTTCAGGTGGTTTATTATCTTTACTACTAATTACATTACTTGCATATCCAGTTATGTACTACTCACATAGGGCGCTTGCTAAAATGATATACGCTTCTAATTCTGCTGATGAGGGGATCACAGGTACAATTAGAGAGTATTTCGGAAATAAAGCGAGTATCATTTTTAACATCGTATATTTCAGTTCAATTTATACAATCGTACTAATGTATTCGGTTGCGCTTACAAATACTGCAAGTAGTTTTATCGTGCATCAATTGCACATGCCAGAGCCTCCAAGGGCTATTTTATCACTTGTATTAGTTCTTGGTCTTATCGCTATACTGAATTTTGGTCAAGATATCACTGTAAAGATCATGAGTATGCTAGTGTATCCTTTCATAGCTTCTCTACTGTTTATCGCAATATCTTTAATTCCACAGTGGAATACGTCAATGCTTAGCTTTTCAGCTGTTTCTACTGCTTCAACAGGAACAGGATATTTGGGAACGATACTGTTGATTCTACCAATCATCGTATTCTCATTTAATCATTCACCTATGATTTCATCATTTGTTGTGAAACAGAGAGCTACGTATGGAATCGAAGCCACTGATGCTAAATGTGCGCAAATACAAAAGGTTTGTTATATCATGACATTCGTTGTAGTTATGTTCTTCGTTTGGAGTAGTGCACTGAGCTTAACTCCAGAGGATTTAAAAATGGCAAAAGAGCAAAACTTATCAATCCTTTCATATCTTGCGAATGAACTTAATTCACCTGTAATCACGATTGCAGCTCCAATTATTGCTTTTGTGGCTATTACAAAGTCTTTCCTTGGCCATTATATCGGAGCATTTGAAGTAATGCGTGACATGATTATTAAGTTCGGTAAATCACGTGGAAAAGATATTGAAGAAAAAACAATTAAGACAATCGTCCTTACTTTTGTTGTATTATCATGTTGGTTTGTTGCTTATACAAATCCAAGTATTCTTGGACTTATTGATTCTCTAAGCGGTCCTTTAGTTGCTGCTATCTTATGTCTATTACCGATGTATGCGATTCAAAAAGTGCCAGTACTAGCTAAATACAAAGGGAAAATGAGCAACGTATTTGTTATTATTGTAGGTGTACTTACTGTCTTAGCAAGTATTAAGTCATTATTCTAATTCACTATTATTGGTATTAGTGTAAAAATAGTTAACATGAAAAACTTTTTGGACAAACTTCTCACATTGGAGAGTTTGTCCTTTTTTAGTCATTCTATCAACTTGCCGACAAACAAGCCACCTTCCAGGCAGAAGGTGGCTTGTTTCGGTATTAATTTATTTTAACTATTCATGTCTGAATGGCCCTTTTGGAGCAATTAGCTCTAAATTAGTACCATCTGGATCGGGGAAGTAGGCAACTCCTGTACCAAATCCAGATTTCTAGCCGTCTTCTTGAAAGATAATTGGTTCGTCATATGGTGCTATCCTATGCCCATCAAGCTAACAAAATGGATTGCCTCTGAAACAAAAAATGATTTTTATTACTATAAAAAACGTAAAGTATCTGTTTTTAGAAAAAATTAATTTTTATAAATTGATGGAGATATAACTCAATTCTTTTATATATTTAGTTAAATATGATTGTCAGAATGAACTTAAAGTAATTATGATTTCTAGAAATACGAACTGATGTTTTGAATTGGTTTAAAGTTGCTGGAACAAAATAAAACCAATTGAGCAAAAAAACTTGCAAAAATAAAAAGAGAGATGTATATTAATTGATGTATCAATAATTGATGCATCAATTAATATTTTGACAAGAAAGAAAAGGAACATTTTATGAAGGAAATGTTCGTAAATATCAGTGGAGAAGAACGCAAAATACTTATTCATGTTCTATTACAGATACAAAAAAATGTAGAGAATATTAAAGAATAGAGAGTGTAGGGGGCAGAATAGTGTGGAAATAATCGCAGCTATTTTAGTCGGGATCGTAGCATTAGAACATTTGTTTATCATGATCCTTGAAATGTTTTTTATTGATTCAAAAGTAGCGAAACGTGCTTTCAAATTACCGAAGCATTTAGAAGGAGATCGAAACGTAGCCATTATGTTTGCAAACCAAGGTTTATATAATGGATTTTTAGCGGCTGGTCTCATTTGGGGACTTGTACTTGGGCTCAATCCAATTGGTTATATGGTCCAATTATTTTTCGTGATTTGTGTGGTGATAGCAGCTATTTTCGGAGGTTTCACATCTAATAAATCAATTATTGTGAAACAAGGACTTCCAGCTGTTTTAGCACTAGTTGCTCTTTTATGTATGATATAGAATCAAAGTTTCTCAATAAAAGAACTCATTTTTGAAAAAATACGCTATTCTTTCTTTAGAATTATAGGAAAGGATAGCGTTTTTGTATGTCTATTTCTATATGTAGTGAATTACAACTATTCCTTCAAGGGATTCAACTGCTTTTCAGCTTTTGGATATATTTTCATCCATCTTTGTTTCCTCCTATTGTTGGATAGTGTAATAATTGATAAAAATTTTGATGAAATTGGATTATAATGATTGATCAAAAAAGCTAGTGATTAAAAATATTATTCTTTAGTACATACATTTTTAAGATGTTAAATATATTTCATAATAGTCTCTGTAAGATAAGGGTAACTAGAATAGTACTTTTTATAACTTTGAATATCATTCATAATAGCACCAGTAAGAAGAAAACAAGCTTTACGGTACTAGTCACCAAAGATGTTACAGTAGTTTATTTAGAATCAGATTGATTGAAAGGTTGTACTATATGGCCTAATAATTTCGAAAAAATGTCGGTGTGGCATAAAACAATTATGGAGGTTAAAGATATGAGTACTTCAAATTTGAATGAAATAAGTAAACGAATTTTAATAGAGGAGGAAACACTTCAATTTTCCTCTTTTACAAATGAAGATGCACTGCAACTAGGTTTATTTATCATTGAAACAGCGAAGAAAGAGGGGAAATTGATTGCTGTTGATATAACGAAAAACGGTGTGCAATTGTTTCATTTCAAAATGACAGGGACAAATGAGGAAAATACGAAATGGATTGAGCGTAAAAAACGAGTCGTTTCTCTGCATGATCATAGCTCGTATTATATGCAGATACAAAGTGAAATAACTGGAATCTCATATAATGAAAAATATCTTTTAGATACTTCGGAATATGCTGCGTTTGGTGGCTGCTTTCCTATCAGAATAAAAGACGTAGGGGTTATTGGAATGATAACAGTTTCGGGATTACCACCAGAAGAAGATCACGAATTGGTTATAAGAGCAGTTAAGAATCATCTGAAGCAATAATAAAAAGGCCAAAACGAACAAGAATATGTTCATTTTGGCCTTTTTATTATTCATTTCATGTAATGAACATAGATCTAATCTTTTTCTAATAAATACATGAGTACTAAAAGATATTAGGGAATGAAGAATCTTTAATCCGAGACACTTTTCTTGACGATGATAATTTATGTAGTTAATATGATAGATATAAAATAACTTAATTACTTTTAATAATTAAATTATTTTATATAAGTTATAGTAATTAAGTAGTATGTGGTAAAAATGCTTTGAATTGCCACTATTAATATTGGGGACAATGAGAAAGCGACAAATATAAAAAATTTGAAGTTAAGAAGCAAGAGTGAATCAACAATGATAGTAGCTTCTGTACAATGCATTTTTACTATAGTGACAATGACTATACATCACGAGGGGGACTGAACTTGGAATCAATGACCTTTGTTTTATTTGGAGCGACAGGGGACTTAGCAAAACGCAAAATTTACCCCGCGCTATATAACTTATATAGAGATCAAAAGCTTCCAAAGCAAATATCTGTTATCGGGCTTGGAAGACGTGAAGTGTCTCATATAGATTTTCAAAAAAGAATAAAAGAATCAATAGAGACGTTTTCTCGTCAGAGGGAAGAAGGTACTCCGGAACTCGAAGGTTTTTTAGATAATTTTCGCTATTGTCCATTAGATGTGAGTAAACCGGAAGACTATGAGAGGTTATTACAAGTCGTTCGTGAAAGGGAAGAGGAACTACATATAAAAGGTAATAGAATGTTCTATCTTTCAGTTGCTCCTGAATTTTTCGAGACCATTGCTTTAAATATTAAGGAAAGCGGACTTGATAAAACAGATGGATGGAAACGCCTGATGATTGAGAAACCGTTTGGGCACGACCTTACATCTGCTCGTGAGCTTAATGATAAGCTTAGTCGCACGTTTGAAGAAGACGAGATATACCGTATTGATCACTATTTAGGTAAACCGATGATTCAAAACCTTGAAGCACTAGAATTTGCAAATCCTGTTCTCCAATCGATTTGGAACAAAGAACATATAGCAAATGTACAAATTACAGCTAGTGAAACAGTTGGGGTTGAAGAAAGAGCCGGATATTATGATCATGCAGGAGCCATTCGAGATATGGTTCAAAATCATATGTTACAAATATTAATGATGACTGCTATGAATCTGCCGGAAAAGGTTAATGCGTGTGAAATTCGAGAGGAAAAACGAAAAGTAATGGAGACGCTTCGTAAAGTGAAAAAAGAAGACGTTCAAAGCCATATCATTCGCGGTCAATACTCTTCAGGAGAGATAAAAGGCGGGCAAGTTGTAGCGTATAAAGAGGAGCCAGGAGTAAATCCTTCTTCTAACATAGACACATTTGTTGCTGCTCGTTTGTGGATCGATAATCCATTTTGGACTGGCGTTCCATTTTATATACGAACAGGAAAACGAATGAAAGAAAAGTCCACTCGTATTGTAATCGAGTTTAAAAATACGTTAAAACAGCAATATCAAGATAATAATCCAAATGCAGCACCTAACTTATTAATAATTGAAATTAGCCCAGGTGAGAATGTTTCATTACAGTTAAATAGTAAAAATCCATTGAAAAATGGAGAGATTGAACCGATGCGTATTAACTTTACTTGCGAGCAAGTGGATGTGGGAGTACCTGAAGCGTATGAAAGACTCATTCATGATGCGGTGAGTGGAGACGCTACATTCTTTGCACATTGGAGAGAAGTTGAATTGTCATGGGAATGGGTACAACCAATTCTTGAAGCGTTCGAGGAAAACTTATTACCGCTTCATGAATATGAGTCTGGTTCATATGGTCCAGAAGCGTCTAATGAACTGTTGCAAGAAAGTGGATTTAAATGGTGGTTAGATCAAGAGACGGAAAAATAAGTACTTTCTTTCATGAAAGCATTTAGGGGGACGATTACTATGGCACAAAACATAAATCAATTAGCAGTGAATACACTTCGTACGTTATCGATTGATGCTATTAATGCGGCAAACTCAGGTCATCCAGGTCTTCCGATGGGAGCAGCACCAATGGCTTATGCATTATGGGCGAATCATTTAAATTACAATCCTAATCACCCAGAATGGTTTAACCGTGATCGTTTCGTTTTATCGGCAGGACATGGATCTAGTCTGTTATATAGCCTACTTCATTTAGCTGGATATGACGTTTCAATTGATGACTTGAAAAACTTCAGAAAGTTAAATAGTAAAACACCAGGACATCCTGAGTTTGGTCATACTCCTGGAGTTGAAGCGACTACAGGCCCGTTAGGACAAGGGATTGCTAATGCTGTCGGAATGGCAATGGCAGAAGCTCATTTAGCAGCGAAGTTTAATAAGGATGGTCACTCTATTATAGATCACAATACGTATGCTTTAGTCGGAGATGGTGACTTAATGGAGGGTGTCGCTTATGAAGCGATGTCAATGGCAGGACATATGAAACTTGGCAAGTTAATTGTACTGTATGATTCAAATGAAATTTCACTTGATGGTGAATTAGGCATTGCTTTCTCTGAAGATATTCAGAAAAGGGCAGAATCTGTACATTGGCAATATGTAAGAGTTGAAGATGGAACCGATGTCGATGCTATTACAAAAGCCATTACATTAGCGAAAGAAAATACGGATCAACCTACTCTTATAGAAATTAGAACCATTATAGGTTATGGAAGTCCAAAAGTTGCTGGAACGAATAAAGCACATGGTAATCCGCTTGGAGTAGAAGAAGCGACAGCGACAAAACAAGTGTATGGTTGGCACTATGAGGAAGACTTCTTTGTGCCTGAAGAAGTAACAGCTCATTTTAATGAACTGAAACAAAAAGGTATTGAAAAAGAGAACGAATGGAATGAGCAATTTAACGTATACAGAGAGTCAAACCCTGCACTAGCAGATGAATTAGAAAAAGCGATTACAGGTGAGGTTTTAATTGAAGCGAAAGACATTCTATCTTTTGATACTGAAAAAACAATTTCCACTCGTGTTGCAAGTGGGGAAGCTATTAATCATTATGTGAAATCGATTCCTTCTATTTTCGGTGGAAGTGCGGATCTTTCTCATTCTACGATGACAGATATAAAAGGTGAAGCAGTATATGCAGTAGAATCATATGCTGGACGAAATATATACTTCGGTGTACGTGAACATGCAATGGGCGCGGCAGCGAATGGACTGGCTCTCCATGGAGGAGTAAAACCTTTCGTAAGTACATTCTTTGTATTTAATGATTACCTTCGTCCATCGATTCGACTGGCTACACTGCAAAAGTTACCTGTTACTTACGTATTTACACATGATTCGATTGCTGTAGGAGAAGATGGTCCAACGCATGAACCAATTGAACAATTGGCAGCGCTTCGAGCAATTCCTGGTCTAACAGTTATCCGTCCGTCAGATGCAAATGAAACAGCAAGTGCTTGGGCGTATGCTTTACAGCAAACGGATGGTCCAGTCGTTTTAGTACTGAGCCGTCAAAATTTACCGGTGTTTAATGAAACGAAAGCGAACATAGAGAATCTCTCTAAAGGAGCTTACGTATTAACACAAACAAATGAAAATCCGGATGTAATTTTAATTGCGACAGGTTCTGAAGTTTCTTTAGCTGCTAGTGCGAAAGCAAAATTAGAAGAAGATCAAGTTTCTGTTCGCATCGTTGCAATGCCAAGCTGGGAGCTATTCGATCACCAATCGAAAGAATATAAAGAATCGGTTCTTCCGTCTTCTGTAAAGAAACGAGTATCTCTTGAGATGGGTGTCTCTCTCGGCTGGGAGCGTTATGTAGGACAAGAAGGAAAAGTGCTATCAATTGAAACATTTGGAGCTTCAGGAACTGGAGCTGAAGTCATGAATCTATTTGGATTTACGACAGAAAATGTTGTTCAAATTACAAAAAATGTGTTGAATTCTTAAGCTATGACTGTGAATACCTTTCTGTACATATTAACATTTCAGTGCTGAAAGGTATTCCAGATTGTAGTGATATGGATTTTTAATAAAAGATGATTTGAGGAGGAATTATATTATGCAAGTAGGATTAATTGGGTTAGGTAAAATGGGATTAAATTTAGGGAAAAATTTAATGGATCATAAACATGAAGTAGTAGCATTTGATTTAAATACGAGCGCAGTAGAAGAAATGAAAGAGTACGGGGCAACAGGTACATCTAGTTTAAGTGAACTTGTTCAGTCATTACAATCACCAAGAATTCTTTGGGTAATGGTACCACACGCTGTTGTTGATTCTGTTATTGATGAGGTTACACCACTTTTATCAAAAGGAGATATTTTAATTGAAGCTGGTAATTCACATTATAAAGAGTCTATCCGCCGATATGAGCAATTAAAGAAAGATGGCATTCACTTTATGGATGCAGGAACTTCTGGTGGAATGGAAGGCGCTCGCAATGGTGCTTGTTACATGATCGGAGGAGATCAAGAAGCTTGGGACATCGTTGAACCTATCTTCCGCGATACAGCTGTAGAAAATGGGTACTTATATGCTGGAAAAGCTGGTAGTGGTCACTTTTTAAAAATGATTCACAACGGAATTGAATACGGTATGATGGCTGCTATTGGTGAAGGATTTGAGGTTTTAGAAAAAAGTGAATTTGACTACGATTATGAAAAAGTATCAAGAGTATGGAACAACGGTTCAGTAATCCGCTCTTGGTTAATGGAATTAACTGAAAATGCATTTTCTAAAGATGCAAAACTGGATGAAATTAAAGGCGTTATGCATTCTTCTGGTGAAGGGAAATGGACAGTAGAAACAGCATTAGACCTTCAAACAGCAACTCCTGTTATTGCGATGTCTCTATTAATGCGCTACCGCTCATTAGACAATGATACATTTACAGGAAAAGTTGTAGCAGCTCTGCGCAATGAATTTGGCGGACATGCAGTAGAAAAGAAATAAAGTGAAACTTTAATCAGTGGGGGCTTCATCCCACACCAATCGGGCTTTTACGGGATAATCATATTAAACATGTAACTCATCAACGTATAAAAACTGGAGGGAATTGATCATGAAATTTTTTATTGATACTGCAAATCTTGAGGACATAAAAAAAGCATATAAACTTGGAGTTTTAGCTGGTGTTACAACGAATCCTTCTTTAGTAGCAAAAGAGGGCGTTAAGTTTGAAGACCGTATCGCAGAAATTTGTCAGACAGTACCTAAAGTTGAGTCTGTATCGGCAGAGGTAACTCCGGATGCTGTTACGGCAGAAGAAATGATTGCTCAAGCAGAAGAATTAATTAAAATTAACGGTGGCGATAAAAATGTCACGATAAAACTTCCAATGACGCTAGCAGGATTAGAAGCTTGTCGCTACCTTACTGAAAAAGGTGTGAAAACGAACGTTACACTTATTTTCACTGTGAACCAAGCACTTTTAGCTGCTCGAGCAGGTGCAACGTACGTTTCTCCATTTTTAGGGCGTTTAGATGATATTTCTGAAGATGGCGTATTATTAGTTGCTAAAATTGCTGAATTATTCGATGTTCATCAATTAGATACACAAATCATTGCAGCTTCTGTTAGACACCCAGATCACGTAACTCGTGTAGCGATGGCAGGCGCTCACATTGCAACAATTCCTTATAAAGTAATTGAACAACTTGCTATGCATCCATTAACAGATCAAGGTATTGAAAAGTTTGCTGCGGATTGGGCGAAAGCGCCTAAATTATAATGAAGTGAAATGTTCACTAATTGCTTTTTTACGAGAGGGTCAATCTCTATGTGACTTCATCCTATAAACTTAATCTTGATTTTGACACCTTATTACGTGAAAACAGCAATATCATACAGAAACGATTCATTTTCAAATTAGTACAATAGATATGAAAAGGCCCCCTTATGAGAGTAAAGTTAGTTAGCACGTAATTCTCATAAGGGAGAGTCTTTTTTCGTATAAACCATGGTACTCCCAAGTATGTATACATAATTAGTAAAGAATTGAGAGTGTTCTTTTTTAATGGGATATTCTGAAAGGGGTTACATAGTGAGATCGAAATATATGATCGGTGTAGATATTGGGACAACTAGTACAAAATCGGTTTTGTTTTCAATTGATGGATCTGTTATTGCAAGTCATGGAATTGAATATCCTTTATATTCTCCTACGCCTGAAATAGCAGAACAAGATCCAGAAGAAATCTTTCAAGCGGTGATACATACGATTAAAGAAGTTGTGCAATCAAGTAATATACAAGCGGTTGATATTCTCTGTGTTTCTTTCAGTTCGGCAATGCATAGCGTTATCGCTGTAGACGAAGATGGAAATCCGTTAACGAAATGTATCACGTGGGCAGATAATAGAAGTGCAAGCTGGGCGGAGAAAATAAAGAATGATATGAATGGTCATGAAATTTATTTACGTACTGGGACACCTATTCATCCGATGTCACCACTTTCGAAATTAGTTTGGTTACAGAATGAGCGGGTAGAATTGTTCGCAAGAAGTTATAAATTCATTTCTATTAAAGAATATGTTTTCTACAAGTTATATAAAGAATATGTAATTGATTATTCTATAGCATCAGCGACAGGGATGTTTAATTTGAAATCTTTAAAATGGGATGAAGAGGCTCTACATGTTGCGGGAATTACAGATGACAAGCTTTCTAAACTTGTTCCAACAACGCACAGTTTAACAGGATTAGATGAAGAGCTTGCCAAAGGGATGAATGTACTTGTTTCTACGCCTTTTGTAGTAGGAGCGAGTGATGGAGTACTATCTAATTTAGGTGTAAATGCAATAGACCCTGGCGTTGTGGCTGTTACAATTGGTACAAGCGGTGCGATACGTGCTGTAACAAATCGTCCTGTAACAGATCCAAAAGGTAGAATTTTTTGTTATGCGTTAACTGAAGACCATTGGGTAATCGGTGGTCCAGTTAATAACGGTGGTATGATTTTCAGATGGGCTCGTGACCAATTGGGCACTTCAGAGATTGAACTTGCGAAGCGTTTAGGAAAAGATCCATATGAAGTACTTACTGAAATAGCAGCAAATGTGAATCCTGGATCTGACGGTTTATTATTTCATCCGTATTTAGCAGGGGAAAGAGCTCCTTTATGGAATGCAAATGCACGGGGATCTTTCTTTGGACTCGGATTGCATCATAAGAAAGAACATCTTATCCGTGCTGTTTTAGAAGGAGTAATTTATAATTTATATACCGTTCTTCTCGCTTTAAAAGAGCTAATTGGCGAACCAAAAAAAATTCAAGCGACAGGCGGTTTTGCAAGATCGGAACTTTGGAGACAGATGATGGCAGATATTTTCCATCAAGACGTATATGTTCCTGAAAGTTTCGAAAGCTCTTGCTTAGGTGCTGCAATCCTCGGTTTATATAGTTTAGGTGAAATAGATACATTATGCGTAGTTTCTGAAATGGTAGGGGCAGATTTTCATCATGGGCCAAACATGGAAAGTGTGGAAAAATATAAAGATTTAACACCAATCTATATTCGTCTGTCTCGTCAATTGGAAGAAGAATATGAAAGTATAGCAGCGTACCAAAAAAAGTGGGTTTAAAAGCTATTTATCAAGAAAATATGGTAACGTATAAAGAGGTACTCCGATTTTTTAGGATACTCTTTCAACATAAAATATTTTAAGAAGTATGATGAACGAAAAATATAGGGAGAGAGGGTTATAAAAATGAAGGATAACAAAGAGTTTATTGGATATGTTGGAACTTACACAAAAGAAAATAGTGAAGGAATATATAAGATTACTTTAGACACAGAAGCAAAAAAAATTAGTAATGTAACACTTGCCGCTAAGCTGGATAACCCTACATATGTAACGATTAACCGAAATAATGAGTATCTCTATTCCGTTGTTAAGGAAGGAGAATCTGGTGGTGTAGCTGCCTATTCAATTGATAGTAAAACTGGAGAGTTAAAGGCAGAAAACAGACAAGTAGTAGAAGGGGCTTCTCCTTGTCATGTGAGCGTTGATAGTGGGAATCATACGGTAGTTACAGCAAATTACCATAAAGGAACGATTGAGTCTTTTGAAATAAATGAAGAAAATGGAACTGTAAATCCTGCTTCATCTATTATGGCGCATGAAGGTTCAGGTCCAAATAAAGAAAGACAAGAAAAACCACATGCACATTACGCGGGATATACTCCTGATGAAAAATATGTGATAGGTGTTGATTTAGGAATTGATAAGTTAATTACGTATGAAATAAAAGATAGTACATTAACAGAAGTGAATAGTTTATCTGTAAATCCAGGGAGTGGTCCAAGACACATTACTTTTCATCCAAATGGAAAATACGCTTATGTAATGACGGAGCTTAGTTCAGAGGTTATTGCGCTAACATATAACTCGGAAGAAGGATCCTTTACAGAAGTACAGTATATTTCTACTCTTCCAGAACACTTTGATGAAAATAGTCAAGGAAGTGCTATCCATATTTCTTCTGACGGCCGTTTTGTATATGCAGGTAATCGTGGTCATAATAGTATCGCTATTTATAGCGTAGATCAAAATTCAGGTCAGCTTACATTTGTTGAACATACATCTACAGAAGGAAATTGGCCGAGGGACTTTGTATTAGATCCCACTGAAAAGTTTCTTGTTGCTACAAATGAAAAGTCACATAATCTTGTGCTATTTTCAAGAGATGAATCTACAGGAAAGTTAACACTTTTACAATCTGATGTTGCTGTGCCAGAGCCTGTTTGTGTGAAGTTTTTAAATGTTTAAGTTGTGTTCGATATAATTTCATATACTCAGAAAACAATAAAAAGCAAAGCGATATCGCTTTGCTTTTTATTGTTTCTTTTTCGGTCTACGTACTAATTCGCCGCCGCAGTTTGGACAAACGTTGTGTCTTTCTTCTGTACATGGTGCGCAAAATGTACATTCATATACACAAATGTATGCTTCAGAATCTTGTTCGAGCGATTGATCGCAAATTTGACAGTTTGTTTTCATTTGTAGTGCCATAATAAGTCTCCTTTTAGTTAGAAAATTTATAATTTAATTATAATTCATTAAATAAAAATAGTCCTTTTCAATTGAAAGGAAATCGAATGATAAAGTTATGAATTGAAACGAAAGATGCCGGTTTATTTTAAAATTGATTATTTATTACAGTTGGAATATTATGAAATAGTCAAAAGACAACAGGGGGTATAGATTTTGACTAATCATAATGATCATTTAAAAGCAAACTGCGAAAAATGCTTCGGTCTATGTTGCGTTGCATTACCGTTCGCAGCATCGGTAGATTTTGCAGTGAATAAAGATGGTGGTAAACCATGTTCCAACTTACAATCAGATTTTAGATGTAGTATACATAAAAATCTTAGAGGAAAAGGTTATAAAGGTTGTACAGTATTTGAATGTTTCGGCGCTGGGCAGAAGATTTCTCAAGTTACATTTAACGGGGTTGATTGGCGGAAAGATGCTAAGCATGCGAGAAAAATGTATGATGCTTTTCCAGTTATGCATCAACTTCATGAAATGCTTTGGTATTTGAATGAAGCGATTCTTTTAAAGGCAACACAGCCAATTCATAAAGAGCTGAAGACCGCAATTGAGGAGACAGAGCGACTTTCGAATTTAAATCCAGATGAGTTAATGAAAATAAATGTTCCAGTGCATAGGGCAGAGGTAAACATTCTTCTTTTAGAAACGAGCGAATTAGTATGGAAGGAAATGAATACTGCGCGTAAGAAACGAATCATACACCGCGGTGCAGACCTTATGGGAGCAAATCTGAAAAAGAAAGATTTACAAGGTGCAAATTTAAGAGGAGCATATTTAATTGCGGCAAACTTAAATGGAGCAGACTTACGAGGGGCAGATCTCATCGGAGCAGATTTACGAGATGCAGATATTCGCGGGACTGATTTTACAAATAGTATTTTCCTGACGCAAGTTCAAGTTAATGCGGCTAGAGGGGACAAACATACGAAATTACCGAAATTATTGTCTCGTCCATCGCATTGGAGTGCGTAAAGAGTGAGGAGTATTTAGTGTGGATATATTTCAGTATTTAGAAGAGATGCAAGAGGATGTCTTTTCGTTAGCAGTAGAGCAAATAGAAGCGAAGTATTATGATATTTGTTGCATGTTGGCGTCTACAGAATATGCAGAACGAATTAAAGCAATTGATTTAGAGTCATATAAGGAAAGTATTCGAGTAGGTTTGGATGCAGCTGTAGAAATGGCTACTAATGAAGAAGCAAAGGCGATTTATTTTGAGTATGATCTTGATAACGAGTGGAATAGTCAGTTTTATCCCGCATTAACGGGCAGTAAGACCCCCACCTCAAAATTCAGCGAAAGCAAAGAAGTTACGTGGGAGGTCAACTGCCCGTAAAAGCCCGATTGGTTCAACTAATAATCAGTGGGGATGAAGAACGCCCCCACTGATTAAAGTTTCACTTTATATTTGTGAGGAATATGTTTCAATGGAAGAAGAGGACGATAATTGGGCTTCTGAATGGACATATAATATTGAGGGGCCGGGGTCTGTAGAATTAGCGGATATGTATAATGAAAATGGCTTTGACACAAGTGAAAAAGCAATCGGTATAACTTTATATTTAATTGCTAAAACGCTGTGTAGTTTTATAAGTGTACGTAGTGAAGTGCAAAGTAATATACCGATTTGTATTGGTTTTCACGACCAAGATCCAATTATACGAACAGGCAGAGACTAAGAATCTCTGCCTGCTTTTTATTTCTTTTCAAAAGTAGTAATTAAAACGCTACATATAATGAGAATACCACCAATGAAAAAGTTACTATTTAATGTTTCATTTAAGAGCAACCAACCAAGTAACGATCCAACGATAGGTTGGAAGAAGAAAAATAAGGAACCGATGCTTGCATCCAGTAATTCTAATCCTTTATTCCAAAGGAAAAAGGCACCTGCTGTTGAGACGATTCCTAAGTATAATACGCCTAATATTACGTACGTATTTACTGTTCCGATAGAGGCCGCTTGTAGCTCCCATATCATAAAAGGTGTAATAAAAAAGAGTGAAAAGAAAATTGCGTACGTTGTAATAACTAAGGATGAAAATTGGATTGAAGCGATTTTTACATAAATAGATAGTAAAGCCCACGTAATAGCGGCTCCAACTAAAATGATTGTTCCGATAAAATAGGAGCCGATTTCAATATCCCATCCGATTACGATAATGACACCGATTGTCGCTATTACAGTAGATAAAAGTCTACGAGCAGTTAGTTTTTCTTTCAAAATGAGCGCTGCAAATATAACCATAAATGCAGGTGTAGCTGATGTAACTAACGAGCCTGTATGAGCGTCGGATAATTTTGTTCCGATAAATTGGCATGTGATTGAAATGAAATAGCCGATAAATCCAATCCAAGCGAATAATAGCCAATCTTTTTTGCGAATGGTTGCTTTTTTCTTTTGCTTTTTCTCAGCTATTTTCAAAATGAAATACAAAACAACAAAAGCGATAATAAAGCGTAACCAAACGAGTGTCAGTGGTGGGATAAAATCGAGTATGTATTTGCTAACAACATACATACCACCCCATATACTTGCTGCTAGTGATAAATATATAGCTCCTAAAATTGTTTGTTTCATGTAAAGTACCTCCGTCTATTTTTAGGGTAATATGAGTTCCCTAAGACGAGGCGTAGTGTATGTGCTAAATGAATGCCCGTCTTAGTTTATAGACGGCCTACAGGTTGATCGTTTTCGAATGAAGTGTTGTAGTACATGAGTGCATTCCTCCTTCATATTTTATAATGATATTATAACTTAATTTTCAGTTTATTGTACTGGGTTATTTTTTTAGAAATAGAACGGTATGTTCTAAAATAAGAAAAATTGAAAAGAACAGGTGATTTCATAAATATATTTGGCTAGCACGTAATTAATGAAATTTAATAATTTAATTATATAAGTAGAATCATATTCTATAAGTTTAAGAAAATATATGAAGTTGTGTATAAATTGTGAATAATAAACCGTCACGTTTGACTGTACAGTTTATGTGTTGTATGATGTAAGTAATATAAACAAGGGGGGAAGATCGTTGGGAAGGTGTATCGAATCGGACAGTTGGCTCTCATGGCTCACGTGTCGAAACGAACGATTGATTATTATACGAATCTAGGTATCTTAAAAGCGGAGCGATCTCAATCTAATTATCGCTATTACGACGAAACAGCATTTGAGACATTACAATTTATTGAGAAGTGCAAAGAAATGCATATGCCGCTTTGTGAGATTAAAGAGAAAATCGAGGAGAAGAAGAAGCTGCTCGGTATCAATGAACACGTTTCGAAACAAGTGAATGAAGTGACAGACCATATTCACCGATTAGAAGTGGAGCTTACTGAGTTAAAACCGCTTTTAGATGAATTGACTGATTCACAACGTGAAAAAATATCGAAATCTTTATCAGGTCAAACGACAGCTTTAATACAGACACTTGCTCTATTATTATAGAATAAGTGAAATCCGACCTCTTTAATTTTTGTATCGGGCTATGTTTTCTAACAAACAAATAAGAAAACATTATAGTATACAGGAGGTGGACACCTTAGTTTTTTAACTAAGGGGATTCATTGGAAATATTTAATTTAGTCATGGTTGCGATTTTAATCGCATTTACTGGATTTTTCGTAGCAGCAGAGTTTGCGATTGTAAAGATACGTTCAAGCCGTATCGATCAGCTTGTTGCGGAAGGAAAACGCGGTGCTTTAGCAGCGAAAAAGGTAACAACAAATTTAGATGAATATTTATCTGCTTGTCAATTAGGTATTACAGTTACAGCTATGGGATTAGGTTGGTTAGGTGAACCGACAATCGAAAAGTTATTACACCCGTTATTTGAGAAATGGAACTTAAATCCGTCTATTTCATCAGTATTAACATTTGGTCTTGCTTTTATGATTATGACGTATTTACACGTTGTAGTAGGGGAATTAGCTCCGAAAACGATGGCAATTCAAAAGGCTGAAAGGGTAACGTTATTATTGGCAGGTCCATTAATGATGTTCTATAAAGTAATGTATCCATTTATTTGGGTATTGAACGGTTCAGCTCGTGTGATAACTGGTTTATTCGGTTTAAAGCCAGCTTCAGAACATGAAGTAGCTCATACAGAAGAAGAATTACGTCTTATCCTTTCAGATAGCTATGAAAGCGGCGAAATTAATCAAGCTGAATACAAGTATGTAAATAACATTTTTGAATTTGATAATCGTATTGCGAAAGAGATTATGGTACCGCGAACAGAAATCATTGGTTTCTACCTGGAAGATTCAGTAGAAGAACACATGAAAGTAATCCAAAATGAGCGATACACACGTTATCCGATTTTTGGAGAAGATAAAGATGATATTATCGGTATGGTCAACGTAAAAGATTTCTTTATTCGATATATGACCGAGGATCAAAAAGATTTATCATCTATTCGCTCGTATATGCGTCCGATTATTGAAGTGATGGAAACGACTCCAATTCACGATTTATTACTTCAAATGCAGAAAAAGCGAATTCCGATGGCTGTTTTATATGATGAGTACGGAGGAACAGCCGGAATTGTAACGCTTGAAGATATCTTGGAGGAAATCGTCGGCGAAATTCGTGACGAATATGATGAAGATGAAGCACCACCAATTCAACATGTGAACGAGCAACATATCATTGTTGATGGAAAAGTGCTTATCTCAGAAGTGAAAGATTTATTTGGATTACACATCGAAGAAGATGATGTGGATACAATCGGTGGATGGATTATGATGCAAAATCATGAAATCGAAGAAGGACAACACGTTGAGGCGGAAGGTTATGAATTTAAAGTGTTAGAAAAAGACGCTTACCAAATTAAACGTGTTGAAATTCGTAAGATGGAACAAGAACAAGAAGAAGAGAAAGCAGCAACTGTGTAAGTTGCTGCTTTTCTTCTAAAGTACAAAAAATGAGAACTTAGGAGCGGATATTTTGATTCAAGAAGCCTTACGTGTATATCGATTACAATTGTATGTGATCTTTAGTGGTTTACTACTTATGTGGACGATTACTCCGTTTGGAAAACAAGTGACAGGGTTTGGTATTGGATTAGCAGTAAGCGCCTATTGTCTTTGGTTATTAGCTCGCAGGGTGGAGAAACTCGGAAAAAGTATCGTAATGAAGGAAAAGGCTCCTGGGTTAGGAGTTCTAAACCGATTTGCAGCTGCCATTTTAGGAGCAATCATCATGTATGAAATTGAGCATGAAATGGAAATGTGGGCATTTGGTACAGGCATTTTAGGTGGTCACTTTTTAATGATTGCAAATTTAGCTTATGCGAATATGCAGTTAGTGAAAGAGGAAGAGGAAGAGAAGCAAAGGGAACATGCTTCGAAAAACATAGAGCTATGATGAAAGGGGCCTAATGGGGTTCCTTTTTTGTGTTTAAGTGAGCTAATGAAAGGAATCAATTTTACGACAAATATAATACGCTTCTTTTTTTCGTTTTTCAATAGTATGAAAAATAATGTAAAAAAATTTAAAAACCCATCGATTTCTAAAGGTTATGTATGTTATTATGACAAAAGACTTTTTGAAAGAGGTGGATACCAATGTTACAAGCGTTACTTATTTTTGTGCTTCAAATTATTTATGTTCCAATTTTAACAATCCGTACGATTTTGCTTGTAAAGAATCAAACAAGATCCGCTGCTGGTGTTGGATTGTTAGAAGGAGCTATTTACATTGTCAGTTTAGGTATTGTGTTTCAAGATTTATCAAATTGGATGAACATCGTTGCCTATGTCATTGGCTTTAGTACAGGACTTTTATTAGGCGGTTATATAGAGAATAAATTAGCAATTGGTTATATTACGTATCAAGTTAGTTTACTAGACCGTTGTAATGAATTAGTAGATGAACTACGTCACTCTGGATTTGGTGTTACGGTATTTGAAGGCGAAGGAATTAATTCTATACGTTATCGCTTAGATATCGTTGCAAAGCGCTCTAGAGAGAAAGAACTGTTAGAAATCATTAATAAAATTGCACCGAAAGCGTTTATGTCTTCTTATGAAATCCGTTCATTTAAAGGCGGATATTTAACGAAGGCGATGAAGAAGAGAGCGTTAATGAAGAAGAAAGATGAACATGCATCGTAAAGAAAAGGGAGTAGTGCAGCTTTAAAAGCACGGCATAACCCCCATATGTAAAAGAGAGGAATCTATTTCAAATTTGATTCCTCTCTTTTTTATGAAGGGATTTATCTGTTAATTGGAAAAATTGAATCGTATAATTATTTTTTCTATTCATCCTCAAATTAATGATTAGCCATACAACTTGAATAAATACTGGTATAATAAACGCGATTAATAAAACGATAAGTGATATTGATTTAATTTCGGATGTTTGAGTAACACCAGCACCATCAACATCTCGTAGCCAAATAATAGCGGCCCATATTCCAAAAATGATAATCCAAAACATGTTGCCAATCCACCAAGAAACCCATCGTTTTTTCATGTTAGAATTCCTTATATTTACACTCTGTTAAAAGTATATTTTCGTTCGTTACATTGATCCCACTATTTGCCGGGCAGTCCGTAAAAGCTCGATTGGTGAGGGTTAATAATTAGTGGGGGATGATGCACAAAACCCCTACCGATTAAAGTTTCACTTTATAATGAAATAACTATAAAATTAGTTTTTCTTAACTGTATACCTAACTTGTTTAAAGGTTACCATTTCTCCATCTTTATCATCATCTTTTGTTTGCAAAAGTTGAACTTTTGGCTTGTAGTCCGTCCTATGAGCGTGTTCGATATCTTTAATGTTAAGCTTGTAGGATTCACCATTATTAATTTTTTGTTCCAATACTTTTTTATTAGCAACATAAATAAAGGTCACTTTATTTTCATCAATGCCCTCGGTCTTAATTTCTAATTCATTATCTTTTGTTGTAATGGTTGGTGTTAATAATTCCATACTGCCGTTTCCAGTTTCTAAAGAATTTCCTGCAATAGCTGAACATCCGGATAATATGATTCCGGTGAATAGAAGAACAGCTAATTTCTGTTTCATAACATCCCTCAATTCCATGTGAATTTTGATTTTGGTATTGCTAGATTACTAGTGTGGAGCGTAAATGTTTAGTTAGTACCCTTTTAATTGTACCATAATATGTAAATTAAAACAGGATGTATATCCAATTTAAGGGAGATTAAAAAATTTACTGATTGTTGTAAATTCGTGTGTTTTAGCTTCTATTTCAATCGAAATGTAGACGAGAGAAAGAAATTTTTTTATAGAAATTATAATTTTTACATTTTACAATAATGATAGGGAATAGATGAATTCATTTACTTCGGAGGTAGTTATTTGAACATTAATGAGAAGGCAATTGAAATGTTTGAACAAAATAAATATGAGGAAGCAATGGAACTGTTTCAACAAGCAGTACATGAATCTAGAGACGTACAATCTCTCAATAATCTGGCTTGGATGTACTTTTATGAGGAAGAGAATGATGATAAAGCTCTTGAATTAATAAGAGAAGTTGTTAAGTTGAATCCTTCTTCATACTTTCCTTATAACATCTTAGGGGAAATTTACACGAAACAAGAAAAATGGGAAGAAGCGAAAGAAGTATTGCAAAAATCTATTTCGATGCAACCATCGGATGAAGCATTTCACAATGTAGCTGTAGCGCATTATAACCTTGGAGAGTTAGAAAAAGCTTCGGAATTTTTTTTGCGAGTTGCAGGGGATTCGGACTATATAATGTATAGCTATGTAAAATGCTTAATTGATTTAGGGCGAACGACAGAAGCGAAAGAGAAGTTAGATGCTTTTAACAGGAAATCTGATAATTTTTTAGGAGAAATTCATGTAGCAGATTTATATGTTGAGTTGAATTGCTATAACGAAGCAATTGAATGGTTCGAAAAGGGATACAAAGAAGTTTGGAAAAGTCCTAACTGGATTGGTAGGTTTGTATATGCTCTATATAAAGCTAATAATTTCTCCCATATAAATGAAGTTATACAGGAATCTATCGAAGCGAAAACATCAGAAATAGAAGATGTTCAGAATGAAGAAGTAGAAGAAAACTGGACAGAAAAAGATAAGAAAGAGTTAATTGAGGAATATACAGAAGAGAATAATTGTTATAAAACAATGATAGAACGTATCAAATCTGGATATGTTCCAGGGTTAGAATTTGAAACTTATCATTTAGGGGGGTGCTATTTATTTGGTTGTAAAAGACATAATCATCTTGAATATGAAAAATAAAAAGATTCGACTGTCAAGTATGATGGTCGAATTTTTTTATTATAGGTTGCTTGTCTAAAGGTACCATCTCAATTGTAATGTGTTAAAGAGGTTTCGTCTCATTACATAGGTATATATCCTCTTTAGAGCTCCCTTTTTTAATATTTAAAATATGGAGTGAAATAAAACCAATAACTCCTATTCCGCCGAAAATAAGCCATGGTGTATACATTCCGTTTAAATTGGATGTAAACGATGTCCCGGTATAGTTACCGATGATAAAACCAAATGCGAGTGATAGTTGATAAAATCCGAAGAAAGTGGCTGTATATGATTCATTACTGTAATTTGCAATAGCGATATCAGCGTTAGGTAATACGAGTGTTTCACCGATTGTAAATAAAATTACACAAATAAAGAGCCAATATGGGTGTTGAAATAAAGGAATGAGTAAAAAGGAAATACTCATTAATAAAACACCGTATTTAATAATCGAAAGTGTGTTGTATTTGTGGAATAATTTTCGGAATAATACCATAAATATGACGCCTGTTATCGCATTTATCGTAATAACGAGTGTAGCAAGTTGATTGCTATTACTAATGTTTTTCATATGAAGTGGAAGTGCGACAGTAAGCTGAGTAAACATAATATAGAAGAAAATCATGATAAAGGAAAACAGAAGGAAAGACTTGTTTTGTAAGATGGCCTGTATTCCTAATGTAATAGACGTGTTTTCAGTAGTGACATGGAAGTGATTTTTAAGTAAGTAAAAGATAAAAGCAAATAACAGCATAAGAGATCCTGTTAGAGAGAAAGCGTAGAGTGGATTGAGTAAGAGTAAGAACCCTCCTGCAATTGGTCCGATTATTGCACCGCAATTAAAGCTAAGGTTTAAATATGTAAATAAATTTTTTCTCAAATGAGCTGGCTGTGAGCCAAATATAGCGCGAGCGGCAGGTTCGTAAAATGCAGTTCCGAAGCCAATAAGTGCAGAAGAAATAGAAATTGTATAGAAATCAGAGCATATTCCTAAAGCGATAAATCCGATTCCTCTCAAAAATAAACCAGCTATCATCATAATGATATAGCCTATTTTGTCAGCAATTAACCCTGAGAATAATGGGATAACTCGTGATGTAATTGTCATAACCGTCAACACTGTTCCTACTTGGACAGCAGAAAAATGAAGAAAGGTTAATAGATAAATAGCTAAAAATGCGTATACTGCAAAATACCCAAAAGACATAAAAAATGAAGAAATAAGCATGAAACGTATCGGTGTTGAGAAACTTTTCATAGAAATCCCCCTAATTATGTAACCAGTAAAATTATTTGATGGTTAACTATTTTATACTATAATTATACATAAAGTCAGAAAAAAGTAAATTTTAAGAAGAAGGTGGATCGAATTGAATCAAAACGCTCCAAATGAACTAGAATATATTCGGGAATTTTTAAATACATGGAGAATACCAAACGATACGAGAGAGCCAATTGATTTGCTGCAAACAAAAGAAGATATAAAGCTCTTTATGAAAGAATATTTTGATGAAGAGTTTCCATTTCATACGATAGAGGAATTAAGAGGTTTTCGAGAAGATATTCGGATGACAATTGAAGGCGAAGGATCATTGCAAAAATGGTTAGAGAAATACCCATTTCATGTACATATAAAGGAAGATATGAAAGGTATTACATATGAACCAGTATATGAAGAGAATGTGTATACAAAAGTGCTAAGCATTGTGTTAATGTCAATTCAAGAAAATGTGTGGGGAAGGTTAAAAGCATGTCCAGATTGTCGCTGGGTATTTTATGATCATTCGCGAAATGGAAGTAAAAGATGGTGCGGTATGTATGCTGGAGAAGAAGGAGGAAGAGCATGCGGGACGATTGCAAAAGTGAAAAACTACCGGGCGAAGAGAAAAGGGCGATCTGGTTATGATATGTAAGTAATATTAGAGAAAGAAAAATGGATGGGGGGAATGATATGGAAGGCACACAAATGTTAGCTTTAAACAAAAAGTGTTGGGATACAGTTGCACCATATTTCTTTCAAGTGGATTGTTTACCGAAATATGGTCCGTATACGGCGTCTGAAGATGAGATTCATTTGTTCGATTCAATTAGAAATAAAAAAGTTCTTGATATTGGGTGTGGAAGTGGACATTCGTTGCAATATATGGCAGAGCATAGGGCAGAGGAAGTATGGGGTCTTGATCTTTCAAGTGAACAAATTAAAACAGCGAATAAAACGTAAAAGCGTTGGAATCCAAAGTTAATATGCGGAGCAATGGAAGAAGAAGGAGATATTCAGAAAGGGTATTTTGATATTATATATTCCATTTATGCATTAGGTTGGACTTCAAATTTAGGAAAAACAGTAGAGTTTATATATTCCTATTTAAAGCCAGGAGAAAGTTTTATTTTTAGTTGGGAGCACCCAGTATATTCAAACTTACAATATGGTACAGAAGAAGTTGCTATAAAGTCTTCTTATCATGAGGAAACGTCCATTACGTTTGAAACATTTAAAGGAGAAAATGTACAAGCGATATTATATAAGAGAAAAATAAGTACATATATAAATGAGTTAAATAGAGCAGGCTTTATAATTGAGAGAATAGAAGAGCCTGAACCATCGAGCTCGTTTGATGGAGGACTAGCTGAGCCGTCTACGAAATATTATTCTTTATATAAAGCTAGGATGGTACCAACTACTTTTATTATTAAGGCGAGGAAATAAATTGTTTTATAAAAAGAAGCCTATCGTTTCAAATAGTTGAAATGATAGGCTTCTTTATTTTTAAAAAATAAGGTCAGAGGTGTACTTTTTTTAAAAAAATGCATTTCATATAAAAGGTGTAATGATTTTAGGGAAGGGGGATTGTTGTGCGTCATCATAAAAATTGCAAAAAATTCGGAGTGGCACTGCCTCTTCCGCTTATAGGTGCAACTGGTCCAACAGGTAATAGTGGCCCTGTAGGTCCAACTGGAGGGCATGAAGGTCCTGTTGGTCCAACAGGGACGACTGGACCGACGGGAGCAACTGGTCCCCAAGGACCTCAAGGTATCAGGGGAATACAAGGTTCGCGAGGGACAACAGGAGCGCAGGGAATACAAGGAGCTGTTGGTGATACCGGAGAGCAAGGTATAACTGGTCCAACTGGCCTCCAAGGTGCTCAAGGATTAATCGGAAACCAAGGTCCAATTGGTGATATTGGGGTACAAGGATTAGAAGGAACACAGGGAGCTACGGGTCCTGCTGGTAGTCAAGGAATACAGGGCATACAAGGAATACAAGGGGAAGTAGGTGAGCGAGGACAAACGGGGGCACAAGGAATACAAGGAGAGAGAGGGGTAACTGGTTCCCAAGGTCCTCAAGGTGTTCAAGGGATACAAGGAGAGCAAGGGGCTACTGGTATACAAGGAGAAGACGGCGCTCAAGGAATACAAGGAATTACTGGAGAACAAGGACACCAAGGTGATCAAGGGGCACAAGGTGTAGTAGGACCAACTGGTTCTACTGGAATACAAGGTCCTCAAGGTATAAGCGGAATAAAGGGAATAACCGGTGTAACAGGCCCTCAAGGTCCACAAGGAGTTCAAGGAATACAAGGAGTAAGTGGATCCACAGGTTTTCAAGGAGCAAAAGGAGTACGAGGGATAACAGGAGCAACTGGTCCTACTGGTACACAAGGCTCAGAAGGACCACCGGGTGGTCCGACGGGAACAACCGGTCCAATTGGTCCATCTAGTGGAGTGACTGGTCCATCAGGTCCACCCGGCCCGCCAGGAGGTCCAACAGGTCCAACGGGTGCGACTGGTTCAACAGGTGTAAGCGGAGGGATAGGACCAATTGGAGCGCAAGGAGTGCAAGGTATAACAGGTCCAACAGGTCCTCAAGGTGTAAGGGGAGTCCAAGGTTCCCAAGGTGTAGTTGGAGCAGTTGGAGTCCAAGGGGCACAAGGTCCTCAAGGTAACCCAGGTATAACGGGTCCAACGGGTGCAGAAGGTTCTCAAGGAATACAAGGTACGCGTGGAGTAACTGGTCCGACAGGTGCAGAAGGCCCTAAAGGTATTCAAGGTATTCAAGGTGTAATAGGCCCAACAGGTGCACAAGGAATGGTGGGAGTACAAGGGATAGCCGGTCCAGCTGGTGTTACAGGAGCGGAAGGAGTTCAAGGTGAACAAGGAATCCGAGGAGCAACTGGTCCAGCTGGAGCGCAAGGTATACAAGGAGTACAAGGAATTCAAGGGGAAACAGGAGCAGCTGGAGCACAAGGTCCTCAAGGAGTTCAAGGGATACAAGGGACTACGGGATTGACGGGTGCACAAGGTGCACAAGGTCTTCAAGGAGTGCAAGGAATAATCGGTCCGACTGGAGCTATTGGTTTGCAAGGTCCTCAAGGATTACAAGGAATAACGGGTCCAACAGGAGTTCAAGGAGTGCAAGGAATACAAGGAGTGCAAGGAATAATCGGTCCAACAGGAGCACAAGGAATTAGAGGTCCCCAAGGAAATACAGGGGAGGTCGGTATAACTGGCCCTCAAGGAGTCCAAGGGGCACAAGGTAGTCAAGGACCCCAAGGCCCACAAGGGAATATTGGAATTACTGGTGCAACGGGTGAAACTGGAGCTACTGGAGCAACCGGGTCAACTGGACCACAAGGTGTGCAAGGTGTTCAAGGGATTACGGGAATACAAGGAATAACAGGAATGACAGGCGATATAGGTGCAACGGGTCCGCAAGGAATACAAGGTATACAAGGAATTCAAGGTTTGCAAGGCCCAATTGGAGCAAGTGGGGTGACAGGTGCTAGTGGTAGTATAGGCCCAGTTGGAGCGCAAGGTAGTCAGGGGCAAAACGGAGCGGTTGGACCAACAGGCGCAACTGGTAATGTAGGATCAATAGGTTTCTCGGGGATAGCAGGAGCGACTGGAGCGACTGGTTTACCTAGTGGGGGCGGTTATTTCTTTTCCACTGCAACGAGTACAATTGCAGCGAATGCGCTAATACCAATTAATTCTGGTTCTACAATTTTTGGAGCAGGAGTTAGTTTAACAAATGCGACAACTATAACGTTAAGTACGCCAGGGATATATTTAATAAGTTATTATTTTCAAGGGGATGCAATTTTGGGGAATGAAACGATTTCGGTAAGGCTTGTTTTAAACGGAACGCAAGTCGCAGGGAGTTTTATTCTTTATGTTACAAAAGGTAATTTTATATTAGAACCAGCGATTTCAAATACGATGGTAATTGAAGTTACTTCTCCAAATTCCACTTTGTCATTACAAAATGGTCCATTAGCTATTGGGCATGTAACGACATTAGCGGGAGTAATAACAGCTAGCTTAAACATATTACAAATAGTTTGATGCGTTACAAACGGGAGGAGATGCTTGTGAAGAATCAAGATAAGTGTAGTAAGTTTCAAGCACCTATTCCTTTTCCGCCGCCAGGTATTACGGGGCCCACTGGACCAACCGGTCCAACAGGTGCTTTAGGTGGACCAACTGGACCGCAGGGAATACAAGGCGTACAAGGTCCAATCGGTCCAACAGGTCCGACAGGAATACAAGGGGTGCAAGGGGTACAGGGAGAAAATGGTCCAACAGGTCCAACAGGTTTAACTGGACCACAAGGCTCTCAAGGTAGTCAAGGACCTATGGGAGAACAAGGCCCACAGGGAATACAAGGTGTTCAAGGAATTCAAGGCGAAAGAGGTCCGACAGGTCCAACTGGTATTCAGGGGATACAAGGAATTCCTGGTCCAATCGGTCCAACAGGTTCAACAGGAATACAAGGCATACAAGGAATGCAAGGAGAAGTCGGTCCGACAGGTCCAACAGGAATACAAGGTATACAAGGAGTGCAAGGGGACAATGGTCCAACAGGTCCGACTGGAAATACTGGTATACAAGGTGTTCAAGGTAATTTAGGAAGTAGTGGTTTACAAGGTATAACAGGAATACAAGGAATACAGGGTCTAATTGGTCCAACAGGCCCAACAGGTTCTCAAGGAATCCAAGGGGAACAGGGGCCAATGGGGCCACAAGGGGAAACTGGTGTTCAAGGTTTACAAGGTCCCCAGGGAGAAATGGGGCAGGTAGGTCCAACCGGTTCTCAAGGAATCCAAGGAGTGCAAGGTGTAATCGGTCCGACAGGGGCAACTGGTTTATAAGGGGATCCAGGTCCAACTGGAGCAACCGGATCAACTGGGATAACCGGTCCGACTGGTTCTGCAACGGGTCCAACAGGAGCAACAGGTCCAACCGGTCCAACCGGTCCAGCAGGATCACCAGGGGGTCTAACCGGTCCGACTGGAGCAACAGGGGCAACAGGGGCGACAGGAGCAACAGGAGCAACAGGAATCCAAGGAGTGCAAGGAATACAGGGTCCAACAGGAGCAACCGGTTTAACAGGTTTGCAAGGGGTACAGGGGCCGATGGGGGCAACAGGTCCAACGGGTGACCAAGGCATTCAAGGTCCACAAGGGATACAAGGAGTAACCGGCCCGACAGGTCCGCAAGGTCTACAAGGATTACAAGGCTCAATCGGCCCAACCGGTCCGACAGGTCCCCAAGGAGTGCAAGGGGCACAGGGTCCAATCGGTCCAACCGGCCCACAAGGGGTTCAAGGTATACAAGGTGAGCAAGGAGTAAGGGGAGCGACAGGTCCAACTGGTTTACAAGGTCTACAAGGCGTACAAGGTCCGAGTGGCCCAACTGGCCCACAAGGAGTGCAAGGCGTACAAGGTCCGAGTGGCATAACAGGCCCAACCGGTCCTCAAGGAATACAAGGTATCCAGGGACCGCAAGGAAGTATAGGCCCAACCGGTCCTCAAGGAATACAAGGAGTGCAAGGTCCCCAAGGTCCAACAGGTCCGACAGGGGCAACGGGTCCTCAAGGAATTCAGGGAATCCAAGGTCCAATTGGTCCAATTGGTCCAACTGGTCCCCAAGGAATTCAGGGGATACAAGGAGTGCAAGGTCCAATCGGCCCAACCGGTCCAACCGGCCCTCAAGGTCTACAAGGAATAACCGGCCAGGCGGGCCCAACCGGTCCAACAGGAGCAACCGGTCCGACTGGAGAAACGGGTCCCCAAGGTCCTCAAGGAATTCAAGGATCACAAGGAGAAAGGGGTCCAACGGGAGCAACCGGCCCGACTGGAGAAACGGGTCCCCAAGGTCTTCAAGGAATCCAAGGTCCCCAAGGGATAACGGGTCCAACGGGAGCAACCGGCCCGACTGGAGAAACGGGTCCCCAAGGTCTTCAAGGAATCCAAGGTCCCCAAGGGATAACAGGTTCGACGGGAGCAACCGGCCAGACGGGAGTGACTGGTGCCACTGGCCCGACTGGAATACAAGGCATACAAGGAATAACTGGAGCAACAGGAGGAACGGGAGTAACAGGCCCAACCGGCGCCACTGGTCCAACCGGCTTAACTGGAGCAACAGGATCATCTGCTATATCGACAGGTGGTGGCTATTTCTTTTCTACATCAACAAGCACAATTGCAGCAAGTGCCAATATTCCAATTAACTCGGGATCCACTGTATATGGAACTGGTGTATCTTTAACTAGTGCTACAACTGTCACAGTATCGACGCCAGGAATATATTTAGTAAGCTACTATTTCCAAGGGGACGCGACTGGTGGGAATGAAGTAGTATCTGTAAGATTACTATTAAATGGAACACAAGTAACAGGGAGTTTTATACAAAATGTAACGACATCAACTGTAGTATTGGAACCATCTATTTCAAATACGCTTCTTGTAAATGTAGCTAGTGCAAATTCAACGTTTATATTACAAAATGGCCCGCTCGGTGTTGGGCATGTGACTACAATAGCAGGTACGATTACGGCAAGTTTAAATGTAGTGAGAATATTATAAGAAATATAAAAACACAAGGAATGTCTTTTTAGACACACCTTGTGTTTTTGATGTTAAATGAACAATTTTTTATCCTGCATTAACGGGCAGTAAGACACCCACTACAAAATTCAGCTAGAGTAAAGAAGTTAGGTGATAGATCAACGGACCGTAAAAGCCCGATTGGTTTAACTAATAATCAGTGGGGATGCCCCCACTGATTAAAGTTTCGCTTTATCTTTTTGGCTGAAAAATATGTTGAAAGAAGTATTTGTGATGTAAGTTATCTACAATTTTATTTGCTTGATATGTGCGATGTTGTTCGAGTCGAAGTCTTTGCTCCATCATTTTTATTGCGTGATCAGATAAACGTAACATAATACATATCTCCTTTTCTATAAATATAGGTGACTATTTGATATCGATCCCATATTTATAATTAAGGAGGCAAAATGTGTAACATAGGCAAAAAGCACCTTCCTCTCCCATTACGCTTACGAGGTTAGCTGTCGGACTCGGGAAGTGAGAGTTTCCCTACTTAAAAAAGATTCGCCCCAAGTAGCATAGCTACAAAATTGGTTCCCCCGCTCCAAAATTTGGACTCAGCAAAAGGTATTATAAGGTAAAAGATAACATAAATAAAACGATTAGTCAAATTATTTTATTTTTTCTGTTTTTTAAGTTGTGTAAGTACTATTCCATCAGGTAGTTCGGTGTATGTTACTTCAAGGAAGCCGTGTTTTTTATATAATGCGATAGCAGGGGTATTTGCCTTACCTGTTTGTACAATGTATGTCATAGAAGAAGGGAACATGTTAAATATATAAATTAGGAGTTTCGTCGCAATTCCTTTTTGAAAAAAATCGGGCGATACAACTAACCTGTGGATATCAATTAGTTTTTCTTCTTGTACAAAAGAAATAAAGCCGACAAGTTTATTTTCAGAAAAATATCCATAGAATGTTTCAACGCAACTTTGAATATCGTTTACAGTATCATATAAACGGGGTATGGCAGTACTATTTAAGTAGTCCCCTTCAACTTTATAGGCTGGAATTTGAACTTGTAAAATGGATGTTGCTACTTCAAAAGAAGTGGAATTTAACTTAAGAATCATAGATAATGAAGCCTCCTTTGAATATGGTATATTAATATAATTGCTTTATGGGTGAGTTTGACAATATTTTTCTTTTTTGCATATAATATATGTATCTCCATATGTAAAATAGTAGTAAATATATTTCTATAGTGAAATATGATTAGCAATGATAAATACATATGTTTGTATTGAATCATACAAACTATAATAGAAATGGAGGACTAAAAATGGGATGGATTATCACATTAATAGTTGGTGCTATTATAGGTGCAATTGCTAGTTCTATAACGGGTAAAAATTTCCCAGGTGGTATGTTCGGAAATATTATCGCAGGTTTATTAGGTGCTTCGTTAGGTGGTAGATTATTTGGATCCTTTGGGCCATCATTTGGTGGGATTCATGTCGTGCCGGCATTATTAGGTGCAATCGTGTTAATTCTTATTGTATCATTTGTAGTGAAAGCTGCAAGGAAATAGAGATATAGATTATGATGAAGAGCCCTGAATAAGGGCTTTTCATCATTCGAAGAGGTGGTTTCATTGGAGAAAATAAATATAAGAAAAAGAGATAAGTTAAGAAAGTTTTTTAGAGAACAAAATTATTTGGCGGTATTGCTTGGATTTGCGTTATTGTTTATTAATATTTTATTACTAACAAAAATATCATTTGTTTTTACACCGTTTATCGTATTTTTAAAAACAATTTTCTTCCCAGTACTATTGGCAGGCGTGCTATTCTATATTTTGCATCCATTCGTTTCACTTTTAGAAAAGAAAGGTGTTTCAAGAATCGTATCGATAGCCTCAATATACTTAATAGTAATCGGATTATTTGTGTTTTTAGTTGTAACTGTTATCCCTATTATTAAAGATCAAATTGATGCATTAATTGATAACTTACCGTACTTTGGCCATGAGATTGAACAAGCAGCGCGTAGATTCGGGGAAAGTAATTTACTTGGTAAAATTCAGGAGAATTTAAATATTAATGTTGCGAATATGGTAAAAGACTATACAGTTGATTTTACAAAGTCATTATCATCAGTAACTGGGAATGTAACTGGATTCTTGAGTACTGTTACAGAGGTTGTTTTAACATTTGTAATGGTTCCATTTATATTGTTCTATCTTTTAAAAGATGGCGAACAATTGCCGAATCACTTCTTAAAATTCATTTCAGAACAAAGACAACCAGCAGCAATGAGAATACTAGATGATATGCACTATGCGATTAGCTCGTATATTAGAGGGCAAATTATCGTGAGCTTGTTTATCGGTATTATGCTATTAATCGGTTACCTTATTATCGGTATTAAATATGCGGTACTACTTGCGATTTTAGCGATGATTGTAAATATCGTTCCGTACGTAGGACCAATTATTGCTATTACACCAGCGTTAATTATCGCATTTATCGACTCGCCAGCAATGGTGTTAAAAGTAATCATTGTTATGATGGTTGTACAATTAGCAGAAGGTAAATTTATTTCTCCTCAAGTAATGGGGAAAAAGCTAGATATTCACCCAATTACAATCATATTTATCATTTTAACTGCCGGAAACTTATTCGGGATTATGGGCATTATTTTAGCCATTCCAGGATACGCGATATTAAAAGTGTTAGTTACGCACGGTTATAGATTTGTTAAGTTGAATACGTGAAAAAAGAGCTAAAACAGTGGGAACTGTTTTAGCTCTTTTTTATTAACAATTCATTTGCATATTGGCGCGCCCATTGATCCGCTTCTAATATAGCATCTAGTGAAAGGTCTTTTACGTTATGATGAGCTTCAACTGTTTTGTAAATTGTTTTTTCAATATCGAAAAAGACAATTTCATTTTTTAAGAATCGTGCATTCGCAATTTCATTTGCTGCATTTAATACAGCGGGAGTAGTACCACCGATTTTGCCACATTCATATGCGTATTGTAGACAAGGGAACTTCTCTAAATCTGGTTTTTCAAAATGTAAACTACTGATTTCTAATAAATTTAATTTTTTATAGGAAGAAGGTAGCCGAGTAGGATAGTGAAACGCATATTGAATAGGCATTCTCATATCAGGAGCACCGAGCTGTGCCATAACTGATCCATCAATAAATTCTACTAAAGAATGAATGATGCTTTCTTTATGAATCATTACATCAATTTTTTCATACGGAATATCAAATAGCCATCTCGCTTCCATTACTTCGAATCCTTTATTCATTAATGTGGCAGAATCAATCGTTAGTTTTGCGCCCATTAACCAGTTTGGATGTTTTAAAGCGTCCTTAGCTTGTAACGTTTGCATTTCTTCACGTGTTTTATCACGAAAAGCACCACCGGAAGCTGTTACAATTAACTTCTCAATCTCTTTATTATTTTCTCCGTTTAAACATTGGAAAATAGCTGAATGCTCACTATCTACTGGAATTAAGCGACATCCGTTTTGTTTCGCTAGTTCAGTTACGATATGTCCAGCTGCAACTAAAGTTTCTTTATTAGCAATAGCGATATCTTTCTTCGCTTTTAATGCTTCAATTGTTGGGAGTAATCCTGAAACACCGACAACAGAACTTAATACAAGATTTGAATCAGGGTGAGTAGCTACTGCAATTAAGCCATCAGTCCCGTGTGTGATTTTTGTATTTGCTGAAATACGCGTACGAAGCGTGTCTGCTAAGTCTTTTGTCGCAACGCTTACAATACGAGGTTGAAACGTTTTGATTTGTTGCTCAAGAAGATCAATGTTATAATTTGCGGTTAAACCGACGATTTTGAAATGTTCAGGATGAGCTGAAACAACATCTAATGCAGATGTGCCGATGGATCCTGTGGAACCTAAAATGGATATATATTTTAACATGAAAAAACCTCCAAAGTTGTTTTGAATATTTCTGCAAACCTATATAAGATTAGACAATTGAAGTGGAAATTCCTGCTATATAAAATAGAAAATTCGGGTTTGTTTGGAAGTGAAATGTGATAAACTGTAAAAAAATAACGAAAAAGCAATGAAAGAGAAGAGTACATATTCGAAACTTTTCAGAGAGCTGATATGTGGTGAGAATCAGTAAGGGATGAATATGGAATGGGCTCTGGAGCTTCTAACTGAAATGAGTAGGTTAAAGACGGTTACTTCACGTTAAGAAGTTGAAGTGAGCTATAATGATAGCTAATGAAGGTGGTACCGCGGGAGTTTCTCGTCCTTTTTAAGGATGAGAGGCTCTTTTTATTTTGAGAAAGGAGGAGTTAGTGTGAGTGAAAAAATAATGTTAACAGGAATTAAGCCGACAGGTTATCCGCATTTAGGAAATTATATTGGTGCGATTAAACCTGCATTGCAAATGTCAAAGAATAATGAAGGAAAAGCATTGTACTTTATAGCTGATTATCATGCGTTAAATGCTGTGCATGATTCAGAAAAGTTCAGCAGTTATACGAAAGAGGTAGCAGCTACTTGGTTATCGCTTGGACTTGGGGAAGATGTTATTTTTTATAGACAAACAGAAGTGCCGGAGATTCTAGAATTAGCTTGGATATTAGCTTGCTTAACTCCGAAAGGACTTATGAACCGTGCTCATGCGTATAAAGCGAAGGTGGAGCAAAATAAAGAAGCGGGTTTAGAGATAGATGCAGGAGTGAATATGGGATTATATACGTATCCGATCTTAATGGCGGCGGATATATTACTATTTCAAGCTACTCATGTACCAGTTGGGAAAGATCAAATTCAGCATATTGAAATTGCACGTGATATTGCGACGTATTTTAAGCATACATTCGGCACGACATTTACACTTCCGGAGTATGTCATACAAGAAGAAGGAGCAATATTACTAGGACTTGATGGAAGAAAGATGAGTAAAAGTTACGGGAATGTAATCCCATTATTTGCAGAGAAAGAAAAACTACGAAAGTTAATATTTAAAATCAAAACAGATTCTTCACTTCCGAATGAACCGAAAGAACTAGAAACGTTATTTATAATTTATAAAGAATTTGCGACAGAGGCTGAAATACAGTCGATCCGTGAAAAATATGAGACTGGAATCGGATGGGGTGATGTGAAAAAAGAGTTGTTTCGCGTTGTAGATCGTGAGTTAGCTGGACCTCGTGAGAAATACGCTAGGTATATGAATGAGCCAAATTTATTATACGAAGCGTTAGAAAAAGGTGCTGAGCGGGCAAGAGAAATCGCGAAGGTAAATTTAGCTGAAATTAAAAAAAGGATTGGATTTGAGAGGGGGCGCTGAGCGTTCCCTTGTTTATCTATATAATATTCTTCATATTGATATGTAGAGCAAGGAATTCGCACTTCTTTTCAAAACTTATTAGTTGCATATGTTAAAAAGTATGCTAATATAGGGTTACTTATTAAATGTGTTTAATAAGTATGATTTAAGTCACTTATTAAAGAAGTTTAATAAGTGGATCTCATTCAATAAAAAAGGAGATGAATGTATGAAAACGGAGAAAGAAAAGATGGTGGCAGGAGAAATGTATATGCCAGATGATGAAGAGTTAGTAGCTGATAGAACTGAAGCAAAACGTTTAACACGCCTTTATAATGAGGTGATGGAGATAGGAGATGAAAAACGTTTTACGTTATTAAATCAGCTTTTAGGTTCTTCAGCTGACGGGAAAGCCCAAATCAATCCTGATTTTCGTTGTGATTATGGCTACAACATCCATGTTGGAAAGAGCTTTTTCGCAAATTTCAATTGTGTGATTTTGGACGTTTGTGAAGTACGAATCGGTGATAATTGTATGTTTGCACCTGGTGTTCACATTTATACTGCTACGCATCCGCTACATCCGGTAGAGCGGAATTCTGGTAAAGAATATGGAAAGCCTGTAAAGATTGGTAACAACGTTTGGGTTGGCGGGGGAGCTATAATTAACCCTGGTATTTCAATTGGAGACAACGCTGTAATTGCCTCAGGGGCAGTTGTGACAAAAGATGTACCTCATAATGTAGTTGTTGGTGGTAATCCAGCTAAAGTTATTAAAACGATAGACTTATAGAAATCGTTTTTTTTTACGGGTATATGAATAAACTGGTGTCTTATCGTATAGACAATGGGGAAGGTGTTTCATATGGAGAAATATAGTGCGAACAATCATACAAAGACATTACTTGCCTCTCGAAACGCTCTTTTTCTCTTATTTGCTTTGCCAGGTTTCGCGTTTGCTACATGGATTTCAAGAACAGCAGCTACTCGAGATATGTTAGCAGTGTCAAATGCAGAAATGGGCTGGATTTTGTTCGGACTATCTGTTGGTTCAATAATTGGTTTACTGAGTGCAAGCCGCTTCATTGACTGTAAGGGAGCTAGAGACGTTATTATAGGCAGCATGTTTTTTATGATTGTTGGATTGATTTGTTTAGGTATAAATATTTATTTTGTTTCTAGTATGGGGGCTTTTAGTAGCTTACTAGTATTTGGAGTAGGCTACGGATTGGCGGAAGTCGCATTGAATGTAGAAGGTTCTTCCATTGAGCAGAAATTAGGAACAACTCTTCTTCCAAAATTTCATGGCTTTTTTAGTGTAGGAACTTTAGTAGGCGCGCTCAGTGGTTCTGTCGCAGCGTCGCTTCACATCCCGATTCTGTATCAGTTTTTTGTGATTTCGGTCATGTTTCTATTACTTGTATGTATGGTGTATCGTTTTCTTCCGCATGGAACAGGAAAGAAGGAGAAATCGCGGAACAAAAGGAGAGAGAAGCGTACTTCCTTACGTATGGAAAAAAAGGTGCTTTTAATTGGTCTTTTTGTGCTTGGAATGGCATTTGCAGAAGGTAGTGCAAATGATTGGCTACCTATCGTGATGGTAGATGGACATGAGCAAAGTATAGTGGCAGGTTCTATTATGTACGCAATTTTTGTATTAGCAATGACGTTAACTCGTATGTGTAGCAGCTATTTCCTTGATCGATTCGGTCGTGTCGCTGTCGTACGTGCCACTATTATGATGGCGATTCTAGGAATTTCAATCGTAATATTTGGGAGTAATTCGTATTTTCTAGCATTTGGCGTAGTACTGTGGGGGATTGGTGCAGCGCTAGGGTTCCCAATTGGTCTGTCAGCTGCTGGAGATGACCGTGAAAATGCGACTTCTAATGTTGCTGCAGTTTCTATCATTGGTTATACAGCCTTTTTAGTCGGACCACCATTTTTAGGGATACTTGGGGAAGCATTCGGAATACGTAATGCCTTGCTAGCTGTTTTATTATTTGTTCTTTTGTCTGGAATTGTATCGTCTATTACAAGAGAGAATACACCGAGCTAAATAAGGGTTGCATGCAGCGGAAATATATCATCTCTATTGCTTTAGAAAATGATGTATGATATATTGTCAACGCAACTTATTAAAAGTGTTTAATAAGTATGTTGATTAAGGTGGTGAGCGATTTGAGTGAACAATTTGTTACTCAAAAATCAATTAAAGAGACGATCCTTCGCGGCATTCGTACGGCTCTTCTAGAGCAAGGAAGTGCGACGAAAGTTGAACTTAGTAATACATTAGAAATTAGTTTTCCAACGATAAGTAAATTTATAGAAAATATGAAACAAGATGGTGAAGTCACTTTAGTCGGTTTAGATGATTCAAGTGGCGGAAGAAGAGCGAAACGATATGCGTATAATCCAGAATATATGTTAGGATTAGCGATATTTTTAGAAAAAAATGAGACGAATTATACAATTTTTAACTGTTTAGGGGAAGTAAAAGAACAAGGGAGTACTTCAAGTGCATTAATTGATGCGGGACTAAGCGTATTAACAGAACATATAGAAAGTCTTATAGCTATGTTTCCAAAAATAAGTTCTATATCAATTGGTGTCCCTGGTGCGGTCGATAATGGGCGTATTTTCTATATTCCTGGATATGAAAAGTTTCAAAATTTTAATTTGAAAAGTCACTTTGAGGAACTGTTTTCTATACCAGTAGTAATAGAAAACGATATGAATGCTGCAGTGCTCGGGTATCATAAAAACACGAGGAATAATGACAATTCCTCTCTTGTATATTTGTATTCAGGTCAAAATGGCCCAGGTGCGGGGATTATGGTAAATGGAGATGTCGTACGCGGAAGTACATTTTTCTCAGGAGAGATATCTTTCGTTCCGCAGTATGATAATAAAAATTTCTTACAAGCTTTGAGAAGTGGGGATTCGCATAATTCAGAGGAATATAATATAGATGCTATTACTCGTTTAATAGCTACATGTATAGCTATTATTAACCCTCATACGTTTATCTTCTGTGATGATGAAGTGAATCAATTTGTAATAGATCAAATTGTAAAAAGTTGTCCGCAGTACATTCCGGCGGAACATATTCCGAAAATAACAGTGAGTAATTGGAAAGAAGATTATTTATATGGATTAAAAAGTCTTGGACTTGATCTTATGATTACTAGAACGAATAAAGAAAATTAAATGTGCTGGCAATGAAGCATCCAATTGTCAATTGAATAGCATAAAAGAAAAGGTGTCGATTATGAAAATTGAACATGTAGCAATTTGGGTGAATGATTTAGAAGGAATGTGTGATTTCTATAAACAGTACTTCGGTGGTGAAGAAAATAGCTTATATCACAATCCGAAAAAGCAGTTTGAATCTTATTTCATAACTTTTGAAGGTGGTGCGCGTCTAGAACTTATGAGACAAGTAGGGATAGACGATAAAATAAAAACACAAACAGTAGGATATGCGCATATTGCTTTTTCTGTAGGTAATAAAGAAAAGGTGAACGAATTAACTCATACATTAAGAGAAGCAGGGTACCCTGTGTTAAACGGCCCACGAACTACAGGGGATGGTTACTATGAAAGTGTAGTAAGTGATCCTGAAGGGAATCAGATTGAGATAACAATCTAACATTATATTTACTAATAAAAAATAAAATTTTGTTGTTCCCCCAAATGTTTACGAGAAACCTATTATTTCTGCAGAAAGGGGGACATAACATTGAGTGAAATCATTTTTATTTTCTGTATATATCCATTGCTTATTTGTATTTTTTCAATAGCTGTGACATATAAAGTAGGTACATTTTACGCGATGCCAATTGTAACATTTCTTATTTTTCTTATGTTAAGTGTTACAGTGCACGATCCAGCATTTTTCTTTTGGGTTGGCATGTATACTATTCTTTCATTTATTGTTTCTTATATAACTATCCTTTTTATAAAGGGATATAAAGTTGTAGAAAGAGAGCGTTAATATCATTTTGGGGAAATAGGGATTTACGGTGAACGATAACAACCTCATTTCACGTTGTAATGACGGGAAATGAGGTTGTTTTATTTATATTTTTAATTAGAGTGATGAAAATCGCGAAGAATCCCCTCAATGACTGGATGAAGAGTACTAGGTAACTCATCAAACGGAAAGAAACGTAATTCTTTTGACTCAGTTTTATCACATATAAGCTCCCCGTGAAATTCGCGGCAAATATAAACAACGAGTACACCATGTACTTGATCGCCGTTTGGATAGATTTCAAAGAAATCTGGCCCTGAGTATGTACGGAATAGTTCTGGATTTTTAATAATAAGTCCAGTTTCTTCAAATACTTCTCGTTTTAAAGCACCTTCTAACGTTTCGTTATATTCTAAGGCACCCCCAATAATGCCCCATCGGTTAAAATCTGTCCGAAGCTGCAGTAATACTTCATCTTTTTCATTTAATATAATGGCATGTGATCCTATTAAAATAAGTGGATGATTTCCTACTAGATTTCTCATGTCTTCAATGTAGCCCATATTTTTGCTCCTTGTATTTAATAATAGTTAGGGAGTTCTTTTAACATTCTTTCTGTTTTACGCGCTGTAAAAGCTAAGTTATGGTCATCTTTCGTTCTGAAAAATAATGTGCGTAAAAAGGTTTTAATGTTGGCGCATAAAATACAATACTCATTAAGTGAAAGGCGTTTTCTAATTTGAGGAAGCCTTTTTATTTTTTTATGAATAATAGAAATTAACTCGTTTTGAGGAAAATCATGATACAGCATTGCTAGTAATGGAGTAACAATGCGTTCATCTTCATTATTATGAAAAAGGTCAGATGGAATAAAAATTTTATTTAATAAACAATGAATTAATTCTTCGTACCATTCAAAGGTCGTATACGTATTATGAACAATTTCGGTGAAAGCATCAGATACGTGGGCAAGACAATGAGCCCATCCTTTGTTTTCAATATAGCCTCGAAAATCCGTTTCTAAGTTTGTATATGTAATGAGTTTATTTTTTATTTCTTCGATATCCTCCTCTGTACAAAAGTAGTGCGAATTAGCGAATTGGAGTATTAACGCAATTAACGAAACAGTGTAAGAACGTGTGAAAACCCCATCTGTATGTGGGGAGTAAATGTCACAATATAAATACTCATCACTTAAACAAGTTTGCAGAAGTAATTTCAGCTGATCGTCCATAAGGAATTCATGATGAATGAAATGCGCAAAACATTTATATATAAGTTGGTAACGAACGTAGCTATCAGTCGTTCCGATATACTGAAGCATGTTCAAAGTTAACTCATTTACATCTATATGTTGCAGTTGCGTATAGTCATTTTGTTGTATAAGCTCTAACTGTTGTTGCAATGCTGTAATATCCAATGGAGAACCTCCTCCGCACTTTAAAGATGCGATCTTTTCTAGTATTCTATATATTCAAGGACAATCCTGCTCATGCAAGGAGAACGATTAGAAATTCGAGTATGATATAGATGAGGGAAGAATATGACGACGATAGAACAGTTAGAAAAACATTTTAAAATAAGAAGAAGTGCTTCTTCTATTATGATAAAAGAAAATAATGCAGAGATTTTTACAGAAGAGCAATTAGAGGGAATGATGCAGTATTGCGTTACTGAGGCTGAAAAAGAGGGAATAGAAAACTTACATTTTGAAACTTCTTCAAAAAGCCCAAATTATGATGTGTATAAAAAATGTTTCGACACGTATTCATTTGAATATATTACTGAAAACATGATTGTATTTAAAGATATATATGAAGTAGAAGATGTAGAAAGTGAAATTGATTTTAAGCTTATTGAAGAAGTTGGAGAAGAGGCTTTTTATTCACTGTGGAATGAAGCGACGGGAGAACCAGTCGCTCATGATCAATTTGTGCATATGATGCTACAAGAAATTGGTGAGCAATGGAAAGAACATTGTTTAACAGCAAGTGTCGATGAAGAGCCGATAGGAATTGTAATTCCGCATATTGAAAGAGGTACGTTAGAAGAAGGGAAACTTATGTACTTCGCAGTTACTCCAAATATGCGTAATAAGGGATATGAAGCTGCACTATTTGCAGGTGCGATGTTTGTCTTAAAGGAAATAGGTGCATCTTATTATATTGGTGAGACAAATGTACAAAATGAATGGATGAAGGATGTTTTTGAAAAGAATGGATGTCAGTTGCTGAGTTGTACTGAGCGGTATGTGAGGGAGTTTTAGGAGGGTGAATGATGTACTCTCTCGAACTCATTTAGTGGGAGGGGTATATATGTTAAAACAATCCATGCATTCATTCGTTTTACTGTATCCAAATGTGTTGTTAGAAGGATGGGAAATTGAAAAAGTTTCAGAACGTTTTGAAGGTGAAAAGTGGGAAACTGTTTGGTTTCAGATTGATACTCCAACTGGAATGTTTCGAGTAAAGGAGTTTTTTCTCGATATAATGGAGCCAGTATTTCCAGATACCTGTATTTCTCAAGCAAAAGGGGATTGTTTTCAATATAAAAAGCTTGTGTATTGGAAAGGTGTAAATTATAAAGGGAAAGAAAGTTACGTTACATCTACATGGAAAACACAAGTTGAAATTTCTGTTGATCATGGATATGTAAACCAAGGCGAAATGGAAAGGTTTCTACTCGGATTACAACCGGTACATACAGAGTTTGCGAAAACGATATTACATACACCATTTTACTTATTAAGCTTTCAAGCTAAGAGAGGTGAAATGGGTGAGATAGGAAGATGTCGTGAGTGGAATGATCCAGATAACATACGCTATGTAAAGTTATCAATTCATAAAAAGCTGAGTTGGAAACTTGAATCGGTCGGTTTTGGAAATGATGAAACGCAGTATGTATACTGGGACGAAGATAATAAACTATATGCACTTTGGGTTTGTAGACATAAAAACAAAGCGTATTATCCTGTTTCTTCATGGGCAATGAATTATGGTCCACAACAAATTATAAACGGGTTAGAGTTTTATTCTCACCCTGATCGTGGAACAGTTGTATATGAAAATCTAGGTAATGAACAAATCGCATACGTATTTCGAAGGAATCCATGTACAATTTTGAACAAGTAAAAGAACTTTTTGCCTGTTTGTAAGATAAAAAGAAAAATGAGAACGACAAAGTAGATATTCCTATAATACAATGAACACTCCCCCACTTAGCGAAGGTTGAAGTGGGGGTTTCTAACGTTTCGACCTAACGGACGATTAACGTCAGGGGAGTTAACACATTAGCGAGCTGTTTCACGCCTAACCCCTCTATCCCATTTGTCCATGCATTTGGGATTACTTTTCGTAAAATGTTAGCCGCAGCATTTACATCTGCATTAATTAAAGTTTTATTTGCTGAACGATATATGCCGCGCTTTATTCGTTTTCCTGAAAAAGTTGTATTTTGGTCATTTTCTCCATACGTTGGAATGAAGTCGTTATCCAGAAAACTTGCTTTCGATGTATATGATTCTTCAGTTACAACAACTTGAATGCCTACAGCATTTGCTTTGTATGTAATCATTTGAATCAATAAATTATGCGGGATATGACAAAACGATTGGTTATTTCTTTTTCCCATATTCGTTTCTTGTTTCCAATTTTTGTTTTGACCAATAACGATTTTACAAACTTCTTCTTCTTGAGCTAGTTTTACGATGTGGTGACTAACTTTATGGAAGACGTCTTTTATTTTCAAATAACGTTTTTGATGAAGTTTTTCTATCCTTTTAGAAGTAAAAGGTCTTTCATTAGTTTGTTTTCCATTTCTAAGAACGCTTGTAAAATGACTCTTCATTTTGTTGTAATATTGATTTATGCTTTTGACATGTTTGCCCTTAACAAGGACAGGTTTCATACCTGTGTTTGTTACGATGGTTGCAAGGTTATCAATCCCTAAATCAATACTCATATAACGAGCATTCTCTTCAATCATTTGTTGTTCAGAAGGAACATCAATTACCAATTCCACTACATATTCATTGTATTTTGGAATCACACGAACTTGTTTCAGTTTACCTTCAGTGAAACCTAGTTTCCCAATATTTAATTGCAATTTCGTCTTTGGAAACTTTAAAAATCTACCGTTTTTAATGATGCAATCTTGGTTTGTATACAGAATCTCTTTTTCAGAAGAACGAATATACTTTGGAATCCTAGGCATTCCAGCATATTTGTTTGGATTCTTTTTATAGTCTTTTAAACTAGCAAAAAAAGATTTCCAATTTTGGAACAAACCTTTCATGATGGACTGGCTACATTGCGTAGGCAAAGCTCGATAATCATTTTGAATCATAGCCTTAAATAGTGCATCTAGAAAGTTGTAATCTACATAAGGTTTTTCAAAATTAGGTTCTGAAAACAAATTACATTTAATCTCTTTCTGTTCTTCTTTAGGCTTTAATTTCTCTTTTTCCAATTTCTTCTGATAGGCAAGACGTTGTGTGTCATTCATCTTACCAATATTTTCATGAATATTATCCAGAACTTCTTTTTGCAAAGGCTGCAACTCTTTTTCTTGTGTTAATCCAGTGTACACCTGGCGTATATAAAAGTTTGTGGTGTTGTACATATTCTTAGCGTTATGACAACATTCTTGAAAATAAGAATACATACGATGCCCTTTTTTAATCCAGATTTGAAGAGTTTTATAGTTTGATGGATTTTCTTTTGCCATTTTATTCACCTCCTTGTTAAGGATATTATAGCAAAAAACGGAACGTATGTTTCTGTTTTTATTTTTTTGAAAATAAAATATTTCTTTCGATTCACCTCACCACCTTCACTTACGTTTAGAGGTGGGAGTCCTCTCGAAAGGTATGATAGAATAAGATTTGACTATAAGAGAAAGCGTTGGTGAAAGAATGGGACAGCAAAGACATTGGTTACAAGCAACTGTAGAAAGAAATAAAGATAATACGTTACAAATAAAGTGGGAAAATAATATAGAGGAAGTTCGCATTTACTGGAGTACTTCGCCAGATCATATTGAAGAAAATGGAGAATTACTTGCAACGTTAAATGGAGAATTATCATATACAATTGAAAACCCGAGTGAAACTGAACGTCCATATTTTAGACTAGTAGGAAGTAATGGACAAGCAGTAACAGTAGCTGAACGTAGACTGCCATTACAAGGCGCGTTTAACTTCCGTGATATGGGAGGATATGAAACGACTGAAGGCCGTAAAGTAAAATGGGGCAAGTTGTACCGTTCTGAAGAATTGGCAGGACTAACAGAGTGGGATATCGACTATTTACAAAAGTCTGGCTTGAAATTAATTTGTGACTACCGTACAGACTTTGAAGTGAAGCATAAGCCAAACCCAGAGATTACAGGTACTCGTCAAGTGTGCTTACCAGTTATGCAAGATTTAGCGAAAGACTTAAATATAAATGAATTTTTCCAAGTTGGTGACCTTTCTATGTTAGGAAAACCAGGTGAGTATCTTGTGAAAATGAATCAAGGTTTCGTAAGTGGTAACGAGGCATTTGTAAGCTTCTTAAACTTAGCGCAAAATCCGGAAAACTTACCGTTAGTAAACCACTGTACAGCTGGAAAAGACCGTACTGGATTCGGATCAGCACTATTATTACTTTTACTAGGTGTACCGGAAAAAACAGTAATGGAAGACTACTTACTAAGTAACGGTTTCCGTGAAAAGCTAAATGAAAAAATGATGGCCTTTTTAGGTGCGAAATTACAAAACGATGAGAGCAGAGCGATATTAGGTGCAATGTTTGAAGCACGTGCTGAATACTTGCAAGCTGCGATTGGTGAAATTCAAAAGCAATACGGATCAGTTGAAGCATACGCTGAAAGGGCTCTTGGCTTTACGAAAGAGTCGTTAGAGGAAATGAAAGAGTTATTACTAGAAGATTAATAAGTAAAAGGAGGCTGAGCGGATTAGCCTCCTTTTACTTATAGCGTAGTTGAAAATAGAAGATAATGGTGTATTCAATAAAGAGCAGGTTAAGCGCCTCATAATGAAATATATAAACTTATATTACTATCGTGTTATTATGTTAAGTGACGGTAAAGTCGTGTGATTTATAATGATTTCTATAATGAACTATAGGGAAAAAGCAAGAAAATGTCTATGTATTTGATGGAGGGTTATCATAATAGAAAGGAAATTAGGAGATGGGGAAATCAATAAAAAGTGAATTAATAGGATTGTTTACCTTTAATGAGACATGTAAAGTATATCAGCAAAAAAATGAGGAAATACATTGGCAATTGGATATTAGAAATGAATATGTAGATGTTAATGAGATGATTAAAAGGGCAGAGAAGCTTTTTTTATGTATAGAAGAATTTGATAAAAAGGCTAAAGTAGCCATAGCAGAAAAATTGATAAATTACAAAAATGATTTTTGGCCTGAGTATGATGATAATGATGAACATTTAAATTGGGATGCTGTAGATGCAGGAGAATATGATATAACGAAAGAAAAATTTGCAAAAGCGATTACGCTCTATGACATTGAAATTAGAGAAAATGATATATACTGTGAATATCATGATGGAGATTTATTTGGTGGACACATGATACATGCCTATTTTAATAATGATTATAAATTATTAAGCGCAGAGGTGTAATTTTAGTTATATAAAAATTGAATTAAAGTGTGCTTTAGTTAAAAGAATTAAATAAATTTTAAGCAATGAGAACGAAGCTTTTAAAATAGGAATTGAGGAGAACATCATGAAATACAAAGTTATATTATTCGACGTAGATGATACATTATTAGATTTCCCTGAAACGGAAAGACACGCATTACATAATGCGTTTGTACAGTTTGGTATGCCTACAGGGTATAATGATTATCTTGCAAGTTATAAAGAGATTAGTAATGGATTATGGAGAGATTTAGAAAATAAAATGATTACGCTAAGTGAATTAGCAGTAGATCGATTTAGACAATTATTTGCACTTCATAATATAAATGTAGATGCACAGCAATTTAGTGATGTATATCTTGAAAACTTAGGGAAAGAAGTACACCTTATAGAAGGCGCAGTACAATTATGTGAAAATCTACAAGATTGCAAGTTAGGTATTATTACGAATGGATATACGAAGGTGCAACAATCAAGAATCGGAAATTCACCTTTATGTAATTTCTTTGATCATATTATTATTTCTGAAGAAGTTGGTCATCAAAAGCCAGCACGTGAGATTTTTGATTATGCATTTGAGAAATTTGGAATTACGGATAAATCAAGTGTACTAATGGTCGGAGATTCGCTAACTTCTGATATGAAAGGCGGAGAAGATTACAGCATTGATACGTGTTGGTATAATCCAAGTTTGAAAGAAAATAGGGCAGAAGTTAAGCCGACTTATGAAGTGGAGAGTCTGCTACAAATTTTAGAAATTTTGGGAGTGGCGGAAGAAAAGGTAGCTTCATTTTAATTGTGCTGATATTTGTCGGCAAATCGATGATATATTGTAAGTTGCGATAGATATATTTGAAAAATCGCTCATATAAGTTCATATACTAAGATATAGAACAAAAAATAACGCTACTATACAAGGTCATTCACGTGTTATAATGCGTGAATTAAATATACGTATATAAATAGTTTCTCAGAGTGATGCGATGTCATGTATGATTAGTGTAACAACTAGAGGTGAATGAAGGATGTTAACGTTTTTATTTGAGTTAGACAAGAATCTCCCGCAGAAGGATGAGCCACGGTATGTTGCTTATACAAATGGTTTTATCGAAGGGGATTTAACAATTTGTATGGGTGACAGAGTATTTTTTCAAAAATCATGTATGAAGGTTGCAGAGCTGGGCATTTATTTAGGTCAGTGGATGGAACAAGTTCAACACGGGCAAAACGTGCCTATGAAATATGAAACGGCTGACCGTGAAGAGGTCATTCTTGGCTTATTCTATGAAGAGGATCATAACCAATGGAATGTTTCTTCCAGCTGGCAAGAATTTGAACTTCAAGAGCGTATCTCTACTGAAACATTAGTAGAGAGCGTTCAATGCTATTTATATGAGCTAAATAAGGAACTGCGTGCGATAGAATATCCTGTGACGTTTGATCAGTACTTAAGAGGAGAGCGAATGATGCAGCTTTCTTACAAACGACCGTGTGATAGCAAAGCAGATACGACGCCGATAGAGGTTTATAATGGAAGCGAGCAAGTAGGCGTAGTAAGGGGCTATTATAAAAATACGCTGATGAGAGTGCTGGATTTTATTCCGAAAATTGGTAGTAATATCATTTATGAAATAAAGGATATTAAGAACAATATTCGCGTCATTGCAAAGGATGTAAGTAGGCAGCGCCAAAGAAAGATTTTAGTAACGTACATCGATAATAATGATGCAGAGCATGAAATACTTGTATGTGACGGAAAGTTATTGGATGCAAATTTTATATTTACCTTTACATATAAGGCAGAAGAATATGTTGTTCATAAAACTTCATTTGGAATGGGAAAATTATTACGAAAAGGCTATTTAATCGCAGATTGGAATATTCGTCTTGAGGAAGATATGTATTACATCGAGATGAATGCATATGATGGAGATTACATGGAGGATCAATACTTACTATTAGGCGTATTTCATGCGGTTTTATATGGATAATCGATGAGAAATACCGTCATTCTTCTTGGAAAGAATGACGGTATTTTTTATTTATCCTCAAAAATAAAAATCTCATCAATCGTACTATGAAGTGCCTTCGCTATATCGTGAGCGAGTTGCAATGAAGGATTATACTTACCTTTTTCAAGGTGGCTAATTGTTTCACGGCGTACACCAACTTGCTTCGCTAAATCTTCTTGTGTCATGTTCAATTTTGCGCGGTATTCTTTTATCTTCGTTACGAACGCCATGGTGCATCTTCCATTTCATCAACAGGTTTATCATAAAAGAACATAGAAAAACCGAACGTAAGAATGAGTGTGCCGAAAATAAGAGTGATATCAATTTCTTGTAAGATCGGGTTTGGAAATAACATTTCAATAAACATAATGATAGCGGTAGTTAGTAATGTAATGATAAATGCATTGCGACACGATTTATTGACAATTTGTTCAAACAGTTCATCGTGTTGAACTGTTCTATACGATGTGAAAAAGGAGAAGAAACAGAACATAGTAAACAATCCTTTTTCATAAAAAAATCCGAGGAAACCGAAGAAACCGAGAAATCCTAAATATTTTATCCAAGTTGTTTTCATGATAGGTCCTCCTTACGTTGTTAGAAATAAGTCACGTTATGTTACAAATATATCACAATTGGATAGGAATGGTAATAATAGTTTTCCAGTTTGCTTCATAATAATAGTAAAAAGAGGAAATATGCTGCGAAATAAAGAGGATAATATTGTAAAATGGTTGTAAGGAGGGGGAGGAAGAAATGCTAACTTGGATCATGATCGTTGTATTACTTGTAGTGATTACTGTCATTGCGACGGTGTTAATTGGGCGGAATGGTGATGCAAATTATAGCAAAGCGACAAAGGGGAATATTAAACGATTAACAATGATTTATATTATACTAGCTGTCGTTTTAGTTGTTGGATTAGGGGTGTATATTTATTTTAAAGGTTAAATAAACTGAAAAATGTAAAAATCTTAAAATAGAAGTATGCTATAATATCAATATAGTTATTTGGTAATTAAGGAAAGGATTGGATGGAATGATTGAAATTACGAATGTGTCAAAAAGTTATAATGGGTCTACTTATGCAGTAAAAGATTTAAGTTTATCTGTACCTAGCGGCGAAATCTTTGGATTTTTAGGACCGAATGGTGCGGGTAAATCCACGACAATTAAGATGATTACTGGCATTCACGGGGTGGACAAAGGGACTATTACGATTAACGGAAAAAATATTATGGAAGAGCCGATGGAAGCGAAGAAGACGTTTGGTTATGTGCCGGATAGCCCAGATATGTTTTTACGTTTAAAAGGAATTGAATATTTAAACTTTATGGCTGATATGTATGAAGTGCCGAAAGAAGTAAGACAAGAACGAATAGAGTCTTTAGCGAAGAAGTTTGATCTTTATAATGCATTATCTGATCAAATTCAAAGTTATTCGCACGGTATGAGACAAAAAATCGTTATTATTGGTGTGCTCGTGCATGAACCAGATGTATGGATTTTAGATGAACCGTTAACAGGGCTTGATCCGAAATCTGCATATATTTTAAAAGAAATGATGAGAGAACATGCGGATAAAGGAAAGATTGTATTTTTCTCTACACACGTATTAGAAGTAGCGGAAAAAATATGTGACCGGGTTGCTATTATTAATAAGGGGAATTTGCAGTTTAAAGGAAATTTAGATGAAATGAGAGATCATTTTAAATCCAATGAATCACTTGAAAAAATGTTCTTGGAGATGACGGGCAATGAGTAAAATTTGGACGTTAACGAAGGTACTATTAAAGTTAAATTACGCAGATTTTATAGCAGATAAGAAGAAGCGATGGGCGTATTTATTTTCATTTGCAGCTATTTTATTTGTTGGATTTTTAATATTTGGTTCGATGACGCACGGAATGTATGAAGGTCTGAAACAATTAGGGCAAGGGCCGGGAATGATTATTGCAATGGGACTTGCGATTGCGAGTATATGGGTATTTTTAATGAGTATAACGAACATTTTAACTGTATTTTACTACAGCAATGATATTGAAATGTTACTGCCGTTACCATTAAAACCAGCGCAAATTATTTCGGCAAAATTTTTAACGGTATTAATTACACAATACGTAATGAGTTCATTCATTTTATTACCAATCTTCATTACGTACGGTTTAAAAAGTGGCGCATTTATTACATATTACATATATATGATTTTTATTTACTTACTCTTCCCAATCGTGCCGTTAGTATTAGCTTCGTTACTGATGACAATTATTATGAGGTATACAAATATAGCGAAAAATAAAGATCGAGGAAATATATTTATTGGAATCGTAAGTATATTATTTATTGTAGGAATTAACGTATTTATGCAGTGGAGAAATAAAAGTGCGTTTTCTGGAGATGGGGCTGCGGAATACCTTGTAAATAATCAATCTTCTCTTTTAGTACAAATGACAAATTATTTTCCAACTACATATTTTGGAGCAGTGGCATTAGTAGAAAATGCAAATTGGAAGGGACCTTTATATGTAATAATCTTTGCAGTTATTTCATTTGTCTTCTTTGTGTTGTTTTATTACATAGCAGAGCGTACATATTTAAAAGGGGTTATTGGACTTTCAACGAGTACAGCAAAGAAACAAGTTATTTCGGCGGAAGGTTTACAGAAATCAACAGTACAAAGTTCGCATTTAAAAGCGTATGTGAAAAAAGAATTTAAAACGTTATTCCGTACACCACAATTTTTCTTAAATTGCATTGTACAAACTTTCGTTATGCCAATTATGTTGTTCTTTATTTTATTTGTGCAAGATGGAAATTTAAAGTTTATTACAGAGTATATTAACAATCCAAAGACAACAGGATTTGCAATTGGTGTTGGTCTTTGTGCATCGTTATTTTTAATGGGTAGTAACGTCATTGCAACAACGTCATTTTCGCGAGATGGAAGCTCTTGGTTTGTGAATCGTTATTTACCAGTAAAGGCTTCGGATATCTTTTTTGCGAAAGCAATCACTGCTTGGTTAATTAATGTGATCATTTTAGCAGTATTCGGTATTACGATGGCAGTTGTAGCTGGGATTTCTCCAGTCTTTATGATACTGTGGTTTTTACTAAGTGCGAACGGGTTGTTATTAATTAATTTAATCGGAACACGCTGGGACGCGCAAACTGCAGATATTCATTGGGATACAGAGCAGAAATTATTTAAGAGCCGATATACCACTTTGTGGAATTTTTTAGCTAATATTTTAATAGCTTTAATTATTGTGGGGGGAGTAAGTGTATTATACTTCTTCCTTCATGTCGGACTGTGGGTTATGTTTATCGTTTTATTTGTAATGTTTACGATTGTAAATTATATCTTTATTAAAATGTTAAAATTAGGTGCTGAACGTATACTGTCAAATATTCAATAAGAAGATAGATCCTCTGTATTCATGCAGGGGATCTGTGTATAGATGGAGGAGAAAAAGGTGAAGAAAATAGCAATTGTAACAGGGGCAACTCGTCTGAATGGAATTGGTGCAGCTGTATGCAAGGTGCTTGCTCAAAAGGGGATAGACATTTTTTTCACGTACTGGCCAAAGTATGATAAAGCGATGCCATGGGGAATGAGTGATCAAGAACCCTTTTTGCTGAAAAAGGAAATTGAAAGTTACGATGTTCGATGTGAAATGGCAGAAATCAATTTATCGCAGTCTTATTCGCCAAATCGTTTGTTTTATATGGTATCAGAACGGTTAGGTGATCCATCTATTCTAGTTAATAATGCAGTATATTCTACTCATACGAGAATTGAGGAATTAGATGTAGAGCAGTTGGATAAACATTATACAGTTAATATTCGGGCTACTATGCTATTAAGTTCATTGTTTATAAAACATTATTCACTTAAAACGGGCGGGAGTATTATTAATCTTACTTCAGGACAGTCAGTAGGTCCAATGCCAGATGAACTAGCATATGCAGCAACGAAAGGGGCAATTGAAGCATTTACAAAGTCAGTAGCACCAGTAGCGATGGAGAAGGGGATTACTGTTAATGCCGTTGATCCAGGACCAACAAATACAGGGTGGATTACAGAGGAATTAAAACATTATTTAGTATGGAAATTCCCGCAAGGTAGAGTTGGAGAAACAATGGATGCTGCGCGCTTAATTTCTTTTTTAGTAAGTGAAGAAGCGAAATGGGTTACTGGGCAAGTTATTCACTCGAATGGTGGTTATTCATAAAAATATTATGTTAACAAATGTTGAGAAACAAAAAACGAAAGGAAATTTTATTTTTTTGTATAAATAAAATGTCAAGAAAGATAAAAATTTGATAGAAGAGTATATCGTCATATAAAGATAGTAATTCTTAATGTGACAATATACTCTTTTTCTTTTACTTACGAGCAGAAAAATGAAGTAGAAGAAACTCGAATATTAAAATGAGTTTATCAGTTTTTGTCCGTATTATTATGAAGATTACTGTCGGAAAGATGGTAATTCGTATGAAAAGGGATTTTTTAAGGGGAAATCGAATCGTAAAGGGGAGGATAAATAAAGTAAACATAGGGGGATTTATATGAAAATGAAAAAGGTCGCTATCGCATCGATAACAATTGGTACAATGCTTACTATGGCAGCTTGTAGTCCATCAGCAGATAAAGAGGCAGAAAAGAAAGAGCAAGTAACAGCGCAAAATGAAGGAGAAGCAAAAACGACAAGTGCAGATGAAGCGTCCAAAACAACGAAAGATACTGAAAAAGAAACAAATACTTCTTCAAATGAAAAAACAGATAAAGATGCAAAAAATACGAAAGAATCATCAGGAACAGAAAGTAACGGCAAAACGTCAACTCAAAATGAGAATGTGAAAACAAAAGAAAAAGAAACGACAGGAAAAACGAATGACCAAACGACTAGCGGGAAAACAGCAGATCAAAGCACAAGTACAAGCTCAAACACAAACAATAACGAAAAGACAACGAAAGATCCGAAGAAAAGTGTTGCTGTGAAAACGAACGTTAAAGAAGTTGTGGCATTAATTGATAGCTTGGACAAGCAGTTAGCTGCTAATCCAAAATTGGAAACAGTGAATAAGCTTGGCAAACAAATTAATGAAAAGTGGGACGTGATTGAAAAAGAGCTAGAAGCATCACATCCGACGGATTCTAAAACAATCGGTCAAAGTATGTATCCGTTAATTGTAGGAGCGGAGAAAGAAAAAATCGATATTAATAAAATGAAATCATTAACGACGAAAACGAAAAAAGATTTAAATCAGTTATTGACGAAACTTTCATAGTTTCAAAAGCCTACTCGTGTGAGTAGGCCTTTTTTAGGTTGTTGTAATGTGCACAGTATAACTTATTTATTATCATTTTCAATTACGATGCGAAAGGAACTGAATGCTTGTTGACTGATATAATCTTCTTCGCTAACTTTAAAAGGAAATGGAAAAGCGACGAGTTGAAAATTACTTTCCTGATCCACTGAAGGCAATGTGAAATTAAAGATTTGTCTTGTTTCAGGTGCAACCTTAGTATAAACGACTTTTCTATTGTTAAATATTTCAACTTGTTTCCAATCTTTAAAAGCTACGATTGCGTAAGTCATTTCATCATTCGTTTCATTACCGTTTGATAGGGTTAATTGCTTGCCTTCCTTTTCAAAGAAGACAGTTTGTAAGTTCTCTTCACGGTTCGTAACAAATAATGGTTCGTAAAGACCATCTTTTAAAATAGCATCTGGATCTATAAGGGAGAGTTTTATTTTTTCGTTTTCTTTCTGAAAAGGATGCATTGAATATCGCATACTTAGAATATCTTCTAAAATTGCTGCTTTATTTAAGTTATTATCTTTTAATTTGTATTCAGGTTTTTTAATTATTAAAAAGGTTAATTCATTTCCATTAGGAGAGGTGTGTAAAGAGATTTTCGTAGTAATTGAACTGTTTGGTTTCATATCAAAAAAATAGTGTGATATTTCATTAGTAGTATCTTCTATTCTAAAAGGTTTTTGTTCGTAATCTTCTAGAACAATTAATCCATATTTTCGGTTTTCATTAATAGTATGTACGAATGATAATGTTACATTAATTTTATTATCCTCACTAGTAATTGTACTGCCATTGTTGATATGTTGGCCTTGATTATCCTTCAATCCGTAAGAAATAGTATTGGTTTGTTGCTCTCGTTTATTTTCTATGGAAAGAGGATGAGGTTGTATGATTGAAGTATTGAACAAAATATAAATTGTAAGTAATGAAATAAGTAAAACACCGCTAATAATATATATTTGTTTCATAAATAGCACCTCAATATATGTAAAGTATTAGAGAAAAAAGATATGCAAGATGCATATCTTTTTTCTCTTTCTTACCAGAAGGCTTTTGTTTCGTGATTTACATCATTATAACCACTTAATTTATAGGTATGATTACCGATAGCGTAATCATCTCCATAATAAACGCTTGTGTTGGTCGCTGTAGCATTTACAAAGGATGATTTTTTTGCACTATTACTTTTCGTATTTACTAATGAGCCATCGCCATTGAAAGTTCTTGCTTTTGCATAAACATAGTCTTCGGTCGTAGTTGATTTCGATTTCGCAACTGCATATGGGTTACCAAAAAAGGGAGTATATACGCTAATGTTAGAGTCATTCTTAGGTGCAGCTGCAACAGTCAAACTAGGAACAATAGATGTTTTTGTTGATTGAATTGTATCAAAGTCAACTAAAACGGGCTGCTTGTCTACAGTGTCGACCTCTGAAGCACTTGCGTTATTAGTAAAACCAAAACCTAAAACCGCTAACCCTAAAGTTGTCACCGATAAAGATTTTTTCATATTCACTAATTTTCCCACCTTTTTAAATTTTTGAGTTCGAACTCAATTCGTACAATATATGAAAAATTCGAAATTCTCAATGGTTTATCCCATATTTAACTTTTCTTTTACTTTCAATTCAACATATCTTCATTTGCAAAAAAGCGAATATATCTTCTAATGCTTAGCCAGCAAGGAATATAGGTTTAACCTTATGAAATTTGTGTGAATTTTAATCTATTCATGTCATTATGTCTGTTATTTTTAAATTCATATGGGAAACTTATTTAAAAAAGGATGGTGACAAAAATGACAATTGATCGAATTTGTACAATTGGACCCGCAAGTAATAATAAAGAAACGTTAGCACAGTTAATAAAGAATGGTATGAAAATTGTTCGACTAAATTTATCGCATGGCACGCATGAAAGTCATAAAGACATCATTCGTTTAGTGAAATCATTAGATGACTCTATTAAATTTTTGGGTGATGTACAAGGTCCTAAAATAAGATTAGGTGAAGTGAAGGGAGAGCAAATTACACTTCAGGCAGGAGATTCTTTTATTTTACATACACAACCAGTTACAGGGAGTAATACAGAAGCAAGCGTTGATTATGAAGGAATTGCGAATGATGTGAAAGTAGACAGTAGAATTTTGATTAATGATGGAGAAGTTGAATTAATTGTTGAAAAGATAAGTACGGACAAAATAGAAACGAAGGTAAAAACAGGTGGCAATATCTCATCTCATAAAGGAGTTAATTTACCAGATGCGGCTGTTCGTTTACCAGCTATTACAGAGAAAGATAAAAAAGATATTCAGTTTCTTTTAGAAGAGAATGTTGATTTTATCGCGTGTTCTTTCGTAAGAAAACCTAGTCATATAAAAGAAATACGGGATTTTATACAACAGTATAAAGAAACGTCACCTAATGTAATTGCAAAAATAGAAACGATGGAAGCAATCGAGAATTTTCAAGATATATGTAAAGAAGCAGATGGAATTATGATTGCAAGGGGCGATTTAGGAGTAGAGTTACCGTATCAATGCATTCCGCTTTTACAGAAAATGATGATTCAGGAATGTAATCGAACGAATACATATGTCATTACAGCAACACAAATGCTTCAATCTATGGTAGATCATTCTATTCCAACAAGAGCAGAGGTGACTGATGTGTTTCAAGCTGTACTGGACGGGACGAATGCAGTTATGCTTTCAGCTGAAAGTGCATCAGGAGAACATCCAATCGAAAGTGTGAGAACATTACGTCTCGTTTCAGAATTTGCGGAGCATGTTAAAAAAGATGGACCTTTTGCGATGAAAGATGTACTGCAATTACTGCGTGAGTCTCTGGATGAGTAATAAATAAAAAGAGGGCGGATATGCATCCGCCCTCATGTTTTTCATTCATACTATTCTTGCTCTTGCTCATCCAAAATCTTTTCAAACGCAGCAGATACTTTATCAAACTCTTCATCATTTTCAATGTATGAAAACTCATTATCTTCTTCTACTTTTAAAAAGAAAATATCAATGTCTTCCTCAGTTTCTGTTTGGATATCTTCAACAAAGGCAACTGCAATATATTCTGCGCCTTCGACATCCATCGCTCCAAGTACTTCTACTTCTTGCTCTTCGTTATTCTCATCACTAAGAGTAAACACTTCGCCAACTTCAATATCAGACATATTCATTCTCCTCCTGTTCGACTCTAAAAAATAGAGCGCTCAAACTGTATACATACTAATATATCTTTCCATGAAAAATCAAATTCATACATAAGAAAAACGACTGATAGTTCTTTAGTATAAGTATCCAGCTATTAGGAGCATTATTTGTGTGTGCTATATTACTTAATCCATTCAACAATTGTATCCATAGTCTGTCTTGTTTTATCACGCTTTGGCTCTTCTTTACGGTAACCAAAGGCAACCATAACTGATGCTTCAAAGTTATCGCCTTGTATAATGCCTTCTTGACGAAGTAAAGAATCTACTTCCTCTTTATCAAATCCTTCTATTGGACAAGAATCAATACCGATTTGAGCTGCGCTCGTCATCATATTACCTAAAGCAATATAAGTTTGTTTAGATGCCCAATCAAATACAGCACGATCGGATTGTAATAAGTTAAAATCTGTTTCCTGGAACTTTTTGAAGAATTCATATCTAATTTTTTGAGTGTCTTCAGGCAATCCAATAATATCGTTCATCATATATTTAATATACTCTGCATCATAGTGCATATCTTTAATGTTTCTTGAAAGAACAATGACGAAGTGGCTTGCTGTTGCAAGTTGCCCACCAGCGCCCCATGAATACGGTTGTAGTTTTTCTCTTAATTCTTTATTTTGTACGACAATAAATTTCCAAGGCTCATATCCAAAAGAAGAAGGAGATAATCTGCCTGTTTCTAAAATGAATTTAAAATCCTCTTCTGAAATTTTGTGTATAGGATCGAACTCTTTACATGCATGTCTGAAATGAAAAGCCTCCATAATTTTCTCTTTTGTAATTTCTTTTGTATTTGTCATAAAAGTTCCTCTTTTCGTTAATTTATTTTGTAAGTAAATTATATTTTTAAAGTAACATAGACACAAGTACGCACATTTTTGTGTTATAGTATCAAAAAAGATACTATTGGTAAGGGAAAGGAGTTATGATGGATTGTTCGAATGAAAATAATATAAATTACCCATTTTTAAATAAATATTCTTGTCCAGTTGAAGCTATGGTTGAGGTTATTGGTGGAAAATGGAAAGGGGTTATTTTGTATCATTTATTAGATGGTACAAAGCGGTTTAATGAATTAAAAAGATTAAAACCTAATATCACACAAAGAATGTTAACACTGCAGCTGAGAGAACTTGAAGCAGACGGCATCATCCATCGTGAAGTATACCGTGAAGTTCCACCTAAAGTAGAATATTCGTTAACTGAGCTTGGTGAATCACTACGTCCAATGATTCTATTAATGATGGAATGGGCGACTCATAATATGGAGAAAGTTTTGGAAAGTAGGAATACGAAAAATAATAGTTAAGAGTTGTAGAAATAAAAGGTGTTTTCCATACGTAAAGACACCTTTTATCCCGCATTAACGGGCAGTAAGATCCCCACCTCAAAATTCAGTGGAAGCAAAGAAGTTAGGTGGGGGATGAACAAAACCCCCACTGATTAAAGTTTCACTTTATTTCTATGTTTTTTACTTTTTAACTTCAACTGCTGAAATTGCAAAGTCATTCAAGTTTACAGTTTTACCATACCAATCAGAGTGTTTGAAGACGATACCTTTACCATATCCTTCAGTTGAAGTACGATCCCATAGCGTTGTCGAATAGCTAGCAGTAGGGGATGCTGTACTTACAGAAGAAATTCTATTTTGCCAATTAGGAGGCAAATTTTTAAAACCGCTACTAAGAGAAAAATACTCGCCACCTTTATTTGCATGTTCATAGAAATCTGTACTATTAGGTCCGCTCCCTCCAACACCAAGGGGATTGATTGTATTATTCAACCTTTGTTTGTCTTTTTCAATAAAAGAATCTAAACTTTCTTTGTTCGAAAATCCATAAGATAACCAGTCTCCATTTTGATTTTGTTTCGGTAGAACTACAGTTATTTTTACGTCTTCCTTAGATGGAGCACCCAATTTGTTAAACGAATCTACAGTCTTTTCATCTACAGTTACATATTCAAAAGAGCTAATCGAATAATCCTTTTCGGTACTAGCTGATACTGATCCCAGTCCTCCAGTTAACGACAAAACAGTTAATAATGCACCTGCTACCAACTTTTTCAGCATGGATTCATCTCCTTAAAACTTAGATTTTTTACATAACTAAAATGTATGTTAATTTGAATGTATTATAAATATTTAGAAATTTATAAAAAATAAACAGAATATTCTTTTATTAGTCTTGAGTAAGGAAAGTAATTAAAAATGAAAAAAAGGTTTACTTAAAAAGTAAATCCTTTTTGCCAACCTATCTCAAAACTCTATGGATTAAAGTTTCATTTTATCCATCTATGAATCATACACTTCTTTTGCATTCATAGAAACAGCATCTAATAAAAGAAAAATGGCTGCTATCATATGTAGAAGGATTTCTATATAAGGAAAGAAGGCAACTAGAGTAACGATAATACCTATATAATGAGCGTACGTATTCATGCCTGCTTTTTTAGCTAATAAAATAGTAGTGATATGTAAAGCAATCAATAGTAGTAAAGGTATCCCATCTAGGTTAACAAGACTTGGAAATATATAATAGCAAGGAAGTAATAAAAGATGATAGATCCCTGTAGGCCACTTTAGTGCTTGTATGTAAGTTTTCAAAGTAAATCCTCCTAAAATAATTAATATCTATATATTACCAAAAAAGATAGGTGATTGGATATTAAACACTTGTGGTTTTTAGTATAATATAATTATTTTATGTTAACTAATTGTTTCCTTATCTATAAAATAGAAAAACCACCCAAACGAGGGTGGTTCGTATTATAAATAACTACTTAAAGAAGAAAGGGGAACCTTCACCTCACTACCTTCCTTCATATTCCGCAGCATAACGGTTTCTGTACTAAGTTCTTCTTCACCAATAATAAGCACGTAAGGGATATTCTCTTTATTGGCATAATTAAGAGCACGTTTTAATTTGCGTCCTGCTAGTTCGAGTTCGACTTTTAAGGAAGTGGTAGAACGTAATTGCTGGGCAATTTGTAAGCATTGTAATTCTGTCCCGAGTGGGATGATAAATACATCCGCTGTAGATGATATCGTTTCTTTCTGTGAGAGTGCTGTATAAATAACGTCTAAACCGAATGAAATACCGACTGTTGGATAGCTAATATTATCGCCACGGAATGCCCCAATAATATTATCGTATCGACCGCCGCTACCGATGCTAGATGTAATCGATCCATCTTTTAAAAAGATTTCATATACGGTGCCTGTGTACATTGTAAGTCCTCGCGCTAAAAACGGATTGAATATAGCATTTTCATTTATTCCAAGAGCGATTAAATATTGCTGTAATTGTTGCAATTCGTTTACTCCATCGGCAACGATTGGAGTATTGAAAGCGTCTTTAAAGTCATCAATTGAAAGCTTTAGACAAGATAATACAGTATTACATATTGTATCAGCCATTTCTTCAGAAATTCCGCGCTCTAATACATCTTTTCGTACACCATCAATCCCAATCTTTTCGATTTTGTCTAATGATAAAATGACGTCACTTGTTAATTCAGTAGGGATGTTAATGGCCTGAAGAATACCATTTAACAGTTTTCGGTTATTATATTGGATCGTTATCTCTAAGTTTAATGTTCGGAACAGCTCAAACGCCATGCTCATGAGTTCCGCTTCAGCCATGACTGATTCTACACCGACTATATCAACGTCGCATTGTATAAATTCACGAAATCTTCCTTGTTTAATTGGCCCATCTCGAAATACTTTCCCAATTTCATAACGTTTAAACGGAAGGCGGATGTTCGGATTCATTGCCACGACTTTTGCGAATGGAATAGTTAAATCGTATCGTAAGGCAAGGTCACGTTTTCCTTGATCCTGAAGTGTATATATTTCTTTTAATATTTCATCGCCACCACCGTACTTGTAAGACATAAGCTCATACATATTTAACATTGGTGTCTCTAACGGTTTGCATCCGTATCGTTCAAATGTATCTTCGCAAGTTCTTTTAATTTTATTTCGCAGCACTTGCTCCTCTGGTAAATAGTCTTTCGTTCCTTTTACATTTTTCATTTCCATTGTAATCACTCCTTTTTTTAATTAAAAAAAGCTATGCAGGTATAAAAATACCCACATAGCTTTATGAACGCTTCGTGGGTCAACAGGAAAAGCCCTGTACCCACGAAGAAAAATTTTTCTTCGGATACACGGCGTTACGTATGATGATGAAGTTGGAAAGAAGTATTAAAATTTCGCATTGCAAATCTCTCCTTAACGTAAGTTTTTCCAAATTATATCAGATGATTTTTGAATTATCAATATTTTTAGTTTTGAAATATACGTGAAGTTATGTAGGAGAAATGGAAAAGGGTGTATAATAAAACTTAATAATATGAAATAACCTTTTAAGGAGAACGTTATGAAAAAAGATAAAACAAATGCGATGCGAATATTAGATAAAGAAAAGATCGAATATTCGATGATGTCATATGATCCAGACGATGGGAAAATTGATGGCGTATCAGTAGCCGAGAAAATTGGACGAGAAGTGAGAGAAGTATATAAAACGTTAATCGCTCAAGGGAATAGTAAAAATTATCATGTGTTTATCATCCCAGTAGATGAGGAATTAAATTTAAAAGCTGCCGCAAAAGCAGTAAGTGAAAAGAAGATTGAAATGATTCCTGTAAAAGATATTACGAAAGTGTCAGGATACATTCGCGGTGGTTGTTCACCAGTCGGAATGAAGAAGTTATTTTCTACATGTATCGATGAAAGCGCCCAATCACTTGAAACGATGATCGTAAGTGGCGGGAAGATTGGTATACAAATTGAGCTGAAAGTGGATGACTTGGCGAAAGTGACGAGAGCGCAGTTTGGAGAGGTAACGAAGTAAATATACATATAAAAAGAAGTTCTAGTTTTATGGGACTTCTTTTTATTTTAGGAAGATTTTCATTAACGATTGCTGTAGGATAAACTAGTTTAGTATATAATTTTTTTACGATGTAAGTTATTTGGGAAGGTTATTTTTTTATCGGATTTATCTTTAAAAACGAACATTTTTAAAAACTTAACGAAAAATGTTCATGTTTTAATTGCGCGCACACTAATAGTTTGTTATATTATCCATATAATAATTTTGAATAACATCACTCGTATATACTCGGTAATATGGTCCGAGCGTTTCTACCTAGTTCCCAATGAAAGAACTGGACTACGGGTTAAAGTATTCGGCCGTTCTATGCTAATGAGCGCTACCGATCTATAATTTGGCATTTGTTTTATCTTTTGCTCAATTAACTTTGACTACCGTAGTTCTAGAAAGTAGAGATTCTTCTACAATTTCTAGAACTTTTTTGTTTGGACCAAAAGCATCGAGTATAGAAAACACAACAAGAGAAAGAGGAGAGATTATTTATGAAGAAGAATACGTTGAAAAAATGTGCTGCCCTAGTAACTACTGTTGCATTGTCATTCTCGATACTTGCGGGATGTAATGCGAGTCCGAAACAAGTTGAGGAAAAAAGCAATCAAAAACCTATCTTAATTCAAGGGCCAATGCCGATAGAAGCAGAAAAGTTTGCGAAAAGGCTAAAAAATGTGAAAGAAGAAAAGTCTGGAACTTTTGTATTTTATAAAGGAACTGTCGACAATTATCCTGTAATCGTTGCGAAAACAGGTAAAGGAATGGAGAATACAGCAGCTGCTACAGCGGTGGCTATTGAAAAATATAAACCTACAGCAATTATTAACCAAGGAACATCAGGTGGACATGATCCAAATTTAAATGTATTTGATATTGTATTAGGAAAACAAGTTGCAAATATAGGTTCATTAAAAACAACAAATATGGATGAGAATCAAGGAATTGAGCCGAAAAAATGGATATCTATGGACTTAATGGCTTCTGAAGGAAGTGCAGGAGAAGATCCAAATGCTGAGAAAATCCGATACTACGAAGGAGATAAGGATTTACTTGCAGCAGCTAATGCGGTAAAAGATAAATATACAAAAGGTAAAGTGGTTGAAGGTACTATAGGCTCAGCAGACCTTTGGAATAATGAAGTAGATAGAATTAAGTGGTTCCATACAAAATACGGTACATCTGTAGAAGAAATGGAAGGAGCTGCTGCAGCTCAAATCGCGAAAGCTTATGATGTCCCATTTTTAGGGATTCGAGTATTATCTAATAATAAAACAAACGGCGGGAAATATAACCCAAATACAGCAGCCGCAAATCAAGAATATGTATATGAAGTAGTTAAAAAATATATAGATTCAATGCAAAGTAAATAGTAGTAGTTCTGCTCCAGCATAAACGTCAAGTAACTGTAAATGTTTTCGAGACGGATAAACTTGTCTTAGGAATGGTAGTTGAAAAAAAAAGCTTGTTTCTTATAGAAAATATAAGAAACAAGCTTTTTTATTTAAAATAAATTGGGTAATTAAACTATAACGTCAATATATACCGTTGAATATCATAATAATATAATGGGGGTAATGTTATATGGCACTTACTACAGGACCAATTGAAAACGTAGGAAATCAACCTGCTAATGCAAATAGAGTTAGGGTAAAGATCCTTAACCGTACTGCGGGCCCACTTACTGGAGTAGCTAGAGTTTTTAGACTTGACGGTTCATTAGTATTAATTGAACAGGTAAACTTCAATGTGAATTCTAATGCTTCTACTTTTGCAACTCTAAGTTTAGTTCATCCTGCTTTTGGACAAGCATTTGAATATGAAGTTCAAATTGTTCCTAATCAACCTGGTGGACTATATAGTGTTTATGGACTAACAGCTGACAGTGTTATCATTACTGCACAACGTGTTGTGAACTCAGAATTGACACAGTTTCTTTAATTAAAATAGATTGGTGCCTACATGGTATCCAATCTATTTTTGTACGTATTATTCAGAGAAAGAAAGGTTTTACACAAAAATAAAGACAGTTATAGAAAAGGGAAAAGTCGAGCTATCATCTTGATTTTTATTATTTCTGTCTTAGATTGTATCTGTTTTGTGGCATGGTTTTCTTTGAATGCTTTTTATTCAAACTGTTTTTTAAAGTATTTATCAAATATGCATTATTGCATAAATAAATTTAAATTTATAAGTTAATATTAAACTACTTTTTAATTGTAAAGAATATTTTAATAATCTTTATAAGAGAAGGATATTCCATGTAAAAAGTGAAATTGTTTGGAATGTGAATAAACAAAAAGTTTAGAAGTGATACAGACTGGATAGAGTCGTGTATTAAATAAACAGAAAAGGGGTATGGATTTCTAAAAGGTTTCGGGGGTTAGAAAGCACTTTTTAGTGAATAGCTTCAAATTATATTTTAAAGGGGAATGGGTATATGAAGTTTCGAAATACAAAGATTGCTATGATTACACTATCTTCATTTTTTATTTTAGGTTCTGCATCGCTATCATTCACAGATACTATACACGGTGAAGTAGCTCCTGCATCAGCACAAGAGATTATTGTAAAAAGTTATGACGATACATATTATAATAACGCAATAGGAAAAACGGGGTTAGAATTAAAGAAGGAACTGCATAATATTATTGATAATCATACAAAGTTATCATACAGTGCGGTTTGGGAAGCACTAAGAGATACTGATGAAGATCCAAATAATAAAAATAATGTGTTACTCTTATATACTGGTCGTTCGCAAGGGAAGCTTACGAATGGATCAGGAGTAAATAACTGGAACCGAGAGCATGTTTGGGCAAAATCTCACGGTGACTTTGGAACGACTGCAGGACCTGGAACAGATCTACATCATTTAAGAGCGACGGATGTATCTGTAAATAGTTCACGTGGAAATCTGGATTTTGATAACGGTGGTGTAAATCATTCTGAAGCGACAGAATGTAAATATGATAGTGATTCTTGGGAACCTCGTGATAGTGTAAAAGGAGATATTGCTAGAATGCTGTTTTATATGGCTGTTCGTTACGAGGGGGACAACGGCGAAATAGATTTAGAACTAAATGAAAAAGTGAATAACAATAAAGATGCATACATGGGGAAACTATCTGTTTTATTAAAATGGAATGAACAAGACCCGGTCGATGATTTAGAGCGAAAGCGTAATGAAGTGATTTTTACAAAATATCAACATAACCGCAATCCTTTTATTGATCATCCTGAATGGGTAAATAAAATTTGGAACTAAGATTTTTAAAGGTATTATATTTTGATAAAAGGGATTGATCATTATGATCAATCCCTTCTTATATGTTTACTAGAATAAATGATTTTTATAGGATTGAAGAGGAGAATAGGATAGATATTTTATCAAGTTAAGTATATATGGGTATTTTAGTACGGTCCCCACTCAATATTCACCCCAATAATAAGAAAAACAAGTCCAATGATAAACCAAATGAATGCAAGTGGAGCCATGAATCGAATCCATTTGCCGTAAGAAATGCCGCTTGCTGCGAGAACGCCCATTAAAACACCGGAAGTTGGATTTAAGCAGTTGACTACACCTTCTCCAAGCATAACAGCCTGTACTGTAACTTGGCGTGTAATGTGCATGAAATCAGCTAATGGAGCTAATATCGGAATAAAAATAACCGATTCTCCTGTCCCGGATGAAATAAGGAAATGTAATGCGGCACTACTTACGTACATACCGATAACACCAAATACAGGGCTTTGTCCTTCGAGAGCTTGTGCGAGTTGGTTAACAATTGTATCAAGCAATTTTCCTTGTTCTAAAATGACTGAAATACAACGAGCCATTCCAACGATTAAAGCACCATATATGAGATTTTGGCAGCCCGCTAGAAAAGTAGAAGCGATATCGTTTGCTTTCATGCCACCTATTATTCCGGCTGTAATTGCTATGAAAATAAAAGTAGCGGTCATTTCTGCGTCCGTCCAATGTAGACGAAAAGCGCCTATTAAAAATGCAATTAATGATAAAGCTGAAACGAGTAAAATTAATTTATGACGTATAGTCCAAGGGACTTCTTTTTTCTCTGTTTCTTTTTCGCTTGAAAGAGCGTTACTTGGAAACCAGTTATCGCCAAGAATGCTTCCTTTATTCGATTTTTTCAAGCGCTTTACATACCAATTTATATAAAGGATAGTGGCAAGTAAAAAAGATATATAGATTGCGGTGCGTAAACCAATTCCGGAAAACATCGGAAGTTCTGCAATCTTTTGTGAAATGCCTAAAGGTGAGGGAGATAAAATAGTAGCATTAAAGCCAGCATAAGTACCTAAATAAATAATTGCTACACCGACGATAGCGTCCCATTTCAATGTGCGTGCAACGATGATGCCGATGGGGATAAAACCGATAACTGAATTAACGATAATGCCAGTCGTTCCAAGAATAGAAAAAAGTGCAGCAACGATACAAATGAAAAGTAATTGCTGATTACGAAATTTGTTAATAACATGATAGATTAAACCGTCAAGGGCACCTGTTTTTTCAAGAATTGCAATGGCTCCACCTGTAAATAAAATTAGAAAGATAATAGGAGCAGCAAGGGTCATTCCTTTTTCAATAGCGGTAAAAAAAGAAACAAATCCTACGGGTGATTGCGGAACAGAATGGTAGCTACCTGGTATTGTTGTTGTAACGGTCCCGTTTGTAACCCTTTTAAATTCTCCAGCAGGAACGAAATACGTAGCAATGGCGCAAAGTAAGGCAATAAAAAATAGTAGTACGTAAGCATCAGGCATTTTAAACTTTTGTTTACTAGGTTGTTTTTTTGCCTCAGTTTGTATTTGCATAAAATCCCTCCTTCTTCACTTGGTTAATTTTTAATATTCTGAATTTAATCTGTGAAATAGATTATAATAAAGGTGGCTTCTTAAGGCAATAGTTTTTGTATCCTTTCCCGTACATACAAATTATTGCAATGTTAGACAGGGAAACGAAAATAAGCCAAGAATATGTTATGTAGAAAGAAAAAGGAAAAGAGGGAATAAGATGTGGAAAACTACGGATCTATGTGATGAATTTGAAAAGGAATTACAAATATGTCGTCAGTCTTTTCGATCTTTTGGGAAGAAAGAACAATTCCACGGGAAAATTGCAACTGTAAAAGTGAAAGATGATAATGTACTAGTGCAGGAAGGATTGCAAACATTACCAGAAGGAACAGTATTAGTTGTTGATGGCGGAGCGTCTACTAATTGTGCGTTACTCGGTGATAATTTGGCAGCTATTGCGGAAGAAAGAAAGTTAGCAGGAATTATTGTGAATGGGTATGTTCGTGATTCTAGTGAACTAAAGAATATTAATATTGGTATTTTAGCGTTAGGAACGATGCCAAATAGAAGTGTGAAAGAAGGAAAAGGAGAACGAAATATTTCATTGCACTTTGGAAAAGTGGATTGGAATCCAAATGAATATGTCTATGCGGATGAAGATGGCGTCATTATTAGTGAAAAGAGTTTACATAGTTAAGAGTTAACAAGTTATTATTCTTAGAAAATAAATCCGATAAAGCGTGGACAAAATTCTTTGTCAATAGTAAAATAATACAGAAATTTAAAATTTACAGAATGTATAGGTTTATCGTTTTACGATAACTTAAATGGAAGTAAGTTGTGCCAAGAAAAGTGAATGTTATCACAATGATACGTTCATAAACAAAATTATTTTTCCTATACAAATATAGCCGCGAATAATGCGGGTAGGAGGTGTTGTACATTTTTGTTCGACACTTACAAAAAGAGAGTGTCAATCGCACGCCCTTGAAGGGCCTTTTTTTGTGTAGATGGTAGTAAGGGAGGAAATTTTGGGATGGCAATGTTGAAAAAATGGCTGCTTACGTCTTTAATGGCAGTGACACTTGTATTTGTTTCTTTTGCGAATACAGTACATATTACGTTTGCTGAAGGAAATACAGCAAAACTTGCAATTATTGGGGAATCACAAAAAGGCATTATGTTATGTCCGAAAGAAGAGCAAATTAAAGATGGGGAAACAGCTTTAAGTTTGCTGCAAAAGGTCATGGGGGACAAAGTAGAATCTGAAACGATGTCGTTTGGAACATATGTAAAAGGAATCGATGGTTTAATGGCTGGGGCTACAAGTGCTTGGCTGTATGATGTAAATGATAAGTCTGCAGAAGTCGGAGCAGATAGTTATAAATTAAAATCTGGAGATGTTGTTGTCTTTCGCTTTGTTTCAGACTGGAGCAATATGAGCCAGGAAACATTGAAAGAAACGTTAGATAAGTTCGGGACTTGTAAAACAGAAGAACCAAAACCAGAAGGCGAAAATGGTAAACCGACAGTCGAGCCAAAACCAGAAGGTGAAAGTGGTAAACCGACAGTCGAGCCAAAACCGGAAGATGAAAATGGTAAGCCGACAGTCGAGCCAAAACCGGAAGGTGAAAATGGTAAACCGACAGTCGAGCCAAAACCGGAAGATGAAAATGGTAAACCGACAGTCGAGCCAAAACCAGAAGGTCAAGATGATAAAAAAACAGAACAACCAAAGCAAGAGAACATTCAAGTTCCAAGTGCACAATTAAATGAAGCCATTTCTAAAACATCAGACAAGATGTTACAAGATGGAATTGAAAGTGATTGGGTAGCTGTAGCGCTTTCTCGTTCTGGAAAGAATGTGCCAATTGAGGCAAAATTAAATTATGTTAAGTCAGTAACTGAAAAAGTAGAAAAGCGTATTAACCGTTTTTCAGCGACAGATTTAGCTAGAACAATTATTATGATGAATGCAATGAGTGCAGACCCTAAAAATGTAGGTGGACATAATTTAGTTCAAAAATTGTATGAGTCAGATAAAGTGAATTCTGTTACAGGTTATGCATTTGCTTTACTTGCATTTGATACGAAGAAGTATGAGATTCCAGTTGAATCAAAATGGAACAGAGTTGCTCTAGTGGAAGCACTGTTAAATAATCAGCATACAGACGGTGGATGGACTTATAATAGTTCAGGTAGTAAAGATAGTGCTAGTAGCGTTGATGTAACAGGTATGGTTTTATCAGCATTAGCTCCTTATCAAGAGCGATCAGATGTGAAACCAGCTATACAAAAAGCTGTTGCGTATTTATATAACGAACAGCTGCAAAATGGCGGTTTTTCAGCTGATGGACAAGAAAATTCAAATAGTACTGCGCAAGCAATTATTGGATTATCACTTGTTAAAGATGTAGATCAAAATCGTCTTCATAAGGCAATGCAAAACCTATTATCATATCAACTTTCAAATGGTGAATTTAAATGGTTACCAAGTGATCAAAATGGTAACGGAATGGCTACAGAACAGGCTCTTTTAGCATTACTTCAATTTAAGGAAATGGGAAAATCTATTTATGATTGGTCTAATGTAGACGCTGGTGATGTAATTAAGCCAAAACCGATTGAAGAGCCAGAAAAGGTCGTTGAACCAGAAAATAATGTAGTAGAAAAAGAAGTTACTGAAGAACCGAAAGAACAAAACCAAGTACAACAAGAAACAAAAGATGAAAATCTAAAAGTAGTTGTAGATAACGAACCGGTTAAGAATAAAAAAATCGGAAACGGTAACAGTCTACCAAAAACAGGAGCATCTTCTCATAGTGCAGCAACAGAAGTAGGTATGGGTGTATTATGTATTGCTTCTGCATATGTATTATGGAGACGTAAAGCAGCTTAACAAAAAATTAGGAGCAATTATTTGCTCCTAATTTTCGTATGAAAGGTGAGAGATAGGATGAGTAAGGTGAAATGGTTCATTTCTTTACTGCTTTCGCTCGGGCTACTTGCCGGATGTGAAGAGGCAGCTGTAAAGCCTGAGAAGAAGGTAGAACCGAAGCAAGAAGAGGTAGCGAAACAAGAAGAACAAAAAGATGAAGCGAAGCCGGAAGAAAAAACAGAAGAAAAGCAAGCTGAATCAGAGCAAAAGCAGCAAGAAGAGCAGAAAGAGAAACAAGAACAAAAAGTAGAAGAGAAGCCGAAAGAGGAAAAGCCGCAGGCACAACCAGAGGTAAAGAAAGAAGAGAAACAACAGGAACAACCGAAAGAACAGCCGGCTGTAAATAAGCAACCAGAGCAGCAACAAGCACAAGAAGAGAAACAACAACCGAAAGCACCAGAAGTAAAAGAAGAAGCAAAGGTTGTGAATCAGCCGAAAGAAACACCGAAGCAGGAGCAAAAGAAAAAGTCAGAAGAGAACAATAGTGTACCAGCTCCACCAACACCGGTACCACCACCAAACCCAGTGCCACCACCAGTACCACCAGTACCTAAAGCAAAACAAGTAACAATCTCGGTAAAAGGAAATAACGGATATATAATGGGTGCGAAAAAGATGGATGTACAAGAAGGCGATACAGTGTATAAAGTATTACAACGTACAGGATTAGATGTTGATGCAAGCGGATCTAGAGATAGTATTTATGTAAAAGGTATTAATGATTTATATGAAAAAGATATTGCGGATACTAGTGGATGGAAATATCGTGTGAACGGTGCTTTTCCAAACCATAGTGCTGGTGTAGCTACGGTAAAACCAGGAGATACAATTGAGTGGGTATACGTATTACAATAAGAAAGGCATTCGGTAAAGGGCTATGAAAATAAGTTTTTCTTCTTTACATCCTTTTGTGAATTTTTTCTATTATATCGGGGTGATGATACTATGTATGATGTGTCTTCATCCTCTTTTTTTAATTGGAGCAATACTATTAATTGTTATTTTAAATGTGATGCAAGGGAATAGCGAAAAGATAAGAAAGATGTTACCAAGCACAATTATTTTCTTTTTTATGGTCATTTTATTTAATTCGTTATTAACGCATAGAGGCCGAACGACATTATTTTGGTTAGGTGATAGCCGTATTAAGCTTGAGGCGATTATGTTTGGAATAGTAATGGGGTTATTACTAGTTGCAGTTATGTTTACGTTTGCGTCATACAATGATATTATTTCCAGTCATAAATTTTTATATCTGTTTTCAAGAATTTCACCGAAAGTTGCATTGTTAACGATGATTACAGTGAGATTTGTTCCTTTGTTTATAAGGCGATTAAAGAAAATCACACTCATTCAAAAGACGAAAGGTGTGCAGGTAGATTCAGGTTCGATAATTGAACGCGTCAAAAATGGTATGCAATTGCTGCAAGTATTATTAATTTGTTCATTGGAAGATGCACTGCAAACGGCAGATTCTATGCAAGCTCGTGGATTTGGTGTAACGAAACGTACGACATATATTCGCTATAGAATGGAAAAACGAGATTGGTATACGCTCAGTTATTTAAGTATTCTATTTATAATTGCTATCATATGTAGTACGTATGGCGGAGGAAAGTTAATCATTTATCCGAAAGTCGAATCTATTTTATTTCAGCAATACGATGGGATGATGTTTATCGTATTTACGATGTTTATTAGTTTACCAATTATAATGGAAGGAAGGGAATGGTTATGGTGGCGCATGCAGAAATAAACAATTTATCATTTGTATATGCTGATGAAAATGAAAAAGCGTTACAGCATATTTCTCTTTCTGTTCAAAAAGGTGAGTTTATTGCACTTGCTGGAGAATCGGGATCTGGGAAGACGACGTTATTAAAACATTTTAAAAAGGAGTTACTTCCAATTGGTACGCGTTCTGGAGAGATATTTTATGAGGATGTTTTAATAGAGGAAGTAGCTGATTTGTTATCTGCCCAAGAAATTGGGATGGTATTTCAAAACCCAGAAAACCAGATTGTTATGGATACAGTGATTCAAGAATTAGCATTTTCTTTAGAAAATATCGGATTACCATCACATATTATTCAAAAAAGAATAGCAGAGCTTATTAGCTTTTTAGGATTTCAAGATTTATTGCATCAATCTGTTCATACGTTATCTGGTGGGCAGAAGCAGCTTGTCAATTTAGCTGCGGTATTAGTTATGCAGCCGAAATTGCTATTATTAGATGAACCGACAGCGCAGTTAGATCCAATCGCTGCAAAAGAGTTTTTAGGATTATTAAAACGGATTAATGAAGAACTTGGAATTACGATTATTTTAAGTGAACATCGTTTAGATGAAGTTATCCCGCTTGCAACACGCGTTGTTTGTATGGATAATGGCCGTATTATGTATGATGGTAGTCCTAAAATGGTTATTACGGATATGTGGGGAGTAGAAACATTCCATCCATTTATTCCGCAAATTCCAAGGCTATTTTTAGAGTGGAATGTGAGAGATATTCCGTTTACAGTGCGAGAGGCGCAAATGAAAATGAATGATTTTACAGCGATATCATATGTAAATGAGCCAATAGCACAAAGTGAAAAGCAAGAGGTAATTTTAAGCGCAGAGCATATTTCGTTCCAATATGAAAAAAATAGTCCGCTTATTTTACGTGATTTATCAGTTTCGATTGAAAAAGGAAAATGGGTAGCGCTCGTTGGGAAGAACGGTACAGGTAAGTCTACACTGTTAACGATTTTAGCGGGATTGCAAAAAGCGAGAAGAGGGAAAGTAAAGTGGAATGGGAAAGTGATACATAAAATTGATTCGAAAGAACGATTTAAAAGTATTGGGTATGTATCGCAGCATCCATATTATCATTTTACATTTGATACAGTGTGGGAAGAAGTGTATGAACGTGCACGTGAATTATACGGAGAACAAGGAAAAGAAATAGCAGAAGATACGCTAAAACAGTTTTGGTTGTATTCGCTTAAAGAACGCCATCCGCACGATTGTAGCGGAGGAGAGCAACAATTACTTGCGTTATGTACGACGTTATTATCAAAGCCGACTTTATTATTACTTGATGAACCGACAAAGGGGTTAGATCCATGGAAGAAAGAAAGAGTAGGAGAACTATTTAGGAAGCTGCAAAAAGAAGGAACAACAATTGTAATGGCGACGCATGACATTGAATTTGCAGCGAAATACGTTGATCAATGTATGATGTTATTTGATGGAACAGTCATTATGAATGATGCACCGAAAGAATTTTTTAGCGGCAACTTCTTTTATACAACATCTATTAATCGATTCATTCGAAAAGAATTGCCATATGCATTAACGTGGGAGGATGTGTACGAAGCGTGTCCAAACGATATGTTGCATTCATAATATGTATCTTTGCAGTAATAATCGGCACATTACTTCTTACGACACTTGTCATGGACGGTTATTACATGTTAAGTAGTTTGTTTATATTAGCAGTTATTATGTTACCTTTCTATATCCGTTTTGAAAGAAAGGCGTTTGTTTCACGTGAAATTGTTCTCGTTGCTGTATTAGCGGCAATTGCAGCAGTAAGCCGGGTGCCATTTTCTATTTTACCAAGTGTACAACCAACTTCTTTTGTCATTATCGTTTCTGCAATTGTATTTGGAAGTGAAACTGGTTTTATGATTGGTGCTACAGCAGCAATCGTATCCAATATTTTTTTAGGACAAGGTCCATGGACACCGTGGCAAATGTTTTCATGGGGCATGATTGGTTTTATAGCAGGTCTACTTCGTAATACATTTTTTATGAAAAAGCTATGGGGAAGACTTCTTTACGGAGTAATTGTTGGCTTTTTATTTGGCTGGATTATGAATTTCTGGGGCCTTCTCGGTTTTATACGAGAAGCAACGTGGGAAACTGTCATTTCGTATTATATCGCAAGTTTTTACTTTGATTTGAGCCATGCGATTTCGAATGTTATTTTCTTATTACTATTTAGTACTTCATGGATTACGATTCTTACAAGATTTAAAAAGAAATACGGTATATTAGATGAGCATAACGTGACATAGAAAAGCATACTCATATAAGGTAGGGTCGCGACTTACATATTCGTTTGCCTCTTTCATGCTTCTTACATATTGTAAGGAGCATTTTTTTGTCAAAAAATTGATTTAATATGCATCCGTTATTATATAAAATTATTTGTATAATGGTAGGTGAGAACTTTTTTCAAAAGTGAGGTGTATAGTTAATGAAGTTAGTTATTCCGAAGCAACATGGTGCATGGGCCATGCTTGTTATTCCTTTTTTATTAAGTGTCATACTTGGGAAACCTACTATTTATCATATTCCATTGTTTTTAGCGTGGTTTTTTATCTATTTAGCCACGTATCCATTTCTTACGTACATAAAGCAAAGACGAAAAAAAGAGTTTTTACAAGCTGCCATTGTTTATTTCAGCATTGCGTTCCTATTTGGGATGATTTCTTTATTATATGAGTGGCGAATTCTTTTATTCTTAATAGTAATGATTCCATTATTTATAGTGAATATGTATTACGCCCGTCAAAAAAATGAAAGAGCACTATTAAATGATATTTGTGCAATCATTGTGTTTTGTATCGGTGGGTTAATTAGTTATTACTTTTCAATGAAGCAAATCGATCATACAGCTTTATTCATTGCACTTATTTCATTTTTATACTTTTTAGGTAGTACGTTCTATGTGAAAACGATGATTCGTGAAAAAAATAACCCGAAGTATCGTCTTATATCTTGGGGATATCATATCTTATTAACGATAATTGTATTTGCGATTAATCCGTGGTGTTCTCTTATTTTTATACCAAGTGTCATTCGAGCAATTGTGTTGTATGGCAAAAAAATTTCTATTATAAAAGTAGGAATTTTAGAAATTGCTAATTCTGTATATTTTTTAATCATAACGGCAATAATTATGAAGTATGCCATTTGAAAAAACTTCCCATCAATAGATGGGAAGTTTTTAATCTTTTTCTAAAATGTGAACGGTGTACTCGCAACGTTGAATAGCTTGTTCAACAGCATAAAGTGATTGTTCAATACGAGCGCGATTAAAATCTTTTTCAACTGTTTCGAGCGCTTCTTCTAAACAATTTTTAGCTTCTTGTAATGATTGAAAAGAATCTTGTACATATCCGCGAGCATTTTGATGCATTTCATAATCCTCCTTGCATGTTCGTATATGGGTAGTATGAACAGTAAGGAAGAAAATATAATTTGTTATATTTATTATATTTGTTTGACAATTAAAGTGGAATTACGTATAGTAAGAATTAAGTGAATATTTTCTTATCCAGAGAGGTGGAGGGACTGGCCCGATGAAACCCAGCAACCGCGATGCAGGTGCTAATTCCAGCAGAACATATTTGTTCTGGGAGATAAGACGAAGATATATACGTAACTTCTTCTTATCGGAGAGGTTTTTTTATTGCAAAAAAACCGATTACGAAAATTTATATTAAGAAGAAAGGGGTTGCGCATTACTGTGACACTCGAAAAATACGTAAAACTGCGTAGTACAGTTTATGAATATATGATAGAGCAAGATAAGCCGATATCATTATTAGATATTCAAGAACATATCGTTTCGCATCATGAAGGAAAATTCACGAAAAAGATGTTGCATCAATTTTATTTATCAAGATTATTAGACGAACTAAAACTGGATGGGAAAATTACATTAGCTGATGAATATCTCTATGCTGAAAAAGGGGTATTGTATAAGGCGAGAAAAGGGAGCTAAGCTCTCTTTTTTTCTTAAAATAACGGAGTATGTAGAGTAAAAGACTGCTAAAGCAGCCTGATACAGGGAATGGTGTTGAGTGTGTAGTGTCAAAAATTGAATGTGCCTGAAAGAGGCAATTCATATCGGCTGCAAATGAAAAGAGACACCTTCGCCGAATAGGTGTCAGTCATTTTGTCATATAGACTTGCTATTTGACAGTTATTAGAATAACATGCAGGGGTTGTGGAAGTCAAAAGGGAATTAAAGGAAGAGGTGTTGTTATGTATGCTTATTTAATAAAAGAACTATATAGGCATATTCCGAAATATATTATTGATAGAGGATATGAATATTATGAAGATGGACATGTAGAAGATGTTGAAGTACATGATAATAAAGTATTTGCTTTTGTGAATGGTAATGCAGGAAATTATGAAGTCGTTATCGACCTCAAAGATTTTTCAGAAAGTAACTGTGAGTGTCCCTATGAAAATTATTGTAAACATATGGCGGCAGTTGTTTATGATATTCAAGGCACTGGTGAGAGTGCAGTTAAAGAGAAACTGAAAGATTTAGAAAAGGAAGAGTTACTTACTGTATTAAACCGTTTATTACAAAGTTCGAAAAACGTGCAAATTGTAGAGAAGTTGTTAAAGAAGGGGAAACTTTAACTTATAGAGGGAGTTGTTATGTAGTGAATGTACTAATTGTATACGCTCATCCTAATCCTTCAAGTTTTAACGCGGCGATTTTAAATCATGTGCAAAAAGGACTACAGGAAACAAATCATTCAGTTACCGTACTTGATTTATACAAAGAACAATTTGATCCAGTCCTCGTGTTTCATGAAGAGAAGAAAAGACGTGATTTAGTAAATGAAGAGGAAACAGCTCGGTACAGAACGTTAGTAGAAGAAGCAGATACACTTCTATTCATCTATCCAATATGGTGGTGGGGGATGCCAGCAATTTTAAAAGGATTTATCGATCGTATTTTCGTAGCTGGATTTGCTTATAAATATGAAGGGGCTCTGCCGAAAGGATTATTGCAAGGGAAAAAAGCATGGGTTATTAATACGTTAGACTCGCCTCTATGGTACGTCGCATTGTTATATCGATCAGCAGATTGGATTATGATGAAGAGAGGTGTTTTACGTTTTTGTGGCATTCGCGATATAAAACGGTCAGTGTTTCAATCTGTGAAAACGAGTAAAGTATCAAAGCGTGAAAAATGGTTATTACAAATAGAAGAAAAGGCTCGTACATTATGAATGAAGTCGACCGTATTATAAACTGTGTTCAGTATGATGGCGAACTTTTTCGGAAGTATGTTACGCGTTTACTTCAATTGAAAAAATGCAGCGATACATTTCAACAAATTCAAATTGAGTTAAGAAATGACTACTTGATAAGAGGAATTTGTGAAAGAGAAGTTGATGAGGTAGTACGGGGAAGTAAAGAATATGAAATGCATTTTCTTCCTAAAGTATTACAGTGGAATTTTTTGAGGGAAAATCCATATCTAATTGAAAAAGTGTGTGAAGATTTTTTTGCGTTTGAGGCATTACATCTTAAGGACGTAGAGTGGAATACAGTTATAAATTGCATGGGAAATAAATGATTTATTATGTAAAAAAACTAGTATAAAACTAGCTTTTCGTTTAAATAAATAAGAAGTATAGACTAAATGATAAAACCCGCATATAGTAAGTTCACAACACAAAATCCCATAATGTCACGAGCACCTAAACCAGCTATCGCTAATGCTGGTAATGCCCAGAAAGGTTGAAAGGAACGGTATTTGAATATTGATCTAGTTGATTAATATGCAGCAAGTGCAAAAGGATTTTATTTTCTTTTGTGGAATGTTATTTATATTTACCTTATTAAAATTTAGAAAGGAGAATATTTATGAAACATTCCTTAATGGAGACAAATTCAGAACCAGAAAAGAAAGAATCGTTGCTTACACGATGTGCAAATATATTTTCGAGATGGTCTCAGAAATATGTCCCGGATGCCTTTGTTATTGCAGTGCTGCTCACTTTATTTACTTTCATTATAGCTTTGTTGATGAATCCCTCAAATCCGTACAAAATCGTAAAATCTTGGGGGGATGGGTTTTGGACTTATTTAACGTTTACAATGCAAATGGTATTGCTAATGGTTACAGGGATGACGTTAGCTTCTGTCCCGTTTATTAATAGAGCCTTGCAGTCTGTTGCAAAGTTAGCCGATACACCTCAAAAGGCCTATACGATGACATTTTTGATCAGTGCAATTGCATACTATATCAATTGGGGGCTAGCCGTAGTTGTGGGAGCTATCATTGCAAAGGAAGTAGCAAAAAAGAATGCGAATGCACATTTTCCATTACTTGTAGCAGCTGCTTATGCTCCGACAGCCTTATATAGCGCAGGTCTCTCCAGTTCTATTGGCCTGACAATTGCCACAAAGGATCATTTTCTTGTAGATATGATTGGAATTATTCCTACCTCACAAACAATCTTTAGTTACTCTACTTTAATTATTTTTTTCACTCTATTCATCACGATGCCAATTATTATTGTACTTATGGCTCCCAAAAGTGGGATTATCAGCTATAAAGCAATCGAAACTGATACAAATTCTTTTGTAAAACCTCCTCAAAAAAGTTTAACTCCTGCGGAAAAACTGGAATGGACACCAGTTTTAGGAATAATATTAGGCGCAATCGGCACGTTGTATTGTGTTTATGAATTCATGAACGGTCATAGTTTAGATTTAAATATCATTAATTTGTTTTTCTTGTCACTTGGTTTGCTCCTACATGGTTCTCTTGGTAACTTTGCACAAGGATTTAAAGAATCTGCGCAATCCATTTCTCCAATTATCTTACAGTTTCCATTTTATGCAGGGATTATTGCTGTTTTAGGTAGTTCAGGTTTGGGAAGCTCAATCATTGAATGGATGGCATCCATTGCGTCAAAGGATACATTTGATATATTTACATATTGGTCAGCGGGGCTGGTAAACTTATTGGCGCCATCTGGCGGGGGGCAATGGGCTTTACAAGGACCACTGCAGGTCCCGGCAGGATTGAAGTTAGGTGTAGATCCGGCTACTATCGCTATGGCGGTAGGTTGGGGGGACGCATGGACAAATTTGATTCAGCCGTTCTGGGCATTACCTCTTTTAGGTGTGCTGGGATTGAAAATTAAAGACATTATGGGTTATTGTTTCATTCTTTGCATTTGGGTTGGCATAGTTACAAGTTTATTGATGTTATTTGTATATTAGCTTTAATAGGAATGCCAATACTATCAAGTAATACTATTAAAATGAAAAAACCTATTCTTTCTATAAATATATAGGAAAGGATAGCGTTTTTTTATGTCTATTCTTGTATCTGATGAATTACAATTATTTGCTTAAGAATTTTAAAGATTGTTATCTTCAAATATCTTACGAGAGATTACTAGGGATGTTGGTTTTGTGCAACAAACAGATAGGTACCAAGCAAGTATTTAGTTACTTTATATGCTTGGATGAGTCAAAATACCACTAAAACTTCTTTCACATGTATGGAATGTACGGTTTTTTTATCCACAAGCTGTTCTTTATCAAGCTCAGCATGATGATCACCATTAACACTATGGTTGAAAGTATACAATATGGTATGGCAGAACCGAGAGTGTTGGAAGTACTACGAGAACTGTTGGACATTATTAATAAGCGACAATAAAAATTTTTTCCTGAACGCAAGAGGAGTTTTTTATTGGGAATAGTAAGGGTGAGGGGAGGTGCATTACATATGGGAAAAGGTAGAAGTAATAATGCAGGTAAAAAGCAACCAAATTTCGATGATTCATCTAATTTCGCTAAACAAAGCCAACCGACAGAAAAGAAGAAGAAATAAAAAAAAGGATCTCTCTATATCAAGAGAGATCCTTTTTTACTATATTGACGTTTTAGCACAACAGATCGAGTGTTCAATTGAATAGTCATAACTGTGCAAGGTTTAAACTCCTGCTTCCACTACTGTGGAAGCTTTTCTAAATGATGTGCAATATCAATATACATATTTGAATAAACCGAATGTATTTCATTACTTGGCGTTGCGTTAGAAGAGAAATGAACGATTACCATATTTGCTTTTGGATCGATGTAAAGTGTTTGTCCGTAACTACCTAACACTTCGAAAGCACCTTGTTCATTGTGGGGAATCCACCATTGATTATGATAAGAAATAGAAGCGCCACTACTAATTTCAAGTTCACCTTCTTGTACATTTTTTACACTTTCTGTAATAGAAGAAGGGAGAATTTGTTTTCCGTTATATTCCCCGTTGTTTAATAGTAATTGCCCGAATCTCGCCATATCTCTAGCATTTGCATTTAAGCCAGCGCTTGCTTGTTCTATTTTCATTTCATCTGTAACATAATACGCGTTTTCTTCCATACCAATTTGAGACCAAATTCGTTCGCTTACATTTTCAGCTAGTGATTTACCAGTAATAGTTCTAATAATCCAAGCAAGCGTTTCTGTTGATCCGTTATTGTAAGAAAAGGAAGAACCAGGCGGTGCAGTTTCTTCGGCTTCCCGTAACATATCATAAATTTTCATCGGACCGTCGTAATTTTTGCCGCGGGGTAAAATATTGCTAGCTAAATATAATTGTGCATCTTGATTTTCTAGCCCAGGTTGCTCATATCCATGAGTAGGATATTCAGCTGAAACTTGCATGTCCATTAATTGCTGAAGTGTGGCATTACCGAACGGTGTGTTTTTTAATTCTTTTATGTAAGTGTCAGCTGTTTTTTCTAAGTCAATACGTTTTTCTTCAGCGAGAGATTGTATAATTGCCCCGGTAAAGACTTTTGCTAATGATGCCATACCATGAGGTTCATTCTGTTTATACTCATTGAAATATCGTTCATAAACAAGTTGTCCATTATGTACAACGACAAAAGCATCTGTTTTGTTATCGTCTAAAAGTTTTTTTAGAGGAGTTGTATTTCCGAATCTACGCTCCACAGCAAAATCATCTAAGTTTTGCAATGCGGAAGGGAAGTGAGCAATTTGGTCAGGGTTGTTTTTTACGTTATTAACTAAAGTGAATTCTTTCATATGTGTATACGACCAACGTAAGTAAGGGGCATTTAACCAGTTTTCTTTTGTCACATTATGTTTTGATGGGGTCGTTTTATTATGTTTGAAGTAAGTAAACCCAAGCCCTGTAATTACAAATATGAATGTTAGTATAAGTAAGAGTAGGGGAGATTTTTTTAGTTTCATATATGGTCCTCCTTTTTATTTCTACTATAAGTATACGCTCGTCTTGAAAGAAATACAAAATAAGGAAAGTAAACGGGGAAGTTTACTTTCCTTATTAACGTTAAGCGGAAATTTTTCCGTCTGTAGGTTGTTTCTTGAATTTTTGTTTTCGTCCGTGTAATCCGTAATATAAAAGTAAAGTGAACGCAACGATAATAGCTGCGATAAAATACATATTATGATAACTGGATTTCGCTGCGACAATACCTAAAATGAAAGAACCAAAACCAATACCACTATCAAAGAATGAAAAATACGTAGCTGTCGCAGAACCACGTCTATGGTTTGGGGCGGCAGAAATTGCAATCGTTTGGAAACTCGGAATTAATGTTCCGTAACCTAAACCGATTAGCATACCTGCGCCAAGGAACCAAAATGAAGTTTGTGCTTGGCTTAATATGAACATTCCGATTGTGAAAATAATGATTGCAGGGTAAACGAGTACATTTTCACCGAAGCGATCAAAAATCTTTCCTGTAAATGGACGAGAAATGACAACAACAAGTGCGTATACAATAAAGAAGTAACTTGCAATTTCACTTAAACCGAGTTCTTTCGCATAAATAGGAATAAAGGATAAAATACCACTATAAGAAAAGGCTAAAACAAATCCTGTAAGTGCAATCGGAATAGAAGATGGTTCGATTAAGTCTTTCCATTTCATTTTTTCACGTTTTTGTTTGCTAACAGGTGCTTCGTGAGGAATATCGACAAGTAGCCCTAATAAAAATGCAAGTAATGAAAATACGGAACAAACGATAAATAACACAGTAAACGAAAAATGAGAAATAATTGTTAAACCTAAAAAAGGACCAATTACCATCGGCAGACTCATAAATACGCCGAAATATGCAAGTGCTTCGCCTCGTCGATGAGCTGGCGCAACATCAGTTACAATCGTACCAGTAGCTGTCGTTGCCATCCCGAACCCAATACCGTGTAAGAAGCGAAGGGCAAGTAATAAGAATAAACTTTGCGCACCGAAATACATAACAGTAGCGGCTAAAAATAATGAAAGTGAAATAAATAATATTTTCTTTCTTCCTAAATCATCGAGCCATTTTCCTGTGAATGGTCTACATAAAACAGAAGAAATAAGAAACACAGTTGCAACTAAACCAATTTCCTCAGGTTTTCCTTTTAGGCCGTCTATTACATAGACAGGCAGAGTAGTCATAAGCATGTAAAATGTTAAGAAGAGAAATAGACTACTAAAACAAGTTCCGAGGAAATCCTTCGTCCAAAGTTTCTCACTTTGCATCGTCATCCCTCCAATTTAATCTAAATTTTTAATAATTTGTTGTAACATTTGAAATGCTTGATGTAAATCATCTTCGTTAATACCTTCTAGCGTTTTTTCTTCGAAAGTGTCAACTTCTTCTTGCCATACTGGAATCATCTTTATCGCTGTTTCGGATAAAGAAATAAGCTTCTCGCGGCGATCTTTACCTTCTGTACGAATAATCCATCCCATCGTTTCCATACGTGTTAACGTACGAGTCATCGTTGGTGATTCAACATTTAAATACTGGCATAATTCTGTTTGCGTACAAGAACCAGTTTGATTAATGCGGAAAATAACAGCCCATTGCGCACTAAATAACCCTGTTGGAGATACACGTTCATTAAATTTCTTCGTAAACTTTCGAGAAGTCTGGCTGACGATGTGAAAAAAATGTTGTTTTTCGTCCATGTATTTTGATCCTTTCAAATTAGTTACCTAGCTAACTATATACTTTTTTATAATAATTGTCTAGTAATAGACATGTTGATTTATGTAAAAAATTCTTATAGGTTTTATGTTGCGAACGTATATTCTACGTGCTATTCTTTAATTAAGTAAAGAATTTTCTTTCTATTAAATAGAATGGGGGAACTTGTGATGATTAAGCCTGCAACAATGGAGTTTGTTTCACTATCGAACGGAGAAACGATTGCATATCAGGAAGTTGGAAGGCGAAATACAGATATTCTTGTACTCATTCACGGGAACATGACATCGTCACAACATTGGGATTTAGTCATTGAAAAGTTGCAAGATCAATACCATATTTACGCTCTTGATTTAAGAGGGTTTGGACAATCAACGTATAATCGATCGATAGATTCATTACAGGACTTTGCAGAGGATGTAAAATTATTTATCGACGAGTTAAAGCTAGAGAAATTCTCATTAATGGGCTGGTCAATGGGCGGTGGCGTTGCGATGCAATTTACAGCGAATCACCCAAATTTTGTAGAAAAGTTAATTTTAGTAGAATCAGTAGGAATGAAAGGATACCCAATCTTTAAAAAAGATACGAATGGGCAGCCGATTGTATCAAGTTTAGTAAAGACGAAAGAAGAAATTGCGCAAGATCCAGTACAAATCGCTCCAGTATTAGATGCGATAAAAAATATGAACAAACTATATTACCGTACAGTATGGAATCTATTAATATATACGCATAACCAACCTGAACCGGACCGTTATGAAAAGTATTTAGATGATATGTTAACGCAACGTAATTTCGTAGATGTGAATTATGCGCTCATTACATTTAATATTTCAGATGAACATAATGGGGTTATAGAGGGAAGTAAGCAAATTCATCGTATTAAAGCGCCAACACTCGTCATACAAGGTGATAGAGATTATGTCGTACCGCAAGTAGTCGGTGAGGAATTAGCGAAACATTTGCCAAATGCAGAGTTGAATGTATTAGAAGATTGCGGACACTCACCGTTTATTGATTGTTTAGATGTATTTATAAAACATGTAGAGAATTGGTTAGAACAGAAATAATCCCCGAAATGAGAAGTGTTGCATATACTATAACATTTGTATGTATAAGGGGAGATTATCAATGCATAAACCATCCTTAATCGCTTATTCGCCATATAATCATCATATCTATACAAAAATAATGATAGATCCGATGTATATGCAAGTTTCACCAGCTGTAGTTCCTTTACAATTGCAGCAGCCACTAACAGCTCATATGCAACATTACTTATATGGACCATCATTTTATGAAAATCCATATTTTAAACATTTTCATTACAATGTGAAAGCACAAGTTTGGGAAGGATAAGATAACAAGCTAAAAGGTTCATTCTTTTAGCTTGTTTTTTATTGCGAATATTCGTACACGCATTTGCAGAAACAGTTTATAATGAAAAGTGGAAAGCGTGAGAAGGAGAGGGACAGAGGATGTCGATGCGTTTTACTTTTTGGATTATGGTTGGGATTGTAGCAATCTCGGGTTTATCACAAGGAATGCTCTTACCTGCCATTGCAATGATTTTTGAACAAGAAGGGATTAGTTCAAGTATTAATGGTATTCATGCGACGGCATTGTACATTGGGATATTAGTTATTTCGCCGTTTCTTGAAAAACCGATGCAAAGGTTTGGAATGAAGCCGATTATTGTTATAGGTGGGTTTCTCGTTATTATTTCATTATTCTTTTTTACACAAACATTTTCGTTTTGGGTATGGTTTATCCTTAGATTTCTAGTTGGAGTCGGAGATCATATGCTTCATGTCGGAACACAAACGTGGATCACGACAACATCAGACCCAAGTAAAATAGGGAGACAAGTATCGATATACGGTGTATTCTTCGGAATTGGTTTTGCTGTTGGTCCATATTTAGCAAGCACTGTGCAGTACGGTCTTGCGACACCATTTATTATATCTACTATACTTTGTCTACTAGGTTGGCTTTTACTACTTCCAACAAAAAATGCATTCCCAGCGCAAGATGAAAGAGAAGTGAAGAGTGAATCATCATTTTCTCGTTATAAACAAGTTGTTGGATTAGGATGGATTGCACTGCTAGGTCCACTTGCATATGGCGTACTTGAAGCAATGTTAAACAGTAACTTACCAGTATACGCACTTCGTAAAGGGTGGTCTGTTTCAGATGTATCCTTCTTATTACCAGCATTTGCAGTTGGGGGTATTATTACACAAATTCCGCTCGGTATATTAAGTGACAAATACGGAAGGGACCGTATATTAACGTGGACGTTTAGCATAAGTACGGGCATTTTTCTACTTGCCGCCGTATTTGATCAATATTACTGGATCGTCTTTGCCTGCATGCTTTTAGCGGGTATGGTTATTGGATCGTGCTTCTCTTTAGGGCTTGGATTTATGACTGATTTATTACCGAGACACTTACTACCAGCAGGTAATATATTATCCGGAATCGCTTTTAGTTTAGGAAGTATTATGGGACCTGTATTAGGCGGCGTATTTATAGAAAAAATACAGTATACAAGCTTTTTTATTGCGGTTATGATTATAATGGGAATTCTCGCAATGTTATATATGGTCTACATGAAAAATCAATTCGCATCAAGAAAAATAGAAAGTAGGTTAGGGCATGACAAAACAACCTAATAAAAAGAAATTTGAAGTACTTGAAAATGAAACAATTACAGACTGCTTAGCACGTATGGAACAAGAAGGCTACGCTCCGTCTCGTCGTATGGAAGAGCCAATCTTTCATGAAGTAAAGAAAGACGGCAAAACAGTAGTTGAGCCGTGCGGTAGGAAGATTGTTTTTGAAGGGAAATTGAAGTAATCCAATAACAAATTCTCTTTATAGTATAGAGCCATCCAATAGTTGGATGGCTTGTTTTTTTATTAATCAATGAAGGAATTGAATAGAATGAATCTCTCGTTCATCTCTCCTAATTGGCTTCTTTATATGAGACAAAAGATTGCTACTTTTTTCGTATATTGGTAAAATAAGTTCTTGGGTCTTACTTATTGTTATCGGTATAATGTTTGTCGCTAGAATGAAAGAAAATAGTTACAAAAATTTTGCACTATGTAAAGGGGTACAGCAACGATCCCCTTTTTGGGAGGCACCTTAAACATAAAGCGAGAGAAGAGGCTATATGAACGAGATTCTCCTATCTTGTTTAAATATTAAACGAGTTACTGCAATTGGAACAGGTATATCAAACTAGTCGACATCCTGATGGGTCATCTTTTTCTAGTAATCTATCATTTCTGATGGAATCGATAGATTGCTAGAAAGCGGAAAACAATTATTAGTATATTCCGAAGCAGGTGTAACAGAGTGTCCTTCCATAATTAAGGGTAAAACCAAAATACGTTGTTGTAAAGAATGATTTGTTAGAACTGGTTATAAGGAATAAAACAGAAAAGAGGATCACATGTTAGATACTTTACAGAGAAGTAAAAAGTTTTTTTTAGTATGTCTTATTTTTTTAGTGCTTTTAACCGCTTGTGGTAATACAGATGTTAAGACATCTAAAGCTTCATTACCACCAGCTGAATCCAATATAGATACATCATTAAAAGCACCAAATTGGGTAGAGAAAAGTCCTATCCAACAGTCTCCTAATTTTACGGAAGATAAAAAAGTACAATCGGTTGTGAATTTAATAGCAACGGGTGATAATTTATATCATGACGCAGTAATTAAAGATGGCAAACAAAAAGACGGTTCATATGATTATAATTATATTTATGAAAATATCAAAAAAGCTGTTAAATCAAGTGATCTTGCTATAGTGAACCAGGAGACTCCGATTGCCGGAAATAATTTAAAAGTACAAGGATATCCGACTTTCAATACACCTGAAGAAGTAGGCCAATCTTTAGTGGACACTGGATTCAATATAGTGACGCAAGCGACAAATCACGCTATGGATATGGGTATTAAAGGTGTTGCGAATACAAGAGAATACTGGAAAAAATATCCGGATGTTATCCCAGTAGGCATTAATGAGAGTAAAAACGAGCGTAATGAAATAAAAACGATTACAAAAAATGGTATTCGTTTTGCGTTACTAAATTATACATATGGTACGAATGGAATTAAAATTCCAGCTGATAAGTCTTGGGCTTTAAATTTAATTGATAAAAAAGCGATACAAAATGATGTGGAAAAGGCAAAGAGTAGCTCTGATATGGTGATTGTTATGGTGCATTGGGGAGTAGAATATACCTCCACACCTTCAAAGCAACAAAAAGAAGTTGCTCAATATTTAACAGATTTAGGTGTAGATGTAGTAATTGGAAATCATCCACATGTAATTCAACCAATTGAGTGGAAACAAAATAAAGATGGACATGAAACGCTAATCTATTATTCTCTTGGAAATCTTATTTCTGCGCAAGAAAAATTAGAAACATTAGTTGGAGGATTATCTTATGTACAATTTGTTAAGTATGAAGATAAAACTTTTGGTATACGACAAGCGGCAATCGTACCGACAGTAACCGACTATGCTGATGGTAAGAAACAATTTAAAATTCAATTTTTAAAAGATTATTCGGATGAAAATTCTAAAAAACATGGAATTAAAAAATTTGTCGGCCCGGTTTCTTTGAAGGATTTCAAGGAGATTCCTAGAGACGTGTTGGGAAATTGGTATAAAGACTAATAAACAAAAAGGGAATGAGATACAATTAAAAAATTTATAATTTTAGCATTGGTATTAGCAATGGGATGGAGTCTTGCTGCTTGTAGTGGAAAGCAAACATCTCAGGAAACTACTAATAATAACGATAAAAATAAAAATGAAATACATGCGAAGAAAAAAGATGTTTTACCTATCTCTGATGTTAATGATTGGAGAATTATCCTTGTAAATAGAGAGCATATGTTATCAAAGGAACTAGGAATTGAATTAACAAGTATCACCCAAAATGCGAAGCCAAATATGAAAATAGATAGTAGAATTGCAACTTCCTATCAGGATATGGTAGCAGCTGCAAAAAAAGAGGGAATCAATCTTTATTTAAGATCAGGTTATCGAGCTATAAAATTACAACAAACTTATTATGATGCTTCAGTTAAAAGCTATAAATCTCAAGGTTTGTCGGATAAAGAGGCTAGTGCTAAGGCATTGGAATATCTTCAGTATCCTGGTGCAAGTGAACATCATACTGGATTAGCGTTAGACATTATTTCAGTTGAATGGCAGAATACTGTAGAAGATTTAAATGCAAAATTTGAAACTACCGATGCATTCAAATGGTTAGATAAGAATGCTGCAGAATATGGATTTACTCTCCGCTATCCAAAAGAGAAAGAGAATATTACTGGCATTAAGTATGAGCCATGGCACTATCGTTATGTAGGAAAAGAAGTTGCCGTTTATCTAAAAGAAAAAGGGTTAACTTTAGAAGAATATAACGAAAAAATTAAGTCTGGTAAGTAAAAATATGCTTTAATTTTATTGAACATTATGCACTGCTACAAGAAAAGGTGAATCTGAGGATGTGTTAACCTTCCACCTAGTATTGTAAAAACTGAGTATGATAATTTGAGCACGTACGAACCAGTTATCGTGTAAAAAGATGTATGTATTAAGAAATTAAAGTTAAGGATCTGATATTCATATCAGATCCTTTTTCTATCGTTCTTTTAAGAGCGACTGAGCCAAAATATTGGAATGAATATAGAAACAAAACAGCCCAAGGAATAGTAAAACGAGTCCGGGAGCCTACTCGTACGCTTCATTGGGATTATCCAGAAATAGTTGTTTATGAAATAAGAAAGAACTGGTCTTACTCTCAAGTAAGGATTTAATACGAATGAATTGGATAAAAGGTAATAATAAATACATAGTCATATTGATTAAAGTTTCACTTTATTGAAGAAAAATGCGAAAGCCATTCATAAAATATGGAAATGTTAAAATCCCTTTGATAAAATAGCAATATGTAAAAATAATTATTTGTTAATTCTTAATGTAATGAATATTCATGTTTAAATATACGAATTTAACTACATAGTTATTGTGCTAAAGGGGGAGAAAGATGTTAGATGAATTGTACAATGCTTTTTTAAATGCGTCTGGTTTTACAGAAAGTGCGAGGAAACGAGATCGGTATGATGATTTACATGATTATTTAAAAGATAAAGAAAGAGAGTTAAAGCAATTCATTCAAGATGCTGAATCAGCGAAGAGAGATTATGAGAGTAAAAGTAATGGTTTAGAAGCTAATAAAATTCCGGCAGTTGAATTTGAACAAAAACGTCATGAAAAGGATGAAGAATTACATACATTAGTATCCTATTTTAAAAGTGCATTAAGCGATGTTGGATCTGCAAAAAGTACAGCTTATGCAAAGTATTTGGAATATAAAGCGAAAGCAGAATCGGAGAAAGCGTCAGCATACGCCGCAGCGACCAAGGCTTTTGAAGAAAAGAAAAAGGAAATTGAAAAACTTATCCATTAAGTATACAAAGAATGGAGGGAACGAACATGAGTGGTAAAGAGGTTGAAATTATAGGAAGTAACACTGCAAGTGCCATTTCTTACGCACAAAACATTGAAAATGGTATGAAGGATTCTTTAAACCAAGCGAAAGACTTAAAAGCATATGTCACAGGTGCGAAATGGAATGGAAAAACGAGAGATGCATTTTTAAGTTATCTTGATTTGATCATTCAATATAATTCAGAAATGGTAGAGGCATTTGAAGGACATACGAAAGCATTGAAAGAGTTAGATAAAAGTATTCAAACGTACGGAGATAGATCGGAAGTAAGGGCGATAAAACAACTGTGATGGAGAAACGAGGGATAAAAGAATGGGGAAAGAAATGAGTTTTGCACCTGCTGAATTATATGTTCTCGCAGGTGCAGCTGGGGTTACCGATATATTTGGATTGCCAAACCGTGACGCAATTATTTTACTTGATGCAGAATGTGTCACGAAAGCAACTACGAGTTTAAAAGAAAAAGGCCTACTTACAAGTGAAAATGGAATTACCCCTGCAGCTTTTCAAATAATTGAACTATTAAAGGAATATGAAAATTGTCATGAATACACGAGAATGAATAATGTATTAATTGGCTTTTTAAAAGAGGATAAAGACCGAGTGGCTGTATTAACAGAAATAGAACCAAATAAAAAATACGAGATCGACTACATACCAAAGCCGGACGTATATTTTTCATTATTAACACGCATTCCTTTCTTATTGAGAGAACCGAGGGAAATAGAAGATACATTTTTCTCAAAGAGAATGACAGAGGCAGAACAGCAAACATTTGAGGAAAAAGATTTATCAAATAAAGACGTTATAGCGATAGAAACGTATACGAGACCTCGAAGTAATAGAGGAGGAAAATGGGAATGTTTCTTATATTTCACTGAAGGAGAAGATTTCGTTCAAATCGATGTAGATCGTAATCGATATGACTGGGTGAGCCTCTATGCGATTAATAAGAAATTGTATGACGTGTTAAAAATGCCATATAAAAAGTTAATTGACCCGAGACAATTCTCGTTAGGAGGTATTCAATAATGCAAGTATCAATGGGAGATAGTGGTTCTGGTGGTGGAGAAGAAGTATTAGTTAATTTTCAAGAACTACTTGATATAGTAATGAAGTTAGAAAATATATATAAAATCCATGTAGACGTCATTGGAACGAATATTGAGAGTTTATTAAGCTGTGATTTTTATCAAAAAGGTGAAGCGATGAGAGTAATTGAAAAATATCCTGATATATTACACAAAACACTAGAATTGGCTGAACACTATTCTAGGTCAGCGACAGTTGTAGGAAATGTATGTGTAGAAATGCTTGAAAAGGACGAACAATTACGTGAAATATTAAGTAAGTTGTAGAAATCACCATACGGCTGGGGGGATGAAAACGAGATGGATGTGAAATATAGACCTGAACCATGGCAAAACATGGGGGATGGTATGAATCGAATTACAAAAGATGCACTCATAAAATTACGGGAAGCAAATGAATCATTAAAAAGAATTGATGGAAGAATACGAGATTTAGACTCGGATGGTAGTATACATTTTAATCCTAAAGATCAATCGCAAAAAATCGGGGAATTACTTGATAGTTATACGACATTACAAAAATATTGCGGAGAAGCAGGGCGATTAGTCTCTGAACATATAGATAAACCTTTTTTAGTAGAAATGGATAAATTCGCTCAAAAAATGAGAGATACATCTATTCTCAGTTTTGAAACAAATAACCGAATTGGCTCTACAACAACGACAGCATTACCAGGTGCGCATGCAGGCTACGGAAGTGTACCACAAACAATACAGAAGAAGAAAGATAAAATAACAGTAGAAGATATTTTTAGAGATTCACCTGCATTTGATAACGTACTGAGAGGGGAATACAAAGAACTAAAAAAACAAAATCCAGATGCAAAATTAAATTATGAAGAATACAAGAAAGTAGTCCCATCCACACGAGGATTTGAATACAAATCGATAGAAGATGAACAGAAAAAACTAGAAATGGTGCGAGACATAGGAATAGGCGTAGGAATCATCATCACAACAATCCTTTGTCCACCACTCGGGGCCGCTGCCGCAGTAGTATACGGAGGTGTACAAATAAAAAGCGGTATCGACGGAGAAGACTGGGGAACACATAGGAAATTGAGCCAAGAAGAGCGGGTAGGAAACATCATTTTTGGCGGATTAGATGCAATCCCAGTTGTTGGAGCAGTAGGAAAAGGAGTAAAAGCATTCAAAGGCACGAGTGAATTAGCTGATTTAGCCAAATTATTAAAATTCAAAGAAGGAATGCCTGGTTTTAATCCAAATTTGGGTAAAAATGTGGTACAATCGCTTAAGGAAAATAAGACTTTAAAGAATACACTAGATGCTATGAAAAATACTCCTATTCCAGTAGCAGTTAGGACGGTGGATACTGGAATAGGAATGAAGCTTCCTTATATAGAATCTTCAACTGTTGGAGAAGTAGCCGGAAAGTTTTCAAAGGCAAGTACGGCAGCTAAGGATGACGCTTATCAACTTGCTAAGGGTAGTGGTGGTTCAGGAGTTAGTAAGGAAGGTAGTGTGGCTAAGGGTACGGAAAAAATAAAACCTAGACCATTAAAGCCGACTAAAGATAGAATTTCTTCTAGTAATAAGCAATCAAAGTTATATAAGGGACCAAAACGGTTAACTAACGCACAGCGTGCAAAGTTAATTAAAGATAATTTTGTTAAAGAAACCTCAAGAACAAGAACTTTTACGCCTCAAGATATGCCCGGCAATAAAGAATTTGCGAAGTGGTTTAATAATTTAACATTGGACGAATTTGAATTAGCATGGGCTGATCAGAAGCTAAGGAGTATTATTGAAAGTAGAATTCGTTATCCGGGAGGGCTACATGAATGGCATTTAGTATCACGAGCACCTACTTTTAAATTGTGGGGAGTAAAAGCGGAAGATATTGCAGAGATGAGAACAATTATAGAAGACGTTCATTTTGTTAATCCAATAGGTAAACATGGTGATATAGGTTCTACTACAGCACATAATGAGTTGTTAAAAATTATTGATAGTTCTCTAGATTATAGTACATTTAAAAGAAGATTAAAAAATTGGGCACATTATAGATTGAAAGGTGGAATAAATTCATTACCTGAAGGCTTAAGATAAGTGATGTTACTATAATTTATATATAGGGGGATTCATTATGGAAAATCCGGGCGTAATGTCTTTATGGGTAGGTAATTTTAGAACTAAGCAAAGTCTAAAAGAATATGTTGAAATTAAGTTTGATGAAGTTGGGGACAGAATTCAATCTAAATTCATGAGAGACTTTAATATTGATTTTATTGATTATAACCAAGATTTATTAGAGAGTACCTTGATAGAGGGCTCCACTACATCGTTGACTACCCTTTTAAGTGGTTCCTCTTACGAAGCGGAAATTTTATCGCAATTTGTGGAACATTATGGGGAAGAATTGCCAGAAACCTATGATTCTGTTATTAGATTATATGATTTTGAGTACGATGGAGATATAGATGAAGTTAAATTTAAAAGTGGAAATTTAATTTATATGGGGTCAGTTGTATATGAGGAATGGGATGAATAGTTTGTGATTTAGTGAAGGAAACTAATACGATTAGCTATAGTAACTGTCTAAGTATTTATTACTGGACTTATAGGTTATATACTAGAATGATAAAGCATGTGGTACTAAAATTGTATACACAGTCAGGTAAGGCATGAGAACGAAAAAGAATAGGCTGTTAAAAAGTAAAGACCTCATGATGGTTGTACCATCATAGAGTATTATGTGCAATGATAGAATAGAAAACGAAGTACGATCTTAGGCGAGATGACATTTTACGGGGAGACGAATATAAATACATGGATTGTATATTAAATTAACGAACTCGTACAAACTCGTAAGTTTTAACGTAGTAGTTGTTATGACGTATAAAAGGTGTCATACTGTTACTACAAAACTTACAAATTTATGCTACTTAAAAATACATGAACTTAAAGCACTTGATTGTCAATTAAAGGCAACAAGTGCTTTTTTGCGTTTTAGCGTAGAAATTTAAAAGAGCACTATAATTTTATAAGTGCATTAAGTGTTAAATTTTTATTGTTGTTTTATAGATTGTAATGGCTATGTATAGCGTACGACGATAGTAGAGGAAAAAATAAAGGGTTGTATTATTTTTTGAAATCATCGTAAAGTACGTTTTAACGGATGGACGTTATGCACACGTTATCCGCAAAAAACGGGTAAACGTTACAGGGACTTTAATTGCTGTAACGGGAGGGAGTTTGATATGGGGGAGAAAGTTGTTGGTTATGTACGAGTTTCAACAGAAGGACAAGTGCGTGAAGGGTATAGCCTAACGTATCAAGTAGAAGAAATTGAACCGTACTGTAACGAAAATGAACTACAACTGCTTCACATATACGAAGATAAAGGAATTAGCGGAGCAACAGTAGATGAAGATGGATTAACAGTTGAACGTGAAGGTCTACAAGAGCTATTGTCGGATATGGCATATCATCAAGTGGGCAGAGTTATTGTACTCAATACATCTCGCTTATGGCGCTCAGACATGGCAAAAGTGTTAATACAACGAGAGCTAAAGAAACATGGGGTAGGTGTAAAAGCAATTGAACAACCAAATTATAGTATATACACACATGACCCAAATGATTTTTTAGTGAATGGAATGTTAGAACTATTAGACCAATACCAACGTCTCGAGATTGCATTAAAGCTGAGTAGAGGTAGAAAGAAAAAAGCGGAACAAGGGGGATATGCAGGTGGCGGTGTGATGTTTGGTTACACGGCAAAGAAAGGTCAAAAAGTACTAGAAGTAGATGCGGAAAAAGCAATGATTGTACGTAGGCTATTTGAGTTACGACACTTTTTTAGGCATTGGTCACTCGCTCAATTAGCGGAACGACTTAATGTAGAGGGCTATCGTACAGAGAAAGGAAAGCTGTTTACGAAAGTACAAGTGAAACGTATGTTAGACCGAGAGAACTTTTATCGAGGGGTGTATACATACGGGCAAATACAAACAAATGGACAACATGCAGCAATTATTTCATAAACTCACTTAAAAAATTAGCTTATTTTACTATACATACTACTAGAGTGATGAAAAATGGATAGGCTTGCGTACCTATGCGCATCGGATGATGAACGCTCGAACTAAGGGTGCCGACATTTTTATATGACTAAATCATTGAATAGAGGGATGAGTTATGCATAATAGGCAGAACTATTTGTATGTAGGAGTAGATTTACATAAGCAGCATCATACGGCTGTTATTATTAATTGTTGGCAAGAGAAACTAGGAGAAATACAATTTGATAATAAACCATCTGCATTTTCGAAGTTCTTATTAGAAGTAGAGACATATGTGTGTGATGGGATAACTGTTGTATTTGGTTTAGAAGATGTTGGTGGTTATGGAAGAGCATTAGCGAAATATTTAGTAGACCATGAACGAGTTGTGAAAGAAGTAAATCCAGCTTTATCATTTTTAGAACGCAAAAGTGAGGTAATGATTAAAAAGAACGATAGCTGGGATGGGGAATGTGTAGCACGCATATTGGTAAACAAATTTAATCAATTACCAGATGCAAAGCCAAACGATTTATTTTGGTCGATACAACAATTGGTTTCAAGAAGGAATGCATTAGTAAAAGCACAAAGTGCGTTAAAGAACCAACTACATATTCAATTAAACCATCATTATCCAAGCTATAAAAAGTTTTTCTCAGAAGTAGATGGGAAAACAGCACTAGCATTTTGGCAGCAATATCCGTCACCCTCTTGTTTAGAGGGGGCGAATATAAAGCAATTAACAGCTTTTTTATTAGATGTTAGCAACAATACATGTTCAGTAAAGAAAGCAAGCGACATATTAAAACTTGTAAAAGAAGATGGACAAACAATGAAAGAGTATCAAGAAACACGAGACTTTTTAGTAAGAAGTATTGTACGGGATATTGAGTTTAAAAAGAAGGAAATGAAATACATCGAAAGAGAATTAAAACGGTTAGTAAATCTACTAGATTATCAATTAGATACAATGCCAGGAATAGAACTTGTGACGGCATCAGCATTAATAGCTGAGATAGGAGATATAAGACGATTTCTAAATGCCAATAAATTAGCAAGATTTGCGGGGATTGCGCCTGTTTACTTTGGTTCTGGTGGGAAAGGTAAGACACATAAAAGCAAACAAGGAAACAGGGCGCTACACGCTTTATTTTATAATTTAGCAGTACAGCAAGTGCAAGTAGCGAAAGGAAGTAAGACGCCACGGAATCCAGTGTTTCATGCATACTATCAAAAGAAACTAAAAGAAGGAAAAACAAAAGGACAAGCGTTGGTATGTATTATGAGAAGGCTTGTAAATATTATATATGGCATGATGAAACATAAAACGGCATATGCATTGCCGGTAGTACAAGAGAAGGAAGTAGTTTAATAAGGTTTTATATGGTTTGTTTTTTTATTGTGAGAGTTTAAGATTACAACATAGGGTACGGGTAACGCTGTTCATAGATCTGAAATTGACAAAGTAATTAAAAATAATTACGATAAAGACGGAAATTTGATTAATAGATCAATTGTGCCTAAGGGATATGATAATGTTGAAGATTTCTTAAAACAAGTAGATGATACTACTATCAAAGAATTTGGGTATGATAGTGTTGAAGAGTTTAAATCAGTAGTAGGATATGTTGATGACTTTTTAAACGCTTCACCTAAAAATAATATAATTAATAAAGGATTGGCAGGAGGAACACATGTGCAGGGTGTAGACTATGATGTGTTAGGTTTTCCTATTTTTAAAGGAGATAACTTAAAATTTACGTTAAAATTAAAGGAAGAATATTATGTTATGAAAGATACAGATCAGTTTAAAGAGTGTACAAGGATATTAAAAAAGGCAATTGAAGAAGGTAAAGTATCAAGGGAACTTTTTACTCCACAACAGCTTAATCAGATTGAAAAGGGGAGAGCAAGAATAAAGGGGCTTACTTGGCACCATCATCAGGTTCCTGGAAAGATGCAATTAGTATTAACAGATATTCATGGGGTTAACCATCTTGGTGGAAATAAATTATGGGGAGAGGGTATTAGATGAGAAAAGATTTAGAGTGGGAATATGCTGATGCAGAAGTATCAGAAACTAAGATTAAAGAAATTGGATTACAATTAGGCTTCCAGTTACCTCAAGATTATATTGATTGTGTAAAAATAAATGGAGGTGCGAGTGTATTACCAGAAGAATTTAATGTAGGCAATGTAGAGCGTTGCTTTGGTAGTTTATTTAGTTTTGATGAGGAAAGTAGTGAGTACATTATTAAAAAGTATGAAATATATAAACCTACGCTTCCGCAAAAGATTTTCCCTATTGCAATTGATCCAGCTGGAAATTTAATATGTTTAGATTATAAAAATAATACAGAAAACCCAATTGTAGTTTTTTGGGAGCATGAGAATGCTGGCGAAAAAGAAATGTTAATGCGTCAAGAAGGTTTAACAGAAGCACAAGTAGAAGAACTGGCAAGAGAAAATGTATTTTATATTGCAGATACATTTACTGATTTTTTAAGTAAATTACACGATTAAAAAATATAATGATGAATGAAAAATAAAGTTTATGTGAAATGGATAGAAAAAATAATAGGGTGTTTGAAAATATATACTCCATGATGGTTGTACCATCATAGAGTAATATGTGCAATGATAGAATAGAAAACGAAGTACGAGTTTAGGCGAGATGATATTTTACATGGCGATGAATATAAACACATGGAATGTATATTAAACTAACGAACTCGTACAAACTCGTAAGTTTTAACGTAGTAGTTGTCACAATATATAAAAGGTGTCAAACTGCACTACAAAAATTACAAAATTATCCATAATTAAAAACATATTAACTTAAAGTACTTGATTGCCGACTAAAGGCAACAAGTGCTTTTTTAATTGAAAGGTATACTATAAATTTATAAAAGTTATTTTTATGAATTAAAGCTAACAGAAACTATTAGTATTATATAATTGAAAATACATTAGCAAAAGGTGTGGACTCCGTAGCCCCATTCGTTAAAGGTGTAGAAATAATGCCAGATGGAAGTGTCGTTAGAACTGGAACGAACTATAGCGGAAAATTCCAAGAAGCCCATGATGCCTCAAAGGCGTGTATTCAGAGTAGGGTCTCGAATTTGGAGAGTGGTGGGGTTAAGGAGACGGGTGAAGGTAGTAATACAAACCCAAACAAAATTAAACTAACTTCAGAACGAGAAAAATACTATTGAATGAAAATAGATGAAGCCAAAGCGCGAGGAGATTATAAGGCAGCAGATGATATTAGATATGATCGTCATTGTGAAGAAACGAAACAACCTTTAGAGCGTAAAGATTGGGAAACTAGGACTGAAAATTTAAGAAAGAGCCAAGAGCGTGGAAGAGAAGAAGAAATAAAAGGGAGAAAAGCCTTGGGAGAACATCTTGATCGCCAATTAGAAGACAATAACGCTGGTGAGGTTGTTACATATACATCTAGTGAAGGGCATCTTACGCGTCCAGATAGTATTGGGCGTAATGATAAGGTTGAAATTGATTTAGTTCATGATCACAAACACAAAATGGGTGAAAAAGAGCAAACTATTCATAACGACAGGCAAATGCGAGCTGAAAGAGAGATGCTCGAAGATAAAAATGGAAGTCATATTGTGACAATATCAAGCGATAAACCTGATTTGAATGGGATTCCTCTTCATCCAAGACCAAGTGGGCCTTTAGGAGAAAAGAGTAAGATTTACTATACTGACCCAAGTAGTGGAAAAGTGACTGATAAATGGGAGGGCAATTCACGTTTACCTGGTGGAGGGCGATGGAAAAAACTATGAATAAAAATTATTATGTGACTATATTTTTCAGTATTAAGGAGGATATACATGAAACCTGATTTTTTCTCAATTACAATGTATCCTACAGTATCGATTAATCAGGAAGAGATACTAGGTCGTCTTTTGAGCGTGTTTGATTCGAATGAAAAATTTGCTCCTACTCATTGGGGTAACAGTGAAACTGTACGGGTAGAATATAATCGTGAGGAAATTCTTGAAAAGGTGATTTTGAAACGTAAAGTATCAGAAGTACATTTGTATCGTGATAAAGCAGTGCACTATAGAGGAAGCTTTAAAGTTAACTGGAGTCATAGGTCATATCTTGAGTTTGAGTTTCATAAATCAATACCTAAAAGTTTATGGTCTGCTTTTTTTGAGTTATCCGATCAAATCGCAGAAATTGTAAAACCACGTTTTGGGGTGTCGCAAATCTTTTGGAAAGCGTCTTATCCATGGAATACAGAACGTGAACGGTTACATATGTGGATGAATATGTCTGCCTTACCTATACCGGTAAGGTTTCTTCCTAACGGTCCTTTGGGGGTAGGCGCTAAAACATATTTGAGTGGTCATATTTTAGACATGTTTGATAAGGAATTATTACTAAATAGCCCAGCTGTCGTATCAGAGCAGGATTGGGGTGGGATTTGTATAGACCTTTTACAAAATCCATTAGAAGCCGATATAGATATGTTACTTGATAGTTGGTTACATGTAATGAAATACTTAGAACCAGCTCAAGTAATGGCCATGCCAAGTTTTCATGAAAGTCGAATGGTTGTAACTTATTCTCCAAATGTTGCTTGGAAGGAGTATCTGGAAAGTTAAATGAAAGGAATTTGTAATTATGGATGAGAAAAATAATGATAGAATAAGAGTCATGGAAATATTAAATAGATCTCAATACAATGATGAAATTATAGATGGGCTAGATATGAGCAATTTAGATCTTACTTTTTCAGATTTGTCAGAGGTGATGGCAGAGGGTATCATGGCAAAACAAGTCCATTTAAGAGCTTCTTCATTAATGAGAGCATCTTTTTTTGATTGTGATTTTGAGTTTGCTGATTTCAGGAGCTGTAATTTAGAGGAAATACATATTGCAGATTGTAGATTTGGTGAAGCTAATTTCTCTAAAGCCAATATGAAATATGCAAAGGTAAATATAAGTAGTTGTTTTGAAACATGTTTTGATGAAGTTGATTTTTCATATGGAGAATTAGTTGGAACGATATTAAATCATGCTACTTTTCGCCATGCAAATTTATCAGGAATCAATGCGGAACAGGCTGATTGTACGGGAACAAATTTCAGCAACGCGAATCTTACAGAAGGTAACTTTGAAAAAGCATATTTAGAAGATGCTAATTTATCAGAAGTAGATGCTAGAAATACAGATTTTACAAACGCAGATTTAACAGGAGCGAACCTTTTAAATGGGAATTTCACAAATGCGAATTTTACCGGTGCCAAGCTAGACAATGTAGTTTGGAAGGGAGCACAGGTAGAAGGAGCCAAGTTTGACGAAAATGTGAAGGAACAAATCTTAAAAATGATTTGATTATTATGGGAAGTATATACATTTGAGCACTTGAAAACCTATTATTGGTAGCGAGTGTTTTTTTCGTAGAGAAATTAGAGATTGCTAAATTAGTGAAAATCAATATAGATTATTTTTAAGGATTATTAGATAGATTAAGTCGGGAATATTATATAATGGAAAGTCCAGAAGCTGTTTCCCTTTGGTTTGGAAATTGTACTAGCGAAATGGTGTTAAGAAAGTATGTAGAAATAAAATATGATAATGAGGGAAACAGAATCCCTTCACGTTTTATGACTGACTTTCAAATAGATTTCATTGAGTATAACCAAGACTTATTAGAATGTACATATAATCATGTTACATCTTCTTTGTCTGAATTACTACAGAATGCTCCGTATTCTGAATCAATTATAAGTGAACTTATAGAATTTTATGGTGAAAATTTAGAAGAACAATACAATACTATCATTCGGTTATATGATTTTGAATATGAAGAACTTGTTGAAGAAGCAAAACTGGATGGTAGAAGCCTGAAGTATATGGGATCGGTAATTTATGAAGATTAGAAGTTTAATGTAATAATAGGGATGGAGTAAAAATGACAATGATACAATTTAATTCTTATCATCAAAAAGTAGAGGTAAAGAGAAATTTAGAACTTATGAACTTAGAGCATAAAAAAATTAGAGAGTATGTGAATTTTGATGTATGTTCTTTTGAGCAATTAGATGAATTTCAAGTAGGATACAGCATTGACACCGACGGAAACTCCCTTGTAACCGATGAGGAAGATACTTGGGATGCAAATTGGATTGTTATTGCATATGAAACTATGTGTGGAGATCCAATTATTATTGACTTAAGTGAGGAAGGATACCCTATATCTTCACTCATGCACGGGATGGATAGTTGGAGTGGTGGCGATTTTCTTGCAGATTCCATGGAATCATTTATTAATTTTATGAAAGATATAGGTGATTTTCTAACTGAGAAACAAGTGTTAGAAGGTAAAAGAATGATACTAACTAAAGAATTGGATATATTGTTAAATGAGTTTTTAGAAAGAAATAAATTTACTGATTTTGAAATATGGCACTCTTTATTAAGTCCATTATTTGATATCGCAGAAGAATATGAGCAAACAATGGAGAGAAAAGTAAAAAAGATGAAGGAAGAAGGAAAGAAAATAACGGAAATTGCCCACATGCTTAATATAAAACCTAAAGAAGTGTATGAGTATATTAAGAAAGTTTAATAATGCCTCTTTACTTTAGCGAGAACAATCAGGCACAATGATGGAGCGATACAGGCAGAAAATGCTCGAATTCTTATAAAGTCGAAACAAAAAACCTGCTGAAGAAGAATCCATTTTGCTCAATCTTTTTTCAAAATGGATTCTTTTTATTTATTGTAAAACTGAGGATTGAGAGTTGTTTTTGATTAGAATTTATTTCGAAGCGAGGGCAATGGGGTTCCGAGGCAGCTCTGCATGAGTAAAGATACTTACAAAAAATCAATGAAATTCAAAAGAATATCCATAAGTGAATACAGTATGGAGAATGGGAACGAAGGACGACGGACGCGGAAGGTGGCTACAGGGATGAAGTATGGTGAAAATACTAAGTTAGTTGAGGAAGTAGAAAGAGACCTTGAGATGTGTGCACTAAATCGTTTAGTAAATGGAAAAGTGGATAATTTTTATGAAAAGGTATTTAAGGTGTATAAAATGGGAGGATGGCCTTGTGGATGGAAAGGTGAGTACATGGAAGGGAAAATGATTATCTACTTACCAAATGAAAAATGAAGGCTTACATACCGACATACTTTATGATTTAATGAACTCTATTGTGAAACGATTATAGAGAGATGACAGGCAATACGTTTAAATATCTTGATAGTTTAGGAGGGATTATTAAATGATTAATCTATCTAATATTCCAGATTTGATAGAAAAGTCGGCAGCGAGTGATATTGAAATTCAAGCAGTAGAAAATCGCATGAATGTTACATTACCTAATGTATATAAGGGATTATTGAGATGTTCAAATGGCTTTTCAATAGGTGGTGGGTTACTTATTTATGGTACGGAGCATATTGCAGAAAGGAACGAGGTTTGGGAAGTAGATGAGTATGCGAGGGGGTATGTCTCAATTGGTGATGACGGTGGGGGTAATGTATTTTTAATGGCTCAACATGCAGAGGAAAAAGAGGTGGTAGTAATTGATTCTGGGGACATGAATCCAAGCCATGCTACTGTGATTACCGCTGATTTTAAAAAATGGGTGAATAGTGGTTGTGTAAGTGAAATAGAACAGAAAACAATACATAAGTCATCTGATATTTGTAATATAGTGTTAGTGAAAACTCCTAATGAAGGTTTGAAAGATTTAATAAGAATAAAGAACGTATTAGGGCTTGAGATTTCCGCAATTGATTTGCTAAAGGGTTCAAAAAATCTTCCTTATATATTAGTAGAGAGATTTCCATATGGGAAGGCCAAAAAACTCATTGGAAAATTAGCAATTGATAGTACTATACTGAGTATAGAAACGGCTGGAAAAAACAGTTAATATTAGAAGGTAACTTTCATATGATTAGAGAAATCGATATGGACCCAAGAGAGTAAACAGGGAGAGTTAAAAATGATAATAAATGATGCAGTTTTTGGTGAGATGGCTATTGTTGAGTACTTATTTGATAATGGTGCAATATTAGATGTTAGTGATCCAAATAGAAATTCACTATTCTCAGCAATTTATGATAGGCATTTTAGTATTGTAAAGAATGGTATTGATACTACTGTAAAGTATACAGGGGATACTATGAAAGATTATAAAAGATATGGGAGCTTATGAATTTGCTACTGAAAGAGGACGAAAAATTGCTGAATATTTAAAAATGTACACTTGAGGTCATATATTGAGGTAATAGAAAAGCGTGGAACCCCTACATATAATGAATGTTTCAGGTTTGTTCCTTTTCTTGGGTTAAGCGGATTATAAAGGTTGAAAACTTAGGATCATATTAATTTAATTATCCAATTCATTTAAAAGGGGAAATTTATATGGACTATCAATCTGAGGTTAAGAGATTATATAGTTGTAGATTTTTAAAAAATCAATCGGAATGTGAAGAGTTTGACAGTGTATTAGAAAACTTAGCAGATTGTACTGATGAGAAGCTTATTAAAGAATTGTGTATAGTATTTGAGGATGAAACACAAGCGGAAGAGGTTATGTTTGGTCTAGTTCATTGTATTGAAAGTTTTGAAATGGAAAAATATTTAACAGAGATGCCTAAAGCTTTACCAAAAATGGTTGAGAGTGCAAAAGAGTGGGCAATGCTACTAAACAAAAGAATTTTAAATAGTGATTTATGTAGAAGTGAGTATGCTAAAGTACTTGTAGGAATCAATCATGATATACAACTAACGGTAATTAATTTACTTAATGAAATTATTGCTGATAACCCTAAAAAATTTGAGAGCACTGCCAATGAGGTTCTTAGTCAATTACAAGGAGTTCATAAAATTAAATGAATATTGTAGAACTACTGTATATAGATAAAACTAAGAACACCCTAGCGAAGAGCTAGGGTGTTTGTGTTATATAGTTTCACCATATGCTTCAGAATTCGGAGCAGGAGTAATCAACGAATCTTTTGTAGCGTTTCCTATAATAGAATGTAGGTGTTTAACATTTAAATATAGGAAGAAAAACAATTAAGCTTTTATTTTATTTAAAATGGATACTCTATTAGTAGTGAATAGTAAATAATTTTGCTTTACGGTCTTAATTAAAATACGGTCAGTTGTACCATATGCTGTTCCAATTCGGATTGCGCTTTTTTCTTCAACACCAGCATATGTATTATCTTCCGTTACCTCAGTGATTTCACATAATGGAATATGAATTTTAGAGAATTGCCATGAAATAATTAGTTCATCTTTTGTTTTTTCAACATGAATACCTAACATGTTACCAGAACCTTTCTATATTAAAATTTTACTCTTACTATTTTATTATACAAATTTATAGATACTATTTCTATTTTTTTACAGGGGGTATACAACTAACAACGAGAAAAATGTTCATAATTACTTTCATTCCTATTATAACGAATTCTACAATAGAAAACAGAACGTATATTTGGTATAATCGAAATATACTATATGAAACGATGTACATGAGTTTGAGATTTATGAAAAAAGGTAAGTAATACATAATAATAAATACGCTATAGGATTCAGTTCATGTTATACAAATCAATCGTTAGAAAGGAAAAGAAGTATGAATCAAATTTCATTCGAAGATTTATTTGAAGAAGAAAACAAACCAGAAAAGGTGGAGGTAGCTGAGATTCCCGTACCTTTATCGCCCTTACAACAGGATATTTTAGAATTAATTAATTCTGAAGAAATAAGTGCACTTGAGTTATGCGAACAATTAATACGAGCTGGTAAAATATCAGATGAAAGATTCACAACGAATAAGCCTAAAGCATATGGGCAAGTATGCTTACTATTAGAAGGTTTTGTTAAAGAAGAAAAGCTTATTTTTGTCAAAAGTGATGAGAAAAGAGATAGAGTATATAAATTGAAAGAAGAAGATTCTAACGAATAAAATGTGTAAAGTATAGTAATGAAATAAGGAAGTCCTCATATTTGTGTTGAAAGATTATTTTCACATAAGCATGGGGATTTTTTGGAGGGAGGATGTATGAAAGCTATATTGCTAATAATTTTACGGAGTTTTTAAATAAGTTACATGATTAATAGTGGAAAGGATTCCAACTTATCTGGCAGTGATAAATGAAAATAGTTACATAACCTCGTTTCTAATAAAAAGGGGGGGATTAAAATGAAACCGAATTATTTTACAATCGCAATGTATCCGACTGTAGCATTTAACGAAGAAGAGATATTAAATCGTCTTCTAGATGTATTTGAATCAAACGAAAAATCCGCTTCTACTCATTGGGGAAACTGTGAAACGGTGCAGGTAGAATATAATCGCCAAGAAATCATAGAAAAAGTAATTTCGGAGCGTAGAGTATCTGAAGTTCACCTCTATCGTGATAAACAGTGCACTATTAACTCTACATCAGTAGAGTTAATAAATTATTTAAATAAAAAACTGTTAATAAACAACGAGAATTAATGACGGGTTATATTCACTTAAGAATATAACCCTATTTATTAGAACCAGTAGTATATAAGGAGATTATTCTACGAGTTATATACAAATATTAGACGAGGAATATTTGACGTTGTAAAAGAAAAAATATTGACTCTTATATCATTATTGATGTTGTCCTCAATTCTCCTCATGTAGCACTTGGAAATCAGTAACAAGTGAAACAATTTTTCCTGCTTCATCGATTCCCCAATAGGAAGGATAAAATCCATCTCCATAACCTGAACGGAATATAATGATATTACTTCCTGTTTCCTCACACACCACGCAATTTCCCCAATCTTCATCATGTTCTGTTAGTATGTCATCTATAAGATCATCATACAAACTAGTAAATTCTTCTCCTAGTTCTTGTTGTAACCTATCTTCTATTTCTTCTAACTTATCAATTGCTTCAACATCTGCAAAGCACCCTAAGCCTGTATCAACTGGGTAACCAAAAATATATCCGTCTTCCAGTTCACTGACATTTTGTCCTGGTTTTGTTGCCATCTTCCATCTTACCGCTTTTGACTCCGACAATTTCAATTCGGCACCAGCAATGACTCCATCTTCCTTATGCCACCAAGCAACAATTGGATATGTACCTGGCTGAATTGTTTGTTCGAAGTGATTTTTATTAAAAATAAGAGGATCACAAGCAACAATTTTACCTGAAGTAACTTTCAACTGTTCTAGTGCTTCGGAACGCAGGGCCTCACTATCCGGTTTAGATAATTCACGTAATAACTTTGACATAATGTTTCTCTCCTTTTCCTTTTAAAATATTTGTTGGTGCTGCCTCCCATATATTTTTATATGAGTTACATTTGTGTTCTGTGGTATTTCTATCGCCTTTGTATGTTCCTATAACTTTGATATTATCGCCACGAACTTCTAAAACCTCCGCGACATATTGTACCCGCGTTTTTCTAATAGTTCCGCAACATATTCTTCATGCATTTTACATTTTCCGATATATTGCTCCTCCGTACAAGTGTAGATAGAACAAACCTTTATACATTGAAAAATATAACAAATGAATTTGACTTTAAAATTAGACCCAGTTTTGAGGATGTAAATAATAATCCACCCGTTGATTATATTATTTTAAGGGTAAAAATGCATTAATTAAAAATTCAATAAAAGAAGATTAGACTAGATAGTCTTTCTAGATTGATCTTCTTATTATATATTCCCCTTCACTGCAACTCATTGCAATATGTCTACTTCTGTGACCCATTATACAATTGTACAGAGATAATGAAGTAATATGAAAAATAATATAAAGATTTTAATTTAATCCTATATATTTTTTATAAATTCTAAAAGTAAATCCCTTATTTTTGGTATGATTGACAGAGATTATTTAATTTCTTATGAATATTCTTGAAAAGGGAGTCATGCTGTATGAAATCAATAAATGTAAATGGGAATATATATCATATTGAATCTGTTCCTTTTGAAGATAAGAGTGAGCAGGATGAAGAGGGATACTACGAATATTTTTACAAAGGAGTCAATTTATCGTTTCACTCGGACAAAGAAATAATTAAAGCCCGAATTTATGACGAGGAAGAAATAATATATTTCTTAAAAAATCCATCTCTTGCTTTTGGTAAAGATTTTGAAGCTATAAAAGTATATATAATTAAAGAATATGACGTAAATAAATTTAAGATTCCAGGTGAAAAAAAGCCTATATAGAATTATTGCTATAATTCTATATAGGCTTTACCATGACCAATTATAATAAAACAGGAAAACTCACAAAGTACTTATGCCTGTGGGTGATGAAAGGAATGTATTTGAAATTGAGTAAATCAAGTGAAATAAGTAGATTTGAAAATAGATTCTCAGAAAATGTGATTGAAATAGCAGCTGTCACAGGGGTATTAGGAATCGGTGCATCAAAAGGCGGTGACAACATTTTGTGGACTGCGTCAATTGATTTGATTGCGTGGAAAGACTTACATAACAATGAAACGATTACAAAAGAAGACATACGACTCGCATGGCTGGTTGATGATGCAGAATGGAGAAAATCAAAAGACATTTTGACAGCAAATACAGTTGTATCATTACAGGTGCGCAAGTCAGAATATTCATTGATGCTTGTTAAGGTTTTGGAAACACCATATAAAGATGATGAGTTGGAAATCATCTTACAAGATGCAATGAAACCACTTTTTTATCATGATGAGATGTTGGGTGTGTTTGAACTCGATAAAAGAGTGAAAACTTTTGAAAAGAGAATATCTTGGGCTGGTGAAGAATGTCATTTATATTTTGATTGGAGTGAAGACAAACATATGATGAAGTCTGCACTGGAAACAGCACATGCACTTTTCAAAGAGCAAGATGAATGGAAAATGAAAATGGAAATGTATGCTGCAAAAGAACTGGTAGAGTTAGCAAATGAATGGCTACAAGATGATGATGAAGCAGAAATCGACGAAATTACAAAAGAAATGTTCATTAATTCCATCACATTAAGCAGCTTAAGCGTTTATTCAGAAGGTGATTTTGAAATATTCTTTTCGGATGGAGATATATTTTGGGGACATTCTATCATTGTAAGCGGAAATATTCATGAGGGGCTCTCTTCGGCTGAGATTGCAGGATAAAGTGAAACTTCCATTTGCAGCATGTTTATTAGCATATTCAAAAATGATTGATAAGGCAGTAGAGATTAATGGTGAGGATGCCTTTATCGATAATAATATACCAGAGTGTACAATAAGTTGGTTGAAGGAAGAGTTGAAAAAAATTGATGATAAGTGTATGGAAAAGGATTCTTTTTGGTTGATTGAAATTGAGAACTTATATGAATAATTGAAAGTGAAAAAGAAAATGTATGGTGCATGGAAGAGGAGTATGGTGATAGTGAAGAATGCTATGAGTACATATTTTAAATTAAGAAAAGAATATTTTGATAGAGGTTTGAATTTCTTATTTAAAACACCATATAACGAAAAAGTTGATTTTGTTATATATCAAGGTGAAATAGAGGAAGATGAAATTTCATGGAAACCAGTTGAGAAATATATTGAAACTGATTTAACAATACTTGAGGAGCAATTCGCAATTAAGTTTCATGATTCAGTTTATCACTATTTTAATTCATATTGGTTCGCTGATTTGGATGGGTTTATCGGTGACCATTATATTAGTTTAGAAGCTGTATTACCAAATAAAGAGTTGGACTCTTTCAAAGAGAAGTTAGAAGGGTATGAGAAAAATCATTGTAAGCTAGATAAGATTCCTATAGGAGTAGAAGGAAATGGTTCATTAGTTGTTTTAAATAATGTAAGCGGAAAGGTCGAATTGGAGGATTTCGAACGTGGGTTGTTTATAGAGGTTTCGAATAGTTTAAATGAGTTGATTTCTAGTTTGAGATTACAAAAATAGTAAAGTGAAGAATGTTTATATGAATTATAGAGGGGCGTAGAAAAGTGGAATATAGTGGAATGGTTTCAGTTTGGTTTGGAATTTCTAAATCACTTCAAAATCTTGAGGAGTATGTCGATATAGATTACACGATAGATGGTGATTCAGTTCATTCAAAGTTTGGGACGAGCTTTGAATTCGGTTATTATGATGAAGATAATATTGAAATTTGTTTTTATGAGAATAATAAAAGGGACGTTGAACATATTTTAAGTGATTTTTCTTATAGTGAACAAATTATTCCTAAAATAAAAAAGCTAATAAATGGAGATAGTTTAGCGAAAGATATTAACTTTGCTATTGTTCTATATGATTTTAAATATAATGAAGTAAAAAGAGAAGATATGTTTGATGGTTTAGAGGTTACATTGATTGGTTCTATGCCATACAGGTAGGTTGTACGGGGTTGCTAATTTATTTCACAAACACATGGATAAACCTTATAAAGGAGGGATACAAATGCATGCTTTGCTGAATTGTTTAGAAGAAGTTTTGGAAGAAGACATATATAAGCGGGCAGATAAAGAGCAGGTGAATGAAGTAATAAATAGATTAGGTGTAGAAGTATCTGATACATTTAGAGAGTTTTATTATCGATTTGCAGGACCTTTTTGGGAAGAGCACGTTCCTTATGAATTACTTGATATTATAGATGAAGAGAATAATATTGAATACTACACAATTATTGCTCGAAAGGAACATGGATTTCCTAATAAGTATTTAGTTTTAACGGAAATGACAGCAAATGCTGCATTGGTACTTGATAGTGTAACCGATCAAGTTTACTCAGTAAATTTTGAAGGTGGAGATGAATTACTTTTAAGTGGAAAATTAAAGGAGAGTTGGTCAACATTTTATCTGTTTTTGAAAGACTATTTTAAATGTTAGGTGTTAACAGAAATGAATAATAAACAGGGACATCTTTACGAGTAACATTAAAGAACTATTATTGGAAATAAAAAATGAAGATCCTGATATGTTTAGTGGATCTATTAATGAAGTCATTGAGTTTATATAATAGTTGAATAATAAAAAAAGGTGTCAATCTTTCTCGAATTGACACCCCGATACGAATCTGTTTAACATCTTACATATTTACGCTTAAAACCAAGTCTTCCTCTATCAAGTTCTTTCTGAATACTCTCTGTAGCATTTAACAAACTGCTTTTTTTCTTATCACGTTTCACTTCAACTATACCAACTTCTTTTGCAGTCTCGACTGCCTTTTCATGTAGTGGTACATATGAAATTGCCACAGTGTTTAGGAAGTTATTCATAGCGGATTTTGTTCGCTCTGGTGAATCATGAATTGTATTTTTCACCATTTCAAGCATATCGGAAATTTTGCTTTCGGAAAATTCATTGTCTTTACGATTTCCTAAAAGCCAACAGTAGCAACTCCATCCTGCTGACATTCTCAGCTCGTCCCCACTTTTAATCCATTTATCAGCAACATCTTGTGCAATATTTGACTCTGATAAAGTTACTGCTACCACATAATCGGATAGCATATAAAAATACGCTCCGTCTATCCAGCGATCAAAATCAGGCTCACTCATAGCTTTTGGATCCGCAATAATACCTGCAAAGTACATAGCATCGTAGTTGCCAGTGGCATACAGTTCCTCGGCTAACTCTTGATTTAATTTTATTTTCTTAGCAATTGGTTTCATAGCGCCTGTAGCTACGCCAAAAACTGGTTCGTGTGCACCGTTAGATATGTATATTTTTTTCGTTCGTTCCTTACCTAGAGATTCAAGTTCTTGCATAACTGTTTTAAAATCCATAGCTGTGCACTTCCTTCCTTCATGTGAAAGCCTTTTCAAGGCTTTCGTATTTCTTATGTTAATACTAATTGTATTCAAGAGGTATGTCTACTTTCTAAAAGTATCGGAACTTGGTTTGAATTTTAGATGAAATAAATTAGTGCTTTATTGTAAATAAAGAGCTAATTAAAAGGGTGGTATAATATAGAAAAAGTGAATGATGAAAATCAAATAGGGGGTATTCAATTGGAAATAAAATTGAATCGATTATATAGAGAGATAGCGGAAACGGTTCATGCCATGATTCCAGAAGAATGGGAGAAATTTTATTTTTATGCACAAATATCAGAAGCTGGAGGGGGAACTTACTTTTTCTATAACAACTTCAGAAATAAAGAAAATTATAAGTATAGTGTAGAAATTCCTTTTAAATACGAAGTTAATGAAGAGGAGTTTGAAAGGAAAGAAGATTCTTTATATAAAGTGAGTAAGGAATTAAGAAATGTTTTCAAAGATAATCAGCAAGAGCTTTGGTACTCTTTTACAATGTCTCTGGAACATAGTGGGGAATTTAACATGCATTTCGATTATACCAATTGGCTCGACACAGAATATAGTTTTAGTGATCAAATGATTATTTGGAAACATAAATACTTAGGTGAAGTACCAATTAATGAAAATGATAAAGTGCTAATTCATAAGTATGATAATGAATTTCCGAATAACCCCATTTAACTAAATGGAAAGAAGAAATGTTTTTCATAAAAATTATGAGTTTTAAAGTAGTCGGTAAGTTATAGAATTGGTTCTGCAAGATAAAAAATAAAGGAGAACTACAATGGAAGTACATGGAATAGTTTCAATATGGTTAGGTAATATGAAAACGCAAGATCAGTTGGATACATATATAGATGTTACGTATGATGAAGAAGGAGACGCTATACCAGCGAGTTTTTTTGTTGATTTTAATATAGATATGATTGATGTAGATGAGGATTTTATTGAAAAGGAAGTGTTAGAAGAAGCAAGTGATGACATTTCTATGTTATTAACGGGATGTTCATATGATGACAAAATACTTTCTCGAATTAACGAAGAAGTTAAATTAAAGAAATCCTACAATTCTATCATATTAATTTATAATTTTCAGTATGACAATTCGGTTAGTAATTTTGAAGGTTTTAATTTTGTAACTACTACAAGCTATCTATAAAGGTAAGAAGGTCACTGTAAGGTAAGGGAGCATGAAAAATATGTATAGTTTTTCCAATAAATATTTGGTATGATGGTGAATGGGAAAAATATACAAGTTTTTAGTGGCTCATAAAAGGGGGATTGAATTGAAAAGAACGATTGAATTCGTACTAGGTTTAATTGGTGGCATTATAGGAATTATTATTTCCATACTATTAATAGTTGTAGCGTTTAATATTATGGAAGGTTTTGATTATGAATTTTTAGCTTATTACTCTATTATTTTAACGGTTCAAATAGGATTGCTTATTTTATCATGTTTAGTAAACAAGGTTAATAATAAAGTTTATGGAGTTTGTATGATTGTGATTCCTATAGTTATGTTATTTATGTCATTATTCTTTTTGCTTATTCCAACAATTTTACAAATTATATCTGGTTCATTTGCATTTAGAACATTAAAGTTAGAATCGAATGTAAGCTAAATATAATTATTGACGTCTGAATATTCGGATTTTTAAACATTTTCGTTTGCAGTTCAAATTAACATAAAGTACAAAGTTGTACGCTTTAGGAGGAGAAATAAATGATTATTTGGTCTGGTTGGGGTTTTTTAGTCGCAATTATTGTAATTATTAATACTCTTTTGGGTAAGGCTATCTTTGGATCTATAATGGGGGACGCTACATATTTTCAAGACCATAGTTGGCCAATGGCGGTAATGTTTATTATATCAGGGGTTATGTCTTGGTATTTAGGTAAATATATTAATAAACCAGATGGGAAAGTTTATATAGATGCCGAAACTGGTGAAAAAGTTATGTTTAACAAAAAGCACTCATTATTTTTTATAAAAATGGAATATTGGGGACCGATTCTAGGAGTTATTGCGATTGTAATTTTAATTACAAGATAAAAAAAGAGGATGGGTATAGCAAGAGTAATCTATTCAAGTAAAAGGAGAAATCAGTCATGAATACAAAGAAACTACTAGGGGTAGCAGTTCCGGTCATGTTGTTATTTGGTTGTGGAGTGTCTGAGAAAACGAACACTTCTAAACAGGAGAAAACAGAAGAGTCTAAAGTAAAAGAATCGAAGTCTAATAGTAAGAAAGAAAAAGTTTCAAAGGAAGACTATCCTAATAAAGTGTATAAATTAGGGATAGAGTTTGATAAGTTGTTTGCGGAGCATAACAATATTACAAGAGAGGTTTTTGACGGTAAGAAAAAGAAATCAGATATAGTAGATAGTGTGAAAGAATTAAATAAAACGTTAGATAAATTCGAGTCGATAGATCCCCCTGCAGAGTATGTAAATCAACAAAAGGATTTTGAAAAAGCAATTAGTTATTTTAGAGAGTCTTTTTCTTTAATCAATGAAGTATTCACCCGAAAAGAAAAAAGAGAAAAAGGCGATAAGACTGATAAAGAGTTAATGGAGAAATCCGAAAAGTTAGTGAAAGAAGGAGATATTTACTGGCTTAAGGCATTCAAAGACCTTGAAGGGGATATTAAAATCGGTGACGGTACAGTATCTGTGAAAGATTTGAAAGAGTTAGATAAGAAAGCTGGAATTAATACGGATAACGTTATGAAGAATGTGAAGGATGGTACGGAATTAATTGGTAATTGGGGATTCAAAGGAACAGACGGTTTCATTATGTCACTTATTTTAAAAGGTGATAAGACATTTGAAACGTATGGTAAAGATGAGTATCCAAATAAAAAGAATTATATTGAAGGCACTTGGGAATATGATAAGGAAGCTTTTACAATCTATTTACATCTCAATAAACGTTTAGTAGACGGTGTAGAAGATACAATTCAAAAAAAGAAAATAGCATATAAAGTTCAAGATTATGATGGGGAAAACTTGCGATTATTTAATGAGACGTCATTTCATACAATTAAGTATGTGAAGCAAAGCTAAAGTTATGGAGGACTAGGTTTAAATGGTCTGGTCCTTCATTAAAGTGTGGGTATGTAAATAATATGTTATCTTTCGTTCTGTTTACTTAGTATCATGTTATTCTTTAATAGAGTAATAAATGGAGTTTTACATTAAATATATGAGGTTGGTTACAAATGATAAAGAAATTCACTAGATTAGTATTAATAGTGGTTATGCCAATCAGTCTTATTACAGGTTGTGGGGCTACTGAAAAAACTGAAGCACAAAAGCCGAAAGCGGTACAAACGGAGAAAAAGGACTATATGGATTATTCATATGGTAGCAAAGGTATATTAGTAAGTGGCAAAGCGAAAGAACGGCAACAATACGAGATTGGATATATGGATGATAATAAGTTAATTGGAATTGATGAAAATATTGAGGACTGTATTATTTTAGATAATAAAGATGAAGCAAGTCTCGTTTGGAAACAAATAGAGCGTGGGTCTATTATTGAAGTGCAATATGGTAAAAATCGCAACGATATCGTCGGCGTACAATTAGTAGAAGATCGTGAGCCATACGAAATTAGTGATAAGTTTGATCGAAATACGATAAACGAAATTGTTGAAAACGTTAAAGGGAATTTGTAATAGATGTATTTCGATAGTATAGGATCTCTTATTATGAAATTGTGAATCAACGGCATTTTTTATATGAAAATGCCGTTGATTTGTGTTAAAAAATAAATGCTATTCTATAGTCTTGTAGAAAAACACGTATTAATCATAAATGAATTATTCTTCGTTCAGCTGTGATGATCGCCGCAAGGTTATTATCCAAAATAAAAGAGCACAAGCACTAATAGATACACCTAATATGCATACGCCATCCCAACCATATTTTGCATACGTATTTGTTGAAAGAATTGCACCTGTTGCACTACCGATAGAATAAAAAATCATGTAACTGGCAGTAAGTCGACTTCTTGCTTCGGGACGCACTGTGAACAGCATACTTTGATTGGTGACATGTACAGCTTGCACCGCTAAATCTAAGAGGATAATGCCGAAAATTAGTAATAATAGAGAGTGATTAATAGATTTAATTAGGAGCCATGAAAGTACTAATAAAGATAAAGCTATGCCAGTTGTTCTTTGTCCTAATCCTTTATCAGCTAATTGTCCAGCTTTAGTAGCAGCTAATGCACCTGCAACTCCAGCAAGGCCGAACGCACCAATAGCTGTATGTGAAAGATTATGTGGTGTAGCACTTAGAGGTAATACTAAAGAAGTCCATAAAATACTGAATGAAGTGAAAATGAGCAATGCTAATATTCCGCGAATGCGTAAGAGTTGTTCTTCTACAAATAATAAGAGTACAGAACGTATTAACTTCCGGTAAGGCATAGTTGTCATTCTGCTCTGTTCAAGAGTAGGTAAATTACGATATAACAAAACAGTTACGAATAGTATAAGTGTAGCGGAGGTGAGATAAACGGATCGCCATCCAGCTAAATCTGTTAATGCGCCTGCAAATGTACGCGCAAGGAGAATGCCTATTACAACGCCGCTTGTAACGAAACCTACTATGCGTCCACGTTCAGCTGGATTTGCTAAAATGGATGCGTATGCGACGAGTGTTTGCGTAACTGTTGCAAGAATTCCTACTAAGGCCATACCTATAAAAAGTACGATGGCCGAGGGAGCGGTCCCAATTACAATTAAAGCGATAACGGATAAAACCATTTGAACAATAATGAGTCTTTTTTGGTTTAATAAGTCACCAAGTGGAACTAATAAAAGTAATCCGATTGCATAACAAACTTGAGTAATAGTAATCACAATACCGATAGTTGAATGACTAATCTTAAATTCATTTGATAAAGAATCAAGTAGCGGATGAGCGAAATATATATTTGCCACCGCCATCCCGCAAGCTATTGCGAATAATAGAGTCATGTAGCGGGACATGTTTGTGCTAATAGGTGAATGTAACTGGGGATCATTATGTTTAAGAGTGGTCATCATCTTTTCCTTGCTATTCATAAAATCAGCTCCATTTTGTATTGTTGTAAATAACGTACCGAACGGTATGTTATTTTGTAAGTAAAATATAATCTTGAGTAAATATATATGTCAAGTTTCTTTTGATTTAATTCCGTTTTCTTTGACACATCGTTTATAATTTAATACGATATATAATATACTGATTGGTACATAAAGTGTTAGTTTATAATCTGAAAATGTAGAGGAAGGGGATATTTTTAAATGGCTCGACTACGCGAATTTGATGAAGAAAAAGCTTTGGATGCTGCTATGCAACTTTTTTGGGAGAAAGGATACGCTGCTACTTCATTAAGTGATTTAACTGCAAGAATGGAAATACAAAAACCGAGTTTATATTCAGCTTTTGGTGATAAAGAGGGCTTATTTGAAGCGGCATTAAGGAGATACACAAATTTACATGCGGCTCGTATACGAACAAAACTTCAAAACGAACAATCTGTAAAAGAAGCAATTCGGATGTTTTTTGAAAATATGGTGGAAGAGGAATATAAAAAAGAGTTCAGTAAAGGCTGTTTTTGTATTAACACAATGGTTGAGCTTGCTCCTCATAATGAAAAGTTTGAAGTACTGACTAGAGAACACCAAATGTATCTTGCAGTTATTTTTCAAGAATTAATCATGAAGGGAATTCGATCAGGAGAACTACAAAGTGATTTGAACGCTAAAGCATTAGCGCAAACATTAGTCACGTCCTTAATTGGATTAACAGTGTTAATGAAATCACGCCCAGAACGTTCCGTTATAGATAATTCGGTATCTATAATAGTATCGTTAGTAAAATAATTTTTGAGTGAGATGTTAATCAGCAAATTAAATATTAAGAAAGTCGATTCCTTATTAAAATAAGAAATCGACTTGTTATAATTATATATTTTGTAAGTTGTCTTTCCAAAAATTATAGCTATTATCAATAACTTCTTTTAATTTGAAATAATTTTCTCAAGTAACTTGCACGTGGTAGAGAGTTTCTCCATCGTCTGTAAAAATACCTGAGTAATCATCTATATACTTCCACTCATCCTTATTGTTAAAGTAGTACATTGCGAATTGGTTGCCCTCATCATTTAACATGTCGTCTACTAACACGCCATCCCAATTTATATAAATTTGTGTGCCAGTCATTTGTTTAAGTTTAAATTGATTATTTTGACGGCATTTGTAATTAGTTGTAAAATAATGTTTGTTGACGAATTTTATAAAAAGTATGTTAGATGAAATTCATCTGTAGGGATGACATATAAATATTTTCTTAATGGGTATAAAATATAGTAATTTAAATATATAAATAAAAAGAAAATGCATTAGAAGTACATAGTAGATTCATATTTTAAAAAATTAATGTGACAATAAAGGGAGGTTGAGATACATACACGGCGGGAATGTGTATGTATCTATTATAATAATGAATAAGACAATCAAACAACAAGTAATCGCACTATCAACAAGTCTAGTGATTTTAGGGAGCGTACCTTTATCAGTATCAGCAGAAGAGATAAACAACTCTCAAACTGATCAACTTAATATTGCCCAAGGAGAACACGGATCGAGCGGATTAAATTATTCTAATTTCAAGTTGGAAGTTCCTAATCATGTACAAATTAACGAAGCAGAAGTATCTGAAAATGAAAAAATGCTTTTAGAAGAATATAAGCATAAACATGATGAAACAGAAGAATTAAACAAAATGCAAGATGCTAAGAAGGGACAAGTAGCAGAAAAGGAAGCTATTTCAAACATTGAAAAGGCATTTGAATCTGTAGATGGTCGAAATGATGGGTCTGATCGTCAAATGAAACCTGTTGCAAAGCCAAGAGGTATTCAATATAGCGCACAGAGTACGAAGAAATATGGAACACTTGCAGGAGTTCCATTTGTGGAGTGGATTGTTCCAGCAGGAAATCCTGATATTCGTCCTGCAAATCCGATGAAAGCACGTTACATTACAATTCATGAGACCGCAAATACAGCCGCTGGTGCTAATGCTGAAAATCATGCGAAATATTTATACAAGCAAGCAACTGAAGGCACTTTCCGAACAGCTTCATGGCATTTTACTGTAGACGATAAACAAATTTATCAACACTTACCAACAAACGAAAATGGTTGGCATGCAGGAGATGGAGATGGATCAGGAAACAGGGAATCTATCGGTATCGAGATCGCGGTTAACCAAGATGGTGATTACAATAAAGCATTAGAAAATGCAAAACGACTTGCAGGTTATTTAATGAACAAAGAAGGAATTGGTGCAGATCATATTTACAAGCATCAACAATGGAGCGGGAAAAAATGTCCTGACATTTTAATTTCACGTGGTAATTGGGCTGGTTTCGTACAAGGAATTCAGTGGTATGCAAATATAAATGCGCAGATTGATACGCCTTTACAAGATAAAAATGACTCATTTAATCCAAATGAAAATAATCCAGCTGAACCTAGCATGGAACTAGTGGTAAATGGTAGTGGCATCAATGTACGTAGTGATGCGGGTATTGAACATCGTGTTGTACGTAAAGCTTCAAACGGAGATCGTTACAAAGTATTAGCGGTTAAAAATGGTTGGTATAAAGTAGGTAATGGAGAATGGATTTTCTATGACCCAAGTTGGATTAAAATTAACTACAATGTACCAAAGGAAGAAGTACAAAAGCCAAAGGAAGAAGTACAAAAGCCAAAGGAAGAAGTACAAAAACCAAAAGATGATATTACAGGTGGCTGGTTTGAAGGGCATATTCGTAAATTAAACAGTCTAGGTATTATGCAAGGCGAAGGTAATGGTGTATTTGCGCCATATCGAAATGTAACGAGAGCGGAGTTTGCGAAATTAATCTCGAATGCTCTTAAACTACCAGAGGGAAATAAGTCATTTGTAGATATTAATGAGGCACATCCATCACTTCATGACGGTATTAAACGTTGTGCAAGTGCAGGAATTATTAATGGTCGTGGTGAAGGGATTTTTGATCCTAACTCACCAATTACTCGTGAAGAAGTATCTATTATGATTGACAAAGCATTACGATATAAAGGAATTACAGGTGAGTTAGTAGCATTACCATTTACAGATAAGCATTTAATAACATACAAAGAATCGGTTCAACGATTATACAGTCTAAAGGTAGTTAATGGTATTGGAAATAATGAGTTTGATCCTCGAGGCACAGCAACTCGTGGTCAGGCAGCTGCCTTTATTGTGAAGATGTTAGATTCAATGCAAAAATAAAATGAAACTTTAATCAGTGAGGGTCACTCGCATTGCAATCGAGCAGTTTATTCACCGAATTTTGAAATGAGAGTGTTACTGCCCGCAAATAGCAGAAGAAATTGTATGTAGAAGCTGACATTGGTAGAAGTAAAAAATAAGAAGAATTTGAAAGGAGCTATCCAAAATAATAATTTGGAATAGCTCCTATTTAGTAGGAAGAACAAATTGTATTTGATAGATTGTAATGTAGAATGCCCTTCCAAGCCCCTCATAAGCCCCTACCAAGTAATAAATTACTAAGAAAAAACAAAAACAAAAACAACTACAAGAACAAAACAAGCGCGAAAAAATGAAACCGGCGTTGTAGTAGTAAAAAAATTGTAATTCGAATGCCAAAACCATTCCCGCATGCCTATCTTTATAATGAAGGATTAAAATTTTCCTATTTACTAGCAAAGAGTGGAGGGAAACATATGGCGGTATACCGTAATGTGCAGGTGAACTTTTGGCAAGATGAATTCATATTAGATTTAACGCCAGAGGAGCGTTATTTTTACATATATTTGTTAACTGGTACGAAAACAAAGCAATGTGGTATTTACATATTACCGAAGCGTGTGGCAGAGCTTGAAACAGGTTATAGTATGGAGACTGTTGAGAAGCTGCTAAACAGGTTTGTTGAGTATGGAAAGATTCTATATGATACGAAAACGAAAGAGGTATTCATAATAAACTGGTTACACTATAACCCTATTTCAAATACGAATGTGGAGAAGTGCGTAATGGGAAGTTTAGAGAGAAGGAAATGTATTTTGAGTAGTGTATTTTAATTTACATTAACTTAACATAGAATGTATGTTCGTTTTTGTGAGGTTTATGCTATACTACCATTAAATAAGGGTATTTTTATAATAGATAAAAAGATGCGGGGGGTACAAAGTTTGACTACTAGTACATCTGAGTTGTTTCAATATGTTAATATGACAGAAGAACAGAAACAATTATCACAACGATATTTACAGACAAAAGAAGAAGGGATTTTAAAAGATATTCAACTAACGACAATTCGTGATCAAAAAAGAAGCGATTTTGCGGAGCGATTTATAAACGATTTTAGGAAAGTGCATAAACAAGATCCGGATTTTTTTCGATTATTTTACCATATACTCGAGGAGCAATTATTAAATGTTCTTGTAGTCCGTTTTGCGCATGTCAGTTTTTCTAAAATGAAGATTTATTTAGAAAAAAGTGCACTTCCTTTGGACAAACTTGTAGCAATCGCATGTAAATATTTATCCAGTATTTCAAGTTATGTGAATGAAGCAGATGTTTTTCTTAGAGAGTTAACAAGAGAGAATCCGAACTATATAGAGGGACAATTACATACTTTACCAACTAACCAGCAAGTAACATTACTTCTTGTAATGTTTGATGTAGATTATGAAAAGTTTCGTACATATAGTTCTTTATTGAATGAGAGGTTAGAAGAACATACAGAATTTATATTGAAACTGCTAGGGGAAAAGGAAAAGGTTGAAGCAGTTAAACGGTATTTAAAAGGTAAAGATGATAGTGAAGTATTTATAGGTTGGAATTTACCGGAACATATTTGGCGGCTATTATTTTGTGTTCATAAATATTCGGATGTTGCGAGGCGATATATTGAAATATTGGCGAAGAAAAATGTTTGGGGTTTTATAAACTATGCAACACGTTATATGTGTCACACTCTCGGTCAGTCTCAAAACTACAAAAAAACTGGTAGTGTAAATAGAGAAACATATGAAGAAATTCAAAGTTTTTGTACACAGTTTTGGATTTCTAAGGAACGATTTTTCGCGCATCGTCTAAGGCAACATGATTTGAATAGTGAGGATTTTTGTAAGACGTATGAATATGAATTGCTATGCTTTATGTTGGAGGAAGATCCTGAATTTATTCAACGTACTTTGCAATATGTAAGTAAAATGAATTATCTCATCATCGCACGCACGTTAGCTGAAAAAGGATATGAGCTAAATATAGGGAAAATGCGAGAAGAATTTTTTGTTGCTGCTTTGCAAATAAAATTGTCTACAGTGCGGGATACATATCGTGATTATTTACTAGGGAAATTGTCACTTGAGGATATGGAGCAAATACTTAAAAATCCGAAATATAGAAGTATGTATTGGGGTATGCCGGTGTTAGAGGTTGCGCTTCTTTGGGATATAGATGATGTAGCGAAGAGGGAAGCTGTACTTACACTACAGTTTGGAGATGAAGATAGTGTTAATTTATACGAACTTCTTTACGAATGTTCTGTCAGGGGAGTAGAACCGAAACAAGTATTAGAAGATCTGCTTTCGTATGGATTAAGTAAGGAAAAGCTTATCGCTTATGCAGTTGAAGAAGCTGCATGTTACAGTGAAGAGCGAAATAAGGCGAAGGAAGCGCTTGTTTGTGTAATTGTAAAAGAACAAGCGTACATCATTGAACGATTTGATGAGTATTCTGCTGTGGCCAAAGCATATATTTTAGAAGAGTTAGCAAAGGATAACATGATTAAAATGCGTCCAATTTTAATTAAAAGCTTAGGAGATTCATCTAAAAAAATGCGTGAGTCTGTAGTTAAACTGCTTTCAAAAGATGTAGAAGCTGCAGCAGATGTAGCAGTTGAACTTCATAATAAAAAGAAAATTGTTCGTGAAAATGTGATGAAAATACTTATAGAGTATAAGCTTGAAAAATATACGAAACTTGTACAGGAAGCTTTGCAAGAAAGTAAAAATGAATCTTTCGCAGGGAAATTCTCGTTTTTATTTCAAACGGAGGAAGAAAAGATAGAAGAACTATGTGCACGTATTTTAACTGAACAAACAAGAAATTCACTTCTGCAATTGATTGGGGATGAGCCACAAATCCGTTTACGTGACTCTGATGAAATTGCTGATGCTGCAATTCCGTTAGCCTATCTACAACAGTATATTTCAGATGTTGTTATTGAGAAGAAAGAAACAGCAGAAGTAATTGGTAGAGCTTTAAATGAAGAGGACTTAAAAGAATATGTGCAAACAATATATCAAATATGGATTTCTCAAGACGCAGATGTGAAGAAACGTGGAATTCTTTCGTTATACGGAATGTATAGTGACGACAAAATGGTCGACATACTTATAAAGCAAATTGATGAATGGGTGCTTCAAATGAGAGGAAAGATAGCAGCGGATGCCGTTCGTGCTTTAGGTTTGTCTTCATCTAAGCTTGCACTTATGTCTATTCATGCAATAGCATTTAAATATAAACATAAGCAAGTACGTAATGCAGCAAAAGAAGCGCTAAGTTTTGCTGCGAAAACACGTGGTATAACAGAGGAAGAGCTGGAAGATCAATTGGTGCCGGACCTCGGCTTTACTATACATGGTGAAAAAATAATTGATTTCGGGAATCGAAGTTTTACTGCCATTTTAACTACAGAGTCAAAAATTGAATTAGAGACAGAAGAAGGAAAACGTATGAAGTCACTTCCAAAGCCGAATGCAAAAGATGATGTAGAAAAGGCTGAAGAGGCTAAAAAAGAATTAGCCTCTTTAAAGAAGGAACTCCGAAATACTCTTTCCATGCAAAAACAACGATTGGAAACGGCACTTTCATTAAAGCGTTATTGGTCACATAATGCATGGAAGTCTGTATTTATGGATAATCCAATTATGAAGCAATTTTCTATTTCACTCATTTGGGGTGAGTATAAGGAAGGGAAGTTGCTGAAGGCATTCCGTTATGCAGAAGGTGGCGTGTTCTGTACAATTGACGGGAAGAGTTATGAACTTTCATCTGGCACTGTTATTGGTTTCGTTCATCCGTTAGAATTGCCTGAGGCGGAGAAGGAATTATGGAAAGAGCAATTAGAAAGTGCGGGAATTGTTCAGCCGTTCCTACAAATTGAGCGTCCAGTGTTTGTAGTAGAAGAGAATGATGAGAGTGCTATTGAGAGATTTGGCGGTATTTTACTAAATGGTCGTTCGTTATTCGGTAAGATGACGAAGCTTGGATGGATCCGTGGGTCTGTTCAAGATGGCGGTGTGTATTATACATTTTACAAAGAAGATACTCGTACCGGATTAGGCGTGCAATTGTCATTTAGCGGAGCGCCGATTGGTTATGAAGATGAAGAAGATGTATGTGTATTTGACATTCAATTTTATAAAGCAGGTACAGTGAATCGTGGTTCATATGAATACGATGAGATTGATGATGAAAGACGCATTGTACCAAAAGAAGTAGATAAACGCTTCTTTAGTGAAATGTTATATGATGTGCAAGTAGCGACAGATTCAAATCTTGGGCATAATGAAAGTTGGCGTAGCGAACGATAAGAAAACCCCCTTCATTGGTAGGAAAATGAAGGGGGTTTTTCAATGTTTCAAAAGGTTCTTTCATAATAAAAGCGAATTAGGGGGAAGAGGATTTTTATCCTTTTAGAAGGGATTGGTATCATGATCAAATAGATGATTGGGTAAATGGAGAGTATCATACGACTACACTGAATACAGCGGGAATCGAAGGGAAAATGTTAACGTTATAGCCACGGTAATGATAGAAAAGACTTTTACTATATGTAAGAGTCTCTTTTTTTGTAAACGCGACAAAATTTGACAAAAAAATTTGCAGGAACTTGTTATAATTTCTGTTGGAATATTTTGTTTAACGAGAAATGGGTGTATAGCGTAAAAGATTTCGATGTCATACAAATACATTTTTTGTTTTACATTCAAGGATTTCATAAGAGAAGAATTACAAAAATGAATGACATGGAGAATTCATAGGGGGAGAGGAGATTTAGCATGAGTATTAAAGTAATAAGAGCGACAGGGATAATGGGAGGAGCAGCAAGAGTTGCTGTAAAGGTAGATAACGAAGTAGTAATGAAACTTGAGAATAACGAAGAATATACGCTTCCTTTTGAGGGAGATGAAGTGAATATAAAAGTGAAACAATTCTTTTTTGGAAGTAAAGAAAAGAAAGTAAAGGATGGCGATGTAGTAGAAATTAAGATAAATAGTATTGCCATGCTATTACTGATAGTGTCAATGATGGCTGTTTTATTCGGTTCGTCAATTGGTATAAATATTGTTGTTTTTGGTGTGATAGGAGCTTTAGTTACATTAGTATACGGATTGAATAACTGGTTTCGTTTAGAGGTTAAATAATTATTGTATATATGTTTATTTCAGTTGATTTACTATACATGGGATGAAAATATTTTAAGCGGGAAATGGGGAGGATCAGTATGAAGAAAATGGTTGTAATATCTAGTTTAGCGCTAATAGTAGGTTTAACAACTGGTTGTAGCAGTGAAAAAACAAGTGGACCTAAAACAGTATCTGTAAAAAAAGAAAAAGAGTTAGTAGCGAAAGATATTTTTAAAAAAGCAGCTGACGGATTAAAACAAGAGGAGTATCTTACATTGACATCTCTTATGTCAATGAAGGGGAGCAACCAATCAGAAGAAATTAAAATGAAAATACAGATGGAGCCGAAACTGAAGAATTCTAGAGCTGAAATGAAAATAAGTGGTACAGATATTGTAACGTATGAAGTAAATGGAAAGGTCGCTGCTCAAGTGAAAAACCCTGATACAGGAGAGTTAGTTACGATACCTAATGATCAATTTAATGTAAATGATGTAATGGTCAGTAAAAATTTACTTAATGAGTTAGATTTACCGGAAGCTTTGGCTAAGAAAATGAAGGCAAAGAAAGATGGAGACACATATAAACTTACACTTGAATTAAAGGGAAAAGAAGCGGTAGATACGTTACAAAAAATTAATGGGGATATGAAAAAATTAACGGAAGGATTTAATATGGATGCGTTTAACATTGAATATATAATAACAAAAGATTATAAATTTGAAGAGATGCGAACAACTATAAAAGTGAGTGAAAGTAACTCAGATAAAAAAGCTAGTACAGATAAGGAAAAATTGGATGCAGTTGTGAGTATAAAGATTGATTCATATGAAAAGTTTAATTCAATTAAGTTACCAGAAGGGATTCAATAATTTCAATCGTAAAAGGATAAAAAGGAGCGGAAAACTGCTCCTTTTTTATTTTTCCTACTATTTTTAGGAGATTTATATGAATATAGTTGAACGGCACTTCATTTTTTTCTGGAATAAATGTGAAACGTTGTATAAAATAATCAAGAAAGCCAAAAATTATAGGGGGAAAGTTGTGAAGAAAAATAAGAGTTTAATAAGTTTTTTAGGAGTGTTTATTATGTTGTTTTCTTTTTGTTTTCAAGGAAATGTACAGGCAGATGTAAATACTGTTCAATCTGGAAAAATCAAATCAGGAAACGTAACAGTATGGGAAGTTGGAAATGTAGCGAAAGTATTAGCGGATGTGGAGCGCTTAAATTTAAATACAGTAAATGTACCGATTCAAGTAGATATCCCAAATGTGACTTCTACTAACATGGTAATTAATCAAGCGCAAAAGCAACAAGCTATTATTTTAATTCAAGAATTATTAAAGCGTAATATTCAAGTTATAGTGGAACCGTTCCCGTATATTCAGCAGGGGAATGTTGGAGAGACAGAATGGAACCCAAGTAACATTAATGATTTCTTCTGGAATTGGAAGACGGTTATTCTGCAAGATATTTTTAATTCCATTACAAGTAAATACAATGTGTATGGACTAAAGATTGCTTCTAATTTCGTGAATATGGAGTATGCAGAAGGATACTGGAGCGATACAATTGATTTTGTTCGTAATCAGTATAAAGGAAATGTTTTGTATCAAATGAACTGGTGGTTAACAGCAAGCTGGGACCCTTCTTATGAAGCGAAGTTTAAAGAGAAAATCAATCGTCCGTATTTAAAAAAGGTGGATATTGTAAGTATTGATAGTTGGTTTGAAGTTTCAGGAAAAAGAAATCCAACATATGAAGAAGTAAAGAAAAGTTTATTTGCGACGACAGTGTATAATCGTGGACAAAATGTTGTTCAGCAATTGGAACAATTACATAATGCAACAGGAAAACCAGTTTACTTCGGTGGGTTTAACGTTCCGGCGCGTGAACTTGGATTACAAAATCCGTGGAATCCAGATGTTTCAAATGTGTTTTCAAAAGATGTACAATTAAATGGATGGCGTGCTTACCGCGATGTATTAGAACCGAAACCATATTTTAAAGGTTTTTCAATTTGGTTTATTGGCTCTAATGATAGTACACATGCGTATCAAATACATAGTAAAGAAGCAGAGGCAGTTATTAACGGGTGGTACCGAAAATAATTTTTATAAAATAGGTAAGTTTTAAAGATTACTACATATATTTCTAGTGAAAGGCCTTTCACCATCTTATCACCTAGGGGGCAATCATAATGAAATTTTTGTCTTACCTTACAGTAATTTTGGTGATTCTCGGCGGTTTGAATTGGTTATTTGTAGCGTTAGATTACAATGTAGTTGAGAAATGGTTTGGTTCTATGCCGGCGCTTGTGGACACTATTTATTGGCTCATTGGTCTTTCTGCTATTTATCAAATTTTTGATCGGTTCTTTACGAACGACTAGCTATTATTATTCTATTATTAGAGTGTTAAGTGCGATTATGTACTTAACACTTTTTTATGTATATATAAAAAGTCTGCACTTGCAAGCGATTCCATCGCGTCTTGCGTCGTAATAATAGAAAACAAATTGACCATATATTATATTTTGGGTTATAATTCAGAAAGTTTAAAAAATAATCGAATGAGAAATAGGGAGGTTATGAGGGTAATGGAGAGAGTCTATAATTTTTCAGCAGGACCATCAATACTCCCTTTGCCAGTTTTAGAGAAAGTGCAAAAGGAGCTTTTAAATTATAACGGGACAGGCATGTCTATTATAGAAATGAGTCATCGATCTTCTTATTTTCAAAGTATTATAGAGGAAGCGAGTAACTTACTTCGTGAATTAATGAGCATCCCTGATGAGTATGATATTTTATTTTTACAAGGCGGTGCGTCATTACAATTCTCTATGATACCGTTCAACTTAATGAATACGTATAAAAAAGCTGGATACGTACTAACTGGCTCATGGTCTAAAAAGGCACTACAAGAAGCCGAAAAAGTTGGGGAAGTACAAGTGATTGCTTCTTCCGAGCAAGAGAAGTTTACTACGATTCCTAAACTGGACGGTTTATTAAGTGATGAAAAACTAGATTATGTACATATTACAACGAATAATACAATTGAGGGGACAAAATATGTGGACATTCCACATGTAGAAAGAGTGCCGCTCGTTGCGGATATGTCCTCAAATATTTTATCAGAGCGATATGATGTTTCGAAGTTTGGTCTTATATATGCGGGGGCGCAAAAGAATTTAGGACCTGCGGGCTTAACGATTGCTATTATAAAAAGAGATTTAATTGGGGGAGCAGATCGCTCTTGTCCGACAATGTTAAATTATGAAACTTACAGTAAAAATAACTCCTTATATAATACACCGCCATCCTTTAGTATTTACGTAACAAAACTTGTACTAGAGTGGTTGAAAGAGCAAGGCGGGGTATCTGCGATTGAAGAACAGAATAGAATGAAATCTTCACTTCTTTACAATTTCTTAGATGAATCAAAATTGTTTACTTCACCAGTTGATCCTACGTATCGATCACTTATGAATCTTCCGTTTACAACACCGTCAGAAGAGCTGAACAATGAGTTTTTACAAAAAACGAAAGAACGCGGCCTTGTTACGTTAAAAGGACATCGCTCAGTCGGTGGTATGCGTGCAAGTATTTACAATGCGATGCCAGTACACGGTGTACAGCAATTAGTAAATTATATGAAGGAATTTGAGCTTGAGAATAGATAGGGAGATGGGGATATGTTTCGTGTTCAAACGTTAAATCAAATTGCAGAAAAGGGTTTGCAAGTTCTTGACGGAGAGCGTTATGAAGTAGGGGATAGAATGGACCACCCAGATGGTATTTTACTTCGCAGCTATTCTTTACACCAAGAAGAGTTTTCAAAAGACTTAAAGGCGATTGCAAGAGCTGGCGCTGGTGTAAATAATATTCCTGTCGAGCGATGTACAGAAAAAGGAATTGTAGTATTTAACACGCCGGGGGCAAATGCAAACGCTGTAAAGGAACTCATTATTGCCAGTCTTATTATGTCTTCACGTAACATTATTAATGGTGTAAGTTGGACGAAAAACTTAGAGGGTGAAGAAGTACCACAGCTTGTTGAATCAGGAAAGAAACAATTTGTTGGATCAGAAATTGCAGGGAAACGTCTAGGTGTTATCGGACTTGGCGCAATCGGTGCTTTAGTTGCGAATGATGCGTTAGCGTTAGGGATGGACGTTATTGGATATGATCCTTATATTTCAGTTGAAACAGCTTGGCGTCTTTCTACACATGTGCAAAGAGCATTTAGCCTTGATGAAATTTTTGCAACGTGTGATTATATTACCCTTCATATTCCTCTTACAAATCAAACGAAGGGAATTATTGGGGAACACGCTATAGAGAAGATGAAAAAAGGTATGCGTTTATTCAATTTCTCAAGAGGAGAACTTGTAGATGAAAATGTTCTTCAAAAAGCGTTAGAAGAAGATGTTATTACGCATTACGTAACAGACTTCCCGAATGAAAATGTGATAAAGATGAAAAATGTAACAGCGACGCCTCACCTTGGTGCATCTACGTCCGAATCAGAAGAAAACTGTGCATTCATGGCAGCGCGCCAATTACGTGAATATTTAGAGACAGGAAATATTCGTAATTCAGTAAACTATCCAAACGTAGAATTGCCGTATATCGGAAAGAAACGAATTACAATTATGCATCAAAACGTCCCGAATATGGTAGGGCAAATTACAGGATGCTTAGCGGAACATCATATTAATATTGCCGATATGATTAATCGTAGTAAACATTCTTGGGCATACACAATGATTGATATCGATAACGGAATTGATGATATAATAAAAGAGAATATTGTAGAAAATATAAGCAAAATTACAGGTGTTGTAGCCGTTCGAATGATTGTGTAAAGGAGAGAGGAATGTGGCAAAAATACGACCGTTTCGGGCCATTCGTCCAGTAGAGGAAAAAGCGGCACAAGTGGCAGCTTTACCGTATGACGTATTAAATAGTGAAGAGGCAAGGGAAGTTGTAAAAGGGAATCCATATTCTTTCTTGCATGTTGATAAAGCAGAAATTGATTTAGACCCGGCACTTTCACCGTACGATGATCGTGTATATGAAAAAGCGGGTGAAAATTTAAATCGATTTATACGAGAAGAAGTGTTCATTCAAGACGAAGAGCCAGCGTTATACATTTATGAACTGACGATGCAGGGAAGAACGCAGTCAGGCCTTGTCGTTTGTACATCTATTGATGAGTATGAAGATGATACAATTAAAAAACATGAGAGAACGCGTCATGAAAAAGAGCTAGATCGTATTCGTCACGTAGATGTGTGTGATGCAAATACGGGTCCTATCTTTTTAACGTATCGTACAAAAGAAGAGATAAAGCATTTCATTGCCAGCTGGAAAGAAGAACATGCGCCAATCTATACATTTACAGCAGAAGACGGCGTTAGGCACGTTGCTTGGAAAATAGCTGATGAAGAAGTAATTGCAAGTTTAGTAAACTTATTTGAAGATATTCCTAACCTGTACATTGCAGATGGACATCACCGCTCTGCATCAGCTGCAAAAGTAGGGATCATGCGAAGAGAACAATATCCGAATTACACAGGAGAAGAAGAGTTTAATTTCTTCCTATCTGTATTATTCCCTCAGGATGAATTATCGATTTGGGACTATAACCGAGTTGTGAAAGATTTAAATGGCTTATCAGAGGAACAGTTTTTAAATCAAATTACGCAGTACTTTTATGTAGAAGAAGCACCTGTTTCTCCGTATAAACCAAATGAGCCAAAAACATTTGGTATGTATGTAAATGAGAAGTGGTATAAGCTTACTGTGAAAGAAGAAACATTTGATGCGAATGATCTTGTTAGAGGTTTAGATGTATCTATCCTGCAAGATCATTTATTAAGTCAAGTACTTGAAATACATGATCCGCGTTCTGATTCACGCATCGATTTTGTCGGAGGAATCCGCGGATTAGAAGAACTAGAACACCTTGTAAAGAGCGGTGAATATAAAGCAGCATTCGCATTATATCCGACATCAATGGAAGCTTTATTAGCAATCGCAGACGCTGGAGAAGTTATGCCGCCAAAATCAACGTGGTTTGAACCGAAACTGCGCAGCGGGTTGTTTGTACATTCATTAAAATAAATAGACTTCTTTAGATTGAAAAACCGAAATGATTATAGTTTCGGTTTTTCTTATTTTAAAAGAGTTTTTGAGGAGGCGCATGGGATGAAATTACAAGTAGGCGAAAAAATCACCTTTGAACGAACGTTTACAAAAGAAGATGTTGCGCTATTTACGGAAGTATCGAAAGATGAAGGTGTTCATCATGTTACGCCAGATGAGCAAGGGAGATTCGTTGTACAAGGACTATTAACATCAACGCTGCCTATAAAAATTGGTGGTGACTATAACGTACTAGCTCGTCAACAAAAAGGACATTCCTAGTATTACAATAAATGTCTTTTCCGCTAAATTATAGGATATTTTGCTAAAATTCCAACTCTAAAATTAGTTTACTGGTTTGACCTGTAAACTGATAATTATAGGACCCTCTCAGATTTTCTAAGTTACCAGTAGCTTTAATAATTGTTCCTGGGGAATCTAAATTTCCTTTATCAAATATTCCTTGCTCTATAGCTGTAAATGTCCCTTGTTGCCCCTTATAAATTCCTTCAAAGTGTAAAAATCCAGAAATTTTAGCAGTAGCTAAGTGACCATCATTTATATTTGAGTCTAAATAATATAAGAAGTATTCAACAAAAGCTTTTCCTTTTAATTCACCATCAATATCATATTCGACATGTGCAATATTAATAGGGAAATCTTTTCTAGTATCATCGATTGGTTTTTCATCCCATTTACTTACTGTAAATGTTACTTCCATACACGTAATCTCCCTCCAATTATATACTTTTAAAAAGTACCAATTCACAGACATATCTCATAGGAGTGTTTTTATTCATTCCACGCCACTCTCTAAAATAGAAAAAGATACATTTTCACAATCAATTTCTGCCAACGCGCCGTAAGGTAAAATAAACTTTGGCTCGGTATGGCCAAAATTTAAATTATAAAGAATCGGTAAATCTTCTAAATGATGTTCCTTCATAACCAGCAGTATTTCATGTTTATATTCTTCATAATATTGTTCATCTTTCGGTTTACCGAAGATGATACCTTTTGCTTTTTGCAGAATACCTTGCGCTGCATAATTTCGTAACCAATATTTTATATAACTTGGTTCCGGATGATCTTCAGAGGTTTCAAAGAAAAGGATACTATTCTCCCAATGTTTTTTCTCAGGCCAAAGTTCCGTTCCTTTTGCAAATTCCAGTACTTCTATACAACCACCAATTAAACGCCCTTGTACAGTAGTAGAGCCTTGAAGTAGCTCATATCCTTTGTTTTGCTGCATCGTACGTCTTGTATCCTTATTACTCTCTATCCATTCTAAACGCTCACTCGTCCATTCATGAGCTGGTTGAATTTCGTCAATCGTTTCATTTGAAAAGAGAGTTCGATTTACCATTTCAACTGTATATGGATCCATCTCTACATTTTCAGCAAAATCAGTCAAAATTGCTGGACCGTATAAAGAGGAAAGGCCTGCTTTATGACAAAATAAATGTGAAATAGTAACGTCAGAGTACCCCATAAAAATTTTCGGGTTTTCGCGTATCACATTAAAATCTATATAGGGGAGTAACCGGATGCTATCTTCACCGCCAATATTCGCGATAATTGCTTTCACGCGTGTATCTTTAAATGCAGTCATTATATCTTCCGCACGAGCCTCTGGATTGTTATAAAGGTATTCGCTACCTTTTAAACTATTTGGCATTGGGATAACCGTAAGACGAAAAACCTCTTCTAATCTTTTTACTCCTTGCTCATATCGCCATCTTATTTCAGAATCACCTGCTCCTCCCCATGAAGGACTTACTGTCGCCACGATATCTCCTGGCTGTAATCTCTTTGGTTTTATTAACATATGAATCCCGCTCCTACATAATGTAATGAACTACGGCTATAAAAATCGTAGCGCTGAAAAATATGATGCATAACATTAGCTTCTTCATCATCAACAATTTCACCTGCTGTAACTCGAGAATCTAGACTCATTGTTGTATATTTAAAAATTACAGTATGCAACATTGCATGAGGAAAACGGTTGTTATTTTCACAACCTGTAACTATAATGATTACAGGTTGGTCGATACCAATCAAACAAATACAATCATCATGAATGGAGATGTTTCATAATGGGTATGAAAAAAATAATTTTAGCAGGTGCTTTAGGGATCGCAGCATTATCAGGAACAAATTTACCAGGACTAGAAGTAACAAAAGCGAGTGCAGCTTCTATTGAATCGAACTTCTCGACGTTAGAAGGACGAGTAGTAGAAGTAGATAACGGTGTAATTGTCGTAAAATCTAAGCAATACGAAGAACCTGTTAGTGTGTATATTGATTCATTTTCAAATGTGAAAGTAGGAGATGAAGTAAAAGCTACTGGATCTATGATGCGTAATTTTACAGAATATATGGTTGCAACTGCAGTTGAAAATACAACAAACAAGTTAGGTATGCACATGAAAGAAGATGGCTCACCTAATTATGTAATTGGAGAAGTATCAAAAGTAGGAACGATGGAAGATGAGGGAGACGGTGCTACTAAATATGTTGTAGTTGAGTATCCATCGCTAAATGGGAAGAAAGATATTATTGATGTTTTCTTAACAAAGGGACAAGTATTTAATGTGGGTGAGAAAGTGAAAATTGATATGGAGTATGTGGGCTGGGGTGGTATTTCTATTAACTGGAACACAGTTGATCATATTGAAAAAGTTCATGAAGCAAAGACGAACGCTGAAAATAATGATGATGTATGGATTTGGTCTTAATAAGGCGAGTATAGGTCGTTATTTGCAATTTTCTCCAAACAATACATGTAAAAACTAAATGTATCATGCAGTACCCATCTAATTCTCATTGCGTATGACAATTAGATGGGTACTTTTTTATTTGAAATTTGTGCAAGTCAATGTTTAGCATTTCTTTTTAAGAGTAAATTACGGTTGAAATCAAAACTTTATTTGCAGTACATAATAAATAATGTTGATTTTTTATCTTATATTAAAATAAAAACAAACCACTGTTCGATTTGAATATTCCACGATATAATAGTGAGAGTTTATGGCAGAATAAATATTTACATAAGAAGTGAGGTACTGTATGAAAAAAAGAACGACAGACATTATTTTTATTATTATCGGTGCATTTCTTTTTGCGTTAGGTGTTAATTTGTTTGTTATCCCGAACGAGTTTGGTGAGGGTGGGGTAACAGGTATCACGATTATTACGTACTATTTATTTGAATGGTCACCGGGCTTAGTTAACTTAATTTTAAATGCGATTTTGTTAATAGCCGGTTATAAGTTTTTAAATAAGATTACAACAATTTATACGATTATCGCTGTAGTTACGAACTCGCTATTTCTTCATTTGACAGAAGGCTGGACGATTGCTTCGGATGAAATGCTTGTAAATGCCATTTTCGGAGGAATATTTATTGGGTGCGGGATTGGTCTTATTATTCGCGTTGGTGGAACAACTGCAGGTACTACGATTTTAGCAAGGATGACGCATAAATATTTAGGCTGGAGCATTAGCTACGGTCTACTGTTCTTCGATTTAATTGTTGCGTTTTCATCTTATTTCATCATTGGTGCAGAAAAACTGATGATAACAATTATTATGCTATATGTAGCAACGAAAGTGATGGAGTTTGTAATTGAAGGTTTAAATCCGAAGAAAGCCATTACGATTATTTCTGATAACCCGAATGAAATAGCTGGGAAGGTAACTACCTTAATGGGCAGAGGGGTTACTGTGTACTCAGGTCATGGCTATTACACGAAAACTCCAAAGGAAATTCTTTATGTTGTTATTAATAAGCAAGAAGTAGTGAAGCTAAAGCGGATTGTTCAAACTACGGATCCGGCGGCGTTCATCGCTATACACGATGTTCGTGATGTGTTCGGAGAAGGATTTGTTGATATTTCGAAGGCTTAGAAATTATTTTTGATTAAAATAATCTTAATACTAAAATGTAAGAATCTATTTTGAATAATCTTTTTTCAAAATAGATTCTTTTCTAATGGATCTATATTTATAATTAACCCCCATGCACTTTAAGCTCAATCTTTTACGTTCTAAAGAAAACTGCCGATAAAGCCCTCCAGTCTTTTCTTTAATTTTGAAATGTGAGAGTTGAATTACAATGGATTATATGTGATTGTTTAATCTATTCCCCATGAGTTTTGCCATTTGTTTCGCATCTGGATTTCCTTCATCGTACAATTTATCAATAATATTACTATAATCCCTCTCATTCCGATTTTGACTTAATTTATATGCAGCCTGGATGTCTCCTACTTTAATTTTAAACCCAACTATCCCTTTCAGTTCATTTTCTAAGAGAGTTGGGGAAAGTTTATCCCATAATATTGGATTTTCACGATGTTCTTCATATTTTTTCAACATTGTTGTTAATTCATCTATTAATTCCTGTTTATCTAAAATACTTGCTTTACCATATATATGAACGGCTTGATAATTCCATGTTGGAACTTCTTCATTTTCATACCAAGAAGAAGAGATGTAAGAGTGCGGTCCCTGAAACATTACAAGAACATCTTCGCAGGTTTCAAATGTTCTCCACTGGGGGTTCCCATAAGCCATATGTCCAGTAATAAAATAGTCATCACCTTGTTTAGTTAATCCAAAGGGCAAATGAGTTGCGATTGGTTTCTCTTTTTTAGTTGTGACGATTGTTCCAAAAGAGTTTTTTTGAACAAAATCCCAAATTTCATCAACATTTGTGACTTTAAAATACTTTGGAATATACATAATAGCCCACCTTTCAAAAAAAGTTATATGAGTGTTTTGATCATTATAAGGTCAACTTGTTCGTCATCGCCCATATAAAAGGAATGAGAGCCAGCTTGTACAAAACCTAATTTCTTATAAAAAGCAATAGCATTTTCATTTTTCTCCCATACGCCTAGCCAAATATTCTTTTTATTATGTTCTATTGCAATTTCAATAGCATTATTTAGTAGATATTTACCAAGACCATGTTTTTGAAAGGAGCTCTTTATATAAATTCTCTCTACTTCAAGTGATTCATTTCCCATTTCTTCAGACTGAGCATCATCAATATTGACCTTTAAATATCCAGCAATTTCATCGTTAAAGTAGACAAAAAAGAATTGAGAAGAGATATTGGATAATTCTTTTTCTAATTGTTTTAAGTTAAATGCCTTTTCCAAATAGTGATTCATACTTTCGGGTGAATTCTGATGTTTAAAAGTCTCATTAAATGTTTCATAACTAATATCTTGAAGTCTGTGTATATCTTCAAGGGTGCACTTTTCTATATGTGTAGTCATTTGAATAGTTCGCTCCTTTATATAATCAATAATTTCTCTTATTTCCCTTTTTTACAAATTCCCAATCTTTTTCTATATTTTCTCTTACTCTTTGAAGAAGATTAGAAATAGTTTCCGCTTCTGTTTCCGAAAATCCCTCTAATGCAACAGTATTTGAATAATCGTTTTCTCTTTTAATAAAAGGATAGACATTTTTCCCTTTTTCTGTTGGGAAAAGTTTTTTGATTTTCTTGTTAGATTCATCTTCTTTCTTTTCGATAAATCCATTGATTTCAAGCTTTTTGATAGCACGGGCTGCGGTTGTACGATCTACTTTTATCATCTCAGATAGCTTTTCTTGAATGATTCCTGGGTTTTCACATATTCGCACAAGGTACAAATACTGACCTTTTGTAAGCTCATATTCTTTAAATTCTATATTACTAATAGAATCTAATGCTCTTGCAATCATGCCAATTTCACGAAGAATTTCTTTCATAATGAACTCCTTATCTTTTGTTTTTATTGCAAATGCAACAATTTGAAGTTACATTTAATATAAAATATTTTTATTGTAAATGCAACAAAAATGACGATGAAGAGGTTGATTAAAATGAAGTATGTTTTTTATGTATTAGGAATTTTAATATTAACCCTTGGTATTTCTGTCACAATACAATCAGATTTTGGCACTTCACCTTTTGATGCACTTTTAGTAGGACTTTCTTTAAATGTGGGGCTTACTGTGGGAAGCTGGGAAATAATAATAGCTTTATTATTAATATGTTGTAATTCGAAATTAAAAAGACAAAGACCAGAGGTACTAGGGTTGTTAACAGCATTCATAACGGGTATTGGTATTGATGTGTGGCTATTTTTATTACGCGATTTAATTACACCTGAAATATGGTACAGTAAAATGATTTATTTTGGAATCGGATTAGTTAGTACAGGATTAGGAACTGCAATATATTTACAAACAAATTTTGCTCCCATTCCAATTGACCGATTAACTTTAATCATACAAGAATTAACTAGAACGAATATTTTTATAGCACGAACATTTATTTACCTTATATTCTTAATAATGGCAACGATTTTACATGGACCAATTGGTGTTGGAACTATATTAACTGTTTGTTTAGGTGGGTTATTACTGAATTTCTTTATACCACTTACTAAAAAAGTAATAGATCACTTATTCGTACACCAGAGTACGTCATCAAGTTATAAGAAAAATAAAGCAGCTGACCATAATGATAACAAAAGTATCTTCTAAGGAATCCTTTTCTTTAAATTACTTATACATTTGAAGACTGACTGTTTTTGAAACCTTCTTCAATCCACCAAGAACTTATAAATTCTGTTTTTCTTTTTCTTGCAAAAAATCCAATTGTTTCTTAATGTAGTGATGTAGAAGGATGAACGAGAGAGGGTTTAATGAAGATGATACATATTTTATTAGCTGATGATGATAAACATATTAGAGAGTTATTGCATTATCATTTACAAAAAGAGGGGTTTAAAGTTTTTGAGGCTGAAGATGGAAAGATAGCGCAAGAAGTATTAGAGAAGGAAAATATTCATCTTGCGATTGTAGACATTATGATGCCGTTTGTTGATGGTTATACGTTATGTGAAGAAATTCGTAAGTATCATGATATTCCTGTTATTTTATTAACTGCGAAAGACCAGTTAGTGGATAAAGAAAAAGGATTCATTTCTGGTACAGACGATTATATCGTAAAACCATTTGAGCCAGCTGAAGTCATTTTCCGTATGAAAGCATTACTTCGTCGTTATCAAATGCTGAGTGCTGATATTATTACGTTGCACGGTACAACAATTGACCGAAAAGGCTTTGAAGTGAAGTGTAACGGACAAACGATTTTGCTTCCACTGAAGGAATTTGAATTGTTATCGCAACTGGCTAGTTATCCTGGAAGAACATTTTCAAGGGAAGAATTAATTGAATTAGTATGGGGAATGGATTTTGAAGGGGATGAACGAACGGTTGACGTTCATGTAAAGCGATTAAGAGATCGTTTTTCAAAACGAACGGATGATTTTCAAATTACAACGGTGCGCGGCCTCGGGTATAAGTTGGAGCTGAAATAAGATGAAATCACTATATTCTAGATTTGTATTTATGACGGTCGGCATTATGCTACTTAGTAGTATTATAGGCTTTTTATTAACGAACGTATATTATCAAGTGAAGTTAAAACCGTATAATAGTGAAAAGATTTTAAAGTATGCTGAAGAAGTAAAATCGTTATATGAAAAGCAAAGTGAAGAAAATCAAGAGGCATACTTACGGTCTATTGCGAAGCTAGGATATGAAATTTATATTGTCGATGATCAAAAGAATGGAAAGCGTATCGGAAATGCATTTCGTAAGACGACAATAAGTGATGATACCGTTCATAAAGTATTGCAGGGGGAGACATTTAATGGTGTTTCTACTTATCCAACGCGCCTTTTCATTACAGGATTTTTCGATAATGAATTAATTAATAGCGTCGGTGTCCCGGTAAAACACGGTGATAAACAGTACGCTTTATTCATTCGCCCTGACATTCAGCAACAATTTGGCGAGATGCGAATTTTCTTAGCGGTATTACTTGGGTTTATCGTTTTACTAAGTATTATTTTTATAGCGATTGCAGCAGGTTATATCGTTCGTCCCATTCGTAAATTTACGAAGGCTACGCAAAAAATTGCGAGTGGGGAATATGAAATTGAATTAGACGTAAAACGAAAAGATGAAATAGGAACGTTATCTACAAGCTTCCAAAAGATGACGAAGAGTATTAAAGAACTAGATGAAATGAGACAAGAATTCGTTTCGAACGTTTCACATGAATTTCAGTCGCCACTTTCTTCCATACAAGGTTTTTCAAAGACGTTGCAAACAGAAAAGATGAGTGAGGAAGAAAGAAATCATTACTTACAAATTATTGAGGGTGAAAGTAAGCGAATGTCTAGTTTATGTAAACAGTTACTTACGCTCGCTTCATTAGATAAAGAGGAAAAGGTTCTACAAATAAGAGAATTCAATCTACAGAAGCAAATTAAAGACGTCATTTTTATGCTTGAGTGGAAATGGCGGGAAAAAGATATCGCCGTTGAATTTGATGTGCCAGATATCACTATAAAAGGTGATGAAAACTTACTTCATCAAGTATGGAGTAACATTTTCACGAATAGCATTAAGTTTTCAAACGATGGTGGGACGATTGAGTTTTTCGTCGAAGAGTTAGAGTCTAGTGTCATTATCTCTATATCTGATAACGGAATTGGTATGGAAAAAGAAGAGATGGACCGTATATTTGATCGTTTTTACAAAGTAGATACGGCAAGAGCGAGAAACGTAGAAGGTAGTGGTTTAGGATTATCGATTGTGCAGAAGATTGTGGAACTGCATAACGGAGACGTTTCAGTGTATAGCACGAAAGGGGAAGGGACTACTGTTCGGGTGGAGCTTCCGAAATAGATGGAAGAGGCTGTTTGGGAACGGCCTCTTCTTTTTTTGGGCGCTAGTATACGTGTAAAGTGAAAGAATGGGAGTCATTTTAATTACATAATTGGACCGATTTGTGGCATAAGATTAGCAGGAAGTTTATTTAAAAATGTAGAATCTCTACAGAGTTATAAGGATTGTATTAAAACTTGAACCGTGTAGGGAGGAAATTAATTTGAAACGAACTGACTTGTTATTAAACGCACTAGATTCAACATTCGATAAAGAGAGTTGGTATGCACCGTTTAAACATGCTATAGAAGGACTTACAGCCGAACAGGCTATGTGGAAACCATCTGGTGAGGAAACGAATACCATTTGGGAGAACGTTAATCATCTCATTTATTACAAAGAGAGGCTTGCTGCAAACTTGGAAGGTCATGGATGGGCACATAACCTTGACGGTAATGACACTTTTTATCTTACTAAGCAATCTAATGATGACACGGAATGGAAGGAAGTCGTTGAACGTTCTGAAAATGCTCAGCGTAATTTAAGACAGGTATTGAGCGTGATTTCTGAAAAAGAGCTTGAACAAAATTCACTTGAAGAGAAATTACTGGACATCATGCTTCATGATGCTTATCATACAGGCCAAATTATTCAATTAAGGAAAATGCAGGGGGCATGGCCAGCAAAGCGTTAACGGAACGTATTAGTTATTCCATTAAAGGGTGCTATTTTGCATCAAAAAGTAAACAAGCATAACTTCGTTCGAAATTTCGAATAGGGTTATGCTTGTTTGAGCTTTGTAACAGAAAGAAAATATTTTCTTTCTGTTACAAAGCAGTACCTTTCACCTGTTCTTCCTTAAACCGAAGCTCAAAAGTATCCGCCAATTAAAGAGCCAAGCGGCATAGCAATTGTGCCCATACTCCGTGTGACTGAATTGATACGCCCAAGATATTGGTTTGGAATTACAATTTGACCAATAGTCGCAAATAATATGTTGGTCGCACCAATTGGTATCCAAGCTAAGCCGAATAAAAAAATAGATAACCATTGAAACGGTACAACCGTAGAGAGAAACCAAAAGAAAGCACCAGTGGCAAAGCTAATAATGGAGACACGGCCAACATTATATTTACCAACCGATGAACTGAATAGTGCTCCAATTAAACAACCGGCGGATATAGCGGCTAAAAAGAAACCATATAATTTCACACCGCCTAAAGAATCAGCGAAAGAAGGGAGTATTGCCATCGTCATACCGATTGAAAAATTAGCGACAACGGAACCGATTAAGAAGACGCCCATCAATGAACGAAAGACGATTGAAAAGCCTTCTTTTAAATCAGAGAAATATTGCTTTGTTGAAAGTGTTGTGTCTGCTTCAGTTTGTTTTGGCATTTTTAATGAAAAGAACAAAAGGGCAGTAATCGCGAATGTAAAGGAGTCGATCACATATAAAGTAATTGCGCCAAATAGTGCTACTAATATTCCAGAAAGAGTCGTACAAATTAAATCAATGCCTTGATATGCAAATGAAAAGAGTGAGTTTCCTTTTAATAATTGTGTTTTATGCAGTAGAAGTGGTAAAGCTTTCGATTGTGCGGGATAGGCGAATTGTTCGATAAAAGCTACGATGGGCATGATGATGAGTAGTAGGTGGACTGTTAGTAGGTCGAAGTAGTGTGTAATTGGAATGATTAAAATAAGAATGCATTGCAAAACTTGTGTGATGACGAGGGTGTTTTTTATTGACCATCTATCGACGAATGGACCAGTAAGAAATTGTAATGCAGAAGGTAATAACGTAAGGGAACCAGCCAATCCAGAATAAAAAGGATTACCACTTAATTTGTATACGAGCCACATTGCTGCTACATAATACAAGCTATCTCCTATGTTTGTAAAAATTCTCCCTAAAAATAATAAGAGGAAATTCCGGTTTTTTAATATGTCCACTTTATCTACTCCTTTATAATAATTTTATTCGGTAAAATAAAATTGACCGTCTCGGTAAAAAAAATCGTATTACGATTTTTCTTCTTTTTTAATAAATTGCTGCATTGTTCTCTCGGCGATTTGAAGTGCAGTAGTAGAAATATAATAAGGTTTGCTATTCGGATCTTTATCTGCACCTTTTGTGATTTCGTTTAATTCAGCCATTAATTCATAAAACTTTTTCACCCACACTTGAAATTGTTCTGGCGTAGCATCAAATTCCCAGCAGGATGAAACGTAATTCCACTTAGCTGGATCTTCACTTGCATTTTGTAATGTAAAAGCTTCTTCTGGTGCAGCAAGAATTTGGCTTTTCGTTCTTTCTATCATTTGTAAAAAGATTTGGCGACCTGATTCGCTTAATATTTCTAAATGAGGTAATAGATCTGCGGCAGGGGTGAAGCCTTTAGCGACAGATTGATAAAACTTTTGAACAATGCCATTCTTTTCTTCTGTATAAACAATCTCTATAAGACCATTCTTTTCTAATTCTTTTAAATGATAATGAATTTTCGCCCTTGAAATGCCGAATTTCTCAGATAGTAATTGTCCAGTATAAGGACGTTCGCATAGACGTATCATCATTTCGGCACGTAGTGGATCGCTTAATGCTTTTAGTTGGCTATAAGTGGTTAGTGTTAATACGGGCTTCAACATGATCAACTCCTTTAATAAAATTACTCGGTCAATATTATTTGACTGAATTGTATCAAGGATTCTATTTATTTTCAATACTTTCAGAAAATTTATTTTTTACTCTGTAATCTTCTGTTCATATTCCGTTCATATTTCTTTTTTATGATAAGTGCATAGAAAGAAAGAGGAAGGAGCGAGCATAATGTTTTTAGCTCTGCGTGAATTGAAACAATCAAAATTAAGATACGGATTAATCGGACTTATCATGGTTTTATTATCATTTTTAGTCCTTGTTATTTCAGGATTAGCAAATGGATTATCATATGATAATGCTTCATCGATTCAAAATATGGAGGCGAATAAGTTCGTTTTAGCAGATGATGCGGAAAATAAATTACTTCGTTCACAAATTAAGAAAGACGATGTAGATAACGTAGTAAATCAAGTGGACGAGAAAGAGGCAGTTCCATTTCGGGTGAAAGTTTCAACGTATGAAAAGAAAGATAGTTCGAAAAAGGTTGATATCGCTATTTTTTCAAGTGAACGTGATTCATTTTTAGAACCGAACATTGTAAAAGGTGAGAAATTAGGTACAGCAAATAATGAAATGGTTGCTGATGAATCAATTAAAGAAAAAGGAATCGATATTGGGGATACAATTATCGATCCTGTTTCAAAGAAAGAATTTACAATCGTCGGATTTACGAAAGATCAAATGTTTAGCCATACACCAGTCGTTTATGTAAATGAAGACGTATGGGGCGCTATTTCACAACCAAACCAAAAAGATTATAGTGCAATCGCACTTAATACAGATAAAGAAGTAAAAAATGCACACGTAATTGACAAAAAAGAAGTGCTGCAAAGTATTCCAGGGTTTAAAGAAGAGCAAGGAACATTAACAATGATCATTGCATTCTTACTTGTTATCGCTGCATTACTAATTGGTGTATTCTTCTACGTCATTACACTGCAAAAAACACAGCAATTAGGTGTATTAAAAGCAATCGGTACAAAGAACTCGTATTTAGCAAATAGCTTAGTCGTGCAGGCGTTATTCTTATCAGTCGTTGCGATGGTAATCAGTATCGTTCTTGTACAAGGGTTAGAACAAATTTTACCAGCAGGTATGCCGTTCTTATTAACAACACCGATGATTGCACAATATGCAGCAATCTTTATCGTAATTAGTATTTTAGGAACACTTATTTCGTTATACCAAGTATTAAAAGTTGATGCGCTAGAGGCAATTGGAGGCGGGATGTAATGACTTCATTATTAAAATTAGACAAAGTAAGTAAAGTGTACGGAGAAGGGAATACGGAAGTAACAGCCCTTCATCCGATATCGCTTGATGTGAAAGCCGGAGAATTTATCGGAATCGTCGGTCCTTCTGGATCAGGGAAAAGTACGTTATTATCAATCGCGGGTGCATTATTATCACCATCAAAAGGGGATATTTACATTCGTGAGCAAAATATTACACAGTTATCAGAAAAGGAAATGACAGACATTCGTTTGAAAAAAATCGGCTTCATTTTCCAGTTTGCAAATCTTGTTCCATATTTAAATGTGAAAGAACAATTGCTTTACATTGCAAAGCTGAAAAAAGAAAGTAAACAAGAATCGGAAAAGCGTGCAGATCATTTATTAGCGGCATTTGGATTAGGAGAAAGAAAGAATCATTATCCAAATCAACTATCTGGCGGGGAAAAACAAAGGGTAGCAATCGCTCGTGCGTTCATGAACAACCCAGATTTAATATTAGCGGATGAGCCAACGGCAAGCTTAGACTCAAAACGTGCACGTGAAGTTGTAGAAATGATGAAACGTGAAGTGAAAGAGAGCCAAAAAGCAGCAATTATGATTACACATGATGAAAGAATGCTTGATGTATGTGATCGTATATTGATGCTTCGAGATGGACAGTTAATATAAAAAAAGGAAACCCGTACATGTATGTGCGGGTTTCCTTTTTTTTAATGGATTTATTTAGAGAATAACGTTTTAATTTTATTACGAGTAAGTAATAAAACACCGCCTAATACAGATAGCATTCCTAGAGCCATATTGTTTGATTGCTCGCTACCAGCGTTAGGAAGTTCTTTAGCGTTATTGTTTTTAGTACCATTATCTGCTTGCGTTTGTTTAGCCTGTGATACTTCATTAATCTTATTATCAACATTTTGCTTCGTTGTATGTATCTCAGCTAATTTGTCATCAATTTTTTTCTCAGTGTGTTTAAAGTCGTTGATTTTAATATCTAAGTCTTGTTTTTTCTTTGATAAATCGTCTGAAACAGTTTGTTTTGATTGTTTAATTTCGTTAATTTTATTGATTAAATCTTGTCTAGCTTCTTGTAATGCAGCTAGTTTGTTTTTCACATCTTGTTTAGCTAGTTCTAAGTTAGCGGAAAGACTGTCTAAATTGCCTTTAATTTTCTTAAGTTCCTCTAACGTGTTACCAGTATTCGGCTTGTTTTCTTTTAACTCAGCAAGTTTGTCCTCAGCAGTTTGTTTCGCTTTCTTTAACTCAGCTAATTTTTCATCTACTTGTTTTTTTACTTCCTTAAGTTCATTAACCTTTTGATCGATGTTCTCTTTATGTTGCTTCATTTCATTCACTTTTTCATCGACAGTTTGTTTATGTTCTTTAATCTCATTCACTTTGTTATCGATATTTTGCTTATGCTCTTTTACTTCAGCAACTTTATCTTCTACTTGTTTTTTATGCTCTTTAATTTCAGCGATTTTATCTTCGGCGATTTGTTTGTCTTGCTGAAGTTTTGCATCTAACTCTTGTTTATGTTGTTTAATCTCGTTAATTTTTTCATCAGCAACTTGTTTACGTTCATGTAGTTCATTCACCTTCGTATCAACATTTTCCTTAACCTTGTTAAGTTCATTCAATGTTTGATCCACGTTTTCTTTGTGTTGCTGCAATTTCGCATCTAACTCTTGTTTATGTTGCTTAATTTCAGCTAATCGATCTCCCGTACTTTGCTGAGGAGTAGCATCATTTACTTCCGCATGAGCAGGGTTCGCGCCAGCAATCATTGCTAAAGCTAGTGTAGACGCAGCGATTGTTTGTTTTGTTTTCATATTTTTGTACCTCTTTTCTTTCATATGCATGAACTGTTTTGTGTAAAAATGAGCATATAGAAGTAGATTATCTTATTATTATATACTATGTTAGGCGCTTAGAGGAAGGATTTGCATAATAATCTATGATTATGTAATTTTTATAATCTCTTATTTGGGGGTAGGGGATAAACCTTTAGCTAGATGAACAATTTCTTCTATAGTAAAGCTTACATCTTTATTATTGCGAATAACAAACAAATAATCAGCCTCGTTTTCTACAGGATCTACCACATCATCGTGAAGTGATTCAGTTTGTTGTCGATCAAGTACTTCTTTGAAACTAGAATATCCACCTCTAAAAATATTCGTACTTCGCGTGCTTCGAGCCACTCTTTCGTAAAGTACATCATCTGGAATGTCAAAATGAACTAATATGCGTACATATTCATTCTGTGGAAATAATTCGTTTAGTAAATAGAATCTTCCGCTTTTACTGCGATTGGAGTTACAAATAATAAGGTGTAAATTTGTATGTTCTTTCGCATAATCAACAATGAATTTTGAAAGACCGTGCTTTAGTATATTTGAACCTTCTGTCGGCTGTAATTTTTCATAATGTGTGTTAATAAATTCAGCTTGGTTGTCCTGGTCCATAATAAAAGAATTAGGTAACTCTTTTTCTAGCTCTTTTGCAAATGTAGTTTTTCCACTGTGTGTTTTTCCAACTGTAATGATGACTAATCTTTTCATGACGCCCTCCATTTGTATTGTTATGAACTGGAATATTCGGTGTAGATCGAAATCTTCCTGCTAGAGATTACACAAATTATTGGAGCGTTAGTAGGCTGAAAACTTGACAAAAAAACTTATTTATGCTATAATTTACCAATATAAAAATAAGGTGTATAATAGGGTTCTCCTGGCCAGGGGAACCCTATTTTTGTTGTGAAAATGAAGGAGAGTGTATGTGCGTGAAACAAGGTGAAGCAAGTGTAACGTCGTTAGTATCAGCTTTCGGAAGGGCGTATCATAGTGAATTTGATAATCCTAAAATCTTTGATGATTATGTAGCTAAAGATTTCATTTCACAAAAAGAACGTAACAATATTGAAACGAACATGGTTCAAGGGATTCACTTTTTCAATAAAGAAATTGCAGAGCAGTTTCAAGACAATCCAAAAGAAATATTAAAATGGATTACGCAAGTTCAGTTATCACCAACACCTTTAGCACGTGCCGCATATTGTGAAAGAGTATTACTACATGAAATTACATTAGGAGCGAAACAATACGTCATACTCGGTGCAGGCTTAGATACGTTCAGTTTTAGACACCGAGAATTAGAAAATAAAATAGAAATATTTGAAGTGGATCATCCTTCTACGCAGGCGTTTAAGAAGGAAAGAATAAAAGAAGTAGAACTTGAAGTTCCAAATAACCTTCATTTTGTTTCAATGGATTTTACGAAAGGATTTTCCTATGAACAGTTACGCAATGAAAGATTTGAAAATAAAAAGACTTTCTTTAGCCTTTTAGGTGTTACGTACTATTTAACGAAAGAGGAACTTGCTAGTTTAATAGAGTGCTTGTTTGAGATAGTTCCAGTAGGGAGTTCTATCGTTTTCGATTATCCCGATGAAAACTTATTTACGAAAAAAGGACTGTCCAATCGAGTTGAAAATATGGTGAAAATGGCTGCGGTAGGCGGAGAACCGATGAAATCATGTTATTCTTATGCTGAAATGGAAGAACTGTTAGAGAAGGCGGGCTTACTCATTTATGAGCATTTATCACCAGAGGATATTGATGTATTATATTTTGAAGGACGAAACGATTATTTAGAAGCTTTTGAGACAGTACATTATGTACATGCGGTAAAAAGGTAGGAAATTAGTAGGCATGGGGAGGAATCTCTGTGTCTTTTTTTATAAAAAAGGAAATGAGCTGTAGTGGTGGAAAATATAATTATAAATATATAATATCTATAAATTAATGTTTTGTAGAAACTAAAGGAAAGGGGTAATAGAAGATGTTGAAATTACAAGGGAAATACAATGAAGCAAAAGTGTTTACTACGAATGTAGAAAAAACTGCAGCAGGTCAAATTATTGATCTTTGTAACCAACAATTCGTAAAGGATAGCAAGATCCGTATTATGCCAGATACACATGCGGGCGCAGGTTGTACGATTGGGACAACAATGACAATTCAAGATAAGATTGTTCCTAATTTAGTCGGGGTTAACTAAGCGGCTCAGACTTTAAACTACTCACTCAATTGACTGGAAACCCTAACGATAAAAGGCGAGGGCAATCAGCAGCCAGTGGTTATGGTGACATAATCGAATGGTTCAGAGACTTGTACGATGTTAGCAGACTAAGGTACAGAATTATTCCTCATCCATTTTGAATTGAAGAGGAATAATTAATACGGTGAGCCTACAGTAGAGACTGCATATCTCGATGACTGTAGAGAAGGTATAGTCCACTCTTTCAGGAAACTGAGAGGTAAGTACGATATTGGTTGTGGCATGGAAGTTGTTATGATTAATAAGAAAAAAGAGGAAATCAACTTCGATCACTTAGACGAAACGATACGTAAATTTGTCCCAAGTGGTTTTCGTATTCGAGATAAGGAACATAGATTTTCAAAAATGATTGATTTTGATAGTGTAAGAGCCCCGTTTACATTGCAACGTGCTCAAAAAAGTATTGGTACGCTTGGAGGGGGCAATCATTTTGTCGAACTGAATGAGGATGATAAAGGAAATGTATACATTGTCATTCATAGTGGTTCGCGTAATTTAGGGAAACAGGTAGCAGAGTATTATCAAAACTTTGCTTACGAGCAACTTATAAACGTTAAATCTATTAAAGAAGAAATCATTGAACGTTTAACGAAAGAAGGTAGACAACAAGAAATACATGAAGCTTTACGTGAAATTAAGAAACCGGTGATTCGCAAAGAATTAGCTTATTTAGAAGGACAAGGATTTAAAGATTACATGAATGATATGAAAATTGCTCAACAATATGCGGAATTAAATCGTAAAGCAATGATTGATGAAATCGTCACTAAAATGGATTGGAAAGTAACAGATCAATTCACTACAATCCACAACTACATCGATATGGACAATATGATTCTAAGAAAAGGTGCTATTTCAGCTCAGAAAGATGAACGAGTAATCATTCCAATTAATATGAGAGACGGTTCTATCATTGCATTTGGTAAAGGAAATCCAGATTGGAACTTTTCTGGCCCTCATGGAGCAGGACGTATTATGAGCCGTAAGAAGGCGAAAGAAGTACTTAACTTAGAGGATTTTCAAAATACAATGACAGAGGTTTGGACTACATCTGTTGCAGAAAGTACTTTAGATGAAGCACCAATGGTATATAAGCCAATGGATGAGATTGTTGAGAATACAAAGGACACAATTGATATTAAACATATTATTAAGCCGATTTATAATTTTAAGGCTAATTAAAAGAGGAGTAACGTTTATTAAATGAAGAGAACTTGAAAAGAGAGCGTATTTTGTGGCGGTTATATAACAAAGATTAAAAAGACAACATATCAAACGAAGAGATTCATCATATTCATTTACATTTATGTAATGTTAAAGACTAGAAAGCTAGATTGGCGCGAATTACTAATTGTGGAGTGTGAAAAAAAGACAAAATCTCTTAAAAAACACTTAATTTTTTATTCCATTAATCTTTACAATCGCCCCCTATAATGTGAATTGGACAAGCACCTAAGAGAAAGCAGAACATGTCAGTTTGTACATTCTATTATTAGGGGGAGAATTTGTATGAAAAAGACGGTTGCTTCGTTAGCAGTTATGGCGGCATTATTACCGACGTTTTCAGCACATGCGGAAGGGAAAGAGCAAGTTCGAAAATCAGCTACAACTTTTAATGTTATTAGTGACATTCAAGGTGATTTAGGAGATTTTGATCACGTATTAAAAGATATGAATAAAGTAACGCCACTTTCTAGAGCGCTTATTATGAATGGGGATATAACGCCAACTGGACAACAGTCACAATATGATGATGTAAAGCGTGTGTTAAATAAAAATAAGCATCCAGAAAATGTATGGTCTACTGTTGGGAATCATGAGTTTTATGCTGGGAAATGGACAGCAGATGGGAAACTCTCTCAAAGTACATGGCCAAATGGTGTAACTGAGGAAACTTTATTTAACCGCTATCTGAAATTTAGTGGACAAGAAAAGGTATATCATAAAAAAGAATTAGATGGCTATCCACTTTTATTTTTAGGAACTGAAAAATATATGAAATACCACGATTCAAAAATGTGGGACGAAGTATATATGAGTGATGAGCAATTAGGTTGGTTAAAACAAAATTTAGAAGAGTATAGTCAAAAAGATAAAAATAAACCAATCTTTATTTTCTCTCATCACGTTTTACCTGATACGGTATCGGGATCAAGACAATCGCCGTATTTACAAGATTATTTAAACGTGGATAAATTGTACGATATATTAAAAGACTATCCGCAGGTTGTTTTCTTCACGAGTCATACGCATTGGGATTTAAACTTACCTGACTGGGCTGGTAAAAAGAAAATTAAAGGCGGAGATGAAAAAGGTTTCACTGTTGTAAATACGGGTGGGATTGAAACAGGCTGGATGTCAGCAGGACCAAATGGAGGAGAGAAAACTGCTCCAGATGGCTATTCATTTAAACAAGGGTTACAAGTGAAAGCATATGGTAACGATGTAATTGTGACAGCTTACGATTACAAACGTGATAAGGATATAAAGAAGTTATTAATTAGTGATTCAAAAATTGCGCAGATGGCACCAAATGTAACGGCAGATGATAGTAAAAATATAATTGTCGGTGCAACTGAATATATGGAGTATTCTATAGAAGGAACGAATGAGTGGCATACGTATAGTAAAGCAAATCCTCCGAAATTTAATGGAGATAAAGTCGTATACGTACGCCATAAAGGTGAAATGAATTTAGAACCGGGATTAACACAGTTACTTCGTTTTTCGGTAAATAAGTGATTGGAGGGAGCCCACATTTGAATGTGTGGGCTCTTTTTTTGTTGATGAGAAAGGGGTTGCCTGTCTGTCGTTTTTTGTCGATAGATCGATATATTAAGAAAATCGTTGATATATTGCAAGTTACGATAGATATATTTGAAAAATCGTTGATATATTGTAAGGAATGAACGATATATTTGAAAAATCGTTGATATATTGTAAGGAATGAACGATATATTTAAAAAATCGTTGATATAAATTTCATGTACCGTAATTAAGTTAAAATCATTAATACGGTTTTACTTATCAAAACGAAATTCTAATACATTTTTAACCCAGAAAGATGACTTCACCATTTTTACGTGTAATAATAGTAACGTTACATATATTGTGAAAGAAGTACAAAAGGAGCGTTACAATGAATTTAGCTAAATTCCCGAGAAAAAAATATACAGAATCATATACACCAATTGAAAAGTTAAACAACTTTTCTGAAGCACTTGGTGGCCCGACTATTTATTTTAAACGAGATGATTTACTTGGTTTAACAGCTGGTGGCAATAAGACGAGAAAATTAGAATTTTTAGTTGCAGATGCACAGGAAAATGGTGCAGATACGTTAATTACAGCTGGTGGTATTCAGTCAAATCATTGCCGCCTGACACTGGCAGCTGCGGTAAAAGAAAAAATGAAATGTATCCTTGTATTAGAGGAAGGGCTTGAGCCAGAAGAGAAGAGAGACTTTAACGGAAACTATTTCTTATATCACTTATTAGGTGCTGAAAATGTCATTGTTGTACCAAACGGAGCAGACCTGATGGAAGAAATGCATAAAGTAGCAAAAGAAGTAAGTGAAAAAGGGAATACACCATATGTAATTCCAGTTGGTGGATCAAACCCTACGGGCGCTATGGGATACGTTGCTTGTGCGCAAGAAATTATGGCGCAATCATTTGAGCAAGGAATTGATTTTAGTTCAGTTGTTTGTGTAAGTGGTAGCGGCGGTATGCATGCTGGGTTAATTACTGGTTTTTCTGGAACACAAAGCCATATTCCTGTAATCGGAATTAACGTAAGTAGAGGAAAAGCTGAGCAAGAAGAGAAAGTAGCAAAACTTGTAGATGAAACTTCAGCACACGTTGGTATTCCAAACTTTATCCCGCGCGACGCTGTTACGTGCTTTGATGAATATGTAGGGCCAGGCTATGCGTTACCAACGCCGGAAATGGTAGAGGCAGTTCAGTTACTTGCGAAAACAGAAGGTATTTTACTTGATCCAGTGTATACAGGTAAGGCAGTAGCGGGATTAATCGACTTAATTAGAAAAGGTAAATTTAATAAGGAAGACAATATTTTATTCGTACATTCAGGTGGTTCACCAGCTTTATATGCGAATACTTCTTTATTTGCGTAAGTGTAAAAAGCATTGGGTATCCAATGCTTTTTTGTTATATACTGGAATTGTCGAGAGGCGGGAGGATGATATGAATTCAAATTTAAAATGGATTATATATACGGTACTCGGCATTTCTATTCTATTAATCTTATTTGTGGCTTATGGGGTGTATTCGTATTTTATATTTTAAAAGCGTAATGGAAGTGAACCATAATGTAATGTATGTTATAGTTTGATATGTTAATTACTTACAATACTTTCTACAAGGAGAATACATAATGAGAGCAAAGAAACTAGTAACGTTAGCAGTTCCATTTATGCTGTTAGTCGGATGCGAGGTAGGAGATAAAGATTCTACTCATAAGACTGAGCAAACTAGTAAACCAATAACGAAAACAGTACTTTCCGAACAACAGTATCCGTACTACATAAGTGAGCAAGTGGTAGAGTTCCAATTTAAGAAGGATGAACTATTACTAAACTTAGGAGAATCCTTAAAGGACAAAGAAAAAGCAAAAGCTGTTTTAAAAACATCAAACGAGATAGATAAAATTTTAGACAATATGGAACACATAAAAGTACCTGATACATACAAAGACATTCACAAATCCATACAAGAAGGGGTAACAGAGGCAAGAAAAGCAACCAAGTTAATTAAGGATGCTGGTAAAGAAGATAAACAGAAGATTCAAGAAGCTACAATGAAAGGTACTGAATTTTTATCAGGTGTAGACGGAGAGCATTGGAAAAAAGCAATTTATGAGTTATCGCAGGAAAACAAAGATGCTTATAGTAAGGCACTTGATAAGAAAGTAAAGGAGCACTCAAAGTAAAACAGTAACTTGTAACAATACATATCCACCTAAAATTTCCGCGAATGCTATGCTAGGAAGTTAGGTGGGAGATTACTGTCCTTAAATGTGGCTGATTAAAGCTACAGCCACATTCTCCTGTTCTAATTAACTAAAAGAAGAACTTCCCCATCCCGATTAGACTACTAATCATTCCTATTCCACTCATGGTGCCTTTTCCTGCTGTAAATAAGTTTCCAAGCATTCCTAGCTGACCGTTACCTCCGTTATTTCCCCATCCCATTGGGGCCCACGGACTACCCCATCCTGGAGGGTTTCCAAAAACACCCGAGTTATTGGTATTGATATGAAAAGGCTTAGCTGGCGGCGATAATAAAGCGGCAAGATGACCTTGTGCGAACATCCCTGTATGATTGAATGGTTGGGCCCAGGGGAAGGGAGGTTTTTGAAAATTAAAACCTGCATGACCTGGTAATGGAGGCCAATTAGTAGGGTGACCTTGTGGCATTATCCCTGCATAATTGATTGGTTCCCCCCAAGAGAAGGGAGGGGGTTGGGGAGTGAATCCCGTATAATTGGCTGATGAATCCCAACTAACTGGATAGACTCGGTAACTCCAATTCTCAGGAATCTTCAAATCATTCATTACCTCAGATTTAGTTATTTCGGGCTGTGAATATAATGAAATTTGGTTAGTATATTGTTCCCCGTTTCCCTTTGAATTCAAATACCAATATTGGTGCATACGCTTATTCTCCTCACTTTAAAAATGTAATGTTAGACTTAGCCTATGTAATATTCCTTTTTATGGATGGTTACATAACTAGATCTACAAGCCTGTATTTAAAGGAATGGGTGTGTGGCCTTGTTGATTTAAAGTTTCACTTTATTTTAGAAGGGTATTTTCAGTCGCTTCTTTTATATATTTCAGCCTAATTTAAATTCCGTTAACAAACGTTTTTATAAAGGTTTCATCAACAAAAAGATTTTAAAATGTTATGTTGGGCAAGTGGAATTGCTAAAAAGAGAATATCCATTCGAAGAGTTTGGCAAAATACTGCAAGGGTAATGTTTTCTTGTGCAAATATGTAAACGATTTAAACGAATCAATGAAATTTATAATGAAGGGGCAATTAAATATATGAGTGAAACATTACATAAAAGAAAACCACCATATTTAATGCTTGTAATCCTTTTTATTGGGGCATTTGTTTCATTTCTAAATAACTCGCTTTTAAATGTAGCCTTGCCATCAATAATGAAAGATTTAGACATTCAAGATTATTCAACGATCCAGTGGCTTTCTACAGGGTATATGCTTGTAAGTGGTATATTAATTCCGGCATCAGCATTTTTAATAACGCGTTTCTCGAATAGAAGCCTATTCATTACATCTATGGTGATTTTTATTCTTGGTACTGCCTTAGCAGCTGTAGCGCCGAATTTTGGTTTATTACTTACTGGTCGGATGGTTCAAGCGGCAGGCTCTTCAGTTATGGGGCCTTTGTTAATGAATATTATGCTAGTAAGCTTTCCAAGAGAAAAAAGGGGAACAGCAATGGGGATTTTTGGACTAGTTATGATTACAGCTCCAGCAATTGGACCGACACTATCAGGTTATATTGTAGAGTATTATGACTGGCGTTTGCTTTTTGAAATGATTTTACCGTTAGCAATCATTAGCTTACTGTTAGGGATTTGGAAATCTGAGAATGTCATGAAACAAAACAAAAATGCAAAACTTGATTATCTCTCATTACTATTATCTTCTGTCGGTTTTGGCGGTTTGTTATATGGATTCAGTTCTGCAAGCTCCGATGGTTGGACAAATAAAGTTGTCTTAACAACCTTAATCATAGGCGCTATTGCCCTAATTGCTTTTATTATCCGCCAATTAAAAATGGATGAGCCGTTATTGGATTTACGTGTTTACAAGTACCCAATGTTTGCACTTGCGTCTGTAATTGCAATTGTCAACGCAGTGGCCATGTTTTCGGGGATGATTTTAACACCAGCTTATGTACAAAACGTCCGTGGTATTTCACCGCTGAGCTCTGGGCTGATGATGCTTCCAGGTGCGGTAATAATGGGGATTATGTCACCAATTACAGGTAAACTATTTGATAAATATGGCCCTCGGATTCTTGGTATAGTAGGACTTTCCATTACAGCCGTTTCAACTTATATGCTGGCAAATCTGCAACTCGATTCTAGTCACACACATATTATTCTTATTTACACATTGCGGATGTTTGGGATGGCGATGGTGATGATGCCACTTATGACAAATGGCCTCAATCAATTGCCAACTCGCTTAAATCCGCACGGTACAGCTGTTAATAATACAGCTCAACAAGTGTCCGGTTCGATTGGTACTGCTATTCTTGTTACGATTATGAACTCTGTAACAAAAACAAAAGCTGAAAGTTTAATGTCTGATATAGATCCAACAACCTTCACAGAAACTACGAAGGCAATAGTAACTCAGAAGGCTTTATTATCCGGAATTCAATATTCATTCTATGTAGCGCTTGGCATGAATGTTGTTGCACTACTATTAGTTTTTTTCGTTAAACGTGTAGATACAAGTGCGGAAGCTGTCGAGAAGTTAAATCGGTAGAGAAGAATAAAACGCTAGATAATGATTCCTACAAGTTTTTTTGCTGCTAAGGCGCCGATATTTAAAGCTGGAAAAGAGCTGAAAGAAGCAGTGAAATAATTATATATAGTGAAAGAGGACCTGACGTTCATATCAGGTCCTCTTTCATTAGTAACACGGTATACTTGCTTATCGTATTGGTTTAACTAAACTACTGATTTTTCGAATACTACAATCTTAAGCTCGTCAACTTCTCTATTTTGGGGTGTTTTAGAAGAAAATAAATCAAAATGATCGTTTTATAAACAAATACAAGAGATGAGATCCGTTTGCAATTTCTCATAAACATTACAAGTCTAGATTATCTTTTAACACCAACATTAAAAGGCTCCAATTATATTTATTCGCTTCATGTTAATTTAGTATTTTTCTACAATTTATAAATCTAATTGCCAAGCTTATACGCAATATCATAATCATGAATAGTTAGGGAAAGATAAAATAAGGTAATCAATTACATATCTTTATCCCAGGCGATTAGTTGCTATTTCCTCTTTATTAAATGGGATATGTTATCCCGCATTAACGGGCAGTAAGACCCCCACCTCAAAATTTAGCGGAAGCAAAGAAGTTAGGTGGGGGACCAACTGCCCGTAAAAGCCCGATTGGTTCAACTAATAATCAGTGGGGGATGAACAAAACCCCCACTGATTAAAGTTTCACTTTATTTCATGCTTTTTTGAAAGGGTGTTTTAAATGGAAAAAAAAGTATCTGCCATTCCTCAGCCGAAAACATATGGACCGCTGGGTAATCTCCCATTAATCGATAAAGATAAACCGACTCTATCGTTTATTAAGCTGGCGGAAGAGTATGGTCCCATTTTTCGAATTCAAACTTTAAGTGATGCCATAATTGTCGTTTCTGGACATGAACTGGTAGCAGAAGTTTGTGACGAAACGCGGTTCGATAAAAGCATAGAGGGTGCTTTGGCAAAGGTTCGTGCCTTTGCTGGAGACGGATTATTTACTAGCGAGACTCACGAGCCTAACTGGAAAAAAGCTCATAATATTTTGATGCCTACATTTAGCCAACGGGCAATGAAAGATTACCATGCCATGATGGTCGATCTTGCTGTACAACTCGTTCAAAAATGGGCACGGCTTAATCCGAATGAAGACGTAGATGTTCCGGAGGATATGACTCGCCTTACGTTAGATACAATTGGTCTATGTGGTTTTAATTACCGATTTAATAGCTTTTATCGTGAGACCCCTCATCCTTTTATCACTAGCATGAGCCGTGCTCTAGATGAGGCGATGCACCAATTGCAGCGGCTGGATATAGAAGACAAACTCATGTGGAGAACGAAACGTCAATTTCAGCATGATATCCAGTCTATGTTTTCTTTAGTAGATAATATTATTGCTGAACGTAAAAGTAGTAGAGAACAGGAAGAAAATGATTTACTTTCCCGTATGTTAAATGTACAAGATCCGGAAACTGGTGAAAAACTAGATGATGAAAACATTCGTTTCCAAATTATCACTTTTTTAATAGCTGGGCATGAGACAACAAGTGGGTTGTTATCTTTTGCAATTTACTTTTTATTAAAGAATCCGGATAAGTTAAAAAAAGCCTATGAAGAAGTAGACCGTATTTTGACAGATCCTACTCCAACATACCAACAAGTTATGAAACTGAAGTATATACGGATGATTTTAAATGAATCGCTACGTCTATGGCCTACCGCTCCAGCATTCAGTCTCTATGCAAAAGAAGATACAGTGATTGGCGGGAAATACCCAATTAAGAAAGGAGAAGATCGTATTTCTGTTCTTATTCCACAGCTGCATAGGGATAAAGATGCATGGGGAGACAATGTGGAAGAATTCCAACCTGAACGATTTGAAGAGCTGGATAAGGTTCCTCATCATGCTTATAAGCCATTTGGAAATGGCCAGAGAGCATGTATCGGTATGCAATTTGCACTTCATGAAGCCACTCTTGTAATGGGAATGCTTCTTCAACATTTTGAATTAATCGATTATCAAAACTATCAGCTGGACGTAAAACAAACATTAACGCTAAAGCCCGGTGATTTTAAGATTAGGATTCTACCCCGAAAACAAACTATTAGTCATCCTACTGTTCTTACACCTACAGAGGACAAGCTGAAAAACCATGAAATTAAGCAGCACGTTCAGAAGACACCTTCTATTATTGGGGCTGATAATCTTTCACTTCTTGTTCTGTACGGCTCGGATACAGGTGTAGCAGAAGGTATTGCAAGAGAATTAGCAGATACAGCTAGTTTAGAAGGGGTTCAAACGGAAGTGGTAGCTCTTAACGATCGAATTGGAAGTCTACCGAAAGAAGGAGCGGTTCTTATTGTAACTTCTTCTTATAATGGAAAACCGCCAAGTAATGCAGGACAGTTTGTGCAATGGTTGGAGGAACTAAAACCAGATGAGCTAAAAGGTGTTCAATACGCAGTTTTTGGTTGTGGAGATCATAATTGGGCTAGTACCTATCAACGGATTCCAAGATACATTGATGAGCAGATGGCTCAAAAAGGAGCAACAAGGTTTTCTAAACGCGGAGAAGCAGATGCAAGTGGTGATTTTGAGGAACAGCTCGAGCAATGGAAACAAGGCATGTGGTCTGATGCGATGAAGGCATTTGGATTGGAATTTAACAAAAATATGGAGAAAGAGCGTAGTACTTTGAGTCTGCAATTTGTCAGTCGTCTTGGAGGATCTCCTCTTGCACGAACATATGAAGCAGTTTATGCAACTATACTAGAAAATCGTGAACTCCAATCATCCAGCAGCGATAGAAGTACACGACATATCGAGGTATCCTTGCCAGAAGGCGCTACATATCAAGAAGGAGACCACCTTGGAGTGCTGCCAATTAATAGCGAGAAGAATGTTAATCGAATTTTAAAACGCTTTGGATTAAACGGAAAGGATCAAGTCATACTGAGTGCAAGTGGACGAAGTATAAATCACATACCTTTAGACAGTCCTGTTAGTTTATTGGACCTTCTTAGTTATAGTGTCGAAGTTCAAGAAGCAGCCACTCGTGCACAAATACGAGAAATGGTAACATTCACAGCATGCCCTCCTCATAAAAAAGAATTGGAAGCATTATTAGAAGAAGGGGTCTATCATGAACAAATACTAAAGAAACGTATTTCAATGTTGGATCTTCTTGAAAAGTATGAGGCTTGTGAAATCCGATTTGAACGCTTTTTAGAACTGCTTCCTGCGCTCAAACCGCGTTACTATTCTATTTCAAGCTCTCCACTTGTTGCACAGAATCGTCTGAGCATTACGGTCGGTGTTGTTAATGCGCCTGCATGGAGTGGAGAAGGGACATATGAAGGAGTCGCTTCTAATTATTTAGCTCAGCGTCATAATAAAGATGAGATTATTTGTTTCATTCGAACGCCACAATCAAACTTTGAATTACCTAAAGATCCAGAAACACCAATTATTATGGTTGGGCCAGGTACTGGAATTGCACCATTCCGTGGATTCTTGCAAGCGCGTCGTGTTCAAAAGCAAAAAGGTATTAATTTAGGACAAGCGCATCTATATTTTGGTTGTCGTCATCCTGAAAAAGATTATCTCTATCGTACAGAGCTAGAAAATGATGAAAGAGATGGATTAATCTCTTTACACACAGCTTTTTCTCGTCTAGAGGGACATCCCAAAACATATGTACAGCATTTAATAAAACAAGATAGTATCAATTTAATTTCGTTATTAGATAATGGAGCTCATCTTTATATATGTGGTGATGGCAGTAAAATGGCTCCGGATGTAGAAGATACCCTTTGTCAAGCATATCAAGAAATTCATGAAGTCAGTGAACAAGAAGCAAGGAATTGGTTGGATCGTGTGCAAGATGAAGGGCGATATGGAAAAGATGTTTGGGCTGGTATATGAATGTTTCTTAATTAGATACGTATTAACTAATGAACTTCTTTCGAATAAATTTTACTTTATTAGTATCGTGTATTTAGCTGAATAATGATTAACCGGACTATTTAGTATCTACTAAATAAAAAACAGGACCTGATATGCATCTATCAGGTCCTGTTTCACATAGACATTATACATGGATATTTTCCACACATTATCAATGTTTGTAATGTAGTTAGCCTTGTGGGTCAGCTATAAAATCAGATATTATTTTTTCAATATCGAAAGGAGTAATCCCTTTATCCAAAGAGAAAATAGTTTCTGCTTCTTCGATGTCTTGAACGAGTTCACCTCTAGCTTCAATATGTAATCGGAACAAGTCATATAAATTCGGTTTAACTAAATTAGTTAAAGCCTTTCCAACTAGTATCATACCTTTTTGATTCGCCTCGATGGTATTATCATAAGTTAGATCTCTTGTAAGAGATAAATCTGTCCAAATCAATTTTCGTTCCTTTAAGTCTAAGATAACTGGAATAGAGATTTGGGTGTCGGCAGTAATATCCACTTTATCTTGAACAGTAGAAGGTTCAAATATTTCACCTGAACCAGGATATTGACGAACCATCCAACCAGTAAAGCATTCTGGTAAATCTTTATATGGTTGGTCTGTGTAAGAAAGCAAAGTCATGACTACATAGCGTCCACCATATTTCAGCACAGACGGAATATCGAAATCAATGAATTCAGATGCCCCCTTTGGTGCAGAAGTAATGTCTCCGCTATGGTAGGCTTTGAAATTTTTTGAACGTAAGTTCGTGAAGGATACATGTTCTTTGTATTGCCAATCTTCGTCGTACATTGCAGCAGACAAATCAATGTCAACGCGTCCTGTATGTTGTCCATTCACATAGCCTTCTTTCCACCATAGGAAAAAACGAATCGTATCTCCTTCTGGCAAATCTACTTTACTTCCTCGAGATAATGTGCGAAGCGCTTTGCTGGCTGAACGTTGAGAGAAGGGAACTAAGTGATTTTTTAACTGTTCATCCAAAAATACTTTTCCGAGACTTGGAAGTTTTGCGAAGCGATTTTTTAAAGTATCTTCACACATTTTTACAATCATTAAACAAATATCCTCTGAGATAAATGGAAGTGTATTTTCAATACCTATAGCTTTTGCTACATTTCCCTTTGGAAAAAAGGTACGAAATTCATTTTTATCATTTCGATGCTTAAAATGAGCTGTGAGTTGAAGTAATACAGGAGTAGAAACGTCTCCTATTATACTTAGAAACTCTTCGAGAATATGGAAAACATCTGTTGACTTATCACTACATAAACGGATTAAATGATCCAAGCGTCTGGCAAATTCCCCAGGGCGAGTTTTTAAAAGATTTTTCGCTGTCATGATATCACGATTCAACAAAGCTGCTTCTATTTTTCCATTAAATGTTTCAACTTTAATGTTGTTGCGAAGAATCTCAAATGCTCGGTGGGTTTTTGGGAAACGAGTATGATATTCTGCTGGATGAAGAATTTCACCTAGACGAATCCAACGTTTTTTGTATCGAAGCATATCTTCAGTAATGTTTCCGCATTGCTCTAACAATCCTAAAAGGAAGCGTCTTTCTGCTCGGTTAAACTTCTTGAATCGAACGGAAGATGCTAAACTCACATCGCCTTCAGATAAAGCAACTGCAAGGCGAAGAACATCAGTTGCTGTTTTAAAATACTTTGCAGCAGCATCGGCTGATATTTTTCTGTTTATTAATAAAACTCCAATTATAAAAGACATATTTTCCTTATGAGGAATTACATTAGGTAGAAAACAGGAAACATCTTCAGTGTGTGTAATAGCCCATTCTACATCTGTCTTATCAGTTGAGGAAATAGAGCTGTTTGCACTAATCAATTGAGAAATCATTTGATTGAAATCTTCTTCACTTCCTAAGTTAATAACTTTCAAATCAACGCTATCTAAAAGAGGAAGTCGTTCTTCTACTTTTGATACAGGTAGGCGCAACGTCACATAATGAATAATAGCATTAATGTATAAATCAGCGTCACTTAAATCCATCATTTGTTGCGGAAAGTTTGGATACATAGGAGTAAACTGAATATGTGCACCAACCATTTCTTTTAAATGTTTTACCAACTCTTTGTAAAACGATGTGAATGTATCAACCGAAAGTGTTTGCAACTCTTCTATTAAAGGCTCGGAAAAAGTAAATCCTAAACTTTCCAAGTTTTTTAAAACAGTGGCTAAATAAATGTTCGGTAGTTTATTTTCTTCTCTTTTTATAATTACTTTCAAACTTCTTCTTATGTAAATAGAATTTTTCATGAGAACGCCAGCTATTCACTCCTTATAAAAGAGGGGAATAGTCTGACTGTCCTCCTTTCAGTGGTAGATTTTTATTTTTACATGCATAAACACACTAATTATAGAGAAATGCACTGAGGGTACATAGCTATTTTTTAGTGGAAAATTAGGGGTATAACATTTAGTTGTTAAGTGGTAATTTGTTAATTAAGAAAAGAAAACCTCTACATCAATGGTTGATAAACTAAAGTTTATTCAATCCCAAAGAAGAAAGAGGTTTTATAGTCTAATTGTTTTCATAGGAAATTGACAACTCTAAAACAATTTGAAATTTCTGGAAAAGAAGGAAGAATTGTCATAGCCTATGTGTTTAGCAGGAAAGTAACATCCCTATTTCGCCAAAGAAGTTAGAAGGAAGGAACGTCATAGCCTGCTTTATTAGTATATTCTCTTGCGAAGAGCAATTCAAGTATACTGTCTGATTTTTTATATTTTTCTTAAAGGGGAATTTTCATGTTTATCCCGCATTAACGGGTAGCCCGATTGGTGAGTGGGATTAAAGTTTCACTTTATAAAGAGGGAGACCATCACATGCCCTTTTTATAATACTATTACGGGAGGATTTTTATTTTTGATATATTATACCATTTATTTAATGGTATAATATGGTATTAGTTCTATGGAATGGAGTTGAATGAGTATTATAAATACAAAAGGTGAAATTAAAAAAACAAAAAGAAAAGTATTACTAACTATAATTACTATGTTAGTAATTATAATTGGGTTTGGATATTGGAAATTTTTTAGTTTGCAAGGTGTTCCAAAAGGGGAATTAATTCGAACAGTGAAATCTCCAGATGGAAAATATCTCATCAAGACTTATTTTCATAATGCAGGATCATTAAGTGCGGATGCTGTTAGGGGTGAATTAGTTAACCTTGATACAGATTCAGAGAAAAATATATATTGGAATTATCCAGATACCGATCCATATATTGAATGGGTAAATAAGAATATTGTTAGAATTGGAGATCAAACTTTAGATATTTCACAGAAAGAAACCTATGATTGGCGTGATGATGATAAGCACGTTAAAGAAATGCCTAAACAGTTTAGTAGATAAAGCAAGAAAATTTAAATTTATTTAATCTTATTCGTTTAACTATAGATAGGATTATATGAGTGAAAAAGTCCATTTAGATCTTCTAAATGGACTTTTTTAGGTTTCTAGATACGACTACTGATAAAAATGGAACAAACTTGTTACTTAAGTTGTCTATTAAGTATACGTATAAAACAGGTGTTCATGATAATTCGCTCATTTTATCCCGCTATTTACCCGTAAAAGCCCGATTGGTGAGGGCTTCTTGCATTTCACTTTATGAAAAGTGAGATGCAAGAAGAGTGATATCCGATAGACTTTTTCATTGTGTCGGTATGTATAACACCTAGAAAAACTATATATTCTTGAAAGAGGTTGAAAATGTATGATAGTCTTAAACAAGTTTTTTAACATTTTACATTACAAAAAGATGGTACCTGTAGTATTTCTTTCATGTGCAACGCTTATAGGCTGTTCCGATGGTAATACTCAATCTGAATCACTTAAACAAACGAAACAAACAAATCAAATCAAACAAGAAACTACTGGTAATGATTCTTTTGCTAAACTTGAAAAAGAATTTGATGCTAAACTTGGTATTTATGCATTGGACACTGATACGAATCAAACCGTTACGTATCAATCAGATAAACGGTTTGCATACGCATCTACCCACAAAGCTTTAGCTGTGGGAGTACTTTTACAAAAGAAATCAATAGAAGATCTAAATCAAAGAGTTTTGTATACTCGTGAAGATCTTGTTAATTACAATCCAATTACAGAAAAGTATGTTGATAGGGGGATGACTCTGAAAGAGCTTGCAGATGCTTCCCTTCGATATAGTGATAATACTGCACAAAATCTTATTCTTAAACAATTAGGTGGACCTAGCGAATTCAAAAAATCACTGAGAGAAATAGGAGATACCGTTACAAATCCTGAACGTTTTGAACCAGAGTTAAACGAAGTGCATCCAGGAGACGTACATGATACTAGTACCCCAAAGGCATTAGCTACTAGTCTTCAGGCTTTTGCGTTAGGAGATGTACTTTCAACTGAGAAACGGGATTTATTAATAGATTGGATGAAAAGGAATACTACCGGAGACAACTTAATTCGTGCTGGAGTTCCAGGAGGATGGGAAGTAGCTGATAAGACGGGCTCGGGATCTTATGGAACCAGAAATGATATCGCAATTATTTGGCCACCAAATAAAAAGCCAATTGTTCTTGCGATACTTTCTAATCATGATAAAGAGGATGCTAAATACGATGATAAGCTTATTGCAGAAGCAACCAAAATAGCGCTGGGTGTCTTAAAAGCTAAAAATAAATAATAATAGTATTAGTTATTGAAATTTTCCTGTTTTTCCGTCACAATACTGTGACGGTCTTTTTGTGTATTTTACAAAGAATCGTCTTAATTAAAGAAAAAAAGATAGAAACTATCTCTAGTAAGTTTATTAATTAAGTAACAACAAATATATGCTTTATTGTATACTTATTGCATTTAATGTGGAGGAATAATATGGAGTCAAAAATTCTTATTGTTGATGATGATAAAGAGATTAGAAATCTTATCTCTGTATATCTAGAAAATGAAGGCCTAAAAACTCAAAAGGCAGAAGATGCTATACAAGCTTTACAACTGTTAGAAGAAAAGGAATTTGATTTGGTTATTTTAGATATTATGATGCCGAATATGGATGGCATTGAAGCATGTATGAAAATTAGGGAAGATCGCAATATGCCTATCATTATGCTATCTGCAAAATCTGAGGATATAGACAAAATTCAGGGCCTAGCCTCTGGTGCAGACGATTATTTATCAAAACCGTTTAACCCATTAGAATTAATCGCTAGAGTGAAATCCCAATTAAGAAGATTTAAAAAATACAATACGTCCGTAGAACATAATAAAAGCATTCTAGAAATTGGTGACTTAACCGTAAATACAGATACACGTCAAGTATGGGTAAGAGGAAAAGAAACAAGGTTAACTCCAAAAGAGTTTGCTATTCTCGAACTACTTGCCCGCAACAAAGGGATTGTCCTGAGTGTAGCAAAAATATATGAAGCAGTTTGGAAAGAGGTTTTTTATAAATCAGACAATACCGTCATGGTGCATATTACAAAAATAAGAGACAAAATTGAAGAGGATTCTAAACATCCCATTTACATTAAAACTGTTTGGGGAATTGGGTATAAAATATGAAGAATGTTAGTTTCAGAAATAAGATCATTATAAAACTTCTTGGTGCTGTTGCAATTAGTTTTTTTATTTCATTTGGTTTAACAATCCTCATTTTGGCATACGTCATAGATCCATTATTTATAAAACACGAAGAATTTGGTATGTTTGAATTCAATGTCGCAATGTTGTTCTTATTCGCGTTCGCAATCTTTACCTTTATTATACTTTTTTTGATATTGGTTCGAAAGAAAATAGTATATTTGAAGCTTATTTCTGATAACGTGAATGATATTGCCAATGGAAAACTAGGTCTAACAATTGGGATTAAGGGGAAGGACGAATTGACCCAACTTGCTAAAAATATCAACTATATGTCTAAGGAATTGGAAAATACATTTGAACAAGAAAGACGATTAGAACGTACAAAAAATGAACTCATAACTAACGTATCTCATGACTTACGCACACCGTTGACATCTATTATTGGTTATTTAGATTTATTAAAAAGAGGGCAATACAACAATAACACACAATTACAGGAATACCTTGAAACCACTTATTCAAAGTCACAGAGACTGAAATATTTAATTGATGAGCTGTTTGAATATACTCGTTTATCAGGCATAGATGCTAAGTTAAATCTTAATGAAGTTGATTTATCAGGTCTGTTGGAGCAAATAGTTGGAGAATACATTCCTATATTTGAAAAGGAAAGTTTAATCGTTCAAAAATCAATTACACAAGAAATAATACCTATCTTCATAGATGCAGAAAAAATGGTACGTGTATATGAAAATCTGTTTATGAATGCGATAAAGTACAGCATGAAACCATCCCAATTATTCATATGTCTTGAATTAATGGATAACAAAGCAATTTTAAAAGTATCAAATAAAGTCGAGAGACCGCCTGTTAGCGATCCAAATAAATTGTTTGAAAGGTTTTTCAGGGGTGATAAGGCAAGAAAAAATGATCAAGGAAATGGACTGGGACTTGCTATCTCAAAAAGAATTGTTGAACTTCATGATGGTAATATACATGCAGAATATGAAGATGGCTGGATGTCCTTTATTGTTGAACATCCAATCAAATAGACCGGCTTATGGAATTACAGGTTCCATAAGCTTTTTTTATAAAACTTAAGAATTCTTAAGGATTTTACAGGGTGTTTCCTAATTTTCATAGTTTATCATGGGTGTATTCAAAGTGATGAGGTGAGCAAAGAAGAAAAAAGGAAAGACTTCATTGTAGCTTTAGGGTGAATGCAATATGACTATTTTATTAGTAGTAAACAAACGTAGTAGCTTATTGTAATGAAATAAAAAATGTAGGAGGATATAAATGATAAAGCCAGTTGTAGATGTAAAAAACATTCAAAAATTGTACGGTAAAAAAGGTGAGAATCAATCACATGCATTAAAAGGTGTATCATTCTCAATTCAAGAGGGGGAGTTTGTCGGTATTATGGGGCCTTCTGGTTCTGGTAAAACAACATTATTAAATGTAATTTCAACGTTAGATAAAGCGACAGGCGGCATTGTTGAAATTGCAGGAACGGATATTACGAGAATGAAGCAAGGTGAACTTTCTGATTTTCGTTCACAAAAGTTAGGGTTCATTTTCCAAGACTTTAACTTATTAGAAAATTTATCTATCTATGAAAATATCGCACTCCCACTTTCACTTCAAGGTGTTTCATCTCGTAATATTGGAAAGAAAGTAGAAAAAGTAGCTGATATGTTAGGTATTACAGCTATACTTCAAAAATATCCTTCTGAAGTATCTGGTGGACAAAAGCAACGTTCTGCAGCAGCACGTGCGTTAGTTCATGAACCAGCAATTATTTTGGGAGACGAACCGACTGGAGCTCTAGATTCTAAAAATGCAACGAGTTTACTTAATGCCATGACAAGCTTAAATAAAGAGCAAGGTGTATCCATTATGATGGTTACGCATGATCCTTATAGCGCAAGTTACTGTCAGCGTATTTTATTCATTCAAGATGGTGAGTTATATAAAGAAATTCATCGCGGTGGTACCCGTGAAGAATTCTATAAAGAAATTTTAGACGTGCTTGCAAACTTAGGCACACAAAAAGCGTAAGGAAGGAAGTTCAATCATGTTATTTAAGCTTTCTATGTCAGGCCTAAAAAGTAAGTTGCAAGATTACATTGTTTTACTTGTTGGTCTTATTGTCTCTATTTCAACTTTTTATATGTTTCAAACGCTAGCATCCAATAAAACGTTCCTTGAATCTAACTCTTCTATTAGGGATATTGTGGCTGTCTTTAAAATTGGTTCCTTTTTGTTAGCGGTTATCACATTTTTTTATATTTTATATGCAAACTCTTTCTTATCAGCTCTTCGTCAAAAAGAATTTGGTATGTATATGATGTTAGGAGCAAAAAAGCATAAAGTTACATTACTTATGTTTATCGAAACAATCGTATTAGGCGCTGCGTCTCTTGCGATTGGTATTACAGTTGGTGTAGGACTTGCAGAAGGAATCGGTCAGTTATTAATGAAACAACTCGAGTTTGCTGGTGAAGGTTATAAAGCATTTTATCTGCCATCAATAGCTATTACTTGCGTCTTCTTCTTTGCACTATTTGTATTATCTGCAATTATGAATAGTATTAAATTATCGCGTATTTCTGTACTGCAACTTGTACATGCAGATGCACAAACAGAACGTGTTGCCATAAAAGGAAAAATGACAGTTGTAATTGCATTCCTTGGTATTCTTTTATTAGGTATTGGTTATGCATCACTGATCTATATGTCATATGCAAATCCGCTAATTGCTTTGGGATTAATGGCCGTTGGATTAATCTCAGCAACCGTTGGTACTTACCTTATATTTGGATCCCTTCTTCCAGTTATGATTAACAAGCTAAAGAGTAATAAAAAACGTAGTGAAAAAGGCCTCAATGCTTTTACTTTTGCACAATTAAATTTCCGCATTAATAGTCTAACAAATGTGCTTGCAACAGTAGCAATTTTAGTGGCTCTTGGTGCTGGTGGAATTGCTTGTGGTATGGCATTTAAAAACAACATTATAAACATGACAGATCAAATGCGAATTTACGATTCAGTCATTCATAATCCAACTGCGGAAGAAAAGACAATTTTGGGTGGTATCTTATTTCAAGAAAAATTTGAATACCATTACAAAGTTGATGATAGGTATGTTTATTATCTTAAAGAAGATGTAGAAAAAAATCGTCCTTTCTTGCAAGGTATGAAAATAGAGAAAGTTTCAGAGGAAATACCAATTGGTGCATTTTCAATAAAATGGGTTAAAGGAGAGATCGACACAAAACAATGGATTCAGGCTTTCAGAACGATCCAGCCAAATTATATGTATCCTGATTATGAAATCAAAATTGTAGAACAAAACATATACGATGGGTTGAAGGGTAAAGAAAGTACTGTATTTATAGGGAAAACAGATGATTTTGGATCATACATAAAAGAATGGAAAAAACTTGATGAATTACAGATAGCAAAATATAAAAATGTGAAAGCGGAAGAATTGGATAGTAAGTATCAAAAATATATTATGAGTCATGATTTTTCCAGCGGACTAATGTTTATGGGCTTTTTCGTTGGAGTTGCATTTTTAGCAATGATGGCAAGTTGCTTAATGTTTAAAGTTCTGTCGGGAGCATCAAAAGATGTAGCACGTTATCAAATGCTTCGTAAAATTGGTGTTCGCCGAGAATTATTAACAAAATCAATCTATAAAGAGTTATTCTTCATATTCTTATTCCCAGCAATTGTGGGGATTACTCACATATTAGTTGGTATGAACATGTTTGGATCGCTTTTAATCGATCCGTACTTTCGTATTTGGTTACCACTTGTTATTTTTGTAGTAATTTACTCGATTTATTACTTGATTACAGTTCAATTATATAAAGGGATTGTACTCCCGAAAAAAGATTAATGTAATGATGTTATTTATACGAAGTATAGACATAATCGGACCTCGTTTTATTGATTATTTTGAATGGGTACAAGAAATTTAGAAATAATAGGTGGACTAGCACTACGGTCCATAAACTATTTATTTTAGATTTTAAATTAAAAATTTATCTTTTATCTAAGAAGGGGCGCGGCAACGATTACTACTTTTAGGGGCCATTGGCAAGTTTTATTTAATAGGATTAATTTGTATGAGTTTTCTTTAAAGCTTGTAATGCTATAATCTCATAAGTTAAAGTTTCACCCTGAAAATCTATTATTTATAATGAGTAGCCCGAAAGAGAAAGGATTGTTGCCGTGTCCTATCACCATCAAGCAAGGTTGATAGGTATGCGTCACTACGCCATATAGTAAAAATAAAGGCTCAAAAACGGCTTTTGTCGATTTAAAAGCTGCACGGATTTGTTTAATTTTATGAAAAAAAGTAAGAATCACCAATATAATTGGCGGTTCTTACTTTTTTTTACATACATATTATTAGCATGATAGCATTAAAAATTTTTGTACGGAGAGAGAGGTTTCTATATGCTCTATGATGAAAATATAAGTTTAACAGGACGTATTGTATCGCCTGGTGAAGCGCAATATGATTCAGCACGTCAAGCGTTCAACACATTTTTTAATAGATTCCCTTTTGTTATTGTCTTTGCACAAAATACTCAAGACGTTGTGAATGCAGTACGATGGTCGTTACATAATAACGTACCTATCCGAGTACGTTCAGGAGGGCACAATTATGAAGGCTTGTCAGTTTTAGATGGTGGTATTGTAATTGATGTCAGTGAGATAAATCAAATAAAAATAGATCCAACATCAAAAACTGTTACAGTAGGAGCTGGTTGTAAAAATCTCCATCTAGCTGAGCTTCTTGGGAAAGAGGGATTAGCTATTCCTAATGGGGTCTGTCCTAAACCAGCTATCGCAGGAATAGCGCTAGGTGGTGGGCAAGGTATTCTTTCTCGACCATTAGGACTACTACTTGATCATGTCGTAGAAATAGAAATGGTTGATGCTAACGGCTGTGTATTGCAGGTTAATGATCAGGAGCATCCTGATCTATTTTGGGCTTTACGTGGTGGAGGCGGAAGTTTCGGTATTTGTACATCTTTTCGCTTTCGTACTCAGGAAATTAAGACTGTTGGTTTTGTTGAAGTTAGTTGGAGGCATCAAGATTTAAAAGCCGTTATACAGGAATGGCAAAAGTATACTCTACCTACTTCTGATAAACGCTTTACTCCTACATTATTATTGTCTTCAGAAAAGACAGCTCCTGTGTTGATGCATGGGATTTTTCATGGATCAGTTACAGACTTACAGAAATTGATACAACCACTTCTCAAAATTGGATCACCTATAAAGGTAGACATAAAAGAACTCTCTTATTTAGAAGCTATAACGTTAATATCCAATCATCAGCCTACAACTCCTTTTCCATTTAAAAGCGTAGCACCTTTTATGGATTCTTTATTACCTGAAGAAGGTATTGCTACGATTCAACATTTTATGAGTCAATGTCCACCTAATTCTACTGTTTCTATATTTTTTCAGGGCTTAGGGGGGACTGTTTCTGCAGTACCCGAGGAAGCAACTGCTTATTTTTATCGAAAAGCTCTAATGAATATGGTGTTATTTTCCACTTGGGACAAACCTGAGGGAGCTGCACAAGGGATTCGTTGGGTAGAAGCTTTTCGTCACGCGTTGATTCCTTTTACGAAAGGTGTCTATGTTAACACACCTGACCTCTCAATGAAAGATTGGTCGGATTTATATTATGGTGAAAACTTTAAACGATTGACTCAAGTGAAAGCTAAATACGATCCAGAAGATATTTTCAATTTTCCACAAAGCATTCCACCTGTTTATAAAAAATAGAAATCCTTTGCCGACCTTAAATTTTGCAATTTATAAAGAATGATAGATAATCCTTTTTGGAAATAACAATTAAAAGAGAGAGATAACATTGATTATTGACTGTATCAAAAGTTAAATCACTTCTTTACAGAAGGAGAAGGAGAATTAAGTCAATCGGATGAATAGTATAGTCCTGCTAATATCCCAGAGTATGTTATAAATGATATTGCCACTTGGGTGCAAGGAAGAGTGAAATGAAATTAGCAACTATATTTTTAAATGACTATTTTCAGAGACAACAAGTGAATTAGGGGGGACTGGTTTAGAGGAATCCCCACATGAAAAGACCTGAAACTGTCTTCCGTATAGCGATAATAAAGATGTTTAATTTCTAATATAGAAAACAATAGCGTTGCTACATTCAATATGTAGTAACGCTATTTAAATTTTTTAAAACAGGGTTAAATTTTTCAAAAAAATTACCTATCAAAAATGATATTCAATTAAATTCATAAGTTTATCCCGCATTAACGGACAGTAAGACCCCCACCTCAAAATTCAGCGAGAGCAAAGAAGTGAGGTGGGGCGGGCTGCCCGTAAAAGCCCGATTGGTGAGGGCTGATAATCAGTGGGGGATGAACAAAACTCCCACTGATTAAAGTTTCACTTTATCCTTTACTGTATCTTGTAACTACATTTTACCTTGCTGTAGAGAAACAAAAAACATTTTTCTTATTCAATAATTCCAATTTCTAGAGCCTTTTGAACAGCTTCTTCTTTGTTGCGGACTCCTAGCTTTGTATAAGCTGTGGAAGCATAATTTCTGACCGTACCATTCGATAAATATAACCTTGATGCTATGGTAGTGTATCGAAGTCCCTTTGCCACTAGCTGCAATATTTCTACCTCCCTAGCTGTTAGCTCATAAGCGGTTGCTTTTGATTGTGGTGTCTCTTTTTGCTCATCAAACTTCTCAAATATTTTGTGAGACATTCCCTGATCAATCAGTGTCCCACCTTTGTGAATAAGTCGGATCGTATTAGCTAGCTCCAATGTTTCAATAGATTTGAGTAAAAAACCATCCGCACCGTTGCGAAGTGATTCCAACGCCTGTTCGGTATCCTGAAAAGTTGTGAAAATCAATACGCGGATATGTGGCCATTGTTGCTTAATCTTTTTGGTTGCTTCAACTCCATCCATGTGCTGCATATCTAAATCCATAAGTATAACATGGGGTTGAAGGCGCCCACACAAATCGATGGCTTGATTGCCATCCTCAGCTAAATCGACTACATTTAAATCTTCATATCTATCGAGTAGTGTCCTCAAACTTTCCCGAACAAATGGTTGATCGTCTACAATTAACAAACGAATAAGTCCATCTTTTATTTCAGTTTGTCGCGGTATGGTACATGTAACAAGCATTCCTTCCTCTGGCTTTGTATATACAGACAATTGCCCTTGTAAATTCATTGCTCGTTCTTTCATCGCATTCAGACCGAAGCCTTCCTGCCATTCTACATTTCCTTTTCCATTATCTTGAACTTCTAATCTCGTATATTGTTGTTCAAACTGCAATGAAACTATAATTTCAGTTCCCTGACCATGACGTACTGCATTCGTAAGGGACTCTTGTAAACAACGAATGAATGCGATCTTCGCTTGCCGAGACAGTGGATATTCCTCTCCGAATGTCCTAAAACTTACATTTACCTGAGCGTGCTCCTGAAATTCGACCCCAAGATTTTGTAGAGATTGAATCAAGGAAGGCGATTGACACGGAGACTCCATTTGATGTAAGTAACCTCTCACATCTTCGATGCTTTTACGTCCCATTTCAAGCAGAGAATCTAGCCTCTGTATACCCATTTCAGTAGCAATTTCGGTACGCAACGTTTCCATCCCCATAATAATAGAAGTATAAGCGTGACCAACTGTATCATGAAGCTCACTCGACAGTCTGTTTCGTTCTTCCGCCAGTGTAATGCGTTCAATCTGAGACATATATTGCTCAAGTACCGCGTTTTGTTTACGAATCGCTTCATTTTGCTTATGATTGACGATTAATAAATGGAAAGCGAAGCCCATTACATAAGCAAGTCCATAGTAGGTAACTAAAATCCAATAGCTATTACTTGGCGCAACCGCATAGAGAATTCCAGTTGTTATAAAAACTGTTGTTGGAGCTGTCCAATAATAGGACAAATGCTTACTATTCGCAGCAATTAGAAAAGCCGATATCAGAAATGTAACGTTAGCTTCCGGAAATAAAGAGGTTAAATATATACACAGTCCACCATATAGCAGTATTTCTGTGAACAAGTAATATTTGTAATTGAACAGTAAGGCTACCCATGGAATCGAGAAGGCAACAACCTCCCAAAAAATAACAATCCAAAGTGGCAATGTTAAACTATCCTGAAAATCGAATGTGGTTATGGCGATAGAGACACTAACAAGTATACGGACTCCTAACATAATCCAATCGTACCAAAACCAATACTTAACCATATCTAACAAGTCATTTACCCCCTAAGTAGCCTACCTTTTTACTTCATATATTATAATTTAATCCTTCATGCCTATTATACTTTTTAATTTAAAACTGCGATACTACTCACAGATTGCAAACTTCTATTGATTTAGTTGCTGAATCATACTACGTGTATAGCCCCCAATTTTCTGTGTCAAACCTTCTACTATTCTAATACTTATGGCGGTAAATACTATACCCATAAACATTACAAAGAGTGACTTGGCAAACGTATCTATCTGTATGAATATAATATTCATATCGATGTATCGATACAGTAGTGGTGCCAACAGGAACATAAGTGGCATTACATAAAAAATGATTGCACTAATAAGACTGAAAATGCCAATCACAAATTTCTGCATTAACCAATAGACAGCAGACCAAGTGCGACGATCTGTAAGCACTAATTTCACCTGAGCCCAGTTCGATGTATCCATTGTTATATTTCTATCGTAAGAGTCTGTTGAAATATCTGTATAAATTTTCGTCTGTATGCGCTCGAATTGGATAAAGTGTGTGGTAGTCTGTAGTACGCGCATAATTAATGGAATCCCAACAACAGTAAATGAAAGGGTGAAACTAAATAGCAGAGCTATTAGATAAAAACAAAAATAAAACAATCCTGTAACGAAAGTTAGCAATAAAAAATAACCATTCTGGATGAATTTTGATTTCATAAAGTTCATCGCTCCTATCTATGTAATAACCGAATCATACTGCTTTTTTTGTCATTCTCACTAGTGTAAAAGTGTCATATGACATTTCTAAATGATGCTAAAAAGGGGAGAGCAGCCTACTGCTGGTTAAAAAGATGCTTATATCCCGCTATTTGCCGGGCAGTAAGACCCCCACCTCAAAATTCAGGTGGAAGCAAAGAAGTTAGGTGGGGGTCGGGCTGTCCGTAAAAGCCCGATTGGTGAGGGCTGATAATCAGTTGGGATGAACAAAACCCCTACTGAATAAAGTTTCATTTTATTAATCCTCCACAAAACAATCCCGTTTTTGCATTTGCAAGAACGGGATTGTTTTGTACTTTTATTTAATATGAGATGGACTTGTTTTTCGAATGTGAAAAATAATATCAAATTGCTCAAGCAATGATTTATCAAAGTATGTCGATTCGTTTGGGAATATTTGTCCCCCTATACTTAGTAATGGTCTTTTGGCTTTAACCCATTTCTCTGCTTGTCCTTTAAGGTGACGGTTATCCAATAAAAACATGTTATATGGTACTTTTCCGAGGGTATAGTTAAAACTATTTACATTTTGTGGAATCGCACGCGTTGTAATCTTACCTCCAGTAGAAGGATCATATTCGCTGTATAAGGTGAAATTCCCCTTCGTAGTTGTACTACCAATTGTGACATAATTATTGTCTAAACGTTCCTTCAAAAATTGCCCCGCAACATAAGGGTATAATTTCTCATCGATAATTCCTTTAGCAATATGAATATTGTGTCCCCATACCATCGTTTTACCACCAAATGTTTCTTGTGCCCACATTGCATGATCGGCCAAGTATTGCTCATGTAGCTTTAACATACTTGGATAGTCGTTAGGAATTAGCATTGTGGTAAATTTCTCTATTGCACTTGCCGTTGCTTTCGCCCAGATGTACTCGGGTGAAACTATTTCTGTGTTGGCTTGTTTATTCTCATCTTTTAGTAATCGAGCTACTCTCTCAGCGTTTGTTTTGAACTTTTCTTTTATTTCAGGAGCAAGGTCCATATATTCCTGTGTACTTCCATTAAAAGCCGACAATTCTTTATAATTTTCTTCTACTTCTGCCAGCAAATTTGGTCGATGCAGCTTTACATAATCAATTACTTTATTAAAGCAACCTTGGTCCAATTCCTTTAAGTCGAGCCCGATAAATTGGATCTTTTTTTTATTGGATGGATCGGCATTATAATCTTTCATCCACTCAATCATGGCTATAATTTCATCAGTAGGATATAACAAGTTTAAAAACTCCCTAGGGTTTCCTTTTCCTGTTTGGATATATTCATTTAGCTTTAAGCCGTTTCCCCAATCTTCTTCCATTGCGAAATTTGTAAAACCCATCTCAGTAACCAAATATTTCACAAGGCGAAATTTCATAGTGAAAATTTCAGAGCTTCCATGAGTATTCTCTCCTAATCCCACATATTGCGCGCTCCCAATCATTTTCTTAAGTGGTTTTAAATCCTCAAATGATTTTGACGGCTCTATCGTTTTTAATGGGTAAGCCTGTGATTGTATGGATTTAACTATATTTTTTTGTATTGATTGACCTGAATTTTCGACTGCTACTGTTTGAGCCTTTCCTACTTCTACACATCCTGTGACTAATAAAGCTGTACTAACCATTGCAATTATGCTTTTCTTATTCATTTTTTCCACCTCAATTGAATTATTTGTAAAGCAAGATTGATTCATTGTACTTGAACGAATCAATTGCCTTAATTCAATTGTTATCTATTCCATATCATATTTTCTAGTTACATATTGTCATAAGGTTAATTGACACAGGTCATAGACTAATCATTACACTTTTGTACTATCGGTTATGACAACTTATAAATAATAATTACATTGATGAGTCGTAAGTAAGACTAGACTATAAATTGGGGAGGGATTTTAAAGATGAATGAATCTGTATACAAAAACATTTTTATTCTAAGTTGTGTCTGTGGAAATGACAAGAAGTAAATTCGATAAACAAGTGAATGAAAGGGGAAGGGCGGATTAAAATGATATTACACGCAAAATCGTTCCACAATAAAGATAAAATCCAACGTGCTAAAATAGGACTTCAACTCTTTTTGAGTATCTTAATCATTACTTCTATTATCCTAAATGTAGTAGTAATAATTACGAAAAGTATGCCGCTTATTGTGGTATATATGTTTACCCCAGCATTATCTTCTATTTTGACTCGCATAATACTGAAAGAAGGGTTTAAAGATGTATCTTTTAGTCTCGGTAACTTAAAGATATGGAAAGGGATTGGTTTTGCTCTGCTAATCCCTATGATTATTTGTGGAATTACTTATTCTATCGCCTGGTTGAGCGGAATTGCGGGGTTTCAGTATCCCGAAGTTGGTATGTTTATTTTAGAACCGATCTACAATATGCTTGGGCTTCAGTATGTAACGGCACCATTCAACTTCATTTATCTAGTAGTATTGAGCGGCATTTTCGGAAGTTTGCTTGGCTTAATCCCGGCTTTGGGAGAAGAAATGGGTTGGCGAGGTTATATGCTCACAAGGCTAGTCGATGCAGAGTTTTCACGGCCCATCCTTATTAGTGGATTGATTTGGGCAACGTGGCATGTTCCAATAGTTATTGCTGGTCTATATGTAGCGGGACCATCTGTCGTTCTTTCAGTACTTGGTATCTATCTTTGTATTGTACCATTCGGTTATATTATAGCTTATTTACGACTTATCACAGGTAGCATTTGGCCTTCGGTTATCATCCATGCTACTTGGAATGCCATTATTCAAGGACCTTTCACACGTGCAAGTACAGGGTATCAAACTGAGATTTGGATTGGAGAATCTGGCTTGATAACCGCTATTATTATCTTGATTACTTCAATAATTACGTCTCGAATCGTAAATTTTACTAAATAGCATACGGATGTGTTTTAAATTCAATTAGTGAAATATGACGAGGCGAAATAAGATGCACCTAAAAATATTAGAAAAAATCTAGTTGAATGGACTCTTACTTAATCTTAGGCTGCTGGATATATGGGAGGCATCAAGCTAAGGGTTTAATTTATAAAAATAAACTTGATTGTCATAAAAAACATAATGTTTTTCATTTAAAGGCTATGAGATGAAATTTCATCATCTTCATCACGTTAGACCTTCAGGAAATAAAAAGTTAAACGATTATACAAATACTCTAACTGAAAAAACGATAGTCCTTTTATCAAAAATGTAGAAGGACTATCGTTTATTTTTTTGACAAAATTAGGGGTTGATGTTCATAAAATGGAGAATATAATTCGTATTTTACGTAAAGAGAAAAATTTCCCCCTAGAATATTAAGCTAAATCTCTTGGTGTGACGGTTGATTTAAGTTTCACTTTATGACTTGTAAAGGGCTGTTCAATGCATCGTACTATTAAAAAATCTAAATTTAATTATTAAATTGCGATAAAATGTGGTCGGAAATAATGAAATTTTAGGAAAAATAAGGTACACTAGTCTATGATTTTAGTTGAAAATCGTTTGACGTTAATGCATACGGGGGAAAGATTGATGAACAACAATACAACAAATGAATCAGTTGAAGAAATTGATCAAAAACGAGTAAGATCAAAAAAACGTTATACAAATTGGAAGTTTATCGCAGTGGGTATTGGTGTAATTGCACTTCTTATTGGGGGAATGAGTTATTATCAGGCAACTCACTTCAATTCGAATGTTACAATTAATGACACAAAAGTTGGTGGTCTGAGCGCTGATCAGGCAATACAGAAATTAAAGACATCTGGACTAGCAAACAAAGTCTATGTTGATCAACAACAAATTTTAGATGAAAAAGATACAAAAACGGAACTTACGGAAAAAGATTTGCCTCAAGTTAAGAAACTATTAAAAAGTCAGTGGACATTTTTCCCTTCCTCAAAGGGAGAAAATTATTCATTACTACCAGAGAAGGCAGATCAGTATCGTAGTGAAACGATGAAAAAACTTGTAGAAGAAACGCTCATCTCTATGAATGAAAAATTAAAAGCGCCTCAAGATGCTATGGCGAAGCTAGAACAAGGGAAAATTGTTATTTCGAAAAGTGTTGAAGGAAAACAGTATGACGTTACTAGTCTACTGAAAGATTACGATAAGCAAAAATATAAAAGCGAAATTCATCTGAAGTCTGCATACATAAAACCTATTAAAGAAGACGATCCGATTGTCAAAAAAGAGGAGAAAGCACTACAGAATCTTCTTGGGCAGTCTGTTGAGTATAAAGTGCAGGATGAAGTTTATCCTTTAAAAGCGAAAGATTTAATTCAAAATGCCTCTATGTCAAAGGATATGAAAGTTACAATTGATGCGAGTGACATTAAGAAGAAAATTACTGAAATTAATAATGCCAAATCAACATTAAATAAAGATTTCTCATTTAAAACGCATTCCGGTTCAGTTATATCAGTAAAAGGGCAAGGCTACGGCTGGGCACTAGATGTTGAAAAAGAAACTAAACAAGTTCAACAAGCCTTTGAGAAAGGCGAAAAGTCGCTTTCTGCTTCTAATATTCACGGAAATGGTTGGGAGAAGGAAGGTATCGGTTATAAAACAACAGCGAATAATGGCATCGGAGACACGTATGCGGAAGTTTCAATTGCAGAGCAACAAATTTGGATTTATAAAGATGGAAAATTAGTCGTTACAACAAATGTAGTAACGGGTAAACATAGCACGGGTGAAGATACATCACCAGGTGTGTGGTACGTCCTATACAAACGAACACCATACACGCTAAGAGGTAGCGCAGTAGGGAAAGCTGATTATGCGGTTAAAGTAGATTACTGGGTTCCATTCACAAATAGCGGTCAAGGATTCCACGATGCCGGCTGGCGAAAAGACTGGGCAAATAATGCTTATTTAACAGGTGGATCAGGTGGGTGTGTGAACCTTCTTCCTAATGTTGCAAAAACTGTATATGATAGTTTGAACACGTATGATCCAGTAATTGTGTACTAAAAAATAGCTACGTATCTAGAAATAAACAAAGCAGGAAATCTTACCTGATGGTATATGAAAAAACACCTCTTGCATTCGCATACTAAGTGTGCAAATGTAATGGAGGTGTTTTTGTTTGAATATAAAAGTGTATTGCTTATAAGAAACAAAGTAGAAAGAGATTGAGAATAAGTATTCAAATAATCAATAAAATTGACAATGAATATCATTTTCACTTAATATAGAATCGTCGCATTTAATTAGACATGAATTTTTTGTTAATATAATAGATTTCTATTAAGTTGTCATATTTACGAACTATCATTAAATATTTTAAGAATTTAAACGTAGGAAAGGGTAATATAAAATGAACTGGAAAAAAGGCGGGTTATGGGTTATTATTTTTTTCGTTATAAAAGGCACGATTTCTACACTTTTAATCGTTACAGGTGCTAAATATTTTGATTTATCATTTATGCAACTTATCTTATTAATTCTGACCTTATTAGTGATTTCTCTAATAAGTCGAAAATTGCTCTATAGACATAAACAAAACAAAAAGCAAAAAGAGCTAAATATATAATGAAGCCCCAGAGACCATTGGATTTCTGGGGTTTTATTTTGATAGTTTTTTCGCATGTATATTAATTTAACAGAATAGGTTGTCCAAAATGATAAAATCGATGATGTTTAAAATGCGTCAGTTATTTTTACATAAGGATTGTAGAGAGCCTTTGAATCAATCTTTATTCTGAAGCGACAGACACGTATAAATTATGCTCTTTTTTCAATTGGTAGTTTAAATGTAAAAGTACTGCCTTCTCCTAATTTACTTTCAACCGTAATTTCTCCTCCGTGTAGTTCGACAATCCATTTTACCATCGACAATCCTAAACCTGTGTTTCCGATGTTTGAAGATGTGCGTGCTGCATCAACTCGATAGAAGCGGTCCCATATTTTAGTAATATGTTGCTCGCTGATGCCGATGCCATTATCGGAGACTTTACCTATTATGTTGGTTTCATCACGGAATAGTTGCATATTCACAGTTCCACTCGCTTTGCTATAAGCAATCGCATTCGTTAGTAAATTCATTAATAAACGCATCATCAATGTTTGATCGGCTTTAATAAATAGGTCTTTCTCTATATTAATTGTTATATCAATCGAAGCCTCTTGTACCATTAATGAGAGCTCTTCTACGACGATTTCCGTTAATTCACTCATATTGATACATTCAAATTGGAAAGTATTATGGTTTCCTTGGTCAGCTCTTGCTAATAATAAAAGTTGTGAGATTAGAGTGGATATTTTACGTGATTGCTTTAAAATTACTTCTAACGATTCTTCCATTTCTTTCGGATTATTCTTCTGCGATAAAGCGTATTCGCATTGTGAAATAATAACAGATGTTGGTGTTCTTAATTCATGAGATGCGTCAGATGTAAATTGTTTTTCACTTTCAAATGATGTCTCCAATCGCACAAACATTTTGTCAAAGGTTTGTGCTAAATGATACATTTCGTCTTTCGGTGAACCTTGTAAATTAATTCTCTTCGAAAGGTCTTTACCATCACCAATTTTACTAGCTGAATCACTCATTTGTTGCACAGGTCGAAACGCCCTTTGCGTGATAAAATATCCTCCGAATGCCGCAATAAGAATAAGTAATGGGAATGAGATGATTGTTACCACGATAAGCGTATTCATCGTTGAGGATAATTGGTTCATAGTCATTATTCCACGAACCCAGATTTGCTCATCGCCGCCTGCATTATGGAGAAAATCATATACTATCCATTCTTTATTGCCGTCTTTAATGGTTTGTATTTCATCGGATTTAAGCGATATCTTTTTATTAAAGCTTGTTGGACTATGTCCTACTAACAGCTCACCTTGTTTACTATAAATACTAATATTTACTCCATCTTCTAAGGTTTCAAAATCATCGTCAATCTTTAACTGCCCATGCTTATATTTGATATCTTCCATGCTTTCTTTTACTGTGCTCTTTAATTGATCTTTCATATTAAAAAGCAAAACTTTATCTGAAGAAGTTAAAATAAAAGCTAACACGAGTGCCATAATAATTACAATTAGCCCCGTATACCACAGGGTTACTCTCATTTTTATTGATAGTCTTTTCATGATTCTACTCGCAATACGTAACCAGTTCCTCGTACTGTATGAATTAACTTCGTTTCAAACTGGCTATCAATTTTTTTGCGAAGATAGCGGACGTAAACATCAATAATATTTGAGCCACCTTCATAGTCGTAATTCCACACATGTTGCTCAATTTTATCTCGTGTCAGCACAACTTCTTTATTACGAATCATATATTCTAAAATAGCAAATTCCTTACTGGAAAGAGTGATAACTTGGTCTCCTCGTGTTACTTTATGCATATTGCAATCTACCACTAGGTCAGCGATTTCAAACACATTAGATGTATTTCCTGTTTTTCTTCGCATTAACACTCGAATTCTTGCTAACAGTTCGTCAAAAGCAAACGGCTTTACTAAATAATCATCCGCACCTAAGTCGAGTCCTGTTACACGATCATCAATTGTATCTTTAGCTGTAAGAAGCAAGACAGGAGTTGTATTATTGTCCGCGCGTAATCTTTGTAATACTTGTAAACCATCTATTCCTGGAATCATAATGTCAAGCACAATCAAATCGTAGGTAGCCATGTTTATATAATCCAAGGCATCTTCTCCATTCCCACATGCATCGACACTATAATGTTCTGCATTTAATCGTTTTACCAATATATTTTGTAAGTCTTGTTCATCTTCGACAATAAGAACTCGCATTAACATTCTCCTTTTCTTCTTATTAATATGTATCACTATAATTCAAAAACATTAAAGCAAGATTAGAAACGATTTAATTATATCATTTTATCCAGCATTAACGGGCAGTAAGACTCCTCCTTCAAAATTCGGCGAATGCGAGGGAGTTAGGGGAAGTCGGGCTACCCGTAAAAGTCTTCACTTTATTTTTTTATACATTAATCTTCCTTTAATGTTTGTTCAGTAATATAAAGGCAAGGATAAGGTGCACATGTAAAGGGAGGAAAACAGAATGCGAAAATGGATGCTGATTGGAGCGATATCTTGTGTATTGTTAACAGCTTGTTCTACTCAAGCTGTTAACAATACAGAAGTGCAACAACTGAAAGTGGAAAATGATAAATTACAAAAAGAAGTTGCTCAACTACAACAAGAACCAAACAAAACAGAGCCTGCTACGAATGATACGAAGCAAACACAAGATTTCAAAAACGAAGTCACATCTATTGTAGAAAAGGCAAATAACACGAAACCAGTTGGAGCAAAAGAAGATAACTTAAATATGTACTTGGTAACAAAAAAAGAAATTGACCAATTGGATGACAAGATAGATCTATCTGATAATCAGCTAGAAGCAGATTATCACGCTGGAACGATAACTGTTGAACAATATCAAACGCAAGAAAAAGAACACGATATACTGGAAGATCAATTAGAGCAAGCAGAAAATGCGCTTGAAGCAAGATTTGGAATAGAGGAGTAATCATTAAGGAGTGGATGAAAATGTTAAAGCATAAAAAGAAAATAATTATAAGTGTAATTGCTATTTTAGTAAGTGGTATTGCTATTGTTGGTGGATATTATGGTATGGGTTACAATTATGCAAAAAAGAATGAAAACTACACAGAGAAACAAGTTCGTGAAATTTCTTTAGCTCATACAAATGGAGAAATTATTAATGTGAAAAAAGAATTCGAATTAGAAGATGATAACTTAGCACAATCAAAATTTGAATATGAAGTAGAAATCAAGACACCTGATAATTTGTTAAATATTTTAAAGGTTAGTGCTAGAACAGGTACAATAGAAATCGATAATGAAGATTGAAAAAATATCGACAAATAAAATATTACGTACTTGATTTTTGTTATCGATAGCGAAGAAAAAGACGGTTCCCTAATTTTACAAGGGAATCGTCTTTTTTTTTGTTCTATGGATCTATGCATTTTTTATACTTTCCTATCCTGGTGCGGTTTTAGGGTTCTTGTCTCTTATTGGATTAACTGAAAAACTGTATAAAACCTTGTATACCCTTAGTGTGGTTTTTTCCGAAATACTGGCGGTACCCCGTCGCTATCAATCAAAGCTCATACAACGTCAATTATATTAGGGGGTGTTTCAGTTCTCGTTTTATCTTTTTACAATGATGAATATGAAATAATGACTTCCACTTATAAGAATGTGAAGAAGTGTTGATGCCAGTTGGAACTGTGGTAAAGGTTGAGGGTGGAATCTAAGGGAATATTAGAGATGTGCATGAAAGGTTATTAATCCATCTTCTATAAAATCGTGGGATTATATATGCACTTATTATCCTGGAGATTTTAAAATAAAACCTATCTAATTATAGAAGTGATTTGAACGTAAGGAAATTGTAAGAAATGGATAAGAAAAAAGAAATTTTTATTGTGTAGGATACAAATATAGAGAAGCGTAAAAGAGGGAGGGTAAATAGGATACATTTATACGAAAAACAAACTAGTAATAAGAGCATTCTATTGGTGGCAATTACTGAAAGAACAGAATACTCACTACAGTTCCTACAGGAAAGGGAAGAATCAATGGATATGGTCTAGGAATCTATGAAATTATATTTCCTAACGGTGTCCCGATATGGGAACATACAGATGTTATTCTAGGATTTGATACTTTTGCTGGAGGGGCATATGTTGACGGCAATTTGAACAGTATGGGTAGAGCCGAGAATACTGGTCTTTTTAAAAGTATTTTACTTGTTGAATATAGACAGTAGGGATAAAGCCAGAATAGTAGTTTATGTGATGTTTGTAATTGAACAAATAAAAGATGAAATCGATCATTTATCTAAGGAGGAATTTTTCTTATGGAAAATAAATTATCTGGAGTGTTAGCCGCTACCTTAGCTCTAACGATGAGTCTACCAACAGGAGCGATAGCGTCTTCTAGCAGTAAGACTCCGGTTGTATCTAGCCAAGAAGTTGCTAGCAAAGATTTGGAGAAGATTGCTGCAGAGAACGCTGCACTGCTCACGAAGTCCTATGAGACGACTAGTGTACAGTATGCGCTGATTGATAATGGTAAACTTATTTTGTCGGGGCAGACAGGTAAGAACGACATAGAAGGGAAAGAGCCACTAACCAAAGATACTCTATACGGAATTGGTTCAACCAGTAAAGTATATACAGCTGCGGCTGTTATGAAACTGGTAGACGAAGGAAAAGTTGATTTGGATGCTCCTGTTGCCCGCTATATTCCTGATTTCAAAATGGAAGATAAACGATATAAGCGTATTACACCGCGTATGCTGTTGAATCACTCCTCGGGTTTGCAAGGTTCGACGTTCAATAATGCATTTTTATTTAAAGATAATGATGCTTATGCCCATGATATATTATTGCAACAATTGTCCAACCAAAACTTGAAGGCAGACCCTGGTGCGTTCTCAGTATACTGTAATGACGGTTTTACACTGGCTGAGATCTTGGTAGAAAGAGTCAGCGGTATGAGTTTTACTGAATTTCTACATCAAAAGTTTACAGAGCCATTAAAACTGAATCATACGATAACATCGCAAGACAAATGGGAAGACGAAAAGCGGGCTGGACTGTATTCTCCGACATACCAGGGACAGCTACCAAGTGAAATGGTGAATCTAATTGGTACGGGAGGAATCTCTTCTACTGCAGAAGATGTGGTGCGATTCTCACAAATATTTATGGGACAGGGAAAAGAAATTCTCTCTAATAAAGCAGTCAAGGCGATGGAACAAGAAGAATATAAAAAAGGAATGTGGCCGGGAGATAGCGGAAATGTGTTCAACTATGGACTTGGCTGGGATAGTGTGAAACTATACCCATTCAGTGAATATGGGATAAAAGCGTTGACTAAGGGTGGGGATACGATACTGCAACATGCTACATTGGTCGTGCTTCCAGAACAGAAGATGGCAGCAGCTGTATTGTCCTCCGGCGGCAGCAGCATGACAAATCAACTGTTGGCAAATAAATTACTGCTAGCTAGGCTTAAAGAGAAAGGGACAATTAAGGATATAAAGCCAGATAAATCCTTCGGAAAGCCCGTCAAGGCTAAAGTGCCTCAAGACGTGGTAAAAAAAGCAGGATTTTATGGAAATAGCTATAGCCATTTCAAAATAGAAATTACGAAGAAGGGAGAACTGGTTTTACCAACTAAACCGGAAGAAAAATATGTATATACGGCGGATGGAAGCTTTATAAATGAGAAGGGTACTTCCAAGCTTAACTTCGTCACAGAGAAGAATGGAAAAGTTTATTTGAGAGAGAGCACATATGAATTATCACCGGGATTGGGGCAAAATGTGCTGACTCACTATTTAGCCCAGAAATTAGAAAACAATGTGTTACCGAAGAAAACAGCTGCTGCATGGGCGAAGCGCGAGGGTGGCAAGTTCTATCTCGTTAACGAAAAATTTAATTCTATGAACTATCTAGGACAACTAATGCCTCTTAACACACAAATTACGATCAAGGATGGATATTGGGACGGCAAAAAAATTACAGGTCCGAATACGGCGACGCATCAAATTCAAATTCCTGTGATGAATGGGCGGGATACAAAGGAAGCCCATTTCTATACAGAGGATGGTACTGAATATATGGAGATGTCCAGCTTTTTATACGTCAGTGAATCTAACGTAAAACCCCTTGATACAGGTCGATTATCAAAAGTTACATTGCAAAAAAATGGGCATGCGAAATGGTTTACGGTCCCGCAAGAGGCAGCAGGGAAAACGATGAATGTGGAGTTGCCATCAGGAAGTTCATTCGCGGTGTATGATGAGAATGGAGTATGCGTCAATTTTACCGTCGTTAGTGATAATAACAAAGTGAAACTACCAGAGAATGGAACGGTTGTATTTGCTGGCGCACCGAACTCCGAATTTACAGTCGCATTGAACTAGCTACAACTCGGGATAGACTTCAATAAAACAGTGCGACATGGAAAAGATATTTTATTTGTATCTTAAGTATTACCTTATTACAATTAAATTCTTAGCTTAATAGCAATGGGATAGCACCACATGCCTATCAGCCTAAGAAAATAAATCAACCCCATGTCCATCAAGCTAGTAAAAATAAATACCCAAAATATAGTAAAATTGACATCCCCAGAGTAAAAATGTAAAAAATTATTGTTTAGGGGCAACATAAAACCTTAGTTTGATAACGATATGGCGCTACTCATAAAAAAGAAATAGGAGAGAATATCCTATTTCTTTTTATTAATATAATAAAATGTAATGAATAGATCCAAAGTAATGATAATAATTAGAAGTAACAAGTGTATAAGTGCATCAGTTTTTCCGTTTAGTAAAGACTTTACAAAGAAATCCCATTCTGTTTCATAGGGAGGTTCTACCCAATTTCGTTGCAGACCTAATACCATTCCATTTATAAAATAGACAATACTTAATAGAATCCTTCCAACAAATAAGGCAGCTGTTTTTATATTCCAATCCTTTATCTTGATTACATAAAGGATTGGAAATAGTATCAGTATCCAAAAAACAATAATAAAGACTGTATTTCCCATTCTCTCCTCCTAACAAAATGATTGTATTTTTAATCTTGGTAAATTCTTAGGTTGGAGGTATGTTTCATTGTTACTGGTTAAAAACAAGGACCGTAATTCCGGCTCCTTTTCTATCCCGCAAAATAAAGGTTTGCTTTATCTCTCCGTCTCAAAAAACTCAATCCACTCTCCATCAGGACCAGCGAAGAATATGTAACGTGTTCCATCTGGTAATGTTTCGACTTCTTCTCCTAGTAAAAAGGTTACTGTGTGTTTCTTTAGTCTTGTGATTTCTTCTTCTAATGAATCTACCTTAAAGCAAATGTGATGTACTTTTCCTTCTGCCGGAAGAGAAGAATTGTAGCCTTCAATTAATTCAAGTATCGTTTCCTTCGATTCTTCTACACCTAAAAAAGCGAGTTTTAAGTCTGGGTTTGGGTGTCCCATTCGCTTAATGAGCTGTAAGCCAACTACTTTTTCATAAAAAGTAATAGATGTTTCTAAGTTTGCAACCATAAGTCCTACGTGTTCAATTCTTCTAACTGGCATGTAGATTCCTTCTTTCTGAAAATTATATACAATATATTATTGAAAATTAAGAAAATAAGCAAGATAAAAACCTTACAAATTTAAGCGTGTTGTATGGTATAGTGAGAAAGTATGTTTGGGGAGAAGGAAGGAGATTATACGATGAATATACCTACTCAAACTCCTTCATTATCGGAAACGATGAAAGAGTGGCATTATGCATTAGCATATGAAATTAAACATTGGAAAACGATAGGTGGTAGTAAAATTTCTATCATGAACGGTCGTTTTTTATATACAGATTATGAGAATACAGTGTATGTATTTCAGCTTATTTCGGAAGTAAGTTTACCTGAAGGTTCACCAATTCGAATTGAGTTCGATGGTGAGGAAGCGACAGGAGAAGTATTATCTGTACATGGATTAGAAATAGAATTGAAATTAAATGATTATATACAAGGTGAAATAAGAGAAGCGGTTTTATACAGTGAACCGTGGCAACTTTTAGAGCAACTGCAAGAGCGATTGAAAGAAGCACGTAAAGATAAGCTAAAACGTAATCGTATAAAGCGTCTCGTTGATGGGACGAGCAGTCCGAAGCATATTGAGAAGATGAAAAATCCGAAAAATGAACTAGCATATCGTTCGTTTTACAATCCGACAACGTACGTATGGGGACCGCCTGGAACAGGGAAGTCGTACAATTTATCACGTATTATTTCGGCTCATTACCAAAAAGGAAAATCGGTACTTGTGTTAGCTCATAGTAATGCGGCAGTGGACGTATTAATGAGCGAAGTAACGAAACAAATTGAGAAGAAAAAGAAATGGACACCTGGCGAAATTGTTCGTTACGGTTATAGTCAACATGAACATATACGAAATCATGAAACATTACTTACGTCGAAGCTAGTTGAAACGACGAACGGATCTTGGGGAGAAGAAAGACTCTATTTAGAAGAAACACGACAAGATCTTCGTGAAAAGATTTTATCATATAAAGCGACTTCTGCTGATAAGAAGCGTATACAAGAGATTGAAAGTGATCTTCGAAAGCAAAAAGCGAAAATTAAAGAAGTAGAAAAAGAATATATTGAAAATGCGAAAGTAATTGGTGCAACTCTATCAAAATGTGCAATTGATGCGCTAATTTATGAGCGTACATTTGATTTAGTTGTCGTAGATGAAGTGAGTATGGCGTTCGTTCCGCAAATCGCATTAGCTGCTTCACTTGGAAAACGTATCGTTGTTTGTGGCGACTTTTTACAATTACCTCCAATTGCGATGGCGAACCATGAACTTGTTCGCAAATGGCTTGGGGAAGATATGTTTTACCATGCTGGGATTGTTGAGTCTGTTAATAAATCAGAAGCACATCCGAACCTATTTATGTTGCAGGAACAAAGACGTATGCATGCGGATATATCGAAGTTTACGAATTCGTTTATTTATAAAAATAGAGTATACGATCATCCGTCTGTTTCAGAGCGTAAAGAACTTGCGCAATTGCAGCCGTTCGCAAATGAAGCGAGTGTTTTATTTGATACGAGCAAAATGGGAGCTTTTTCGTTAAAAGATGCGGCTTCTGGTTCACGTTTTAACATTATGTCTGGTTTAGTAGCGATGCAAATGATGTTAATCGGATTGTTAGACGGTGTTCAGTCGATTGGTGTTGTGACACCTTACAGGGCGCAGTCACGCTTTTTATCAACGTGTATTAGAGAAATGTTGCAGAGAACGAAATATCAAAACATACCAGTTTTAGCGGCGACAGTTCATAAGTTCCAAGGTTCTGAAAGAGATATGATGATCTTTGATACGGTTGACAGTTATCCGCAAGAACGACCTGGCGTATTATTCTTTGATCACAAAAACCATCGCCTCGTCAATGTAGCAGTGACAAGAGCGAGAGGGAAGTTCATTCAATTATCAGATTGCCATTATATGCGTAAAAACCTTTCGAGAAAACAAGCGTTATCACAATTAACAGCTCATATAGAACGTCATGGAGATGTGTATGATCGCACGACATCAAGACAATTGTGGGAACGGAAAATTTCGAAACGTTTACGCTGGTTTATGGAAATGAATCTTGAAGAGCCGAAAGGGTTATTAAAAGATATTTTAGCCGCAAAACGAAAAATTATTATTTCACTTCCAAGTACAAAACAAGTGGATAAGCGAGTATGGCAAGCGTTAATGCGTACAAATGCACAGATAACAGTTTATAGTGATGGACCAGTTCCACTGAAAAATGTAAAGTTACAAAGACAAAATAAAGCATTCCCGTTTATCGTAATTGATGATGAAATCTTCTGGGCAGGCGCACCGCTTACATCTCAAATGATGTTTGAAGGTAGTACAGAATTTCCGTACGTATGTGCCAGACTGCAAGCGCCAGAAACAATTGGTGTATTAAAAGGATTTTTAGATATTCGGTAAATTCGGATAGGAATTCCTTGACTTTTATTTGGAATGAACTTAGAATGAATGTAATTTAATATAATTTTATGAAAATTCTTATCGCGAGAGGTGGAGGGACTGGCCCTATGATACCTCGGCAGCGGATTCGTTATGAATACTGTGCCAATTCCAGCAAGGTAACTTGAAAGATAAGAAAGAAGCTCATTTTGATTGTATATACAGAAGCCTCTTTCTATCTTTTAGAAAGAGGCTTTTTTACGTGAAAATAAAAGGAGGAAGAACAATGGGAGCGACAGGAGTAACGTCACAAAGAAAAACAATTGAAGAGAGTATCGAAAGAAATAAGGAAAAGTACATAGAAACAAGTCATGATATTCATGCGAATCCGGAGATTGGAAACCAAGAGTTTTACGCATCCAGAACGTTAAGCTTATTACTAGGTAGTGCAGGATTTCAGCTGCAACACAATATAGCTGGACATGAAACAGGTTTTATCGCGCGAAAAAGTTCAGGAAAACAAGGACCAGTCATTGCATTTTTAGCGGAGTATGACGCTTTACCAGGACTAGGTCATGCGTGTGGTCACAATTTAATTGGCACAATTAGCGTTGCAGCAGCAATCGCATTATCAGAAACGCTTGAAGAAATTGGCGGGGAAGTTGTCGTGTTTGGTACACCAGCAGAAGAAGGCGGGCCAAATGGTAGCGCGAAATCAAGTTATGTAAAGGCAGGTTTATTTAAAGACATTGATGCGGCGCTTATGATTCATCCGAGCGCAAAGACAGCGACAACGAGTCCTTCATTAGCAGTCGATCCACTTGATTTTCATTTTTACGGAAAAACAGCTCACGCTGCAGCCTCACCAGAAGAAGGGATTAATGCATTAGATGCGGTTATTCAGCTCTATAACAGTATTAACGCACTTCGCCAACAACTTCCGTCAGACGTGAAAATTCATGGCGTTATTACAGAAGGCGGAAAAGCACCTAACATTATTCCTGACTACGCCGCGGCAAGGTTCTTCATCCGCGCAGCAACGCGAAAAAGATGTGCAGAAGTAACAGAAAAAGTAAGAAACATTGCTGAGGGAGCAGCGTTAGCAACAGGTGCAAAAGTAAAAATTCATCAATTCCAAAATGAAATCGATGAATTACTCGTAACAAAAACATATAACGATATCGTAGCGGAAGAATTAGAACTATTAGGTGAAGAGGTAAATCGTAAAGAAAGAGTAGGGATCGGTTCAACCGACGCAGGAAACGTAAGTCAAGTCGTACCGACAATTCATCCGTACATTAAAATCGGACCAGATGACTTAATTGCACATACGAATGAATTTAGAGAAGCAGCACGTTCAGAACTTGGAGATAAAGCATTAATTACATCGGCAAAAGCATTAGCAAATACGGCGTATCGATTAATTACGGAAGAAGGGTTGTTAGAGAAGGTGAAGGAGGAGTTTAGAGAGGTGCAGAGGAATCAGGGGTAAGGCACTTTTTCGAATATAAATCTAATTCATATGCAGAAATAATAGAAAAGAACATTGAAAAAAATCAATGTTCTTTTCTATTTATGAATCATTTGTTTCTTCATTAATTTTGAGGATGAATTTCTTTATTGATATCTTGGATCTGGTCTAGTCTAGTTTAATAGTAACGGTGATCTGTGAGTTCGAATTGCATTAAAGGATAATAACTAGAGAATGTGTTGTAATTAAAATTTATATTTCTATATTAATTTGTAAAATAAATTCACTTTATGTTATTATATTTCCCTTGGACTGACAGTTTATAAAATGTATAGTGAATATTTGAAAAGTTAAAATAGGGGATGTATTACGTTGAAATGGTTATCTTGGGACAGAAATTTAAAAACTAGATTGATTGGCGAAACTATGTTCAATACATTGTTTTGGATGTATTTTCCGTTTATGGCAATATACTATAGCGATGCTTTTGGTAAAGCAATTGGCGGAATTTTAATGGCAATTATACCTCTTGTAGGCATAATAGGTAATTTGTTAGGTGGATATTTAGCTGATCGATTAGGGCGTCGACCTGTCATGCTATTAGGCACAATCATACAAGTAGCAATGTTTGCAGTTTTTGCTTTATCTCATTCACATTGGATTAATTATTTAGCCTATATCGGTATTGGAATTAGCGGGGCAATATACAGTCCAGCAAGTTCTGCAATGATAGCTGATATAGTGCCAGAAAAGGATAGAAGGGTGGTCTTTGCCACTTTTGTTACAGCAAATAATATTGGTGCTGTATTTGGACCAGTGTTAGGTTCATTTTTCTTCTTTCATTATCGAAGTGAATTGTTATGGACTTGTACAATTGTTACATTTATTTATTTTATAGCAATCTATTTCATAATTAGAGAAACGCTGCCCGAAGCTTCTAAAAATGATGGAGATAACAATCCAATATCAAAAATCTTTAAAGAACAATGGGATAATTATATGAAAATTTTTAGTGATAAAATTTTCTCTCTTTACATATTTGCGGGAGTTTTGATTATGATAGCTTTCATGCAGCTAGATCTTTATCTTGCATTATATGTAAAGGAATTTGTACCAACTCAATCTCTTTTCTCATGGAATATTGGTTCATTCTCTTTGAGTAATACTGAAATTTTCGGATGGATGATGGGGTTAAATGGCATTTTGTTTGTTTTATGTTCTTTACCTGTTGCAAAATATTTTGAGAATTGGAGCGACCGAAACGTTTTAATTGTCTCTAATATATTATTTGGAATGGGTATGTTTCTAATAGGGTTAACAACGAATATATGGCTACTATTTGGCTTTATGGCAATATTAACTATTGGGGAATTGATTCGTTCGCCAGTTGTACATAGTTTTGTCAGTAAATATGCACCTGAAAATTCTAGAGGACAGTATATGGCAGCATCTAATTTACAATTTACCATTGGGCGTTTTATTGCACCAATAATGATTGTATTTTCTACATGGCTATCTCCAATTGTTGTGTTCGGAATTATATTGCTTTGTACCCTTGTTAGTGCAGTTTTCTATGTGAAAGTATTTCGTATGATTTCAAATACAAACATGCATAATTCTACAAAATAGCCCTGTTATGCAGGGCATTTTGTAATTTAATAACTTAAAAGTTCTGTTAAGGGAAAGAAGAGAAGAATATATTAATCAAAAAAAATTGATTAATTAGTTGCATAAAGAGCTAAACTACATATATACTATAAATATCAAAAAAAATTGATGAAGGGAGAGTGAACTAAAATGGCACAAGATTTTCAGCTCTATGAGAAAAAATTTAAAGCGTTGGCGGATCAGAAACGTTTAGAAATTATGTATGAGCTTTGTCAGCGAGGTCAGACGTGTGTATGTGATTTAACTGAAGTTTTTGAAATGACGCAATCCAAGTTGTCCTATCATTTAAAAATCTTATTAGATGCAGGTTTAATTGTAAAAGACACAAAAGGTACGTGGAGTTATTATGATTTAAATGATGCGGAAGTAAATAATTTATTATCAGAAGAATTATGCTGTATCTTTAGAAAAACAGGCAAAGGTAGCTGCTGTTAAAATTTTATTCTATTAATCAAAAAAAATTGATTAACGACATATAAAGAGGAGGAATAAGGTATGAGATATGTTCACGTCGGTATAAACGTTACGAATTTAGAGAAATCTATTGAATTTTATGAAAAGGTATTTGGTGTATTACCAGTTAAAGTGAAATCAGATTATGCAAAATTTCTATTAGAGACGCCAGGACTTAATTTCACGCTAAACGTACGAGATGAAGTGAATGGAAATCAAGTAAATCACTTTGGTTTCCAAGTGGATACAGCTGAAGAAATTACATTACATAAAGAGCGATTAGAAAAAGAAGGTTTCTTTGCGCGTGATGAGATGGATACGACTTGTTGTTATGCATTGCAAGATAAGTTTTGGGTAACGGATCCCGATGGTAATGAGTGGGAGTTCTTTTATACAAAAGCTGATAGTGATGTTCACAAAATAGAAGATTCATCTTGTTGCATGACTTCAAATGAGGTAGCTAAAAATTCTTGTTGTTAATAGGAGATGGAAAATAAAATGAAACGTTTATCTTTTCTAGATCGATATTTAACACTATGGATTTTTCTAGCTATGGCAGTTGGAATTGGTTTAGGGTTTGTGTTTCCTAGTGTAGTAGATGGACTGAATACATTACAAGTTGGAACGACGTCTATTCCGCTTGCTGCTGGTTTAATTGTCATGATGTATCCACCATTAGCAAAGGTTCGTTACGAGGAAATGGGCCGAGTATTTAAAGATGTAAAAGTATTGGTTTTATCTTTAGTACAAAACTGGATTATCGGACCTGTACTTATGTTTGTTTTAGCAATTATTTTTCTTCCTGATAAGCCAGAATACATGGTCGGACTCATTATGATTGGTTTAGCACGTTGTATTGCAATGGTAATTGTTTGGAACGACCTTGCTGATGGGGATAAAGAGTATGCGGCAGGTTTAGTGGCTTTTAACTCAGTATTCCAAATGTTATTCTTCTCCGTTTATGCATACGTGTTTGTAACAGTCATTCCAGAATGGTTAGGAATTGAAGGTGCTATTGTCGATATTACAATGATAGAAGTAGCGAAATCCGTATTTATCTATTTGGGAATTCCTTTTATAGCAGGTATGTTGACACGCTTTGTACTCGTTAAGTTAAAAGGAAGACAGTGGTATGAAAAGGTGTTTATACCGAAAATTAGTCCACTTACATTACTTGCATTACTATTTACAATCATCATCATGTTCTCCTTAAAAGGGGAGATGATTGTTAGCGTGCCACTAGATGTGGTAAGAATAGCGATTCCGTTACTCATTTATTTTATTGTAATGTTTTTTGTATCTTTCTTTATGGGAAGGAAAATTGGTGCCAACTATCCGGTAACTACAACGTTAGCATTTACAGCAGGTAGTAATAACTTTGAGTTAGCAATTGCTGTAGCAGTTGGGGTGTTTGGTATTCATTCAGGCGCAGCATTTGCAGCTGTTATCGGACCGTTAGTGGAAGTACCTGTAATGATTGCACTTGTAAACGTCGCTTTTTGGTTTAAGCGTAAATATTTTAATAATCAACCAGTATAATTAAAAACAAAGGCGGAAAACAACATGGAAAATAAAAAGACAATTTATTTCTTATGCACAGGAAATTCATGCCGAAGCCAAATGGCAGAAGCATGGGGCAAACAATATGTAGGGGATAAGTGGAATGTATATTCTGCAGGTATTGAAGCACATGGAGTAAATCCAAATGCTATTAAAGCGATGAAAGAAGTTAATATTGACATAACGAATCAAACATCAGATATAATTGATGTAAATATTTTAAATAACGCTGATTTAGTTGTTACCCTTTGTAGTCATGCGGATTCGGTTTGTCCTTCGACACCTCCGCACGTAAATCGTGTTCACTGGGGATTTGATGACCCGGCAGGAAAAGGGTGGTCTGAATTTCAACGTGTTCGCGATGAAATTGGAAAACGTATAAAGAGATTTTCTGAAACAGGGGAGTAAATAAAGGAAAGAGTCAATCTTCTATTGTATGATTGGCTCTTTTTTTATTGTACATAGTTATGACTGCATTGGTTCGCATAAATTACCGAAAAGCAGAGGATATTCTGTTGGGTTTATAAAGTTAGAAATGTATTTAATCATGTAGGTGTTCATAAATAATAAAGTCATATAAAAGATAATAAAGTTGCTTAGAATTAGAGGTGGTATGATGAATAATCACACTATCTTTCCCTTTTTATGTATAATTAAATAAAGGGATTTTTGGATATTGAAATAAAGGGTAGTATATTAGCGCAAGGGGGATAATGATGGATAAGTTGTTACAAGAAATCATAAATTGGTTAAAGATGAGAGATGAACAAATTGTTATCGGTATTTCAGGACATGGTGCAGCTGGAAAAACAACGTTTACTAATAGACTCGTAAACCTACTAAATCAAAATGAAGTAAATTATATTAATACAGATCCTTACATTGTTAGTTCGGATATCCGTAAGCATGCAGTGATTCACTATACTTATCAAAATGAAAATCATCGTTATAAAATGACAGCTTGTCATCCAGCTGCGCACCATTTGGCAGCTTTAGAAAGAGATATTCATATGGTTAGAGCTGGGATAGATTTTTATACGATAGATACGCATTATATGAAAAGTAAGTTGATTTCTTCGGAAAATAAAGTAACGATTGTGGAAGGAATGAGCGCCGCATTTATTAATCCTGATTTATTTGATTTGAAAATTTATTTTTATACAGATGGCGAAACGGAACTAATAAGAAGATCAAGCCGGGATATAGCTGAAAGGGGAGCCGATATAAATTATTTAAGGCAGTCTCATGAAGAACGCCGGATTCAATATGAAGTATTTATGCATTCGTATAGTCAGCGTTTTGATATCATTATCAAAACCTCTGATGAAACAATATGTATAGAAAAAAATACATTTGAGTTTTATAAAGTTTAAATGAAAATCCTCAATTTGTTAATTGCATTATAACGGTTATTTTTTCTTATTTAGTACTTGTATTAAACAAATGTATTATTTAATCAATAATACATTCACTATGAAATAACTAGATTTTTAAAAAGATTTAGTAGCCTTCTTTCATCTACATAGATAGAAGGCTATTGTAATTTTGGCGACAAAATTACATAACTTTATTATTACTCCACAGTAGGATAGAATTCTTTATTTGAATACATTAGGTGTATCTTAAAAATCCTCACTTTAAAAGGTTTTTATTCGGAAGTACAAGAATGAATTTTTGCATGAAAGGGGAATAGGGTGAAACGTATAATAAGAAATGTAGTAATAAATTATTTTAAAGAAATTCATTCACTAATAGTGGAAGAAGAATTACATAAGAACAGTTGGCATACCGATCTACACTATAAAATTATCGTAAATGGAGATCGGTATTCCGCACGGTTTATCAATAGCGATCGAACAATCAATCCAGCTTTTGGGCCGTTATCAAATGAACAATTGAAAGAGCAAGTACGATTTACGTATTATTTACGAGAGCATGGAATCCCATTTATGCAGATTAAGGAGAATCAGGCGGGAGGGTCATTTACATTTGTTACTTGGAATGATGAACAGTACCGGTTTGTATTGTCTACTTGGATTGAAGGGGAGCATGTTACTCATTGTACAGAAACAATGGCAGAGATTTTTGGAAAGGAAGCAAGAAATATACATGATATTTCTAGTACATTTCAAAGCTCGACTTTTCAAAAGAAATCGCATTTAGATGGATATGGTGAGTTTATAAAGCTATTAGAAAATAAAGGTGGTACATGTAAGGAATTGCGGGGGTATATAGAGCTCGCTAAGTGTCATATAGAATGTGTATATACGAATGATTTGGAGTTTATTGTACAAACCGATTTAAATCCTTTGAATGTTTTATGGGGATCAAGTCAAAAGGTAAAAGGAATTGTGGATTTTGAATCTATTAGTTATGTTGACCGCGTTGAAGGGTTAGCCTTTTTAATAAAGTGGTATTCTCGAACAGAAGGAATACATTCGCATGAAGTATGTTCAAGTGTTGCTAGTTCATTTTTAGAAGGATATAAGGCTAATAATATTTTAACCTCAAACGATTATAAAAGACTGTCTTCATTATTATGGTTATCTGGTAGTTTGAATTGGAATTTTGTGAAGAAAACGCTAAATGTATTAGAAGATGCGGGGCAGCTAGAGGAACATTTTGAAGTTTATAGAGTGAGAGGAGAAAGACTATCTTCATTGTTAATTTGTAGATAACATTTATTGTCCTAATTTACGATTCAAAAAAGAAACTATATGGGGTGTCCGAAAATGAAAATACAAATTGTATTGTTTGATGGCTTCGGAGAACTTGTCTCTTTCGCGCCGTTTGAAGTACTGAAAAGAGCGATAGAAGAAGGAGCTCCATTTACGGTGGAATTCGTTTCAAGTGAACGAAAACAAGAAGTTACTACCTCGTTTGGAGTTACGGTTACACTACATGATTTTTTACGAATGGATAATCGCCCAGATTTGTTAATTGTACCTGGTGGTGGCTGGAATCATAAAGCAAAGCATGGGGCACGAAAACAAGCAGAGCTTGGTACTTTGACCGAAATGATTAAAGAGATGCACAAAGCAGGAACGATCGTTGCTGGAGTTTGTACAGGAGGTATGCTACTAGCAGCCTCCTGTATATTGAATGGTCGAAAGGCGACAATGCACTATTTGGCACAGGGTGAAATGAGTAAATATGGGGCAGAACTTCTTCATTACCGAATTGTAGATCAAGGCGATATTATTACTGCAAGAGGAGTTACTTCAGGAACTGATTTAGCTCTTTGGATTACGGAAAAGTTCGCAAGTTCTAAAATTGCAGCTGCTGTTGAATATAGAATGGAATATGAGAGGCGAGGTGTTGTTTGGAAGTAATTTAATTATATTTTTTGCTGCAGAGCGTATCAAATATTGTAAAAGAGAAAGAGCCAACTCATACGAGTAGGTTCTTTCATTTATATACTATATTGCTTATTTTTTCACAGTAATATCTTTTTCAAAAAATCATAAAATAGATAATATATTTTGTTCCACATTGATAATTATTTTCATTATATATTTATAAATTAGTAAAATTTAGTTTACAAATTTTCATATAGCTTATATAATTTGACTCATATAAAAAAGTTTCCTTAAGGAAACTTAAGTGCGGGTTTACATTCGCTTTATATTTTTTTGCTTAAAAGTTGCCTTTGCGCAAAATAATTATATACACGAAAAAAAGAAAGGGGAATGCATAAAAAATGGGTGAGGCTATAATTGTTAAAGATTTGTTTGTATCGTATCAAGGGAATCAAGTAGTTCAAAATGTCTCCTTCGATATTGAAAAAGGGAAGCTCGTTGGAATTATTGGTCCAAATGGAGCGGGGAAATCTACTTTAATGAAAGCTGTATTAGATTTAATCCCAAATGATAAGGGATATGTCCAAATTCTTGGAGAGGATATTCGAAGCGTTAGAAAGAGTGTTGCATATGTACCGCAAAGAAGTGATATAGATTGGGACTTTCCGATTACAGTTTTAGATGTCGTGCTAATTGGAACGTATCCATCTTTAGGTATGATGAAAAGACCGAAGAAAGAGCATCGGGATTGGGCGTTTGATTGCTTAAAAAAAGTCGGAATGGAAGAGTTTAAAAATCGCCAAATCGGTGAGTTGTCAGGTGGACAACAACAACGTGTCTTTTTGGCGAGAGCTTTAGCGCAAAAGGCGGAAATATTCTTCTTAGATGAGCCGTTTGTCGGAATTGATGTAACAAGTGAAGAGACAATCATTAAAATTCTTAGGGAACTACGTAAAGAAGGAAAAACGATTGTCGTTGTCCATCATGATTTAAGTAAAGCAGAATCGTATTTTGATAAATTACTATTAATGAATAAAAGCTTAATTCATTACGGAGAAGTACGCCAAGTATTAGAACCAACTGTTATGTCAAAAGCGTATGTGAATCAAGGAATATTGTTTAATAATGCAGCGGAGGTACATTCATCATGAAGATTGTAGAATTTATAGATGCATTAACGCAGTATAGTTTTCTGCAGAAGGCGTTATTAACTTCCGTTATGGTAGGAATTATCTGTGGTGTCATTGGATGTTTTATTATTTTACGAGGTATGGCATTAATGGGTGATGCCATTTCACATGCTGTTCTTCCAGGAGTAGCGCTTTCTTATATGATTGGAATGAACTATTTTATAGGAGCGGTTTTAACAGGTGTTATTACTGCAGTAGGAATCGGATTTGTAAGTCAAAATAGTCGTATTAAACATGATATGGCGATAGGAATTATGTTTACATCTGTTTTCGCTGTAGGGATTATTTTAATTACCTTTATGAAGAGTAGTTCTGATTTGTATCATATTTTATTCGGGAATGTCTTATCCGTTCGTTCTTCTGATATGTGGATGACACTGATTATTGGAGTGGTCATTATTGGTCTTGTAATGTTGTTTTACAAAGAATTACTCGTATCCACGTTTGATCCAACGATGGCGCAAAGCTATGGATTACCGAATAAATGGATTCATTATGGCTTAATGATTCTCCTTACAATGGTTACAGTAGCTTCACTTCAAACTGTTGGAATTATTCTAGTCGTTGCGATGCTTATTACACCAGCGGCTACAGCGTATTTATTAACAAACCGTTTATGGGTCATGATTTATTTAGCAGCAGGCATTGGTGCGCTTTCATCTGTAGTAGGGTTATATTTTAGTTTCTCTTATAATCTTGCTTCAGGTGCAACAATTGTTCTTGTCGCAACATTCTTGTTCGGATTGGCATTCTTTTTCTCACCGTCACAAGGTTTGTTTTGGAGAGCTATCAAAATTAGAAAAAATAGAGCAGAGTTGTCATAATTGATTGGAGGATAATGATGAAATTTAAAAATGTTGTATTATCGGTAATTTGTATTTTTGTATTTGCATTAACAGCGTGTTCGAGTAACACAAATGGAAAAGAAGAGGGTAATGGAAAATTAAAAGTTGTAACTACATACTCCATTATATATGATATGGTGAAGCAAATTGGTGGAGATAAAGTTGAGATTCATAGTCTTGTTCCAATCGGAGCTAACCCACATGAATATGATCCACTACCAAAAGATGTTATGAAAATGACAGATGCAGATATGGTATTTTACAATGGGCTAAACCTAGAAGAAGGTGGAGCGTGGTTTAAAAAGCTATTAAAAACGGCAAATAAATCAGCGAAAGATGCACCGGTTTATAAAGTAAGTGAAGGTGTAGAAGCTATTTACTTAGAAACAAAAGGATTAGAAAAAGAACCAGACCCACATGCTTGGATGAATATTAAAAATGGTATTTTATACGCTGAAAATGTGAAGCAGGCATTAATTAAAGAAGATCCTAAAAATAAAGAGTTCTATACTAAAAATGCTGATGAATATGTAGCAGAACTTCAAAAGTTACACGATGAGACAGTAAACAGAATTCATCAAATTCCTGAAGAAAAACGTTTCTTAATCTCTAGCGAAGGTGCTTTTAAATACTTTGGAAAAGCATATGACATTAAGACGGGATACATTTGGGAAATTAACTCAGAGAATCAAGGTACGCCAGATCAAATTAGAGATGTTGTAAGTTTAATTCAAACAAACAAAGTGCCAGCTTTATTTGTTGAAACAAGTGTAGATCGACGTAGTATGGAAACTGTTTCAAAAGAAACAAACGTGCCAATTGCAGGGACAATTTTTACAGACTCACTAGGTAAATCAGGTGAGGATGGAGATACTTACTTAAAAATGATGAAATGGAATATAGATACCATTATTAATGGGCTACAAAAGTAGGATTTATCTGTTTTTCAATGTAGCGTAACTATTGAATTTTTATAAAATAAGAGATGAAAGAGCTAGCTCATATGAGTTGGCTCTTTTATTTATCCCAATATTTGCGGGCGGATAAGATTTCCTCCTTAAAAATTCAGCGAATGGGAGGGAGGGCTGCCCGTAAAATCCCACTGAATATGTACTAATAATCAGTGGGGGTGACAAAACTTCTACTAATTAAAGTTTCATTTTATAATTTTTACTTTATTAAAAGTAGATTTGTTAGAAAGGATAATCATTTATTGATATAATGAATGGATGCGAAGCAGGAAATAGATAGAAAGATACTGCTAGTAATTTATACTTAAAATGTAGGGAGATTGAACAGAGTTATGGGGACAGAAAAAGAAATTAGTTCCGCTAAATTAATATGGAAGATGACGCGCCCACATACATTAACGGCGACGTTTTCTCCTGTAATTTTAGGGACAGTGGCATCACTTTATGTTGCCAAAATTGATTGGCTGTTATTTATTGCGATGATGGTTGCATGTTTAGCATTGCAAATAGCAACTAACTTATTTAATGAGTACTATGATTTTAAACGTGGATTAGATACCGCTGAATCCGTTGGCATCGGTGGCGGAATTGTCCGTCATGGATTGAAGCCAAAAAATGTGTTAACAGTTGCACTTTTATTATATGTCGTAGCAGCTTTTATTGGCATTTATATTTGTATGAATAGTAGTTGGTGGTTAGTGGTTATTGGTTTAATTGGAATGGCGGTTGGCTATTTATATACAGGTGGTCCATTACCAATTGCGTACACTCCGTTTGGAGAATTAGTTTCTGGATTGTTAATGGGGACATGTTTTGTACTTATTGCTTTCTTTATTCAAACAAATACGATAACGATTGAAAGTGTATTGATTTCCATTCCAATTGGGATTTTAGTCGGTGCAATCAATATGTCAAATAACATCCGAGATATAGAAGAAGATATTAAAGGTGGAAGAAAGACATTAGTAATCCTCCTTGGGAGAGAAAAAGCCATAGTAACACTAGCGGTAGCCTTTTTCATTGCGTATTTATGGATTGCCGTAATTGTATTAATGGGTTATATAAGCCCTTGGGCATTAGTTATGTTCCTAGGTTTGAGAAAGCCAATCTCTGCTATTCAAAGTTTCCAAAAAGGAGCAAAGGACCCTGGGTATATGCGCATCGCAATGAAATCAACAGCAATGACAAATACGATTTTTGGCTTCTTATTATCGGCAGGATTATTAATTAGTTATCTGTTTTAGATAAAAAATCTTGTTAAATAACTTAACCCCAATTTCTCAATTTTAATATGGAGAAATTGGGGTTTTTATTTTGACTTTGTTTAATGCTAAAAACAGTTTCATTTGAAATATAAATACCAATAAATTGCAACTTCATCATTTTCAATATCTAAACCTTTATAAACAAGAAAATCAAACCCACCAATTACAAATCCACATTTTTCATAAAATTTACATGCTGCGACATTATTATTTTGCGTTTCAAGCATGATCCCGGGCATGTTGCCTTCTTTTGCCCATCGCTTTGCCTGATCAACCAATCTTTTACCAACTCCGAGTGTACGATATTTTTTATCCACCGTTATATCTTCTATGTAAGCATAGTGATTCCAATTCTTTTTCAATACCATTAATCCAATGATTTGGTTATGTAACAGTGCTATGTAAATGACTTGATTAGGTTTATTTATATATTCATTGTAAGCCAGTTCTTCATTATCATCTTGATTTTGTAAATAACTTTTTTCATAACTTGGAACGTCTTCTACTGTATATTCTATGCGTCTATTTACTTTGGAAAGAGAAAGAATTAACCGAGCATTCACTATAAAACTGTCATCGATCTTCGGGAAATTGTCTAAATCATTTTTTTCTAACTCTCTAATTAAAAGATTCATCGGAGCACCTCCACATAATAATATTTCTTCTAGTTCTTTATTTGATTCAAATGAATTCCAATTACAAAATTATAATAGAATTTCAATAGTATGGCTAACTCAGTATTTTATCTTTATAACAGCATACTATTATCTTGATATAAAAATTTTGTTTAGAAAGAGTAGTATTTTTTATTTTGGATGTATATCCAGTTTTCAAATTTAACTGTATTAGAGAAAACAATATTTTTCTAAAGAGTGGATGCAGTACGCTATTCTTTAACTAATTTCGACATTATCTGCATTTTATCTTCACCTTCCTCTATTAATCTATTTATTGTAAATATCAACTGGAGTTAATGCTTAGCTGTATAAATAATGAATATGAAAATTAGTAGGGAAAGGATCGAAACATAATGAAAGAATCACAAAATAAGAAAAAAATAAATGTAGGAACTAAGGCAATACTATCTCTAGGGGTTGTTTTAGCAACGACCTTTTTCACATTCTTTTTAATTGGGAAATGGAACTCTATCCCAGCGAAGGGAGTAGCTAATGAAAGTAGTAATCAAGTTAATACGCAACAACAAGAAAAGAAAAAGGAAACACCACCAGCAAAACAGAAAAGACCTGATGGAAAACCGGTAGGAAAGGTTGTTTATTTAACATTCGATGACGGTCCTAGCGAATTAACTGGGAAATTTTTAGATGTACTAAAAGAGCAACATGTTGCTTCGACATTTTTTATGCAAGGTAGCAATTTACAGAATACCGCTTTTCAGGAAAACGTAAAGCGAGCGGTAAAAGAAGGACATTATATTGGTGCTCATAGTATGACACATAATAGTGATAAGTTATACAAAAAAGGACAATTTGTACCGGAGATGAAAGAAACGTTAGCTCTTATCCATAATATTACGGGTACAACTCCTAAACTAGTTCGTCCGCCATATGGATCTGCACCAGGATTAAAGGGCGAGGAAATTCGTAACCAAATTGTAGAAGCAGGAATAAAAGTTTGGGATTGGACGATAGATTCAAATGATTGGAAATTAAAAGGTAATCCACAGCAAATTATAGAGAATGTAAAGCGTACAACAACAGAAGATGTGGAAGTAGTTCTAATGCATGAAAAACCACAAACATTACAAGCGCTTCCTGAAATTATTAAATTTTATAAGGAAAAAGGATATGAATTCGGGGTATACAATGAAGCGGATCATTTTCAACTAAACTTCCAGAAAGATCAACGTCTATAGTATCAAATAAATAAATTAAGAGCATGTTCTGATTCATCTTTCTTCAGGACATGCTTTTTTTGCTTGTTTCTATAAGCTCATTAGTACCAATTTAACAAAGCATCAGTTACAAGTTACTTTATGGATACCTCATTTTAGAATAACTAACTTATAGAAAAATTGAATAATTTTCATGTGTAAGGAGATTTTAAGAAGGATATAGAGGGGATATTTTCCTTTTGTTTTCTAGATAAATGATTACTTACCCAAAACATTATAGTGGAACGGTTTCTAAAGCTTGTCTGTCAAGAAATCCTAACACTAAAGTTCAAGTATAAAAACATAAACCACTCGATAAATGGGGTAGTATGATGAAAAAACTTAGTAGAAAGCGTTTGAGAAAAGATATTCAGGAACTTGAGAGTGCAAGTATGCTGCTCCATAATAATCAAGAGTGTGAACTCAAGCAGAATGTATCTGCGAATGAAGAAGTTTTGAGACAAGTTTTTGAAAATTGTTCCGATATTGTTTTTCGTCCAATAATCATAGATAGTCAAAATAAAATTCTTTTTATTTATATAGATGGATTAGTCGACACTAAAGTTGTGGAACAAGTTGTTTTGAAACCAATGATGTTCGAAGGTCTGCCTAGTGGAGTAAAGAGTGTGGATTCGGTAGGAGAAATTATAAAAAATCAGCTAATTGCGGTTTCTCAAGTAAAGACAATCTCTAAAGTTCGTGAGGTTATAGAAGCAGTATTGAAAGCGAATATCGTCATTTTAACAGAAGGAGAGAGTCAAGCTCTAGTCGCTGATTTAAAAGGTTTTGAAAAACGAGGTATTGAAGAGCCGGCTGCCGAGATCTCTGTTCGTGGCCCTCGGGACGGGTTTACGGAAACAATAAGGGTCAATACGAGCCTGATTCGCCGAAGAATTCGAAGCCAAAAACTAAAAATGGAACCTTATTCGATTGGGGAATTGTCACAGACAGATGTGGTAATTGCCTATATTGAGGGAATTGCACCTGATTCGGTTTTGGATGAAGTTCGCCAAAGGGTAAAGCGAATTCAAATTGATGGAGTGTTGGAGTCAGCTTTCATTGAAGAGTTTATTGAGGACCAACCCTTTTCTCCCTTTCCACAAATTCAAAATACTGAGCGGCCAGATGCGGTTTGTGCAAGTTTATTAGAGGGGAAAGTCGCCATTTTAGTAGATAACACACCTTTCGTTTTGATCGTTCCTATGACATTTTGGACAGGTCTGCAAGCAGCGGAGGATTATTATGAACGCTCCATCTACACAACTTTTGTTCGATGGATTCGTTTAATATTAATTAATATTTCATTATTTCTTCCTTCTCTCTATGTTGCTATTACAACCTTTCATCCTAAATTAATTCCGACAAATTTGCTTATTAGTATTGCAGCTGCGCGAGAAGGCATTCCTTTCCCGGCTGTCATAGAAGCGCTAATGATGGAGTTTTTATTTGAAGGTTTGAGGGAAGCGGGGGTTCGGTTACCAAAACCTGTTGGATCCGCAGTTAGTATTGTCGGAGCACTTGTTATCGGGCAAGCTGCTGTGCAAGCAGGTATTATTTCGGCACCTTTGGTCATTGTTGTGGCGACGACCGGTATTGCGTCATTTGCATTCCCGCGCTACAACTTAGGAACAGCTTACCGGATGTTACGCTTTCCTATGCTGTTATTGGCAGGAATGCTCGGGCTATACGGTGTTGCAATAAGTACCCTTGCGATTTTGATTCATTTAACTAACATTCGTTCTTTTGGCATTCCGTATTTAAGTCCAGTTGCACCTCAGACTCCTCGTGATTTAAAGGATGTTTTTCTCCGAACACCTCGTTGGAATATGACCCACCGCCCAATAATGGTATCTGGTGAAGAGAAAGTCCGTTTTCCAGGTGGACAAAAGCCAGATGAGAAACGGGGAGGGGAAACAGAATGAGCCTGCACAAGGCACTCTGTATGATACTGGTCATTTCTTTATGCTTCTTGACGGGATGTTGGGATCGGACAGAATTAAATGATTTGGCAATAGAATTAGGATGGGGACTTGATCAAGCGAAGAATAATAAGATTGAAATTAGTGCTCAGTTTATTATTCCATCAAAAATGGGAATGGGACAGAGCGGAAGAAGTAATGCAGGAAAAGCGTTTTTTACAGAATCGGGAACGGGAAAGGATACACATGAAGCTATACAAATGATGCAAACAAAAATGTCGAGAGAAATTTTTCGAGGGCACCAGCGTGTAATATTGATTGGAGAAAAAATGGCTAAAAGTGGTCTTGCTCCAGTTTTAGATGCATATAGCCGCGATCCTGATATTCGATTACGAGTAGGTGTGTTCGTCATAAAAGGGAATACTGCAAAAGATTTTCTGAAAGCGTCCATCCCTTTAGAGTCTATCCCGGCACTTGGGGCACTTAAAGAGCATATGCAAATAGAGGCAGCGGGAGATATGTCTTTATTAAATTTTCTTATTGCTGGTACGAGTGATGGAATCACCCCGATTTTGCCCGTTATTAAACAAAATGTGTCTCATGAAAAAGGTAAAACCGTGGTCAAAGGGTTTCAAATTGTAGGCGGTGCTATATTTAACAACGATTTCAAATTGGTAGGATACTTGAACATGCAGGAATGGTTAACTACTCTTTGGATAGTGAATCGTTTAAGTAAACAGACTGTTACAGCAACGGCCTCTAAAGGAAATGGTAGTGCAAGTTTATATATGACAAAGATCAATAGAAAAATCATACCTACTATACAAGGGGACACAATTAAGTGTGACATTGTTTTTTCTGGTGAAGGAACAATTCAGGAGAACAATACGAATTTAGATCTTTCGCAGCCAAAAAATCTTACTCTTTTAGAACATGTATTGGAAAAACAGTCCGAAAAGGAAGCTCTCCAAACTATTAAAAAGGTTCAAAAACAATACGGAACCGATATCTTTGGATTTGGAGAAGCCATTCATCAAAAATATCCATCCGAATGGAAAGGGTTAAAAAAGAATTGGAGTAAACAATTTCGAAAAGTGGAGGTTTCTGTTCATACAAAGCTTACTATTCGGCGAGTAGGACTGACTGGACCACCGTTGCAGTTGAAGAAAAATGAAATGAAAAAATAAGGAGGAATATAGAGTGTGAGAAATTCGATGAAAATCTCTGGCAGGCAAATCTTTTGGATGATGTTCACATTTGAAGTGGGACAATCACTCCTTCTAGTTATTCCAGCGACGATTCGTACTGTCAAACAAGATGCGTGGATCTCGATTTTGATTGCAGGAGTGATAGGGGTTGCTCTTACTTTTTTGGCAACTACACTTGGTTCGCTTTATCCGAAACAAACTCTCATTGAATTTAGTCAAACTATTCTTGGTAAATGGCTAGGAAAGCTACTGATGATTCCTTACTTCTTTGGGTGGTACATGATAATTTGGATAACCGTCCGTGAATTTGGTGAATTCATTATTATCGCTTTGTTTCATAATACACCTTTGTGGGTCATTGTCTTTACTGCGATGTTATTGCTCATTTTTATCATTTACCAAGGAGGGGTGGAAGGTATTGGACGTTTAAGTGAAATCATAGGGCCAATTGTACTTTTAATGATAACGTTTATAATCATTTTGAATGTTGGCAATATGAATTGGGATTATATGCGGCCTATTTATCACGATTCTGGCTGGCTTCCCATCCTTAAAGGTTCCTATACCCCTGTAGCCGCATTTTTTGGAGAGGCTGTTATGATGATGATGTTCGTTTTCTTTATGGATAAACCAGAGCAAGCGTCATCAAGGGCGATGTTGGGGGTAGGATTAGCCGTTTTCATGGTAACAATCGGAACATTAGCGGTCATTTTAACATTCGGTCCGAATTTATCTTCAAGTTTTTTGTATCCGGTTTACGATTTGAGCCGATACATATCTGTCATGGAGTTCATTCAAAATGTGGATATTTTGATAGTTATTATTTGGTTTTTTAGTATTTTTGTGAAATTGGCGTTATACATGTTTATCGCTTGTTATGGAACAGCACAAATATTTCATTTGAAGGATTGGCGAAAAGTAGCGTTAGTTCTTGCTCCTATTTCGTTCATCATAGCTGTGTCAGTTAAAAATATCCAAACATTTACCCATTATTACTACATATTTTTCGTAATTCCAATTGCATTTCCCGTTTATGAGCTAGGGATTCCTTTACTGTTATTGGTGGTTGGCAAAATTCGAAGGAAATATGCATAAGCCCAATCGGTAATATATTTGGAGGGCAGGTATACTTTTAGTTTTTTGACTAATATAAAAAGAGAAAAATCCTACTTATAAGTGTAGGATTTTTTGTTTGTATATTACGTTACAAGAGTTTCCTTATTTTCTCCGGAATGTCCTTTTTAGAAATGTATGCAACAGAGCCTTTATAGTAAGAGTATTTTGTTGGGGATAATCAAAAAACATATATTGCAATATAAAAATTCACTTTAATACTAAAGGATACATGACAACGATTCCTATAAATTCTTCTCAATAATTGAAAATAAAATCAATCCAGATTATTATATTGTTATTGTAATTATAAATATAATTACATTTTATTGAAGGAGGATACAAAGATGAAAAACTCAAAAGGCTCTATTGAATCAGAGATAAGCAAAGCAATTACTCACTGGGAAAAGGACTACCTAGGACGCGGGTCTATATCCGTTAAGACAGATATATTACGGGATATGATTATCGTAAATTTACAAGGGATTTTAACGCCGGCTGAATATACGGTTTGCGAAACAAAAGACGGTATGTTAACGATAAAGAAAAATCGTTCGGAGTTAGTTGAATCTGGAATTGAAGATCTAAAAGAGATTATACTAGAATTAACTGGAGAGAAAGTGAAAAGCTTTCATACGGATATAAGCTCCCGTACAGGCGAACGAGTAATGATTTTTAAATTGCTTCATAATCTTGAGGAGAAATTTTAAAAATACCTTAAGGTTAGTGGAAGGATTAAGAAACCTACAAGTTTTGCACTTTATTAACAGGCTAATAATTAAAAACTTGAAGTTATTTAGGTATAATAAATCTTAATTCTAATAACTCTTAAAAAACGGATAAAGAAATTGACAAACTGCTTAATATGGTTTATCTTATAATTGTTTTAAAAAATTGATAGATGCTCATTTTAACAGTTTGCTATAATTAAGGCTTTAGCATTTTTTTAATATGTAATATTGACTAAATGAAAAAGTTTCTTAATTAAAAGATAGCGTATAACATAAATTGATATATTGATTGCATAATCTAGGAGATCAGAAATATACATTTCTTTTTAACAGGAGTAATACATACATTATTATCCTCTATAAAATGGGAGCTCTTCAAAAAACTTTATTGAAGTTAGTTGAAGGGAAACCGACAATCTCCATAATTCAATGATGATATAAAATCATTGAATTATGGAAGTTGTCGGTTTTTTTTATGGGAAAAAACGATGCACTAAAAAGAGTGAATGAAAATTGAAATTTAAAAAATCATCTTAATTAAAAGGAATTTTTATAGGTTATTTTCGCTTAGAAGGGAGTATTTAACATGTTAATTTCGCTGAGTTCATCAACACTGTTAACATTATTTTTTATGGCGCTTAGTGCTTCTTGGCTAAGTGGATTATTGTTTTTACATGCAAGGATACCTTTACGTTTTGTTCATATCCATATTGGTATCGCTGCTTTGCCTTCATTGATTTCTTTACTCGCACTTGTTAATAACAATGGAGATAGAGTTGTGGGGCCTTGGCATCTAGATACTTTAGCTTGGTTAATGGCTTTCTTTGTTCTTACAATTGGTTTAATCATTCAGCGTTTTTCTGTACGTTACTTAATGGGAGACCGCTCATATCGAAAATACTTTTTACTTTTTACATTTACTACAGGTGTATCTTCGGTTGCATGGTTAAGTGATGATCTTCGTTTAATGATCATTTGTTGGGGAGCAACGCTTATAGGATTGGTTCTACTCATAGGGCTAAATAAAGGTTGGAAAGTAGTTAGTGAAGCAACTAAAATCTCTGGCTATTTATTTACAATAAGTTGGATTGCGTTGCTATCAGCTATCATTTGGTTGTTTCAAGGCACTGGACAGTGGCAGTTAACGTCAGTTTTAACGAATGAAAATGTAGCGCTACATGGAACATTGGAGAGAACAGGAATTAACTTATTAATTATATTAGCGGTGATGATTCCAGCAGCACAATGGCCTTTTCAAAGATGGTTAATTGAGTCTGCTGTTGCTCCAACTCCTGTTTCTGCTATTATGCATGCGGGTTTAGTAAATGCTGGCGGTATCATGTTAACTAGATTTTCACCTCTTTTTCATGATGATATTGCACAAATAATTTTACTAATTTTCTCTAGTATTTCTGTCTTAATAGGTACAGGAATTAGTTTAGTCCAAGTTGATTATAAACGTCAGCTAGTAGGTTCAACTATTGCACAAATGGGATTTATGCTTATTCAATGTGCATTAGGCGCCTATTTAGCGGCTGTTATTCATTTAATTTTACATGGTTTGTTTAAAGCTACACTGTTTTTACAAGCTGGTTCTTCAGTAGAACGTTTTGGGGTAGTGAAGCAGTCTAATGAAAAGATGTCCAATTTATGGATTATGGTCGGACGTGTTTTAGGATTATTTATAGCAATTACTTTCTGGTTTATGACTTCTGGAGAGGGGTATCAACTAGTTAGTGCGTTAATCTTAGGCTGGTCACTATACTTTTCATGGAAACAGCTTGTTGTTTTTGGAGAGGGAAGAATGGGACGAATTGCTGGCGTAATTGTTTTGATTGGATTTTCTCTCATTTACTTTACCGTTCATAATTCTCTTTACAAATGGTTGCATACTGACATGTATCAAAGTGTTCAACCTTCAGCTCCAGCCGTTATCTTTGTTATATGTATTTTACTATTTAGTAGTGTTATTAGTACTTTCGTTACTCGTAATCAATCTTCTACTTTATTCGCTGTACTTTATCTTTGGTTAGTTCGAGTAGGTGAGGCGAGAAGAAAGTCAGTAGAAAGTCACCCAAGCTATCTGAAACATTATGTATCAAAGGGAGGTAATTCGTGATGAGCATACCGTCAATATTAAAGAAAGATACAAACATTGATATGCAAGAAAATACTATAAATGATTTAGTTGCATCTGCTAGCCGTGTTATTGCGCCACTTTGGCCTATCTCTACGTTTGCAGCTCATCACCCTTGGATGGGACTTGAAAAGCAATCATTTGAACAAGTCGCAAATTGGTTAAAAGAAGCTCGTAATGTGGATATTTATCCTAGTGCCTCCATGATTCATTCGGCAAAAGCGAAAGGTGAGATTGAGGAATCATTTTTACAAATGAGTTTGTCTCGTTGGCTGGATTCACAATCTTTTAATATTCCGCGAGAGAAAGCAGAGCGATTTTGCCAAGCAGCTTTAAAGTTAGAAAAATTACCTTCTAGTTTATTATCATCGACAGAATTAAATAAATTGGCAGAAGAAATGATATATATAAATACAACAAGTATGAAAGCCTCTGTTATGCAGCCAATAAGTTCGCTTATAGAAAATCGAAATAGTGAAAACCTATCTGATATTCTTAATTATCATATTATTAAATGGTGTAAATTATATCTTGATGACTCCGGATCAAGTTGGACGATGCCAAATCGAGAGAAAGGTTTTTATCGTGCATGGCAACACCTTATTAAATTTGATCCAGCGCTCAGTAAAAATGAGCGTAAAGTTTTAAAAGATTGGCCACAAGATGCCCAAGTAGCTTTAGCGAGAGCATTATCTGAACTAGGAATTTCTGAATCTAACATACAAGCTTACCTTGAAGGGCACTTACTTTCTTTGCCTGGGTGGGCAGGAATGATACGATGGCGCTCACAACAATCAATTCAGGAACAGGAACTCCTAATAGAATATTTAGCAGTTCGAATTTCTATGGAGCTGGCTATTACAAAGCCTTATTTACCTTTAAAAAATCAAAAGGTTGAGAAAAAAGTTGCAATCGTCCCGCTTATAGCTTCTTGGATCTATTGGGGGAATATTTCAACACGGGAATGGTTACAAATGCCTGCTGCTGAACAAAGTGAATTATTAGTATTCGCTTATCGTTTTGATGAAAATATTCGTAGGAAACTTTGGCTGGAAGCTTGGGAACAGACGCATGCAGAGCAATTAAGGAAGAAGATTGCTTCTAAACAACGTGCAACTAATGATAAAAAGCGTGTATTAGCTCAATTAGCATTCTGTATTGATGTACGTTCAGAACCGTTTCGTCGCCATCTTGAAAAATTAGGTCCGTTTGAAACATTTGGAATAGCTGGTTTCTTTGGATTACCAATTGCAACTAGTGAACTAGGTAGTAATAACAACCATCCTTCTTTGCCAGTTATACTCAAACCGAAACATCAAATAAAAGAGCTCACAAATGAAAATGAACTTAAATCTTATGAGCAACGTAAGAGGGTAGGCAGTTCGGTACGTTATACATTTAAAACGATGAAACAGAACGTACTGACGAGTATGGCGCTACCTGAGTTAAGTGGTCCTTTATTTGGTCTACAAATGGTGACAAGAAGCTTTGTCCCAAGAGGAGTTGGTGCTTTCATTCGTAACCTTCGTAAAACTATGTTACAAAAACCTGATACAACATTCTCACTTAATCATGTTCATGACACAAAGGGCGAGATACCTATCGGTTTTACGAAAGAAGAAAAAGTGAACTATGTGCGTCAAGCTTTAAAAATGGTGGGACTGACAGAAAAATTTGCTCCTTTAGTTGTAATGTGCGGACATAGTAGTCAAAGTACGAACAATCTTTATGCTGCAGCACTTGAGTGTGGTGCTTGTGGCGGAGCAGCAGGGGGATTCAATGCAAGAGTTTTTGCTACTTTATGTAATCTTCCAGAAGTAAGAGAGGCATTGGCTGCTGAAGGTATTAAAATTCCTGAGGACACCATTTTTGCAGCAGCTGAACATAAAACAACAGTGGACGAATTGGAATGGATTTACGTCCCGGAACTTTCGGAAGCTGCGCAAGAAGCATTTGATTGTATCGAGTCGATTATGCCAAATGTGAGCCAACATGCAAATAGAGAGCGTTTAACGCAATTACCAAATTTTAAAACGAAAATAAAAAATCCGAGTAAAGAGGCACATCGATTTGCAGAAGATTGGAGTGAAATACGTCCAGAATGGGGATTAGCTCGTAATGCATCTTTTATTATCGGGCAACGAGAATTAACTCAAGATTGTGACTTAGAAGGTAGGGCGTTCCTCCATAATTATGATTGGAAACAGGATGAAAGTGGCGATATATTAGCTAACATTATTGCAGGACCAGGAACAGTAGCTCAGTGGATAAATTTACAATATTACGCTTCAACTGTAGCACCTCATTATTATGGTAGTGGAAACAAAACAACCCAAACTGTAACGGCAGGTCTCGGTGTTATGCAAGGGAATGCAAGTGACCTGTTGCCAGGCTTACCTTGGCAATCGGTTATGCAGTCAGATAGTGAGACGTATCATTCACCACTTCGTTTACTAATTGTCATTCAAGCACCTATTGAATATATAGAACGTTTGTTAAATAATGATTTCACATTTCGAGAAAAAGTTCAAAATGGATGGGTTAGACTTGCAAGTGTTGATCCAGAGGGACGCTGGAAAAACTGGTAACAATTATTATTGTTACTAGCTTAAAAGTTTCATAAATACAATAATGAAGAAGGAGTGCTCCATATGAATTCAAAGAATAAAAAAGTTTTATTATTAACAGACATTGAACACGGAATAGAGCCTAGTATCCAACAAGTAACTAACATTCACCAAGAAAACATGTTGACTATACACAGCTATGATTCTGTAATTGTACATCCTTATGGAGATATAATGAGATCTATTATTATTGCTATTTATCAAGAAAATGTTAAAGAAATTTTTGTTGTAGGAATAGAGGATAAAGAAACTTCTCCAGTTAATCTACAAATTCAACGTGATTTCATAAAAAATAACAGGGAACTAGACTATCTCTTTGAAAATTGCATGCCTGAATTTTCAAGTGGTAGCCTCGATGAATGGCTAAGTGGAAAAGAAAATGTTAGTGAAAATATTGAGAAGAGTATAGATATGATTTGTCATCATCCACTAGTACCGTCTGATGTTAAAGTTCATGGTTTCAAGATTGATAGAAAAGGTGAAAAAGAAATGGTTGTTAAAATTCCTACTAATAAAATAGTGAAACAAATGCATTCTTATGTGTAAGTTATCGATAGATAAGCAACTTTTATTTGGACTTGTGTCCTTTACAAAGAGCAAAAGAAATCTTCTATAAATGGAGATCTTTTGCTTTTTTTGTTTGGATTTTTAATGTGTTTTATACGAGACACTTAATACATAACAAAATAAAAATATATAAATTTTTGCATGAAATTTTAAATGCGGATTAGCAGGTGATAATAAAGTTAATCGTAAAATAGAAGTGTATATTGTGATTTATCCCGCTTTAACGGGCAGCCCTATTGGTGAGGGCTGATTAAAGTTTCACTTTATTTTAAGGTTATTATGAAAAAGAATGGAGATTCTTTTATTATGAGAATAAAACAGTTAAAAACTAAAATGATATGGAAAAAAAGAATGCTGCTAACTATTTGTATTGTTTTCGGATTGATTATTGCTGGAGTTGTTTTTTGGAATGTTTCACCTATTCCGAAAGCGTTTCTCATAAAAAAAGCATTTGAAGGTGGAATGTTTGTTCAATCTAATAATTATAAAAACGCTCTAAAAGAGACACAAATTGTTAAAGATATCAATTATGATTCTAAATTTCCTGATGGTACATTAGACATTATTTATCCCAAAAATCTTACAGAAAAAACACCTGTTATTTTTTGGGTACACGGGGGTGGATTTGTAGGTGGAGATAAATCAGACATTACTGGTTATGCAGTAGAATTAGCTGCTCGTGGTTATACAGTGATAAATATAAATTATGCTCTTGCTCCTAAAAGAAAGTATCCTACACCAGTACTACAACTTGGTGAGGCTTATGAATATATAAAAGAAAATGCAAAGAAATATAATGTAAAACTAGATGACCTGTATTTTGCAGGAGATTCTGCGGGAGCGCAAATATCTGGACAATTTGTTACTATTCAAACATCTCCAGATTATGCGAAATTAACCGGAATTGACGCTATTGTTGCTCCTTCTACAATTAAAGGTATACTGCTATTTTGCGGCCCGTATAATATGCCTGCATTAGCTAAAATGGAAACATCCAAAGAAGTCCAAGACTTTATGCGTACTACTGGCTGGGCTTACTTTGGGAAAAAGAAGTTTGAAACATTACCTGAAATGGAAATCGCCTCTATTTATAAACACGTTACAAAAGATTACCCACCAACGTTCATCACAGATGGAAATACTGCATCATTTGAAGATCAAGGTAAAGCATTAGCTTCTACTTTACAAAATAAAGGAGTACCTGTAGATACACTTTTCTTTGATAAAAATATCTCTGGCGAGTTAGCGCATGAATTTCAATTTAAAATGAACACTCCAGCAGGTGAAGAAGCTTTTAACCAAGTTCTTAAATTTCTAAATGAAAATAAATAATATATATACTATTAACTTTTTATAAGCCTAGTTTAATACCATATATGGGTGAACAAAATATTGCATTAATAATCTAATGGTAGCAAAAATAAATTTGATAAGAAGTATATAGTAAGAATGATTTGGAGATACAGATGGGGATATAACTATTTTATTTAGGACGGTGCACTTTAAATGGATTTACAGAAAGGGAAATTATATTGGAACACAACTTTTTCTAATACACCTTCTTATCCTCGGTTGGAAGAAGATATAAAATGTGACGTACTAATAATAGGAGCAGGAAGTTCAGGTGCTCAATCAGCATACTATTTGAGTGAATCAGATTTAAATATTGTTGTCGTTGATAAAAGAAAGGTAGGACACGGGAGTAACCTTACAAATACAGCACTTATTCAATATTTAGGTGACAAGATGTTTTTTGAACTTGTAAATACATTTGGAGAAGAGTATGCAGTTAAGCATATGAAATTGTGTGAACAAGCTATTAATGATATTGAATATGCTGATCAAAACTTACCTTATTGCTCTGACTTTAAACGACGTGACAGTTTATATTATGCAAGCTATGAAGAGGATATAAAGAAATTAGAAAAAGAACTGTATTATTTACATAAGCATGATTTTAAAGCGACTTGGCTATCAGAGGAACAAATTGGACAGAGATATCCATTTAAAAAACGTGCAGCTATTTATACGTATAATGATGGTGAAATAAATCCTTATAAATTTACACATAGTTTATTAGAACAAGCTTCTAATAAAGGAGTTCAAATTTATGAAGATACAGAGATTGTTGGCAAAAAGTTAGAGAAAGAATGTGCTATCTTTTATACAAAGGGGGGCAATTCTATTACTGCCAATAAAGTAATTGTGGCTGCAGGATATGAAGGGTTAGAATTTAAAAAGGAAAAGAACGCTACACTGATTAGCTCATATGCAGTTGTTACTAATCCTGTAGAAGATTTATCTTCTTGGTATAAACGTACTCTCATTTGGGAAACTGCGAGACCATATATTTATATGAGAACTACTGCAGATAACAGGATTATTATAGGTGGGTTAGATGAAGATACAAACATTGCTCAAGAAAGAGATTCAAAATTAATCCATAAAAAAGAGAAATTAGTAAATGAATTTAATAAGCTCTTTCCCAATATAACAGTTGAACCTGAATTTTATTTAAGTGCTTTTTATGGTGGTACTCATGATGGTTTACCTATAATTGGAATGTATGAAGAGTTTCCAAATTGTCACTTTATCTATGCGTATGGAGATAATGGATTAGTATATAGTATGGTGCTTTCTAAAATTGTTCGAGATATAATTATTAGCGGTTCAAGTCCGGATTTGAATTTATATTTACAAACTAGACCAAAACTAAATGAGTAAACTGCATGTATACAAAATCATAGTAGTAAGAGTTTATTTACGGTTCCATTATAAAAAACGCTATTTTAAATGTATTAGTTTAATGTGATTATTTGTTATGTTTATGAATGCTTAAATAAAGCATTCATAAACAATATTATTTGTTAAATCCATTTATCTTACTAAGTTCTGTTATTTGTATAATCCATTCTTTTTTTAGGTAGGGTAGAGTTGCTTGGATATGATGATATTCCCATTCTTCCTCAATGGTAGGGTAAAGATTAAATAAGTATTTTTCTTCATCATTTGTTACACTTGCTTTAGGATTGCCAGTAAGTTTAAAATAAATGTCGCACCATCCGCTATAGTTTGTTAACATAAATAAAAAATTAGGACATGTGAATTCGATGAGGTATATTTCTTTCTCTAATTGAATATCTGATAGTAATTCCCTTGCAGTCTCAAGAGTAGGCTTCTTTTGGTAACCATTGCATGAATGCCATGCCCAAATGGGGAAATCTATAGTAAAGTCAATACCTTTCTGTTTCATGTGTCTTACAATGTATTTATATGCTGTGCAATCTTCTTTACTAACAAAAATAGGGTCGGCTATAAGCTTACCTGTATTCAAAAGTATATTTATAGCATTTTTGTTTTGAAAAGTCCATAGAATTGTTGAATCCATAGATGTATTTAAGTTTGACTGTTTATCAAATTGTTTTTTCATCTTTCGCTCCATTTTCTTTTTTATTTTGCAGAATTAAGAATAAATATGACTAATCGGACAATAAAAAATACCTATGCTAGATACAATTGTAAATGCTTATTTAAAGTAACAGCAAGGAATAACCTTTGTATATAGAGTGTACAATACATGCAAAACAGGATTAAAGAAGATTTTAAATATAATATGAAATAGTACAAAATAAGAATTTGATATATCTTTTATATATAAACTATTAATTGAAGTTTGTAATTAAACATTATAGTTAGTATACTAACTATATAATTAGTATACTAACTATATTGGAGGTTATATGAATAATTTAGGCTATTTATTACACAAGGTAAGTATAATGACGAAAACAGAATTATCAAATCAATTAAAAGAATATAAAATAACAGCTCAGCAATGGTCTGTGTTAAAGGATATATCTCTTTATCCAAATGGAACCACCCCGGCTATGATTGCTGAAAGGCTCTTAGCAGACCGTCCAACAGTAACCGGAATTATACAAAGATTATTGCAAAAAGAATGGATTCTTATAAAACATAATCCTAAAGATAAACGGTCACATTTAATATTTTTAACAGATGAAACTAAGACATTAATACAGGAGATAGAAAATGTAAGCGATGAAGTTATAAAAAATGCTACAGCTAGTATTCCAAAAGAGGAAGTAGAAAATACAGTTCGAGTTTTGCAAAGTATGATTCAAAATTTACAAAAAAATAAAGGGTGATTAAAATGATTTTAGTAACAGGTGCTACAGGGAATGTAGGAAAAGAGGTTGTAAAATGTCTAATAAAAAGAAATGCTACTTTCAAAGTCACAACGCGCAGTAGAGAAACTGAAGGAGTGTATTTTGATTTTGAAAACCCTCCATCTGTAAAGGCGGCTTTAACAGGTGTTACTAAAGTCTTTCTAATAAGACCACCACATCTAGCTGATGCAAAAAAGTATTTCCAGCCTGTTGTAGATGCCGCAAAAGAAATAGGTATAAAACACATTGTATTTTTATCTTTATTAGGTGTAGAAAAAAATCCGATAGTACCTCATGCTAAAATTGAAGCTATGATAAAGGCTTCTGGGATCCCTTACACATTCCTAAGACCGAGTTTTTTTATGCAAAATTTATTATCACAACATGGTGATGAATTAAGAAATGAAAAAATAATTGAAGTACCTGCTGGTAAAGGGAAAACAAGTTTTATAGATGTACGGGATATTGGAGAAGTTGCAGCTAAGATATTAACCGAAGAGGGACATGAATTTAAAGCTTATTCTTTAACGGGAAATGAGGCATTAACATATTATGAAGTTGCTGCTATTATTTCAAAAATAATAAATAAAGATATTACTTATACAAATCCAAGTATATTTAAATTTAGAAAAAGAATGATTCAAAAGGGACTTAACAGTGACTTTATTTGGGTTATGATTGGAATATATACAACTGCAAAATTAGGGTTAGCTAAAAAAGTCGCATCAGATTTATCGAATTTACTAGATAGAAGTCCAATAACTATGGAAACGTTTGTTTACGATTACAAAGAATTATTAATATAATAATGCAAAAGTAAAAAAGAGGATTATTCACATAAAGAATCTATTATGTTTTAAGAGTAAGAGGGGATAGCCATGCAAAACAAAATTATCGTTATGTTTCAAAAAGATTTTCGTTTATATGATAACCCAGCTCTATTTGAGGCTGTTCAGTCCGGGGAGGTTCTTCCGGTATATGTACAAGATGAAACTTTTTCAATAAGAAGTGCGGCAAAGTGGTGGTTACACCATGCTGTAATAGATGTAAAGAAGCAACTTGAGGCATTGGGCTCTACTTTAATAATTCGTAAAGGACGTACGGAGGAAGAAATACTTTCTCTCATAGAACAATTAGATATAACGGCTGTATATTGGAATATTTGCTATGATCCGGACAGGTTACAATCTAATCAAAAAATGAAAATGATGTTAGAAGATAAAGGTATTATTTGTAAGGAATTTAATTCGCATTTATTATTAGAACTGTGGATTATAAAAAAGAAGGATAACACTGAATATAAGGTGTTTACGCCTTTTTACAATGCATTTCAAAAGCAGGTAATACCTAAACCTACTAGCAAAGTGCAGAGTATAAAATGGGGAAGCTCTTTACCAGCAAGCTTATCTGTTTCAGAATTACACTTGCTGCCAACTATACCGTGGACATCTCATATTGAATCAATATGGGAGCCTACAGAGGAAGGGGCATACAAAACATTCAAGAAATTTTTCTCTAGCAAATTAGCCTCTTATAGTGAAGGAAGAGATTTTCCAAATCAAAATGCTCATTCGATGTTGGCGCCATATCTTTCATTTGGCCAAATATCAGTGAAGTTAATGTATCATTACTTAATAAATAAAAGTACCGAAAGACAATGTAGTCTTTTTGAAAAACAAGTGAATAGTTTTATACGCCAATTAATTTGGCGAGAGTTTTCTTATTATTTGCTATATCACTATCCGTTTACAGTATATAAACCTCTTAATAAAAACTTTGAACATTTTCCGTGGAATAAGGAAGAGGAGTTATTAAGAGTATGGCAAAAAGGTGAAACTGGTTATCCGTTTATTGACGCGGGAATGCGGGAGCTTTGGCAAACAGGTTTTATGCATAATCGGACAAGAATGGCTGTAGCCTCTTTTCTTGTAAAGCATTTGTTAATTCCGTGGCAAGAAGGAGCAAAATGGTTTATGGATACACTACTAGATGCTGATATTGCAAATAATACAATGGGATGGCAATGGGTTGCTGGAAGTGGAGCAGATGCATCACCGTACTTTCGTATTTTTAATCCTATCACACAAGGAGAAAAGTTTGATAAAAATGGAGAGTATATAAGAAAATGGGTACCAGAATTAAGAGATATACCGAATAAGTATATACATAAACCTTGGGAAGCACCTGAGCATATTTTACAAAAGGCCAATATAAAGCTTGGTAATACATATCCTTTGCCAGTCGTTGATCATAAGGCAGCAAGAGAGAGAGCACTGTGTGCATATAAAAGTATGAAAGAGTTCGTATAAAATAGATTAAACGATATGTATTTGAAATTTAAATATTAGAAATTTATCCATTACAAGGGCATACTAATCATATAAAGTTTCTATAATCTTCTAGTAAAAAGGAGAATGTTTATGAAAAAATCTAGTATTATAGTATTTTTACTAACATATGGTTTGTTTTATGTTTCTAGTGTTTTATTCCCTATTGATCGTACTTGGTATGATGCGTTAGAAAAGCCGTCTTGGACACCTCCTGGTATGACAATCGGAATGATATGGGCTGTATTATTTGGACTTATTGCATTATCAGTTGCAATTATTTACAACAACTATGGATTCAAGCCAAAAACATTTTGGTTTGTATTCCTTTTAAATTATATGTGCAATCAAGCGTTCAGCTACTTTCAATTCAGTCAAAAAAATTTGTTTTTAGCAACAGTAGACTGTTTACTAGTCGCTATTACTACGTTACTTCTCATTATGTTTTCTTCCAATTTATCTAAAGTATCGACATGGTTGCTAATTCCATATTTTTTATGGTCTGCATTTGCTACATATTTATCTTGGACAATTTATAGTATAAATTAAAGACGTAAATGAAAACTTGAGCACAATAAAAATGCTCGAGTTTTTATGTTTATTAATGATAATCTAAAGTATAGAATATATACATCTTAGGGAGGTCATACATATGAAGAAATGGATGAAAATTGTTCTGTACTCTTTACTTGGTATTTTACTTATAGGGAGTATTACTTTTTTTACTTGGTCCCAGTTTACTTACAAACCAACGAAAGAGGCTTTGTCGTTAGTGAATGATAAAAAAGATGAAGATAATATAGTTTTTGGACAGAAAGATGCTAAAATAGGGGTTATTTTTTATCAAGGTGCTAAAGTAGAAGCTGAAGCTTATAGTTACTTAGGAGAAGCTCTTGCAAAAGATGGGCATTTTGTAGTAATGCCTAAGTTACCATTAAACTTAGCAATACTTGGAATCAATGCGGTAGATAGTGTAATTGAACAGTACCCTGAAGTTCAAAAATGGTACGTTGCTGGACATTCAATGGGCGGAGCTATGATTTCTAAGTATGCCTTTCAGAATGAAGACAAGGTAGATGGGATCATTTTCTTAGGCTCTTATCCTGCAGATGATTTCTCTACAAAATCGATTCCAATGTTATCTATTTATGGAGAAGTAGATGCTTTAGCAACTGTAGAAAAAATAGAGAACAATAAAAAGTTAATGTCAAAGAATACAACTATGCACATGATAAAAGGCGGAAACCATGCTCATTTTGGCATGTATGGTGAGCAAAAAGGTGATAATGCAAGCTTAATTACGTCAAAAGCACAACGGGATGAAACAGTTAAAGTAATTGAAGAATGGTTGTTAAAACAATGATAACGAACTTAATAAATCGATCGAAAGAATTCTCCAAACGGTAGATGGGAGTGATAATAAAGAGCCAACTCGTACGAATTGGCTCTTTTATTTCTTTGCTATCTCCAATTGTCCCCTTATTTTCTCTGGAATGTCCTTTTCAGAAATAATATCGTAGGAATAGACATACTTACCTTTCACATGAATTTTTAAGTAAATTTTTCTTGTAAAATCATTAGGCGTGTTCGTTCCAACTTTATATTCTTTTTCATTGCTTAATTCATCAACACCTTTTAGTGAGTACATAGCTCTTCCTTTATGATGATAATCTGGAACACCATATCCTTTCGCAACGGCATATACATTCTTTTCTTCAGCAATCGGATTAAATCTGTCTAAATCTCCGCGTAATATGAAAGGTAGTAAGTATATAGGGAGGCCTATTCCTAGTATGCAAATTACAAATTTTTTCATGATCGTTTCTCCTCTTGTTCATTTACATGATTCAGTATAGAAAAAAATTCTTATAAATATAGAGGGAAATTCCTTAAGGTTTTCTTAATAAAGTTTAACCGTGTGAAAAAAGACTAACTTGAGCAGTAAGCTTACGGAATGAATAGCCAAATAACCTGTTTTCTTTATTTTTTGAGGATAGGTTATTAGGTTTTATATTGGTATGAGTGAATTAAGAAATAAGTGAGATTTAGGAAATAGAATAAATTTATTTTACAGTAATAAGAGAATTAACTAAATAAATGAGAGTGAGAACAATTAAAGAAAGCATCTAGTCGGGTGCTTTTTTCTTTTGAAACAGAGAATCTCATGGGTCATTTACATGTAAATTAGTGCTGTGCTTCTAAGTCCTTGGAAAATCCAACAATAAAAAAAGAGGGGGAGGGCATTTTTTATTGAAGTTTGTTAATGATAGATTTTTAATTAGTTAGGGGGGATCGTAAAATAGATTATTAATCTCTTTGATAATTTTTATTTTCCTTATAGTTGGCATACTGTATTAGAAATTTTAAATTTTGAAAGGAGAATCAATAAGTATGGGTAAGAAAAGAAGAACAAGTAATAAGTTATTACTTGTTAGTGCGATTTTTTCAATAACAATTTCCTCAGTCTCATATGCGGAGGAAGTAATTTTACCTGAAAATTTTACGAGTTCTTCAAGTTTGTATGAGGGACGGAATACGGAAGTATTGAAAACAAGCTTATATCCTGATACATATAATTATCCGTTTAACCATCAATTTATTTCGAAATTAAAGGAAGCAAACACAACTATAAAAAAAGTAGACAATAGTGATGATGAAAATCCTATTCTATCTACTACCCTTTCATTTATTCGCCATATGAATAGTGAAGATTATAAATCTGCATTTGATTTAACCTCAAGGTCATTACAGAAAATAATATCCGAAGAATGGCTGAAGAGCTATTGGGAGGGACTCCCAGTACAATTACAAGCAGGTTCTTTTATAGAAATTGGAGAGGTTACACAAAAAGAGACAAATCCTGTTCATACAAATGTGGAGATTCAATTAGTTTTTGAAAAAATGACTGTACCTTTACTAATTAAACTAGATCCATCTGGAAAAATAGACGATTTTCAACTAAGCATGTCGTTTAGTCCTGTTGCAGAACGTCCATCATATAGTAAGCCTGAATCATTTGTTGATAAAGAAGTAGTAGTTGGAAGTGGTGCATTTCCATTACCAGGAACATTGTCGGTTCCAAAAGGAAAGGGTCCTTTTCCAGCGGTTATTCTTGTTCAAGGATCAGGAGCAACCGATCAGGATGAAACAGCGTTTGCTTTAAAACCATTTCGCGATTTAGCTGAAGGTCTTGCATCGAAGGGAATTGCTGTTCTTCGCTATAATAAAAGAACTTATGAACATGGGTTGAAAACACAATTTAGTCCCTTTTATACAGTTGATAAAGAGACAACAGATGATGCTCTTTTTGTAACTCAATTTCTTAAAAATGAGCCTCTAATAAATAAGAATCAAATATATATTCTTGGTCATAGTCAAGGTGGAATGATGCTTCCGAAAATGATTGAAAAAGACCAAAATAATAATATTGCTGGGGCAATTGTAATGGGTGGGCCAGCTCGTACGATCCAAGACGTTGTTTTAGATCAATTTGAGTACCTTTTTTCTATTGGAGCAATGAATCTAGATGAATATAAATTCTACAAAGCACAATTTGAATTATTAAATGATCCAAATTTCTCTAGTCAGAATCCCCCAAAAGATTTTTACTTAGGATCAGCAATATTTTGGGATTCTATCCGAAAAATTAAAGCAGCCGAAATGTCAAAAGAACAAAAGACACCGCTTCTTATTATTCAAGGGGAAAGAGACTATCAAGTTCAATCAAAAATCGAAATTCCTCTTTGGAAAGAACAATTAAAAGAACGAGATAACGTCGATTATCGACTATATCCGAAGTTAAATCATTTCTTTACAGAAGGTGATGGAGAAATAAGTAAACCGGATGAATATTATAGTCCTGCTAATATCCCTGAGTATGTTATAAATGACATTGCTGCTTGGGTGCAAGGAAGATCGCAATTAAATTAGCAACTATATGTTTTAATAAAGACTTTCTTTCTGTAATCAAACTAGAAACATTATTAGGTTATATGTTTTTTAGCACTCTTTTAAAAAGAGTGCTTTTTTATTTTCCTAGGATTTAATTAACGAAAAAAATATCTTGTACTCCTTTTGTAACTTTTTCTAAATAGAAATTTTCTATAAAACAATGGGCTTGCCTTCCAAACAAATCGTTATTTGTAGCACTTTTATCAAAGCAAACTTCTCGTGACATCGCTGTGATATTCAAAAACATTTATAACTTATTTTATGAAATTTTTTGAAAATTTAGGTTTAACATCTTTAAAATAGGTGTATTACATATTACATAACAACTAAATAAAAAAATAAAAAATCTAAAGGAGGAAAAATACAATGCACAAGAATGAAAGAAAACCGGTGGTTCATGAATATGAAAATGAACAGGAAGTAGTTATGAAAGTAAAAGAGCTAGAATTGCAAGGGATTCACCAAGATGACATGTATGTCTTAACACATGAAAAACATCTAACAAAAAAGATTGCGGATGATACAAACACAAATACGATTGGAGTAAAAGAACAAGGATTGGGAACAAGTATTATCAACTTTTTCTCCAAAAAAGGGGACGAACTTCGAAATCAAATGGAAGAAATGGGATTGTCGAAGGAGGAAGCTAACTTATATGAAGAAAAACTAGATCAAGGGAGGATTTTACTCCTAGTAACAGCTGAAACACCAATGGCGAGTGATAGGAAGTCGCAAACCTATCATTCTCTCTAATAGATTGCAATAGGTAAGGTAATTATTTTAAGTTGTAGCATTGAAGAAAATAAAAGTAGAGAAGGGTGAGAAAAATGAAACATACTATATTTAAATATGCTGTGATTGGGATTACGACCGGAGTCATCGTCTCCCTATTAAAAAAAGAAAATCGGAAAGCTATACAAACAAAAGGAAAAAGCGTAAAAGAAAAACTACAAGAAGGAAACATAAAGGAAACATTGGAGAAGGTAACTGAGACAAGTAAACAATTCTCTGCAACTGCAGCTAATGTTGCAAAACAAACATTACCACAATTGCTTACAGCCACACCAGTTGTCATTTCTACCATTAAAGACTTAACAGAAAACGAAAGTAACAAAAAGAAAAAAGATGAAAAGGATTACGAAATAAATGAAAATAGTAGGAACCTAGACGGAGAAAAAACGAAAAATGAAAAGGAATATGTGAAAGAAGGGAAAGAAGAGAGTGCCTAGATTTAATTCTTAAAAGAGAAAGTGAGGAAAAAAGTATGAAATCTCTGTATGCAATTGATGTAGGAATTGGCTTTACCAAGCGGGCATATCGACAGGATGTAGATTCTGAGATGACGATTAAGAGTGAAGCTTCCACACTAGCCCCTGTACCTAATCATACTGACAGTGAAGATTTAACAAAGGTGAGTTTTATAGACTTAGACTTTGCATACTACATGGGAAATGAAGCACATCAATCTGACGCTTCATTGCTTCCTCCATTTAATGAAGAAATAGAAAATTATTATGAAAGCGAACGTTTTAAACAACAAATATTTGGTTGCATTGCAAAGGATTATAAAGAAAATGTCGTGTTACCTTTAGTTGTTACCGGGCTTCCAGTCACTTGTTTTGGTAGTCAGCACGAGCAATTACAACATGCACTAAAAAAAGAAACTTCCGTGCAAATTGATGGGAAATTTATTAATATTACGGTGGAAAATGCTTTGATTCTTCAGCAACCAGTCGCTTTACATGCCTATTTCTTAAAAGAGGGAATTATTCAGGAACAAGATCGCATCTTAATTATTGATGGTGGATTTCGTACATTAGAAATGGCAGATATGAAACAGAATCTCATTTTAAATCATTATGAGACGGAACTAGGATGTAGCAAGCCTTTGAAAAATATTAAGAATATCCTGCAGAATCATGCGGGTGAAAGTAATCAATTGCATATTAACGACATGCCAAAAGTATTAGAAAAAGGATATGAATGTCGAGAAGAAAATCATGAGACAAGTCAGGTTCATACTTTGATTCAAAAAGAGTTGGATGCACACTTCCAAGACGTCATACGTGTATTACAAGAACAATTTACGTTAGAACAGTATGATACTATCATTTGGACAGGAGGAATAGTAGATCTCCACAAAAAACGAATTGAAAAAATGCAAAGTGAAATTTCTTCTTTCCGTATGGTAGACGCTTCGAAAGAGGCTGCACTTCATGGATACTACATTATTGGGAGTCAAGTATTTGACGACATCACCAATCAATCTGCATATGAATCCAAATTATAATAACGACTGAAATGGAGTTCATTGAATAGACGTGCCAAATTATGTAGCTTCTTTTCCACATATAATAAATTCTTTATAAGAAAAGATAAAAAGTGCTTGTATAGAGGAAATGTTTAAAATTGAAAATAAAAATAACTAATATATAGGGGGTCTTCCTTTTAAAAGAATAAGACCTCCTATGTCATTTATTTTGTAATTTAGATGATCTAAAAACTTTTCCTTCAAGACATGAATACCTACATACAAATTTCGTATTACGGATATGATTCGATCAAACATAAAACTATTTAGAAAGGAAGAATAATATGGAATGCATAAAAATGACGAAATGGAGTTGGTATCATGTGAAAACTAGTGAGCTTGAAAAACTTTCTTCTATAATCCCTCGTGATGTAACATCTTATTTCTCTCAATTTGTAAAGAAAATAAGTTCTCCTTGTGAAAATGGATTATATGTTTATACGTTATCACCAAGTCAAACTTGTGTATATGGTTCGTTTTTATATGATCAAGATAAAAAGGACGCCAAAATTCAAAAATTTCTTCATTATTTCGTAGCTCATGGAATACTGATAACAGTTCAGGAAAAAGAGGAAGAGGATTTCCAAAAATTAATACATAATTTCCCTATGGGTATAAAAAATTGTAATAGTTCCGCTGAAGGAGTATGTGCTATCTTATCAATATTTATATCTCACTATTTACGAAAGGTTGACTATTTTGAAAACAATTTCAGAAATGTATTATGGGATTTTTATCATCATAATAACATAGCAGTTTTAGAAAGAATTTATCATATTCGTCATGAATTATTTATGAACACACATGTGTTTCGCTTAATACAGGAAGTGTTACAAGGCTTGGAGGAAGCTTGGTTAGAAAACTTAACAAACACCCTTTGTTATAAACAAACACACGTAAAATTAGAGCGTGGATTACAACTTGTTAAAGAGTACCAAGAAGAATTAGACACGATGATTCATTTACAAGAAGTTGTTTCTTCTCATCGTGGGAATGAAATTATGAAAGCTCTTACTGTATTAACTGCTGTGAGTACGCCTTTGACAGCTTTAGGAGCATTATGGGGGATGAATTTTAAATACATGCCTGAACTAGAATGGAAATATAGCTATTTAATCGCTCTCTTATTTATTATTTTCACAACGGTAGGTATGTATATGTATATGCGATTCAAAGGGTGGACAGGTGATTTATTACGAGTAAAGAAAAAGAAATCTTTTTTTAAATCTAATTAGTCCTGTTTATAAAAAATATGATAGATATATAGTTAATAATATTTATTAATTGGGGTAGTGCCATATCCCTATCAAGTTAAAGTTTTGATGTCCCCGCAATGATAAAAATTGTGAATATTTATATGAAAGATTAGAGCTCTCCTTCTTGTAGGAGGGCTCTAATCTTTGTTTAAAAACTATAGCATATACATGGGCAGACTCAATATGTGAACTTTGTCCGGATTCAATTTAGAATATAAAAAAGGAGAACTTGCGTTAGAATACAAGCTCTCTTTAAAAGAAATAACGTAATTGAGATACTTATATATTAACAATTTTTTTCTTCTAATTCCATATTTCTTATGTTGAGAAATAAATGATAAGGGGCATAATAAAACTAAAATGAATTATTGACATAATATTTCGACGATAATATAATAAATCTCGAATTCAAGATAACTTGTAAAGGATTGGTAATTATGAGTGTGATTAATGATGAGAGCTTATCTTTAAAGTTATTTGTTACATTATCAAGGGCAGCACAGGCAATTACTAAGCGTATTGAAGAGGATATAAAAAGTTATGGACTTAATCCAACTGAATTTGCAGTGCTTGAGCTACTATATAGTAAAGGCGATCAGCCTATACAAAAAATTGGAGGGAAAATATTACTTGCAAGTAGTAGTATCACGTATGTAGTGGATAAGTTGGAAAAGAAGAGGTTCTTAATACGAAAACCATGTCCAAAAGACCGCCGTGTCACGTATGCGTCAATTACTTCAGATGGTATTCAGTTAATGGATAGTATTTTTCCTCAGCATAAAGAGGCGATTCGGCATATATTTGGTGGTTTGGACTATATTGAGAAAAAAATGATAATCGAAAAGTTGAAAAAATTAGGGTATTATGCACTCGAACTATAAATTTTTAGAAATATATCTCGAATTAGTAATGTCCTAATTAAATCTAATTTAAATAAATAGGAGGAAAAATTAATAAATGGTAGTAAATTTATTATAATACAAAATGAATAAACCATGTAATTTCAATTGGTATAGCATGAAATAAAGTTGTTATGTTAACGTATACATATCGTCCTTTAAATTATAAATCTTTCATAAAGCGGAGAGTGGGTATCAAGAATGGAATTACGTCATTTAGAGTATTTTATTCAAGTTTGTAATAATAATAGTTTCACTAAAGCTGCGGAAGTTCTAGGTATTTCACAGCCGACTTTAAGTCAACAAATCCGTGTTTTAGAAGGGGAACTTGATACACCCTTGTTTCATCGAGTTGGAAGAGGTATCAAAATGACAGAAGCGGGTAAGCTGCTATTTGATAAAGGAAAATTTATCATGCAACAATTTGATGACGTGTATAATGAAATTTTTGAATTAAAGGGTGTAAAAAGAGGTGTGATTACTATAGGAGGTTTATTAGAGGATCTCACTTATTTAACACCTTATATTATGAAGTTTCAACAACATTATCCCAACATTGTAGTAAAGATTATAGAATCCGAAGTTGCTGTAAATCAAATCGTTGACAAAAATATTGATTTCGGGATTACACGTAGTGCTCAAATTCCAGACATATTAACAAGCACCCTTTTGTATAGTGAAGAGCTCGTCCTTGTAATTCCAAAAAATCATCCTTTGAATGAAAAATCATTTGTTTCTTTTCGAGAATTAGTAGGGCTGAGTAGAATAATGGTTTCATGTAGTTGTCGTGAATCTATTAAGATATATTGTGAGAGTTTAGGGTTATCTTTATCTGAAGCAAATATAGAAACAAAATCTTCTATTTCTCTATTGAGCCTTGTATACAATGGACATGGGGTTGCCATAATACCTCTTTCACTGGTTAACTTTGTTAATAATGATACTTTGAGCATAGTTCGTATTACTGATCCAACACCAAGCCAAGATATTAATCTTATTCACTTTGATGATAAATTTTTAAGTTTTGCAGCACGTATCTTTATGCAGAAGTTAAATGATTCGCAAAAAGTATCAGTGTAATAGAAATAATAATGATTCTAGTGTAACAATTGAAAAATTAAGATCTATATTAAAGTCAAAGGGCAGTGGATTTATATGTGTGGTGTAGTCGATCAAGAGGGGGATACCATTGACTTTTAATTAAGGAAAAAAGGACAGACTTTGCAAGGAGAGAAGGCTATCAAAAACAAGTTAAGTTAATCAATCAATTCTTCGGTCTTATCGCATAGTAACACATTCCATGTAGGGATATACAATGCTATTTCGAATCTACATACCCTTATTGCAGAAAGAAAACCACCGGCATTATACCGGTGGTTTTGACTTAGAAAGCAAAGCAAGTACAACCGATACCCCATGTAGTTCCATCTTTTCCTATTACGGTATGAGTGTGTTGATGGAGAGGGTTACTGCAACTATGTAACTTGTTATCATGGGAATCGTGGGAAAGTATAGTGTTGGCTAGGTTAGCACCACCATAACCATAAACGCCCGTCGGTGACCAATCAGGTGATGCTGGCGGCAATTCAGGTGATAAATTTTTAAATTCATCATTTCCATAAACAAACTGCCCACCCATAATGGTGAGTAATGATTCAAGGTTTTTGATTTCTTCTTCTGGCACAGTAAAGTAGTCAGCAGACAATACAGCAAGATCAGCAAACTGACCTACTGCCAGGGTTCCCTTTTTACCTTCATCATCAGAGAACCACGCACTTCCTTTTGAATATAATTCCAGGGCTACTTTTCTATCAAGTTTATTTTTTTCATCGTATATGGAAAGCCCACCAATGGTTTTTCCGGCAACCATCCAGTAAAGGGCAACCCAAGGGTTATAGCTGGAAACCCTAGTTGCATCACTACCGGCGCCAACAGGTATACCAAGGTCTAACATACGATAAATCGGAGGAGTACGCTTTGCAGCTTCCTTTCCGTATAAATCAACAAAGTATTCACCTTGAAAAGCCATGCGGTCTTGGATGGCAATACCGCCATTTAAAGCCTTAACACGTTCCATACTACGATCTGAGATTGTTTCTGCATGGTCAAACCACCATCGTAGACCATTAAAAGGAATTTCACTGTTAACTTCCTCAAATACATTTAAGAAACGTGTGATTGACTCATCATAAGTTGCATGTAAACGGAAGGGCCAACGGTTTTCCACCAATAGAGAAATTACTTTCTTTAAGTCAGCTTCCATCATCGTAGCTAGTTCAGGCCGTGGCATTTGAAATTTTTCAAAATCGGCTGCTGAGAATACTAACATCTCTCCGGCACCATTCATTTTATACTTATCACTTCCTTGACCTGGAGAAACAATTTTTGCCCATGAAGCAAAGTCTTCATATTCATGATTTGGATTTTGCGTAAATAGATTATAAGCAATGCGCAAAGTTAATTGTTCCTTCTCGGCTAAATGTTCAACAACTTTGTAATCATCCGGATAATTTTGGAATCCACCACCTGCGTCAATAGCACTTGTAATACCTAATCTATTTAATTCGCGCATAAAATGGCGAGTTGAGTTAATCTGGTCGTCAAAATTAAGTACTGGTGCTTTACCCAAACTTGAATAAAGAATAGAAGCGTTAGGATTCGCAATTAAAAGGCCTGTTGGATTACCTCGTTTATCCCGCTCAATTAAGCAGCCTGGAGGGTCTGGTGTATCTTTCGTATATCCCAGTGCATGCAGCCCTGCACGATTTACAAGTGCTCTATCGTAAAGATGTAGCACAAAGACAGGAGTGTGTTCAGAAACGGCATTAATTTCTTCCAAAGTTGGCAACCGTCTCTCTTTAAATTGAAATTCAGACCAACCTCCAACTACTCTTACCCACTGAGGAGCAGGTGTACGCCTTGCCTGTTCTTTGAGCATTTCTAGAGCAATAAAAAGTGATGGCACGCCTTCCCAACGTAATTCCATATTATAATGTAGACCACCACGAATAACGTGTATATGAGAGTCATTCAGGCCTGGAATAGCTCTCTTTCTTTTAAGGTCTATTTTCTTTGTTTTTTCCGTGGCACTATTAAGAAGCTCATCTCCACCTACTGCAGTGACTAAACCATCAGTTATGGCGATAGCAGATACCTCAGGTTGAGAAGGGTCAAGGGTAGTAATTTTTCCGTTATATAAGATCATATCCGGTAAAGTCATGTTCACACCTCGTCTACTTTCTATTATTTTGTAACCATGGATGAAATAATTTACCGAAAATCGGCATGACTACCCATGATAGCAAGGACACTATACATACAGAAACAAAAAAAGCTGACATAATAGGATTCATATGTTTTATAATAGGTCCTATCAATTTAGGAACTAACATGCTAAGAGGCCATACACCCAAAAGGGTAACGATAGACATTTTCCATTTTGGCGGTGGAACTGGCGTTTTCGGAGTAACAAACCAATAAGCCAAACTGCTTTCAGTTTTGTAAGTTGGATTAGTGGCTTGAAATTGCTCGGCCGTTTTTAACAAATCCCGGCGAACATCTGATTCTTGCCAAGCACGTAGATGCTCATACGTATCAAAGCGAAAAATAACAGTATACTCTCTGGATTCGTTACTTGGGACTATTAGATTTACACCTAAATGTCCTGGGAATTTAGTAGCCGCAGCCTCAATTTCATGTCTCCATGTTTCAAACTGTTTTTCTTTACCCTGTTGAATTTCCCATGTAACAATCGTTGTTACTGGATTAGCAGCATCCATTGTGTTCTCTGTATGAGTCTCTTCGACAGCTACTCCTTCTAGTTTCATATTTTTCTGCTTGGAAGCGCGCCGTGAACCATAGTATATGCGTATTCTACACCTTGACCATAAGCGCCAGTGTGTTCTTTTACAATCTCCATTACAGCATCATAAGTGTCTTTGTGTGCCCAATCACGTTGGTATTCAAGTAAAACTTGAATTGCTGTCACTGGAATTGCACCAGCTTGTTCTACACGACGCATAGCAGCGTTATGTGCTGTCAAACTAGTACCACCTGAAGCATCATCAACTGCATACACCTCATAGCCAGCTTTAATTGCTTCAAGCACAGGGAATGCAAGGCAAACTTCAGTCCAAAGTGCTGCAAATATTAATTTCTTTCTACCTGTTGCTTTAACTGCTTCAACAAATTTTGGATCTTCCCAAGAATTCATTGAACTGCGTTCTATAATTTCATGGTTTGGGAATATGTCAAGAATTTGCGGCCAAAAATAACCAGAAAAGCTGCGTGTTTCAACTGTAGTAAGAATAGTAGGTACGTTAAAAGTTTTTGCTGATTTAGCAAGCAGCATAACGTTATTAATCAATGTTTGTCTATCAATACTTGCAACTCCAAAAGTCATTTGAGGCTGAAAATCAATCAAAATTAAGGCACTGTTCTCCGGATTTAACAATTCTAAATTACTCATAATAAAACGCTCCTTTTTTAATTGTTTAAAATCAATATTATTGAAAATAATGTTTTTTCTGTTAATTAAAAAGAGAGTGCTGATTTAATCAGCACTAAATGTATACTATCCATTTTTTAAAAAGTGATTTAAAGCTATTTCCTTGAAATACATTTATGCATTTTGTTTACTAAGATCTCGCTGTGCGCTCATATAGCTTCCAATTATATTTTGATAGCCTGGAAGATTGCTAGCAAGCAAATTGCCAAAACCTTCGACATCGTTGCGCCAATCGCGTTGTAATTCGCAAGCTACGCTAAACCAGTTCATAAGTTGCACACCACTATGTGCCATACGAGTATTTGCAGCATCTGCAACTTGCTTATTGAAAGTACCTGAAGCATCAGTAACAGCAAATACTTCATATCCAGCTTTTATAGCGGAAAGTGCAGGGAAAGCAACACAAACGTCCGTAACTACGCCGGCGATGATAATTTGCTTTTTTCCAGTTTCTTCGATTGCTTTTACAAAATCATCATTATCCCATGCGTTAATTTGTCCAGGTCGAGCTATTTTTGGTGCATGAGGAAAGAGATCAACCAATTCTTGCATTAAAGGTCCGTTAGGTCCGTTTTCAAAACTTGTTGTTAAAATAACTGGTAAATCAAAAAACTTAGCAGTATGAGCAAGAGCTAAAACATTGTTCTTGAATTCATCAACACCATAGTCACGTACTAGTCCGGACATAAGACCAGTTTGATGATCTACTAAAAGCACGACAGCATCATCTTTGTTAATACGAGAATAGAGATCAGTCATTATGTATTCCTCCTAAAAATTAAGTAATCGAAGAAAGTTTAAATAGTCGAATACTATCATAAGTTTCTTCGTTTATAACTAAGCTGACCAATAATATTGGTTATAGCAGCATTCACAGAACATGAAGTGCTATACAAATTTATAGTATTTGAAAACTGATTCATTAATCAATTCTAAATTATCTATAATTTGTATAGGTCGTAACTATAGTTGTTTTCACTATAAAATAGATTGGTTTTACCTATACATCCTATAGATAGAACAATATTGATAGTCACCTATTTTTGTTATTACAATTGAATATGAGTAATGTTCAGTAATTATTTTATGATGAAAAAGGTATTAGAGGGGGGATTGTTCCAAACGGAGAAAAAATGCATTGGAACAATAGAGTTTCATACTTAGAGTTCACAACATAAACGTGCATGAATAGCTTATGAGATTCATCCGGATTATTGAAGAAAAGGATATATATTAAAGGAGGTAGGAGAATGGCAAAAATTACTGTAGGAACCGAAAATCAAGCACCAATTGAGATATATTATGAGGATCATGGTATAGGAAAACCAGTTGTACTCATTCATGGTTGGCCGTTAAGTGGTCGATCTTGGGAATATCAAGTTCCCGCTCTTGTTGAGGCTGGATACAGAGTTATAACATATGATCGTCGAGGCTTTGGAAAATCATCTCAGCCGTGGGAAGGGTATGAATATGATACCTTGACTTCTGATTTACATCAACTATTAGAACAGTTAGAGCTTCAAAATGTCACACTTGTTGGTTTTTCTATGGGTGGAGGCGAGGTAGCCCGGTATATTGGGAAATATGGAACCCATAGAATAGAGAAGGCTGTATTTGCCGGAGCTGTACCACCATTCCTTTACAAGTCAGCAGATCATCCTGAGGGTGTATTAGATGATGTAGCAATTCAAGGATTTGAAAATGGAGTGAAAAGTGATCGCATAGCATTCCTTGATGAGTTTACGAAAGGTTTTTTTGCTGCTGGAGATCGAACTGACTTAGTTAGTGAACCATTTCGACTTTACAATAGGGATATCGCTGCGGGTGCATCACCTAAAGGAACATTAGATTGTATCGCTGCTTTCAGCAAAACAGACTTCAGAAGCGATTTAGCCAAGATTAATATACCTACCCTTGTCATTCATGGTGATTCAGATGCAACTGTACCATATGAATATAGTGGGAAATTAACACATGAAGCAATTCCTAATTCTAAAGTAGCATTAATAAAGGGTGGTCCACATGGGCTCAATGCAACGCATGCTAAAGAATTTAATGAAGCACTCCTATCATTTTTAAAGGACTGATTACAACTATATAATTGTTAATTGAGACATTATAAATAAGTTAAAATAAAGCTTTATAAAAGATGCTCTTGGATAAATCCAGGAGCATCTTTTTAAATATTGATATTGAGATGTTAGGTTAATAAATCGCCATTAGTTTTGGATTGAATATTCTTCTTAACAGCTAAAATGTATTGATTAGAGTTTTTTAGATTTCTTAGAAGTATTGTTATATTACTATCAAGATAATATTTCTTCCTCAAAACAAAGAAATATACATTTTTTTGAGGAAAAAATATCTTGTCAGAAAACAATAAAATCTTATTAATTTTTATAATTGGTAGAATTTTTATGGAAATAATTCTCTTAATATATTAAAATAACATCGTATTATGTCAGATTTTAATTAGGGGAGAGAAATTTTATGTTGAAAAAAATCATTCCAGTTGCTTTAGCATTAAGTACAGTTACTTTTACTAGTGTATTTGCTGCGCCTTCAATCCAAGCAAGTACAGAACAAAACCGCTACATAGATGTACAAATGCTCGGTATTAACGATTTTCATGGGCAACTAGACACAGTAAAAAAAATTAACAATAAAGATGCAGGGGGAATTGAGTACTTAGGGGCTTATTTACGCGATCGTGAAAAACAAAATCCAAATACATTAAAGGTACATGCCGGCGATGTTGTTGGAGCAAGTACTCCTGTTTCAGCATTATTACAAGACGAACCTACAATTGAATTTCTAAATGATTTGAAATTCGATGTTGGAACTATAGGGAATCATGAATTTGATGAAGGTGTTGCGGAAATGAACCGCCTTATTTATGGTGGGTACCATGAGAAAACAGGGAATTTTAAAGGAGCAAAATTCCCATATGTTGCTGCGAATTTCTATAATAAATCCACCGGGCGTCTATTTTTACCACCATTCACTATAAAAAAGGTACAAGGAGTGCCTGTTGGCTTTATCGGAGTCGTAACAACGGATGTTCCTAACCTTGTTATGCCTACTATGCTAAAGAATGTAGAAATTACAGATGAAGTTGAAGCTATTAACAAATCCGTAAAGCAATTAAAAAAACTAGGCGTTAAATCTATCGTTGTTCTTGCACATAACGGAGGTACAACAGATGGGAACGGCGTAACAAATGGTGATATTGTCCAATTAGCAAATGAGACTGATCCAGAAGTCGATGTTATTTTTGGTGGCCATAGCCACACTTATGTAAATGGAACTGTTAATAATAAACTTGTCGTACAAGCAAATTCATATGGTATGGCTTTTGCTGATGTTGATGTAAAGATTGATCGTAAGACACAAGATATTGTTGAGAAAAAAGCAGAAATTGTTACAACTTACCATGAAGGCATGGAGCCTGATAAAAAAATAAAGAAGAAGATGGAGAAATATCAAGCAAAAATCGCACCTCTTGTTAATGAAGTTGTAGGTAAGTCTATTGCTCCACTAGATCGTAAACTCAATACGGCTGGTGAATCTACTCTCGGAAATTTAGTTGCTGATGCCCAGCGTGCAACAATGCAATCCAAAATTGCACTTATGAATCCTGGTGGTATTCGTAATGACTTAGATGCTGGTGATATTACATGGGGAGAGATATATGGTATTCAACCATTCGGAAATCAATTAATAAAAGTAAATTTAACAGGTCAAGACATTCGTGATATTTTAAATCAACAATGGCAAAAAGATATAACAAGAATGCTTCAAATTTCAGGTATCCAATACACTTGGGATGCGAACAAGCCTAATGGAGAAAAAGTAACAAGTATTCGCTTAACAAATGGAGAAGAAATTATTCCTTCTAAAACTTACAGCGTCGTTGCTAACGCATTTCTAGCTTCAGGTGGAGATGGATTTGTATCTTTTAAAAACGGTAAAGATGCTGAAACAGGACCAACTGATTTTGAAGCATTAGTAGATTATATAAAAAAATCAAAAGAACCAATTCAGTCTATTATTGATGGAAGAATTCAAAAAATAAATTAGGTTTTTATTAATCTCAAAAAAAAATAGATTACCTATACTTTTTATTGTACAGGTAATCTATTTTTTGTGGGTTTGAAATAAAGTCTTACTGTGGCCAATTAATAGTGACGGTGAATTTGGCCCCTATGGAACATTAAAATTGGATGATCCAAACAGTTATAACTACATTTTTGGACAGGTCAAAAAAGATCAATTTTTTATTGATTTACGTAAGGCGAACGGCGTGACAAAAACTTGGTTACACGAACAACATCCAATTTTCGCTGGAATAACTACCGAAGGGCCTGATATACCAAAAACTGTTGATATATCATTAGGTAAGCGTTTGATATACTTGTTCAAATTCAAAAAGTGAGTCCATCTCAAGTACATCAATAAATTTAGAATAATATGCCTTAATGACAAATTTCATAGTGTTTCATATAACACAATGAAATTTGTTTTATATAGCAAGAAGAATAATCGCATTAGAAAAAATTAGCAGTTTAACCTGTTAAGAGTAAAACGAATCTTCAATATGTAAAGCGCAAAAACACTGAAGCGAAAAGCATCGGTGTTTTTTGCGCTTTCGGGCACAGATGCTACTTCAACCCTAGTGTACAAGTGATTTTGTATGTAAGGAATTTGTAAGGAATAGGTAAGAAAAAAGAGATTTTCATTGTGTAGGATAAAAATATAAGGAGTCGTGAAGGGGGGATAAGTACGGCCTATATATAACAATCAGTAACAAGAGTGTTTTGTGAAAATAATGAGTACAATGATTGCAAATGCATTGTTGCCTTTTCATCATTGGGAGAATGGATAGCTGTGTGGTTCGTATATGACACTGCTATCAACTATCTATACAATTTTAATAGAAGAGAGGAATTCTTTATGAAAACACGCAGTAAAATTACATGTGCAAGTCTAGCACTTTTAATAGCTGGAAGTTCCCTGTTATACATAACACCAACATCAATTGTAAAAGCAGAACCTACGAAAAATGTATCTAGTTCGTTACAAACAAGTACGAAAAGCGATCGTACTTCCGTTAAGAAAGCAATGCGAGATGAACTGCAACTTGGATACCCGGGAATACTCGCTCAAATTTCTAAGGGGGGTAAAACTTGGAGTTATAGTGCTGGGATAGCGGATTTGAGAACTAAGAAACCAATGAAAGCAGATTTTCGCTTTCGCATTGGCAGTGTGACGAAAACGTTCATTGCAACAGTTCTACTTCAATTATCTGGAGAGAACCGTTTGAATCTAGACGACTCAATTGAAAAATGGTTACCTGGTGTGATTCAAGGAAACGGATATGATGGTAACCAGATTACTATCCGGCAAATATTGAATCATACAAGTGGTATTGCTGACTATATAAATTCAAAAGACTTTGATATTACGGATATAAAAAAATCGTATACGGCTGAAGAATTTGTAAAGATGGGGATTTCACTTCCCCCAGACTTTGCCCCAGGAAAGGGTTGGTCTTATTCAAACACAGGATACGTATTACTGGGGATCCTTATTGAAAAAGTAACTGGCAACAGTTATGCCGAAGAGGTTGAAAATCGGATTATTGAACCGCTTGATTTGTCAAATACATTCCTACCTGGCAATTCAAGCGTGATTCCAGGGACTAAGCATGCCCGTGGCTATTTGCAACTAGACGGAGCGAGTGAGCTAAAAGACGTTACTTATATTAACCCAGGTAGCTCGGATGGAGATATGATTTCTACTGCTGACGACTTAAGCAAATTCTTCTCTTACTTACTAGGTGGCAAATTACTGAAGGAACAGCAGTTAAAACAAATGCTTACTACAGTTCCTACAAATAGAGAGGGAACCGGATATGGTCTTGGAATCCTTGAAATTAAGCTTCCGAACGGTGTCTCGGTATGGGGACACAGGGGGGCCGTTCCAGGGTTTTCCACTTTTGTTGGTGGAACACTTGGAGGTAAACATATACTCGCTATCAATTCGAACAGTTTAAACATTAATAACCCGGAATTTTTTAAAAACATTTTACTTGCTGAATTTAGCAAGTAGGAAAAACGGATAAATTTTGTCATTTGTAATTTCCATCGGAATGGATTACCGCTTGAAATGAGTACAGAGGGATTAAGTATCTAGAAACAATCAAGCCAATCATGAAGGATGGCTAAGTAAAAGGATTTGTTTATACATTGGCCAATTAAAAGAGCAACACATATAATGAGTGATTATGTATATAGTATTGCATTTGTGTTGGTATCGTCACGGATTGTAAATTTGTATAAGGTGCGAAGTCTAATTTAAGACTTCGCACTTTTGCTGTTTAACAGCTTTTATTACGAAGCTATTAACAATAGAAAAAGGAGAATGTAACTAGTTATGTGGATACTACTGTATGATTGGTGCAACAAATTGTGACTCTAACGTATTTGAAAGGTTTGATAAATTCACCGTTTATCGTCCTGACATTGATATTAAAAAGGCATTTAGTGGTACTGCAAGACATCTTGCTTTTGGATCAAGTATCTATAATTGTGTAGGAGCAGCATTTGCAAAATTAGAAATTGAAATAGATTCAACGATCAAAGATAATATTAGCGGAAAAAAATTGAGGGACATTAAAGATTTTGTGAAGAGGACTTCAAAAATGAAATAACATTGTAATAAGTTATATTTCTATTATTAATTGAAAGTTATTACCCTATAAATTCAGTCATTTATTATATAACTGAGTGCATAAAAAATGAACCGAACTCTATTAAATAACGTAAAAGCTAAAAGGTTTTCGCTTTGGGAACATCTCAAAATATTAAATTGATGGTAACTTTGTTGTAGCTCTTTAAACATACCTTTAGAAAAACCCAAATTTCTCAATTTAATGCTGAGAAATTTGGGTTTTTCTAAAGGAATCAATTTTTTAAAAAATTTTTAGAAATTTAAAGATAAAGTATTGTATACATGTAAGTATGATTAAAAATGAAAAGTTGTAAATGCTAAATTTAATTAAATATGCCTTACTCTCTTTAACATTGGCCTGAATGAATAGTTTATAGGAGATTACACTGGCTAAAGATGCGATAATTGTTCCAAGCCCTCCAATATTTACTCCTAGTAATAAAGCTTTCCAATCAGAAGTAAAGTTTGATAGAAGAATTGAAGTAGGAAAATTGCTAATCAATTGACTCAAAAATATGGAACTAAAGAAGACTGAAGTATCTCCTCTTAAATTAGCGCGAGCAAATGTCCCCAGTGCATCGGAATGGGAAATGTTTCCGATAAAAATAAAAAAACAGACAAAGGTTATTAGAAGAAAGTAATCGATCTTAAATAGTAAGTTTCTATCTAACGTAAATGCTGCTATCAGTGTGACTATTAGCGCGATGTAATAATTAATAAAACCAAAAATAGATGCAATGATAGTAATAAGTATCAAAATCCAGACGGTAGCTTTTTTTCGATTTTTCACGGTAATAACAGGTAGTTCTATTTTCAAATCTGTTTTTTGAAGTTTTTGAGTAAATATAAATAATAAACTAATTCCAAGTACAGCTAAAAGCAGAATTGAACCTAAAAATGGGATGAGCTTAATTCCATAGTAAGAATATAGGTATAAATTTTGTGGGTTTCCCATAGGCATCAAGCTACTACCGATGTTTGCTGCAATTGTCTGCAGGATGATTGTCTCCATCATGTTCATTTGTGTTTTTTTACTAATGACAAGTGTTATTGGTACAAAAGTGAGGAGAGCAACATCATTTGTTACAAACATGGAGCAAATAAAGCATAACAAAATTAGAATAATAGATATTGACCTGCTGTTATTGCATTTATTTAAAATCGCAACGGCAAGTTTGTCTAATATCTTTAGCTGTTCCAAGGCCTTAATGGCTACCATCAGATTAAATAAGCTAATTAACACTTCAAAGTTAATATATTCGATCTTTGGCGAATGTATTAAGCAGCTTACAATTGCTAGTATCAGTGAAATGGTAAGCACTAAATCCTTTTTTAAAAATTCGAATTTCATAAGGAGTCTTTTTTTATTTTGAACGAATACTATTTCTTTCACAATACACCACCTGTAATCTATGTTAGTAAATATACGTTTTTTGGGATAACTCGATATTGCTAGAAAAGAGGATGTCATAAGGTCCTAAATAAGAGTTTTGTAATGTTTCATCCCTTCAACAAAATCTTTTTTTCTTAGTGTCTTTCATGTTGTAAATATGTGCAATATAGACGAATCCAACTAGGGGGATTAATTGAGAAAACAAATGTTTTTTGTATGATAACATAAATAAATTAAATGTTTTATTTTTTTAATATTCTTATAATATTCCGTTGATTCTTGATTTCAAATACTTTATATGAACTTCTAAAAGAGAAAAAATATGCATGTTTTTATGAAGAAAATAGAGGCTTGTCAGAGGTTAGGTAGAACAGCATCCGCGACGTTTGGATACTGTATAAAATTCACAAAATCTCACTGTTTTTTTAGATGAAAAATCTTAAAATATTTTTTTGTTTTTATAAAAATCTGTACTTTTTCGTAACATTCTGTACTTTTAATTATAAATTAAAGACAAGCTTCTCTTAGTTGAAGATTGAAAGCGCTTCATAGTTTTTCTATAAATTTTTTATCTAGCCTATTTTTGAGATTAGTAGTGAGAAAGGAGATATTTCCATGTTCTTGAGAAAATTAACAAATAACCAGTTAATCACTATTGATTTTATGATTTAAATCACCGGTAAACGAAACAAACATAATAGTACAACAATGTTAGTGGATAAAAATATTAGTTTGCAGAAAGGGGTAGAGCATCCGTTTGTATAAGCGTTAAGTACTTCAAAATTTCAGTTTTACGGTTACATGTTGTGCTGTTTGCTTAAACAGGCCAATCCGATTAATATAGAAAATTTTTATCCTTGTTGTATTTGAATATGAAAGAGGTATTTATACCAGGAAATATAGGTGATTTTATATAAATTATAATATATAAACTTTGGCATGGAGTGATGATATGGAAAGGTTTTTTGTAGAGTTAGTCGGATCAACAAATGATTTTTTATGGTCTAAATTGCTAATTATTATGCTTGTTATTTGCGGAATTTATTTTACATTTAAATTGAATTTTGTACAGTTTCGAATGTTAAAAGAGATGGTCCGTGTATTAATGGAGGGGAAAAGTGGTTCTAAAGATCAAATCTCTCCTTTTCAAGCGTTTTGTATTGGTATGGCAGCCCGCGTTGGGACAGGGAATATTACAGGAATTGCGATTGCAATTGCATTAGGTGGTCCTGGAGCTGTATTTTGGATGTGGATTATTTCTATTATTAGCTCGGCATCTAGTTTTGTCGAAAGCACATTAGCACAGATATATAAAGTAAAAGATAAAACTGGTTTCCGCGGTGGTCCATCCTATTATATGGAAAAAGGGTTGAATAAACGTTGGATGGGAGTATTATTCTCTATTTTAATCACAATTACTTTTGGACTTGTATTCAATTCAGTACAATCAAATACAGTTACAATTGCTTTTCAAAACTCATTTGGTACAGATCGTCTAACAGTTGGGATAATCATGGCCATTGCTTTCGCTGCGATTATTTTTGGTGGTGTACAACGTATTGCAAAAATGGCTGAATACAAGGTGGTATTTTTAGCGGTATTATACATTGGAGTTGCATTATTTGTTGTAGTTACCAACATATCAAAAATGCCGGAAGTTCTTTCTCTTATTGTTCAAAACGCATTTGGTTTTAAACAAATAGCAGGCGGTTCAATTGGTGCAGCACTTATGAATGGGGTTAAACGCGGTTTATTCTCAAATGAAGCTGGTATGGGAAGTGCACCAAACGTTGCTGCAACAGCAACAACAAGTCATCCGGTGAAACAAGGACTGATTCAAGCATTTGGTGTATTAACGGATACACTAATCATTTGTACTAGCACCGCCTTTATTATTTTGCTGTCTGATGCATATAAACAACCAGGGTTAAATGGTATTGCACTTACACAAGCAGCATTAAGTGAACACATAGGCCCTTGGGCATCGGGTTGTCTTGCTATCTTTGTTTTTTTATTTGGATTTGGTGCGTTAATTGGCAACTATTATTATGGTGAAACAAACATTCGCTTCTTACATAAAAGTAAAGTGTGGTTAATGATATACAGAATAAGTGTGTTGGCTATGATTGTATTTGGTTCTGTTGCAAAGATTCAAATTGTATGGGATTTAGCGGACTTATTTATGGGCTTTATGGTTATTATTAATTTAATTGCTATTACCTTACTTTCAAAAGTAGCATTTGCGGCGTTACAAGATTATATAAACCAGAAAAAAGCTGGTAAAGATCCTATTTTTTATAAAGAAAACATTAAAGGACTTGAAAATATTGAATGTTGGGATAGTTATGAGAAAACTTCAAAAAAGAAAAGTGTGTAATAAGAAGGATATTCAGACTGCAATATGTCTGAATATTTTTCTTGGTTCTAGTGCAAATATTATTGATTATAGTAAAGAAAAAATCATTCTATATAAAGTTAATAGTACGGGGGAATATTATTAAATGATAAAGGATTCTAGCGTTCAAGTTGAGGGGCAAGAAAAAGTTTGCTTAGATCAATGGGTAGCTCATTATCGAGCGTATGCAGCTAAGGGACGAAGCGCCAGTTATATTCCCGCTCTGGGGGAAATAAATGTATCGCAGTTAGGTATTTGTATAGTAAAGCCAGATGGAACAATGATAAAATCAGGAGATTGGGAGATACCTTTCACATTACAAAGTATATCAAAAGTAATCGGTTTTATAGCCGCTTGTTTAAGTCGCGGTATTTCTTATGTATTAGAACGAGTTGACGTAGAGCCAACTGGAGATGCCTTTAATTCAATTATTCGTTTAGAGATACATAAACCAGGAAAACCTTTTAATCCTATGATCAATGCTGGAGCGATTACGATAGCTTCACTTTTGCCAGGGACATCGGTGCAAGAAAAATTAGAATCTCTATACGTATTAATTGAAAAAATGATAGAGAAGCGTCCCGCTATTAATGAAATAGTATTTCAATCAGAATGGGAAACGGCTCATCGTAATAGAGCATTAGCATACTATTTAAAGGAGAATGGTTTTCTAGAATCAGATGTGGAGGAGACACTAGAGGTTTACTTAAAACAATGTTCGATTGAAATAAATACAGAAGATATTGCCTTAATAGGGCTTATACTAGCACATGATGGATATCATCCTATTCGCAAAGAACAAGTGCTCCCTAAAGAAGTAGCTAGGTTAACAAAAGCTTTAATGCTTACTTGTGGAATGTACAACGCTTCTGGAAAATTTGCTGCTTTCATTGGATTACCAGCTAAGAGTGGGGTATCCGGCGGAATTATGACACTTGTTCCCTCAAAATCTAGGAAGGATTTATCGTTTCAAGATGGATGTGGTATTGGTATTTACGGACCAGCCATTGATGAGTATGGGAATAGTTTACCAGGAATTATGTTGTTAGAACATATTGCAAAAGAATGGGATTTAAGTATATTTTAAAAAGGAGCACAGATATTTTGGTGTTAGAGCGAGTCCAAAAGTGTTCAGACCTTATATTGTGTCTGAACATTTTTGAGTTATAAAGTATCTTTCTAAAGTAGAAGAGTGTAATGAATACTCACAATCTATAATGCTTTCGTTTATAACTTATTTATCAGTTTTTGAAAAAAATAGAGTAAGTATTGTATTAATGCAAATAGGTTTGTATACTGACTGTTAGGCGAAAGTGAGAAGTGATTATTTTGAATCTTAGTAATTTAGTAAAAAAAGACATTTATATTCTCGTTTTAATGATACTTACAGTACCCTTAGTAGGTGAAATAAAGTCATTTCCCTTAAATGAAACATTTAGAATGAGCTTTGGTGCACCAACATTTTTCTTTTTTTTGTTATTGTTTCGACGAGTTCCAGCATTTTTACCGGGTTTTTTAACAGCGATAGTCGTCGTAGTATTTCGTATCTCAATGGATGTCATTATAAAGGGAAATATGGATTGGTTAGCCGCTTTTCATACTCACTATCCTAGTTTTTTCTTTTATTTTACGTATTCGTATCTCTTTCATTTAGCAAAAATCAAACGTTTTTATCATCAACCACTAATGATTGGTTTTATTGGTTGCATGATTGAAATACTGTCAGACTGTGTGGAATTAATGATTCAATATTTTGTATTAAAAACATCGATCACATCCGAGGCAATAAATGAGATCATTGTTATCGCATGTTCCCATAGTTTTATAGTTCTAAGCTTTTTCAATATGATGAAATTGTATGAAGCACAATCAAGGGAGCGACATATAAAGAAACAAAATGAACATATGCTCATGCTCATCTCTAATTTATATGAAGATGCTGTTCATTTAAAAAAAACATTACAAGATGCTGAGAATATAACAAAAAAATCCTATGATTTATATAAAACTTTAGACTCTTTTGAGCATAAACAGATGGATTTTCAGTTTGAGGATTTAAGGCAACAGGCATTACAAATTGCTGGTGAGGTCCATGACGTTAAAAAGGATAACCAACGTATTTTTGCGGGACTTTCAAAACTAATTTCTGATGAAAGTTTTACAGATTATATGTCTGTACATGAACTAGTAAATATCATTATACGGGCAAATACGAAATATGCACAGTTGTTAGAGAAAGATATCCAATTTGTGTATAAAATTGATGGTGTGCATCCTCATTATCATATTTATACAATCTTATCTATTATAAATAATATCGTTACAAACGCTGTAGAAGCTATCCAAGGTATGGGAACCATCACAATTGACATTAATAAAGACCACCATTTTGTTGAATTTCAAATAGGCGATAATGGTCCTGGTATTTCTTCAAAATATAAAGATTCAATTTTTGAGCCTGGGTTTACTTCTAAATATGATGATTTAGGCAATCCATCGACAGGTATCGGATTATCGTATGTTAAAGAAATGGTCGCACAACTTGAAGGTGATGTTACGCTTGGGGACAGAACCGAAGGAAAAGGATCAATTTTTATAATTAGATTAGGAATTGATCATATAATTTCGAAAGGGTGATTCTATGTATTTTTATATAGTAGATGATGAAAAAGCGGTTCGCTCAATGTTGGCTCAAATTATCGAGGATGAAGATCTTGGGGAGGTTATAGGAGAAGCTGAGGATGGTTTATCTTTAGAGCAACAAATGGTAATCCTTAAAAATATAGACATTTTATTTATCGATTTGTTAATGCCGAATCAAGATGGAATAAAAACAATTCGTCAAATAAAGCCTTCGTTTAAAGGGAAAATCATCATGGTCTCTCAAGTAGAATCAAAAGAATTAATTGCTGAAGCTTATTCGCTTGGTGTTGAATACTATATTATTAAGCCAATTAACCGGATTGAAGTATTAACAGTTGTTCGGAAAGTCATTGAACGAATTCGTTTGGAAAAATCAATAAAAAACATTCAAGAATCGCTTAATATGGTACTAAAATTGGATAGTAATTCAAGTGTGCAAGAAAAATACCGTAATGAAAAACATTTAAATACTTTCAATCATTTTCAAAATTCCATTCATTTTCTTTTGTCTGAATTAGGAATAGCCAGTGAAAGTGGAAGTAAAGATTTAATGGATATGCTAGATTATTTATATAAATATGAACAAGATAACACGTTGGAACAAGGCTTTCCCTCACTAAAAGAGATTTTTATGAATTTGGCTCAAAAAAAACTTGGGGATTCAGCTGAAGATGCCGAATTAAAAAGGTTCATAGAAGCTTCCAAACAACGGATTCGGAGAGCTATTTATCAATCATTAAACCATTTAGCATCCCTTGGACTTACTGATTTTTTAAACCCGAAGTTCGAAAATTATGCTTCTAGATTTTTTGATTTTACTACCGTAAGGAGAAAGATGACAGAATTGAATAATGAACCAACATTACCTGCTCGTATTGATACGAAAAAATTTATTCAAGTTCTTTATTTTGAAGCAAAACGAATACACCTGGAGTTAAGATGATAAACTCTTGCTAATTATTATTTTCAATTGCTAGATTGATAATTGTTTTCATGTTATTTGTTTTATATAGTTTTTCTAAGAGAGTATTTTCCTTTATTTCATATTGATTTTAAAATCAGAAAATTCCGTATCGATTTGGTAGAAGTGTATGAACTTAGAACAAAAGAATATGTATTTTTTATTTTTTTAAACATTAATATTCATTAAAAAAAACGAGTATTTTCACAATAAAATATAAATACATAGTAAGTTGAATTTAAAAAAAGATGCTATCTTCTAGCATCTTTTTTTCTTTAAGAGGAAATATCATTGATCCTTATATTATTTGAAATTCAAATGCGGGCATATAAATAACGGAAAAGGAGATAATATTTAACAAATTATAATTGGAAATGGTATTTTAGGTCAGAAATGTTTTTATACTAATTAGGTTATTGGTACTAAATAAGCATAATGTCTCGCTTTTCTGCTCTTTAATCTTATCGTTATTTTTTATTAAGTACATATCGTTTTTTAGAAATCTCAATCCTAGCAGAGTATATAAATTGGGTGATAAAAATGTGGAACATAATTACTTCTTATCTTCCAGATTGGAAAGTCTTTGTACAAGCTTTTATCTTGTTTTTAATTCCGTATACTATCTCAAGAGTTTTTCATTGGGTTCGTATGTCAGAGAAAGAGTGGGAAGAATGAGTTGGTGGAAGTCAAGAGACAAACAAGTGAAAAAAATAATATTCAAAGTAAAACGAAACAAGAGCATAAACCTTCTCAAAATGCAATCGTTCATTTCACAAATGATTTTGCCTCTAACTTAGAACTTATAAAGCAACAAATCGGACATAATTCTGATGTTCGCTTTCGGAAGTTTAATATTGGACGCACAGATATTCAGGCTGGGATCGTTTTTGTTGATGGCCTATCAGATAAAGAGATAATTGACAAACATATTATGAAATTACTAATGGATGATTTTTCTGATGAATATAAAAATGAAACTTCTTATGTGGAGGGGACTGTTTCAAAAGAATATATTAAAAATAAAGTTCTTACAATTAGTGAAGTAGCAGAAGTCCATTACATAAAAGATTTAATACCCAAAGTATTGATAGGTTCAACAGCTCTTTTAATTGATGGTTTAGCAGATGTGTTTATTCTTGGTACAACAAAAGCAAATAAACGAAACATTGAAGAACCAGTATCGGAGGCATTAGTCAGAGGGCCACGGGTCGGTTTTACTGAAGTATTAAGTGATAATACCTCACTTTTGCGACGACATTGTGCGGATGAGAGCTTATCATTAGTAAAGCTACCAGTAGGAGAACGTGCAAAGAAAGAGTTAGTTGTCGCATTTATTAGAGATCTTGCTAGTACAGAATTGGTGGATGAAGTAAAAAACAGAATTCAGACAATTGACATAGACAGTGTACTCGAATCTGGTTATATAGAGCAACTCATTGAAGATAATTATCTAAGTCCTTTTCCACAGATTCAAAATACAGAACGACCTGATCGTGTTATTAGTGCTTTAATGGAAGGTCGAGTAGCTATTTTGTTAGATGGAACACCATTTGTTTTAATTGCTCCAGTTACATTTAGTATGCTGCTGCAATCACCAGAAGATTATTATGAAAGGTGGCTTCCTGGTACGCTTCTCCGCTTATTACGCTTCATGACAGCTTTTGTTTCATTATTTGCTCCAGCACTGTATATTTCTTTTATTTCATTTCATCCAGGATTAATTCCCACTAAGCTCGCTATTTCTATTATCGGATCGCGAGAAGGAGTTCCTTTTCCCGCTTTAATAGAAGCGTTAATTATGGAAGTAGCTATCGAAGTTTTGCGAGAAGCAGGTTTACGTCTGCCTAAACCGATTGGACCTGCAATGGGAATTGTGGGCGGTTTAATAATTGGTCAAGCTGCCGTAGAAGCAGGAATTGTTAGTCCAATAATGGTTATCGTTGTTGCGGTAACAGCTATTTCTTCTTTTACTATTCCACAATATAGTGTAGGAATTACGTTACGCATTCTTCGTTTTGTAGCTATGTTTTGTGCTGCGATATTTGGTTTGTATGGAGTTATTCTCTTCTTTCTTTTACTTTGCAGTCATTTAGTGAAACTGAAAAGTTTTGGCGTTCCTTATACCAGTCCTGCTGTTCCATATCGATTCAGTGACTGGAAAGATTTTATGGTTCGCATGCCATTAAAAATAATGAGACGTCGACCAAAAATAATGCATACCAAAAAAAATATCCGCAAAAGGTAGCTGATGACGAAAGGAAGTGGCCTTCAGTGATTACTAAACTTAAAGACCGAATAACAACTTCACAGGCAGTTGTTATTATTGTAAATTACATACTTGGGACAGGAATTCTCACTCTGCCTAGAGCATCTGTGGAAAAAGTGAAAACACCAGATGTATGGATAAGTGTGATATTAGGTGGAATACTGGCAATGGTTTCAGGAGTAATTATGGTCAAATTAAGTCAGCAGTTTCCAGAAAAAACATTTTACCAATACAGTCAAGATATTGTAGGGAAATGGATAGGCAGGTTGCTTAGTTTTCTTATTATAGGGTATTTTCTTACAACTTCAGCATTTCAAATTCGTTCAATGGCAGAAGTAATAAGCTTTTTTTTGCTCGAAGGAACCCCCACATGGGCTATTGTTATGCCTTTTATGTGGATAGGTCTCTATTTGATTATGAGTGGTATTAATTCAATTGCACGGATGTTTGAAATAATATTTCCTATTACTGTTTTTATTTTTTTAATCATTTCCTTTATGAGCATCGGAATATTCGAGATAGATAATCTCCGTCCCGTATTAGGTTTGGGAATTAAACCAGTATTAGATGGGATAAAAACAACGTCTCTCGCATATACAGGTCCTGAAATTATGTTAATTCTTTTGGTATTTATGGAACAACGAAATAAAGCAGTAAAAGCTATTTTAGTTGGAATTTCTATTCCGTTAATCTTTTATGTAATAACTGTTGTAATGGTCATTGGTGCATTATCAATTGATGGGGTTGTAACAAGAACATGGCCGACAATTGACCTTATGCGCAGTTTTGAAATTTCTGGATTGATATTTGAACGTTTTGAATCTTTACTGCTTGTAATATGGATTATGCAAATATTTGCTACCTATACGATTAGTTATTATGCAGCTGCATTAGGATTAGCGCAACTCTTTAAAAAGAGTATTCATCCGTTTATTTTTGCTTTGATTCCAATCATTTACATCATTGCTATGACTTCGAAAAATATAAATGACTTGCTTAAATTGGGGGATATGCTCGGTAATGCTGCTTTATTTTTATTTGGTTTACTGCCACTGCTTCTTCTTATTATTACGCGATTAAAAGGAGGAGTAGTGTGAAAAATAAATTTAATTATATACGGTTCTATTTTGCTTTGTTATGGACGCTTTTGCTTCTATTTTTAACAGGATGTTGGAGCAGTAAAGAAGTAGAAGAGTTGAGTTTAACTGCAGGTATAGCACTAGATAAAGGGAAGAATTCAACAATTGAGAAAGAAGATGAGGAAGGAGGTTATCCTAAAAGAAATCTTATAACAGCTACTTATCAAATTGTTAGTTCGCAAGCACAAAGTAAAGGAAATGGACAACAAAAACGTTATATTAATGTTTCTGAGACAGGTGATTCCATTCATCAAATTGTTCGTGAGTTTTCATTGAAAAGAGAGAGCACAATGTTCAGCCCACATTTAAAAAACATTGTTATTAGTGATAGTCTTGTACGTACATACAGTTTAGAACAATTACTTGAACAGTATCTCCGTGACAATGAAGTTCGGCTTAGCTGTATGCTCTTAATTAGCAAGGGGCTAGCGAAGGAGATACTGGAATCAAACAAAAAAGGAGAAATTCCAGCATTTCGTTTGTCTGGAATTGCAGATAATAGAAATAGAACAACAAGGATTTTACCTCCTGTATCGCTCGCTAAATTGGAAGGAAAGATGCGGTCAGGGTCCAGTTTTCTTTTGCAAAATGTAATCTCGATAAAAGGGGAAACAAAATTTGCAGGAGCTGCTGTAATTAAAGGGAAGACAAAAAAGTTGATGGGCTTTTTAAATGAACAGGAATTGGAAGGAGTAGTATGGATAAACGGAAAAAGGAATGGTGGTGTGGTAAAAACTTTTGATAAAGAATCAAAGAAACTCATTATATACGAAATAAAGTCAATAAAAAGCAAAATCATACCACATGTTAACGGAAATAATATTTCCTTTGATGTAAACATTGAATCAGAAGGGCGTTTGTCTGAAAATTGGATGCAATCAGGAAAAGATTTTGAAAATGAATTTTTAAAAAAGGAAGAAAAAGCTATTGAAAAAGAAGTAAAGCACTTAGTACATCATGTTACAAAAAAAATACAAAAAGAATATCAAGTCGATATTGCGGGTTTTGGCAACCAATTAAGAATTAAACACCCGAGAACATGGGAGAAAGTCAAAAAAGATTGGGATCAAACATTTAGTAAAGTACCGATTAAATATCATATAAATGTAACTATACAAGATTATGGAGCGTCAAGTTTAAAACGATGAGATACCTTAATTGAAATTATATTTGAATCAAAACAAAAAGTTATAAAAGTTTTAATTTGAAAATTTTTGTAACTTTTTGTTTTTTTATGTCCTTCTTATTATAGATTAAAGAAATGATTTTATCCCGCTATTTGCCGGGCAGTAAGACTCACACCTCAAAATTCAGCGAAAGCAAAGAAGTTATTAGAGGTATATGTAAGCTCTATATAGGAAGGAGAATTTTGAAATTCTATTGATAAACCAAGTAATTGTAATAGCCCTTATTTAGAATAATAATTTCAAAATCAATAAAATTTAGAGTAGAAGGAGCAAGAGCAAATTATTATGAATAAACAAATAGGTTTTATCGGATGTGGAAACATGGGTATTGCTATGATAGGTGGGATGATTAAAAAAAATATAGTTTCTCCAGATCAAATAATTTGTTCAGATTTAAATGTCATTAATTTAAAAAATGCTAGTAATGAATATGGCATAACTATAACTACTAACAACAATGAAGTCGCTAACAGCGCTGACATTTTAATTTTATCAATCAAGCCAGATTTATACTCATCGGTAATTAACCAAATAAAAGATCAAATAAAAAATGATGTAATCGTTGTAACTATTGCTGCAGGAAAAAGTATTAAGAGCACTGAGAATGAATTTGGTAGAAAGTTGAAAGTTGTTAGAGTAATGCCTAATACACCGGCACTTGTTGGAGAAGGAATGTCTGCGTTATGTTTTAATGAAATGGTTACAGAAAAAGATATAAAAGAGGTACTGAACATATTTAATATTTTCGGCCAGACGGAGGTCATAAATGAAAAACTAATGGATGTTGTTACATCTATTAGTGGTTCTTCTCCAGCATATGTGTATATGTTTATAGAAGCCATGGCAGATGCTGCTGTACTTGGCGGTATGCCGAGAAAACAAGCTTATAAATTTGCGGCTCAGGCTGTATTAGGTTCTGCAAAAATGGTATTGGAAACAGGAATACATCCAGGTGAATTGAAGGATATGGTTTGTTCTCCAGGTGGAACGACGATAGAAGCTGTAGTAACGCTAGAAGAAAAAGGTTTAAGAACAGCTATCATTTCAGCTATGAAACGTTGTACGCAAAAATCTATGGAAATGTCTAGTTTAACTAGTAAGTGAGAAGCGAATTTATATAATATTTCAAATCTATTTAATGTAAAAGAAATATTATGAGACTAGTTAATAACTAAGTAAATTTATATACAACACTAACGAGAAGAATAAACCTTATTTTAAAGGGGATACAGAAAATATGAGTAATTTACTAAAAAAGAAATCCGTTACACAATTGTTAGAGCATAATCAAAGCAAGACTTTAACGAAAACATTAGGAGCATTTGATTTAATTATGTTAGGGGTAGGCTCGATAGTTGGAACGGGTGTTCTTGTGTTAACTGGATTAGTAGCAGCAAGAAATGCTGGTCCAGCAGTTGTTTTTTCATTTATACTTGCAGCAATTATATGTGGATTTATAGCATTATGTTACGCGGAAATTGCTTCTACACTCCCGGCGTCTGGTAGTGTATATACGTACTCATATGCAACAATTGGTGAGTTTGTTGCTCATCTAGTAGGTTGGTCATTGCTGTTAATATATATCGTGGCAACAGCGGCTGTCGCTGCTGGATGGACAGGCTATTTCCACAATTTAATAAAGGGATTTGGATTAGAGATACCTAAAGCTCTAGTAACGATTCCTTCGCATGGTGGTATTGTGAATCTACCAGCAGTAATCATTACATTGATATTAGCATGGATGTTATCCCGTGGTACGAGGGAAAGTAAACGAATCAATAATACAATGGTATTGATTAAAATTGGAATGATTTTGTTGTTTATTACGGTTGGTATATTCTATGTAAAACCAATGAACTGGATACCAATTGCACCATACGGTTTAAGTGGAGTTTTTACGGGTGGAGCAGCTATTTTATTCGCTTTTACGGGTTTTGATATATTAGCAACTTCAGCAGAAGAAGTAAAAGACCCGAAACGTAATCTTCCGATCGGTATTATTGCATCATTAATCATATGTACAATTATTTATGTTATGGTATGCCTTGTTATGACAGGAATGGTTTCCTATAAAGAATTAAATGTCCCTGAGGCAATGGCTTATGTAATGGAAGTTGTAGGACAAGGAAAAGTCGCTGGTGCAATTGCTGCAGGTGCTGTAATTGGCCTTATGGCTGTTATTTTTTCCAATATGTATGCGGCAACACGAGTATTCTTTGCAATGAGTCGTGATGGATTGTTACCGAAATCATTTGCGAAAGTTAATAAGAAAACTGGAGCACCCACTTTTATAACTGGATTGGCAGGAATAGGGAGCTCTATAATAGCTGGGTTTATTGATTTGAAAGAATTAGTTAATTTAGTTAATATCGGTAGTTTGGTGACGTTTGCGTTAGTTTGTCTATCAGTTATTATTCTACGTAAATCACACCCAAATTTAAAACGTGGATTTATGGTACCTTTTGTACCTGTATTACCATGCGTTGCAATTGTATGCTGTTTGTTTTTAATGCTAAATTTACCGTTAAGGACATGGATGTACTTTAGTAGTTGGATTACTATTGGGGCAGTCATATATTTCTTTTATTCGATAAAACACAGTAATTTAAATGAGGAAACGATCTCGAAATTACATAATAAAATTGCGAGATAATAACGATAGAAAATTTTATTAATAATCATATTGATAGTTGAGCAACATAGAAACAGTTTTTTGATATTTAGCAAGAAATAAAATGAAAAATCCTAGGACAGCTGAGTGCCTTTTTTAGAAACCTTGCCTGTTTTTCATGATTTAAAACTAATAAGGAGAGGAAAGTATGAGTGAATTGCATTTTATGAGTCTAGAAGAACTGGATAATGAATTAGAAAAAGATGACAGTGGTATTTATTTTATTAAAGATTATAATGACAATATTATTTATATAGGCAAGGCTTTTAGTATAAAAAGTAGAGTATTAGCTCATTTTAATAGTTATTCCAATATTAAGGAATATGTACATTTATTTAATAAAGTAGCGTATCTCATTGAAGATAGTTTGTTAAAACGCTCATTGTTACAAGTTACTTATATGATTAAATATAAACCAGTATTAAACAAAGAAGTCCAAAAAGAATTCCCAGAGTTATATACTCAATACATTAAGCAAACAAATAAAAAATCCATGTTGTTAGAAATTGAGGAAGCTAAAGAAAAAAGGGATGAGTTAAAGAATAGATTGGTAAAATTAGTAGGCGGAAAAACTATGTTTTATGACATAATTTCTCTGTTAAACAATGGATATAACTATCATGTTCTCGCAAAAGTATTGAGCATAGAACTTCAAACTTTAATTATAATGAAAGAACACCGAAACAAATTCCCGATGCCACATAATTATAAGAGGACAATAAAGCATCAAGATATAATGTATGCTTTATCTGGAAAAAAGAATTTAAGTATTTCAAGGTTAAACACTTAACTTTAAAGTAGTAAATTCGTTGCTTTTGTAGCTTTTATTGTTATATTGAACTGCAATGTACATTTGTGTTTCAAATTTAATTGGTGGAATAAGGGGAGGGAAAGGGTTCCTATAAAAATGCTGGAAGAAATTAGGTTACTTATGCATAAATAGCATAAGTAGGCACATGTTATTTATAAATATATTGGAAGTGCAATTATAAATATTCAAAGATACGAAAGTAATACAAATGAAATTCTTATTTCTGCTACTACAAGTACTATTGAGCAAATAAAGTATGAAATTGCTTTTGAACTAGGAGTCACACTGGGACCTGATACATCACATCATCTGCAAATGGTTCGGATCGGTGGAGAGATTACAAAACGCTTAGTTCGAATGGCTGATAAACAGTTAACAGGTCAATACAGATTACACTAAGAAAATAATCCGTATATATATATGGATTATTTTTCCTTTAATTTACAAAAAAATAAATTTCGGAATTGAAAAAACCTCTCAGATTCCTTTGTGATAATCTTTTTTAGTTGTGTTAATGACATAGGTATCTAAAGGTGGTAAATTCGATACGAACGATGTATGAGCTCTTAAAATAGTTTTGGTGTTATTTGTAATTTTAATTCCATAATACTTAAGCTGATATAATATAATGTTTTATGTCTAAATCGATATAAAATAATAATTGTTAAGTGATATTTCTTTTTTTATAGAATAAGTAAAAACTGATACTGTAGTAATTACTGTTTTGAGATCAATTTACTGTGTACCTTAATTATTGAAGTTTTTTGTTGATTAACAACTATTGTGTTTGGAAATTAATAATAAGTTTATGTGATGCGGTAATAAAACTAGCTATTTTGCTATTCTTAGTATTTGTAAAGTCTATATATTTTTCCCTCTTTTGTGGAAAGTAAAACTAATGTTACGACCAGTAATATAGTGTCATTTTTTGAATATTCCATTCGTTTTTTATTTTTATTTTTAGTTGATGAAAAGACCTTTCTCTCAATTAAATGTTTAATTGAGCACTTGAATTTCCTCCACCTTGTACTTTTCAAAACATAGTGTTTCAAAAATAGCCGTATCGCTTTCCTCTTTTTCCGATTTCACGACTTCTTTATTATCTTTTTCTAAAATTTGGAGCAAAATAGTTTTTCAGTTTCATATTTAAATTAGCAGTATTTATTTTTTGAATTCAATTTGTATAAATGATTGAATTGGAACTTTGACTGTTATTTCTTGCGGTGGTACAGTATCTCCTGTTACTTTCGTTTTATTTGTAATATTTTTCTATCTCGGTCCTCGCATTGACTACCACTGTATTTTGTAGTGCTTCACTGTTTTCTCAAGTTCAATAATTATATCTTGTAGAATTAAGAAAAGAACTTAGCTTATTTCGTTTACTTATCTACTCTGATATTTAGATGCTAACTACAATTAAATAATATATGATTTTTATAAAAAAGATATAGTAATATTTTGTTGTGAATTGTACTAATTTGATATTTTATAGTATTATTTGTCGTGAATTATCTCTAACAGAATATATTTTATGGATCTATAAAGGAGAATGTAATGAATACTTCTATCGATATACAACACTTGTGTGATCTTGCACATAAAGCATTTAATGCCCCTGTACATATTTTATCTGCAGACAGAAAAATTTTATATCATTCTACATCTGATAATGTTTGTAGTCCTTTTTATTCTTCAAAAGAAGAACATCTTAGTGATATTTATCAAGAAAACGATCCCTTTAACTTGCCACTTTTCCGAAGTAACAACTATCTTGAAAATTTTGTTCTAATTCATATAGAAAATCATGATGATATTAAAGGGACTATTATAATCGGTCCTACTATACATCCAAAAGATTCAGATGATATGATCATAAAATTTCAGAAAGAATTTAAATCAAATGATAACATTCAAGAAAGACTTGCCTATTATCAGTGTTTATCTGAGATTAAAAAAACTACATTAATTGATATGGGAATTTTATTACATTACATGATTTTCAATGAAAAGTTAGATGTAGATATTGTCTTGGAAAAAAATAAAGTACTAGAGGAAATTCCTAATAAAAATGTGAAACCTGATTTATATATTTTAAAACGTCGACAAAACAAACCTAAAACGCACAATATGTCATTAGTAAATGATTTCTTTTCGACTATTAAAGAAGGGAATAAAAAAAAGTTAATACAGTATATGTATGCGGTTTCGCAAGAAGATGTTGAACTTATGCTAATAGAGGATCCGCTCAGGAATCAAAAAAACCTTGGAATTATTGCGATTACCTTAGCCACTCGATATGCAATAGAAGGAAACCTGCCACCAGATATTGCTTTTGCTCATAGTATCTTATATATACAAACCCTGGAACAATTAGATAATGTAGAATCTGTAAAGCGATTGTCAGGGGATGCTTTACGTACTTTTGCAGATCGTGTGAAAGAATACAATGCAAAAAAGTATTCTTACGCGGTTACTACATGTATAAAACATATTAATAAAAATGTTTACGATGGAATATCTCTGAATGAACTTGCTAATCATTTAGAAATTACGCCTACTTATCTGTCTAAACTATTTAAAAAAGAAATGGGAATTACTTTAAGCGAATATATTCAAAGGGAACGAGTGGAAGAAGCAAAGAAATTATTAACACTCACTACTTATTCGTTATCAGATATCTGTGCTTGGCTTAACTTTAATGACCAAAGTTATTTTATAAGAGTTTTCAAAAAAATCACTAGCATGACCCCTAGGCAGTACCGTGAAAAATATACAATAATATAAGTTTGTTATCTACTGTCTCCAATGTAAAGACTTAAACATGGGTGTAAGTATCCCAAAAAATGAAAATTCACTAACCATTATTTTGCTAAAGGAAACAAAAAGATAGAAGGTTGCAAAGTGTTCCAAGGAAGCTTTGCAGCTTTTTTGTAATTTAAAACCTATGTTTATAACGATGATAAGTTTATAGACTAATATCTTCATATTAGATATTTATTAATAATGATATTGGGATATTTCGTGAAAAAATCAATAATATAACATATATTACTAAATATATCTACATTTTATGCAATTATACATAACTAAATAAAGGTAAAAAAGTATAAAAAAACCTATTATATTATTCTATAAGTATTTTTTCTAAAATAAAATTTCTTGGTTGAGCTAAAATAGTTATTTTTAACCGTATACACATTAATTTGTAATCATTACAATTACAGAAATGAAATTTACGAATAACTATATTTATATAATTTTTTTCGGTTCATATTTTTATTTAACAGTAAATTATCGAGCATAATCGACAAAATTTTTCTATTTACGCATTAAAAATTTAATGTTTTAATGAACAACATAACTGGTATGACCAGACAGAAAGGAGAAGGTTACGCTAATAGGAATTATAGTGAAGTTATAAGTAACATTATGTCTTTAATAATTTTCTAAATAGTCAATTTATTTACAAGAGGTCAAGAATCAAATTGGTAATAAACGTGTTCTAAGTTTCTGCATAACAAAAGTGAAGTTATTCCGCAATAAAAGTATAAGTAATGTACAGTATAATTTCACCTTTTGTTGTCTACTAAGAAGTTTGCTGACAAAACTAAGAGGGATATTATTAAATTGAAATTAAACAATGTTATGACAAGATTAACTGTAAGCATTGGTTTATTGATCCTCACGATTCTGTAAGTTAAACCGCAACTTTAGGAAAGAATTAATAATTTACTACTCATAAGGTGCCTGATTCAAATATAGTTAATAAATTTTTGTTATTTATATTTTAAAAAATAGAGTATCGAAATGAGAGATAAATAAAATCCTTACATCCTATTAGAAGTAAAAAACAACGATATTAACGTATCTGAAAGATTTCTCCTTCTTATCCAGTTTACAAAGAGAGCGGTCGTACAAGTTATATGAATTAAGTTATAAAAACAATGGTAAAGGAGTGTACGGAATGAAAACTAAAATAATGACAGGATTATTAGTCACATCCATTGTAACTGGAGCAACTATTCCTATCAATACTCTCGCAACACCAATCGTTCAAGCGGAAACTCAACAGGAAGGCATGGATATTTCCTCTTCATTACGAAAATTAGGTGCGCAATCTAAATTAATCCAAACGTATATTGATCAATCTTTAATGAGTCCTAATGTACAGCTAGAGGAAGTCCCAGCTTTAAATACCAATCAATTCCTAATCAAACAAGATATGAAGGAATGGTCATCGGAACTCTATCCACAGTTAATTCTATTAAATTCAAAAAGTAAAGGATTTGTAACAAAATTTAATAGTTATTACCCGACATTAAAATCGTTTGTAGACAATAAAGAAGATAGAGAAGGGTTTTCGGATAGACTTGAAGTACTTCAAGAAATGGCTATGACGAATCAAGAAAATGCGCAACGACAAATCAATGAATTAACAGATCTTAAATTACAGCTTGATAAAAAATTAAAAGATTTTGATACTAATGTGGCAACTGCGCAAGGCATACTAAGTACAGATGGAACAGGAAAAATAGATCAGTTAAAAAATGAAATATTAAATACCAAAAAAGCAATTCAAAATGATTTACAGCAAATTGCATTAATACCAGGAGCTTTAAATGAGCAGGGATTTGCTATATTCAAAGAAGTTTATAGTCTTTCAAAAGAAATTATTGAACCAGCTGCTCAAGCAGGGGTGGCAGCGTATAACAAAGGAAAAGAAATTAACAACTCTATTCTAGAAGCGGAGAAAAAAGCGGCGCAAGAAGCGACAGAACAAGGTAAAACTGCTCTAGAGATTGAATCAGCAAAAAAAGCAGCTCGTGAAGCAATTGAGAAAAGCAAACAAGGTGAAATAGCAGCCGCAGCCGCAGCAAAAACACAAGAGTATGACCTGATGAAGGTCATTGATACCGAAAAGATTAAGAAAACATTTGGCGTTTTTGCTGAAGTAAATAAATTAACAGCAGAACAGCGAGCATATTTAGATGATTTAGAGAAACAAAATCAAAAAATATATGATTTAACAACGAAACTATCAATAGCTGATTTACAAAAATCAATGCTTCTTCTTACACAAAATGATTTGCATACGTTTGCAAATCAAGTAGATGTAGAACTGGATCTACTAAAGCGCTATAAAGAAGATTTAAATCTAATAAAAAATAGCATTACAAAATTATCTACTAATGTTGATACAACTAACGAGCAGTCTCAAAAAGATACATTAAGACAATTAAAAAATGTAATAAGTTACCTTGAAGAACAAGTATATAAATTTTAATATTGCGTTTTTAGGGAATTCATACAGATTATAAGCATTTAGCGAAAGAAGGAGAATAGTCATGAAAAAATTTCCATTCAAAGTACTAACTTTAGCTACATTAGCAACTGTTATAACTGCTACTACCGGTAACACTATTCATGCATTTGCACAAGAAACGACCGCTCAAGAACAAAAAGTAGGCAATTATGCATTAGGCCCCGAAGGACTGAAGAAAGCATTAGCTGAAACAGGGTCTCATATTCTAGTAATGGATTTATACGCAAAAACAATGATTAAGCAACCAAATGTAAATTTATCTAATATCGATTTAGGCTCAGAGGGGGGAGAGTTGCTCAAAAATATTCACCTTAATCAAGAGCTGTCACGAATCAATGCGAATTACTGGTTAGATACAGCGAAGCCACAGATTCAAAAAACTGCTCGTAATATTGTAAATTACGATGAACAATTTCAAAATTATTACGACACATTAGTAGAAACTGTACAAAAGAAAGATAAGGCAGGTCTAAAAGAGGGTATAAATGATTTAATTACTACAATCAATACAAATTCAAAAGAAGTTACAGATGTGATTAAGATGCTACAAGACTTCAAAGGGAAACTATATCAAAATTCTACAGATTTTAAAAATAATGTTGGTGGTCCAGATGGGAAAGGTGGATTAACTGCAATATTAGCAGGTCAACAGGCAACGATTCCACAACTTCAAGCTGAAATTGAGCAACTTCGTTCTACTCAGAAAAAACATTTTGATGATGTATTAGCATGGTCAATTGGTGGTGGATTGGGAGCAGCTATTTTAGTTATTGCAGCTATTGGAGGAGCGGTAGTTATTGTTGTAACTGGCGGTACAGCAACACCGGCTGTTGTTGGTGGACTCTCGGCTCTTGGTGCAGCTGGTATCGGTCTAGGAACTGCGGCTGGTGTCACAGCATCTAAGCATATGGACTCCTATAATGAAATTTCTAACAAAATCGGAGAATTAAGTATGAAAGCAGATCGTGCTAATCAAGCAGTTCTTTCGCTTACTAACGCGAAAGAAACATTGGCATATTTATATCAGACTGTAGATCAAGCGATATTGTCTCTAACAAATATTCAAAAGCAATGGAATACAATGGGCGCAAATTATACAGATTTACTGGATAATATCGATTCTATGCAAGACCACAAATTCTCTTTAATACCAGATGATTTAAAAGCCGCTAAAGAAAGTTGGAATGATATTCATAAAGATGCAGAATTCATTTCAAAAGATATTGCTTTTAAACAGGAGTAGAACTGAAATTTAAAACCTAAATTGGAGGAAAATGAAATGATAAAAAAAATCCCTTATAAATTACTCGCTGTATCGACGCTATTAACTATTACAACTGCTAATGTAGTTTCACCAGTAACAACTTTTGCAAGTGAAATTGAACAAACGAACAATGGAGATACGACTCTTTCTGCAAATGAAGCGAGAATGAAAGAGACCTTGCAAAAGGCTGGATTATTTGCAAAATCTATGAATGCCTATTCTTATATGTTAATTAAGAATCCTGATGTGAATTTTGAGGGAATTACCATTAATGGATATGTAGATTTACCTGGTAGAATCGTACAAGATCAAAAGAATGCAAGGGCACATGCTGTTACTTGGGATACGAAAGTAAAAAAACAGCTTTTAGATACATTGAATGGTATTGTTGAATACGATACAACATTTGACAATTATTATGAAACAATGGTAGAAGCGATTAATACAGGGGATGGAGAAACTTTAAAAGAAGGGATTACAGATTTGCGAGGTGAAATTCAACAAAATCAAAAGTATGCACAACAACTAATAGAAGAATTAACTAAATTAAGAGACTCTATTGGACATGATGTTAGAGCTTTTGGAAGTAATAAAGAGCTCTTGCAGTCAATTTTAAAAAATCAAGGTGCAGATGTTGATGCCGATCAAAAGCGTCTAGAAGAAGTATTAGGATCAGTAAACTATTATAAACAATTAGAATCTGATGGGTTTAATGTAATGAAGGGTGCTATTTTGGGTCTACCAATAATTGGCGGTATTATAGTGGGAGTAGCAAGGGATAATTTAGGTAAGTTAGAGCCTTTATTAGCAGAATTACGTCAGACTGTGGATTATAAAGTAACCTTAAATCGTGTAGTTGGAGTTGCTTACAGTAATATTAATGAAATGCACAAGGCGCTTGATGATGCTATTAACGCTCTTACTTATATGTCCACGCAGTGGCATGATTTAGATTCTCAATATTCGGGCGTTCTAGGGCATATTGAGAATGCAGCTCAAAAAGCCGATCAAAATAAATTTAAATTCTTAAAACCTAATTTAAATGCAGCGAAAGACAGTTGGAAAACATTACGAACAGATGCTGTTACATTAAAAGAAGGAATAAAGGAATTAAAAGTGGAAACTGTTACTCCACAAAAATAGGGAAATATTAATTCTGCGTAAAGTGAACTAAAACATAGAAAGTCTATGATTACACTGTTAAACAGAAAAGTAATAATTAATAAATCCTTATATAACAGAAAGGCGGAGTCTCATTAAAGACTTCGCCTTTCAATTATATATAAGTATGATTCGAATAAAAAATAACCTTGTAGTTTAATTGCTTTTTTAAAATTTGCAACAGAATCGGTTAATTTGAAGCGGATTATATACATTTTCTTTAATACTTAATGATTTGAAGGCTGCTAAAGAAAGTTCAAACGATACTGATAAAAGATGTAGAACTCATTTTGAAAGACATCGCTTTTTAATAAGATTAGAACTTGAAACCATACCTTATATAGGAGGAATACGAAATGATGAAAAAAATCCCTAATAAACTACTCGCTGTATCAGCGTTTTTAACTATAACAACTACTTATGCAGTCATACCACTAGAAACTTTTGCGATTGAAATTGAACAAACGAACACTGAAAATATATCTCTTTCAGCAAATGAAGAACAGATGAAAAAAGCTTTGCAAGATGCTGGTTTATTTGCAAAAGCTATGAATGAATATTCTTATTTGCTAATTAATAATCCAGATGTGAGTTTTGAAGGAATAACTATTAATGGAAATGCAGATTTACCTAGTAAAATTGTACAAGATCAAAAGAATGCAAGAGCACATGCTGTTACATGGAATACACAAGTAAAAAAACAGCTTTTTGATACATTGACAGGCATTATAGAATACGATACAAAATTTGAAAATTATTATGAAACATTAGTAGAGGCGATTAATACTGGAAATGGAGATACTTTAAAAAAAGGGATTACAGATTTACAGGGAGGAATTCAACAAAATCAAAAGTCTGCAAAAGCATTAATAGAAGAATTAATTCAATTAAAAAATGCTATTGGAGAAGATGTTAGAACATTTGGAAGTCATAAAGAGACATTGCAATCGATTTTAAAAAACCAAGGTGCTGATGTGGAGGCTGACCAAAAGCGTCTAGAGGACCTTTTAGGACAAGTAAAATATCAGAAAGACATAGAATCTAAGGGGTTAGACATGGTGAAAATCCCCTTTATTCCAACCTTGATTGCTGGTGGCATAATGATAGGTGATGCAAGAGGTAAGTTAGGTTGGCTAGAACCTGAATTAGCAAAATTGCGTCAGACTGTAGATTATAAAATAACATTGAATCGTGTAGTTGGAGTTGCATTTCATAATATTAGTGATATGCATAGTATGCTTGATAGTGCTATCACTGCTCTTACTTATATGTCTACGCAATGGGAGGATTTAGATTCTCAATATTCGGGTGTAATGGGACATATTGATAAAGCTGATCAAAAAGCTGATCAAAATAAATATAAATTCTTAACCCCTAGCTTGAATGCAGCGAAAAACAGTTGGAAAACATTAAAAACAGATGTTGTCACTTTGCAAGAAGGGATAAAAATTGCAGAGAAAAAAGAACAGGATTTTTTGAATCAGCTTCGTCCATCAAACGTTTTCTACTTTTATAAAAAAATTCATAACGCATACACTTTTGAAATAAAGACTGGAACAAATGCGCCAAATGCGTCTTATAAAGTTATGAATTTAACTAAAAACACTGTTCATAATATGTGGAGTGGAGGGGCTAATACTAACATGTGGGCTGATTGGCTTTCATTCAATCCAAATGATGAATTTGCGGTAGTAGCAGTAGTGGATGGTAAAGAATATGTTGTGTATAAAGACAAAATACAAAATATAATGAACTGAATCTGAAAGTAACGAAGTAATTGGAGCTGGAGAATAAACTAGACACCAAGTTAATTGAAAAATCTCCTTATATCCTAGAATATTTTGCTCAAGAAAAAGAATTTGTTCAGCGAAAAAGTAAATATTGAACCAAGGAGTTAGTTGTATTATGTGTATGGTTTTACCGAAAGGTTTCAAGTACATTACTCATACAATTATGTAGTTATCCTGAAGCATCTACAGGTGTTCTTATCGACCTTGAAGAACTACTTAGCTTCCTAAGTGGAGTGACTTTATGCAAAATTAAGTGAACGTTTTTGTACATAGATTAGTTGACATTTATATAGATTTTTTCCATTTTCAAAGATAGTTTTGTTTTTTATGTTATTTTTCAAAAATTACTGTTGAAGTTTCTATATTCATGACTCAGCATATAATCATTGTTTGATGAAATGACATACCACGTCCCTTAGAGTTTCATACGTATTACGATAACTTAAAGAAAAAAGATAATAGTAGTCAACGGTTACTATTATTATCTTTTTTGAACTATTTTTCATTAAAATATCTCATCTGCTGTGCTCCTTATTTACTTTTCCAGATTTTATCCTAGTTTAAAATTTATGCATTTGAACTGTTTATACAATTTGTAGGATTTTTAGCTTTTTTGTCGAATACACTTAATGCAAGGAGGGACATTACATGATTATTAAAGATTATTTCATCAACCTTTCTATTTTTTCTTTATTAGTTAGCGCAGCAATATTTATTCAAGTGTTTACAATTAATTCTAGTCGATATTTCGAAAAGCTCTATGGAGGGATTATTGCAGTTACGTTAATGTTCTTTTCTTTTCCATACATGGGATTTTCTTACGATCTTCGAGTTGTTCCTCTTATTCTATCTTTTATTTACTTTGGTCGTATTGCTGGTTGGATTACGTTAATTAGCATAATTGTAATGCGTATCTTTTACACTGGAGGGTATTGGGAACCTCCTGTGATTGCTTATTTAGGTATGGGGATTCTATTTTCTACTTTTAAAACTTATTTTAAAAAACTACATCCTTTTAAAAGTGCATCGTTATATTTTTCTGTTTTTATTGGAATAAAGTGGTTAGTTGGCGTATTATTTAATACTACATTACTTTACACAGGAGGCCTATTATATATAGCGTTAGGACTTTTAATTGGGCTATTCCTTATGGAAGCCTACCAGAGATTGTATTATTTAACACAGGACTTATCTAAAATGAATCGAGAATTAAAAAAATCGGAGCAAGAACTTGCAGATACCGTACATGAGCTTCAAGGAGGAATTTTTAAATTTAAAAAAGTGGATAAGCACTTTATACACACTTTATGTGATGGACAGTTTTATTATCAAAACGGATTTTATTCTGAACAGGTGGTAGGAAAAAGCTTACGTACTATTGATGCTTCTATTGTTCCTCCACATTTAGTTCCACAATTGATGAAGTACTATCTTCAGGCATGGGAAGGAAAAGAAATTATATTTGAATTACCTTGGCCAAATGATAAAACTATTATTCTTATTGCGCTTAGGCCGATTAAACGAAATGGACAAGTTATTGAAGTTGTTGGTTCTACAGTTGATATAACCGAAAGGAAAAAGGTAGAATCAGAATTAAGCGCTACCAAAGAATTATTGGAATCATTTATAAAGCACAATCTAGATGCTATTACCATTTCTGATCGAGAAGGGCATATTTTACAAGCCAATAAAGCTTATGAAAAGATATTTGGGTGGTCATCACAAGAAATCATAGGTAAGAGATTACCTTGTGTACCAGATTTTTTAATGGAAGAATCGCTCGAAAATATTCAGAAAATTCTAACAGGTGAATCTGTGGTTACTAGATTAGAAACTGTTAGACAAAGGAGCGATGGGAGTCTTCTTGATGTTAGTCTGACAGTTTCTCCTATACTAGATGTAAGAGGAAATGTGATAGCTTTATCAGCAATATGTAGAGACATCTCTGAAAGAAAACAAGCAGAAAGAGAACGGCATCGATTACACCAGCAATTAAGAGATAGTGAAATGAAGTACCGTGCACTAATCGAACAAGCAACTGATGCGGTATATGTAGTAGAGCTGAATGAAGATAATGCTCCAAGTCGATTTATTGAGGTGAACCCTGTTGGGTGTAGAAGATTTGGATATAGTAGAGAAGAGTTGCTCTCATTATCATTTTCAAATATAGTACCACAAGATTCTCAAATGATCGTAAGGCTATTAGAAAAAATTAAAAAGGGACAAACTTCCTTCACTTTGCAAGATGAATATGTTTTTCCAACAGGAAAAGTAATAACAGCTGAGTTTAGTGTTCGTGTTTTTAACTTAAATGGTAAAAAGGTTTTCCTAAGTATTTCTCGTGATATCACTGAACGGCTAAAAACAGAAGAATTATTACGAAAATCTGAAAAACTTGCTGTTGTAGGACAATTAGCGACTGCAATGGCTCATGAGATTAATAATCCATTAACTGCAATGAAAGGGTTCATGCAATTACTAAAATCAACAGAAAATGAGAATAATCAGGGTTATATTAATATAGTATCATCAGAGATTGAGCGTATAGAGAGCATAACAACTGAATTTATGGCGGTAGCCAAACCACAGGTGGTAAAAATACAACCTAATGATATTAGTGTGCTAATGGATCAAGTTTTAATGCTACTACAACCTCAAGCAATGATGCATAATATAAAATTTAGAATCGATCTTAACCCTGGTATTCCATTGATTTCATGTGAAGGAAATCAATTAAAACAAGTATTTGTTAATATATTAAAAAATGCAATTGAATCTATGCCGATGGGAGGGGAAATTCTGATTCAAATAAATATACTTGATAATAATCAAGTAAGAATTCGTTTTATCGATCAAGGGTGTGGGATTCCAAAAGAACGTATACCATACCTTGGAGAACCTTTTTATAGTATTAAAGAAGAGGGGGTTGGCTTAGGGTTAATGATCTGTTATAAAATCATTGAAACACATCAGGGAAAGGTATTTATTGAGAGTCAAGTGAATAAAGGGACTACAGTTGAAGTCACTCTCCCTATTTGTACACTTCAAAATTAATATATTCTTTTACTGAAATTTTTAAAGAAACCATACAGAATGTAATGCTAATGTTACTTAATGAAATAATAAAGAGAAGAACACTGGTAAATTCACCCTATAGAATAGACAATTGAAAAAGCTTGTTATAAAAACATCCTTTCTTTAGAACTAAAAGAAAGGATGTTTTTAATATTGTAATTATGCTCGAAAACATTTCTTATTTTTACTTTTAATACATTTTTTAACTAATTTTGGTTAAGTTATTTTCAAAGGCGTTATTATTAATTCAATAAGTATATTTACATATCACCATCCCTAATTTTAAAAATAGCAATTTCCTGAAAACTATATATAGTTTCTTTCTGAAAGGAAGGGTATTATCAATTGAAACCACATGAAAGAATATCTGTTTACTCTATAGAATCTTTGCAGGATTTAATGAAATTACTAAAAAAATCTAAAGATTTTATAACGTTGGAAATTGCTTCTAATAATTCCTCTATAGTCATTTCATATTTTAGAACATTAATCGATGTAAATATATTTCATGAAGAGGTTTTGACTTATATAAAAGAGAAGAGCTTCGATTCGTTACAAGATATTCACTCTGTCTTACCTTTTGAGAATTCAAAAATAACAAATCAAATGGAAGATATTCAGGATAGTATTTTAAATGGCTATATACTGATTCAGTTCGATACAGATAAATTAAATTGTTTGTTAGTAAATGTGTCAAAGAAAGAAAAAAGGGATATTACAAAAGCCGAAATTGAATACAATATTGTGGGTCCGCAAATCGCATTTGTCGAAGATTTAGATGTAAATTTAAATTTAGTACGTAGAAAGCTTCCAACACCTTATTTACAAATGAAAGAATTGAAAGTAGGATCTCTCTCTAACACAACTGTTGCGATTGTATTTATTGAGGGAATTGTAAATGATCAAAATCTACAAGAAATTATAAAAAGGGTAAGTCAAATAAAAACAGACCATGTTTTGGATAGTACTTATTTGATGCAGTTAATTGCAGACAACCCGAATTCTATATTCCCTCAATTTTTGAATACAGAACGTCCGGACCGTGTGGCAGCTGTATTAGCAGAAGGGAAAATTGCACTTTTTGTAGATGGCTCGCCTTATGCTATCACTCTTCCAACAACATTAATTGACTTTTTTTCTACGACAGAAGATTACACCATGCCTTGGATTATTTCCTCCTTTTTTCGACTGCTAAGGCTTTTTGCTTTTATTTTTTCTGTCTTAACAACTCCATTATATGTTGCAATTTTAACATATCATTACGAGCTAATTCCGAGAGAACTTCTTGAAACGTTAATCATATCGAGAAGTAAAGTACCTTTTCCTCCAGTTATTGAAGCACTTTTTTTAGAAATAACGATTGAATTACTGAGAGAAGCGGGGGCACGTTTACCAACTAAAGTGGGTCTAACTGTCGGTATAGTAGGTGGTATTGTAATTGGACAGGCATCGGTAGAGGCAAGTCTTACAAGTAATGTACTTATTATCATTGTTGCACTTTCAGCCCTTAGCTCATTTACAGCACCAATATATCGAATTGGTAATACAATTCGAGTAATTCGTTTTCCTTTTATAATCGCCGCACACCTGTTGGGTTTATTAGGAATTGTTTTAACAAGCTCTTTGCTTTTAGCACGTTTATTACGTACAGAATCATTAAGACGTCCTTATTTGTTTCCTTTTTATCCTACACGCCTTACAGATTGGAAAGACAGTATTGTACGTATGCCGATTTCAGCGATGTTTCGACGTCCTATTTTTTCAAGGTCTAAACAGCGTTTTCGCTTTAATCCAGAAGAGGTAGAGAAAAATAAAATACTATCAAGAAATGATTTTGATGATTGAATTTAACAGGGAGGAGCATTATGAAACAGATCCCAATTGAGTATCAAGTCTCTCCATATATGGTATTTTTTTTAATTATTACTATACAGATGGGGGTTGGTATGCTTGGTTTTGAAAGGATTAGTGCAAAATTAGTTGGAAATGATGCGTGGATTAGCACGCTACTTTTTGGAATATCTGTTAATCTTATGATTTGGATCATATATCAGATTTTAAATCAGGGTAATGGAGACATCATTGCAATCAATCAAAACGTACTTGGAAAATGGATTGGTGGAATATTCAACTTCATTTTTTTATCCTATATTGTATTGTTAGGTGCAACAACACTACATACTTATATCGAAGTAGTACATGTTTGGATGTTTCCTTCTATTTCATCTTGGGTTATAGCTGGGGCTTTTTTGGGTTTATGCTATTACATTGTTACTGGAGGATTTCGTGTAGTTGCCGGAATCGGTTTCTTTGGAATCGTTATCCCAAGCATTCTAATCTTCACATTTTTTTATCCTTTGCAGTATGCAGATTTCCGAAATTTATTTCCAATTGCACAGCATTCATTCCTAGAAATTATGAAAGGAATGAAAGGAAATATGTTTAGTTTTTTTGGATTTGAAATGTTATTGCTGTACTACCCATTTATTAAAAAGGCAAAAACGTCTCAAAAATATGCGCACTATGCAAATTTAGTAACGACTATTGTCTACACATACCTTATGATTTTAACTCTTGCATTTTTTAGTGAAAAACAACTAGCGAGTGCGATATGGGCATATTTAAGCATGATTAAAATTATACAATTTCCCTTTATAGAGCGGTTTGAATACATTATTGTTTCTGTTTGGGCTTTTTTTATATTACCCAATGTTTCCTTTACATTATGGGGAGTAAGTCGTGGTATAAAAGAGGCACTGGGAATAAAGCAAAAATATGTTTTGCCAGTTATCATCCTATTCATCTTTGTTTTATCATTTTTCTTGAATAACCGTAATAAAATTAACTTATTAAATACTTGGACAGGTCAAATGGGCTTTATATATATATATGTATACCTACCTGTACTATGGCTAATTCAAACCGCCAAAATAAAGTTAAGGAGATAAACATGAAGCGATGGATACTTTTCCTTATAGTAAGTGTCTTCTTAATAGGTTGTGCTAAAACGAAAATTGTGGATGACATTGACTTAGTTCAAGTTGCGGCATATGATACCGAAGCAAAAGGTAAGCTAAAAGGAACCTTTGCGATTTCAGCTTATAAAGGAGGCGGGGAAGGTGAAACGAAAATCTATTCAGCATCAGGCCAGACTGGTAGAGAAGTTCTTGCAAGAGCATCCGAAAAATCTTCTGGACCTCTAGAGTTGGGGCAATTGCGTGTTATTATATTTAATGAAAAAATAATTGAAAAGGGAATGCAGGAAATTTTAGAGACTTTGAATCGAAATCCTAGTGTAGGAAATGCAATTTATTTAGCAATTACAAATGTAAAAGGGGAATCACTATTAAAGGGGAACTATTCTGAAGAAAAAGAAATTGCTTCCTATCTATCCTCTTTACTGGAGCAAAATATGGATAATGGAACGCAGCCAAAAACAAATTTTTTTATGTTTTTAAACCAACTTAATGATGATGCGAGAGATTCATATTTACCGATAATATCTAAAAAAGGTAATGTGTTGGAGTTAGATGGAATAGCACTTTTTAAAAGATGTAAAATGGTTGATAAAGTAAACCCTAAAGATTTATTTGTATTTAAATTGTTGACAGATAATTTTAAACAAGGTACATACCAATTCAAACTACCTGGTTCCCCAAATACTTACGCCACGATAGAGAATATAAAAGCTAGAACAAAATATAAGATGGAGGGGAATAGTAAGCATCCATTCGTAAATGCTCATATTCAAGTTAAAGCTGAAATTCAAGAATTTACAAAAACAAAAAATCTAGATAATCCTAAAGAAATAAAAAAATTAGAAAAAATTATGGAAAAAGAAATAGAGAAAAAAGCAACTACATTGATAAAGAGATTTATTAAAAAAGACACAGATCCTATAGGACTTAGAAAGCTTGGTAGAACTCACGTAAGAAAATGGAACAGTCAAGAATGGGAAGAATCCTATAAACATTTACGTTTTCGTGTAACAGCTGATGTAAAAGTAACCCAATCTGGTGTTACAGAATAAATCAAATAAGATATGGGGAATTTTAATGAAAAAATATAGTCTCGCAGGAGATTAGGGAGAAGAGAAACGATTAACAAAGAATTTCATAAACATTAAGATGCTTTGTTAATCGTTTTTATACCTGTAGCTTTATCACTTATAGTAATCATAATTATAATAAAAGAACACCGAAACAAATTCCCGATACCACATAATTATAAGAGGACAATAAAGCATCAAGATATAATGTATGCTTTGTCTGGAAAAAAGAATTAAGTACTTCAAGGTTAAACACTTAACTTTAAAGTAGTTGTAGCACTTCAACTAGACTGTGCCCCCGAAAGTTAGAAAGGTCGGTTTATTAAGTAGTCTCTAGGGAATGAGCCTAGTACAATACTGGATTCATTTCCTTTTATTTTTCCTTGATTCTTTCATGATTATAGTACTTTATCTACTTTATCTACTTTGCTAATTCTTGTTTGAATTCTGTTATACTTTCAAATTCTTTCGATACAGAAATAGACATACAAAAACGCCATTCTTTCTTATAAATCTACAGAAAGAATGGCGTATTCTTCAAAAGTGAGTTCCTTTATTGAAAAGCTTTAGTTCTATATGACAGATAAAAGGGCAAGCAACGCTAAAATAGCGAGAAATCCTTGTTTCATGATAATTGATTTATTGGATGTGAAACCTCCGAAAATAGCTGCTACCACTACACAAATGATGAAAAATAATTGAATCATATAACCAATGGGATTATTTCCAAGTATAAGTCCCCGAATGAGGCCAGCTGCTAAGAATTCATTATATAAACCGTTTGCAAATTAATTGTCTAAGTATTTCTAAGTTTAAAGAGTACAGTGTCTTCGTTTTTTATTGAATCAACTTTTACATGTTGGTTCAATATTTTCTATTCTCTTGGAACTTAGTTCTCGTTTACTTCTCACAAAAGCAATAAAATCTATTATCTCTTCTGTTGACAGTGCTTCTCCATCTATTAAAAGTGTTGGATCTGGATCGTTTAGGAGTCTTGTAATATCAATTACATCTTTGTTTTGATGTGAATGTTCAATTCGACCTAATATATAATCTACAGATGTATCAAATAAATCGGCTATTTTTGATAAAGATTGTAATGAAGGTAATCTATAACCATTTTCATACCCGGCATAGGTGCTTTTCGCAATCCCAAGTCGATCTGCTGTCTCTTGTAAGGACCATTTTTGATTTTTTCTTAATTTAGATAAACGTTCCAGCATTCGTCTCATACCCCATCTAATTTTATTAAATTAATTATAACATAGAAAAAGAATCAAGAATAGAAAAAAAGTACGCGTATTGAATACAAAATCTTGATTAATTCAAATTAAGTTCTATAATGATAAATATAAATACGCATTACGCGAACGATATATCGTTGTTTATTTTATGGAGGGGTTGTGTATGAAGAAAATTTTATTACTTGCAACTGGTGGGACAATTGCATCTGTGGAGGGGAATGAGGGGCTTGTTCCAGGATTGTCCGCTGAGGAATTATTGAATTATTTTTCGAAGTCTTCTCGAAACTTAGAAATAGATTGCAAAATCTTAATGAATATTGATAGTACCAATATGCAACCTGAGCACTGGAAAGAAATAGCTAATGCTGTTTTTAATCACTATGATGACTATGACGGGTTTGTGATTACACATGGAACGGATACGTTAGCTTATACATCTTCCGCGTTATCTTATATGCTTCAAGGTTTAAGAAAACCAGTTGTTTTAACAGGTTCACAAGTACCTATTAGTTTTAAAAAGACAGACGCAAAGAAAAATGTAGCTGATGCTCTTAGATTTGCCTGTGAGGATGTTGGCGGTGTGTTTATTGTTTTTGATAGTAGGGTGATTATTGGGACGAGAGCAGTTAAAATGCGAACAAAAAGTTATGATGCATTTGAAAGTGTGAATTATCCATATGTTGCTGAGGTAAATGAAGATGAACTGAAATATCATTGGAAGCCAAAGTCCTCCCATAATGAACTTTCAATAAATACTAATTTATGTACGGATGTTTTTCTTATGAAATTGTATCCAGGTACAAAACCAGAGATATTTGATTGTTTAAAAGATTTGTACAAAGGGATTATTATTGAAAGTTTTGGTAACGGTGGATTACCTTTTGAAGGAAGGAACTTGCTTTCGAAAATTCAAGAGTTGACTGAAATGGGGATTGCTGTAGTGATTACTACTCAATGCCTGGAAGAAGGAGAAGACATACTTCTCTATGAAGTAGGACGGAAAGTGGCACAACATCAAGTAATATTATCTGGAGATATGAATACGGAAGCCATCATAGCAAAATTGATGTGGGCGCTTGGGAAAACTAATAAATTAGAAGAGATTAAAAAAATTATTGAAGAGCCTTTAGCCTACGATTTAACAATAAAATCTGATAAGGATTGGTAATGACTTCATATGATTTATTTAGGTTTTACATTTAATATGGGGGAGAAATTAAAATGGCAATGACAAACAAGAACGTGCGAGTGGAGAATGATTTTTTGGGAGGAAAGGAATTACCTATTGAGGCATATTACGGAATTCAAACTTTACGCGCTGTTGAAAATTTCCCGATTACAGGGTATAAAATTCATGAAAGTTTAATTAAAGCGTTCGCAGTTGTAAAAAAAGCTGCAGCGCTTGCCAATACAGATGTAGGAAGATTGGAATTAAACAAGGGCGGTGCCATCGCAGAAGCTGCTCAAGAAATTCTTGATGGAAAATGGCATGATCATTTCATCGTAGATCCAATCCAAGGCGGAGCAGGTACTTCAATGAATATGAATGCAAATGAAGTCATGGCCAATCGTGCTCTTGAATTATTAGGAATGGAAAAGGGAGACTATCATTATATTAGTCCAAATAGTCATGTAAACATGGCGCAATCAACAAACGATGCATTCCCAACGGCGATTCATATTGCAACATTAAATGCATTAGAAGGCTTATTACAAACGATGGGTTATATGCACGATGTATTTGAATTAAAAGCAGAGCAGTTCGATCATGTTATTAAAATGGGTCGTACACATTTACAAGACGCTGTGCCAATTCGTCTTGGACAAGAATTTAAAGCATATTCTCGCGTACTTGAACGTGATATGAAACGTATTCAACAATCGCGTCAACACTTATATGAAGTAAATATGGGGGCAACTGCAGTTGGTACAGGCTTAAATGCAGATCCAGAATATATTGAAGCAGTTGTAAAACATTTAGCTACAATTAGTGAACTGCCACTTGTTGGTGCAGAAGACTTAGTAGATGCAACGCAAAATACGGATGCATACACAGAAGTATCAGCAGCACTGAAAGTATGTATGATGAATATGTCTAAAATTGCGAATGACCTTCGCTTAATGGCATCAGGTCCTCGTGTTGGTTTAGCTGAAATTATGTTACCAGCTCGCCAACCAGGTTCTTCTATTATGCCAGGGAAAGTAAACCCTGTTATGCCAGAAGTAATTAATCAAATTGCGTTCCAAGTAATTGGTAATGACCATACAATTTGCCTTGCTTCAGAAGCAGGACAATTAGAATTAAACGTTATGGAACCAGTACTTGTTTTCAACTTACTGCAATCGATTAGCATTATGAATAACGGTTTCCGTGCCTTTACAGATAATTGCTTAAAAGGAATTGAAGCGAATGAAGATCGCTTAAAAGAGTATGTTGAGAAAAGTGTAGGAATTATTACAGCCGTGAACCCTCATATCGGTTATGAAGCAGCAGCTCGCGTTGCGAAAGAAGCAATCGCGACAGGGCAATCCGTTCGAGAACTTTGTGTGAAAAATGGTGTACTGTCACAAGAAGACTTAGAATTAATTCTAGATCCATTCGAAATGACACACCCAGGGATTGCAGGAGCAACTCTTTTAAAGAAAAATTAAAAGAAGAGGGGGGAGAAGTCCCTCCTCTTTGTTTACAATATAAGGATGTTATACGTGAATAGAGGTAGGGAGATTATAAGTAAGTATACAGTGGCGTTTAATGGTTCATAGAAACAAAATTAAGAGGAGCAGCAATATAATCAACATCACTTTTAAATAAAGAGGATTTATTAAAACATCCTATCATGTTAACAACAAGTTTACATGAATCTTTATAAATAACTATGACCAACCATGAATCAATAGTTGGCCATAATGATCTTAAAGACCCATATCTTTTAATCCAGGACTATGCTCATTTGGCATTTCAGGAAGTTCTGGTACAGGAAAACCTTTTGGCGGGTCAGTTACTGCTAATGTTCCTTTGTTTCTACTTGGTGATTCACCTTGGAATATTTCTCCCATTCTTGTTGGATCTAAGCTAAAATTAAATTGTGCGTTATGGAATCCCATGTCTACATACTTTCTGCACTCTGGGTATTTATTAATATCATAGTTCGGCACAGGGAAGAGTTTTCCCCATTCAACACCCAATGTCTCTAAAGCTTTTGCGAAAGCATTTTGATGTGCATTATCACGTACAATTAAAAATGCAAGAGTTTCTCTAAATGTTTGATTAGAACTCATTTCATAAATTCTAGTCTTTTGAAGTACGCCTGTAGATTCAAGTACGACATTATCTAGTAAATCGCTAATTAAGTTTCCATGACTATATACCCAAGATCCATTCCACGGATTTCCAGCTGCATCAACAGGTAATGAACTTTGAGCACCTACAATAAAGTGGTGAGGGTTTGCATGTTTAACCGCTTCATCAAGCGGTGCGTTGTCAATACCAGCATTTCCTGGCGTAGGTTCACCAGATCCAGTTAGTAGCTGATTAATTGTATTTTGTACAAGTTCTACATGGCTTATTTCCTCTAAAAAAACACCTCGAAGTAAATCGCGATATTGCTTCTCTTTACCTCTAAAATTTGAGCTTTGGAAGAAGTATTGCATCATTGTACGCATTTCGCCATAATGCCCACCTAATATTTCTTGTAAAACTTTTGCGGCAGCTGGATCTGGCTTGTCCGGCTTGATAATATTAATCAGTTCTTCTTTATAATAAAACATGAAGTACACCTCTTTTAAGTTAGTTAACATTGTTATCGTGTCCGCTAATTGGTTACTTAATACTCAAATTCATTTTTTTACCAATAAATCATGATCTCAAAATGCAAATTCTTTTGGAAATAACTATTTTCGATATGAGATGAAAATGGGGGAATAGCTACTTACAATTTAATAAAAAAGATAAGATTACGGAGTGTAATCTTATCTTTTTATTAAGAATAATAAATTGTATCTTCAAGGTTTTAAAATGACTTTTATACAATCATCTTCACGATTATTAAAAATTTGATAACCATAGCTCGCTTCTTCAAGGGGGATTTTGTGTGTAATAATCTCTTTTGGATCGAATTCTTTGTTTATTATTTTTTCAAATAGTTCCGGCATAAAATGAATAACAGGTGCTTGTCCCATTTTAAGGTTAATATTTCTAACCCAAAATGCTCCGAGTGGAAATGCATTATAATTGCCACCATAAACGCCAGTCATTTGAACCGTTCCATATTTTCTTACGGCTTTCGTAGCGATTTGAATAGGGCCGAGAGTTCCGCCTTGTAATTTTAATTTTTGTTCTAGAAATTCTAGTGGCGATTTTTTTCCATCCATGCCCACGCAATCAATGACTACATCGGCACCGCCATGTGTGATTTCCTTTAAATGTTCTCCCATATCGGGGAATTTTGTAAACTCAAATACCTCAACATTGTTAATCTTTTTTGCATAATTTATACGATAATCTAAGTAATCGACTGCGATTACACGCTTAGCACCTTGCATCCAAGCAAATTTTTGTGTCATTAATCCAACAGGCCCGCAACCAAGGACGATAACAGTATCACCTGGCTTAACACCAGCGTTTATTACACTCCAATAGGCTGTTGGCAAAACATCGGATAAAAACAGTAAAGATTCATCTTCAAGTTCGCATGATTCTGGTATAACAAATGGAGTGAAATTTCCAAAAGGAACTTTTAAATATTCTGCTTGTCCACCTGGATGGTTACCAAATTTCTCTGTATAACCAAAGTATCCACCAGAATCATAATGAGGATTGGAGTTATCACATTGGCTTTCCATTTCATGTTGGCAATAAAAACAATGTCCACAAGAAACGTTGAAGGGGATGACAACACGATCTCCTTTTTTCACTTTAGTAACATCTGGACCAACTTCTTCAACAATGCCCATTGGCTCATGACCAATAATGTAACCTGGAGGTAAAGGCATGTTGCCCTGATATAAATGTAAATCAGAACCGCAAATAGCAGTTGAAGTAATTTTTACAATAATATCATCTTTTTTCTCTAACTTTGCATCATCAACCTGTTTAACTTGTACTTGGTTTGGTCCTTGATAGGTTACAGCTTTCATCTCATATCTCCTTAGGAATCATTTTTCATAATTTATCTCGCTATTTGCCGGCTGCCCGTAAAAGCCCGATTGATGAGGGCTGATAATCACCCGGGGATGAACAAAACCCCACTGATTAAAATTTCACTTTATATGTATCTCTTGATAAAATATAAATTTTTAGTAAAGAGAAACCTGTACATAGTGTTGTTATGAAAGTATGTTATAGCAACTCTTCTTTCTTATATCTTTTGCCCTATTTTAAGAAGAAACTCAATAATTATTCATAATCTAATTTCCATAAAAAGGATAATTATTATTTCATAATTTGTCGCATATTAAAAACATCGGAGGTGAAATAATATGGCAAACAATAATAGTGGAAATCGTAATGAATTATTAGTTCGAGGTGCTGAACAGGCTCTTGATCAAATGAAATATGAAATTGCACAAGAGTTTGGTGTACAACTTGGTGCAGATACAACAGCTCGTTCAAACGGATCTGTTGGTGGTGAAATTACAAAACGTTTAGTTGCAATGGCTGAACAACAACTTGGTGGTAGAGCTAACCGCTAAGAGAATTCGTATAAAATATAGCGAATATGTAAATCAATTTCTTTTGTATATGTATAAAAATAAAAACCCTTATAGTAAATGGATTCTCACTCAAAGATTATTGATAATCTTCTTTCATAATCTTTGGGTATTTAATTTGTAAACGACTTTCCTAAACAATAAACACGCAGTGTTGGAAAGGTGTTTTCCATGCATAGTAGAAAAGCTTTTGCAGGAAAAAGCATACTTAAAAATTTGATTTCAATATTGAAATCAATATTGATTATGATATTTTCGAAAGGGAGGAATTTAAAAATGGGTATTTTAAGTGGAAACCCTCAAAATGAACCGTTACATTACGGAGAAGTATTTGATATTTGGAGTTATCTTCTAGCCGCACAAGGTGGAATCGCAAGCCATCAAGTATTTATGAATCATACAGGTGACGAAGATTTGAAGAAGTTTTTAGAAAGCTTAATTGAAAATGATATGAATTCAGAAATAGAAGAGTTAAAAACTCTTTTAAAAGTTAATGGCGTAGCTTTACCGCCAGCTCCGCCAGAACGACCAGTTGCATCTATTGAAGACATTCCTCCTGGAGCACGTATTAATGATGCAGAAATTGCAGCAGCGGTTTCTACAGGATTAGCAGCTGGACTTGTGACATGTAGTCAAGTGATGGGAAAATGTCTTCGAGAAGATGTCGGAATGCTATTTGGACAATTTCATATGAAAAAAGCGCAAGCAGGTGTAACGTTACTGCGTTTAAGTAAGAAAAAAGGGTGGGTAGTTCCACCTCCATTACATGTGAAAAACTCTGATCAAGCTTAATAAACAAAAATAAAAAAGTGGCATTGGCCACTTTTTTATTTTTTAGATGTATCCTCAACTTTAGATTTATTTATTGTAGAAGAATCCATATATTCATCTGACATTTCCATAGCATATTTATCATGATGAATATGATTGTGATTTCTTAATTCATCGTCGTTACGCAGTACTAACCTCTTCATATAAATGTGGAAGAAAACCTCTATTCCGCCAATAATTAAAGCGGCTAAGAATGAAGAAAGTCCAATATTACGAGTAGCATCTAAATTAGTAAACAAGTATGTTAAAAGCCAAATTCCGAAGAAGCTTAAGCCGAAATCTGCCATTGTAGCAATCGTATTTCCGTATTTAGGTAAAATGAAGAGATCGCCGATTAAATAGGCAGCTCCTGTTAAGAAAAGAGAAATGAGTAATACTCTAGGAATGGAAATGCCTTGAAAGATACTGAGTACGATAAGTAATACTGCAGTTATCGCTGTGTATTTAATTAATAAAGCAACAATATGTTTCATCATTTTCCTCCATTGTTTAAACGTATATGGAATAAAATATTTCATTAGAAACGGGTTATGCTTTTATATAGCGTAACCCGTTTCATTTTCTGATGGAGGCCTATTTATAATATCCCATGGCACGTATATTGTATTTCGTTCTCCTATACACTATTATGTTGGGCTTAAAGGGCATCAATTATACCTTTGAATTCACGGTCGTAATTACCAATTAATTAGCTATATATTTTAGCATGTAATTTAACATATTAAAGAAAGAAGGAGGTGAATGAACATGTCAAACAATAACAGTGGAAGTAGCAATCAATTATTAGTACGTGGCGCTGAACAAGCTCTTGATCAAATGAAATATGAAATTGCTCAAGAATTTGGTGTACAACTTGGAGCAGATGCAACAGCTCGTGCAAACGGATCTGTTGGTGGTGAAATTACGAAACGTCTTGTATCACTAGCTGAGCAACAACTTGGCGGTGGCGTTACTCGTTAATTTTATATATGAAATAGATATAAAGGAGAGGCATGCCGTCTCTCCTTTCTCATACATTTTTATTTGTTTAACTTTTAGACTCTCGAGGTTTTAAATACATAATGAATTTTTGTGAAATAAAAGGATAAAAGATAAGAGGTTATATTTGATGCGAAAGGGGCAGAAAAAATGAAATATGAAGCGTTATTTACAGTTGAGATTTCTGTAGGAAGTGAGAGAGTAGCAAACCATAAAATAAAGGCACATGATGTCGTTGATGTTGTTGAAAAGCTTGCTGAAAAGTACTTAAGTAATCATGAGGGACATTCTCAAAATGAATAAAGGAGAATCGTAATATGACCTGTCATGATGTTAAGAACGAAACGAAAGAAAAAAAAGATTTAAAATGGTGGCAACTCTCACTTATTGGAATTGGTTGTACGATAGGAACGGGCTTTTTTTTAGGATCCAGTATAGGGATTAAAATAGGTGGATCTTCAATTATTCTTATTTTGATTTTAACTGGATTCACTACATATATTGTATTTGAAGCATTGGCAAAAATGGCTGTGGAAGATCCGCAAAAAGGATCGTTTCGCATTTATTCAAGAAAAGCTTTTGGAAATTGGGCGGGTTTTAGTCACGGATGGACATATTGGTGTTCGGAGTTGCTTATTATGGGCAGCCAGTTAAGTGCGTTAGGAATCTTTTCACGTTACTGGTTCCCTAAAATACCACTATGGATATTTGCTGCTGTATATGGAGTAGCGGCTATATTAATTATTTTTATAGGGGTAAAAATATTCGAACGTTTAGAAAAATGGATGGCTATTATAAAAATCGCGGCTATTATAGGGTTCATTGTGATTGCTATTTTGGTTATTTTAGGATTTATAAAGGGTGGTTTATATAAGGCGCAAATTCCACGGAATTTTAAAGATTGGTTCCCAAATGGATTAAAAGGCACTTGGTCCTCTCTGATTTATGCATTTTATGCATTTGGAGGAATCGAAATTATGGGGTTAATGACAATAAGACTGAAAGACCCTAAAGATGCACAAAAATCAGGGAGAGTAATGTTAATGATTTTAACGATTATTTACGTAGTCTCTTTAGGGTTGGCAATTATGATGGTTCCGTTAAATCAGTTTAATACGAAAGAAAGTCCTTTTGTAATAGCATTACAAGACTATAATTTGCCGTATGTGCCATTTATTTTAAATGTAGTATTAATTTTAGCGGGTTTTTCAACGTTAGTTGGTTCATTATTTGCAGTGACAAGTGTATTAATGAACTTAGCTGAAGAAGGTGATGCACCTGCGATGTTTGCGAAAAAAAACAAGAAAAATATCTCGTTTCCAGCTTTAATTCTTATTATAATGGGGCTTGGTGCTTCTATCCTTAGTGCTTTATTACTACCAAAAAATATATATGAATATGTAACAACTGCAGCTGGATTAATGTTGTTATATACATGGAGTTTAATCCTTCTTTCCTTTTGGAGACTAATGAATCCAAAAGGGTGGATGCAGATAAAAAGTATTATTGGTCTTATTATGATTGCACTAGCTGTTAGTGGAACACTATTACAAAAAACAACGCGTTTTGGTTTCTTAGTGAGCTTGTTGTTTTTAGGAATAGTTATTATTGTTACTATAATTGTTCATTTTGTCTCACGAAAAAGGAATCCAGCTATATGAAGTATCTTTCTTTTCACACCATGAATAGTATGTCAGAACTAAATAATAGAAGTTATTGAAAAATGATTTGGTAAGTTTGAAAACCAAAATATAATCCATAAATAATAAGTGATATTCCAGATACTACTGTTATAAGAGACAATATACGTGCATTCAAAATTTTACGAAATATACTAGATGTACTTGCCATCGTAATATCCCAAATAAAAATGCCTAAAATAATCCCGAAACTATATAACAAAAGCTGCTCTTTATTATAGGAAGAAGCGGCTTTTGCTAATATAGAGCCGAAAATTCCAAGCCAAAATAGAATTGTTAATGGATTAGATAAGGACATAAAAAAACCAGAAAAAAAGCTTTTAATAACTGAATCATCATTTCTCGTATTACTAATGCTAATTTGATTTGCATTTTTTAAACTTTCGATACCTGTATAGATTAAAACAAAAGCGCCGAAAGACCATAAGAAAAGTTTTATAATATCTTTTTCGAGGAAATGAATGACACCTAAATAAATAAGTACCATGTAGATGACATCTGCAAGTAAGGCTCCTATGCCAAGAATCCAAGCGTGAAAAAACCCACTCCTAATACCTTTTTCTAACTGTGCAGCATTAATAGGCCCCATTGGAGCAGATAATGATAAACCTAAGAAAACATAGCTTAAAAATATGCCCACGTATGATATGCTCCTCCCACTAAATTTGATCTATATTAAATCTATTCAGTGGTTAAAGTTTGTACAACTAAATAATAAAAAGTGGAGTGGGTTACTTATTTTTATGCAAGTATTTTATTATTCGAGAAAAGGGACACTTGGATGGAATTGTTTCATCATCACGTAAAAAATATTGTTGCCATTCATAATTATCTTTTTCACCATAATCTTTAAGAGAAGGGTGAATAGGAGCTTTGTCATAAGCGGCTAGACGTTGACGTATTAAGTTTTTTAGTTTTCTACTGCGTTTCTCAGAATTCATAATTCCCTGTAAAACCCACCTAGGAGTTAAAGCAAGCATCATACATGAAAAATGTCTACTTTGTCTATTGACATGGGCAGGTGTAGCGCAGTAAACAAAATATGATTCATTATGAAAGCAAAATTCCCAAGTGTTTTCCATAGGATCATTTGGAATGTGCATAGGCCATTCCATCTCGTCCAAACGGCTAGTTGTATTAAGTAGAGACCAATAAATATGTTCAAAATCCTCAACGGTAGTTTCTTGCTTTAAATCTGTTGGTGTATGAATAAAAACAATGAGTGAGGCGTATTGACCTGTGTCTCTAGAACATTCAGTATATTCTTTAAGTAATGCAGCAAAATCCTCGCTAGTATTCGTATCTCTAGGATCACCAATAAATCCGTACCTGAGGTGATTTGCTGTAAAGCCGTGTTGAGCTGGTATACAAGGGAAAGGTTTATCTTTATCTGTCATTTTTAATTTAAAAGAACGGAAAGCTTCTCGTTGCCAATGTGGAAGGGTAATAATATTTTTTTGTAAAGAGTCTTTATTATAAAGCATAGTCATCTTTTTATCCCTCCTAAGTCATAATATATAACCTATTAATTATTTAAGAATAGGTGACTAACACGACTAGAATAATTGTTTTTTAATCTATAAAAATAAAATGATTTAATGAAGAATCCCCTTCAATGTAGTTACTTTAATAGTTGATCTTTAATAACGTATAAATTTAAGTAGCTATAAAATTTGAAAAATATATAAGGAATATGTAGGTACAATGTTCAAATTTATATTTTCTAACTAATATGGTTTATAACGAAACAAGAAGGGATGTATTATGATGGGGATTTTTAAGGAAGAAAAAATTAAATTTATAGATTGTAAAGGCGAAGAAGTCATTTTGAAAATCAAAATTAAGGATATAAAAAAGTAGGGAAGAGGAATTAAGGATACTTTATTGTGATTAACATAGAAGGATAATAAGCAATCATGAATTAGATTGAAATGAATTCATGTAGTATAGGCCCTTTTTGAATTTTTTTGCATAGTGTAGCATGAATGAATATTAAGGGGGAACGTCTATGTCTTATCCTAATCAGCTAGCTTGGCATGAAACATTGGAGTTACATGAATTAGTAGCATTTCAAGCAAACGGTTTAATCAAATTAAAAAAATCAGTTAGGAATGTACCTAATCAAGCACTTCAATCGTTATATATTAAAGCTATAAATGCCATCCAAAACAATCTACAAGAGTTAGTACAATTTTATCCTTATGCTCCTGGATTTCAATCGCAGCATCGTGATGACACTGGATTTTACGCTGGAGATTTACTTGGATTAGCAAAGACATCTGTTCGAAACTATGCAATAGCGATTACCGAAACTGCAACGCCGCGACTTAGAGAAGTTTTAACCCGTCAAATAAATGATGCTATACAATTACATGCACAGGTTTTTAACTTTATGTATGAGCGTGGTTACTATCCAGCTTATGATTTAAAGCAACTATTAAAAAATGATGTTCAAAATGTGCAAAAGGCAATACAAATGCAATATTAAAATGAAGATTTGGAAATTATCATTAGAGAAAAACTATAGTTTATTTATAGAGGATCAAATAGTTAAGACTATATGGTAATTTCCATTGTTAATAAATTGATTAAATGCTAAAAAGATAGATTGATTCTAAAATGTTAAAGAAATTATACTAGCTCTATTTTAGAATGGTGAACCACTTAAAGCTTTTTTAGTGAGTTTTAATAAAATATTAAATACGCTTGAGAATAAGTATTTATATGATACATCTAATTGAATGTTATTTTCCTTTGGTACTAAGTATGTTTAGCACGTTTTTCTTTTGGGAAAAATAAGAATATACATTAGTGGAAAGGATAGGATTTAATGGTTACCAAAACCGATAATACAAGCTATTTAACCTCTTCTGTTTATTTGACCCGTAATCTATGGTCAGGTATCTTGTTTGGGCTAGGGTTAGTAGCTTTTATAGATGAAACTATTTTTCATCAACTGCTACATTGGCACCATTTCTATGATAAATCTACAACAGATATTGGACTCATTTCAGATGGTCTTTTTCATGCTTTTAGTTGGTTTGCAACGATTGGTTCCTTGTTTATGGTTGCTGATCTTCGCCGTAGAAATGCATTTTGGTTGAAAAGATGGTGGAGCGGATTAATGCTTGGTAGTGGTGGATTTCAATTATATGACGGTATAATTCAACACAAACTAATGAAAATACATCAGATTCGATACGTAGATAATGTTCTTATCTACGACGTAATATGGAATATAATTGCGACTGTAATGCTCTTAATTGGCATTCTGCTAGTTTTTCAGACAAGAACTGATGAAAGATTATTGAGAGGTAAAAGCTTAAATGAATAATAACCATCTTCATCATGAAATATGGAATGTACTGGATATTTTAGTATTCGTATTCATTTTAATTATGTTAATAATTTATATAGTAGCCACGATTTTATCAAATCGCCATTACAAACGATGGTCGTTATATCGAAGTGTCTTCTGGATTTTAGGACTTATTTGTGTGGCAATAGCAGTTGTTGGGCCCTTAGCTCATCGTGCTCATAATGATTTCACAGTGCATATGCTTGTGCATTTACTCCTTGGGATGCTTGCTCCAATTTTTATAGCATTAGCCGCTCCAATGACTCTTTTTTTACGAACGTTCAATGTGAGAACAGCGCGACGTCTTTCAAGGATACTAAAGAGTAGGCCTCTACAACTTCTTACTCATCCAATTATCGCAACCTTGCTTAATTTAGGAGGACTATGGATTCTCTATACGACTAGCTTATACTCGATGATGCACGAAAGTATACTTCTTCATTTGTTCATACATTTCCACGTTTTTATTGCAGGATATCTGTTTACCACATCAATGATTTATGTTGATTTAATATCCCATAGGTATAGCTATATGTACCGATCAATTATTTTAATAATTGCATCAGCTGGTCATGGGATATTATCAAAATACATATATGCTCATCCGCCTGCTGGTGTAGTTACTGAACAAGCAGAAATTGGGGGCGTGCTGATGTATTATGGCGGCGATTTCGTTGATATTGTTCTTATTTTTATACTTTGTTTGCAATGGTCTAGGGGTAGCAGACAGCGAACAAAAGTTAATAATGTAGTAAGGTCATGGGATGTATCGGATTTTTTGAAACTAAAAACTTTGAAATGAAATTTAGTTAAACTGTATTATGGATTAAGTATGGTATGAACAAAATTAAAAAAAGTATGTTAAAAGTAAAAAGAGCAGTTTTTCTATGGCTAAATTTACAGCTGATGAAAAAATACAAATCGTTCTACGTTATTTGAACGGAAATGAAAGTTATCGAGAAATGGGTAGATCGCTCGGTATAAGTGACACAATCATTTTGAATTGGGTAAACCAATATAAACAGAATGGTCTGGAAGCTTTTCTAAAACGATGTACAAATTACACACAACAATTTAAACTAGACGTACTAAACTTTATGATTGAAAACGGTATGTCCTTATTTGAGACGGCAGCTATCTTTAATATTCCTGCCCCTTCAACGATTTCTGTTTGGAAAAAACAGCTCGAAACACAAGGAATTGATGCCCTTCAATCTAAGAAAAAGGGGCGTCCATCCATGAAAAAAGATTCAAATAAACAATTAAAACAACATTTAGCTGAAGGGTCAGTCGAAGCACTTGAAGCACGCATTAAACAGCTTGAGATGGAAAATGAGTACTTAAAAAAGTTAAATGCCTTAGTTCAAAACAAGGAAAAATCACAAAACAAGACAAAGCGCAAGTAGTCTATGAATTAAGGCATAAATATTCGGTGAAGGCACTCGTGGAGCTAGCTACTATTCCTCGAAGCACGTATTATGATTTAGTAAAGAAAATGAATCGTCCAGATGTAGATGCCGATTTGAAAGCTGAGATTAAAGCGATTTATGAGGAAAATGAAGGTCGTTATGGTTACCGTCGCATTCGTGATGA